>NZ_BHZD01000001.1:8447500-9705398 GCF_003865155.1 Streptomyces paromomycinus | reverse complement strand
AGCGGTGACGGGAGTCCAGGCGCTGGGCCCCGGTGTAGCGGGGCAGGGTGGAGAAGAACATGCTGGTGACCGCGTGGTTGAGATTTTCGATGCTGCCTTTGAGGTGCGGGGTGTAAGGGGGCAGGACGTAGACGTCGACGGCGAAGGCGCCGAGGGCTTCTTGGACGGCGCGGGCGAGGAAGTCGCGGCCGCGATCGATGCGCAGTCGCTGGGGCAGGCCGCCGGCCGGGCCGTGGGTGTCGTCGCACAGGAGGGCAGAGCGCAGAGCGGCGAGGATGGATCCGCGGTGAGGGTAGTGGGGGGTGAGGGCCCAGCCCATGGTCATGGCGGTGGAGCAGACGATGAACCAGGTCACCCAGGGTTTGAGGAGGCGGTCGCCGGCCAGCACCCAGACGGGGACCTGCTTGTGGTCGCCCTCCCACTCCTCGTTGCGGCAGGCGGGGCGCGCCGCAGGTGCGGGTCGTGGCCCCGGGAGGCCGGCATGCCTTGGCGCAGGCCGGCGAGGTCCCCTGGGGAAAGGTCGCGGCGGATGGCGCGGTAGAGGGTGGCCAGGCTGGGCGCGGTGCCGCCGTCTTCTTCGGCTTCGGCGCGCAGTGCTTCATACAGGCTCTTGATGTTGCCCCGGTGGTAGGCCAGTTGGACGCGGAGGTCTTCGGTGATCTCGAAGCGGGTTCGGCCGGGACGTTCGGCGGTGCCGTTGGCTTTGGCGTCGGCCAGGCGCTTCCAGACGGTGCGGATGTGCAGGTCCAGGGTCTGGGCCACCAGCCGCACGTGGGCGGTGGTGAGCTCACCGCGGGCGTCCAGCGTCATCAGGTGGCGGATCGCCGGGGTGGTCAGCATCTGCCGCTCCAGCCGGCGTGTGGCGGCCTGGGGGTGCGCGGCCGACGCGCTGTCGGGTGGTTCCTCATCCATGAGGAGGCTGCTCCTGAGAACAAGAAGGGCTGTGAGGCGTGCGGCCCGGGTCAGATGGGCATGCCGATGTGGGAGACGTACTCGTACTTGCGCCAGTCCGAGTCCAGGTCGCAGATGGTGTCCTCCCACGCCGCGACCAAGCGCATCTGGTCCCCCACCGACCACGCGGCCACGATGGTGTTCCAGCGGTAGATGTTCTTGTGGCGCCATGGCACGACGCGCCGGTGACACATCTCAACCTCGGCCTCATCGGCGGGGTAGATCTCGATGCGGGTGCCGCCCCCTGCGTTCAGCGACCGGGTCAGGGCCGGCGCGATGTTGCGTCGCCGCAGCGTTTGGTAGGCGGTCTCCAGGCGGGCCTGCCGGTCCCGGCTGGGGGCGCGGGCCTGGGACAACCACGCGAGAAGCGTGCGGGCATCGACGGTGATGCCTGCATCCTCCATGGCCCGGTAGCCGGCCGCCGAGCGGGTGAGGTAGAGCAGTGCGCGCCGGTGTTTCTCCTCCGGCGTCTTCCAGTGGTCGCCTGCGAAGGCCCGTCTGTCCAGTGCGGTGGCCAGTGCCATGGCGCCGTGGACGCCTTGCGCACCGTATTTGCCGAAGCCCATGATCCTCCTTGGTTCGTCCGGCAGCCCGTGCGGCGTCATGGCGGGCACCGCGCATGGCCGAGAGGGCCGGCGGGCTGGGTGGGGTCCCGTTGCGGTGGCGCGCCCGTCGGAGCGCGACGCGGTGGGACCGCCGGCCGTAGGGCTGCCCCGGCGGGGGCGGCAGCAAAGGGGAACGGCCGGTGCCTGGGGGGTGTGGCAGGCGGTGTCCGGCCAGATGTGCGGGACCGGGGCGGTTCATCGAACAGCTCGAACTTAGGGCGGGGCCGGGCCCGGCAAGATCTTTCCGGTCAATCGTCCGGGGCACGCAGCCGGGGATACAACGCGCGTAGCGTCCCTCCGAGGGCCCGGGGCCTCCCGGGTCGCCAAGTTGCGCTGGAGCACGGGAGGTTGAGGTGTTTTCCCACGTCAGTGCGTGAGCCGGCCGAGGCGGGCGCGGCTTCGGTTGCCCTGCGACCCAGCGGGTGCGGGCACTGTAGAGGCAGGGTCTGACAACGGGTGTGGCGCGGCGTGAAAAGGGATGACGCAAAGTCTCGGCTACCCCCCGGTACCCGCTGCGCTCGTCGGCCGCGATGTCGGCGGCGTGCGGCACGATGCACGCATGAGTCTCACCTCCTGCCTCAAGGACCCCACTTCGGTGATCTCCCTGTTCCTCACCGAGCATCTGCCGTTACCCGAAGACGTGTTGAGTGACTACCGTGCGCGCCTGGCGCGCTATGCCGCGCCGGTGAAGCCGGCGGCCGGTGCGGGACAGCGTCCGGAGTACCGGATGCTGGGGCACACCATCGATCACCGGCTGAGGATCAGTCTCGGAGCCCCCACCGGCGCACCGATCAGCGAGGGCGTGGTGCGGGCGGTCCTCGATGACAACGGGTGGCCCAGTCCCGAGGTCATCGACACGGTGCAGGCCGCGGGCGCAGTGCTGCTGGAGGAGCTGCGCACGTACGAAAGCGAGGACGGTCAGCCGCTGGCCCTGGAGGATGAGGCCGAGGACCGTCTCATCCGGCTGTGCCACCTCGCCTCCAGCTTCGAGGCGATCTTCCGCCACGTGGGCTGGGTACGCGGCAACGCCCTGGGCCTGACCCCGCCCGGCGCCTGCCTGCAGGACATGGTCGATGCCGTGCCGTCCTACATCGTCGAAGACATCCGACGGCAGATGGAACTGGCAGCGCAGCCCGGCCCGTTCGCGCGCCTGCGAAAGCTGGCCGCGCCGGAGCGGGTCTGCGGGCCGGTCTTCGAGGGCAGTCGGCACGTGGGCGGAGCCGACGCCGACTTCGTCCTGGCCGGAGCGCTGGTGGACTGCAAGGCCACCATCCGCCCCGAGCGCCTCGGCCGGGCCGAGCTCTACCAGCTGGCGGGCTACCTCCTGCTGGACTACAGCGACAGCTACGGCATCGACCGTGTGGGCCTGTACCTTTCCCGCCAGGGCGCCCTCATCGACTGGAGCGTCGCGGACTTCCTCGGCCTGCTAGGCGCGCAGATGCAGCTGCCGGACCTGCGGGCCGCCTGCCAGCACGCCCTGACCGACGGCGCCGCCGGCACCCCTCCCCCGCCTCCGCACAAGCGCAAGCGCCTCCCCCGCCCGCGCAATGCACCTCCGTCCCAGGGCTCCCTCTTCGACGACCTGGACTGACACCGCAGCGACCTCATGCGCGCCGCCGCACCTGTCCGGGTTGCGGCAACGTGTTCGCAACCGGCCGCTGCTTCTCCGCCTTGCCACTGCGCTCCACTGCGGCAGCCTCACGGACCCCGTGCGCCCCACCTGCGCGCGTGACGTGGCCATGGCCCAACGCCCGTCGCTCGTCCACGAACCCGCGGCGCCGCACCGGCCCGCGGCCGGGCGGGCCGCGGGCAGCCGGCGGGGCGGGGCGCGCCGATCAGGATCTTGCGCGGACCGGCTCCATGCGTGGGCAGCAGCGGTTGGGGAGGCGGGCGGTGACATAGGCGGCTGTCTTCCGGACGTGAGGGTGCGTGCAGGCGTGGCGGAATATTCAGAGCGCGGGTGAGCGGTGGTCAGTTGGACGGTGCTGAAGGTGGTGGCAGGCAGCCCGAACCGCGTCCCTTTCACCACCCATGGCCAGGGGTCGGTGGCCGGCGCGGAAGAAGCATGAGCCGCGCTTCTACCCCTCCAGCAGTGCCCGTTCCAGGTCACGCCAGGACGGGGCGGGCGAGGCGGCAGGGCGGACGACGGTGAGCAGGCGGCCGTCCAGGCAGGCGTCGAAGCGGCCCTCGGCGCGGGCCAGGCGCTCGCGCACCGCGGCCTGCCGTGGCGGCTGCTCGGCGAGGACCCCCAGCAGGACGGCGTGCCGGGCAGGGCCCGCAGCATCCGCCGCCGCCCAGGTTCCTCGGACGGGAATGCCGGCCAGCACGGCCCCGTCGCCTGCGGGAGCCGTCTCATACAGCCACTCCATCACGCCCGCGGCCTGCTGTTGCGGCGAGCCGGGAGGAATCGGGGCACCGCCCTCGTGCGTCTGGTAGACCTCGGAGAAGATGTTGGGTGCCGTCCGCAACTCGTGCGGACCGTCATCCGGTGCTTCCTCGACGTAAGCGATGCGCTCCTCGGCCGGCCCCGGATCCTGTGGTGCGCGCCGTCGTGCCACCCGTTGCTCACGCGGCTCGTGCAAAGGGAACCGCGTCGCCGGTCCGTCCTGTGCGTGTTCCCTCATCCACTGGGCATCCAGCGCGCCGTTCCACGGGCCGCCTTCGGGCAGGAAGATGTCGACCGCGATGCCGGAGGGGCCGATCCACACCCAGCTCATGAAGTAGGTGTGGTCATGGTGCGCGGCAGACCACGAGGCCAGTTCGCGCAGCCGCTGCCTCTGGCCGGCAAGCAGCCGTTCGGGCAGCAGCTGCGCGGCACGGCGGTGTCTGCCGCGAGCCTCACCGGCCACGGGACCCGCGGGCAGGTGGAACAGCAGGTCGGGGCGGACTCCGGTCGGCCGGTAGTGGCCGAGCAGGTGTTTGGGCAGCGCGTCGAAGTTGTGGAGGTCGTGCGCTCCGTCCTTCCACGCGAACAGGGACTCCCCCGCCGCCGTCAGCATTCCCAGCCCCGAGCCCTCGTTGACGAAGCTGCGGATGTGCCGGGAACTGGCCTCGAACGCTGGGTGGTCAACGCGAAGCGGACTACCGCCGCCTGGCGCGTGAAGGTAGCTGGCCATCAAGCGTACCTCGGACCGTCGGGTCCAGTAGCTGAGCGTGCGGCGCGGGTCGCACGCCATGGCGTTGATGTGGAGCAGGCGGGCCAGCGAGACCGGCAGGGCGCCCTCCCCGATCGACTGGGCCTTTACCGTCTGACTCCCCACCGAGAATCGCCACACCCGGGCCCGTACGGTGTTCACTGCTCCAACTCCCTTATCTCGCACGAGGCATGCTGCGCGTCAGCCGCCTGGCTCATCATGCTCGCAGGTCGCACTGACACCCGGCGGCGGCTGCCCGGCGAGGGGCGGCACGCATCGCCGGCCCCTTGCGTCCGGGTCTGTGCACCGCCAGCACCCACGCCGTGCCGTCTTTGCCGACGCGTTGCGAGAGCCGCCTTGGCGGGCAGCGACGCCCTGCGGAACGCAGAAGCGCAGGCGAGACCTTTGCACACCAGGTGCAGGTGCAGTGGCGGGCCCGCGGGCCGGCCGCCCTGACCGACACCCGCGCAAGGCTCAGGACTGCTGATCCTCACGACGGCCGCCGGTCGTCGGCGGCATTGTCAGTGGCGTCTTCTACGGTGACCGCCACGCTCTCCTCGCCGCTGCGGAGACAATCGAAAGGTCACGAAGTGACGGAGTACGGAACGATCTACGGGCTCGTCGATCCACGGACCGACGAGGTCAAGTACGTGGGGAAGACCACCAAACCGATCACGGCGCGGCTCGCCGACCATCTGGCCGCCCCCGCACCGGCGGTGCGCGTCTGGATAGAAGAGCTTGCCATCGACGGACGCCGGCCCGAGATCGTTCCCTTACGCGAGGACGTGCCTGCCCCCCAACTGGACGCAGCGGAACGGGAAGAGATCGCCACCCGTGCGGAACGCGGCGACCTCCTCAACATCGTCGGCAACAAACAGGGGAATGCCAGACGCCGCAAGGCCAGCCGGCAAGAAGCGCAGCGCCGCAAGTCCGAAGAGGAGGCAGTGCGGCAGGCGTGGCAGCAGGCATCTTGGCGGCAGGTGGCCGATCAAATTCGGGCGGCAACGGGCGGCCCCATGCCGCCCTCCGACATCCCGGCCCGGCCTGTCCCGGCCCCCGTGTGGGACCTGTACCTCGCATTCCACGAAGCAGATCAAGTCGCACGACAACATGAGGCGCTCCTGTATCCCTTCCTCACGCGCCCCGGGGTGAAGACCGAGAAAACGACGTCGAGCACTCTGGGAATCGAGGACGCCTACGCTCAACGAAGGTGCACCGATCCTGCACTTGAGAGGTACATGCGCGCGTACTGCGCCACATTCTCCTGGGTAGATGAAGGGGACCGCTGGGGGACGAAGCAAGGAGTCTTCGGACGGGGAGACAGCGCCTACAAGCAGGATTTCCGGGACTCGCCCCATCTCGCCCGCTACCTGTCGCTGATTGCCTGGGCCGGCCGCGCACTGGACCCATGGGTCGCCCTGGCCGATAAGGCGGGGATCGGCCCAGGGAGCGGGGGGTTCACAGAGTGGGTATCTGACGACAACGCCACCCGCGAGGCCATCAGATTGTTCCAGAAGACAGCTCCCGGCTGGCTCGGCATTCGCTACCAGGAGTGGGACACCACCGTCGCCGACTTCATGCTGGCACTCGGCACAGCCCACATCCCCGGATTCGCTGTACCTGACCTTCTCAAGGGCAACCTCCAGAAGCGTCTCAACGAGGTGGCCGGAGACCGGCAAGCAACACGTGCGATGTGCCGACTCCTGCAGAGCATCAACCCGCGGGCACTCGATGCCGTGTACGGACGCGACGAGCTCGCCGAATCCGACACGACTCTGGGCCTGCCGCCAGGCACCTCCGCCGAGGTCGTCCGCCACGTCTACGGATCCGGCCGCGGCGACCCCAACGACCGAACAGCAAAGCTACTCCAGCGGCACACAGGGCAATTCGACGCCATCGATATGCCGGACTACCTGAACTGGACAGGCATTCACGTCCCCGCGATGCGTGTGGCAGCCGCTTCCTTCTGCCTCGCCGGCTTGTTCCCCGATGCCGCGGGCGCGTCCCGCGAAGAATTGCTCCGCACAGTGACGCGAACCTGGATGCCCGATGAGAGAGCACTGCGGGACCTGGACGAGCTCGAGGAAGAGATGCGCCTGCGGGACACCGAACCCTCTTGACCCTGCCGCGCCGACATCAGCCCCTTGTCGGCGCACCGGAAGGCATCAAACCCTCGACGGCCAACGGTAGGCAGAATAAACGCAGTTGAGCGGCACCTCACTCAACCCTCCCATACGCCCACGAACCACCCCAAACCGGCACACTGAAGCACATAGGAAGTCGCAGAAGTTGTCCTGCCAAGATGCCAATTGACGCCACTGAGAATTCTCACTGCCCGCCACCAGCAGAACCAGCATCGTGCCAGCTCAGAGGACGATCGCACCCCCGTCAAAGGTGGCACGTAAATGACAGTTCTCTAGTGGCATTCCAGCGGCACTTCACAGGTGTCGTGCCGGCCAGAGGGCGGGTTTGTACAGGTCCGCCCAGGGGGCTTTGTCGCTCAGGTCGAGGTGGGCGATCAGGATGTCCCATGCCTGCAGGCCGTGCTCGCGATGAGCGGCCTGCAGAGCGGGCTTGTTCCGGTAGGTGGTGAACACGGTGAGCGGGCCCCGTGTGTCGGCTACCAGGGCGGCGAGCTCACGGGCGGTACTGATCTGCCGGATTCCGGTGTGAGATTCAAGGTGGCGTTGCCGGCCGCGGGTGAGGATGGCGGTCTCTCCGGTACGCGCGCAGCGGCGCCAGGCGTGCACGGTCGGCACGAGATGGTCCTCGTCAGGGATGAGGACCAGGGCGGTGCCGTCGGGGGCGATCTGGTGGGCGGTGTCGGCGGCGAGGATCGTCTTGCCGCTGCCCCATGCGGCTCGGACGCGGGCGGTGTGGTGGGTGCGCAGTACGTCGGCGACGGCGGCTGCAGGCGGGTCTTCGGGAAGGTCGAGCACAGTACGTCTTTCGGGCTCAGGGGCTGTTGGCGGCCGCGCCGCCGCAGGCCCGGGGGACGGTGCCGGGCGACGATCAGGTCAGGCCACGGTGACCGTGGCGTGGACCTGGAGCAGGTCGCGCCTGCTCCAGGCGTCGTCGAGGTCGCCGTCAGGTTCCAGCGGTCCGACCAGCACGAGACCGTCCAGGGCGCGCACGTGATCGACCTGATTTGGTGTCAGCTGCCCTCGGGGTGTGCGCAGGGTGAGGGTGAGCGGATAGATGTGGCTCTCCCCCGAGGAACGATCCGCGTCGTGACGGTCGTGGCTGACGGAGGTGATGGTGCGCTGCTCGGAGTCGACGGTGACAAGCCATCGCTTGTCGACCGGCGGTAGCGTGGCGACACGTTGCTGCCACAGGCACCGGTACTTCAGGTCAGCGGCGCCTGCGGCGCCGCTGATCGCGTGCAGCACGGCCACCGGTTGCGCTTGGTCCGCTACGTCGCACCTGGTGAGCGTGATGTCGTAGACCGCGTCGCTGATGAAGCGGGTCATATCGATGCAGGGGCCCAGTGCGGGGTCGTAGGCCGGTGTGATGTCGAGGTCAGGCAGTTCGGCAGGCGAGGGGTGCCGACGGCGGGGTCGGCGCGCCCCCGCCGCGGGGGTGGGGGCGGTGCGGGATCCGGAGGGCTGGCTGGTTGCGCGGTGGAGGCTGAAGTCGAAGACGACCCGGGCTCGTGCCGACAGCAGTTGCCCCTGTTCGGCGCGCGCAGCGGCGTCGGCGGCGTTGGCGGCCGGACCGATCATGCGGACTTCGCTAGTCGACCGCAGCAGGCCGAGGTAGTCGCTCGGGAGGGGGGTCATGATCGAGCCGGTCGACAGGTGCAGGTCGATGAGGTCGTCGCTCCATCCGGTGCGGCGCTGCCCGCAGGCGTCGGTGGCCAGGCGCGCGACCTCGCGCAGAGCGCCCAGGTCCTCGTTCACGTGGAGGAGCCAGAGCGGGTCGCCGCCTCCCTCATCGGTCACGGGGGTGAAGCCGCAGCGCCGGACCAGGTCGTCGTGCCCGGCGGCAGGGCCGTGAGGTTCCACCCAGAGCACCGGCATGGGCGGGGCGTCGCCCTCGCCGTCGGGAAGAGCCGGGTGGAGGCGGTAGTCGGCCCTTGGTGGTGCAAGCTGGGCGGTGTCCAGGAACAGGGCGTCCGGCAGACACTCGGCGGTCTCGGATACGGCTGGTCGGGCAGGTGATCCGGACGTGTGGGCTTCGGGAATGATGTTCATGGCGTGCATGCCGACCCACATGTCCATGGTGTCTTCGACGAGTTCGGCTCTCTCCGGGCGGCTCATGGCGCGGACGGTGGCCAGCAGCGGTTGCAGGTCCCCCGACGCCTTGGCAGTTGGGGCAGCGGCGGCAAACCGGTGGGTGGCCGCGGAGGCGAGAGAACCCGCGTCCGGGAGGCCGCCGTAGATGTAGAAGGCCATCAGCATCAGGGCCGCCGGGTCGGAGGTCACCACCGTGTTGGCGAGGGAGCGTTGGCACGAGGCGCATTCCTGCCAGCCGGCGCCGATCAGGCGCCGAACGTTCTCAAGAGCAGTGCGATCGATGGGCTCAATTCCGGCGTTCGGCAGCGTAAGGTCTGGTCCCGGGTGCCGGTGGGCTGCTCCGGATTTCGCGGACACGTAGGCGGCTCCGCTGGCCCGCTGGCGTGCGCGCGTCTTCTTCTTGCGGGAGTGGCTCTTGGGCATGACGGCTCCTGGTCTCCACGCTCGGCCCCATGATCCGATGCGCGGCAGGAAGCAGCACATGGACGGTCTGACAGCCTTCGAGTAAACGTGCACGCAGTTGGTGCAGGGCACGAGGTCGCGCCTGGGCACCTTGGCCGCTGGGCGGCACGGTCATGGGCCGTGCCGCGGGACTTGGGCCGATGCGCTCGACCCTGGTGACGACCTTACCGACGGCATCACGAGAGGCCAGACGGTTGATCGGTAATGCCTTTAATCGACCTGGGTTGACCGGAACGGCGCCGTTCGCGATTCGCCTTCGACGCTCCGGCCTCCGCGATGCCGAACTGCCCCCCTCGGGGGAGTCGTTGACCTCGATCAGCTCGCGGACCGACTCCGGCAGCGGCTCGTCCCGCCGGGGCTTCTCCTGCTTGAAGGAGTGCCTGGGCAGCGTGATACCGCGCGTGGCAGGGTCGGCTTCGGACTCCTTGGAGACAAGAGCCCCTTGCCGTGCTCACGCGCACAGGCAGACCAGATCGGCTCGCGGTCGAGCATCGCGGCCAGCACTTCGCGTTCGCTGTTCTCGGGCTGGCCAGAGACACGTGATGGGCATCCGCAGCCCAGGACATGACCGTGGGGTGGAAGGCTTGCACTACGCCTGGGGCCGGGGCAGTGCTCCACTCGTGTTGAAGCGGCAGGCCGTGTCTGCGGCAAACCGACAGAAACTCTCTTGATCAGCGGCAACTCAGCGCGCAGATGCTTGTTGTACCCGACCCGCCGTGACAGGTATGAGAAGGCGGCTGCGGGCGAAGCGCAGCCACCCGGGCACAGAAATATCAACTTTCGAACAATATTTGCTTCGCTGTGTTGCGACAAAGTCTTCGTCACGCTTTGCTGGAGGCATGCCGCGACGGTCCTTCTCCCCCCAGGCGCTGGCTCACTGGCGCTCCCTGAGGGGTTTTACGGTGCGTGAACTGGCGCGTGCCGTCAGAGTCACCGAGAGGGCCGTCCAGCACTGGGAGGCGGGTACGCACGTCCCGGCCGGCCGTGCCTTCGGGAGGCTTTTGCGGGCACTGGGGTGCGACGCCCAGGACCTGTTCGTAAGGCAGCGGGGCACGGAAACCCTCGAAGAGCTCCGGCGCGACGCCGGGCTGAGCGCGGCCGAGGCGTGCCGGGCGATCGCCCGGAAGCGCGGCGGTGCCGCTTTCAGCCCGGAGCGGCGCAAGCTCAGGGAGTTGGAGCGGGGGCAGGTCGTCCGCAGCCGAGAGTGGGAGACGCCCGAAGGCGCCGGACGGCTCGTCCGCCTTCTGGCGCAGGTGTACGGCGTGCCCGAGCGGGTGATCACGGATGCCTGGCGCCGCACCCGCCCCGCCGGTGCCGTCCCCCTCCTGCCGGAACGGGCCGCCAGGGAAGCAAGCCCCGCCGCGGCACAGGCGTGGGAAGCCCTCAACAGCCGGCAGCGCACCTACCTGACGTGCATCTTCCAGCAGGACCAGGAGGCTGAGGAAGATCAGCGGCACCGCCGGCTCCTCGGCGGCACAGGGCGCAAGGCCGTCGAGTGGCGCCGTATGGATCTGGCTCTCTATGCCCCGCCGGAGTTCGTCGGGCACACGCGGATACAGAGCAGACTACGCCAGGAAGGTGTTCACGATCCGGGAGCCGGTTCCTCGGTCGCCGCCCTGGAGCGGCGGGGCCTGGTGGTGACGTACCGGGACCGCGTCTATGTCCAGGGGCTGGGGGAGGTGAGGCGGACCCGGGTGGAACTGACGCGCCGTGGACGGGCCGTGGCCCGCCGGGCGCTCGGCGTCGTCCGGGAGAAGGGGCCGCCTCCCCCGCTGATGTCGCAATGGCTGTGGCGCATCCTCGTACGCGTCGCTCTCGCGGGAAGCGCGGGGGTCGACGGCTCCCTCGCCGGGCGAGGACCCCACTTCCTGGCGGTCGGAAGGAGCCCGGACGGGAGGTCCCCGGCACGCGGTTTCATCGAACTCCGGCATCCGGACGGTGCCGAGCACGGTCCGTACCGGTGGTTCGTGACCGAGTCGGGGATGCGCCATATCCGCGATCACCTCGACGCCTATCGGGAGTTGTACCCGGACGTCGACGCCGACCGGATCGGCCTGTCTCACGAGGAGACTTCCGCCGGACCTCAACGGGCCTAGCCCACAGCGCTGATGACGTCAGGCGGCCGTTCGCCCTGCGGTGCGGATTTCCGCTTACCGCATGGTTAGTCCGGTAGTTGCCCTAGAGTGTCGAGGGTGACCGAGGAGCATGATGCCGAGGGACGCGGCGGGCGGGAACGGCTGGTGGGTCCGGGGCTGGATGCGACGCAGGCGTTCGCCGTCTGCGGTGATGCCCTGACGAACACAAAGCTGGACGGCGCCGCGCGGCTTGCGCAGATCATGGAGGCGCAGGGTCTGCTCATGGCCGCCGCCGGACCAGGGCATCCGGTCGGATTCGGGGACCTGCTGGACCGGCTCGGCGGGGAGATGGCCGGCAGCCTCGACGGGCTCATGCCCGGCTGGGCGTCGCCGCCGGGGCTCGACGCACTGCGGTTCCTCGACAAGGACGGCTTCACCACGGAGGACGTCTACGACTACCGGTACGAGGTGATCCAGGTCATCCGGGCCGCCAGGAAAGTGGGACGCCTCCGCGGCCGGGTGACGCTCACCGACCTCCAGGGCGAGTACAAGCAAGAGACCGTGTACGCCAGCCTCAAGGGCACCTACTACCACGTGCACCGCGAGAACCTGGTCCGGCATCCGGCGGTGACGGTCGAGGAGCTGCGCAAGCTCCGGCTCCCGCCCCCAGCGCTGGACTTCTTCGAGGACATCCCCAGCTACATGACCCACCAGGGGTACTGGTTTAGCTGCCCCGCCTGTGCCTGGCCGATGAAGATCACGGTGGAGGGGCGGGGCAGCACGGCCCAGGGCAGTGTGCAGTGTCTCTACCCCTGGCACGCCGAGACCGGGGCGTCCTACATCTTCGCCCCGGTCCGCGGGCAGATCCCCGTGCTCGACCAAGCCGTCGAGCTGCGCACCCCGTCTGCGCGCCACCGGGCCCTGTATACCGGCGCCGTGCCGGGGGTTCCGCAGGCGCTTCCGGTGGCAGGGTACAAGGCACTGGTGCGGGATGTGTGGCGGTACACCACCATTCCCGGACTGCCCGAGGTCCGGCTGTACGAGGTCCTGGCCGAGCGATTGGCGGGGAGCGGCGTCCAGGTGCGACTGTGGCCCGACAACGACGCCTACGACCTTCTCGTCGCACGCGGTGAAGGACGCGGGCAGCAGGTGCTGTTCACCGTGGACTTCAAGGACTACCGCTGGTCCAACCAACTGGTGAGCAAGTTGCGGGCGGACGGCGGGGACAAGGGCCGGGCCGGGCCGGCTGGATCGTCGTCCCCGACCACCGGGCGAGCCAGATTCCGCAGCTGACGGAGGAGTGCCGCCGGCACGGCATGCGCGCCGCCACAGCGACGGACTTCCTGGAGCTGGTGCTGCGGGCGGTGCAGGAGGGCAGCGGCCGGTGAGCGACCAACTGACAGCGGAGGAAGCCGGGATGCTGGGGGCGCTGGCCCTGGCCGGCTACTTCTTCCCCCGGGCCGGGGACGACGGCAGGATCACGGCCGCCTTCACCGACGCCGCGTACTTCGCACACCGCAAACCCCAGGCGTGGGACGCCTGGGCGATCCGCACCCCCTACGAGAAACGAGTCACGGCACAGGTCATGCGGCTGCTGCCGTCCGACCTCGCCGCCCCGGACAAGTTCAAGGCCGCCTCGCTGGCCTACCTCGGTGCCATGGACCTGGATGCGGAAGGCGCCGACCAGTCCGGAGGATCATTCCTCATCCCCGGAAAAGACCCGTTTGAGGCCGACGGTGTCATCCCCCGCGTCGGCGGCGACCTCCTGGAGTACGCGGCTGCCGTCACCCGGCGGTTCTTCACCTTCGGCAAGCGCCCCCGGGCCCTGCCCTTCGCCGGACCCGGCACCTACCGCACGCGCACCGCCTACCTCGGCAAGGAGCACGGCACCACCAACCGAGAGATCGAGTTCGCGCGGACGCCCTCGTTCACCAAGCCCGCCGGGCACGAGGCGCTGCCGCAGCTGGCCACCCGTCCGCACCGCGACACCCTCACCATCCCGGTGACGGAACTCAAAGAGGTCACCAAGCTCCTCAGGGGGCGAGGTAAGGAATTCCGCTACCTGCACAAGGTCCTCAAGAAGTTCCTGGCCGCCCTGAGGAGCCACGACGGGCCGGTGATCGAGCTGAAGACCGTCTCCGGGCTGATGCAGATCATCAACGCACCCACCGGCAGCGGCAAGACGGTCCTGGTGCGGGCGATGGCCTCCTGGGCCGCCATGAACGACTACAAGATCGCCCTGGGGGTGACCGACGCCAAGTCCACCCTGGCCATGGCCTGGGACATCAACGGCGACCTCGCGTACCTGCACGAGCACGAGCCCGACCGTCTCCCCGAACGCGCCACCTGCGTCCCCCTCATGTCCCCCTACAGCCGGCACCAGCGAGCCCTCGACTATGCCTCCTACGCGACCTCCGGCCTGATCACTGAGTGGACGCCCAAAGAGAAGGCCGACATCGGCCACCTCGCCTACGGCTGCGGGCAGCGCCCGCTCATGGAGCCGTCCAATCTTTACCGGCCGGGGGAAGAGAACTGCCTGGGCCTGACCCGTCCCGGAGAGGACGACACCGCCTACGCCTGCCCGTTCATCCCTGTGTGCGGAAAGTTTGCGCCCCTCTACGAGGCGGCGAGCGCCTCGGTCGTCGTCACCAATCACGCCAACCTCGTCTCCGGCTCGCTGCGGATCGGTGCGGTCCTGGACGGCGCCGAGTGGCGGGGCCAGGCCCGCGGTACGCGCGGTCTGTCGGTGCTGGAGATGATCCTGCGCACCTGCGACCTCGTCGTGATCGACGAGGTGGACGCCTTCCAGAAGTCCGCGATCAGCCGCTGCACCAGTGAGCTCAACCTCGCTTCCCGCAAACGCGAGAGCGACCTGCGGGACCTGGACCGTGACGCCAGGCGGCTGCCGGCCGGCTACGAGCAGAACCTGCTGACGCCCGTTGCCCAGGCCCGCCTGATGTCGGAATTCCTGCTCTTGTCTCTGGGCACCCGGCTGCGGATGAATCCGCGGAACGTCCGCGACAACCCGGCCGGCGGGGGCGGCAACGACGGCTGGCGCCTGGCCCGTTCACGCGACCGTGAACTCCTTCATGTCCTTTTCCCCGGCGAGATCGGCGACGAGGAGATCAGCCGGGAGATGTTCCGCCTCCTGGACACGCTCATGCCCGGTCGGTGGCGCGAGGAGCAACCGGCCGCCACGGCGACGGTCCCGCTGCCAGACGGTGCCGACTGGGAAGCCGTCCAAGAGGCCCTCACCGCACTGGCTGCGCCCCGGGGCGAGGACTACCTGCAGCTGGTCCAGCAGGAGCTGAACAACCTGCTCCGAGACGCCATCGCCGACAGCGACCAGCGGGCCGCCGCCGTCAACCTCCTGGTCACCCGCACCGTATTGAAGGAGATCGACGACGCCCTCGGCCGCACCCGCCGCACCGCGCAGGGGCTACGGCACCTGGACCTGGGATCGGTACGCCGCATCCTCGAAAGCATCAAGGACTCCCCCGTGGTCGGCCTCTACCCGCTGGCCATGCTCGGGCACACCATGAACGGCTACCAGGCCCGCGGCCTGGAGAACCGGGAGACCGAGGCGGAACTCCTGGTCCGCACCGTCGCGGGCGACCCGCACACCTTCACCGCCCAACTGGGCGGCCTCACCGCCCTGATGACAGCCGGGGTCGAACGCCCCGTGCTGGGCCTGTCGGCGACCGCGTACTTCCCGCAAGCCGTCGAGGAACACCTCCACGCCCCGGTGAAGTGGTGGATTCCCGATACCCGGCCCAAGTCGATCGTCACCGAGCCCTGCCCAGTCCGCTACACCAGCGGAGAGCGGGCCGGTGAGGCGATCAGCGTGGGTGGTATCTACAGCGATGCCAAACCGCAGACGCTGCGCATCCTCGGCAAGAACCTCTACCAGCAGATCCTCGCCGACCGGCTCGCGTTCCTGGAGGAGACAGAGCACCAGCGCGCCCGGTGCATCCTCGCCGTCAACTCCTACCAGCAGGCGGCCTACCTGGCCGCCGGGCTGGCCCAGGCCGAAGGACTGCGCCACCGCGTCTGCGTCGTGGTCCGCGGCCGCCGCGCCGAGGACTACGAGCAGCACATCCCCTCCTTCGTCCGCAAGATGGTGCGCGAGGAACTGGAGCGGTTCCCCGATCACGGAGAGATCCTGATCGTCCCCCTGGCGATCATCGCGCGCGGTCTGAACATCCTCGTCGAGAGCCGCTCCGCCGTCCGGGACATCTACCTGTGCACCCGCCCGGTCTTGAGCATCGAGGACATCGAGTGGATGCACGGCAGCGTCAACGCGGCGGGCATCAACGCCCTCCGCGAGGGCGGCAGCAGCGATCCCGTCACCGCTCTGCGGGAGGCAGAGGCGGCGTCCCGGCAGCAGATCACCCGCATCCTGCGCTCACCCAGCCGGTTCACGAACATGGCCCACGAACTCCAGGAAGAGTTGGTCGCCGGGATGCTCATCGACCTGGTCCAGCTCGCCGGCCGGGCGCGGCGCGGCGACACCGATATGAACCTGTACATCGTTGACCACGCCCTGCACCGGACCGAGTTCAGCGCAGACCTGGCGACCATCATCCGCCGCATCCACGGCAACTGGAGCCCGCAGCAGCGCGCATTCATGAACGAACTGTACGGAGAGGCTCTGTCCTCCTTCCTGTCCTACGCGGGAATCAACCCCGCCCAGACGTGACCGGCCCCGCCCGGGCTCCGGCGTGCTCGGGCAGGAAACAGAAATGAGGGAAGCGCTGCCATGGCGCCACGCACCACGTCAGGAAGGCTCACCGCCCACACCCTGGCCTACCGCTGCGTCGAGCCGATGCTCGACGGCATGCATGCCTGGGTCTGGGAGTTCCACGACGACGTCCGCGCCGAGTGGGCCGTGCTGGGGCAGGTAGCCGGGCGGACGAAGAAGAAGCTGCGTAACGCCGGCGAGGAACCCGACTACTTCCTCATCCCCTACTCGATCGTGACGACCGTTCTCAAGCAGCTCACCGGCGGGTATGTGTACATCGACCGCAAGCTGCGCTTCATGGTCACGCTGGAGAAGGTCGAGGCCGACACCCTGCGGACGGTCTTCACCTACCTGGAGGGAATCTGCCAGGGGACGCCGCTGGCCGACATCCCCTTCGCCACGCAGTCGAAGGTGGCCGACCTGGTCGCCGAGACCGAGCCGCGCCACCTCGCCGTGAAGAAGTACTTGCTGCCTGAGCAGTCGTCTCCGGCCGGGCAGGAACACCCACCCGTCCCCAACCCGCCCAACTGGGCGTACGAGGCGATCAGGTGGCTGCTGGCCATCAAGCTGGCGGGGACGGACTTCCTGGACTATGCGATGGAACCCGTCCGGGAAGTACAGCGCCACGAGGACGGCACCCCCAAGCTCGACAAGAACGGCGATCCGGTCGAGCGCACCAAAAGGTGGCAGAGAGCGGAAGAGCCTGCTTCGGTGCGCTACCGCCCTTTGAGCACCGGAGAGCTCATCGCCTGGAACAACCCCATCGGCCCCGCCTTTGTGGGGCACGGCCACCCCATCACCCCCGAGGCCCTGGGGAAGGTCGGCAAGCAGTGGCCCCAGGACGCCGGCCAGCACGACGCCGAGTACGCGCACTCCTACCTCTCGACGAAAATGGTCACCTACCCGGCGTTCGCCGAGCCGGTGTTTCTCTTCGATGCCCACATGCGGCGCATCAACGACACCCTGATCTACTCCAAGACCGCCATGGTCGAGCAGACCGGTGACAAGCCCATCCTCACCGTCGCTCTCGAAGGGCGCGGCGCCCTGCGCGGCACTAACCGGCATGCCCTGGAAATCCTGTCCGTGCTGGAGGCCGACCGCTCAGCCCTGCGCGCGGTCGGCGAGCGCGCGCAGGGCGAGAAGGACGCGGTGGCCACTGCGGCGGCCGACAAGAGGAAGGCGTCCTTCACCACGCCCGCGCCCGGCCCGGTCCGCCCCATCGTCCCCAAGAAGCGGTCGCACGCGGTGGGCGACGGAGCCGGCTCCCACCACCTGCGGATGCTCCTGGAACACGTGTACTCCGTGTTCGGCGACATCCTGGAGCCGGTGGTCCTGCACTCGGACGGCAACGTCTTCGCCCAGCGCACCTTCGAGCAATTGGACGAGGCGGCGAAGCAGGAAAAGAAGGCCCGCAAGAAGAACAAGGAGCACAAGGGCGAGATCCCGTTCGTCGACACCTTCGGCCTCCCCTCCCCCGCCGACGTCCGGGCCTGCGTGAGCCGGGCCGGCTACCAGGGACTGCGCTTCGTGTGCCTGTACTACCGGCAGCAGACCCGGATCCGCATGCTCAAGGGCCTGGCCCACATGTACGGCCAGGACCCGGACGTCTTCGACCCCAAGGACAAGAAGACCTGCCCGCTTGGCGAGGGCGTGGAGATGGTGTTCCTCGAGGCGGAGGAGTTCCTGCGGCACGGCAGTGATGTCAACCGCACCCGGGAGCTGGACAGGCTGCGCGCCTCGGCGGCCCGGGACGGATGGCTGCTGGCCGCATGGTGCGAGACCGAACTGCCCGGTGCCGATCTCGATGACGCGCGCACCTACAAGAACGCTTCCGCCCTCGCCCGGGAACTGGCCACCACCGACGCCAAGTACCAGACCCGGCGGGCCCTGTCCGATGCCAGGATCCCTTCCCAGTACGTGGTCGGTGCCCGCCGCAAGTACAAGCGCAAGGACCAGCGGACCGAGGGGGGGCCGGCCTACGAGATGAAGACCGTCACCGCCCCGCCCACCCCGTGGGACGACCATCCCGTCTTCATGGGCCTGCTGGATCTGCACCGCTCCCTCGGCGTCGTCGACCAGCGTTTCGAACAGGCTCTCTACAGTCCCGGCGACCCCTACCCGATCCCGCGCATGGCGTTCTGCGGCATCCACATCCGCAAGCAGAAGTCCGACTGGGCCCTGCGCGGCCAGCCCAAGCGCGTCATCACCGCCGCCTGCCTGGTGCCGCCGCGCACCCCCGGCGGCGTCTGGCGGCACATCGCCTGGACCAACCTGGACCCGGAGCGCCGCTGGCGGGACTACGCCGAGGCCCAGAACGTCTTCCATTCTCTCAACTACCCCCTCCACAAAGAGGACGGTGACGACGACACCGCCCGCTGGGCCCAGGCCGGCCAGGACGTCCGCGAGGCCCTGCGCAAGCTGCCGGACAAGCTCATGGGCCTGCCCTACGCCCTGATCGTCGACGGCCACGCCTGCCGCCGCGCATGGCCCGGCCTGCACAACAACAAGCAGGGCGCAGCCCAGGCACAGGTCCAGGATCCTTCCGACGACAGGCTCTGGCTTCCCGCCCAGGACCTGGGCACCCAGCCGGTCAGCATCATCCGCATGAACTGCTTCCAGGCCGAGATGCCGCGCCTGGCCTACGTCACCCAGACGCTGAAAGACGGCCGGGAGAAGGAGATCAAGACCTCCAAGGACCTCTACTACCCCAAGAACAAGCCGGAGGGCCACCCCTGGTTCCTGTTCACCGAGCCCCGCAACTACGGCAGGAAGAGGCACGGGGCGCAGAAGACCCGCTGGCGCGCCGAAGCCGCGAAGAAAGCAGGAGACGGCGACTTCGAGGAGAACGAGATGAACTCCCCCTGGTACGCCATGACCACACGGGAGATCATCCCCCTCTACCCCCAGCCCGGCTACGACCGGGAGGCACTGGCCGTCGCCGTGGCCCGCCTGTCCCATCAGGCGCTCAGCTGGTGCGACCGCACCCGCTACCCGGCGCCCCTGCACGCCGCACTCCAGATGGACCTGGACCACCCGCAGTACCGCAGGTCCGCGCCGAAGGACGACGACGAGCAGCAGCACATCATCGCCGAGGCCAGTGGAGGCAAAGAAGGCGCTATCCAGGAGAGTCTCCCGCTCGACTTCTCGGAATAGAAACCTTGGCGCCTGTCAGCCACTCTCCTGGGGCGGAACCATCCCCAAGGCATCTACTGACCGGCGGCGGCCGGGCGCGCCCCTCTTGCGGCGCGCCTTGCCCGTGCGGAGGCCGGGTGACGCCATCGTGGCCTGCGGTGCCCGGCCGGGCGGGTGCTGCCGGGCACACGCCTCTCATTAGGATGGGGCGTCCGCAGCGTGGTGTGGGGTCTTGCGGGAAGGGCCTCGCAGCCCGACGATCCCAAGGAAGTTGCGTCGCGAATGGCCCTGCAGGTGGTGTACGGCGAGAGCCGGGATCGGATCCTCGCCTCGTTGCTGGCGGAGCAGCTGCGGGAGGTGGCCGACGAGGGAACGGTTTACCTCGGCTATCCGGTACTGGCCACAGCTGACGAGACCGTCGAGGTGGACGCCCTGATGGTCAGCCGGTCCCACGGCTTGGTCGCCTTCTTGCTGGCCGACTCGGTTCCGCAGAGCCGGGAAGACTGGGAAGAGGCGCAGACCCGTCAAGACCGCCTCTACGACGTGCTGGACAGCACCCTCAGCAAGCATCGCACGCTGCGTAAGCGTCGCTCGCTCGCCGTGGACATCAACACGGTGACGGTCTTTCCCGGCCCCGTTGATCCTCCGGTGTCCGGCGCAGAGGGCATCTACTGCGACCTGCAGGAAGTGGCCGCAGAGATCGGACAGTTGCCTGGGATCGATGAATCGCTGGAGCGCGCGGTGCAGGCTGCGCTGCAGCGTGTGACGACCATCAAGCCGGTGAAGAAGCGCTCTTCGGTCCAGGACGACGCTTCACGCGGTGCCGTCCTGAAGATCATCGAGGCGGGGATAGCCAACCTGGACCAGTGGCAGAAAGCGGCGGCTATCGAGACCCCTCAGGGACCGCAGCGCATCCGCGGGCTCGCCGGGTCGGGCAAGACCGTGGTGCTGGCGCTGAAGGCCGCTTACCTGCATACCCAGCACCCGGAGTGGCGCATCGCCTTCACCTACTACTCCAGGGCGCTGCACGAGCAGATCGACAATCTCGTCACACGGTTTGCCTTCGAGTACAGCAATGACCGTCCGGATGCGGACTATCTGCAGATCATGCACTCGTGGGGCTCCGCCTCACGAGCTGGCCTCTACAGCGAAATGGCCCGCGCTGCCGGGACCACGGCCCGGGACTGGAACTACGCCCGCGCCACCTACGGGATGGACGACGCCTTCCAAGGGGTCTGCCGGGAACTGCTGACGATCGTCCGGGAAACCCGTCCTGACCCCGTCTTCGACGTCGTCCTCATCGACGAGGCCCAGGACCTGCCTCCGGAGTTCTTCCAGCTCGTCTACCACTTCACCAAGGATCCCAAGCGGATCGTGTGGGGCTATGACGAACTGCAGAAGCTGTCCGAGTCGGCGATGCCGAGCACGGACGAGCTGTTCGGCACCGGCCCGGACGGTGAACCCCTCGTGCCCCTCGTCAACCGGGACAAGGAGCCGAGGAAAGACATCGTCCTGCCGGTCTGCTACCGCAACACCCCCTGGGCGCTGGCCACCGCGCATGCTCTGGGCATCGGTGCCTACAGTGAGGGCGGGCTGCTGCAGCACTTCGACGAACCAGAACTGTGGGACGACATCGGCTACGAAACGGTGCGCGGTCAGCTTGTCCTGGGCGCCCCTGTTGCCCTCAGGCGTAAGCACGACAGCGCCCCCGCCTACTTCCGCGAACACCTGACGGTGGACGACGCCGTCGTCATGCAAGCGTTCGACAGCCAAGAGGCACAGGACATCTGGGTAGCCCGGCAGATCCAGAAGAACCTCGACGAGGACGAGCTGGAGCACGACGACATCCTCATCGTGCTGCCGGACGTCTACCGCGCCAAGTCCCGGGCCCCGCGGCTGATGCGGACCCTGCGCGAACACGGCATCCCCTCCCACCTGGTGGGTGTCAGCACCAGCGCGGATACCGTCTTCGTCCGTGACTCCATCGCCCTGGCTCATATATTCCGCGCCAAGGGCAACGAGGCTCCTATGGTCTACGTCATCGACGCTCAATACGCGGCCGGCGACTACAACGCTGTCACCCGCCGCAACACTCTCTTCACCGCCATCACCCGAAGCCGCGCCTGGGTACGCATCGTGGGGTATGGCGCCGCCATGGACGTGATCTCACGCGAGATCGACACCGTCCGGCAGAAGAACTTCCAGCTTGAATTCACCATTCCCAGCCGCGCAGCCCTGGACCGGATGCGGCACCTGAATCGTGATCAGTCAGGTCAAAGCCGTGCTTCGGTGAGACAGGCAACCGAAGGCCTTCAGATGTTCATGGAAGCCTATGAGGCGGAGGAGATCGATCTCAATGACATCCCCCCTGCGCTGCGCACACGCCTGGTCACCAAGCTGAGGGAAGAGTTGCCGGGTGACGACGCCTAGAGCCGTCCGCGACGGTATAAACAACCTCCTCGACTACCTGCACGCAGCAGAGATCGCCGTGTTCATCAACACGGTCTCCACTGACGGCACCAGGGTGTCGTGGCACTCGCTGGATCCCAGCCTCCCCTTCCTCACCCACCGCGGCGATCCAGGTCTTGAGGATTACCGCCGGTGGGTCTTGGCCGGGGCCTTTTCCGCCTACCTCTACGACGGGGCGCTCCTGCAGCTCACCTATGACGTAGAGGGAGGCGCGATCACCGGCCACCGGCTTGCCTACATACCCTGCCCCTACCGCCTGGACCCGGACCTCGTCCGCCTCGAGCCGCTCCTGGACGTCGTCGACATCTACGCGGCAGACAACCCCACCAACATGGTGCTGCACTCAGCCGTACGCTTCGACTACGACCCTGCGTCCACCGCGCCGGGACACCCCGCCTCCCACCTGACCATCAACTCGGCCCACTGCCGGATCGCCTGTGCCGCTCCCATGCACGTGGGGCGGTTCGCCGACTTCATATTCCGGCACTTCTACGCCGATCTGTGGGCGGCCCACCGCAGCTACTTCGCCGGAGGAGCCACCCGCCATATAGGACAGCGCACGCTCTCTGACGATGACCGGACAAGTCCGCACCTAATGTGGAATTAGCAAAACACCCCACCACAGAGGGGATCGGCGCGATCACACCAGTAGCTGAAGAAACCTCAGCACGCGCAAGTTCAAGGCCCCCGCATCATCGTTCAGAGCATCGGGATGTATAGGAGGCGCCACGAAGATGACACCGAAAAAACGCCACCACTTGTCACAGCACGCGCCGTCTTGTGTCACCACCACTACGACACGAGGACAGGCAGCTCAGAACGCTTCGACAGCGAACTGACGGTGACACAGAAACAGCCGTCACCAGTGACGTTTTCACGCCGCCTCACACCTGCACACAGTGGCACTCCCCCGTGCTAAGGGGCGGCACCGGCACAGCCGGTGGACCGGCGAATCGCACACCGTCACCCTGGCCGTGCTCGCCTCCAACAGGAAGATCACCAAGACGGCGATCAGTACGGCGCTGCGCCGTCTCAAGGGAGCGGGCTTGGTTGCGGAGAAGACTGCAGGCCGGTACCTGCCGGGGCCTGCTCTGGACCGGCTGACTGCGGAGCGCAGCAATCTGCTGTGGCAGGACCTGGTCCTCGTGGGTCGACCCGATGGTCATCTCGCTGCCGCGATCAGGCGACGGCGGCAGCAAGATGCTCACCCTGCTCGTGAGGCTGATGCGTCGGATGGCTCGGAGAGGGGAC
Organism: Streptomyces paromomycinus; assembly: GCF_003865155.1. NCBI lineage: Bacteria > Bacillati > Actinomycetota > Actinomycetes > Kitasatosporales > Streptomycetaceae > Streptomyces > Streptomyces paromomycinus. The sequence goes on along the minus strand of NZ_BHZD01000001.1, from coordinate 9,682,343 downwards.
GTCTGTGAGCGAGCAGCCCGTCGGTGGCGCCCTGGGGAAGCTCGGGATGATCGGTACGAGGCAGTTGGTGGCCGTGCAGACGTTCTTCATTGCGCGGTTGACCTCGCATCCGGTGGCTCTCGTTCCGGGCACGTTTGTGGCCGTGACGGGCCGGGGGCCGAAGGATTCCAACGAGTCGGGTAAGACGAGCTTCCTGGCTGCGGTGGCGCTGTTGCTGGGAGATCCGGAGTGGCGGATGGCAGGGGGTGGCTCGGTGCATGCGCCGAAGCTGCTGTTCGAGCCCGTGACGGCCGGAGCGTCGCCGGAGGTCAGTGAGCCCGCTCAGGTGGGCTACGTCGTGGGGGTCTTTGCCGATCCTGAGGATCCTCAGGTCAGTGCTCACACGGTGTGGCTGCAGGTATCGGCGAAGTCACCGCATGTCGAGGTGCGGCACAGAGCAGGGGTGCATCTGCTGGTTGATGGAGACGACCGCAGTCAGCACGAGGGGGCTGCCGGCTTCTTCCGCCGGCTCGGCGGGAAGCCGCTGGGGGCGACGGAGTACGCCGAAGTTCTCTACGGGCGCGCGCCGCGGCTACTCGCCTACATCGTCAGCCGCGGCGGTATGCGGTCGCGGCCGTCGCTGCTGAAGCTTGACGCGGGTACGTTCACGCCGGTCCAGATCGGGGATGCCCTGATCAATCTCACGGGCAGGGCCGGGATGCTGGCCCGCGATGTGCAGGATCGCCAGGAGCTGGAGCAGACCGAGAAGGACCTGGCTGAGGCGCTGAAGAATGCGGAGAGTTCCTACCGCGATGAAGAGCAGATCCTCCACGCTGTAGAAACCCGGGAGCGTGCACGCCTCGAGACGGGCCGGGCGCATGATCTGTGGCGGCTTGCGTCGGCACGCGACTACGTGGACACGGTGGTCGCCGAGCGTCGCATCGAGGCCCATCTCATAGTGCTCGCAGAGTTGTTGGAGGAGTTGTCGAGGCGTGAGAGCGAGGTGGGGCAACAGTTGGCCCAGGCGCGCGACACACGCCTGCTGGAACGCACGGCCAAAGACGCCCTCCAGCTCAAGAACCAGGCTCAGCGGCTCTTGGAGGAAGCCAGCGAGAAGCGGGGAGAACTCCACGGTGCACTGAAAGGGGCGGAGAAGGAGCAACGCGCCGCACAGGCGCGGGCTGAGGGATACGACGGACCGGCGTCGGACGAGCTCGCTGAGCTTCTCGCCACGCATCAAGGTGACCTCGTGACGGCGAAGGCGGATCTGCTGCGGGCCGACGAGCGGGTCGACAAAACGGGCCAGGAGCTGGCTGACGCCCGTGAGGGGCGCACGGGCCAGGCGGCTGCTGTTTTGCAGGCGCTGCACGCTGGCCCGTGCCCCGACGCGGTGGGGCTGATGGCCAGCACGCGTCTGCATCCCGACGCCCGTTCCCAGTGGGAGGCCCGGCTGGCGCCATGGCGCGATGCGGTCTGTGTTCCCCCGAGTCTCTTGGACGCTGCGGTGGAGGCCGTTCGTGACTTGCCGGGAACGGTGCTCATCGCCGGGCCCCCGGCCGGTGCCGTACCGGCTGGCCCTGCCGCGGGCTGGCCGGCGGGCATCGCCGACGCGGCCCCCCTGGCACGCTCCTTCCTGCAGGCCCTGGCCGATGCGACCACCGTGGAGCAGCCGCCGCATGCCCTTCTTCCGAGTCTGGGCGTGCATGTCGTCGGCGGCTTCGAGCAGCCGATCGTCGGGCAGGCCGACATCTGTGCTCACCTCGAGGAACAGCTTGTCCGGGATCGCGCCGAGCGGGAGGCCGTGTCGGCCAGGATCGGACTGTACGAGCGTAGGCTCACCGCGATGAGCCGGGACATCGACCGGGCGAAGGCGAAGGAGGAGGCCGCACGGCTTGCCGATCAGGCACGCGCCCTGGCGGAGGACCTCGCCGCACACGACAAGACGCTGCCCGGGCTCAGGCGCAGCGCAGCGAATGCCGCCGAGACGGCCGTGCGCGCTGGGGACGCACTCGAGGGCGCGGCGAAGCGTGTCCAGGGCTTGCTGGAGTCTTTTCAGAAGGTCAAGAAGGAGATTGGTCAGACGACGCAGAAGCGCGACCGCATGCTCGAGCTACGGGGAAAGGGGCCGGCTCACCCCGGTCTGGTCTGGACGGATTCGTTACCGGAGGCCCTGGCAGCATTGAACTGGAGCACGGTTCCCCCGGACGAGGCGGGCGCCGAACCCGCCCAGGGAATCAGTACCCATGCAGTCGTTCCTGGCGACCGGGACCGGAGCGCCGAGCGGCGCAGCAGCGGCGAGCTCCTCAGCGAAAGCCGTGCCCGCTTGTCGTCGGCGCTCGCCCGCCTGTCGGCAGACTCCTACAGCACGGGCGTCGCCACTCCCGAACTGGCCAACGCTCTGCACCATCAGGAAGCCCATACCGAAGACCCCCTCGGCATCATCTTCCGCGAATCGCTCTCAGCGCTGGTGACCTGGCTGGCCGACAACGAGAAGCAGGACAAGGGCGCTCGCGAACAGGTGGAAGTCAAGCGTGCCGAGCGCGCCAACGAGCACCGCTACCTCCAGGACATCGTCGACGAGACGCGCGAGAGTCTTGCCCAGACCCAGCAGTCCATCAAGGAACGCGTCCTGGGCTCCCTGCGCCGCATCAGCGACAAGCTCAACGAGCTCCACAGTCGCGAGGGGTACAAGGCTGATCTGCTGTGCGAGGTCACGGAGCCACAGACCGCGCAGGACCAGTGGGTGTGCCATGTCGTTCCGCGCTGGCAGCGCAACCCCAACGGCCCGCTGCTGTCCTACGACAGGCCGACCAATACGGCCCAGGAGAAGCTGTTCTCCATTCACCTCGTCCTGGCCGCGCTGCTTGCGGCGCCGGACGCCCGCGGCCGGGTTCTCATCCTCGACGAGCTCGGCGACTCCCTGGGCGCCGAGCATCGCCGGGAAGTCATTGCCGCTCTGCGTGACGCGGCACAGGACCACGGCATCACGGTCCTGGCCACCTGCCAGGACGTGCTGATGACCGACGTGCGGCTCATCTGCGGGCAGATCCTGCAGTTTCGCTACTACTCCAAGTCCGACGCCCTCAACCGGCCCACCCTCATGTTCGGACTCGACGACAACGGCCGGCGGGTCCAGCTCACGCTGGATGCACTCGTCGACAGCCGCGCCTGACCTGTCTCATCCGGCCTCTGCGCCCACGGCTGATGTGAGAAGCGGGAGAGAAGAGCTCTGGCACCCAGGTCAGCAAGCCCGTCAGCGCCCTCCCTTGCTCGACGCCGCCTCCTACTACCCGCCCAAAGCCCTGTATGACGAGGCGTTCTGGGCCGAGCCCGAGGGCGAGGTGTCCGGCTACTGGAATCCGGACTGCGGTTTCGTGGAAGATCCCCGGCTGGCGGCGCACAACCTGATGACCGCTGCCGTCCGTCACGGTGCAGTGTTCGAGTTCCGGGCATCGGTCATCGCCATTCGCCAGGTCGGCGGCCGTGTCCGGGGGCAAGCTGGCAGACGGACGCGACATCACCACGCCCATCGTGATCAACGCCGCCGGATCGCACTCCGGTGCACTCAACGAGCTCGCCGGCGTCAAGGATGACCTCACCATCCGCACACGCCCGCTGCGGCAGGAAGTGCACGAGGTCCTGCTCCGCACGGATTCAACTCCGACAGGCGCGCTCGTCCGCCTCCAGCAAACCCCCGTCATCGGCCCGGCGCTGGTCAAACGGCGCGTCACCGGCAAGGCCGGCCGCATGCGCGAAGCCGACATCACACAGGCCGCCCGGCCCGCCCTCACCGTCTGAGCGGCGCCTCAGGCGGGGCCGGGTCCGCCCGTTGCCCCGCCGGGCGTCAGCTCCAGGCGGACCCGCCGGGCGAAGAGGTCACGCCTGCGGCCGAGCTCCTTGTGAAGGGTGTTGTACCGGCCGTTCAGCGCGTTGATCTGTGTCTGGATGCGCTCTCCTGACTGGCATGCCAGTCGTCGAGGTGGTTGGCGTGGTCCCGGACGGCACCTGTCAGCTCCTGAGCCCTCGTTTGGAGATCGTCACTGCCGGCCACGGCCGCCGCGGCGCAGGCTCCCTCCACCGTTCTCCAATTGTCCAAGTAAGCAGGCTCGGCAGCGGCGCAGCGGTCTTCGTCACGGTGGTAGAGGGCGTTGTACAGCGCCCAGGCGGCACTCTCGTATGCGGCGATGGCCGCGAGGCAGGCCACGCCGGCGTCCCTGAGCGCGTCGGTGCTGTGCTGTTCCAGCATCGCTCTCGCCTGTATCTGCGCCTGCTCCCGCGCGACTTTCCCGGCTTGCCGCTGGCCGATGACCACACCGCCCATGCCGAACGCGCCGGTGATCGCTCCCATGATCTGGTCAGATGTTCCGGAGTCATACGGAGATTGTCACGATCAACTGCGTTGGTCACGCGGCGCGTTGCCGAACCGAGACTGCTCCCTCCACTCGGAAGGACTCGCCGGTGCGGCCGGCACGCACGCCTGCCAGGGCCGCCGCGGACAGGTCCTGGCCCGGCGCCCGGCGCCCTCGTCGGCCGCCGCACGGTGCCGTGGAGGCACGCGACTTCACAGATACGGCACACGCCGTACGAAGGCCGCCCGGAGATTTCCGGGCGGCCTTCAACGTATCGAAACCCCGGGCGTGTGGCCTGCCCGATTGGGGCTACCAGGGACGCATCCGGGGTCTTCGGTCTCAGTGTACGTGCCATGCCCGGCCTCAGCAGCGGCCGCTTTGTCAAGGCAATGCCCTCCTAGGAGGGAAGTCTCGCCGTTCCTCCGGGCGTGTCCCGCCCGTCAGTGCTCCTCTGGAAACGCCGATCGAGGGAGGCCATGCCGATGGTTACGGTGCACCACCTGGACGAGTGGGGACAGTTGGTGTCTACCGCGCCCGCCGATCTGGTGGGGGTGGCACTGGAGGAGCGGCGCCGCCGACGGAGCCGGTGGCCTACCACGGGCGCCCGGGCAAGCTGTCCAACTGGTGGTGCGCGACGACCGGCGGCCATGTGGTATGCGGGTCGCTGCGGGTCCGCGGGGTCGCCCTCGAGCTGGACTTCGACCCGGACATCGCCTGGATCGGCGGGCAGCCGGTGGAGCTGCGCTGGCGGGGCGCGCGGGGCAAGCGCCGCTGGCGCCCCGACTTCATGGTGCGGACCGTCGGTGGGGCGCGGCACGCGGTGGTCGTCGCACCGGACAAGGGCGACGGGCCGCAGTGGCGGGAGAACCTGGAGGTGCTGCACGAAGTCGCCGCAGCCGCGGGCTGGCGGGTGTCGGTGCACCACGTGCCGGCAAGGATGCGCCTGGAGAATCTGGAGCTGGCAGGCGAGTACCGACAGCCGATGACGGTCCCGGCCCAGGAGCAGGAGGCGCTGGAGGCGGCGTTCTACCACGAACGCCCCCTTGCTGAGGGGGTGTTGGTCAGCGGCGTGCCGCAGGGGCTGGCAATGGATCTGGCGTACCGACTGGTGTGGCAGCGTCGTCTGACGGTGCACTGGGACCGGCCGCTGGGGCCGTGGGCGACCGCCTGGTGCGCGGAGGCTGCGGCGTGAGCGCCGCGGAGGGGTTCTCGCCGGGGCAGCTACGTCTGGGCGACCGGGTGCGGTGGCTGGACGGCGTCTACCAGGCGGTCGCCTTCCACGGTGAGACCGTGGTCCTTCTGTCCGACCAGTCACGGGTGCCGGTGGAGGTGCTGCACACGGCGCTGGTCTCGGCGCCGGGGTTCGCGGTGCTGGACGCCGACGGCCATCCGGTGGCGACGACGCCGCTGCCCACGCTGATCGACTCGCCGTCCAAGAAGCAGCGCAAGGAAGCCAGGAAGTGGCACCGGCACATGGTGGAGCTGGACACCGGGCTGCTGCCGGGCAGCAACGTGCCGCGGCCCGGCTACGACGCGCGGACGACGACGCTGGCGCAGCGCTATGCGCGCAAGTCGCAGGACTTGGCGGCCGTGGGCGATGAGATCAGCGCGAAGACTCTGGAGTCGATGCGGCTGCGCTGGAAGCGTGCAGGTGAGAACCCTCTGGTGCTCGTCGAGAAGCGGGGACGCTCCGGCGGTCATCGCACGGATCCGCGGGTCATCGAGGTCATGCGGGAAGTGGTGATGTCGCACAGCCGCGGCTCGAACGTGGACGGCAAGGCCATCCTGGACGAGGTGCGCGACGTCATCGAGGAGCGCTACCGGGCGGAGTTGGCGGACCCGGACGAGGCGAAGCGGCTGCTGCCCGCGCGGGCCTCCGACGGCTGACCGACACCGGGCTCGCCGAGCATCTGGCGGCCACGACCCAGCAGCGGGCTCGGCGGGCCAGCAAACCGACGCGCCCGTACCGGCCCTCGCACGTGTTCCGGCCGGGTCAGGTGGTGCAGATCGACACCTCGCCGCTGAAGGTCAAGGCGCTCGGGGACAACGGGTCGGTGATCTCGGCCGAGTTGACCTCGGCGATCGATGTGGCGTCCCGCTCCAACTGCGCGGTCATGGTCGTCCCGGTGGTCACCGGGGAGGGGCCGCCTGGCAAGCGGATCGGCGGCCGGGCCACGCGCGCCTACGACCTGACGCTGCTGCTGGCGCAGTGTTTCGCCCCGCTGGCCTGGCGTTCCCACTGGGACCCGATGGCGCTGGCCGCCAACTCGGCGCTGCCGCTTGAGGAGTTGCGAGCTTCGGACGAGCGGTTCGCCCGGGCGGTCGCCGCGCGCCCGGTCATCCATCCGCGCACCGTCATCATCGACCAGGGCAGCCCTTATCTGAGTCAGCACTTCGAGGACGTGTGCGCCATACTCGGCATCACCATCGAGTACGCGCGCAAGAAGACCCCGACGGACAAGCCGCTCAAGGAGCGATTCTTCCGTTCGATCGGCAACCGCTTCAGCCAGCACGTGGCCGGCTGGACCGGCACCGGGTTCGCCCACCGCGGACTGGGGGTCGAGAGGGGCCCGCTGTATCCCATCAACACGCTGCAGGACCTGGCCGAGCAGTGGGTGGCGCTCGACTACCAGCAGACCCCGCACAAGGGGCTGCGCAGCCCGTTCACCCCGGGCGTGACGCTGTCGCCCAACGAGATGTACGCACAGCTGCTGCCGATGGCCGGCTACCGGCCTCGGCCCATCACCGCCGAGGAGGCCCACAAGCTGCTCATTCCGGCGTACGTCACGGTCACCGACCAGGGCATCACCATCGAAAACCGCACCTACCAGAGCCACGACTGGCAGATGCGGCTGCTCATGGACCAGCACTCCGGGCTGTCCGGGCACAACGGCCGCTTCGAGGCCCGCTACAACCCCTACCGCCCGGAAGCCGCCCACCTTTACGACCACGTGTACACGAAGGAATGGATCGAGGTGGAGTTCATCCACCGGCAGCTGCTCACCCACCGCTGGACCCAGGACTGCTGGGAGCGCGGCACCACGACGGTCGTGGACAACGGCGGCCGCAGCGATGACCAGCTGGCCATCGTGAAAGCGGTCCGCAGCTTCCACCGGGGCCTTCGCAAGGGCCCCAGCAAGACGCAGAAGGCGGCCGCCACCGGCCCGTTCCAGGGGTTGCAGGTGGATGCGCAGCCGGCCGCCGCGGTGGACCCCTATGCGGGCGTGTCCGTCGATGTCGACGCCGTCAGCGCCTATCGGTCCCTGCCACTCGCCGGCCGGGAAAACCTCCAGCCACCGTCACATGGCGGCGCAGAAGACCCCCTCCGCCCGGAGGCCGAGTAAGCACAGGGCGCGGTGCGCGGCGCCCTGTGGGCCGGCGCAGCGCCAGGCAGGACCTGGTTCCTGACCGTCTCGTCGAAAAGGACGTCACACCATGCTCAGCTCAAAGAACTCCACCCGCGCGGACCGCGATCGTCAAATCCTGGACCGGGCGCGCGCCGCACCGATGGCTCCCCGCTGGGTGTTCACCCTGCAGGGCTGGAACAACTACGTCCACGAGATGGTCGAGCTGCCCGACCTGGCCGCATCACATCCGCCCGGCACCCCGGTCCTGTCCGACGACGTGCGCCTGCGCTATCACGGTCACCTGCGGATGGTCTCCCATCCGCTCTTCGACAAGGCCCTGTTGAAGACCAGTCGGCTGCTGCTGGCCAACGGCAACCGGCGCGAGGGGTTGCTGGACCGGGTCATCGACGGGCCGCCAGGCACCGGCAAGACGTTCTTGTTGCGGGTCATCGGCCGGGAATTCCAGCGGTCCGTCGAAGACCGGCAGGGAGGCCACGAGAACCAGATCCCGGTGGTGCACGTCGCCGCTCCGCAGGATCCGGAGAATGTGGCGAACTGGGTATGGGAGATCGCCGACTTCCTCGGACTGACACCAGCGCCCAGGGACGTGGAGGAGCTCCTCCAGGTCAGGCGCATTCCTGATCTGTCCCAGCCCGTCTGGCGGGTGATGGAGCGCAGCTCGACGCGGCTGCTCCTGGTCGACGGCCTGCAGCGGGTCCACCCGGACCACCTCGTGCCTTTCCTTGCCTACATGGAGAAACTGCGCGAGGAACTCGGCATCAGCACGATCTTCTGCGGCACCGGCTCCCGCAAGATCCTTCAGGCGGCCCAGGACAGGGCCGTTCACACCAGTGAGGCCCTGCAGGGCCTGGCGGAACGTGCGTCCGTCATCACCGGCGACGACGGCACGAAGCATCCTCTTCTGCCCCAGGTCTCCCCCAGTCGGCTGCCGGTGACCTGGCTCGACCCCGTCCCTCTCTACAGCGGCGACCAGGAGACCTGGCCAAGCATCCTGCGCGGCTTCGAGGAGAACCTCTGCCTGCACCGCCTGTCCGAGCACGCTCTGGTCAAGGAGGCGAAGTACCTGCACGCGCGCACCGGCGGCTACTTCAAGCTGTTGTCCCAACTCATCTGCCAGGCCGCCATGGCCGCCATCGAAATCGGCAGCGAAGACATCACCCGCGAACTGCTGGAGGACATCGACATTGGCGGCTGATGACAAAGAGACGTAGGACTGCTCCACGGTCAGGCCCCCAGGGGCCTGTCGGACTCCTGCGTCTCGGTCGGCCGCGCCTTCAGATTCCGCGTGCCGGCGGCAGCTCAAACAGTCTCGGTCGTGTCGTCGACATGGCGGGCGTCGCAGGTGTCGAGCAGGCGGGCGAGGTAACTGTAGGCAGCGAGTCGTTCCATGGCTTCTTGCTCGCTGAGTTCGTCACGGGTATGTGTGGTGACGTTCCTGACCGTGAGGTTGAGTCCGGTCGCCAGATTGGTGAGGGCTTTTGCCAGCGGTTCCAGCCCGCCCCGCATGCTTTTGGTGGTCTTACTGGCGGGGTCGCCGGGCCACACGAGCTTGGGCCTGCCTTTCTGAGGATCGCCCGCGGAGAGCGTCTGCTGCCAGAACACGGTGTCGTCCGCGTCGTGGCGGCCAAGGCGGGTCTTCCAGTGAACGGTGAGTGCCTCCGCGGCCTCGCGCACCGCGACCCGGTACTGATGTGTCGTCCAGTGAGCCGCCGCTGCCGACCAGACCACAGGGTGCAGTTGGGCTGGCGCAAAGGCAGGTAGCGCTGACTCGGCTGCGGCCTCCGACTCGACGATCATCGCGTTCAAGCGGCCGCGGACCGTCGCCGCCGTGGTCCGGACATCCTTCGGGGAGACGAGTGCCTTCGGCTCAGACATGAGCGCCCAGTTCGCAATGGGGTCGACAGCTCCGACACCGGCGACGCCTATCTGCGCGCCTGTGATGTGGACGGCTCTGGCAGCCCCGCCTGCCGCCTCCGCGACGTCAAGCTCAAGCCGCTGTACGGCTGCTTGATCCTGCCCTTCCTTGGTCTTGACAGTGGGGAACAAGCCGCGCGACTCGGCATGATTGAACTCGATTTGCGTCTGCATCCACCGCTCAAAGGCCAGTTTGAACTTCTCGACGGCCACAAGCAGTCGCTTCAGGTAGTCGGGGCTGTACGTTGCCACGCGGCATGTCCTCCTGCGGTCGATCCTGTCTCGTGGACAGCGGACACAAGAACGCTTCGAGCTCACTCAAGCACGCCGCACTGACAACGCCGCCAACACCGACGCCCAGGAACGGTCCGGGCCGGCTGCGCCCTCTGAGGCAAAGCTTCGGCCCCGCCGCAGCGAATGCCGGACGTCGGGGCGGGGCTTACGTCCACACGCAGTCACCGAGTCGCCGCGACGCGGCCATCGGCAGCTGCACCCGCCGTGACGGGCGTCAGCCGCCGGCCGGCGCGGTTCCATGGCGTTGGAGATCCTCCATGGTCATGCAGAACTCCTCCCCCTGCCTCACCCAGTCCTCGTCGCTGACGCGATGGTGCGATGTCGCCGCCGTGCGGGCCAAGTCGGCCAAGAGGTCCGGCAAGTCGCGCAGGCCACGCAGCACGTGAGTGCCGTTGCGCGGGCCGGCCTTCGACCGCCCCAGCAGATCAGCGATCTCCCGGTCGGGCACGACGACGTGGCAGTAGGGCACGGCCAGGCTCACCGCATCGATGTCGTGGACCGTGTTGAGGTCCCATTCCTTTGCCGCGTTGCGGAACCGATGAGTCTTCACGTCCACCGCGACGCGTACGGACGGGACCAAGTCGACGAACGCTGTCATGCGCCTGCGGGAGGCCTTGCGGCGCTCCGGGCCCGCACCGGTAGCCTGGAGCAGGTCCATGCGGTATTCGGCACACAGATCATTCAGCAGCTTGAGGTGCTCGTGGATGATCTCGCGTGCCTGGACCCGCACGCGCAACTCGGCGGCGCTGATCGGGTCGTCGGCCAGCAAGTCGGCATAGAACGTCTCCCAGCCCAGCCTGCCTTGGCGGGCTTCCTCGAGCTTCTCGGGCTGGTAGCCCAGTTGACGCAGGTGGGGGAGGTCGGAGTCCTGGGGCCCGGCCAGGAGCTGGTACTCCGCGTATTGGGTGGCACGGCGGAAGCCTTCGGCCATTCCTTCCGGCAGGGTGGCGGGGTCGACGACCTCGGTGGATCGCCGCAGTTGAAGCTGCAGACGCTTCCCGGTGAAGGCCCACCCCGCTCCGATGCCCAGAGACTGGGGCGGTGTGCGCCGGAAAGTCGGCTTGCCGAAGCTCATGTGCATGGCCTCAAGGAATTGATCGCGCAGCAGGATCCGCTCGGAACAGAGCGTGCGGCAGTGCGAGATCGAGACCATCGTGCGCGCAAGGTCTGCGCGTTGGCGGGGGTGCGTGATCCGGGTCGTCTCGTGGTAGTGGGTAGCGGACAGAGGGAAGACGACACCGGCTTCGGCGGCCTGGCGCACGGCGTCGAGCACCTGCGTGTCCGCCGGATCGCGAGGGGTACCGCCTGCCGCGAGCGTCAGGCGCACCCACACCCACTGGTCCAGGTAGACCGAGGGCACGGCCGTCTTCAACCGGGCTGATTCCGCGGCGATGTCCATCCCGTCTCCTGAGATGCTCGTGGGGGCCGACCGCGATGTCGTATGCGACTCGGTGCCCCAGCTTTCTGTACGGCCACGATGGTGTCACCCGGCACCGACATCGGCTCCTTGTTTTCTTCCCAGTACTCTCAGCCGTTTCAACCGGGGCGGTAGGGCCCTCTTCAGCGCCCGCACGAAAATAGTAGGCATGGACGGCGAGGCCCGGGTAGCCGACCAATCCCTGACGTACCGCGAAAAGAGTCTCTACGGTGCGCGTATGACACGTTCATGGACAAGAATCCACGCACACCTTGGGGCCGAGCCCGGACCTCTCACCTTCGACATGGTTCGCCGCGCGACAGAGAACCAACTGCAGGAGTTCGACGACCTGGACTGGAAGGAGCAGTTGCCCCAGCCCCCGCGGGACGGCCGCTGGAACGAGTTGGCCAAGGACGTCGCCGCCATGGCCAACACGCGCGGCGGCCTTCTGGTCTTCGGTGTGCAGGACAAGACCATCGAGCTCGTCGGCGTGCCCGTCGGGGCGAACACGGAGCAGTACCACCAATGGGTACGCAACCACGTTCACCCCTACCTTCCCGATCTCGACATGTTCGAGCTGTCGGACGGCGACAAGACCGTGCTGGTCGTCGATGTGCCGGCAAGCGAGTCGGCACCACACCTCGTCTATGGCACGGCTGCCCGCGACAGGGAGCAGCAGGCCGCAGTGGTCCCGTACCGGGACAACGACCACACGGCCTGGATGGCCGAGCACCAGATCGAGCGCGCCTACCGCGAGCGCTTCTCCCGAATCGGCCTGGCCGAGCAGGAGATTCAACGGAACCTCAACTTCACCGTCCAGACGATCACCGCGCAGAGCACCACGCCTGCCGCCTGGTTCGTGGCCGTCTCCAGACCGCAACGCCCACTCCCCCGAGGTGCATTCGAGCTTGACCGAGACCAGGCACGAAGGGTGCTGACCAGAGCCAAGGAACGCACTACCAGATTGCTCACGCAGTCACGCGTGCCAGCGGCCCTGCACGGCATGGGAGACACCCTGCTCAACCCACGCCCCGGACTGCGCCGCTGGGTGTGCAGCACGCTGGAGCTGCCCCACAACCGGGAGATCCTGGTCGAGCTTCATTACGACGGCACGGTCGTCGCTGCGATCAGCCAGTGGCTCCGCGGGAAAGACGACGAACCGGCCGAGGCCACGCCACTCGCCGTCTCGGATCAACTCTTGCGATCCTGCTGCTACGACGTCATCGCTCTCATACAAGAACATCAGCGCGAGCTACGTCTCGATTGCACGCAACAACTCACCGTCAACCTCATGTCCTTGCACGGGCTCCGCCCCTTGGAAGCAAGCACGTCCTTCTGGGGTCACGTCGGCATGGATAGCGTGCCCGACTACTCAAGGCGCCCCCACCACACCCAGCCCGTGCATGCCGTGCTCTCCCCTGCTGGATCAGATGCTGAAGCAAGCAGCGTCGCTGACCTGGTTCACCGAGACCTCCTGGCTCAGTTCGGCATCTGAATCGGGTGCTCGCTCGTTCGGTGCACGCCTCCGCCTCCTCGCCAACTACGACCAGGAACGCACCGAACGAGGCCCCGACAACAGCACCAGCCAGCGTCTGAACTCCGACGACGCCCCAGGTGAACATCCATAGGGGTTCTCAAGAGGTTCGGGGAATCTCAAACTTCCAAGGGATCGCAGGTCAGTGCAACACAAAGCTATGGCCACGAATTTGGATGCTGTAGCCATCCCAGGTCAGCTTGACTCTCACAAAATGCAAGATCAATCTCAAACAAGCGCGGAATTACAGGCAGTCAGGTCGAGCTGCCGACGCTAGGGCCCGCCACAAATTTAGAACCCACAGTGGGTGGCACGCAAAGAGGAGCAGATCGCCGACCCACGGGTCGTCGACTTCTATCTCGTCCTGGGCCAGGCACTCGACCACACCGGCGACGATCCACGGCTGGTCGAGCTGGCCGACGAACTGGCCGCCTACCTCATGCAGGCAGCCGGCGAGCAGGGCGAGGACTACGTCGACGACGCGGACATCGAGCCCTCGTTCGTCAAGCTGATGGACACCCTGGCATTCGACACCGCGCCACCGGCCCGTCGACTGATCGGGCTGCTGAAGCAGCGAGGGTGGACCGGCTGGACGAAGCTTGAGCGCGTGGAGCCGGCACGGGGCGCGGCCGGATCACGGCAGAACGATGCTGCGGGGCGAGGTCACGTGCAGTGCGGCAGCCGTGGGCGGTGGCAGCCTCCCGGCCAGTGGGCAGACCACTTGGCCGTCGTCCGGACGTTTCTGGTGTGCGTTCTTCATGGCCGTTGCTGTTTCTGGAGGTGTCGAAGCCCGATCGGGAGCCCCGCCCCCTGACGCCCGGGAGCAACGGACGCTACGGACGCCACGCACACGACTGGCACGGCGAGCCCGACGGTCGACCAACGTGAACGGCTGAGCTCTCCGAGTGGTTGTGCGACACACCGGAGCGGCCTTCAGCTGTCGGGAGGTGGCAGGTGCGCATGGTGGTCGGGAGCCGCTTCTGTGGAGGTACGAGGTGCGTCGAAGTGTTCTGGTCACGGGTGCGACGAGTGGTGTGGGTCTGGGGGTGGCGCTGCGTCTGGCGGGGGCCGGGTACGACGTTTTTGCTACGGCGCGTGACGAGCCGAAGGCCGAGAAGCTCCGGGCTGTGGCGGCTGAGTGCGCTGTGCGGCTGCGGACGGTGCTGCTGGACGTGGCGGACGCCGGTTCCTGCCGTAGCGCGTGTGCGGAGGTCGCGCAGGCCACCGGCGGCGGACCGTGGGCCCTGGTGAACAACGCCGGTGTCCCGCTGGTGGGGGCGGTGGAGGACGTTGAGGACGCGGCGGTGCGGCAGTTGCTGGAAGTCAATGTGGTGGGAGCTGCGCGCATGGCCCGGCTGGTGCTGCCGGGGATGCGTGAGCGCGGGGAGGGGCGCATCGTCAACGTGTCGTCCCTCGCGGGCCGTATCGCGGCTCCGGGTATGGGCTGGTACTGCGCGGGCAAGGCGGCGTTGGGTGCCTTGAACGATGCGCTGAGGATGGAGGCCGGTCCTGGCGGAGTGCAGGTTGCCGTGGTCGAGGCGGGCGCGTACGCGAGTGCCATTCAGGGCCGGGCTGCCGATGATCTGGCCGCACTGGCGGGGCGGCCGACGTTGTTCGGTGCCATGTACCGGGAGGCGGAGGCGGCGCTGCGGGAGGCCGGTACGCGGCTGCCGAGCGCGGATCCGGTCGTGTCGGCTGTGTGCCAGGCGGTCGTCGCCCGCCGGCCGCGCCATCGGTATGTGGTCGGCCGGCAGGCGAAGGCGGGGCTGCTCGCCGACGCGCTGGTTCCGGTGCGGGTGCGGGACCACTTCAAGCGGGTGGCGATGGGGGCTTCCGGCGCCCATCCGGCGGTCGAGTACGCGGCGCGGCGCTGGTGCACGCCGTGGTGACGGTCAGGCCAGCAGGCCGGAACGGCGCCACAGGTGGTGCTGGGGGCGTCTGATCAGGTCCGCTTCGGTGAGGAAGGCGATCAGTTTTTCCCCGCACCAGAGCATCGTGGCGCGGTGGTGGGGGTTGTGGCGTGCCTGGCGGCGGGCCTCGCCGGGGGCGAGCCCGAGGTCGCCGTACCGGTCGGGGCGCAGGAGCGGGGGGACGGTGTGGGAGGCGACCAGGGCGGTCAGGTGGCGGTGGAAGGCCAGGCGGCCCCGGGGAGCGTGGGTGACGGCTTCGCGTAGTTCGGCGCGGGCGAAGCTGACGTGGCGTGCCTCTTCGGCCACGTGCAGACGGCACACCGACCGCACCAGGGGCTGGACGCGTTCGTCCTGGGCGGCCTCCCGCTGGAGCCGGTCGAGGACTTCTTCGACGATCAGGGCGCTGGTGAAGGTGGTGATGTCCTGGAAGGCGGCCGCGGCCGGCGGGAAGGGGAGCCGGACGTGGGCCGGGACGCGGTGGGCCGGGCAGCCGAGGGTGGCCAGCAGCCGTCCGAACATGGTGATGTGCCGGGTCTCGTCGCCCATTTCCGTCAGTGCGTAGAAGGCGCGTGCGTCCAGGATGTGACGGTTCATCAGGTGGCGGGCGAGCATGCGGATGATGGCCAGTTCGAACCAGTGGCCCATCTGCGCGATGTGAGCGGCTTCGTGGCGGGAGAGTTCCAGGCGTTGGCGGTGGTCCATGCGTTCCCACAGGGGGGTGCCGTAGAGCGCGAGCCGCTCGGGCGGCCAGAACCAGGCGTCGTCCAGCAACGGGGTGTCCCAGTCGATGTCTGTCGCGGGGTCGTAGGAGCGGGCCGCGGAGGCGTTCAGCAGTCGCTGGGCGGTGGTGTGGGGGCTTCGGGAGAGCCGCAGGTCCTGGTCGGTCATCAGGGGTCACTCCTGGGGTGTTTCGTACCGGCCGGCCCGACGAGGGGCCGCCGTTTGCGGCAGGGGCGCGGGGCGGGGGCCGACGGGCGGGGCCACGGACTCCACCAGGCGGCGCGTCCGGCCAGGGCCAGGACGGCGGGGGCGAGCAGCCCGCGGACGACGGTGGCGTCGAGCAGGACCGCGAGGGCGAGGCCGACGCCGATGATCTTCAGCATCACCAGGTCCGACGTGGCCAGCGCGGCCATGACGACGGCCAGGGTGAGCGCGGCCCAGGTGAACAGGCGCGCGGTGCGGTCCAGGCCCCGGACCACGGCGGTCGCGGCGTCGGGGGCCCGTGCGTACTCCTCGCAGACACGGGAGAGGAGAAGGATCTCGTAATCCATGGAGAGGCCGAAGGCGATGCCGAAGATGAGCGCGGGCATGAGCACGTCCGTGGTGCCGGTGACGGGGAAGCCGCCCAGCAGGCCCGCCCCGTGGCCGTCCTGGAAGACGAAGACCAGGGCGCCGAAGCTGGCCGCCAGACTCAGCGCGTTGAGCAGCAGTGCCGTAAGGGCCATGACCGGTCGCCGCGTCAGGGCCAGGGTCAGGGCCAGGAGCGTGGCCCCTGCCAGTGCCAGGCACCAGGGCAGGCGGGCGAAGAGCGTTCGCTGGACGTCGTCGAGGACCGCGCCGGGGCCGCCGACGAGTACGGGTGCGGGGGCGGGCAGGTCACGCAGGGTCCGGGCGAGGTCGCGGTTGGCGGTGGAGTAGGGCTCGCCGGGGGTGGCGACCGCCAGCCAGGCGCCGTGGGGCGAGGTGTAGGCGGATGCCGCGGTGCCTGCCGGAGGTGTGCGGGTGCCGCGGGCGTAGGAGCCGGTGGCCGTTTCCACCCGTGCCACGCTCTTCTGGAGGGAGACGCGCCGGGCGTAGGCGTCGAGGTCGGCGGCGTGCCGCCGGGGGTCGAAGTGCGGCAGGACCACGGTGGTCGGGGTGATCACTGTGCCGGGCCGGTAGTCGTGGCGCAGCGCCGTACCGGCTTTGGCGACGGTGGAGGAGGCGGGCTGGACCCGGTCGTCGAAGAGACCGATCTGCACGCGGCTGAAGGGAGCGGCGAGCACCAGCAGTACGGCGGTGACGCCGACGGCCACGAGCCCCGGCCGCCGTTGGGCGGCCAGGGCCAGGCGCCCCCACCTTCCCAGTTCGGCGGCCCCGCTCCCGGAGTGCGGGCCGCGACGGCGGCGCCATCGGCGGATGAGGACGCCCGGCCGGTGGACGCGAGGCCCCAGCACCGTGAGGAGTGCCGGAAGGACGAGCAGGCCGGCCAGGGCCGCGAAGGCGGTGACCGCGATGCCGCCGTAGGCGATGGAACGCAGGATGGTGTGCGGGAAGACGAGCAGCGAGGCCAGGGACAGGATGACCGTGCCCGCGGAGAACAGCACGGCACGGCCCGCGGTCCGCAGTGCCGTGCGCAGGGCGGTGCCGGGTTCGGCGCCGGCCGCGGTCTCTTCCCGGTGGCGGGCGAGCAGGAAGAGGCTGTAGTCGACGGCGAGGGCGAAACCGAGCGCGGAGGAGATGTTGGTCGCGCTCACCGTCACCTCGGTGCAGAAGGTGAGCAGCCGCAGGACGGCCTGGGCTCCCAGTACGGCCAGCACGCCGACGGCGAGGGGCAGGAGGGCGGCCACCGCCGAGCCGAACACCACGAGCAGCAGCAGCGCGGTCAGCGGCAAGGCCAGCACTTCGGCGCGGAACTGGTCCCGCCCGGCCAGCCGCAGGGCCTCGGCGCGAGAGGCGGCCTCCCCGGTGACCTCGACCTGCAGCGGGCCATGGCGCCCGGCCATCTGCGGTACGAGTCGTCCGGCCGCCGCTGTCGCCTCTTGCTCACGTCCACGCAGCCGCACCAGCACCAAGGCGCTGCGCCGGTCCGCCGAGCGCAGCGACGGTGCCCGGGTCTGCCAGTAGGAGGCCACCTGGGCGACGGACCGGTCGGTGCTCAGTCGCCGTACCAGCTCGTTGCCCTGGGCGGCCGCGGCGCTCTCCTCGACCGACCGGGTGGCGCCCGACACGCGGGTGACGAGTACGAGGTGGGGCGGGGCGGAGGCGAAACCTTCTTGCAGCAGGCGGTCGGCACGGGCGGCCTCGGTCGCCGCGGGCACGACCCCGCCCGGCGACAGCCTCCCGTCCACCGCCGCCCCGAACCAGGCACAGGCCGCCGCCAGCGCAGCGGCCAGCGCCAGAACGGTCCATGCGACCCGGCACCGGGGACCGCGCATCGTCGTGACTCACCCCTTCGCCGGGCGGGCTGTCTCCCTCGCTCCCCTGTCGCCTCCATGTGTAGACAGGGGGCGGGCCCGGCAACACATCGCCACCTCTTCGGACGAACGCCCGGCAGCGCCAAACGCGGGCACTTAAACACATCAGCGGCGTGGGACGTCGTGGCGCCCGGTCGCGCCGCCCTAGCGTGAGGCCATGAGCGACCTTCGGGCCTGCCTGGCGGGGGCCACCACGTATCTGCCCGAGCGCTGGACCAGCATGAGCGAACGGGAGGCCCAGATCGCGGCCGCCGGCGGCGGCTTCACCCCGCCTCCCGGGCTGATCACCCAGCTGACCGGGGTGACGGGCGTGCATCTGATCGACGACGACCAGCAGGCGTCCGATCTGGCGGCGGGCGCCGCCCGCAAGCTCCTGGCCGACCACGGGGTCCGGCCCGCCGACATCGACCTGATGATCTTCGCGGCGGCCAGCCAGGACATGATCGAACCGGCGACGTCCCACGTCGTGGCCGCCAAGCTCGGCCTGACCTGCCCGGTCTTCGACGTGAAGAACGCCTGCAACAGCGTGCTCAACGCCATGGAGATCACGCAGGCCCTCATCGCGTCCGGGCGGTACCGCACCGTCCTGATCACCTGCGGTGAGGCGCCCTCCGTCTCGGCCCAGCTGCGGATCTCCGACGCGGCGGCGTTCGCGCGCGCTCTGCCGGCCTACGGATTCTCCGACGCCGGCGCCGCGCTCCTGCTGACGGCCGAGGCGACGCCCCGCGCGCTGCCGCCCCGGGGCATCCTCGGCTGCCGCTTCGCCGCCGACTCCGCGGCCTGGCCCTCGGCGACCGTGCTGCACGGCGGCATCGCCTCCCTGCGCCACCGTTCGGGCCCGGAAGCTGCCGCCTGTTTCCGCATGGACAGCGTCCGGATGCGCGACAGCCTGCGCACGCTCGGCCGTACCCATCTGCACCGCGCGCTGGACGAGCTCGGCCTGGCCTTCGACGACTTCGCCTTCATCGGCGTCCACCAGGTCGCCCTGTCCGACCTCGACGAACTGTGCGGGCCGGCGATCGGCGTCCCCCGCGACAAGCTCGTCGTCACCCTCCCCGACCACGGCAACGTCGCCTCCGCCTCCCTCCCCCTCCAGCTCACCCGCGCCCTCGAAACCGGCCGGGCCGGCCCCGGCGACCTCGTCGCCCTCATCGGCCTGGCCGCGGGCAGCAGCGCCGGCCTGATGACGCTGCGCCTGTGAAGCCGCCTTTTGCCCCGTCCCGACGACCGAGGAATTCCTGATGACGCCTGTCTACGAAGCAGTAAAGTCCGTACTGATCAGCCACTTCAACATCCCGGGCGACGCCATCCGGCCCGAGGCCACCCTGGAGGACATCGGCCTGGACTCCCTCGCCGTCGTCGAACTGCTCTGCGTCCTCCAGGACGAACTGGGCCTGCGCGTTCCCACGGGCGACGACGCGCTCAAGTCCCTCCAGGTCACCCTCGCCCAGGCGGCGGCCGCGGTCGAACAGGCCCAGCCGGCCCCGGTGCCGGAGACACTCGGATGAAGGGCAGCGACATCGCCGTGACCGGCATCGGTCTGGTCACCCCGGCCGGGGTCGGCACCGACGCCACCTGGAGCACGGTCTGCTCCGGGACCCCCACCGCCGCTGTCGACCCGTCGCTGGGCGATGTGCCGGTGCCCATCAGCTGCCGGGTTCCGCCGTTCGACGTCCAAGCCGTGCTCGGGCCGCAGGTATGGCGCATGGACCGCTTCACGCACCTCGCCCTGACCGCCGCCCGGCAGGCCGTCGACAGCGCCGGCCTGGACCCGGCCACCTGGGACGGGGCCCGGGTCGCCGTGGTCGTCGGGGTCGGTTACGACAGCAAGGACCTCGTGATCCCCGCCGTACGCAAACTCATCGACGGCGCCTACGAGAAGCTCTCCCCGCTCCTGATCCCCCGCACCACCGCCAACGCCGCGGCGGCCGAGATCTGCATCGCCCTCGGCGCCCACGGCCCCAGCATGGCCGTCACCACCGCCTGCGCCTCCGGCGCGACCGCCCTCGGCACCGCACGCGACCTGCTCCTGGCCGGCCGCTGCGACATCGCCCTCGCCGGCGGTGCCGAGGCCCCCTGCCACCCGCTGCCCTCCGCGTGCTTCGCGCAGATGGGAGCCCTGTCCACCCGCCTGCACGACCCCGAGGGTGCCAGCCGCCCCTTCGACGTGGACCGCGACGGCTTCGTCCTCGCCGAGGGCGCCGGCCTGCTGGTCCTGGAACGCGCGGCCGACGCCCGGGCCCGCGGCGCCCGGCCCCGTGCCCACTTCAGCGGCTACGGCACCTCCACCGACGGCTACCACTACGCGGCCCCCCACCCCGAAGGCGTGGGCATCGAGCAGGCCTTCACGGCCGCCCTCGCCGACGCCGGGCTCACCACCTCCGACATCGGACACGTCAACGCCCACGGCACCGGAACGCCGCTGAACGACCGCATCGAAGGCGCCGCCCTCAACCGCGTCTTCGACGGCCACCCGCCCCCCGTCACCTCCACCAAAGGCGTCACCGGCCACCCCCTCGGCGCGGCGGGCGCCATCGAAGCGGCACTGGCCGCCCTGACCCTCGACCACCAGACCGTCCCGCCCACCGCCAACCTCCAGCACCTCGACCCCGACATCTCCCTGGACGTCGTCGCCAAAGCTCCGCGTCCGCATCGCATGGACGCGGTCGCCAGCAACTCCTGCGGGTTCGGGGGACACAACACGGTGCTGGTTCTGCAGCGGGCCTGAATACTCGGGCTGGTACGCGGGCTGAATTCTCGGGCTCGTACATGGTGCGCGTCGCGGTCGGGGGTTGGCTGTCACCACTCGCTTCGGCGAATGCTGTCCTGCGCCCTGGGAAGCGGGCGTCTGCCGCCCCTGAACGAGTACGTGCTACGGCTGGGCGACCGTGGGGCACGCCAGCGGTACGGGCGGCGCCGGGCAGGCGGTAGGGCCAGAGCGCGTCAGGACCTCGGGGGCCGTGGGCCGTTCGGTGAGCTGGAGGGGTGCCCCGCTCTCCCCTCGCCCGTCACCCGGGTCGGTCGAGGGCGGTCTGCCCCACGCCGAGGCGCGGATGGAGACCGCCCTTCAGTGGTTGTGCCAGGGATTTCGTTTCGGACGTGGCGAGGGTTCGCGTTCCGCCGGCCGGGGCGTACCGGCCGCCTTGCGAGGGCGGCGCTGAACAGCCGCCGCGACGGGCCAGCTGCCCGTGATCAAACGGCCGGCCCGCGGGTCGGCAGCCGGTCCGGGGGCCAGGTCCCGGCGTTCGTCCACCGGGCCGGGGAGGGCCCGGAGGCGGTGGCCATGTGCGCGCCCCGAACCGGGCCCGAACCGGGGACGGGTCAGAAGCGCACGTCGGAGCAGGCGTAGAAGGCGTTGCCGGTGTCGGCGATGGTCCAGACGCCGAGAATGAGGTGCCGTCCGGTCTTCTGGGGCAGGACGCCGGCGTGGGTGACCGTGGAGCCGGGCAGACGGCCGCCGAACGGAACCGTGAGGAACGGCTGCGGGTCCAGGTCAGCCCTGGTCAGAGGCTTGGTGGGGTCCCAGCCGTCCTTGGTGATGTAGTAGCGGAAGTCGGTGGTGGCGTGGCGGGCGGTGATCCGCCAGGTGAAGTTGTGGCTCTGGCCCGCGGTCAGCTTGGTGGCCGGCCAGTTCCCGCCTCGCGGGTCGTCCAGTTCGGAGAAACGCCCGATGCCGCCCGCGCAGATGCGCCCGTCGGCGGGCCCGCGCGCGGGGAAACCCTTGGGCCCCTCCACGCTCGGCGGCTCCCACTGGATCTGCCCGCAGTTTCGGACGGTGCCGTTGCCGCACAGCTGCTGGCGGCTGACGGGCGAGTCGGTGTAGCCGTGGCCCTGAGCGACGCCACTGGTGGCGAACAGGGCCGTTCCGGCGAGGCCGAGGCCGAGGAGTAACGAGGTGAGCTTTCTGCGCATGGCGTGCTCCCGTGGTCCGGAGGTGCGGAGGGACGGACGCGTACCTCGGGTCTCCTGCCAGGGCGAACGGTGAGGACGAGGGGGCAGTACGGAAACAACCGGAAGGCACACGTCCAATGCGGTCTAGACCAAGTTTGAGACTAGCCCTGCGGCTTGAACATGTCCATATCAATGGCGGCTGTCGCGGCACCGTCCGCAGCACCCGCTCGTGACCTGCCGTTCCGGGCTGCGCGCAGGTGGACGGAAACAGCCCGCAGCGCGTAGCCCGGCGCCCAGTTCCAAGCTCCCGCACCCATGAGCGCCCTGGCGGAGACGGAGCGCCGTCTCGGAGGCAGCCTGCCCGCCGAGCTGACCGGTCTGCTCCGTGAGAGCGAAGGCGTCTCAGGACCGTACGGGGTCGATGTCGTGTGGCCCCTGCGGCAGATCGTCGACCGGAACCTGCTTCCGGTCGGACCGGACGTTCGCCGAGCTGTACATGCCCTTCGACGCCCTGCTGTTCTTCGGAGACAACGGTGGAGGCGATCAGTTCGCCTTCGCCCGTACACCCCGGCAGCCCGACATCTTCGTATGGGAGCAGGAAGACGCGGGCCGGTGACCACCTGCGCCAGGTGCGGATGCGGACGACCGCTGGTAGCCGCCCGGCGCAGCCGGACTCCGATATTCCCTGCGAGGTCGATCCGCGGCTTGACCGACTGCCCTGGAAAAACCCGGCCAAGCCGGACCGGTACGCTTTCACCCGAACTATTCGCCATGTAAGGGGACGCGTGAGCGCGGAACAGCAGACCGGGACGCGAGTCGAGATGGCGTACCGGGCGATGATCGAGGACTTCCGCGAGGCGCTGCGGGCCCGCATGCGGGTCGCACCGGCCGGGCGCCGGATGCGGTGGCTGATGATCGTGACCGCTGTGTCGCTGCTGGCCTTCGCGGTTGCGTCCTGGCTGGTGAAGGGAACGGCCGAGGTGCCGATCCTGGTCACGCCGACGGCCATCCTGCTGGTGATGCTCTTCGTCCCGCGCATGCAGGCCCGCCAGTTCTACCGGCTTGCGGACGCCGGCGGCGCGTGCCGCACGGTGGTGGACGACAGCGGCATCACCGTCACCAACCAGCAGCAGACCAGCGCCCTCACCTGGCAGGCCATGGCCCGGTACACCGAAACGCCGCGCGTTTTCGTCCTGTTCAGCAGCGACAAGAACGCCTCGTGCCTGACGATCCTGCCCAAGCGCGGGGCATCCGGTCCCGAAGACGTCGACCGGTTGCGCGCCCTGTTCGACCAGTACCTGAAGCGTGTCTGAACTGGCGCGCCCGGTGGTCAGGCTTGGGGTTGTCGCCGAAGCCGTCGTACTTCGGCCAGTCGGTGGCCTGCAACGTCCCGTCCGCCTTCAGTTCCAGTTCGCCGAAGGGCGAGCCGGTGTACCGACCGACCAGGCCCTGCTCGGTCAGCCCCTTCGGCCAGGCTCCCTCGGGACCGCAAACGAACGCCCACGCACAGCACAAAGTCCGGTACTGCGAAGGCCAGAGGGCTGCGTCCGCCGCTCTGTCGACGGGTCACCACCCCGGGGCCGGCAGACACGGCAGCCGAGGCGGTACGGGCACCGGGCAGCACGGCCATGCCCTCATTCGCGACCGAGTGGATCCCGACCCGGCGCTGCCTGCCGGGCCCCACGCGGTCACGGCCACGGCCCGCGACCGGACCGACCGGATCCGGCCGGATACAGCGCACCCCGGGACGCCTGCGCCCCCGGCGAGTAGGGTGCCCGGCATGTACCTGCTGAGGCCTCCGCCACCCGCCGCTTGAGGCGGGCAGTCACGTAGCCGCTCCGGGTGGCCGGGGTGGCTGCGCGGGTTGCCCACGAAGACTTCGTGCCGGCAATCTACCGAGGAGACCTCTTTTGCAGTCCTCTTCCGCCCTGCCCGTGTGGCGGGGCATCCTCTACGTCGCGATCGCGGCCACGGCCTGGGGCACCGGCGGTGCCGTGGCGGTCGCCATGTACGACGCCGGCGGGATCGGACCCGTCGCCGTTTCCTTCTGGCGGTTCCTGGCCGGGCTGGGACTGCTCCTGGCGGTCCATTGCGTCTGGCGGGTCTGGCGGCCCGGGAGTGTGGTCTCGCTGCGCAAGATGTACGCGGCGGACCCCCGGCGAGCCCTGATCACGGGCTTCGGGATGGCGGTGGCCCAGGCCGCCTACTTCGCCTCCGTGCAGCAGGCCGGTCTGGCCGTGGGCACCGTGGCGACCCTGGGCTCGGGCCCGGTGCTGGTGGCCGTCGGTGCCCGGCTGATCCTGGGTGAGCGCACCGGTGTCGCCGGAACCGCCGCGGTGGTGAGCGGTGTCGGGGGGCTCGCCCTGCTGATGGGGGGAGCCGACGGGAGCACCGGTCCCGATCCGCTCCTGGGCATCGGGTACGCCCTGCTCTCGGCCGCCGGCTACGCGGGCGTGACCCTGCTGGGCCGCTTCTTCGGACGGAACAGTGCCGGTGGCGCGTTCGAGTCCACGGTGCCCGGCGTCACCGTGGGGATGATCTGCCTCCTGCCGATGGCCGCGTGGGAGGGCCTGGTGCCCGACATGGGCCGTCCGGCGTGGACCATCGGTCTGATCCTCTACCTGGGGGCGGTGCCGACGGCGCTGGCGTACATCCTGCTCTTCATCGGTCTGCGGGTGGTCCGGGCGACCACGGCCTCCGTGATCGCCCTGGTCGATCCGCTCACCGCGGCGGCCATCGGCGTCCTGGTCTTCGGCGAACGGCTGAATGCGATCGTCCTGACCGGTACGGCCCTGCTGCTCTTCGCCGTGCTCTTCCTCGCCGCCCGCGAGGGGGC
This sequence comes from Streptomyces paromomycinus, assembly GCF_003865155.1. Classification (NCBI taxonomy): domain Bacteria; kingdom Bacillati; phylum Actinomycetota; class Actinomycetes; order Kitasatosporales; family Streptomycetaceae; genus Streptomyces; species Streptomyces paromomycinus. Next base: position 9,657,675 of record NZ_BHZD01000001.1, on the reverse strand, counting down.
CGGGCAGCCGCGCGCCGGCAGGAGTGCCGAGCCGGCACGGGGCCAGGAAAGGCAGGCTTCCCGTCCGTCCGCACGCACCGAAGAATGATCTCTCGGGCGCGGTGATACGCGCGGGCAGTGGGCCGCTGCGGCCCATTGCCCGCTGTTTTTTCGCCAGGCGCACGGACCGGTATTGCGTCACGCCAATTCGGCGTGTTCACATCTCCCTACAAGGCCCGTCAAGCCCTGTCTTCACGCCAACCTGCCGATGAGATATAGCTCCTGAGGCAGGAGAGCATTAGTGTTCAACAGGTGGCCATGCCATCTGCATGGGACGCCGCCATATGGCAGGAGACGGGTATGAACACCCAACCCCACTTACTGGATCAGAAGTCAGCCGTAGACGCATATCCGGTGGTAGAGGAAGTATCCTCGCTGCTGAAACGTCCGGCGGAAGACCTTGACGCCTCGGTGCCCATCGCTGAACGGGCGGCGTTACGGGCCGCCGTCAGTGATCTCAACGCACGGTCGGCAGCCGGTGACCCGGCGGCTTTTTACGGCCAGCAACTGCTGCTCTCCCGTATCTACGGGCTCTCCACCCAGCTCCCCGAGGGGCCCACCGCCGAGGGCTCCACGCTCGTCCACGAGATCCTGCGCCTGCTGGAGCTGGCCACCGCGGCCGCCGAGGACGCCTCGGTGGAGCCGGGCGTGCTCGACGCGGCACCCACCGAACCGACCGCGTACCTGTCCTGGCTGAAGAAACTCGCCCGTGAACACCGGGTGTACAAGCACCCGTACTACCGGGATTTCATCCGCAATCAGGCCACGGTCGAAGATCTGCAGCATTACGTGATCCAGGAATCGGTCGTCGACGGCCGATTCGACGATCTTCTCGCCATGATGCAGGTCGGCACCAGCGACGGCGCGAAGATGGAGATCGCCGAAAACTTCTGGGACGAGATGGGGAACGGCGACCCTTCGCAGGTGCACACCCATCTCTTCAATCAGATCTTCCAGGTCTTCGACATCTCGGCCCAGGACCTGGAACGGTCGCTCACCGCCAATGCCCTGCTGTCGGGAAACCTCGCGGTGCTCCTGTGCAGGTACCGGTACCTGTACCCGGAAGCCGTCGGATTCCTCGGAATGACCGAATGGCTGGCACCCGAACGCTTCGTCCACGTCGTGCACGCCTGGGAACGGCTCGGGCTGCCCGATGTCGGCATCGTGTACCACAAGCTGCACATCACCATCGACTCCCGGCACGCCGCCGGCTGGTTCCACAACGTGGTCGTCCCCGCAGCCACCTCCGAGCGCATGCGGCGGGCGATCGCCCGGGGAACCCTGTGGCGGCTCAACTCCTCCGCCCGCTACCTCGACGAGCGCATGCCCGATCTCGCCACCCTCCGACCGGTCTGACAGGAAGGGCACAGAGCCATGGCAATCGGCCCTCAGGCATTCTCGATCATCGACTTGCCTCCGGTGGCACCGGAGACGCTGGACAGCTACGACAACCTCCCGGTCGACCCGTTCATGGGCAACGGCACGCGCTACAAACGGTTCACGCAGTACAAGCTGTCGCCGGAGACCGGCAGCGACCAGGGCTGGGTCTACGAGAAGCTGCCCCAGCGCGACTACATCATCTCCAAGAGGTACAACAACGTGGCCGGCGGCATCCGTCGCCCCTACGAGCCGATCGAGGTCGACTTCACCCCGCTGGTCACCGTCGGCGCGGACGCGATCGGCCTGGACCGCAGCCATGACTGGCAGATCAACATCCACCAGAACCGCAGCAGGGCCGAGAGCGAGAACGCCGCGCCGATCACCCCGGAGGGCGTGCACAGCGACGGACACGAGTACATCATGATCGCCGTGCTGCGGCGGCACAACGTCGCCGGCGGCGAGACCCGCCTGTGGCTGCCGGACACCGACAAGCCGGCCTGGACGGGCACCCTGGCGGCGGGACAGGCCGTCCTGCTGGACGACAAGGCGATCAAGCACGAAGCCACCGACGTCACCTCCGCCGACGGCGGCTCCGGCCACCGGGACATCATCATCGTCGCCTACTCCACCTGGGAAAAGGGCTGGTACGGCGAGGAGTACGAAGCGGCGGCCCTCTCCAACCGCCCGCTGAACTGACCGGCTGCGGCGGCCGGCTCATGGGCGACTTCGTGAAGTACCAGGCGCTCGGCAACGACTACCTGATCGTCGACCCCCGAGGCGGAAGTACGGCCTTGGGCACGGAGCCCGCCCCCGGGGCCGTCCGGCTGCTCTGCGACCGGCACCTCGGAGCCGGCGCCGACGGCCTGCTCTTCGGGCCGCTGGACGCGCCCCGGCCCGGCGTCGCCGCAGCTCTGCGCATCTTCAACGCGGACGGCAGCGAGTGCGGGATGAGCGGCAACGGGCTGCGCATGTTCGCGCTGTACCTCGGCGAGCACTACGTGCGGGAGTGGCGTACGGGGACGCCGTTCACCGTACGCACGCCCGGCGGCGAAGCGGAGGTCCGGATCACGGACATCACCGACGGGCGGGTGTGCGTGGACATGGGCCTGGCGCGCTTCGCCGCCGGTGGGGGCACGGACGGCGGTGGCGCGGCGACCACCGTCGTCCCGCTGGCAGGAGCCGGACCGGACGCCGAGGTCACCGTCACCGACCTGCATCTCGGTGTCCCCCACACCGTCGTCCTCAGCGACACGATCGACGGTGAGCTGGTGCGGCGCCTGGGCCCCGCCCTGGCCTGGCATCCCCGCCACCCCGAGGGCACCAACGTGGAGTTCGTACGGGTCCACGACGACCGCACGCTGGACGTCGCGGTCTGGGAGCGGGCCGCCGGCGCCGTACCCGCGTCGGGCAGCGGTGCGTGCGCCGCGGCGGCCGTGGCCCGCGCTCGTGGCCTCGTCGGCTCCGATGTGACGGTCCGTATGCCCGGTGGCGAGGTGGAGGTGAGTGTGGCCGGGGACGGCCGGATCAGCTCCGCCGGCACGGCACGGGAGGTGATGACCGGAGTGCTCTCGCGGTCGCTGCTCAAGGAGCTGGCCCAGTGGGGACCGACGTCCGACGAGCCGTCAGGAAGGAGGGGCACATGAACGACACGCAGGTCGTCGGAGCATGCCCGCTGGACTGCGCGGACGCCTGCAGCTGGCAGGTGACGGTCCGCGACGGCGAAGCCGTCGCGCTGCGCGGCACTCCGGACCACCCCTACACCCGGGGCACCCTGTGTGTGAAGGTCAACCAGTTCCTGGAGCACACCCGCGCCCCTGACCGGCTGCTCCACCCCCTGCGGCGCGTCGGCCGCAAGGGAGAGGGCCGGTTCGAGCGCATCGACTGGGACAGCGCCCTCGACGAGATCGCCCGGCGGCTGACGCAGACGATCGACCGCCACGGCGGCGAGGCGATCTGGCCGTACCAGGGCACCGGCACGCTCGGTTTCCTCCAGGGGCTCCAGGGGCGCGCCGGCAGCCGGCTGTGGAACGTCCTGGGCGCCTCGCGCCACGACATGACGATCTGTTCCATCGCCGGGCTGGTCGGACTCCGGTACACCCTCGGCGTCAGTACGGGGATCGACCCGGAGAGCCTGGAGTACTCCCGGCTGATCCTGCTGTGGGGGAGCAATCCCCTCACCAGCCGCCACCATCTGTGGAAGGTGATCCAACGCGCCCGCAAGAACGGCGCACACGTCGTCGTCATCGATCCGGTCCGCAGCCGTTCGGCGGCCCAGGCCGACGAACACATCGCGCCCCTCCCGGGCTCGGACGCCGCGCTCGTCCTGGGCCTGCTGCACGTCGTGCTCCAAGAGGGCGCCGAGGACCGGGAGTTCCTGGCCGCCCGAACCGTGGGGTGGGAGGAGTTCCGGCAGCGGGTACTGGCGTTCGATCCCGTACGCACGGCGCGGGAGACGGGGGTGACCGAGGAGGAGATCGTCCGGCTCGGCCGGCGCATCGCCCGCAGCAGGCCCACCGCCGTGGGGGTGTCGCAGGGTATCCAGCGCCATGCCGGCGGCGGCGCCGCGCTGCGGACCCTCGCCTGCCTGCCCGCCGTCACCGGGGACTGGCAGCGTCCCGGTGGCGGACTGCTCTATTCGACCGACGGCTACTTCGGTGCGAACCGCGAAGCGCTCTACCGGGACGACCTGCTGCGCGCTCCAGTGCGCACCTTGTCCATGACGCGGCTGGCCGAAGGGCTGCTGGAGGTGGACGATCCGCCCGTCGAAGCACTGGTCGTCTACGGCGCCAACCCGCTGGCCAGTTCCCCCGACCAGAACCGGATCCGCCGCGGCCTCGCCCGCGACGACCTCTTCACCGTGGTCATGGACCACTTCCAGACCGACACCGCCGACTACGCCGACATCCTGCTGCCCGCCACCATGCAGACCGAGCACCTGGACGTGCACGACGGTTACGGCCATCTGTACGTCAACTGGAACGAGCCGGCGGTCGCTCCGCCAGGCGAGTGCCTGTCCACCACCGAGACCTTCCGGCGCCTGGCCCGGGCCATGGGACTGACGGAACCGGCGCTCTACGCCGGCGACGAAGAGCTGGCGAGCGAACTCCTCGACTCCTCGCACCCGTCGTTGGCCGGTGTCACCGTGGACACGCTGCGCGCCAAGGGGTGGGCCCGGCTCGCGTACCCGGACGGGTTCGTGCCCTTCGCGAACGGTTTCCCCACCCCTTCGGGGAAGCTGGAGTTCGTCTCGGAGACCGCCCGGGCGGACGGCCACGACGCCGTGGCCGGATACGTTCCGGCGAGCGAGGCCGACGACGCCGAACGGGCGCGGTCCTTGCCGTTGGTTCTCCTCTCCGTCGCCAACCACTTCTTCCTGAACACCGTCTTCGGGAACAAACCCGAACTGCGCCGCCGGGCCGGACCCCCACGCGTGGTACTGCACCCGAAGGACGCCGCGGCGCACGGCATCGCCGACGGCGACCGCGTCCGGATCAGCAACGAACGGGGCGCTTTCGAAGCCCTGGCCAGGATCGACGACGTGGTGCGCCCGGGCGTCGCGATGACGACGAAGGGCCACTGGCTCAAGTTCACCGGCGGCTCCGGCCCCAACGCGACCGTCGACGAGCGGGACGCGGACATGGGGGGCGGGGCGGTCTTCCACGACAACCGCGTACGGATCACGCCCCTTGCCCGGTGCGAGGACGACAGCAGTGAGGACGGCGGATGAAGTTCCGACGACTGGGCCGCAGCGGGCTCCAGGTCAGTGAGATCGCCTACGGCAACTGGGTCACCCACGGTGCCCAGATCGACGACGGCCGGGCCGCGGAGTGCGTGCACGCGGCCCTGGACGCCGGCATCACCACCTTCGACACGGCCGACATGTACGCGGGCACGGCCGCCGAGGCCGTGCTCGGCAAGGCGCTGCGGGGTCAGCGCCGCGAATCCCTGGTGATCTCGACCAAGGTGTTCTTCCCGACCGGCCCCGGACCGAACGACGGCGGCCTGTCCCGCAAGCATCTCACCGAGGCCGTCCATGGCTCGCTGACCAGGCTCGGGACCGACTACATCGACCTGTACCAGGCACACCGCTTCGACGAGCGCACTCCGCTGGAGGAGACGCTCAAGACGTTCGACGACCTCGTGCGGCAGGGCAAGGTCCTCTACATCGGCGTCTCGGAGTGGACCGCCGACCAGATCGCCCGGGCCGTGAAGCTCGCCCGCGACCTCGGCCTGGAACGGTTCGTCTCCAACCAGCCCCAGTACTCGATGCTCTGGCGTGTCATCGAACCGGAGATCGTGCCCCTGTGCGAACGGGAAGAGCTCAGCCAGATCGTCTGGTCGCCGCTCGCCCAGGGGGTGCTCACCGGCAAGTACCTGCCCGGGCAACCGCCGCCCGCCGGATCACGCGCCACGGACGAGGCGGGTGCCCGCTGGGTGCAGACCTTCCTGCGCGACGAGGTGCTGGAGCGGGTGCAGCAGCTGGTCCCCATCGCCCGGGAGCTGGACCTGACCCTGGCCCAGCTCGCCGTCGCCTGGACGCTCCAGAACCCGAACGTCGCCGCCGCCATCGTCGGCGCTTCCCGGCCGGAGCAGGTCCGGGACAGCGCCAAGGCGGCGGGCGTCCGCATCGACCCGGCGGTGCTGCGGCGCATCGACACCGTCCTCGGCCCGGTCGTCGAACGCGATCCCGCCAAGGTGGACAGCGCCGCATAGCACCGGTCCTGTCCGCCCCGCCCGCCTCCATGCCGCCGAGTACCTGGGGAGATCCATGACGTTCATCCCGTTCGAACTGCTTGAGTGGTTGCACAAGCGGGGAGCCACCGCCACCTACAGCCTCGCCGACAGCGGCTGCCGGCCGATCCGGATGCGCGAACTGGTCGACAGCGAAGAGGCGTTGAGCCGGCTCCTCGACAGCGAGCTGAGCTACCCGCCGACGTGTGGGACGGACCGCCTGCGCGCGCAGATCGCCCATTGGCACGCCGGAAGCACCGATCACGCGTCGGAGGTCGTCGTCACCGCCGGGGCGGCCGAGGCCAACACGGTCGCTGTCGACACCCTCGTCCGTCCCGGGGATCACGTGGTGACGATGTCCCCCGGTTACCGTCAGATCTGGGGTGCGGCCCAGAACCGGGGCGCCGACGTCGACGACGTTCCCCTGGACCCCGAGCGCGGCTGGCGGCCCGACACCGACGCCCTGGCCCGCGCCGTCCGCCCGGACACCCGGGCCATCGTGCTGACGACCCCCAACAACCCGGCGGGCACCGTCCTGACCGAAGAGGAGATACAGGCGATCGTCTCCGTCGCCGAGCGGGTCGGTGCCTGGATCCTCTCCGACGAGGTCCACCGCGGCACCGAACTCCACACCGACGAGCTCAGCCCCACCTTCTGGGGCCGCTACGACCGCGTCGTGTGCGTCGGCAGCCTCTCCAAGGCGTTCGGCATGCAGGGACTGCGCCTCGGCTGGCTGATCGCACCACCCGCGCTGGTCCCGGAACTGCGCCAACGGCACGAGTACGCCACCCTCTCCGCGGCCGGGACGGCAATGGCGCTGGCGGAACTGGCACTTGAGCCGGCCACCTGCGCCCGGCTGCTGGACCGCTACCGCGGCTTCCTGCGCGAGAGCTGGACCCAGATGCAGCAGTGGATCGCCTCCCACGACCACCTGCTCTCGGTCGTGCCGCCCCAGGCCACCTCCCTGGCGTTCGTCCGCTACCACCTGGACCTGCCCAGCACCGACGTCGCCGAGGCCCTGTACACCCGCGGCAAGGTGCTGGTCGGCGCCGGCGCCCACTTCGGAACCGAGCACCACCTGCGGTTCACCCACGGGCAGGAGCCGGCCCAGCTGGCGGCGGCGCTGGAGAAGACCTCGCACGTTCTGAAGGAACTTAGCTCGTGAACCCCGCGAAACTCTCCCTGATCGACGCCGAGGAACTGGCGCGCCGGCTGCCCATGGCACGGGCGATCGCCGCACTGGACGAGGCTCTGCGCGCCGGACTGGATCCCGAGGCGGACGTGCCGCGCAGCGTGCTCGACGTCCGGGCGGGCCAGCTCCTGCTGATGCCCGCCACGTCGTCCTCGTACGCCGGGGTGAAGATCGCCGCGGTCGCGCCCGACAACCCCGCCCGCGGTCTGCCGCGCATCGTCGCCTCCTACCTCCTCATGGACGCGGCCACGCTCTGCCCCGTCGCCATGATCGACGGCTCCGCCCTGACCCTGTTGCGGACGCCCGCGGTGTCCGCCGTGGCCGTGGACCACCTGGCGGCCGCGGACGCCGAGCGGCTCGTCGTCTTCGGAGCCGGACCGCAGGCCTGGGGCCATGTGGAGGCGGTCAGGGCCGTACGCCCCATCTCCTCGGTCGGAATCGTCGCGCGCCGTCCGGGGCAGGCCGCCGAACTGGTCGAGCGCTGCCGGTCGACCGGGCTGCCCGCGGAGGCCGTCCCGTCGCAGGCCGTGTCGACCGCCGACGTCATCGCCTGCTGTACGACGGCGCGGACGCCGCTGTTCCCCGCCGAGGCGGTCGCGGACCACGCGGTCGTCGTGGCGATGGGAGCACACGAACCGACGGCCCGCGAGGTGGACACCTCCCTCGTCGCCCGCGCCACCGTCGTCGTCGAGGCGCGCACCGCGGCACTGCGTGAGGCGGGCGACATCCTGATCCCCCTACGCGCGGGCGACGTCGACACCGGGGTGATCGCGGGCAACCTGTCCGAACTCGTACGCGGAGCCGTGGACGTCGCGCCAGGGCGGCCGAAGCTGTTCAAGGGCACGGGCATGGCGTGGCAGGACCTGGTGGTGGCCGCTGCCGCGGTCGACGGGGCTCCGTGAGCGCGCGGAGATGGCCGGGGCCCGACGGAGTGCGCGGGCGTGGGGCGGTGCGGTGTCGCCGCCGAGCGTGCGGGGCTGCGACGCGTCACCGCCCGGCGTGCGGACCTGGTACTGCTGTCCGCGCGGCCGCCCGGACACGTACGTCCTCGCCGTCGGCGTCGGCTGCCGCGTCCAGATCCTCAGCAGACCGACCGCACCGGCACACAAGCCGCACAGCTCATCGCCCGCGCACCACCTTCCGGCCGACGCCTCACCGGCCGCAGCCTCCCCCGACATCTCTCCTGAACATCTGCCGGCATCTCTGCTGACAAGGACCTTCCGTGACTGACGCACTTTCCCTTGTCGACGACTGGGGCCCCGAGAAGATCGTCGTCGTCTCCCACCGGCGCACCGGTATGAAAGGTGTCCTGGTCATCGACAACACCGCCCGGGGCATGGGCAAGGGCGGTACCCGGATGAGCCCCACCGTGACCGTCGGCGAAGTGGCCCGCCTGGCCCGCGTCATGACGTGGAAGTGGGCCGGCGTCGACCTCTTCTACGGCGGTGCCAAGGCCGGCATCGTCGCCGACCCCGCCTCCCGCGACAAGGAAGCGATCCTGCGCGCGTTCGCCCGTGCGCTGTCCAACGAGGTTCCCCGCGAGTACGTGATGGGCCTGGACATGGGCCTGACCGAGAGCGATGCCGCCTTCATCCAGGACGAACTCGGTGACCGCGGCGCCGCGGTCGGCACCCCCGGACATCTCGGCGGCGTCGCCTACGACAAACTCGGCGTCACCGGCTACGGCCTCGCCGAAGCCGCCGACGCCGCGGCCCAGCACCTGGGACAGCCCCTGGCCGGTTCCCGCGTCGCCGTCCAGGGCTTCGGCGCCGTCGGCAGCGCGGCCGCCCGGCGTCTCGCGGAACTCGGCGCCACCGTCGTAGCGGTCTCCACGGCGCACGGCGCCCTGCACGACCCGGCCGGCCTCGACGTCACGGAACTCCTGGCAGCCCGCGACGAGCACGGCGACCACTTCGTCACCCGCCACCACCGGGGCACCCGGCTGCCCTGCGGCAGCGAACTCACCGTGGACTGCGACATCCTCGTGCCCGCAGCGCTGCAGGACGTCATCCAGCGCCCCACCGCGCAGCACATCAAGGCACGGCTCGTCGTCGAAGGCGCGAACCTGCCCACCTCCCCCGAGGCCCAGGGCCTGCTCGCCGAACGCGGCATCACCGTGGTCCCCGACTTCGTCGCCAACGCCGGAGGCGTCGTCGCCGCCGCCTTCGCCATGGACTCCCGCTACTCCGGTTTCCGCCCCGACACCGCCACCATCTTCGAAACGATCTCGACCAGACTGCGGGCCAACACGGTCACCGTCCTCGACGAGGCCCGGCGACAGGGGACCACCCCGCACACGGCGGGCCGCAGCCTGGCGGAAGAACGCGTCCGTACCGCGATGCGGAGCAAGGGACGGATTCCTCCCGCTTGAGGAGCGCTGTCCTGCCGATGCCGATGTCTGGTCACCACGTGGTCCGGAATCGCCGGGGGCGGACGGCCGTCAGATGGTGACGACGAGCTTTCCCCGGGGGTGGCCCTGCCTCAGGTGGTGGAGGGCTGCGGGTGCCTCGGCGAGCGGGTAGGTGCGGTCGATGACCGGGGTGAGCTGGCCCTTCTCGGCGAGGTCCTTCAGGGTCAGGAGGTCCTCGCGGCGGGTGAGGGAGACGAGGTTGCGGAGGTTCTGGGTGGTGACGGGAGAGAGGAGGACGGCCCGGAGGCCACGGCTCATACCGCCGAGGAAGCCGCTGCCGCCTTCGCCGCCGACGATGACGAGAGCGCCGCGCGGGGTGAGAGCCCGGCGGAGCAAGGCGAGCGGCCGAAGACCCGCATTGTCGACGATGACGTCATAGCGGTGCGGGCTGTCGGTGATGTCCTCGCGCGTGTAGTCGATGACGTGGGCGGCGCCCAGGGACCGGACGAGGTCCGCGCCGGCGGGACCGCAGACGCCAGTGACCTCGGCGCCGTACATCGTGGCGAGCTGGACGGCGTACGTCCCCACGCCGCCGGACGCGCCGATGACGAGGACCCGCTGCCCGGGCCGGGGGCGGGACTTGCCGCTGAGAGCCTGAAGGGCGGTCATGCCGGAGACGGGGAGAGCGGCGGCCTGCTCGAACGTGAGGTTGGCGGGCTTGAGCACCACCCTGTCGGCCCTGGCACGCGCATACTCGGCGAAGGACCCCGCACAGTTGCCGAACACCTCGTCCCCCGGCTTCAACCCGGTCACCTTCGCCCCCACCGCTTCGACCCGCCCGGCCCCGTCCCAGCCACGGACGGGGTTCTTGGGCCTGCGAAGTCCCAGGGCGGCCCGGGCCACGTACGGCTTGCCCGTCATCAGGTGCCAGACTTCGGGCCCCACGCCGGCCGCGCGAACTCCGACGAGCACCTCGTCGTCGCGCGGTACAGGGCGGTCGATGTCCCGCAGGTCCAGGAGATCCTCCGACCCGTACGCGTCCTGAATGATCGCCTTCATAGCCATGGCCCCCTGCGGTTTGCCACACCGAACAGCCCGGGTTGTGCCGAGCTTCCCGTTTCCTCCGAGCATCCCGGCGGATCAGACATCTGACCAGATTCCTGAGTACGGTCTCGGGCCCGGGCGCGATGAGCTTTCCTACGGCGGATGTCCTGGCGGGCAACGCACTGGTGGCCCGGCGGGGCGCCCGCTCGCCGGCCCTCCAGGCGAAGCTGTTCGGCGGGGCCGACTAGCCGGTGTCGTGGGTGGCGGGCAGGTGGAGGGTGAAGGTGGTGCCGGGGTGGGGGTGGTGGGTGCGGGCGGTGAGGGTGCCGTGGTGGCGGTGGGCGATGTCGCGGGCGATGGCCAGGCCCAGGCCGCTGCCGCCGGTGTCACGGTCGCGGGCCTCGTCGAGGCGGGTGAAGCGTTCGAAGACCCGTTCCAGGTCTTCGGGGGCGAGTGGGGCGCCGTCGTTGTGTACGGAGATGTCCCATCCGTGTCCGCGCGGGGTGACGGTGAGCGTGACGCGGTCGGTGGCGTGCCGGTGGGCGTTGTCGAGGAGGTTGCGCAGGAGTCGGTGGAGTTGGAGGGCGTCTCCCTTTGCCGGGGCTTCCTCGGGGAAGGGGCCGAGGACGACCGGGTGGCCGCGGTGACTGTATTCGTGGGCGAGTTCGTGAGCGATTTCGACCAGGTCGACGATGTCTCCGGGCCCAGGGGTGTCGGGGCGGGCCAGGTAGAGGAGGTCGTCGGTGATGCGGCGGAGCCGGACGGTGGCTCGGAGAGCGTCCTGGACGGCGTCGGTGAGGTGTTCGGGGTGGGCGAGGGCGATTTCGAGTTGGGTGTGCAGGGCCGTAAGAGGTGAGCGGAGTTCGTGGGAGGCGTCGGCGACGAATCGGCGCTGCCGTTCGGCGGCCTCTTCGAGGTGGTTCAAGGTCGTGTTGGTGGTCTTCGCCAGAGCGCGGATCCGGTCACGGGCGACGGGGACGGGGACCCGCCGGTCCAGATCGGTGGTGTCGGTGATGTCCGCCACCTGCGCGCGAATGGCCTCGACGGGTCCGAGGGAGCGGCGTGTGGTGATCCAGGCGGTGGCCGCCACGATCAGGGCCGCGGCCGGGACGCCGGCCTTCAGGGGGCCGTCGAGGGTGGCGACAGCCGCGTCGGCGTCGTCGGGCGGGACCAGGTGGTAGACGGTGCGCCGGCATCTGCCGGGTGCGTCGGCCGGGTCGGTGCAGCGGTGGTCGGGGAGGGTGTAACGAGCGGCGACGGCGGTGAGGTCCCGGTGGAGCAGACGATCGATGCGCTGGCGGACCTGCTTCCGCACGGTCTCGGCAGCGGGGTCGTTCCCCTGGGGAAGGGCGGGCTCGATCTGGGCGGGCCACCTCCGCGCGAGGCGGCGGGTCCGCTCGGCGCTGAGGGTGACGGTACGGGACCAGGCGGAGCCGGCGTCGGGCGGAGCGGGCGGCAGCAGTTCGGCAAGGCCGTCCAGGGTCACGGCGATGCCGGCAGCAGGGTGCAGACGACCGCTGTCGTCGATCTCGATCTTGGGCCAGAAGCCCTGCTCGTAGATGTGGGTCCGGTCCGTGGTCGCCTCGGTCTCCGCGGTGGTGCGGGCCTGCACCGCGGCGAGCTGGGCGGTTTGCCTGAGGGTCTCGTCGTGGACGTGCCCGCGCAGCCACCACGCTCCGGCCGTGAAGACGATGCCGGCGGCGAGTCCCGCGAGGATCGCCGCCCGCGCTTCGGTCGGTACCCGGCGCAGCACCCCGATTCGGGGGCGGCGTGCATGTGCGGGAGGCTGGGGTGTCTCGTCGTTCGTCCGCCCCGGCCGGCCACCCCGTTCCGGGCCTCCCGGAGGGACGGTGCGCTCAACCATCGGCGCTCCCGGTGGGGGCGAGGCGGTAGCCGTAGCCGCGGACGGTTTCGATCGAACGCGTTCCGAAAGGGGCGTCGATCTTGCGGCGGAGAGCGGAGACGTACACCTCGACGATCGAGGCGTCACCGCGGAAGGCCGGGTCCCACACCTCGTCGAGGATTTCCCCCTTGGACAGCACCCGCCCCTCGGCTCGCATCAGCGCGACCAGCACGCCGAACTGTTTGCCGGTGAGGTGGACGGCCGTGGTGCCGCGCCCGGCCCGGCGGGTGGCCAGATCGGCCCACAGGTCCCCGTGGGACAGCACGGATGCTGTGCCGGCGCGGCCGCCGCGCCGCAGGAGGGCCCGCAGCCGGGAGAGGAGGACGACGTAGGAGAAGGGCTTGGTGAGGTAGTCGTCGGCGCCGGTGTCCAGTCCCTCGGCTTCGTCGTGCTCGCCGTCCTTCGCAGTCAGCATCAGTACCGGTGTGGTGACTCCGGCGGCCCGCAGGCGGCCGCACACCGCGTATCCATGGAGGCGGGGCAGCATCACGTCCAGGACGATGACGTCGTGATCCCCGGCCAGTGCCAGGGCCAGGCCGGTGACACCGTCGGTGGCGACGTCCACGGCGTACCCCTCGGCGGCCAGCCCCCGTCGGATGGCGGGGCCGACCTGAGGATCGTCCTCCACGAGCAGGATGCGGCGCATGCCTATAAGCCTGGCATACCGTTCGGCCTGGTTTCTTAAGGAAACTTCAGGGTCTCGGTGAACCGGACGCCGATGGACACCGGTGGACGCCCGTATCGGATCTTCAGGTTTTCTTCGGGTCGGTGTGCGCAGAATGCGGCCGTCCAGCCCAGCCTTTCCGGCGCCGCCCGGTCACTTCGCCGTGTCCTCGCGGTCCGGGGCTGATGCTTCCCGGCCGGGCACCGCTGCCTTCGAGAAGGAACATTCCCATGCCCTGCTCCCCCGTTTCCGCCGCTGCCTCGTCTTCCTGTTGTCCACTGCCGGAATGGGGCGCAGCCAGCCGTGGTGTTCGTCTCCGTGACGGCCGGATCGCTCTCCCCGGCCCGCGCTGAGCTCACGACGCTTCCTAAGGTTGAACAGCCCATGCACATTGTTTTTCTCCTTCACAACGCCTACGGCATCGGCGGCACGATCAGAGCCACGTACAACCTCGCTTCGGTTCTGGCCGAGCAGCACGACGTGGAAATCATCTCGGTTTTCCGGCATCGCGATGTTCCGGTCATGGGCGTGCCGGCGAAGGTGGCCCTGACCCCTCTTGTGGACCTGCGGTCCGCGTCTGCTGATTTCGAAGGCGATGATCCCCGGCATGCGGAGCCCGCGAAAATCTTTCCCCGCGCGGACGGACGGCACCGGCAGTACAGCCGTCTTACGGACGCACGGATCGGCCACTGTCTGTCGCGGCTGGAGGCCGACGTGATCGTCGGGACCAGACCTGGCCTCAACGCGCACATCGCCCGCCAGTCGGGTGCGGCCGGCATTCGCGTGGGGCAGGAGCACCTGACCTTCTCGGGGCACGGTTTCCGGCTGCGGCACGAGATACGCCATCGCTATCAGTTGCTGGATGCCGTCACCACCGTGTCCGAGTTCGATGCCCGATCGTACCGGCAGCTCCATTTGCCGGGGGTGCGGGTGGAGGCGATACCGAACAGCGTTCCCCGGCCGTCCGTCGCGCCCGCCGACGGCAGCGGCAAAGTCATCGTGGCAGCGGGGCGGCTGATTCCGCTCAAGCGGTACGACATTCTGGTCAAGGCGTTCGCCGAGGTGGCCGATAAACACCCGGACTGGCATCTTCGTATCTTCGGCGAAGGTGACACCACAGGTAATGAACGGGAGTCTCTGCTCGGGCTCGTCGATGAACTGGGGCTGGGTGAGCGTACGCATCTCATGGGCAAGGCCGATCCGCTCGAACCGGAATGGGTGAAGGGTTCGATCGCCGCCTCGGCTTCTGATCGTGAGTCGTTCGGTATGACCATTGCCGAGGCGATGCGGTGTGGTCTGCCCGTGGTCTCCACGGACTGCCCTGTCGGACCGCGTGAGATCGTCAAGGGCGGTGTCGACGGTTATCTGGTGCCGCCCGGCCGAGTGGACGGCATGGCCCAGGCGCTGCTGAAGCTCGTAGGCGACGACCAGCTGCGTCGAAGCATGGGCGAGGCGGCGCTGAAGAATTCTGCCCGCTTCGATCCCGCGCTGACAGCCGAACGGCACCAGGATCTTTATCAGGACTTGCTGCGGCGTGGCCCCGGGCGCCGTTCGATCGGTTTTCGACGGGATGCCGGCTTCCGGGTACGTACCCACGCCATCGGCACCGCGCTCGCCGTACGGTCCGCGACGCGTGCCGTGGTGAGCAAGTTCGGTGGCCCGTGAGCGCCTGCGCTTCCCTTCCGGGCAAGCAGGGCACGGTACGGCCCGGGAGGCGGTGGCCCTGGTGACGTCACCGGAGTCTCCGAGCGGGTCACCGGGCTTCTGGCGTGCTTCCGGGGCTTTCAGCCTGTGGCGCAGGCGGGGCGGTGTCGCGGAGCTTGGCCGCTGAACGGACGAGTGACGCGATCGCCGGTGAATGGCTGTTCGGCGGCCAGGCGAGCACCGTGGTGACGTTCGGCGCGTCGGTGACGGGCACCGCGACGTGATCGGGCCACTGCCAGGCACGGCTGGAGGCCGGGATGACGAGCAGCGTTCTTCCGAGCGCCACGAGCTGAGCGAGCTGTGACTGGGTGCGTACCTCCGGTCCGGGCCCGTCCGGGTAGGAGCCGTCGAGCCGGGGCCACCGGGCGATGGGCAGGTCCGGCACGTGGTGGACGTCCGCCAGCGTGAGGTGACGGCGTGCCGCGAGCGGATGTCCTGCGGGAAGGAGCGCGACCTGGCCTTCGACGCAGAGGGCTTCGGTGTCGAACCCGGCGAGGTCGTCGAACGGCTGGTGCATGAGTGCCACGTCGGCGCGTCCGTCGCGCAGCAGCCGTGCCTGTTCGCCGACCTCGCACAGGAGGATTTCGACCGGTGCCGTGCCGGGTTCGCTCGCCGGCGTGTGGAGGAGCCGTTGCAGCAGTTCGTGGGACGCCCCGGCTTTCGTCACGAGTACCAGCGGCCGTTTCGGATCTCCGGCGCGCCGCGTGCGGCGCGCGGCGGCCGTAACCGCGTCGAGGGCTCCTCGGGCCTCGCGGAGCAGCACCCGGCCGGCGTCGGTGAGCGTGGCTCCGCGTCGGTCCCGGTCGAGGAGTTGGACGCCGAGCCGCTGCTCCAGCCGGCGGATCGCACGGGAGAGCGGTGGCTGGGCGATCCCGAGGCGGTCGGTGGCGCGTCCGAAGTGCAGCTCCTCGGCGACCGCGACGAAGTAACGGAGCTCGCGGGTTTCGAGATCGTCCATGGGCGGAGCCTAGCGACTGATACCTGGCGGGTATCACGACGTACTGAATCTGTCTTGGACAACACGTGTGCGGTGCGCCGAGCATGGGCCGGGTGAACGACACGAAGACCGCGCTGGTCACCGGCGCGAACAAGGGAATCGGGTTCGCCATCGCGCAGGGCCTGGGGGCGATCGGCTTCACGGTCGCGGTGGGGGCTCGGGACGACGCCAGGCGCGAGGAGGCCGTCGGACGGCTGCGCGCCGGGGGCATGGACGCGTTCGGCGTCGCCCTCGACGTCACCTGTGACGACAGGTTCGCCGCAGCGGCGGCGGCCACCGAGCGGAAGGCGGGACGGCTCGACGTGCTCGTCAACAACGCGGGCATCGCCGGCCGGACCGACGGTGGCGCGCAGGATCCGACGACACTCGATCTGGACGTCGTCCGCACCGTACTGGATACGAACGTGTTCGGCGTCGTCCGGGTGACGAATGCGATGCTGCCGCTGCTCAGCCGCGCAGGCTCGCCGCGTATCGTCAACATGTCGAGCAACATGGGTTCGCTGACGCTGCGGACGGGCCCCGTCATGGCTGCGTACGCGCCGTCGAAGTCGATGCTCAACAGCGTCACGGCCCAGTACGCCCGCCGCCTCGCCGATACGCAGGTCATCGTGAACGCCGCCTGCCCCGGTTACGTCGCGACCGATTTCACCGGCTTCGACGCGCCGCGGACGCCCGAGCAGGGCGCCGCGATCGCCATCCGGCTCGCCACCCTGCCGGACGACGGGCCGCGCGGCGGCTTTTTCGACGATGAGGGCGTCATCCCCTGGTGATTGGGAGGTACGGGAAGGGGGATGGTGCGGGCCCGGGCCCTCCCCGGCGCCGTGCCTCCTGTCTGTGATTGAGGCGTTTCAGTAGGCCGGTCCTTGCGCTGCGCCGGGGCTCGCGCGCCAGACAGCTCGTGGCTCGTGGCGCGCGCCCGTGTGCCTGTATGCCTGGCCGCCTGGCCGCCTGGCCGCCTGGCCGCCTGGCCGCCTGGACCAGCTTCACGCAGGACCAGGCGGCCAGGCAGGCCACAGTCAAGGCTGTCCAGCCCCGTAGCCAGGTCGGCCTGCTGTGACCTGACGGACGCAGGGCCGGCCGCCGGCCTCAGCGAATCAGCCTGCCGCCGGATTACACGGACACACGATCCGTCGCCACTGGCTCCATCAGGGCTTCCAGATTCTTCCGCGCTGTCTGCTTGCGGAACTCCCCTGCATGCGAGGCATCCCCGGCGTCGTGCATCGTCTCGGTCAACCAGACCGCGGACGCCTGCCGCCCCCAAGTGTGGTTCAGACAAGTGTCGGAGTAGCTGTCCAGCAGACGGGAATCGTGCTCCTGGACCTGCTGGATCAGCGCGCGGGCGAGCACCTCGGCGTCGTGGAGGGCGATACTCATCCCTTGGGCGCTCATCGGGCAAATGAGGTGCGCAGCGTCCCCGAGGAGATGGAGCTTGCCGTGACTCATGGGGCTGAACACCACCCCGCGGAGCGGCACTGTCTGCTTGCTCGTGATGGTCCCCTTGGGTGCCACGGGTGCACCGAAACGAGCTTCCAATTCCTTCCAGATCCGCTCGTCGGGCCATTGTTCGACGGTGTCGGTGAGCGGGCACTGCAGGTAGAGACGGCTTGTGTCCGCGCCGCGGGTGAATCGCGCGGCGAAACCACGGGAGTGCACGGCCATCACAGCCGGGGGGTCGGCCGGCATTTCCGCCATGACGGACAGCCATGCGTAACCGAACTCATGGGTGGAGCAGGTGAGGACGTCGGCAGGTACGGCCGTCCTGCTGACGCCGCGGTAGCCGTCGCTGCCGGCGATGAAGTCGCAGTTGACGGCCTGCTTCACGCCGTCGGCGTCCCGGTAGCGGACGAGAGGGTGCTCGGTGTCGATGTCGTGCAGTGAAACGTCTTCGGCCTCGAAGCGCAGGTCGCCGCCGTCGCGGAGGAAAACCTTGATGAGGTTTCGCACGAGGGTCCGCTGGGGGCAGAACACTCCGTGGACACCGTCCACGGCGTCGGCCCTCTTCCACTGCCGCCTTTCTCCGTCGATCAGCAGCGGCATGCCTGCGCCGGAGGCACCGTGGCTCGGGCCTTCCAGGACCTCACCCAGCCCCCATTCGTGCAACCTGCTTACTCCGTAGGCGTCGAGAGAACCGGCCCTGTGCCGCTGCTCCACGTATGCACGGCTGTGCTTTTCCAGGACGACGCAATCGATACCCTTGCGCAGGAGGAAATTGCCGAGTGCCAGTCCGGCGACTCCGCCTCCCACGATGACGACGGCTGTGTCCTTACCCGTTTCGGTCATGTGTTTTTGAACTCCTTGCAGAATGCGGGGCCGAACACGCCAGAGCGTGAACGACCGTGCCGCCCGGACGACGGTGCGGCGCGCCTGCCTCCACACTGGACCCGGCAGGTGATGTCGCCCACCGGCGAATGCGCTCGGGATACCGGAAAGCCGCCAACCTGTGTCATACGCTCCTGCGGGAGCCCGGCTGCTGCCTGTCCGGCGCGCTGGGCGCCGTCACCTACCGCCGGTTACGCAGAAGGTCCGCCTGATAGCTGCCCGGCGTCTGCCCGACGATCTCGGTGAACGCCTCGATGAGGCTGGTGGGGTTCGACCACCCGCACGCCATCGCGGTGTCGGTGACCGACATGCCGTTGGTGAGGTGGGCCAGGGCGTGGTGGATGCGCAGCGTGGTGCGCCACCGGTGGAAGCTCATGCCGAGTTCGGTGTGGAACAGACGGCTCAGCGTGCGTTCGCCGGCACCCGCGACACGCCCCAGCTCCGCCAGGGTCGTGAACTGGGCAGGGTCGGCGTGCAGGAGGTCGGTGACGGCCCGGAGCCGGTCGTCGCTGGACTCGGGGAGGTGCAGTGACTGCTCGGGGGTGTCGGAGAGTTCGTCGATGACCACGGCGAGCAGCCGCTGGTGAGCGCCGGGGCGGGGCTCGGGCCGGTCGCCGGTCAGCACCAGCACGGCCTCACGCAGCAGGGGGCTGACGGCGAACACGCTGGGGTGTTCCACGAGTTGGCCGCACAGGTCGACCGGGATGTTCAACAGGCGCACGTCGGTGCGTCCGTAGAAGCGGTGCGAGTGGGCGAAGCCGGGCGGCGTCCACGTCATACGGTTGGCCGGGGCGACCCAGGTGCCGCGTTCGGTCGTGGTGGCGAGCGTGCCCGCGGCGGCGTACACGAGTTGTCCCTGGACGTGGGAGTGGGAAACCATGTGGGAGCCGTGCGGCAGCCATCCGGCGCCACTGGGACTGGTCTGCGGCTGCGGTTTCGAAGGCTCCGGTAACGGATGGCGGCTCGGTGGCATCAGGCGAAATCCTACCGATGGCCCGCCGGCTGGTTCGCTGGCGGACAGGACGGTGGCGGCCCGTATGGGCGCCGACGGCGTGCAGACGTCCGCGCCGGAGGAGTGCGGTAGCCGCCCGACAGGGGCCGGCTAGTGCTGTGACCGGGAAGGTTTGCCGGGTTGGTGGTCAGGTCGCGGCAGGCGATGGTCTGCCGCCCCAGCGGACGCCTTTTTCGCTGCGGGTGCGGGCGCGTTCGCGTCGTTGGGCGGCGAGGATGTCGGGGTGACGGGTGTGCTGGTTGCGCCAGCGCAGGTAGGCGTGCAGGGCTCTGGTCTGGACGGTGTGGTTTGGATGGTCGGAGTTGGCGAGGGTGAACTGCCGCAGGGGCCCGAAGTGGGCCTCGATGGGGTTGGCCCACGACGCATAGGTCGGGGTGAAGCACAGCTCGACGTTCTTGCGGGCTGCCCACCTGCGGATGCGCCAGTTCAGGTGGGCGGAGAGGTTGTCGAGGATCACGTAGACCGGGGCGCCGTCGGGGCGGGCCGCGCGGATCGACCGCAGGGCGGCCCAGGTGTGGTCGATGCCTTTGCGCTTGCGGTTGACGCCCCACAGTTTGTCGTCGCCGACCGAGTAGCAGCCGTGGAAGTAGGTGATGCCGTGGGTGCGGCGGAACGTGGCCGGCAGCCGCTCGGGCCTGCCGCGTCCGGCCCAGCAGGAGCCGGCAGTGGGGCGGATGCCCAGCGGCCCGAACTCGTCGAACGCGAACGTGCGGTCCGCGCGCTCATTGAGCGCGTACTCGATGTGTTCCAGCTTGGCGTCGAATGTCGGGTCCGGGGACTCCTTCCAGGTCTTGGTGCGCTGGAAGGAGATCCCCCGGCGGGCCAGCAGGCAGCGCAGTGTCTCCCGGCCGATCCGGACGGGCCTGGCGGCGTCGCGGCGCAGGTGATCGGCGAGTTTGCGGACCGACCAGCGGGTGAAGGGCTTGCCCAGCACAGTGGGGCGGGTGGCGGCCGTCCGGACGACGAAGTCCTCGTCGTCACCGCTCAGCAGGCGGGGACGGCCTCCCGTCCACTGAGGGTCCAGGCATGCGAGCCCGATCTCGTTGAAGCGGTGGATCACGTCACGGACGGTGTCCTCGTCCGCCTGGACCAGGTGCGCGATCACTGGGACCGTGCTGCCGCCGGCCGAGGCCAGGAGCATCATCGCCCGCCGAAATCGCACAGAGTTCGTGCTGCCCCGCCGAACGACGTGCTGGAGCTTCTGTCCTTCCTGCTCAGTCAGCCTGCGGACCTTGACCGGTAAAGCCATACCCGCCTCCCATGCCAGTCGGCGTCCTCACACCCGACTAGCACAACCGACAACCCGGCAAACCTTCCCGGTCACAGCACTAGGCGCAATGCCGTTGCGTTATCGGTGCAGGATTCATGGTGCGCGGATGACGATGGCTTCGGCGGGGTTGCTGGCGGGCTGGGGCCAGGTGCGGTGTTCGGCTCGCTTGAGTCGATAGTTGGACATCTTGCGTTTGACGACACGGGGCTGGCTGCGGATTCGTCGGGGTGGCAGCAATCGGGCAAGAAGGTCGTCCCGGAGCCGTGCGAGGGCGGCGACAAGCAGTTCAGGGGGAAAAGACGCCCGGCGTGGTGGTGACGCTGCGCCGGGCGGCCCGCAGGGTGTCGGTGAAGGAGATACGGTCGGGATCGATGCCGCGGGCGGCGGCAGTTCTGGTCATCAGTTCCCGCAGCGCATGGTGGACCAGCAGATGGGCCCAGATCTGCTGGCGTACTCCGTCGGGGGTCCTGCTCGCCAGCACCACCCCGGCACCGCGCTGGTGAGTCTTGATCTCACCGAGGACGGACTCGATCTCCCAGCGTTCCCGGTAGAGTCCCGCCAGCTCGCGAGCCGGATACCGCCCGGCGTCCAGCAGGTCGGTGACCAGCCGGTATCCGTCCGGATCGGCGCCAGGCACCCCCTGGAGCCGGTAGGCGATCACCCGCACTCGCACGGGATGGTTCTTCTTGCCGTCGGTCTGTGCATGGATCGCGGAGAGCCAGGAGCCGTCCGGCAGGTGCTGCTGCACCGGCAGCACCCGGTTGGCCGGCACCCGCCACAGCAGATGGCAGCCGGTGGCGGTGAACGCCTGCCATAAGGGCACACCGAGGAACTCCCGGTCGGCCAGGACCAGCTGGCCCGGCCCGCACGAGCGGACCAGGCGGGCGGCCAAGGTGACCTCGCCGGTGCGGCAGCCGGCCACCTCCGCGTCCAGGACCGCATGGGTGCCGACCTCGACCAGAGCGGCCATCCTCACCTGCGGGAACGCGGCCTTGTTGCCGGGACGGGTGTTGCCCGGACGGCCGAACTCCTGCTCGTTGGCCGGTGTGTCGGCCGCATCCCAGCAGGTCCCGTCCACCGCGAGCAGCCGCAGCCCGCGCCAGAAGGCCCCGGGCACCCCCTGCCCGGCCAGCGGCCGGGCGGTGGCGGCGAACAGCACCCGCAACGGCTCCGGCCCCAACCGGTCCCGCGCCCGAAACAGTGACGACTTCGCCGGCAGACGCCAGTCGCCCCACAGCCCCGCCCCGCGCAGCCCTTCCACCAGATGCCGCAGCACCTCCAGATACGAGGCCGGCGAGAACAACGCCAGACCGAGCATGAAGTACACCGTCAGCCGGGCCGGCAACAACCGCCTGCGCTGTTCGGACCGTCCGCACGCCGCGACCACCCGGTCCACCAGACCCGGCGGATACAACCAGGTCAACACCCCAAGACCCGTCAGCTCGGGCACACTCTCGGCCACCGGCACCACCCCCGACACCGTGCCAGCACAGTACGCCTACCGATAACGCAACGGCATTGGCACTAGGCGGTGTCTTCAAATGATCTTGCGTGGTGGATCATGGTTGGTTGATACGTCGTCATGAGCTGTCGGATGCCGAGTGGGAGTTTGTCCGGCCGCTGCTGCCCGAGTCGGTGTGGGGCAGGAAGCGGCTGGACGACCGCACCGTGCTCAACGGGATCGTGTGGAAGTTCCGTACCGGTACGGCCTGGCGGGACGTGCCCGAACGGTACGGCCCCTGGCACACGTTGCACACCCGGTTTCGCCGGTGGGCCTTGGACGGCACGTTCGAGCGGATGCTCCGAGCCGCCCAGGCCAGGGCGGACGCGGCCGGCGACATCGACTGGCTCGTGTCGGTCGACTCCACCGTGGTCCGTGCCCACCAGCATGCCGCCGGGGCCCGAAAAGGGGGCTCCGCAGCCCCGGACTCGGCCGGTCGCGAGGCGGCCTGACCAGCAAGATCCACCTGGCCTGCGATGCTCTGGGGCGCCCGCTGGCCTTCACCGTCACCGGCGGGAACACCAACGACTGCACCCAGTTCACCGCCGTGATGGACGCGATACGGGTGCCCCGATCCGGCCCGGGACGGCCCCGCGTCCGGCCCGACCGTGTCATCGGCAACAAGGGATACAGCTCCAAAGCGATCCGGACCTGGCTCAGACGGCGCGGAGTCGGCCACACCATCCCGGAAAGATCCGACCAGGTCCGCAACCGGCTCCGGCGGGGCAGTCGCGGCGGGCGCCCGCCGGCCTTCGACCAGCAGCTCTACAAGCGGCGCAACGTGGTCGAACGCTGCTTCAACCGTTTGAAGCAGTGGCGCGGCATCGCCACCCGCTACGAGAAGACCGCCGAGTCCTACCAGGCAGCCGTCACCCTCGCATCGCTCCTGATGTGGACGTGACATTTGAAGACAACTCCTAGGCCGGCTCGGCAGGGTCGTGGGTGATCAGGTCTCCCGGCTGGCACTGGAGGACATCGCAGATCCGCGACAGGGTGGAGAAGCGGATGGCCCTGGCCCGGCCGTTCTTGAGCACGGACAAGTTGACGACGGTGATGCCCACCTGCGCGGACAGCTCCGTGAGCGTCATGCCGCGCTCGACGAGGAGTCGGTCGAGGTGGATCCGGATCCCGTGGAGCTCCTCTTCGGGCATCAGATGGTCCCTTCGAGATCCTTTCGCATGTGCACGCCCTGACGCATGATCTTACCCATGATCACCGCGGCGAGGCCCGCGAGGACGAGCACCGAGGGCCCGGTGACCGTCGGGCCGGAACCCACGGTCGGCGCCATGCTTCCGACGAGCCAGGACTGCGACCAACCGGCGACGAGACCGGCCAGCAACGTACCCCCGGTGACGAACCAGCCGAGGACGGAGAGCTGTCGCGACACCGCGTCGGTGAACGGCCCTTGCCGCAGGACGGCCTTCAGCAGCCGGGAGAAGAGCAGCAGCGCGAGGGACCCGAACAGAAGCCAGGGCAGTTCACCGCCGAGGTCCGCGGCGCGCTGTCCCACCGAGGGACTGCCCTGACAGAGGCGCGTGGCGCTGCCGGACGCTTTCACGCCCTCACTGATCGGCAGGCTGTCCGACAGTGCGGCGTTACGCCAGAAGTCCGTCTGCACGCAGACGTCTCCGTCATCGAGCATGTGCGTGACCCCCGTACCGATGAAGGCGAGCCCGCAGAGCACCGCCAGTGCAAAGGTCACCGAGGCCAGGGCCCTCGTGAGTCGCGTGTCCATCGCAGCCTCCCCTATCGTTTTTCGATACCCCCAGATTAGAGCAGCATATCGATAATCGACAAGTCCGCGGTCTTCGAGGAGGTCACCCCTCGGTGGGCCGAAGGTCGGCCGGGGGGGGTGGCTGGGGAGGATGGGGGACGCCGGGGGCCGGCCGGGGTGACTGGAGGTGACAGCAGGATGGCTGGTGGAGGATGACTGGGGCCGGCTGGAATACGGGACGCTCAGTCAGGCTGTGCTCCGGCGGCGAGCTACCGTGCCTGATCGCCGGCAAGTTCAGGCGGGGGCGAGACCGGAACGCGCCCTCGATACCATCACGTGACGCTGTTGCACTGTGCCTGACCAGGAAAGAGAGTCATGAGCGACGACGTTCTGTCGATCATTCCGGTGGATCCGTGGTGGCAGCCGGAAGGCGATGCGGTTGAGCGCGTCGTCCAGCTCGTGAAGAAGCTGGTCCCCGGGACAGACCACGGTGCGGACATGGAGATCGACGTGTGGTGGCACGACACGATGGCCCTCGTCGACTGCGGAACCAACCTGGAGACGATCAGCTGCCCCTGGTGCCGGGCCGCCATCGATACGGAGTGGTGGAGTGACGCCCTCACGGACCGCTACGACGACGGCTTCACCACGCTCACGGTCGACGTTCCGTGCTGCGAGGAAACAACCAGCCTGAACGCACTGGATTACGACTGGCCCCTCGGATTCGCCCGCTTCCAGATCGCTGTCCGGAACCCCGGACGCGCCTCTTTCAGCGAGGGTGAGCTGACGGAACTGGCGGACGGCCTGGGGCAACCCCTCAAACAGATCTGGGCTCATGTCTGAGCCTGAGCACTGGGCAGTTCGCGGATGCGGTCATATTCCCGCAAGCGTCAGCGCTCGTCCTCCGGATCGTTTCTGGAAGCCCGCCGCCCCCGCGTCATGGCCAGGACGCTGCCGGCAACGGCGATCACGGCAATGGCCAGGGCGATGCTGAATCCGCCCTCCGTGTCCCAGTACACGTCTTCCAGGCTGATCAGCAGTGCCGCCTCGTCGACGACGAGAGCCAGGCCCACCCCGTAGGCCAGGCCCATCCAGGCACGTGCCCGCGCCGTACGATCGGCCAGGCTCGCCGCGCCCACCACCGCGAGCAGCAGGATTCCCCATACGTAGTGATGGATGTGCACCCCGCCCGCCTGCATGTCGCCGACCCCGGCCACATCGATGTGGATGAGCCAGGTGAGCAGACGCATTCCGCCGAAGGTGAGGGCAAATCCCCACCAGGCGAGGACGAAGCCCCGGCGCTTCGGGGAGATGCCGGGCAGCAGACGCAGCCAGGGCGAGGGGCGCTTCGGGTGCCCGGACGGTGCGTGGCCGGACGTCTTCGGGGACTTCATCCGGTCTCTCCCGCCGTGAACTTTTCGATCAGTGTGGCCATGGCGTCCGGCGCGCTGTAGTGGGCCGCGTGGGCCGCGCCCGGGATGTCCTCCGCGCGGCCGTCGGCGACCAGACCTGCCACGCGCCGGGTCCAGGTGCCGGAAGCGATGGTGTCACCCGCTCCTCGTACGACGAGCGTGGGCGCGCGGACCTGGGACAGGTTCACCTCGAATGACTCGCCCGCGTCCCGCAGCGAGCGGTGGAAGGAGGCGGCGCAGCGCAGGGGCCCGGTCACCAGATAGTCGAACGCCGCCAGCCAGAGCAGGCCGAGAGGCTCTTTGGGGGCGTCCGCGACCAGCCGTCCGAACTGGCGCCAGCCGGAGACCCGCGGTTCGAGCGCCGGCCCCACCAGCACCAGGCGGCTCACCAGGTGGGGATGTCGGGCGGCCAGGGCCGCGACCACCTGGCAGCCGACCGAATTCGCCACGATCAGACTCGGGCCCAAGGACAGCCGTCGGTGCAGGCCCGCCAAAGCATCGGCAAGTTGCTCGACATCGGGCGCGCGGCGGGCGGCGGCCCGCGAACGCGCGTTGCCCGGCAGGTCAGGCACCACTACCGTCGCCCCGTTCGCGGCCAGTCGACGCGCGAGCGGCACGAAGTACCGTCCCGAGAGTCCGAGTCCATGCACGAGCACCGTGGCTGGACGGTCCTCGTGAGGCGGCGGGCCGTATCTGCGGGCAAAGAATCCGATGTCGCTCATGTGCTGCACGTGCCCACGATCGCCTCCCGCACAACACCCGGCCAGTTCGGCACGCAGGCTGGGTGACCTGCGGTGCTGCGGCCGGATCCGCGATGAGGTCACTACGGGGCGTACCGGTGTCCGGGCTCCGCCGACCGCCAGACCCGTGAGACCTATGAGACCTATGAGACCCATGCTCAAACGCGTGATCGAGACTGAGCGGCTGCGCCTACGGCCCCTTCATGTGTCCGACGCCGACGCCTTCGTGGCGCTCCACGCCGATCCGCGGGTCAACCGCTTCGTCGGGGCCTACTCGCACCGGCAAGCGGTGGAACGCCTCACCGCGGTCGAGCGGCAGTGGGCCGAGCGAGGCCATGGCCTGTGCGCCGTCGAACTCAGGTCGAGCGGCGACTTCATCGGCCGAAGCGGTCTGCAGTACTGGGAGCAGTTCGACGAAGTGGAGCTGGGGTGGACCCTTCGAGCGGAACACTGGGGGCACGGGTATGCCACCGAGGCCGCTCAGGCATGCCTGGAGTGGGGGTTCGCCACGCTGGACGACGCCTACTTCACGGCTCTCCTGCGTCCGGGCGACGAGGCGTCGGTGAGAGTGGCCGAGCGCCTGGGATTCTCGCCGCGCCGAGAGGACTTGCTGCACGGCGCCGCGGTCACGGTGTACGCCGTGGACCGCCCAGCCGCCTTTCGAAGGTGACGAAGAAAGCCACCATGCCCACCCCCGGACCACCCCATGATCCTCATCCCCGGCGCGCGGCACGGCGCGAGCGCATCTGCTGACCCCGGACGTCGACCTGAACACGCACATCACCGACGTTCTGCGGATGATCGAGGCGGCGGAGCTGACCGGTGTGACGCTGGTCGGGCACAGTTACGGTGGCATGGTCGCGGCCGGTGTCACCGCCCGGCTGCGGCACCCTGCCGTGCGTCGACTGATCTATCTGGACAGCCCGGTACCGGTCCGCAGCGAGGACGTGGCCTGGGTGCCGCGTCGGTCGAGCCCGCACCCGTACGCCACGGTCACTACGCCACTGCACCTGCCGGGCGGCTGGAACGATCGCGTCGAACGCTGGACGAGGTGTGCACCACCGAGGAAGTCATCGCGTGACGAGGTGACAGCGGCGGCCGGCCGGCACCGTATGCGGACGAGCACATCGATGCTGCCGCGCGCCGCGGTCAGGGCGTGCGGATGCGCTGTCCGCCGGGCCCGGCGGTGACGTGATAGTCGCTCCACAAGGGCCAGCCCAGTTCGCTGTACGGCCGGCGCTCGCGCTGGCCGCGCACCTTCATGAAGTCCAGGCCCCCCACCATCCGGCCGGTGGCGTTGCCCTGTCCGTCGCACACCAGGCGGCACAGACCGTCGCAGTTGAACGGGGTGTCCACCGGCGTGACGATCACACCTCCCGGCCGGACCTGGCGCAGCCATGCCTGGGGGATTTCGCGGACGGCGGCGGTGGACAGGATGCCGTCGAAGGGCGCTGCTTGTCCGTAGCCCAGTTCCCCGTCGCCGGTGACGACCGTCGGTGTCAAGCCGAGCTGGGCCAGCTTGCTCTCGGCCCGGTCGGCGAGGGCCGCGTCGATGTCAACGGTGACGAGGGCTGCGGCGCCGACGCGATGGGCGAGCAGGGCGGCGTTGTAGCCGCTGCCCGTCCCGATTTCCAGGATGCGCTCGCCGGGACGGGGGTCGAGGTGGTGCAGCATGCCGACAACGGCGGCGGGACAGGAGATGGAACTGGTGAAATCGCCGCAGTCGGTGGGGCCGTCCTCGGGCCGGATCTCACCCAGGGCGATCTGGGTGATGAGCGGGGCGAGCGGCCGGTAGATCCGCTTGAGCCAGGCGTGGGGCCGCTCGGCGCGGTCCAGCACCGGGAAGCGGCCCTCTCGTCGGGCAGTGGACCAGTAACGGTCCGGAACGAAGTGTTCGCGCGGGGTGTCGAGGAAGGCCTGCCGCAGCCACGGGCGTCCCTCGAAGTAGCCCGGCCCGTAGGTGTCGATCGTCGCTGCGCACCGCCGGCGCAGCTCGGCCGCGTCCAGGTGCCGAGGGGGGCTCCCCGGGCCCTCAGGAGCGGCCTTCGTCGTCGTCATCGGCGTCCTCGTCCTCACCCTGCGGCGCCGGGTTCCCCGGGTCACCCGGGCTTGAGAACGGGCCGCCGACCTGGCCGTCGGCCTCCTGTCGGTGTCCCATGGGCGTTCCTTTCCCGCTGTCGATACGGTCCACGACGAGTGTCCCCACCCCACTTCTTGATCACTAGGTCCCGTTGCATTTGTCCAGGTTCGGCTCACTCCTCAGGGTCAATCTCTTGGCGCCGACCGGAACCGCCGGTGCCGGCCGGAACCGGCGGCGAGAGGTGCCGCGGTCAGCGCACGAGGGGAAGGAAGACCGTGTCGACGATCTCTTCGAGCACGTGGTCGGGCACGGGGGCGAAGGTCGTGAGGATCTCGTGGCGCAGCAGGTCGAAGGGGAGGGACTTGATGCGTCCGGTGAGGCGTTCGGCCCGGATCTCGCCGCGGTCCACAGCCCGGTCGAAGAGCACGTCGGCAGCCTTCTCACGTCCTGTGGTGAAGAGGTCGCCGGGACTGGTGCCGGTCTCCTGGTAGTAGCCGGCCAGGTGCACGCTCATGACGGTGATGTGCTGGACGCGGGTGGCGTTGATGGTGCGCATGAGGGTGAGGACGTCCTCGCGCAGGCTTCCCGTGTCGGGCGTGTCGACCCGCCACTGCTCCAGGACGTGGGTGATGGCAGCCCGGACGAGTTCGTCGCGGTCGGACCAGCGGCGGTAGAGCACGGGCGGGCTGGTTCCGGCGCGCTGGACGACGGCGTCCATGGTGAACCTGGCGTAGCCGTTGGTGGTGAGCTCTTCCCAGGCCGCATCGAGGAGCGCCTTCTCCAGTGCCGCGCCGCGGCGCCTCTCGGGCATCCGAACCTCCGATAGATAGACTTGCCTATCTTAAATCCGCGCCCTACTCTGGCGAGCGCAAGATACGAGTCTATATCTTAAGGCGGCTTTTCCATGAGCGCTTCCCATAGGGCCAGGGCCACAGGCGGGACCCGTTCCGGTGCCGGTACCGGGGCCAGGACCACGACTGAGACTGCGGCCGGGACCGGCACCGCAACGGGGGCCGGAGCCAGACCCGCGCCGCCGGACCCCGACCGCGTCGACCCCGCCGTGTGGCGACTGGCCTTCACCGTCATCGTCGGCGCCCTCGCCGTCGTCTTCGACACCACCATCGTCACCGTCGCCCTCAACGACCTCGCCACGGAACTGGACGCTGCGCTGTCCACGATCCAGTGGGTGAGCACCGGCTTTCTGCTGGCCGTGTTCGTCACCATCCCGCTCGCCGGGTGGGCCCAGTCCCGGCTCGGCGGCAAACGCCTGTGGATCGCGGCACTGGGCACGTTCCTGCTCGGCTCGGTGCTGTGCGCGCTGGCCTGGGACGCGACCAGCCTCATCGCCTTCCGCGTCGTCCAGGGCATCGGCGGCGGCATCATGATGCCGCTCATGGCCACGCTGGTCGTCCAGGCCGCCAAGGGCCGCAACATCGGCAAGGTCATGGCCACCGTCACCCTGCCCACCGCACTCGGCCCCATCCTCGGTCCGGTCCTGGGCGGGGTCATCCTGAGCCTGGCCGACTGGCGCTGGATCTTCTTCGTCAACATCCCCTTCTGTCTCGTCGGCGGCCTGCTCGCCTGGCGCAACCTGCCCGACGACCGCCCCTCCCCCGGCCGTCCCCGCCCCCGCCTGGACATCGTCGGCCTGCTCCTGCTCTCCCCCGGTGTCGCCGCCGTCATCTACGGGCTGTCCCGGGTCGAGGGCAGCGCGGGCTTCGTCAGCGCCGAGGTGCTCGTGCCGTTGACCGGCGGGCTCGCCCTGGTCGGCGGCTTCGCCGCCTGGGCGCTGTCGCGCACCGGCGCGCTGGTCGACCTGCGGCTCTTCCGTCACCGCCCGCTGGCCTCCGCCGCCTCGTTGAGTTTCCTGGGCGGTGTCACGCTGTACGGGGCGATGCTGCTGCTGCCGCTGTACTGGCAGCAGGTCCGCGGCGAGGACGCGCTCGGCGCCGGGCTCCTGCTCATCCCGCAGGGCGTCGGCGCCTTCGTCGCGCGTACGCGGGCCGGCCACTACACCGACCGCATCGGCCCCCGCTGGGTCGCCTTCGCCGGGTTCGCCCTCGCCACCGTGGCCACCGTGCCGTTCGCCTTCGCCGGAGCCGGCACCAGCAAGGTGCTGCTCATGGCCGCGTTGCTCGTACGCGGTATCGGCATGGGCGCCGCCATGGTTCCGCTCAACGGCGCCGCCTACATCGGACTGGGCCACCGGCAGATCCCGGACGCCAGCATCATCGCCCGGGTCGCCCAGCAGCTCGGCGGCTCGGTCGGCACCGCCGTACTCGCCGTCGTCCTCCAGCACACCGTCGGCGACGCCCGTATCCCGGGCACCCTGGCCGACGGCTTCGGCAACGCCTTCTGGTGGGCGGTCGCCTTCAGCGTCGTCGCCGTACCGCTCTGCCTGCTCCTGCCCGGCCGGCCCGAGCCGCAGGCGCCGGCCAGGTGACCGAGCGGCGGTGGAGTCAGGTGGCTGTCGTCAGGTGACTGGGATCAGGTGGCCGGCGTCGGGGTCAGGTTCTGCAGGTAGGTGCCGAAACCGTGGGGGGCTCGGGGGTGGTACGTCCGGAGGTGAGGACCGGGCAGTGGTCGGTCCTGAGGATGCGGGCGCCGGTGCGTTGCAGTGCGGTTGCCAGCGCGTGGTCCTCGCTGTGGGTGAGGGCGGGGAAGCCGTTGGCCCGACGGTAGGCGCGGGCTGCGACGCCCAGGTTGGCGCCGTGTACGTGGGGGTGGTTCCAGGCATGGCTGCGTTCGGGACGCCCGGCGAAGTAGAGAGTGTGGTGATGCTGGGCAGTGGCGGTGTCGAGGGAAGGGTGGGGGGCGACGCGTATGGTGCCCAGTACGCAGTCCCACCCGGCGATGGCCTGCTCGACCTGGTAGGTCAGCCAGGTGGCGGGAACGAGGGTGTCGGCGTCGGTCGTGGCGATCCAGGCCCGGTCCGCGGCGGGCCCCAGCAGATCGAGGCCGTGTGCGACGGCCGCGGCCCGGGCCGCGCCGACGTTGCGCCGGGCGAGCTGAACGACGTGGGCGCCGTGGTGACGGGCGAGAGCGGCGGTGCTGTCGAAACAGGCATCGGCGGCGACGACGGTGACCACTGGCAGGTCGCGGGCGAGCAGCCGGGGGTGGTGACTGGCGGTGTGCAGGGCGCGGAGGGTGGCGGGCAGGGTCGCTGCTTCGTTGTGGGCCGGGACGGCGACCACGAGAGCGGTGGGAGACAGGGGCGGCTGGTTCACACCAGCCCCTCGGCTGCCGCAGGAGTGGGCGTGGCGCTGCCGTCGGGCAGGCGTCGGGTGAAGGTCTGCAGTACGAAGTCGGTGTCGTCCAGCCGGGTGACGGGGGAGAGTTCCGGCACGGCGGTGAGCAGCGGGGCGAGCTGGGCTCCGGTACGCAGGTGGTCCTCGACCGGGTGGTTCCAGTGCACGGTGACGAGGGTGGCGCCGGGCTGAAGGCTGTCGACGGTCCGCTTGAGGACGGTGTGCAGGGTGACGTCGTCGAAGTAGTAGAGCAGTTCCGAGAGGACGATGAGGTCGAAGGTCCCTTCGGGCCACTGGGCCGGGATCGCCAAGGGGCGCACCTGGACGTTCGCCTGGTCACGGTTGCGGGTGGCGGCGGCACGGACGGCAGCCGGTACCCGGTCGGTGGCCAGTACTTCGTCGCACCGTTCGGCCAGGAGCCGGGTCAGGACGCCGACGGAGCAGCCCGGCTCGAAGGCCCGGCGGTAGCGGCGGCGGGGCAGCGCGGCGACGGTCAGGGCGTACTTGCGCTGTTCGTACCACCGGTCCGCCAGGTGCCAGGGGTCGGCGGAGTGGGCGTACATGCCGGTGAAGTAGGCCGGCGGGGTTGCCTGGCTGGTGCTCATATGAAGACCGTCTCGAAGGGGCGGGTGTGGTGGGCGAGTTCGGCGGGAGGGAGGATCACGGTGTCGGGGGCAGGGCCGGGGTCGGCGTTGGTCTCGGTGCCTGTGCCGGCGCCGGTGCCGGCGTCGAGGCTGAACGGGGTGATCTGGCTGGTGAAGTGGTGGATCGCTGCCTGTTTGCGGGCCTGTGCCCAAGAGGGCAGGGGCAGACGGCGGGCGGTGGACCAGGGCACACGCGGGTCGCCGGGTGAGGCCCAGTGCCACATCCATATCGGGTAGTGCCAGCAGGGTGTGCCGGTCTGCCGGGCGGCAGCGGCCGCGGCGCGTCCGGCTGCCTCGTGGTCGGCGTGCAGATCGCCGGTGAACGGTGCGACGCACAGCCCGGCTCCGGTCTGCCGCAGCACGGTGGCGAGCTGTCGTGTCAGCTGTCTCTCATGGGCGCCGACGTCCGTGTCGGGGATGTGCAGCCGGTACGTACGGTAGGCGCGCGGGACGAGGGCGCCGAGGGCGCGTTCGAGTTCGGCGGCGCGCAGTGCGGCGATCCGGCCCGCGGGAAGGTGCGGGTGCGAGCCTTCTCCGTCGGTGACGGTGACGAGGTGGACCGCGCCGGTGAGCTGCGTCATCGTGCCGCCGAAGCCGAGAACCTCGTCGTCGGGGTGGGCTGCCACCACCACGACGGGCCCGGACGGCGGCGGTACGGCGGGCAGCCGCGCCAGGCCGTCCCAGGCGGTCCAGTGCTCCTCGGGGGTGCCGGGGGCCGCGATGGCCGCGGCGGCCGTCTCGCGGTCGAAGGTCTCGGTCATCGCCGCGCCTCGGCTTCCTGCGCCACGAGGGCGCCGAGCTCGGCGAGGTTGCGGTCGGCGTGATGCTGGCGGATGTAGACCGTCAGGTCGGCGACGTTACGGGCGTGGCGCGGGTCGTGGCACAGGGGCCCCGCGCCGGTCGCCCGTCCGACCCGGTCGAGGACGTCGCGGCATGCCTGTTCGGCGACCGCCCTGACACGCAGGCTGCGCAGCCGGGCGGCGCCGGAGGTGTCCGACGGGTCGGCGTCGATGGCCTGCGCCGCCTGCTCCAACACGCTGTGCGCGCCGTGCAGTGCCATGTCCACCGCGCCCAGGTGCGCGGCGGTCAGCGGATCCGGCGTACCGGCGGATGCCTGGAGGGTGTCGGCGACGGCCCGCGCACCGCCGAGCCAGCAGGCGGCGACCCCGATGCCGCCGTGCTGGAAGCCCGGCCGGTCCAGATAGGCCCCCACGGCACCCACGGGCCGGCCCGGCACCGCCGTGAAGCGCACGTCGGGCGTGTCGCTGCCGGCCATACCGATGGCCTGCCAGGTGCCCTCCAGCGGCGCGTAACCGGGGTGGCCGGTGCGTACGGCGAACAGCCGGCGTCCGTGCGGAGTGTCGGCGGTGACCAGGGCGTGGGTGCACGAGTGTGCGCCGGAGCAGTATGCCTTGTGCCCGTCCAGAAGCCACTGGTCGCCCTCCTGACGGGCGAGAAGGCCGGTGTTCGGTGGCTGCGCGGCCCACACGCCCCAGTACTCCCCCGGTCCGGGCGGGGCGGAGCCCAGTTCCCGGAGGATGGCCGTGGCGTCGGCGTGGCCCTCGGCCAGGCGGGCCAGCGACAGGTCGGTGCGGCCGAGCGCGTACAGGGCGGCGAAGCGGTCCGGGGTCCGTCCCGCTCCCGGCAGCGGCAGGTCGTGGGCTTCGGTGTCCACCCAGGTACGGAACCGGGCGGCCACCGACCGCCGCATTTCCTCGGCGTCCGGGACCAGTCCGGTCACCTCTCCCGCAGTTCCCGCACTTTCCACTGTTCCCACAGTCACTTCTTGTCTGACCTTTCGCGCAGCTTCACCGGTTCGGCTGTCGCCTTCCGGGAACGGTCACGGCCTGCAACTTCGTGCCGGGCCGGTGCGATCCCGAATACCCCGTGCGGGGTCTCTTATACGGTGCTGTCGCTCGGGTCACTTCTGTGCCGGTGGAGAGCCGGGGCCGGGCCGGTGAAGGGCTGGGGGTATGACGCCGCGCCGCACTTCACACGTACGGCGCAAGGTGGGGGCGCTCGCACGAGGGCCGGGTGGCCCGAGGGCTTATGATCACGGACGACTGTGACAACCGAAAATCCAGTCGGGCCGTGCTTCGGATGTGACACGGCCCGGCCACAAGGGGGAACTTCACATGCGTATCCGTACAGGGGTGGCGTCCGCCGCCCTGGCCGGTCTGCTCGCCGTCGGCACGGCGGTCCCGGCGCAGGCCGACAGCGCCGGCACCGCGCAGGACCGCAGCACCTACAGCAGCGAGTCCGCCCGCGCCGCCACCGGGATCGGCGCCTTCCAGACCCTGGGCGACCGGGTCCACTACTCGCACACGGTGCGGGGCAACATCAACGCGCACGGCTGGTGGAAGCTGCTGCGCGGGCCGCGGGCGAAGGCCAAGGTCACGGTCTGGCTCCAGGTCAAGAGCGGGTCGGGCTGGAAGACGCTGAAGAAGAACGACAAGACCGTCTGGCCCGGTGGCGGGAGCAACAAGCGCACGGCGGCGGCGTGGAAGTGCACGAACCTGATACAGAAGCACACCTTCCGCAGCATCATCGACGTCGATCTCGTCGGGTATCCGGACGACGCCTACAAGAAGATCACCGACCCGCAGACGCTGTACTGCGGCACGTGATCGCACGCTGATCCGACAGCGGCGCCGGAGGGTACCCTCCGGCGCCGCTTGTTCTTTTTGTTCGTTTGGAGCGCATGTGCTGTCCCCCACCGTGATTGTCGGCCTGCACGGATTCCTCACGCCCTTCCCGTGGTTCGACCGGGTGGTCGAGCGGGATGACGAAGGCGCCGGCGGCGCCGAGGACGCCGAAGGCTCTGTCGAGGAGGACGTGCTCGGCTCTGTGGTCGACCGGGCCGGCGCGTACGGCTGGCAGACCGTGAGCAGCTGGCTGACCGAGGACGGAAGGACCACGGCCGCACACGAGCCCACCGCGTGGGCGCACGAGGAGGTCGGCGGTGACTGGACGCAGGACGGAAGAATCCATCAGCTGGGCTGGTTGCAGGCCGGGGTGCTCACGGACTCGCCGCGTCCCGGGCTCCCCCTCCGGCCGATCGTCCTGGTGCTGACCGAGGCGCTCACTCGCGTGGGCGCGATGACCTTCACCGGTGTGCATGCCGTGCTGCCGCTCGCGGCGGTCGAGCGGAACACGGCTTTCCAGCAGGCCGAGTTGGCGCCGTGGTTCGGCCTGGCGGACCCGGACGCCCGGCACGAGGTGGTGGTCACCGTCTCCTGCCGTACCGGCACGGGCGGGGCGGGCCACGGCGGCTTGGGCATGGGTGATGCCGAGGCCGTGTGTGAGGCGGTACGGGAGATGGCGCAGGAGACCGTGGGCTTTTCCGTGTCCGTGGACTCCCCCGGCTCCGGGGGCCGGAACCGAGGTGCTCTTTTGGAACGGCCGGGGCTGGACCTCGATCTCGACGCCGGGGTGCACACCGTGGGGATGCGTGAGGTGCTGCGCTGGGACTGCCGTACGCGCGAGTGGTCGCCGGACATCGCGGTGTGGCTGGTGGAGATGGTGGTGGAAGGGCTGCGCCGGTCGGGGCGGTCGGTGCCGGTGGCCGTGACGGCTTCGCTGGCGACTCCGGTGTCGCCTGGGTACGGGTCTTGAGGCCGGCGACGGACCGGGCTTAACGTTTGGGGTCAAACAATACTCCGCGCACGTGCACACGGCCGGGAGCCCGGATGACCAAGCCCCACCCCCGTATGACGCTCGTCCTGACCGAGAACTGGGCCATGACCGGCGGCCGGTGCGACCTCGCCGCCCTGGTGCGCTGGGCCCGCGAGGCGGAAGACGCCGGATTCGACTCCGTCATGCTCAGCGAGCACATCGTGCTCGGCCCGGACGCCGGAGCCGACGGCCCGATGCCCAACCCGCGCGAGTACGCCGCACCGGGGAACCAGGCCCCGGACACCCCGTGGCCCAGCTCGATCGTCCTGCTGTCCGCCATGGCAGCCGTCACCGAGCGGATCCGGCTCGCCGCCGCGGCCGTACTGGCGCCGCTGCGTCACCCACTCCTCCTGGCCAAGGAACTGGCCACGCTCGACCTCCTGAGCGAGGGCCGGCTCGTCGTCCTGCCGACGGTGAGCTGGAGCGCGGACGAATACGCCGCGCTCCAGGTCCCGTTCACGCGACGCGGCAGGCTGCTCGACGAGCACCTGGCTGCCTGGCGGCTGCTCTGGCAGCCCGGCCCCGCCACCTTCGAGGGCGAGCACTACCGCTTCCGCGACGCCTGGCTGGAGCCGAAACCGTACCGGGCGGGCGGCCCGGAGCTGTGGTTCGGC
This sequence comes from Streptomyces paromomycinus, assembly GCF_003865155.1. Classification (NCBI taxonomy): domain Bacteria; kingdom Bacillati; phylum Actinomycetota; class Actinomycetes; order Kitasatosporales; family Streptomycetaceae; genus Streptomyces; species Streptomyces paromomycinus. The sequence continues at coordinate 9,621,442 of NZ_BHZD01000001.1, read as the reverse complement.
GGCTCGACACTGCACAGTGCGGTGCTGCGGCGCCTGGTGACGTACGGCCACGGCTTCAACCCGTTGGGGCGCCCCATGCCTGGCGAGCTGGAGAAGCTGCGCGCGGCGATGGCGGAGGCCGGGCGCGACATGTCCGCGCTGGAGATGGTCGGCGGGACCCGCGCCGTCTTCCCCGACAGGACGTCGGTGGCGGACCTCGGCCGGGCACTGGAGGCCGTACCGGAGCAGATGGAGGAGGGCTTCACGACCTTCTGCATCAAGCCGTCACAGTTCACGGACGATCCGGCGGGGGTCGGGGGCTTCTGCCGCGAGGTGATGCGGCGGGTGGAACGGCTCACCCGGTGAAGCGGTGGGGGTACGGCGAGAACCCCGACCCGTGACGCGGTGACGCCGGGCCGACCGCACCCTCTGCGAGCCGGTCCCGGTAATTGCTGCAGCCCTCTTGCGCCGGGGACAGCTCACGGGCATAAGTTTGGGCCCAAACGACACTGGACGAAAAGGGGTCTCCCATGCCCGGACCCGCAGACCTCGTGCTGGTCAACGGCACCGTGCTGACCGTCGACGCCGCGTTCCGCAACGTGCAGGCCGTCGCCGTGCGCGACGGTCTGATCGCCGCGACCGGAAGTACCGCCGAGATCCGTGCGCTCGTCGGCCCCGGTACCGAGGTCATCGACCTCGAAGGGCGCACCGCGCTCCCCGGGATCAACGACTCCCATCTGCACGCCGCCGCCTTCGGCGCCACCCGGCCGCCGCTCGCGCTCGACGTCGCCCGGCCCGCCGTCTCGTCCATCGCCGGCGTACGCGAGGCCGTGCGCCGTAAGGCCGGTGAACTACCGCCGGGTGACTGGATCTTCGGCAACGGGTGGGACACCGGCTACCTCAAGGAGTGTCTGGCCGAGCCGGGCCGTGCCCCACGGCGTCAGGACCTGGACGAGGTGTCGCCGGAACACCCCGTGCTGCTGTACGAGTTCTCCGGGCACACCTCCTGGCTCAACTCCCGTGCCCTGGAGGCCGCGGGCATCACCGCCACCACACCGGTTCCGCCCGGCGGTGTCATCGAGACCGACGCCGACGGCAACCCGACCGGCATCCTCCGTGAGGGCGCGCAGGACCTGGTGAACGCCGTGGTCCCGCTGATGGACGACGCCGCGCGCGAGGCCGCCGTGCGCTCCGCGATCGCGGTCTGCCACGCCGAGGGCATCACCAGCTTCACCGAGCCGGGGCTCGGCCCGGGCGGCACCTCGCTCTTCCTGGGGGTCGCGGACACCGAGACGCTCAACGTGTACGCGCGTCTGGAGTCGGCCGGTGAGCTGCGGGCGCGGGTCAGTGTGCTGCTGCTCCCCCTGGAGATGGGCGGCGCGGCACGGCACCTGCCCGACCGGCTGGTCCAGCTGGAAGGGGTGTGCGCGGCGGCCGACCCGCGGCGGCTGCGCGTACTCGGCGTGAAGCTGTTCGCGGACGGCATTCCGCCGAGCCGTACGGCCTGGATGCACGAGGAGTACGAGGGCGGCGGGCACGGCAGTCTCTGTCTGCACGGCCACAGCGACGCCCAGCGGGTCGAGGAGCTGAACACGATCGTGCGGTACGCGCACGCCGCGGGCCACCAGCTCGGCGTGCACATCACCGGGGACCACGGCATCGACGCGGTCGTCGAGGCATTCGAGGCGGCGCAGGCCCAGACCCCCCGCCCGGACGCACGCCACTACGTCATCCACGGCGACTTCGCCTCGGCCCGCTCGCTCGCCACGCTCGCGCGGCACGGCTGGGGCATCAACATGAACCCCGGGGTCAAGGACGCCACCGCGGACGCGATGGACGCGATCGTGGGGCCCGAACGGTCCGCCTACCAGTGGCCCGTACGCAGCGCCGTGGCGGCCGGCATCCCGGTCACCGCCAGCTCGGACGCGCCCATCACCTACCCCGACTGGCGCCGGGGCGTGGCCTCGATGATGCTGCGGGAGGCGACGGCGAGCGGGCGGCAGAGCGGCCCCGAGCAGTGCGTCGACCTGGAGACCGCGGTCCGCGCGTACACCTCGAACGCCGCGTGGCAGGACTTCGCGGAGAGCTGGAAGGGGACGCTGGAGCCCGGCAAGGTGGCGGACATCTGCGTCGTGGACGGTGATCTCGCGCACGCGGATCCGCACGACATCGCGGCGATGCCGGTGGCGATGACGGTTTTCGACGGGGAGATCGTCCATGACGTCCGGTGACTCCGTGCGACCGGCCGCCCGGTCGGTCCCCCGGTCGGTCCCCCGGTCGGCCCCTGAGCCGGCCGCCCGGTCGACATCCCAGCCAGCCGCCCAGGCGACCGCCCCGCCACCCACCCGGCGGTGCGCCCAGCGGTTCACCGGGGCACTCTCCCGGCGCTTCGCCCGCTGGGCCGTCGCCCTCTCGCCGCGGCGGAAGTGGACGCTGTTCGGCTGCTGGTTCGCGCTCGACGCCGTACTGGCGCTGGCACCGCCGGTGTACTGGGCCGCGGGCGATCCGCGGTTCCAGAGCAGCACCGCAATCCCGCTGTCCGTCTGCTACTTCCTCGCCCTCGGCGCGCACATCTCGGCAGGCGTCGTCACCCTGTACGGCGTCGAGTCGGCCCGCGGCGAGATCGACTGACACCTCCTCGGCACGGAGAGGGGCTCGCCCCAGTGAATGTGTTCCTCGGCTACGGCATGGTGGTGCTCTTCTTCTGCGGAGTGCTCTGCACGCTGTACGTCCACCGCAGGCGCGACGCCGACTTCACCGACTACGCCGTCGGCGGCCGCAGCTTCGGCAGCGGCTATCAGACCATGTCGGTCCTCAACACCTGGTTCCCCGGCTCGGTCTTCATCGCCGACGCGGGCATGGCGGCGGGCAGCGGGGTGATCGGCTTCCATCTGCTGGTCTACGGCCTGTTCGCCTACCTGCTGATGTACCTGATGTCCCGGCGGGTGTGGATGTGGGGCGAGCGGCACGGGCTGCGCACCCAGTCCGACCTGTTCGGACTGCGCTACGGCGGAACGGCGTCGCGCACCGTGCCCGCGCTGATCCAGGTCCTGGTCAACTTCCCGATGACCGTGCTCGGGATGCAGGCCATGGGACTGATCTTCTACTACATCTCCTTCGGCCGGCTCAGCTATTCCCAGTCGGTGCTCGCGGGTGTGCTGGTCCTGGTGGCCCGCCAGTTCTGGACAGTGCGCATGGGCATGCGCGGCGTGGTCGTCACGGACTTCTACCAGGGCATGATCGCGTACGTCTTCGGGTCGGCCCTGCTGGTGGGGCTGATCGTCTACCTGGCCGTGAACGGTCACGGGTTCGCACGGCTGCCCCTGGAGCGGCTGACGCTGCCGGCCGACGGCGACAGCGGCGGCCTCTACCTCTTCGCGCTGACCTTCACCGGGTCGGTGGGAGGCTGGTGCCTGTCGGGGATGTTCGTCCGGCTCTTCACCGCGGACGGGGTACGGAGCGTCAAACGCTCCGCCGTGTTCGTCATGCCGGCCTCGCTCGTCTTCGCCGGGCTGCTGCTGACCGCCGCCCTGCTGTCCGGGACGCTGCCCGGTGTCTCCGACAATCCCGACCGCGCCCTGTTCACCCTGGCCCAGCACATCGGCGGCCCGTGGGTCGTCATCGCGATCGCGCTGTGCGTCCTGGCCGCGCAGATCGGCATGGCCGACGGGGTGCTCCAGTCCGTGGGCACGCTCATCTCCAACGACCTGGTGGCCGTGTACCGGCCGATGAACGACAAGGGGCGGCTGCTGGCGGCGAAGATCTCCATCGCCGTCTACACGGTGGCCTCCGCGCTGGTCGCCAACCTCGGGCTCAGCAACCTCATCACGCTGTCGATCATGGCGTACCAGGGCGTGGTGCAGCTCGCCGTCCCGCAGTTCCTCGGCCTCTTCTGGAAGCGCGGCAACCGGACCGGCACGGTCGCCGGTACCGTGGCCGGCTTCGTCACCGCCGCCGGGCTCTCCGCGGTCTACCCCACCTTCATCCCCTGGCTGAACGGCCTGACCTCGGGGATCGTGGGCCTGGCCGTCAACCTCGCGGTGTACGTCGCGTGTGCGTACCTGCTCCCGCAGAGTACGGCGGAGAGGCGGCGGGTCGGCGAGCTGTTCGCCGCCACGGCCGTGTCCGGTGCGCGGGTCACGCCCGGCAGGGCCGCGGCCGCGCCGCCCGGACCGACACGGGCGTGACCGGGGTCAGCCCCGGGGCGGCGGCAGCGGATCAGCGTGCCGGACAGGGTATCCGCCCTTGATGACGGGGGCGTACGGGGCCGGTGCCGTGCAGGTGCCCACCTCGGCCTCCGGCGGAGCGGTGGTGCCGCCCGGCAGCAGGTTCACCGTCTCCCACGAGAATCCCGCCACCTTACGGCGGCCGGCGGAACGCAAGGGGATTCTCCTGGTGTCGAAGGGGGAAGTGCGCCGTGCCGGCGCATCATCGTTGCCGGTCGGCGGCCGTCTCCCCCTCCACCTGGAGTCGCCACTGCTGTGCTCCCGTTTCCCCCGCCGGGCACCACGCCGCCATCCGGAAGTCGCACACCCGTGCCAACGGAGTCACCGAGGCCTAGGACCGGCGCGGCGGACGGATGCCGCGGTGTTCCCAGTCACCGCCGAGGGCCGTGGACAGGACCTCCTCCGAGGCGGTCGGCTGGGCTCCGCAGTCGTTCCGTACGGGTGTCGGGCCCGCCACGATGTGGTTGGTCAGCCGTCCCAGGCCCTCCGCTTCGACGTCCACGACGTCGCCCGGCTGGACGGGGCGCGAGTTCGCGGGCGTGCCGGTGAGGAGGACGTCGCCGGGGACGAGGGTGATGGTGCGGGCGATGTCGGCGACGAGGTAGTGCATGTCCCAGGTCATCTCGTCGGTCGAACCGTCCTGTACCAGTTCCCCGTTGACGTACGTACGCAGGTGTTTGCCGCGGAAGTCCCATCCCGTCACCAGCCCGGGGCCGAGCGGGCAGAGCGTGTCGGAGCCCTTGACGCGGAGCATCGAACCGGCGTCGGTGTCACGGAAGTCGTGCAGGCCGTAGTCGTTCGCGAGGGTGTATCCGGCGATGTAGTGCTCCGCGTCGCGCGGCGCGACGTTGCGGCACACGCGGCCGATGACGAGCGCGATCTCGCCCTCGTAGTTGAGGTACCGGCAGCCCTCGGGGCGCACCACCGCTCCGCCATGGGCGTTGAGGGCGGAAACCGGTTTGTGGAAGTACGTGGGGGCGGGCGGGAGGGTGGCGCGGAATTCCTCGGCCCTGCTGCGGTGGTTGAGGTGTACGGCGATCACCTTGGAGGGCTGCACGGGTGGCAGGTGCGGTGCGGTGGCCGCCCCGGTGCGGCGGCCGTCGTCCGCCACGAGGTCGTCGCCGTCCCGTACGACGTGGACAGCGGTGCCGTCGAGGAGGATACGGCGGTATTCGCGGGTGCCGGCCGCGTCGGTGGAGCCCGTCGTGCTCATGTCGCCTCCGTTTCGGTCCAGCCCCCCGCCGGCCGGTCGAACCACAGGTGGATCTGTCCCGTTCCGATCGAGTTCTCGTAGGCGCTGTAAGGGCGCGCGGGCGCGGTCAGGCGGTCCTCGCCCAGGGCGCCCGCCAGCATCAGGTAGTGCCCGAAGCCCGCTTCGGGCCGGTGGGCGGCGAACTCGGACATGGTGCGCAGCACGCGCGCGTGGTCGCCGCGCAGGAACCAGGCGATCCGCTGCTCGTCGGCGGCCCGCGCCCCGGGGGTACGGAGGTGGGCCGGGTCGCTCGCCTCGTGGTCGCGCAGTTCGCGCAGGGGCCAGAAGGTGTGGGACAGCGCGCCGGAGGCGATCAGCAGCACCTTGCGGTCCGGCAGTGCGGCGATGCCGTCGGCGAGCGCGCGGCCGAGCCGGAGGTGGTCCTCGTCGTCTCCGGTCTGGCACACCCCGACGGAGAGCCACCGCTTGTCGGGCAGCCCCTGGCCCAGGTACGTCCAGAGGTTGACGGTGGCGTAGTGGATGGGCAGGCACGGGTCGTCGACCGGGGTGATCCAGGTGCCGTGCTTGTTGGCGAACGCGGCGATGGAGCCGGCGAGTTCGGGGTCTCCGGGGAAGTCGTAGGGCATCCGGCACATACCGCGCGGCAGTTCGTCGGAGGTGTAGAGCCCGGCCCTGCGGTCCTGCGCGGCGACGACGAATTCGACGGTGGTCGCCCAGTGCGAGTCCAGGACGACGACCGTGTCGTAGTCGAGCGTCTCGAAGACGTCCCGGCGCAGCCTGCGCAGCCCCGGTACGAGGCTGACCTCCCGTCCCCCGTTCAGCTCCCGCCGGCCCGCTTCGGGCAGGACGATGGTGGGGACGTGGGCGAGCAGGCCGGCGCCGACGATCTCACCCATGCCGCTGCCACCCCTTCGGTGCCGTGACGGTGTTCTTGAGGTCGCAGTAGAAGTCGAAGCTCCAGTCGCCGCCCTCACGCCCCGTGCCGGACTCGCGGGAGCCGCCGAAGGGCGCGGCCAGGTCGCGGACGAAGAAGCAGTTGATCCAGACCGTCCCGGCGACGAGCCGCGCGCCGACACGGGCCGCGCGCTCGCGGTCCCCGGTGGCGAGGGTGGCGGCCAGCCCGTAGCGGGTGTCGTTGGCCAGGGTCACGGCCTCGTCCTCGGTGCTGAAGCTTTGGAGGGTGAGCACGGGACCGAAAACCTCCTCCTGCACGATCTCCGAGTCCTGCGCGACATCGGTCAGCAGCGTCGGCCGGTAGTACGTGCCGCCGGTCCGCGCGTTCAGTTCGGTGTGCGGGCCGCCGCCGAGGAGCGCGGTGGCGCCGTCGGCCAGTGCCCGCCGGACGAAGCCGTCGACCCGTTCCAGGTGCCAGGGGTGGATGAGAGGGCCGACACCGGTGGGCTCCTCGCGCGGGTCGCCCTGGACCAGGGCACGGGCCCGGGCGGTGAAGCGCTCCAGGAAGGCCTCCCGTACGGAGTCCTCGACGAGCAGCCGGGTCGCGGCCAGGCATACCTGGCCCGCGTTGTCGTACTGCTCGACGGCCAGGTCGGCGGCCAGGTCGAGGTCGGCGTCAGCGAAGACCAGCAGGGGGGACCTTCCGCCGAGTTCGAAGCTGGTGGGCACCAGGTTCGCGGCGGCGGCACGGGCGATCCGCCGCGCCGTGGGCACGGAGCCCGTGAAGCTGATGCGGCGCACACCCGCGTCGGACACGAGGGGCGCGCCGGCCTCGTCCCCGTACCCCTGAAGGACGTTGAGGACCCCCGGGGGCAGCCCGGCCTCGGCGGCGATGTCCGCGAGGAGCGAGGCGGTGAGCGGGGCCCATTCGGCGGGTTTGAGGACCACCGGGTCGCCGGCGGCCAGCGCGGGGCCGATCTTCCAGGTGGCCAGCATCAGCGGCGCGTTCCACGGTGTGACGAGCGCGGCGGGGCCGGCCGGGTCCCAGGTCACGTGGTTGGTGTGGCCACGGGTGGCGAAGTCCTCGTGGCCGAGGGCGAGCAGGCGGTCGGCGAAGAAGCGGAGGTTGTGCGCCGCACGGGGCACCACGCCGCGCCGGTGGGAGCGCAGCAGCGCGCCGTTGTCCGCCGTCTCGACGGCGGCGAGGTCTTCGAGGCGCGCCTCGATGCCGTCCGCGACGGCGTGCAGCAGCCGGGCGCGCTCCCGGTGCGGCGTCGCGGCCCAGCCGGGGAAGGCGGCGCGGGCGGCGGCGACGGCCGCCCGCGCCTCCTCGGCGCCGCCCCGCGCGATCTCGGCGAGCGGTGTCCCGTCGATGGGTGAGCGGTCGGTGAAGGTCGCGGTGGAGGCGAGGCGTTCGCCGCCGATCCAGTGGCGGGTGTCGACGGGGACTCCGGCGATCGTGGCGGTGAAGCCGGTGGGCTGGGTGGTGAGCGTGGTGGCCGGGGTGGTGGCTCCGGGCGGGGTGCCGGGGGCTCCGGCCGTCGCGGCGGTGGCTCCGGCCGTGGTGGCGGTGGGCGGACGGTCCCGGTGGTCCGACGGTGCCGGGCCTGCCGGGTGCGCCGGGGAGCCCGGTGCGGGCGCGGGGAGAGCCATCACAGCCTCCAATTCGTTTGAGGCCAAACAAAATAGGCGGCCTCGCTCCAGGCGGTCAACCCCTTCCCCGACGGCCCCGCACGACTATCATTTGACCCCAAACGCCATGCCGGAGGCCGGTACCGGAAGAGACGGGAGAGACGCGAGTGACACTCATGCCGGACACGTTGCGCCAGGACACGGGCGGCCAGGGGCACGACCACCGGCACCGGGTCCATCGTGTCGCGCTCGCGGCGGGTTCGACGGTCGCGAGCGCGATGACGAGGGCGGCTCCGGTATCTGTGCCTGTTTCTGTGCCTGTGCCTGTGCCTGTGCTTGTTTCTGCGCCTGTGCCTGTGCCTGTGTCCGGGGCCGGGGAAGCGGCGAGGGAAGCCGACAACGTGGAGGTGTCGTGCTTCCACCACCAGTGCGCGGACCGGCTAGGCGAAGGGCTCGCCGTCACCGGGCGAGCCACGGACGGCACCGTGGAAGCCCTCGAACTGCCGGGCCGTCGTGCGTGGTTCGCGGCAGTGCAGTGGCACCCCGAGGACACGGCGGCCGCCGATCCCGCTCAGCAAGGCCTGTTCGACGCGTTGACCGAGGCGTGCGGGAGGCGGTTCTCCTGAGGGGCGGTTCAGCTCCGGGAGGGGCGGCGTCCGCTGCGTCGCGGGCGGGGGTCGGCCCCGTCGAGGAGGGCGAGCCGCCGCTCCTCCCCGTTCTCCTCCGTCTGCACCACGATCTTCCGCAGCAGGTCGGCCAGTGTCTTGCACTCCTCGTCGGTCAGCCGGTCGGAGACGAAGACCTCCTCCGCGTTGAAGGCGGGAAACACCTCGGCCATCAGGCGCTCACCCTGGTCCGTCAGCCGCAGCAGCACCAGACGCCCGTCGGAGGGATGACTGTTGCGTTCGATGAGGCCCCGGCTCTGGAGGGTGCGGCACACCCCCGTCAGGGTGCCCTTGGAGATGCCGGCCTCCGCCGCCACGTGGCGGGTCTCCGTCTCGCCCCAGATCCACACGACCCACAGCACGACGAACGAGGTCCAGGACAGTTCGGCGCCCCGCAGTACGGAGTTCTCGAAGTGCTGTCGCACGGCCGCGGCGGCACGGTAGATGTTCGCCACTGCGACCATCTGTACGTGCCGGATCGGCGTGTCGCCCAGCTTGGCCTGTACGGCCTTCTCGGTCTCCCGGATGGAACGGTGCTCCGTCACGTCGTGTTCTCCCGCGTCTCTCGCCCTCGCCGGCAATCCCCTGCCGAGTTCCGTGCGCCCCCGTAAGACCGTTGCCGTTCGCGATCCTTACGGACTCAAACGATAACCCGCACCGTACCGGCCCATCCGCCCTCCTCCGGAAGCATTTTTCCGCAAGCACGGTCACGGCAGCCGGAAGCACGGTCACGGCGACCCTCCGGCGCCCCTGGGCCCGTTTTCTCCGTCGTACCCAGCACACCGTCGCACCGCCCTCGGCGAAAGGGAGTTCCGCATGACGCCGTCCGATGAGCCGGCCCAGCACGATGAACCGACCCAGCACGATGAGCCGGCCCAGCACGATCAGCCCGGCCGGACCGATCAGCCCGACCGGGTCGCCCCCGGTGACCGCCCCGTCCTGCTCGTGGCCGGAGCGAGCAGCGGGATCGGTGCCGCCGTCGCCGCGCGCGGTACGGACGCCGGGGCGCGCGTCGCCGTGTGTGCCCGGCGCGCCGGGGCGCTGCGCGAGGTCGCGGAGGCGTGCGGCGCGACACCTTACGTCGCCGACGTGACCGTGCGCGGCGAGGTCGACGAGCTGGTCGCGGCCGTGGTGCGGGACCACGGCCGGCTGGACGGCGTGGTCGCCAACGCCGGAACCGTACGCCCCGGCGGCCTGCTCGAACTCAGCGACGAGGACTGGGACGCCACGCTGCGCACCAACCTCACCTCCGTCTTCCTGCTCGCCCGCGCGGCCCTTCCCCATCTGGCGGCCACCCGGGGCGCGTTCGTCACCGTGGGCTCCGTCGCCGGGCTGCGCGCCGCCGCGGGCGCGAGTGCGTATGCCGCGTCCAAGGCGGGGGCCGGGATGCTGACGAGCGTCATCGCCGCCGAGTTCGGGCCGCACGGAGTACGCGCCAACACGGTCTGCCCCGGCTGGACGCGCACGGAGATGGCCGACGAGGAGATGCGGGAGTTCGGCGGCGGGCTCTCCCTGGACGCCGCGTACGCGCGGGCCACGGCGCTGGTGCCGCAGCGGCGTGCGGCGGCGGCCGCGGAGGTCGCGGATGCCGTGCTGTGGCTCCTGGGGCCGCGGTCGTCGTACGTCAACGGGGCGACGCTGACCGTGGACGGCGGCCTGACCTCGGTCGACGCGGGGCGGGTGCCGTTCGACTTCACCGTGACTCCGCGGTGACCCCGTACCGCTGACCGGCACCACCGGCGGGAACCGCTGACGGGTACGGCCGACCAGTACCGCCGCCCTCCCCGTGACGCCGCGAGGCCGGGCGCGTACCGCTACGCGCCCGCGCTCTGCTCCAGCACCGTCCCCCCGTTCCAGCACACCCCCACCTGACGGTAGTAAGCCCCGATCGGCTCCGCGACGGCGAGGGCCGCCAGTTCCTCCGTGGGCGACTCGAACAGGTCCAGCTCCGCGTCCGCCGCCCACGCCGGGCCCGCCTCGAAGGAAGCGGCTCCGCTCTCGACCAGCTCGTCCAGCGCGAGTCCCGTCCCGTCGACCGAGGGCAGCACGCGGTGGTGGGCCATCGGGTGGCCGTTGACGAAGCCGCCCGTCGCCGACGGCCCGCGCAGCGTGGCGACCACCTGTGCCAGCCGCCGGTCCCCCGCCGCGAGCGTCGCACCGAAGACGGCGCCGGGCTCGATGCGGGGCGCGGGCCCGTACGGGTGGGGCCTGGTCAGGTGGATGGAGCCGAGCTTCTTCGGGTAGCCCTGGTGGATCCCGCGGGCGACGGCGAAGTCCTTGTCGACCCAGATGTAGACGCAGCGCGAGTACGTACGGCCGCGGTAGCCGCAGCGTACGACCGCGAAGCACTCCTTGTACTGGCTGCGCACCGGGTCGAGCAGTTCCTCCCTCCCGGCGCCGCAGGACTGCCAGTCGGCCCAGATCAGCGCGACGGCACCCGGGTCCTCGTCCGCGGGGACGAGCGGTCCGGGGAGGAGTTCGCGTACCCGGGCGGGATCGGTGCGGTACTCGACGGTGAGCAGGTCGCCCGAGTAGTACCAGGGCGGGGACGGGATCAGCGAGGCCCGGCCCGTGGCGGTCCTGGGCGGGAAGAAACCCCGGACGGCCGGCGCGATGGGCTCGGTTGACGCGGTGGGCTCGGTTGACGCGGTGGGCTCGGTGGGCACAGCGGACTCCTCGGGTTTCCCGCCCGGCGTACCGGCTTATCGTTTGGGCCCGTACGATATGCCTTCACCGCCGGATTGTCACGAGCGGGCCGGCCGCGCCGCCGATCCACCGCACCCCCTTGCGCGGCTCCCGCCTCCTCCATAATGTTCGACCCCAAACGACATCCCGAGTGGGCCCGCGCACAGTCCCCGCAGGAAGGCTGGACAGGGTGAGCGAACAGAGCCCGGCACACAGCGACCAGGCCCGGCAGGCCGTCGCGGCACTGCGCGCACAGGACATCGACGTGGTGCGCGTCGTCTACCCCGATCTGCTCGGCGCCGACCGCGCCCGCGACATCCTCGTCGGCCACCTGCCGGCCGCCACGCACCACGGCCTGGCGTTCTGCCGCGCGGTCTACCACACCAGCCCCCAGAGCGACACCGTTCCCATGCCGGGGGGCCTGTCGGCCGGGATGCCGGACATCTCGGTCCGGCCCGACCTGGACACCCTGCACCGGCTCCCCTGGGAGCCCGGCGTCGCCTGGTGCCTGGGTGAGGCCCTGGACCCGGCGACCGGGCGCCCGGCCCCTGAATCCCCGCGTGACCTGCTGCGCCGCGTCCTCGACCGGATCGGCGCGGAACTGCACCCGGTGGTCGGCCCCGAGCTGGAGTACTACCTGTGCGAGCGGGACGAGAGTGCGGTCACCGGCTGGTCGCCGTACGGGCGGGCGCCGGGCAACGTCTACAGCGCGGGGCTGCGCGGCGACCCCGACGGCCATCTCCTGCGCACCCTGCGGCACTTGGGGGAACTGGAGATCGGCGTGACGGCCGGGAACCGCGAGTTCGGCAGCGGTCAGTTCGAGATCAACCTCGACCATTCGGCGGCACTCGACGCCGCCGACCGCGCGTTCCGCTTCAAGGCGGCCGTCAAGGAGATCGCCCGCGCCGAAGGACGCCTCGCCACCTTCATGGCCAGGCCTTTCAACGAGGAGGGCGGCTCCGGCTTCCACCTGCATCTGTCGATGGCCGACCCGGACGGGCGCAACGTCTTCGAAGGCCGCGACGAGGGCGACCCGCACGGCCTGTCCGCCGCGGCGCGGCACGCGACCGCCGGTGTCCTCGCCCACGCGCCCGCGCTCACCGCGCTGCTCAACCCGACCGTCAACTCCTACAAGCGGTTCGGCCCGGACAGCCTCGCCCCGTGGCTGATCGACTGGGGGCTGGACAACCGCAGCGCCATGGTGCGCATACCGCCCGAGCGCGGCGGCGGCACCCGTCTGGAACTGCGTCTCGGTGACGCCGCGGCCAACCCCTATCTCGCCGTCGCGGGCGCGATCGCCGCCGTGGGACTCGGCCTGCGGGAAAAACGCGAGCCGCCCGAGCCGCTGGAAGGTTACGGCTACCGGGAGAACACCGCGGCGCGGCTGCCGTGCACACTCTCCGAGGCGCTGGACGCGCTGGAGGGTGACTCGGAACTGACGGACATGCTGGGAGCCGACTTCACCCATTCCTTTCTCACGTACAAGCGCAATGAAATCGAGCGGTTCCAGCAGCACGTCACGGACTGGGAGTTCAAGGAGTACGCCTTTCTCATGTGACGGGCCATGTGACGGATTCCGCCTGCACCGGTTTCGTTTCCTTCCTGTGCCACCCTTCGTGCCACCCTCCTCGCCTTCTTCGCAAGGACGGCCCCATGACCACCGCTTCCGCCGCTTCCCGCGCACCCGAACCCCTGCCCCTCGACGCAGTCGACCTCACCGACCACGACAACTTCACCGACGGCGAGCTGTGCTGGCGGATGTTCGACACATTGCGCCGCGAGGACCCCGTCCACTGGCAGCCGGAGGCCGCGCCCGGCAGCGGCTTCTGGGCCGTCACCCGGCACGCCGACATCGTGCGCGCCGGCCGTGACCCCGACACGTTCACCTCCACCCGGTTCACCAACCTCGAAGAGGTCGACGAGCGGCACCGCGAGACCCGCCGCTCCCTCCTGGAGACCGACGGCCCGCGCCACCGGGCCATGCGCAGACTGTTGCAGCAGCAGTTCACTCCGCGTGCCGTCGCCACGTACGAGGTGTTCCTCCGCGGGCTGACCGCACGCACCCTCGACGCGGCGCTCGCCAAGGGCCGCTTCGACTTCGTCCAGGAGGTCGCGGCCGACTTCCCCGTCAACGTCCTCGCCCGCATGCTCGGCGTCCCCGGGCACGACACCCGGCGGCTGATCGACTGGGGCAACCGCATCATCGGCAACACCGACCCGGACTACGCGGACGTACTGCTCGGCACCGCGGAGAGCGAGCTCTACCGCGACCTGCCCTTCCGCAGCCCGGCGGCGCTGGAGGTCTTCGCGTACGGGCGGGAGCTGGCGGCGCGGCGCCGGGGCGCCGGCGGCGACGACCTGGTGAGCCGGCTCGTCAACCGGATGCCGTCCGACGGGATGCCGCTGTCGGCGCGGGACTTCGACAACTACTTCCTGCTGCTGGTCGTCGCGGGCAACGAGACCACCCGGCACGCCGTCTCCCACACCATGCTCGCCCTGATCGACCACCCGGAACAGCGCGAGAAACTGCGCCGCGACCCGTCCTTGATGCCGGGCGCCGTCGAGGAGTTCCTGCGCTGGTCCTCCCCCGTCCACCACTTCCGGCGCACCGCCACCCGTGACACCGAGCTGGGCGGCCGGCGGGTGGCGGAGGGCGAGAAGGTCGTCCTCTGGTTCGCCTCGGGCAACCGCGACGAGGCGGTCTTCGACGATCCGTACCGCTTCGACGTCACCCGCACCGCCAACGATCACCTCACCTTCGGCAAGGCCGGCCCGCACTTCTGTCTGGGCAGCTCGCTGGCCCGGCTGGAGCTGCGTGTCATGTTCGAGGAGCTGCTCCCCCGCCTGTCCGACGTCCGCCTCACCGCCGCACCCCGGTACGTGCGCTCCAACTTCGTCAACGGCCTCAAGACGCTGCCGGTCGAGATCACCTCGGCGTAGGAGCCGGTGTCGGCGCGGCGTGCGGCCGGAGCACGCGCCGCAGGACGGCGGGCGGGAATAGGGAAAACCGTGCCGCGCTCCCGCCGCGATCGACAGGATGAGGGCATGGGGCATGAGAACGTGGGTCGGGGCCGGATGTGGCCGATCGTGGTGCGGCATCCGGAGGATCCGGTGGAGGCGGTCATGGAGGCCGACGCGCTCGACGCCAAGCTGCAGACCGCGGCGATACTGGTGCGGGGCCCGCTGTTCGGGGTGGCCGCGCAGGACGCCGGGCAGGCACCGCGGTGGCGGGTGGTGGTCGCGGTGGACGCCGGCTGCCCGCAGCAGGCCCGGGACAGCCTCAACTCGTTGCTGTGGTGCCGCGCGAAGGACGAGGCCCAGGACCGGGAGGAGCGGTGCGCCCTGCTGGCGGCGGTCGCCCGGCTGGAGAGCGAACGCGTCGACGAACTCACCGTGCTCACCACCCGCTACCGGATCGTCCGTGCGGAGGAGTACGCGGGGACGGGGCCGGACGGCATCGAGCAGCCCCGCCCGACCGACCCCGAGCCCACCGTGCCGGACTGGAGCCGCAGCGCCAGGGACCCGATCGACGACGGCCTGCTGCTCGACCCCGAGGCGCCGGTCACGCCCACCCAGGCCGCGGAACGCCTGATGCTGCGCGGCCTGGCGTACAGCGGCGTCCGGTTCCCCGAGGACGTGCGCGCCGACTCCCGTAAGGCGCTGGAGACCCATCCCGACGTGATGTTGCTGCCCACGGCCTTCAGGGTCGTGGAGCGCAACGACCCCGGGTGGGAATCGAGCAGCGGCTTGCACGCCAGTGCGCACGCGGCCCGCAGGTCGCTGGACTTCGCCCTGACGTGGTTGCAGCCGCGCCTGAAGGGGCTCATCCCCTGGGAGGCCGACAACATGACCACCGACGCCCGTACGGTGGCTGCCGAGGGCACAGGCCCTGCCGCCGGAGAGCTGGCCGAGTACGTCCGCGCCGCCGACCGGCTCCGGGCCGAACGGGTCAACCAGGTCGAGGCCCGGGGCACCGTCCACCGGATCTGCCGCGCCCGCCGGCTCCTGCGCTGGGGCCCGGACGGGCCGGAGGGGGCGCGCCCGTCCGACGCCGACAGTCATCCTCCGGAGCGGATGCACCCCCGTATCGACGAGGACGGCAACATCCGTCACGAACAGGAGAACGACGTCCCGTGAGGGTCTGCCGTCCGGAACGTGCCGCACCGGCGGTCCCGGACGGCCGGCTTCGAAAGGCTGCGGCGGCTACCCCCACGTCCGGGCCTTCATCAGGAGATGGCCGTGGAGCAGGGACAGGTCGGGGTGGCACAGGCTTCCGTCCCGGGTGGCGAGGTAGAAGGTGTTGATGGGCGGGATCTCGGGCTCCAGCAGTTTGACGACCTCGCCGTGCCGGAGTGCGTCGGCCGCCAGGTAGGTGGGCAGCACGGAGATCCCGGCGGAGGACTTGACCGCGGCCAGCACCCCTCGCAGGTCCGGGATGACGACGGAGGGGGCCGAGGTGGGGCGCACCCCGAAGACGGTGAGCCAGTAACGGCGGATGATCGGCAGCGACTCGGCGTAGGCGATCAGCGGGTACTTGTCGAGGACGGCCGCCGGCCCCTCCTTCATGATCTGCCCGGCCGGGACGCCGTCGGCCAGTTCGGGTGAGGCGAGCATCGCGAACTCCTCGTCGACCAGCGTCGTGGCGCTGATCCCGCGCAGCCGGGGCCGGACGGTCGACAGGACGAGGTCGTAGTCGCCGCTCGTCAGACGGTCCAGGAGGTTGTCGGCGAGACCGAAGCGGAAGTTGATCCGCAGGCCGTCGGCGATCAGGTCGCTGACCGCTGCCACGACCCGGGAGGTGATCAGCTCCGCCGGTCCGCCGACGCACAGCGGACGGCTGTCGGAGCTGCCGCCGAAGTGCCGCTCGACCACGCCCCCGAGGGCGTCGACCGGTCCCTGCACGTCGCGGATGAGCAGATCGGCGGCGCAGGTCGGTACGACACCCTGGGGAACGCGTTCGAAGAGCGCCTTGCCGAACGTACGTTCAAGATTGCGGACCTGGTGCGTGACGGTCGGCTGCGAAAGCTCCAGACTCTGCGCCGCCTTGGTGAAGGAACCCAGACGGTAGACGGTCACGAACGTCCTGAGCCAGCTCAATTGCACGACCATGCTCGGCGCCCCCCGCGCTTGCCCTGCTGATGCCTTCGTCCCCCGGAGCGGACTCGGCGGATGACTGGTACGGCCTTGCTGTGTGGTGATACCTGGTGCGCGAGGACGCCGGGCTGGGCGTTGGGGGGCTGGCCGGGAGCCTCGCAGCCATGGTGCGGCACAAGGGGCGGCCGCGTCGGCGACGGACGGGAAGTCGGTGCACAGGGTGACGAATATACGTCTAGGGGACTACCTCCGCGTGCCCGGAAGCACGAGAAGCCGTCGTCCCCGTACGGGCCCCTGTGACGACGGTGCGGGCGGGCACCGAGGTCAGGCGGAGCCGGCCGCCAACTGCTCCAGCACCAGCTCGGCGACCCGTACGGCCGAGGCCGGGTTCTGGCCGGTGACGAGCCGCTGGTCGGCGACGGCGTGTGCGGCGAAGTTCCCGGCTTTGGTGATCTTCGCGCCGCGCTCGGCGAGCTTGCTCTCCAGCAGGTAGGGCACCACTTCGGTCAGCCCGACGGCGGCCTCCTCCTCGTTGGTGAAGGTCGAGACCTGCTTGCCGTCCACCAGGTACGAACCGTCACCGAGCCGGACATTGACCAGTCCGGCCGGGCCGTGGCAGACCGCGGCGACGACCCCGCCCTGCTCGTAGATCCCCGCGGCCAGTTCGGCCAGCACCTCCGACTCGGCCAGGTCCCACATGGCACCGTGCCCGCCCGCGTAGAAGATGACGTCGTAATCGGCGGCCGTCAGATCACCGGGAGCGGCGGTGGCCGACAGGGCGGTCTCGATGTGCGGGTCGGCGAGGAAGTCGGCCTGCACCTGGTCCCCGGGGTCGAAACCGTCCTGCGGCGGCGCACCGCCCTGTACGGACACGAAGTCGAGGTCGTACCCCGCCTTGCGGAAAACAGCGGCAGGATGGGCCACTTCGGGAAGGTAGAAACCGGTCTTCCGGCCGGTGTCGCCGAGGACGCCATGGCTGGTGAGTGCGAACAGGACCTTCTTGGTCATGACATTTTCTCCGGTTGATCGAGAGGTTACGGATGAGCCGGCGGACGCGTCCGGCTCCCAGCCGTTCGAAGGTAGGCATCGGGGCGAGCCGGTCGCCAATAGCGTGGCTCATGGACCCCATAGAGATGTGTATGAGGTGGCAATTCTCCGGGACATCCGGCCATGGGGGCTCCGGTTGCCGGCGAGAACAGCGGCGGAGACCGGTGGCTGATCACGGTCGCCGCTCCGGGTGTGCCAGGAGCAATTCGGCCATGCGGTCCCCGAGCCCGGCGGACGACTGCGGATTCTGCCCGGTGACCAGTCGCCCGCTGACCACCACGTGCGGCGACCGGTCGCGAGCGGCGGAGAAGCTCGCGCCGGCCTCCTCCAGCGCGGTCTGCAGCGGGAACGGTACGACGTCGGCCAGTCCGCGCATGCTCTCCGACGCGTTCGAGAACGCGGTCAGTTCGCGGCCGTCCACCAGGTGGCTGCCGTCCGAGAGGGTCAGGTCCACGAGCACCGCGGGACCGTGACAGATCGCCGCGAGGACCCCGCCGGACTCGTACACCTGCCGGCCGATGGCGTGCAGGACCGGGTGGCCCCGGAAGTCCCACATCGTGCCGTGCCCGCCGACGAAGAAGACACCCGCGTAAGCGCCCGGTTCCACCTCCTCCGGCCGCAGCGTCCGGGAGAGCCGGCCGCCGCCGTCCGGGTCCGCCATGAAGGCCCGCTGGGCGGGGTCGGCGGGATCGTGGCCGACGACCGGCGGCCGGCCGCCCCGTACGGAGACGAAGTCCACGGTGTGGCCGTCGGCACGCAGCCGGTGCCAGGGCACGGCGGTCTCCCCCAGATGGAAGCCCGTGGGAGCGCCGGTACGGCCGAGGACATCGTGGCTGGTCAGGACGAACAACACGTTCTTCGCGGCATTGACGGCCGGCATTACGGGCATGGCGCACTCCGGGTGAAGACGGCCACGGTGAGGCCGGCGGCGAGTGTGGCGAGGACGAGGACCACCAGCATGGGCCGGTAGCCGAGCTGCGCGGCGGCGAGCTGCCCGGCCGACGCCCCGACGAACAGGACGAAGGTGTTGACCGCGCCCGCCGTCCCGCGCGCGTGCGGCGCGAGTTCGTGCAGCAGCCCGACGAGCCCCGGCACGATCAGACTGGTACCGGCCACGAAGAGCGCACTGACGCCGATCAGTACCCCGGTCATGGCGGCGGCCTGCGCCGGCAAGGCCAGCAGCAGTCCGGCCGCCGCGGTCAGGTATCCGGCGACGGCGAGTGTACGCGGCCCCTTGGCGCCGAACCGCCGGTTCACCAGTGGCCCCGCCAGCAACCCCGCCGCTCCGACCGCCTGCACCAGCAGCAACTGGTCCGCGTCGAACCCGGACGTCTCCCGCAACTCCCGCTCCAGTACCGCGTAGAAGGCGACGAAGCTCCCGAACACGGTCAGCGCGGATCCGAACACCGCCGCCGGCCCTTTGGTACGTATGAGCCCCGACGCCGCCTCCGCGACCTCGCGGACCGAAGCCGCCGAGCCGGTCGAGCCCGGCGGCAGCAGCCGCCACAAGACCGCGGCAGCCATCGCGTACCCGATCGCCGCCGGCCAGAATGCCGCCCGCCAGTCAGCGTGCTCCGCCATCAGCTGGCCGAACACCTGCCCGGCGATGCCCGCCCCCAGCAAGCCGGTCGTGAGCAGAGAGAGCGCGACCGGCCGTCGGGCGGCGGGCGCCCGCTCGGTCACGTGGGCGAGCGCGGCGGGCGCGAAGGCAGCGGCCGCGAAACCCTGCAGGACACGGCCGGTCAGGAACCAGCCGAAGTCCGGCGCGGCGGCAGTCAGCGCGGTGATCACTGCCGTGGCCAGGGCACCGATCGCGAGTACGGGCCGCCGCCCGACCCGGTCGGACAAGGGACCGAAGACCAGGAAGCCGAGGGCGTAGGCGAAGGAGAACGCGGCACCGGTCCAGGCGGCGGACGCGGCGTCGACCCCGTAGGCGGTCTGGATACGGCCGGCGATCGGGATCGCGAGGTAGAGCTGCGCGGGGATGGCGAAGGCCATCGCCACCAGCAACGCGAGCTGAATGGAGAACCCGGGACGTCGGCGACGCCGGGGAGTGGGGCGGGAGGGGCGGGAAGGGTGAGTGGTGGTGGCGGTAGACATGCGGGTCCTCTGGGAAGAGCCGAACGATCGGGTGAGACGGGGCTCGGGCGTGCCGGTGCTCGGGCGTTGGGCGCTCCGGCGTGCGGGTGTGTGCCGGCCCCGTACCGGAGCGCAAGCGCCCCTGGCACCAGTGCCCCGCCGGCGCCAAGGGCTGCTCACGCGCCGGCCGACAGGGCGTCGATCCCGCCCAGTTCCAGCCCCTCGATCCCGTGCCGAGCCGCTTCCGCCCGATGTTCGGGAGTCTGGTACCCCCACTGCGCCCATCGGGCCCGGACCCCCATCGCCGCCACCTTCCGTACGTTGGACAGGTTGTCGTCCACGAACGTCACGGCGTCCAGCGGCAGCCCCCGCCGCGCGCACGCCTCCTGAATGGCTGCTGCCTTGTGGCGGCACTCTCCGAAGACCTCGGCCACGGTCTGTTCCAGTCCGTGCCGCCTGAGGATGGAACGGACCGAGGGCTCGTCCTTCGCCGTCACGATCACCACCGTCCCGGCATGCCGCAGCAGCTCCGGTACGCCCGGATACAGCGTGTGCAGCCCGAGCCAGAAGTCCGGCTCCGCCGCCCGGAACCACTCCCGCGCCGCCGACGCCGCCGTCGTGAACCGTTCGACGCGCTCCCTGGGAAGCGAGCTGAAGAGCTGGTCGAAGTCCGACTGCGAGGTGATGCTGTCCGCCTCGGGCAGATGCGCCACCAGGAAATGGTCCAGCAGTCGCGAGTAGTCCCGCACGGTGCGGAACCGCTCGGTGAACGCCCCGGGCAGCCGCTCCAGCTGCCCGGGGCCGGTCACGGTCCGGTCGTGCGGACGTTCTCCGAGCCAGGTGACCAGGGCGCATTCGTCGAGGGCGTCACAGATGACACCGTCGAAGTCGAGCGCGAGCAGGCCCGTGCGGGTGCCGGGCCGGCCGGGACGGTACGGGTCCGTCCCGACGGCGGCGTGGCGGCCCATCAGGCGCTGTCCTTCTCCGCGATCTTCTGCGCGGTCTCGAACACGGCGCGCATGAACGCCCCCATGTAGCCGTAGTACGAGCACGTGATGATGTTGCCGTCCACGATGACATCGCTCTCGACGACCTCGGCGCCCGCGTTGACCACGTCGTCGCGCAGCCCGATGTACGCGCATGCCTTCCGGTTCCGCAGCACTCCGGCGCTCACCATGATCCAGGGCCCGTGACAGAGCCCGGCGACCACCTTGCCCGCGTCGGCCATGCCCGCCACGAAGTCCAGCACGCCGCGGACCTGGCGCACCCGGTCCGGCGCCTCGTGACCGCCGGTGAGGATCACGGCGTCGTACAGGTCCACCGACAGGTCCTCGTACGCGATGAGCGGCCGCGCCGTCTTGTCCATCGGCAGCGGGACACCGTACTTGCCGGTGGTCGCGTCGCCGTTCTTCGTGGCGATGTCGACGTGCCAGCCCTCTTCGAGAAGGCGGTAGTAGGTGAACACGACGTCGTGGTCCTGGAAACCCTGACCGGTGACGATGACAGCACTTTGCGACATTGCTACTCCCCCGTGACTCTGCTTTTCTCGCTTTTTCTCGCTTTTTCTCGCTGCTTACTGCTTTCCGCCTACTTGGCTACTACGCCACTCGCTCCCGTCAGGCGGTCTTGGCCCGTGCGGTTGCGACGCTGACGCACAGATACTGCATGTCGGTGTGCACCCGCCGGGCGTCCTCCGGGCGGCCGGTCAGGATCTCCAGGTCCGCGTAGACGGCACCGGACACGCAGAGCGGGATGTGGAACAGGTCCTCCGCCCGCCGCCGGTAGAACACGTCCATTCCGGTACGCAGTTCGAACCGGAACCGCCCGTCCGGGGTGTGCGCCCGCATCCGTGTGTGCGGAAAGGACAGCACCTTTCGCATCGGGTACTTCGACGTGTCGAGAGAGTTCGACTCGTACGCCGTACCGGCCCGGTTGTAGTCGTCCTTCAGCCGCATCAGGTCGAACTTGTTCCGCGGCGACTCGACCTCGATCAGTTCCAGCGGTTCGTCGCCCGCGTTCCGTGTTCCGTGGAACGCCCCGGGCGCGACCCGTACGATGCTGCCCTGCCGGAGCGGAACGGAAGTGCCGTCCAGCCCCGTGGTCACGCCCTGGCCGCCCAGGCAGAGCAGGTAGGTGAGCTTGCGCGGGTGCAGATGGACGGACGTACCGTGCGGGGCGTCGATGTGCAGCGCCCAGCAGTCGAAGAGCTCGTCCACGTAGGCCCGGTACTCGTAGCCCCAGGGCTTCGGAATCACCTCGTCGAGGTGCGCGTCCTCGTCGAACTGCTCGTTCCCGAAGCGGGCTCCGCTCCGCAGCAGCCGCTTGAGTTCGGCGATGTCCGCGGGCCCCGCGTCCAGGCGGACGATCCGGTCCTGACCGTCGTCGGACGCGTTCTGAACGATAGTTGTAGCAGGCGTGATCGCCATATCTGTCTTTCCCCCGTTTACCTGTCGCCAATTACCGAAAGCCCCACGTGAGGGCAGCACGGCAATCTCAGCGCCTCAACTGAAGCAGCGACCGCAACGAAGGTCAAATAGGAACTTCTGGCGGGGGCCATGAAGTTTCCTTGTTGACGGGAATCTGATGTTCCAGGAACCCAGAACCGAATGGTTCGAGCCACGCCGGCCACCGAACGGCCAAGTGGCCAGAAAATATTGCACCATCAACGACTACTCACCATGCATCCAGGCCCCGGAAAGCGACAACCACCGGACAACGATCCATCCCGCCACCCGACCGACCCGACAGGACCGCACAGAACCTCCCGCCGACCGGCACCGAAGTCCCGGCGGCGGTCGCCGACCACTCGACCACACGGGCCGAGGCCCGCCGGCACCAGCCGCACCCACTGGTCACGCCCTGCGGTCCCCGCGCGTGCGGGGGTGGTCCCGTCAGCGTCTCGCCGCGATCTTGGCGTGGTCCCCGCGCGTGCGGGGTGATACGGCGCCACGCCGCCCATGAAGATCTTTCTCCCGCGATCTCGCAGGTCACCAATTCACCACGGTAAAGGATCTCCGCCCCGGCGCGCAGGACCGATTTTTCGAACGGCGGGCGCGGCTAGGGTTGGGGCTCTCTTCGTCTCGTGGAGGTGCCCGGACGGTGGCCGACAGCTTTGTTCACCTGCACAATCACACCGAATATTCCATGCTCGACGGCGCGCAGAAGCTTAAACCCATGTTCGCCGAAGTCGCACGCCAGTCGATGCCCGCCGTCGCGATGAGCGATCACGGCAACATGTTCGGTGCCTATGAGTTCCACCAGGTGTCCAAAGACTTCGACGACGTCAAACCGATCATCGGCATCGAGGCTTACGTCGCCCCGTCCTCGCGCCGCCACCGTAAGCAGGAATTCTGGGGGCCGGGCGGGCAGCGCGCCATGTCGGACGACGGTGAGGGCTCGAAAGACGTGTCCGGCGGCGGCCGGTTCACCCATATGACGATGTGGGCCCGGAACGTCCAGGGGTTGCGCAATCTTTTCTATCTGTCCACCGAAGCCAGTTACAGCGGACAGTTCCCGGCCGGCAAGCCCCGCATGGACATGGAGCTGATCGGCGAGCACGCCGAGGGCATCATCGCGACGACCGGCTGCCCCTCCGGCGCGATCCAGACCCGGCTGCGGCTGAACCAGTACGCCGAGGCCCGTGAGGTCGCCGCCGCCTACCAGGACATCTTCGGCCGTGAGCACTACTTCCTGGAGCTGATGGACCACGGCCTGTCCATCGAGCGGGACGTCCGGGACGGGCTGCTGCGCCTGGCCAAGGACCTGGACATCCCCCTGCTGGCCACCAACGACGCGCACTACATCCACGAGGACCAGGCGGACGCGCACGACAACCTGCTGTGCATCGGCGTCGGAAAGAACAAGGCCGACGAGAAACGCTTCAGGTTCCAGGGCGGCGGCTATTACCTCAAGACCGCGCAGGAAATGCGCGCCCTGTTCTCCGAACTCCCCGCGGCGTGCGACAACACCCTGCTCATCGCGGAACGCATCGAGCCGTACAACGAAGTCTTCGACTACGTCGACGAGATGCCGCAGTACCCGGACGTGCCCGAGGGGGAAACCCAGGAGTCGTGGCTGCGCAAGGAAGTCCTCAAGGGCCTCGCCACGCGCTACGGCGACCCTGTCCCCGCCGAGGTCATGGAACGCTTCGAGACCGAGATGACGGTCATCGGGCCCATGGGATTCTCCAGCTACTTCCTCGTGGTCGCCGACATCTGCAAATACGCGCGGGACAACGGCGTGCCGGTCGGCCCGGGCCGTGGTTCGGCGACCGGTTCCCTCGTCGCGTACGCCACCCGTATCACCGAGCTGTGCCCGCTGGAACACGGCCTGCTGTTCGAACGCTTTCTGAACCCCGAGCGCATCAACCCGCCGGATGTCGACCTCGACTTCGACGACCGCCAGCGCGACAAGATGGTGCGCTACGTCACCGAGAAGTACGGCGACGCGTACACCGCCATGGTGAACACGTTCGGCAAGATCAAGGCCAAGAACGCGATCAAGGACTCCTCGCGCATCCTCGGCTATCCGTTCAGCCACGGCGAACGGATCACCAAGGCGCTGCCGCCGGACATCATGGGCAAGTCCATCCCTCTGGACGGCATCTTCGACCCCGGACACCCGCGGTACGGCGAGGCCGGCGAGATCCGGCAGATGTACGAGAACGAGCCGGACGTCAAGAAGGTCATCGACACGGCCAAGGGCGTCGAGGGCCTGACCCGCGGCACCGGCGTGCACGCGGCCGCGGTGATTCTTTCCAAGACCAAGCTGACCGACCGTATCCCGCTGCACATGCGGGCCGCGGACGGCGTGAAGATCACCGGTTTCGACTATCCGTCCTGCGAGGCCATGGGTCTGGTCAAGATGGACTTCCTGGGGCTGCGCAACCTGGGCGTCATCGACCACGCGCTGCAGAACATCCGCGAGAACCGCGGCATCAAGCTGGCCACCGTCGATCCGATGGACGGCGACCCCGGGAAAGTCGTCATCCCCCTCGACGACGAGAAGACCTTCGAACTCCTCGGCCGCGGCGACACCTTCGGCGTCTTCCAGCTCGACGGCGGCGGCATGCGCGCTCTGCTGAAACTGATGGAGCCGTCACGATTCGAGGACATCGCGGCGGCCCTCGCCCTCTACCGGCCCGGCCCGATGGCCGCCAACGCGCACACCAACTACGCGCTGCGGCAGAACGGCAAACAGAATCCTGACCCGATCCACCCCGAACTGAAGGAGATTCTCGACCCGATCCTGGGCTCCACCCACCATCTGCTCATCTTCCAGGAGCAGATCATGGCCATCGCCCGGACCCTCGCCGGCTACACCCTCGGCGGCGCCGACATGCTCCGCCGCGCGATGGGCAAGAAGAAGCCCGAAGTGCTGGCCGCCGAATGGGAGAAGTTCCACGCCGGCATGCGGACGAACGGCTACTCCGAGGAGGCCGTGAAGGCCATCTGGGACGTCATGCTCCCGTTCTCCGGATACGCGTTCAACAAGTCCCACACCGCCGGATACGGCCTGGTCTCCTACTGGACGGCCTATCTCAAGGCGAACTACCCGGCCGAATACATGGCCGCGCTGCTGACGTCCGTCGGAGACGACAAGGACAAGGCGGGCATCTACCTGGCCGACGCGCGCAAGCTGGGCGTCACCGTCATGCCGCCCGACGTCAACGAGTCCGTCGCGGAGTTCGCGGCCATCGGCGACGACGTGCGCTTCGGCCTCCGCTCGGTACGCAATGTCGGCGACAACGTCATCGAAACCATCATCGCGGCCCGTAAGACCAAGGGGAAATTCGCCTCCTTCGCCGACTTCCTCGACAAGGCCGAGCTGCCCGCGCTCAACAAGCGGGCGGTCGAATCCCTCATCAAGGCCGGCGCGTTCGACTCGCTCGGTCACACCCGTAAAGGGCTGACCGCCGCGCACGAACCGGCCATCGACGCGGTCGTGCCGCTGAAGAAGGCCGCCGCGTACGGACAGGACGACCTGTTCGCCGGGCTCGGGGGCGACGAAGGCGGCGCGGAATCCGGATTCGGCCTCGATGTGAAGATCGACGAGAGCGAATGGCCGCGTAAACAGCTGCTCTCCACCGAGCGGGAGATGCTCGGCATGTACGTCTCGGCGCACCCGCTGGACGGCACCGAGCACATCCTCTCCGCCAACCGGGACACCACCATCCCCGAGCTGGTGGCCTCCGGTCGCACCGAAGGCGTGGTCCGCCTGTCCGGGCTGATCACCAGCATCCAGCCGAAGATGACCAAGCAGGGCAACGCCTGGGCGATCGTCAACCTGGCCGACCGGGACGGCACCATCGAGGTGCTGTTCTTCCCCGCCACCTACCAGCTGGTCGTGGGCGCCCTGGTCGAGGACAGCGTGGTGTCGGTCCAGGGCCGCATCAACGACCGGGACGGCACGATCAGCATCTTCGGGCAGGAGCTGAACGTACTCGACATCACCTCGGCGGAGCGCACCGGAGCGGCGCCCGTGCAGCTCAGCCTGCCCTACCACCGCATCAACGAGCCCACTCTCAAGGAACTGAAGCGCATCATGGGTGCGCATCCCGGGGACAACCCCGTCCACCTCGCGGTACGCGGAGTGCAGAAGACGATCGTGTACCAGCTCCACACCATGGTGAATCCGGCCACGCTCGCTTCCGAGATCAAAGGCTCCTTCGGGCCGGACGCGTGGCAAGGCGTGGTGTGAGCGGCCCCGGAGATGTGTGGCGGCGGAGTACGGCGTACCGCGCCTGCCAGGTGGCCGAGCGGCTGCCGAACGGGGCGTAGTCGATCTCCAGGACGGTGAAATGGGGTGTGATCAGAGTGAGAAACGTCGGCTCGGCCATTCTGGAGGGGCCTCGCACCTGAGAGAGTTCCGTCTTGACGGTGGGGGCGCTCGCGCCTACGTGGATCCATAAGCCACCCGGCAGGCAGATCCGCGCCATCGCCGCGACGAAGTGCCGTCTGTCCGTCATCTGCGGCAGGGAGTGCAGCACGCCCCGCTCCAGTGCCACCGGAAACGGGCCGAGCCGCGGTGGTACGTGCGTGACGTCGGCCGTCGTGAACCGGACGGTCAGCGCCTCGGGCGTGCGGGCGCGCGCCAGCGCGATCGCCCGGGACGAGAAATCACAGCCGGTGACCCGGTAGCCGCGCTCGGCGAGCCAGCGTGCGGTGGAGCCCAGCCCGCAGCCCACGTCGATCACGTCCGCGGGTGGCGGCGCGTGCCGGGCGAGCAGGCGGGCCAGGGGCGCGGTGGGCGGCTCGTCCCAGACCGGGTCACCGCGTTGATAGGTCAGGTCCCATTCGTGTGCCGTCATGGGCTTCGGGTCCCGTGGCTTTTCCATTGCGGGATGTTCTTCTTGTTCTTCCTGACGGTCAAGACCGGCGTCGTGGTACTGCACCGCGCGGAAGCGGAATGCATGCTACGGGAATGTGTAACGGGTCGGCCGCTGTCACCGCGCCATGACTGTTCATGGAAGTGACACGGCGAACTCCGGGCGCTGTACGCCGAAGACCATATGCGGCCGTGGCGAAATTACGCGACTCCTTCGGAGTTGTGGACTCCGGCGGCCCGGAACTACCGTGGACGGGAACCGCCCTGGTCGACGCGTCTGCGGTGCAGCGCGAATTCAGCACGGAATCGATCTTCCATTCGACACCTCACCATGTTCCCGCAAGGAGGGACCATGACCGCTCCGCAGCCCGAAGTGACCGTCGAGGACGAATTCCCGGAACTCGACGAACTGGAAGTGATTGACGCCAAGGAGCTGAAGCTCGGCGGCTCCTACCACGCTTACGTCTATATCGCCGCGGAGGACATTTACGGGACCGCTGACTGAGGTCCGGTGAGCCGTGCCGTGCGTACCGGCGGTGGACGCCGGGCCCGTCGACGTACTCCTCCTCTTCCCGCCGCAGACCGAGGCCAGGTTCTTTCCGTATCTGAGCCTGCCCTATCTCACCGGCCATCTGCGGCGCCGGGGCCGGCGCGTCCACCAGGCCGACCTCAACATCGCCCTGCTCCACGAACTGCTGCACAAGCCGTGCCTGTTGGACGCCGCGGCGGGTGCCCGGGGCGGCGACGGTATGCGCGACTGGTACCGCAGGGAGATGGCCATGGCCGTCGACAGACACCTCACCGGAATCCGCGCACATGTCATGCGGAAAGCGTCGCCGGGTGATCTCGGCGCCGCCCGCTCGGTACGGCTCGCCCGGCAGGCACTCGAACTGTTCGTGCGGGACACCTTCCTGACCTCGGTACGGCGTGACCTCGACGCCCTCGACCGTGCGGCACGGCGGGCGGCGGACCGGCCGCCCGCCGCCTCCGGAGCCGCGGTGGAGGTGCTCCACCGGCTGGTGACCGACCTGCTGGCCCGGCATCCGCCGCGGGTGGCCGGACTGTCGGTGGCGTTCTTCAGCCAGCTCGGCCCCGCCCTCCTGATCGCCGCCTGGATCAGGGAACTCGCCCCGCGCGTCAAGATCTGCCTGGGTGGACAGCAGATCATGCTCCGTGACGCGGACCTCGCGGCCCTGCCCGGCCTCCGCCGTACCGTCGACGCCCTGTGCTGGACCGCCGGGGAGGAACCACTGGAACGCTGGCTGGACGCCCTCGACGGAACGATTCCCCCGTCCGCGGTGCCCGGGATGACCTGGCTGCCGCGTTCGGGGGCCGCCGGCCGCTCCGGGCGGCCGCCGAGCCTGCGCTTCCACGACCTCGGGCCGCCCGACCACACCGGCCTGCCGGTCCGCTCGTACCTCAACGAGGGCTTGGAGGTGGCGGTCATCTCGTGCGTCGGCTGCTACTGGGGACGGTGCGTGTTCTGCGCGTACGGCAACCGGTCGCTGCCGCCCGGCCGGTACCAGCAGGCCACCGTGCGGCAGGTCGCCGACGCGGTCGAGACGGTGGTCCGTGACACGGGGACGCGGTTCGTGGCGATCACGGACGAGAACACCAACCTGCGCCTGATCTCGAAGGCGATGCGCGCCGTACGGGAGCGCGGGGTGCGGGTGCGGTTCGGGGTCCGCAGCCGGCTGGAGTCCGGCCTGGCCGACCCGGCGTTCTGCCGGGAGCTGGCCGAAGTGGGCTGCGCGATGATCGCCGTCGGGTACGAGGGGACCTCGCAGCGCCTGCTCGACCTGATGGACCGGGGCGTGTGCGCGGCCGACTACCAGCGGATCGTGGACACCGTCACCGGGGCGGGCATCACCCTGCGGCTCTCGGTGATGGGCCACGTCCTGGACGAGCGGCCGGAGGAATTCGAGGAGTCCCTGCGGTTCCTGGCCGCCAACGAGCGGCGCATCGGCATCGACGCGCTCGAACTCATGGTGCCCGAACCGGGCAGCAGGCTCGCACGGGCCCCGGAGCGTTTCGGGATCTCGCTGGACACCTCGGGCCCGCTGGCGGGGAACCCCGAACTGAGCTATCTCGCCGGCCGGGTCGGTTACCCTCTGACGGTCGACGGCGGCCCGACGCGCGCCGAGGCCCTCGCCCGGCTGGAGCGGATCTTCCAGGTGGTGCGGCCCGGCCGGGTCAGCGCCGTCCGCCCGCCGTCGCGCCGCGCGGCGGCCCGAGGCAGCTCCCGTCCAGCCGGTCCGGCCGACGCCGCGCGGCCGTATCCGTGGGTACGTACCGTGCCCGCCCGACTCGACACCGTGCCCGACCGCACCGTCGTCGCCGATCTGGTGTGGGAGCAGTTCTACGCGCTGCCGCACCGTGACGTCGAACAGCACCCCGACGGCCTGCTCACGGCCCGCACCGCCCGGGGACAGCGGCTGCTGGCGCGCCTGGTGGACGTATCGGCCGCCGAGCCGTGTCCGGCAGCGCCACCGAGCACGGCAGTGCCCTCAGGCCCGGCAGCGCCCCCGTACCCGGCAGTGCCCGCAGCCGCGGCCGCCCGGCTCACCAGGAGGCCGACGTGACCGCCACCTCCCCCGCCACCGCACACCCCGCCAGCAGCGCAGCGACGCACCGGCTGGGTCTCGGCGTCCTCATGGACATGCCCTGGACCGCAAAAGGCATCGGCGGGCGGGGTACCGGTTTCGTGGACACGGACGACGGCGGCGGCGACATCCACCCCCGGCTGAGGGCCTTCTTCCGGCGCCACGGCGGGGACTTCGCCTACGCGGCCCACTCCTTCCAGCCCCGCTCGCGCGCCCTCCCCCGCGCAGTCGACTACGTACGCGCCTACGACCGCTTCGGCCAGGCACTGCCGGCCGGCCTTCCCCGGGCCTTCCACCACACCGAACTCAACATGGGCACGCCCGAGCGCTACGACCGCGGGCCGGCCGCCGAGTTCGCCAACCAGCTCCACGCCCGGTACGGCTTCGCCTGGGTCGTGGAGGACCTGGGGATCTGGAGCCTGCGCGGCTGTCCGCTGCCGTACCCGCTCCCGCCGCCGCTGACCGGCCCCGGCCTGGAGATCGCCACCCGCAACGCGGCGCAGGCGGCCCGGCTCCTGGTGCCGCCGTTGCATGTCGAGTTCCCCGGATTCACCGAGGGCGGCTCGTTCGCGCTGGGCGGTCTCGACGCGTTCGAGTACTTCGCCGGACTGGCCGACGGCGCCGATGTATGGGTGACGCTCGACGTCGGTCATCTGCTCAGCTACCAGTGGCTGCGCGGACGCACCGGCCCGCACATGTTCGACGGGCTGGAGGCGCTTCCGCTGCACCGCTGCCGCGAACTCCACCTGTCGGGCTGCCAGATCGTCAACGGAAAGTTCCGCGACCTGCACCACGGTGTGCTCCTGGACGAACAGATCGACCTCACCGCCCACCTGCTGCCCCGCTGCCCGCAGCTCCGCGGCGTCACCTATGAGGATCCGGTGTTCCGTGCGGACGGGCGGCTGGTGGAGAAGTCCCGGAGCAACTATGAACGGCTCAGGGCACTGGTCGCCGAGTGGCAGAGGCACGGGCAGGGCCAAGGCCAGGGCCAGGGCCAGGGCCGGAGGCTGTTGTGAAAGCGCCTCCCGGCCGGCAGCTGGACGGTCAGCAGCTCACCGATCTGCTGATGCGGCTGCTGCTGGACGAACGCCTCAGGCAACGCCTGGCAGTCGAGGGTGCCGCAGCGGTCGCCTCGGGGCCCGGTGAGCTGGAGTGCCTGGAAACGATCGATCTGGCCGAACTCGACAGCGCGGCGCGCCAGTTCCGCACCGCCGTCTGGAAGCTGGGCAGGAACGGCGGCCTCGCCTCAGCGTTTCCACGCAGCCTGCGCCTCCTCGCGGCAGCGGGCGTCCGGGACGCGGAACTGCTCACCGGGTTCCTCCGCTCCGAGGAGTTCGGCAGGTTCCGGCTCCTTCCCTACTCAGGGCGCGGGCTGTCCGAGGAGGAGGCGTTCGCCTCGTACCTGATCGGCTTCGTCGCCGCGCACCCGGACCGGCTCACGGGCGCAGGCGTGGACGCGCCCGTCGTACTGCGCGAAACCGTGACACACGAATTGCTGACGGCCCTGTTCACGGCGCTGGTCCGTGAGCAGCCGCTGTCGTTCGACATCGCCGTGGAGGGCATCGCGCGGACCGGGCGGGGCCATGCGGCCCTGCGCCGGTACACGCCCCGGTCCGTCGCCTCCTGGGCGGACCACCCGGCCGCCGCCCGGCAGGAGAGCGGGGAGCCGGTGGCCTACGCCTACTTCGCCACACCCGCCGGGCTCCGGCGCGGAGCCGTGTCCGCGCAGGTCGCCGCGGCGTTCGAGACCACCCCGTCGGCCGAGGGCGACGCCGCCCGCCGCGCGCTGTCCCGGCGCGGGCTGTGGTGAGGCCGCCGCCCACGCCGGCGGGCCCGCCGGACGGCTCGGTCCGGCTCGGCCAGGAAGGGAACGGGCTGTCATGCACATCGTGTTGGTGGACATGCCGTGGTCGGCGATCGACGCTCCGTCGCTGGCCCTGGGCATCCTCAAGCGCCGGGTCCACGACGTCTTCCCGGACGCCCGGGTCGACGTCGTGCACGCCAATCTCGACTACGTGGACTGGCTGACGGCGCGTACCGACTTCACGTTCGAGCAATACGACTTCTGCGCCGGCTCGTACTTCTCCGGACACAGCGAGTGGATCTTCGCGGCCGCCCTCGACGAGCTGCCCCGCCGGCACGTCGCGGCGTTCAGCGAGTCCCTGGGCGAACGGGCTCCCGAGCCGCTGCTCGCCAAGGCACGGGAACTGCACGAACTCGCCCCGATGTTCGTGCGGGAGACCGCCGCCAGGATCGCCGCCGAAGCGCCCGACGTCGTCGGCTTCACCACGACGTTCGCGCAGAACGCCGCCGCCCTCGCCACCGCCCGCGCGGTCAAGGCCGACGCTCCGCACGCGGTGACCGTGTTCGGCGGCGCGAACTGCGACGGGCCACAGGGCGCGGCACTGCACCGGAACTTTCCGTTCGTCGACTTCGTCGTACGGGGTGAGGGCGAGGCGGCGTTCCCCCAGTTGCTGGCCGCGCTCCAAGGCGGCGGCGACCTCCCGGGGATCTCCGGTCTGTGCTGGCGGGACGCGGACGGCCGCCCCGTCACCAACCCCATGGAGGCCAAACCCCTCCCTCCGGCAGCGCTGGTCACTCCCGAGTACGGCGACTACTTCGACCGGCACGCACGGTCCACCGCGGGCGGCTGGGTGGAGCCCCGTATCGTCGTGGAAGGCTCGCGCGGGTGCTGGTGGGGCGCGAAGCACCACTGCACGTTCTGCGGGCTCAACGGATCGTTCATGGAGTTCCGCAGCAAGAACCCGCAGCGGTTCGTCGAGGAGATCCTCGGCCTGGTCGAGCGGTACCGCATCCTCGACGTGTGGGTCACCGACAACATCCTCGACATGGCCTATCTCGGCTCGATGGCGCCCCGGCTCCAGGAGTCCGGCTACGACCTGCGGCTGTGCTACGAGATCAAGTCGAACCTGCGGCGCGAACAGCTGCACGTCCTCAGCGCGGCGGGCATCGGCTACGTCCAGGCCGGTGTGGAAAACCTCAGCAGCCGGGTGCTGAAACTCATGGACAAGGGCGTGACCGGCTGCCAGAACGTCCGGCTGCTGCGCGACGCGGAAACCGTCGGCATGAACCTGAACTGGAACTACCTCTACGGCTTCCCCGGCGAGGCGGAGGAGGACTACGACGCGGTCTGCGACCAGGTACCCGCCCTGCACCACCTCACCCCGCCCTTCAACGCCACCCGTATCAAGGTCGAACGTTTCAGCCCCTACTTCGACCGGCCCGAACTCGGCTTCGACGATCTGCGCCCCGCCGCCCACTACCACCACATCTACGACCTGCCCGACTCCGAACTCGCCGACCTGGTCTACCTCTTCGACTCCCCCAAACGCGGCATCTCCCCGGCCTGCCTGGCCCGTCTGCAGCAGGCCGTGAGCGGCTGGAAGGACGCTTACGTGAAGTGCCGTCTCACCTTCTGCGACCTCGGCGACCGCATCGTCCTCGTCGACACCCGCCCCGGATTCGACTGGCATTTGCTCGACCTGACGGACCCGCTGGAGCTGACCGCCTTCCGCCTGCTCGACATGCCGCACTCCCCCGCGTCCCTGCTGCACAAGGCCGCGGCCCGCCACGAGGACGCGACCGGGGACCGGATCGGTGCGCTCCTCGCCCGCTGGCGCCGCCTCGGCCTGGTCTTCACCGACGGCGGCCAGTACATCCATGTCGTACCGGCGGTCGCCAACCAGAACCTGATGCGCCTGGACGGCAGCCGTCTGCACAGCGCCGAGCCCCTGGCCCCGGCCCTCGCCGCCGGAGGGGTCCGATGAGTCCGCTGGCCGTCCGGCTCGCCGCGCCGGTGACCCTGGCCCTCTGGAGGGAACGCGACGTGGCGGCCAGAAACATCCCGGGGGTGTACGCAGGCACTCTCGACCTGCTCGGCGATCAGGTCGAGGGCGCCGTGGCGGACCTTGCCGCCCACCACGTCCAGTTCGCCCGGCTGCCCCGGACCGTCGATCTGACGGATCGCGACGGCGCCGCCGCGGTGACGGCCCTCGTCGCCGTACGCGAACTCACCGCCTTCGGCATCGCCGTCGAGTGGTCGCTGCGCCTGCCCGGGACCGGAGCCGGTGCCGGTACTGGCGCACCGGCCGACTGGCAGCCACTCAGCCACCTCCACCCGCCCGCCGCCGTGCTCCGTGACGACTCCAGCGAGCCCAGCGGCTCCGGCGACTCCGTCGACTCCAACCGCTCCTTCGGCTCCCGCCACGACATCGCCGTCCCATGGCGCGACTCCTTCCACGCCGCCAAATGCGGCTACCGCCGCGGCCCCGGTTTCATCGAGGTCCGCGACCGCCGCGGCGGCTCGTTCAAGCGCCTCGTCATCCGCACACACCAGCACGACCAGCTCATCCAGGCCCTGCTGCGCGGCGTACCGGAGACCGGCGTGCCCTCTTCGGTGGTCGCGAGGTATCTGCCGCCCGGCCTGATCCACCGGGCGGGACGCTTCCTGTGGTGGACGCCGTACCGGATCCGCCGCTGGCCGTTGAGCACCACGATTCCGTAGGCAGCCGGATGTCCGGCTCACCGGCTTCGGCGGACATCGCGTCACCGGTTCGCAGCGGCACGGTGTCCGCCGTCGCAGCCTGGCGCAGCGGAGAGCCTGTCCTCCTTGTTGCTGCGCTCCGGACTGGTCGCCGCATGGCTGTCGTTGCTGGGGTCGGCGGGCTACGCCGCTCTCCTGATGGGGGTCGTCGCCGACGAGCTGGGAGCGGCCGATCTCGATTCCGGCGGCGGCATCGCGTTCCTCGTTCCCGGTGCCTGTTCGAGATCGTGTTTCCGCTGCTGTTGATCTTCCAGGGGTGGCGTTCCGTCGAACCGGGCGGCCGCGAGCGGGTACGGAGCGCGGGCTGAGCGTCCCGGCGCTGAACCGTACGCGGGCCTGGCTCCCGGCCGGGCATCGCCGGACGTGCGCTCACAGCAGGCCCAGGTCCCGGGCGCGCAGTGCGGCCTGGGTGCGGTCGCGCAGGGCGAGGCGGCCGAGGATGCGGGAGATGTGGTTCTTCACGGTGCCCTCGCTGAGGTACAGCTGCGCGGCGATCTCCCGGTTGGTCCGTCCCTGCGCCACGAGGCGCAGGATGTCGATCTCGCGGGGGCTGAGGGCGACGCCCGGCCCCGCTCCGGGGCCCGGGCAGGGCAGGCAGGCGGCGAGGTGGTGGGTCACGGAGGCGTCGAGCTGGGTGACGCCCGCATGCGCGAGCCGGACCGCGTGGGCCAGTTCGCCGGCCGGCAGGTCCTTCAGCAGATAGCCGCAGGCACCCGCGCGGAGTGCCTGGACGACGTACTCCTTGTCGTCGAACGTCGTCAGCATCACCACTCGGC
This sequence comes from Streptomyces paromomycinus, assembly GCF_003865155.1. Lineage (NCBI taxonomy): Bacteria > Bacillati > Actinomycetota > Actinomycetes > Kitasatosporales > Streptomycetaceae > Streptomyces > Streptomyces paromomycinus. Next base: position 9,586,659 of record NZ_BHZD01000001.1, on the reverse strand, counting down.
ACGCCGGCACCGAGCCGCGCAGGACGGCGACCGCCTCGACGCCGTCCATCCCCGGCATCCGGACGTCCATCAGCACGACGTCCGGGGACAGTTCGAGCGCCTTGGCGACGGCTTCGCGGCCGTCCACCGCCGTGCCGACGACCGTGATGCCCGGCCGGATGGAGAGCAGTGAGGCGATGCCGTCCCGGATGAGCCGCTGATCGTCCACGACCAGTACGCGTACCGACGCCGCCACCTCGTTCATGTCAGGCCTTCCTCGCGGTGGCCGCGCGGCACCGTCACCGTCAGCCGGGTTCCCTTGCCGGGGCCGCTGTCGATGTGCACGCTCCCGCCCACCAGGTTCACCCGTTCGCGCATCCCGACCAGCCCGAACCCGGTGGCGGCCCCGTTCGGGGTGAAGCCGTGGCCGTCGTCGGTCACCACGAGGCGTGCCGCGTCCGCTGCCAGGACCACCTCCACCGTGACCCGCGATGCCTGCGCGTGGCGGCGCGCGTTGGTCAGACCCTCCTGTGCGGCCCGGTAGAGCGCGGTCAGCTCCGCCGGGCCGTAACCGTCCTCGGTGCCGTCCACCTGCACGGTGACGCGGGGCCGGTCCTCGCCGTCGCGCGCCAGGCCCGCGAGCATCGCCGTCAGCGACCTGTGCGACTCCTCGTCCCGCAGTGCCCGTACGGACTGCCGTACGTCGCCCAGCGCGCGCTTCACCGACAGTCGGGCCTCGTCGACCGCGCGCTGGGCCGAGTCGGGCTGCAGGACCCGGAACTCGGAGGCGATCTGCAACTGTACGGAGACGGCGGTGAGGTGGTGCGCGAGGCTGTCGTGGATGTCCCGCGCGAGGCGGTTGCGCTCGGCCGCGGCGGACAGTTCGGCGACTTGCGCGGCGTACCGCTCCAAGGCGCGCCGTCCGCGCTGTTCACCGATGGCGACGGCCGCCATGGAGAGCGCGAGGACGAGGCCGACGCAGAGCATCAGCAGGTCGGCCACGCGCTCCACCTCGCGGTGCCAGCCGGGCTCGGTCAGCGCGTATCCGGTGAGGAGCCCGGCCACGCACAGCGCCGCCAGCGCGAGTGCGACACCGCGTCCGTAGACGAAGTAGGCGGTGAACGGCAGGAGTACGAAGAGGGCCTGGGCCAGTCCTGACGTGTCGAGGGCGACCACTCCCGTGATCAGTCCGGTCCGCGCGGCCATCGGCAGGCACGCCCGGACGGGAATGCCGCGCCTGATGCCACGCCGCTCCACGGTCTCCAGGGCGACCAGCGCCGCGAGCCCCGCGGCGAACCCCGCAGTGCGCCAGAAGGGTGGGCCGGTGCCGGGGGCGAGGCCGGCCAGGGTGTAGTAGAGGCCGCCGACCAGCACCGCGGCGTACAGCAGGGGCGACACCCACGGCACCGGTACGTACGCTGCCATGCGCCCACCCCTTCCTGCCTGCTGCCCAGGCTAGGCGGGCGGCGGCCGGGGGGCGAGGGCGCGGGGCGGCCGCCGGCGGACGTGGCCGAGCGGCACGTGCCGACCAGCGGTACGGCAGCGGTGCGTCAGTGGCTTCCGGCGGTGGTTCTCGCCGTTCCTCACCTGCCGGAAACGGCCGGCGGCTCTTTAACGTTCTCGGTCCCGGCCCGCGAAGTGCTGGGCCGGGGCGGCCCTTCGACACCTTGGAGTGCACCGTGCCCACACTCTTGTCCGACCGGCTCACCTGCGTCGGTGTGCTGTCCGGCACCCTGTCCGGGCTCTTCGTCGCCCTGCCCGCGCTCGTCGAAGTCTTCACCGGGGAGACCGCGACGACCAGCTTCTTCCTCGCCCTTGCTCCCGCGCTCTCGCTGCCGTTGCTGGCCGCGCTGCACCAGCGTCAGAGCGCCGCCGGCGGTCGCTTCGGGGAGACGGCCTACGTCATCAGCCTCATCGGGCTCGGCCTGTTCGGCGGCGCCGCGTTCGCCTCGAACCTCGTGCTGTTCTACTTCGACGATGCGGTCGTCGAGAAGTCCCTGACGGGCCCGACGGTCCCCGCGTTCCTCGGCTCCGCAGCCGTCTTCGCCGTGAGCTGCGGGCTGTTCGGGACGGCCCTGATCCGGGCCCGGGTGTTCCCGCGGGCCCCGTCCTGGGCGTACGCGACCGTGCTGCCCCTCTTCGCGTTCCTGACCGGTCTGCCCGACTCCGTACTCACCAACGCCCTGCACTTCGCGGTCGGCACCACTTTGATCTGGCTCGCCTCCGCCCTGTGGCAGCCCGCCGGGAAACCGGCCGCGCGGGCGGCTGCCCGCCCGTGGCTCCCCGGTCCCGGCTGAACCCGGCGTCGGCAGCCCCGGTGGCCGGGGCTGCCGCTTCGCATGCGTCCACCCGGTCTTCCGAGCGCCGGAGTGCGCATCCGTCCGTCGGGGGCGTGCGCCATCGCAGGACGGACGCCGCGCACGCCCCTTGTGCGCCGGTGGCGGCCGGCGGAAAGTTGGTTAATGGTGAAAGTACCCCAGGCATAAGGAAAGGCACGGGAAGTCAGGAGCTTCCTTCCCTATTGGTACTGGCCGATCGGCCGGCGGAGCAAGCGTGCGGTACGGCGGGAACCGGCGAGTGCCAGGGAAGGAATCGCATGACGTCTTTGCGGTCGGCGCCACAAGTCTCTGCGAGCACGACGTTCTCGGACTATGCGGTCACCACCGCCACACGTCTTCTCGGCAGCGCGGGCGTGGATGTCGACCAGGGCATCAGGGCGCTGCGGAGGATGCTGTCGCCGTGGGGCGCGAGGCGGATAGGGACGCGTCCCGGCTGGCACTCCGACGTGTGCGCCGACGGCTCACCGATCGAGTTCTCCGCGGCCTTCTCGCGGGAGGGGTTGCAGGTCCGGGCGCTCGTGGAGGCCTTGCCCGACCGGTCGGACCCGTCGTCCGCACAGAAAGCGGCACGCGCTCTCACCCGTGGGCTGACCCGGGATTTCGGCGCCGCCGACGACCGGCTGGCGGAAGTGTCGGACCTGTTCCTGCCGGACGAGGACCCCACCGGCTTCGCCATGATGCACGCCGCCGCTCTCACGCCGACCGGTGGCCCCGAGTTCAAGGTCTACCTCAATCCGAACGCCAATGCCGGCACGAGCGGCATCGAGCGGACGCGCGCGGCACTGGACCGGCTGGGGTTCACCAAGGCCTGGACGGCGGTCAGGGAATACGCGGCCCGGGGATTCGACCTCGACAGAATCGTCTACTTCGGTCTCGATCTGACCGACGGCCCCGAATCCCGCGTAAAGGTGTACTTCCGTCACTACGACGCCTCTCCGGCGGAACTCGACGCCCGTATGGAGATCTCGCTGCAGCACGAGGCCGGTTTCCTGGGGGCCTTCTGCCGTCAGCTGACCGGCAGCGACAGTGAGGTACGGGCCCAGCCGCTCGTCAGCAATCTGACGTTCACGGCCGCCGGCGGAGACCAGCCGGTGTCCGCGACGCTGTACGTCCCGCTGTGGCTGCATTCGGCGAGCGACCGGACCGTTCGGGACCGCGTCAGCTCGGTCATGAGGGAATTGGGCCTTCCCGTCGGCAGCTATCGGACGCTGCTGAATCAGATGGCCCGGCGCCCGCTCTCGTCCGGCCGTGGCATCCACACGTACGCGTCAGCGCGTGTGCAGCACGGCCGGCCCCGGCTGACCACGTACTGGTCGCCGGAACTCTACGACCGGTATCCGCCCGCCCGCTATCAACGGGGGTGAACGCCATGGCGCTGTCCGACGCGCCCCGGCCGATGTTCGACGACGCGCAGGTCCGGCCCGGTCTGCTGCGCCGGCGGTCTCCGCTGCGCTGGGGCGCTCACCCGCCCGATGTCATTCCGCTGACGGCGGCCGAGCCGGACTTTCCCGGCCCCCCGGTGGTCACGGACGCCATCGTCTCGGCGGTCGCCGACGGTTACTTCCCTTACGCGTCGGCCACGGAATGCGGGGAGTTGCAAGAAGCCTTCTCCGACGTGGCCGAGACCCGTTACGGAATCGGCGGCCACCCCGACCGTGTGGTGCCGGCCCCGGGCACCGCGGCCGCGCTCTGGGGCGTGGTGCATCTCTTGTGCGGAAAGGGGGACGAGTGCATCGTGCTGGATCCGGTCGACCTGTTGTTCGGGCAAGCCGTCGATGCCGCGGGGGCCCGGCGGGTCTACTGCCCGATGGACAAGAGCACGGGTTCCCTGGACCCCGACCGGCTCGCCTCGCTCATCACTCCGCGCACCGCATTGATCTGCCTGTGCAATCCGCACAATCCGCTGGGCACGGTCTTCACCGAACCGACCCTCCGGGCGGTGGCGGAGACGGCGGGTGCCCGTCGCATTCCGATTCTCTGCGACGAGGTGTGGAGCGAGATCGTGTATCCGCCCGGAAGACACCTCAGCCTGGCGAGCCTGGACACGGCGGACAGCCGACGCGTCTACACGGTGACCGGCCTGTCCAAGACGTTCGCGCTACCGGGGTTGCGGGCGGGATTCGTGATCGCCCCGACCAGGCGGGCGGCGGACGCGCTGCGCCTCACATTCCAGCGTCTGGGCGCCACGTACAGCATGACCCCCCTCGCCCAGGCCGGCGCCTTGGCCGCGCTGCGTCACGGCTGGCCCTGGAAAGACGCCTTCCTGGAACATCTGCAAGGGATACGGGACTACAGCGTGGACCGGTTGAACGCCGTCCCGGGAATTTCGTGCGGCCGCCCGGAGGGTACGTACGTCCTGTTCCCCGACGTGTCCGCCACCGGAATGACCAGCCGGGCGATGGGCGAATTCCTGCTGTCCCGGGCCCGGGTGGCGGTGGTGCCCGGCACACCGGAATGGTTCGGCCCGGCCGCCGAGGGCAATGTCCGCATCAGCTACGCCACGTCCCGAGCAGTAATGGAAGAGGCATTGCGGCGCATCGCGAGAGCCGTCGAAGAACACGTCACCGGTGGCCCGGTCCCGCTCCAGGCCACCGGGACGCAGCGTAAGAGCGCCCCTGCCCTACCCCGGGGAAGTCAGCCCCGCAACCACGCCTTCAAGGAGTTCCACCACCCCGTACGCCTCCTTCGGGCGGCAACCGGCAAGGGCACCACCGACGACAGCGGCACAGCGGGCTCGGCCGCGGGTGGCACACCACCGTCCGGCCCGCTCCCCTGATCCCGCTCGGTGTCCGCGAGGGCAGGGGCCGGACCGGCGGGCTCGGCCGAACCCGCCGACCGGGGCGCGGTGAAGGCCACCGGAAGGCTCGTCAGGTGCCGTGTCATCCAGCCCGACTTCCAGCGCAGCTGATCCTCGGGGATGCTCAGCCGTACGTCGGGGAGCCTCGCCAGCAGCGTGTCGATGCCGGTGTCGGCGATGGCGCGGCCGATGTTCTGGCCCGGGCACTCCTGAGGGCCGCTGCTGAAGGCGAGGTGCGAGCGGTTTCCGAGCAGCGGGACCGAGGGGTCCGGCCGGACGGCCGGGTCGTGGTTCCCGGCGGCCAGGGCGAGCAGCAGCATGTCCCCCGCCTCGATCTTCTGACCGCCGACCTCCGTGGCCACGGCGGCCCAGCGGCCGGGAATGGTCATCAGCGGCGGTTCGCTCCACAGCACCTGCTCCACCACGTCGGGCAAGGTCATCTGCCCGCCGGCCAGCGACGCGTGGCACCGGGGGTCGGTCAGCACCATCCGCAGGGTGCTCTTGAGGAGGTTGACCGTGGTCTCGTTGGCGGCGATGAGGATGACCCGCAGGTGGTTCCACACCTCCTCGTCGGTCAGCCCCGAGGAGTGTTCGATCAGCCAGGACGTGACGTCGTGGCCATGGCTCCCGCGCTTGCGCCGCACGAGTTCGGTGAGGGTCTCCACGATGAACGCGTTGCTGGCCACCGAGGTCTCGGTGCCCGCCACCATGTCCCTGCTGGCCGCGACCAGCCGGGGCCCGTACTCGTCGGGCATGCCCAGCAGCTGCGTCAGGACGAGCATCGGCAGGTGTTCGCAGAACTCCTCGGCCAGGTCCGCCTCCCCCCGCTCGGCGAAGCCGTCGATCAACTGGTGCGTGAAACGGGTGATGTGCCGCCGGATACCGCGGCGGTTGAAGCGCTCCAGGCTGTCGGTGACCGCCAGGCGCAGCCGGCTGCGCTCCTCGCCGTCCAGGAACAGGCAGACCGGCTGCCAGGCGATCATCGGGAGCAGCGGGGAGTCCGGCGGGACCCGCCCTTCCCTGAACCAGCGCCAGTTGCGGGAGTCCCGGCTGAACCGGGCGGGGGTACCGGCGACCTCCAGGATCTCGCGGTACCCGAGGACGAGCCAGGCCGGGAGGTCGCCGTCGAGCAGGACGGGCGCGACGGATCCGTGCCGCGCGCGCAGCCGCTCGTACAGGCCCATGGGGTCCTCGGCCGCCTCGGGGCCGAAGAGCCGTGCCAGTCCGTCCGTGGCGCCGGGCCGGGCGTGGGCCGGGCACTGCGGCGGCGGGGCGGGGGCCCACGCGGTGCGGGACTGTTCGGGGAAGGAGGAAGTCACCGTCGCTCCGGGTTCGTCGTGGTGAGGGCGTGCAGATAACGCATGAGGGTCAGCAGGCCGTCGCGGCTGGAGAGGCGTTCGCGGGCGTCGCAATCGATCACCGGCACCCCGTCGGGGATGTCCAGGGCCCCCCGGAGCTCGGACGCCGGGTACGAGGGGGCGTCCGGGAAGGCGTTGATGGCGACGATGAAGGGCACCCCGCGTTCCTCCAGGCGGCCCATCACGTCGAAGCTGTCCTCCAGCCGCCGGGTGTCGATGAGGACCACGGCGCCCAGCGCCCCTTCGAAGAGCCCGTTCCACAGGAACCAGAACCGCTGCTGGCCCGGGGTGCCGAAGACGTAGAGCACCAGCTCGTCGCTGAGCGTGATCCGGCCGAAGTCCATCGCCACGGTGGTCTCGTTCTTGCGCTCGACACCGGCGATGTCGTCCACCCCGGCGCCGGCCTGCGTCATGATTTCCTCGGTGGTGAGCGGCCTGATCTCGCTGACCGATCCGACCAGGGTGGTCTTGCCGACCCCGAAGCCGCCGACGATCACCACTTTCACCGCGGTGGTGACCGAGGCCGGCAGGGTGTCCTCGTGCCGGGGGCCGACGACGGGTTCAGAGATTCTGTAGTCCATGCATCACCGCCTCCAAGAGTTCGACGTCGGGCAGCGACTGGGTCAGCGCCGACGCCCGGGCCTCGACGTGCCCGCTCGCCAGGAGGTCCGTGAGCAGTACGGTGATCACTGAGACCGGCAGCCGGAGGTACGCGGAGAGTTCGGCGACGGACAGCGGGTAGTCGCACATGCGAACGATGGCGGCGAGTTCGGGCTGCATGCCCGGACCGGGTTCGTTGCGGCTGACGATCAGCGTGACCATGTCGAGGGAGGAGTTCCGCTCGGGCGCCTGCCGGCCCGACGTGATGACGTAGAGCCGCTCGGGCCCGCCCTCTTCCCAGGCCCGGTGCTGTTCCTGCTCCGGATCGCTCATGGGACCTGCCGGTCCGCCCGCGGCGGGCTGCTGAGGTGCTGCCCGATCCGGGCGACCAGATCACGCATCCGCTGCCCTATGAAGCCGGCGTCCACGTCGTCGTCGGCGAGCACCGCCAGATAGGCTCCCGCGCCGGCCGCCATCAGGTAGAAGAACCCGCCGTCGACCTCGACGACGACGAGTTTCATCCGGCCGTCGCCCCGGGGGAATTCCGAGGCGATCGCCGCCGACAGGCTCTGCAGTCCGGCACAGGCGGCGGCGAGGCGGTCGGCGGTGTCGTTCTCCGTACCGAACTGCGCCATGCACAAGCCGTCCGAGGACAGCACCACGACATTACGGGTCTGCGGGACGCTGGACGCCAACTCCTCCAGCATCCAGTCCATGTTGAGCCGCTGCTTTGTCGCCACTTGCTCACTCATCCTTGTCTGCTGGCTCATCTGCCGGCTCGGTCACTGCTCGGGCTCTTCGTCGCCCGGACTTCGGGGGCGCCGCGCCGGGGTCTCCGCCGGGGACGCGCCGCTGTTGCCGCCGGATTCGCCGTCCGAGGCACCGTCGAGGAACGCGGACATCCACAGCCCGGCCGGCGCGGAGTGACCGTCCGACGGGGGGCGGGGGGCAGCGCCCGAGGGCGTCGCCTGCTGCGGCCGTACGGACGGGATGACGGACCGGGTGCGCCGCCTGCGCTGCGGCAGCCCGTTGGCGGTGCGGGGCCCGTCGGCGGGCACCGGTTCCTCGGCGGCCGCTTCGGCCCGGTGCTTCGGGCCGCCGGGGTGGCGGGGCGGCGGCAGGCTGGGGGCCTTGGCCAAGGCACCGCCGGGCACCGGGGTCACGGTGATCAGTTCCGGCGGTACGACCAGGACCACCCGTACGCCGCCGTACGCGGAGACGCGCAGCGAGACCTTGAAGTGATTCGTGTGGGACAGCCGGCCGACCACGGCCAGGCCGAGTCGCGGGGACTCCCCCAGGTCGTCCAGGTCCAGTCCGCCGCCGGGGTGCTGGGCCAGGGCCCGCTCGGCGCGGATGCGGGCCTCGTCGGTCAGCCCGAGCCCGGCGTCCTCGATCTCGACGGCCACACCGGACTGGACCTCGGTCGCGGTCAGGTGGACACGGGTCTGCGGCGGCGAATAGCGGGTGGCGTTGTCCAGCAGCTCGGCCACAGCGTGGATCAGCGGCTCGGCAGCGCGGCCGAGAACTCCGACGTCGGCCACCGAGTGCAGGTCGACGCGCTGGTAGTCGGTGATCCGGGACATGGCGCCGCGCAACACGTTGAACAGCGGGATGTCCTTCTGCCACTGCCGCCCCGGCCGGGCACCGCCGAGGACGGCGATGCTGTCCGCCAGCCGGCCGATCAGCGCGGTCCGGTGGTCGAGGTGCAGCAGATCGCCGAAGACGTGCGGGTCCTGGCCGTGCCGGTCCTCCATCTCGCGGAGTTCCAGAGCCTGTTGGTGCACGATGGCCTGGACGCGCCGGGCGATGTTGACGAAGGCCCGCTGGGCGGCGTCACGCAGGTTCTCCTCGGCCTCCACGGCCTGGAGGACGTAGCGCAGCACCGCGTGGTGCGCGGCTTCGAACCGGGGGCTCACCCGCGACGCCTGGCCGGTGCTGCGCAGTACGTCCTCGACCGAATTGCCCTGCTGGAGCCGTGCCATGGCCGCCGGCAGGGTCTCCTTGGCCATCCGTACCGTCTCGACCTCCTGCTCGGCCAACTGCCGTTGCAGTGCGGCCTCTCTCTCGGCGTACTGCCTGCGCAGCGCGTCGATCGCGCGGCCCCGGCGCGCGGCCTTGAAGTCCGCGGCGGCCACGGCCGCGGTCGCGAGGACACCGATCCAGACGACGTGGGCACGGGCCTCCGAAGGCAGCAACGGAACAGCCACGGCCACACATATGGCCAGGAGCAGGGGTGGCAGCGGCCACCTTGCGGTGGAGGCCGGCCCCGGCCTCCCGGGTGACGCATCAGCACGAACCATCGGCAGCCTCAGAGCACTAAGGGAAGGGACAGGACGTCGTACACGGAAATTCACGTACGCAGGAAAGGCGGCGAAAATCGCGACGGGCGACCGTTGGTCCGCACATACCGAACCAGCACCGCAGTGCACGCCGAGCCGACCTGCCGCGCGCGGTTTCCGGGTTCCGAAACCCCGGCTGCCGCGCGCGACGGCGACCTCACGACAGCCGCCGGCACGATGCCGCAACTGTCACAACTCGCTGCGCGGCAGTGAGCATAGCGGGGCCCGATTGGCTCCGAGGGGCATGTGCACACAACACATGAATGCACTCATGTACGAACATCAGAAGAATCGTTTGGCGCCGGCCGTTCAAAGGAATCGCGGGGACGCGTGGCGATGGCGAAGCCAATGCCCGAATTCGCTGGTGCGCCCTCACATTTCGATCAGCGGCAGCGCCGCACGGGCAGTGCCGTCAGCAGCGCTGATCCGTCATTGTCCGAGAGGACGGCCGACAGCAAGCGATGGCCCGTCGTCCCTGCTCACGCCTGCCGTTCGCCGGCCACGCCCGACGGCCCGGCCCGTCTTGCGCGTTCCGGAAACGATCGACGTGACCGGACCGCCGGCTCCCTGCGGACGTAGCATCACCGCAAGTCGCCGAATGCATCTGCGGAGGAGAACTGTGACGGAACCGCGATCACCCCTCTCACGTCGTGCTCTTCTGGGAGCGGCGGCGTTCTTACCGCTGGCCGGATGCGCGAGCGGCGGGGCCACCGCCTCCCCGGCCGGTCCCGCATCCCCTTCCGTGCCTCCTTCCGTACCTTCCGAACGTCAACGCCACCGTCGCCTGAGCGAGTTGGAGCGGGAGTACGGCGCGCGTCTGGGGGTGTACGCACTGGCCACCGGGACGGGTGCGACCGTGGTGCACCGGGCGGACGAACGGTTCGCGTTCTGTTCCGCGTTCAAGGGGCTGGCGGCCGCGGCGGTTCTGCACGGCAACCCGCTGTCACACCTGGACACGGTCGTCACGTACACCGAAGACGATCTGATGAAGCACTCCCCCATCACCGGAAAACACGTGTCCACGGGAATGTCGATCCGTCGACTGTGCGATGCGGCGGTCCGCTACAGCGACGGAACGGCCGGGAATCTTCTGCTCCGGGACCTCGGCGGGCCGGGGAAACTGACGGCGTTCGCCCGCGGTCTCGGCGATCCGGTCACCCGGATGGACCGGACCGAACCCGCGATCACGCAAGCCACCCCGGGAGATCCGCGCGACACCACGTCTCCCCGCGCCTTCGGCACCGACTACCGAAAGCTCGTGCTGGGGACCGTACTGCCGGCCGACAAGCGCGAATTCCTCCGCGACCTGCTGGTACGGAACGCCACTGGAGCACAACGCATTCGGGCCGGTGTTCCGAAGGACTGGGTGGTGGCCGACAAGACCGGGACCGGGGACTACGGCACGCTCAACGACATCGCCGTCGCATGGCCGACGGGATCCGTACCGCCGCTCGTCATCTCGATCATGTCCAGCAAGCCCGCCAAGGACGCCGCGTACGACCAGCGGCTCCTGGCCCGGGCCGCGGAATACGTGGTGGCCACGCTCACGTGACTAGATGTGGAAGCGAGTGGTCTCGTGGAGTTCGGCGCGGGGAACGGAAATGTTGTTGATGGGGGCGGAGGTGTCCGCGTATCCGAAGGAGATGCCGAACAGCAGCTTGTTGTGCTGCGTGCCGTTGGCGTCGCCGCTGAGGCCCAGTGATTCGCGGACGGTGTCGGCGTAGAAGCTCAGGAGGCCCTGCGGGCAGCTGGCGATACCGTACGCCGTCATGGCCAGCAGGAGCGTCTGGCCGTACATGCCGAGATCGGCGGCCATGCGTTCTTCGGCATTGGGCGGCAGGAACAGCAGCGCGACATGCGGAGCCCCGTAGAAATTCAGGCTCTCGACGGTGAATGCCGCACGCTCTGCATGGTCGTCGCGGCCGATGCCCAGTGCGCCGTACATCGTCGCGCCCGCCTCGTGGCGACGCTGCGCGTACGCGCCGGTGTACAGGTCGTCCCGGTAAGGAAAGTCCAGTGACATGCGCTGGTCGGCGTGTGCGGCGGTCAGGTCCGCGCTCAGCCGGTCCCTGGCCGCGCCGCTGACCACTTCGACATGCCAGGGCTGTGTGTTGGAATTGGAAGGAGCCGCACCGGCCAGGGTGAAGACGGTGCGCATGGTGTCTTCGGGCACCGCTTCCGGGGCGAAGGCACGGGTCGCGCGCCGGGCGCGTATCAGGTGTTCGGCGTGGGCGGGCGCATAGGTGGCCGTACTCATGGGATTCTCGTTTCGTACGGGTGCGGGTGTTCGGGACCGATGTGGTGGTCACGTCACTGCTCCAGAAAGGAGTCGATGAGGCGGTCGGCCGCTTCTTTCAGCGCGGCGGCGGACTTCTCGGCCGCGTAGATCTGGGTGGTGACGCTGGCGCCTTCCACCAGCATCTGGAGCATGTAGCCCAGGGTGCGGTGATCGCGTACCGGCAACTGCGCGACGAGTTCCGTGAGCAGTTCCAGGTAATCGAGCTTCAGCTCGTCGACGGCGACGCGTACCGGGTGGGTGCGGTCGGGGAATTCGACGGCGGCGTTCACCAATGGGCAGCCCCGGTATCCGGGCTCACTGATCTGGTCGGCGATGGTGGCGATGACGTGACGGAGCTGCGCCGCGGGGTCGTCCGGACAGGCGGCGCGTGCGGTCTCCAGCCAGACGCGGGAGGGCACCGCCTTCGATTTCACATAAGCCAGCGCGAGACCGTCCTTGGACTCGAAATTGCGGTAGATGCTCGGCTTTCCGACGCCTGACCGCTCCGCGATCTCGGCCACGCCCGCGGAACGGATGCCTTCCCGGTAGAAGAGATCGCACGCGGTCTCCCACACGCGCCGGCCCGCCGGCGAGCGCCACTGCTGTTCGTCTGTCATCGGAACTCCGGTTCACGGTTGACAACGCAGGCGTACCGATCGGTACGCGGGAGACAGTACCGATCGGTACGCGGGGCGTCAAACAGTGGCCGGGGAGGCTGAAGGGAGAGCACGGGAGGGACTTGAGCCGCTCACCGGGAAGAGGCGGGTGTGTGTCAGCCGGGTGTGGCAATCAGCCGGAAGCGGCGGTGAGTTGTGTGAGGTCCACCGAGTCGGCGCCCGGGGCCGGAGCCGGGACGAGGAGGCAGACACCGGCTACGGCTGCGAGTGCCGCGGTCAGGCAGGCTGCGCCCGTACGTCCCCTGGCCCAGCGGGCCTTGAACCGTGCGGGGTCCTCCACCAGCACCTTGGACAGCCATCCGGCGGCTAGGGAAACCGCGAGGAGGACCGCCGTCCGGGCCCAGCCGCCGAAGCCGAGGACGTCCTCGGAGAGGAGCAGATAGATCGGCCAGTGCCAGAGGTAGAGGCTGTAGGAGACGGCACCCAGTTCGCGCAAGGGCCTGCTTCCGAGGAGACGGCCGACCGGACCGGCGGGGGTGTGTGCGAGCAGGGCGATCAGCAGGGCCGCGGCCAGAGCGTGGAGGAAGAGGCCGCCGCGGAAGAGGAAGGGGTCGCTCGGACCGCCGGTCAGGCACCAGTGGGCGCCGAGGCCGCACACCAGAGCAGCACAGAGGCAGTTGGCCAGGCGACCGGGCGTCCTCGACAGCAGACGGCGTACCGGACCGGTCGCCATCAGGGCGCCCAGCAGCAGCGAGAAGGCGCGGGTGTCGGTGCCCTCGTACACGCGCGTGGTGTCCGGGCCGTGCGCGAGGGCGATCATGACCACCAGGGAGAGAACGGCACCGGACGCGGCGATCAAGGGCACGAGACGACGCGTGGTGCGCCTCCGGGCGAGGACCGCGACCACCACCGGCCAGACGACGTAGAACTGCCACTCGACCCCGATGCTCCACAGGTGACTGAAGACGCGGGTGTCGCCGTCGTTCCAGTAGCCGACCTGGTCGCTGATGAAGTGCCAGTTCGTCGCTTGGAGCGCGGCCCACGGGCCGTCCTCAAGGGCGAAGCCCAGCAGGTACGGCGGCCCGGCCGCCCGGACGAGGAGCAGCACCGCGACGATCATCACGGTCAGCGCGGGCAGCAGACGGCGTACCCGGCGTTCCCAGAAGGCCGCGAGGCCGACCGTACCGTTCCGGTCCGCGGCCTCCTTGAGCAGCAGGCCGGTGATGAGGAAGCCGGACAGGACGAAGAAGAGGTCCACGCCGAGGAAGCCGCCGTCGAAGTGCCCGGCGTGGAAGAACAGCACCCCGAGGACGGCGAGGCCGCGCAGACCGTCCAGGGGCGTGATGTGCCGTCCGGTCGCGCGCGGCCCGGGGCGGCCGTGGCGGCGGGAGGGCGGTGGGGAGGATGGCGGGGAAGGCGGCGCGGCCGCAGATGTCGGCATGAACGGGTCCTTCTGGGGCGGCGAGAAGGGGGGCGGGTGGGCGTTGCTGTCGTTTGGGGCAGGCGGCAGCGACGGCGTCGGGGACTGCAACGGCAGCCGCAGCGGCAAGGCAAGCGCCACAGCGGCAGCCGCATGCAGGAAGTCTTACGGGCTCACCCGCACTTGAGCTGGCCGTAGACCTTGTCGCCGGTCCACGAGCCCTTCGCCCACCGGTCCACGGCAGCGGGCGTGAAGGAGTACTGCTTGCCCAGCTGCTGCCCGAACCAGTTGGCGAACGCCGCGGAACCCTGCTGGCAGGAGTGGATGCCGTCCTTGCTGCGCTGGGCCTTGCCCGCGGCGCTGTCGGTGCCCCACAGCGCGGAGGCGTCGAGGAAGCGCACCTGGTCCGCATTCTTCTCGGCCGCCTCCTTGGCCGCCTTCGGCGCCGACGCGATGGCGGCCTCGTGCCCCTTGTAGAACTCGTCGACCTTGAACGGCGGGGCGGAGACGATGACGAGTTCGGCACCGGCGTCCTTCGCGGCCTTCGCGAGGCGCTCGTACGAGCTGCTCTGCTGCTCCGGAGTTCCCCAGTCGTAGGTGGTGACCTGGTAGGCGATGACGTCCGGGTGGAAGGAGCCGACCGCCTTGGACAAGTCCTTGAAGGTGCTGTCGGCGAAGTCGGCGGTGGGGCCCTCGCCCTTGACGACCGTGCCGCCGCCCGCGGAGGCGATGGACTTGAAGTCCACGCCACCGGCCTTCATGGCGGCCCCCAGGGCGGGGGCCTCCGCCTCGGCTATCGAGTCGCCCATCCAGAGCAGCTTGGAGAGGCGCTTCCCGCCCTTGTTCTCCGCGGGCGTCGCGGCGGCGGACGCCGAGGCACCGTCGCTCTTGCCGGACGCGGAGTTTCCACAGCCGGTGAGGGCGAGAAGGGAGGCGCCCACGACGAGCAGGGCCCCGGCGGCCATGCCCGGGGTCTTCAGCCCTCCGGAGCGCCGCACCGGGGCGGTGAGCGTGACGGACGGGGCGGCGGGGGCGGAGGTGGCGGACTGCTGCGAGGGGGACGGGGTCTGGTCCATGTGCTTGCTGTGCATGCTTCGAGGCAATCACGGCGCACAGGCGATACCGGCGCTCGTCATCTGCCGCTCACATATCGCGGGACTGCCCGTCATACGGCGCTCACACGGTGACCGCAATCCGGGCCCGGCCGCCCCCTTGATCACCGGCCGGGTGCACTCGTAGTGGGGCCGGAAGGACGTCGGAAGGGTTACGAGTGAACCAGCGCAGCGACGCCTGCGTGAGGAGGAAGCCGTCACTGAACCGGGGCGACGGGTCACCACCGCAGTCGTGCCACGCACGGTACTTCTCGACGAACCAGGCGAGCAGTCCGGCCGGCGAGCCGGGCAACCAGTAGCTCAGCGCGATGACCATATGACGGGCTGGCGCCACCTGCCCCTCCCTCCGGGCGCCCTCCCTACGCCGACCTGCGGTAGGCCCGGAACGCCCGCGTGGCCAGGAAGCCCATCGCGAGAGCCGCAGCGGCGAGCAGAGCCAGGTGCGCCCAGACCGCTCCCCGGTCGGCACGGGCCAGCATCGCTTGCCGGGCGGCGGCGACCGCCCATTCCACGGGGTTGCAGGCGGCGACGTTCCCGACCCAGCTCGGGGCGAGGCGGAGGTCCATCACGGCGGAGCTCAGGAACATCAGCGGCAGGGTGGTGAACTGGGAGATGGCGATCAGCGTGGCCTGCTGACGGGTCAGCAGGGCGACGGCGCTGGACAGTGCCGAGAAGATCAGCGCCAGCAGCACCGCGGCGAGAACGGTGACGCCTGCGCCGGTGACACCTCCGGGGAATCGAGCCCCGGCGGCCAGGGCGACGGCCACGACGCCCAGACTCTGCGCGACGGTCTGGACTGCCTGGTAGGCCAAGCCGGCACCCATCATGGCGCCCCGCCCGACCGGCGAGGTGAGCAGCCGGTCCATCACGCCCCGGTCGATGTCCTGGAGAAAGGTCGTCCCCGCCCACGCGCTCGCGAACAGCGCGGTCATCATGACCACCCCCGGCGTGAGGAACTGGAGGAAGCCACCGCTGCCGGCCGTGAAGCCGGGCAGGCTCACCACGGAGCGGAAGAGCTGTCCGAACAGCAGCAGCCAGATGACCGGCTGCACGAGTCCGATGACGAGGAAGGCGGGCGACCGCCGCAGGGTACGCAGCAGGCGGCCGGTGAGGTGAGCGGAGTGGGCGATCGCGGTCAGCGCGCGCGGGCCGGCGGGGCCCATGTGTGTGCTCGTCACTTCGTCGCCTCCAGACCCTGCGAGGCGCCCAGGCCCTGCGAAGCGTCCAGCCCCTTCGAGCCCTCGGCTCCGGTGGCTCCGGTGGCGCCGGCTGCTCCGGTGGCTCCGATGCTGTGGCCGGTGTGCCGGAGGTAGACGTCGTCGAGGGACGGGCGGGCGAGCGTCGCGGAGGTCACGGCGACGCCCGCTTCTTCCAGTGCGGCCAGCACGGGCGGCAGCGCGCGGGCCCCGTCGTCGGTACGGCCACGGGCCGTGCGCCCGTCCACGGTGATCTCCCGCAGTTCCGGCACCCGTTGCAGCACTGCCTGTGCCCTGCCGTCGGCCTCGGCGAGCTCGATGTGCACCGCGTCGCCGCGCAGTCCGCTCTTCAGCTCCTCCGGGGTACCGGTGGCGACGACCGTACCGTGGTCGACGATCGCGAGCCGGTCGGCCAGGTGGTCGGCCTCGTCCAGGTAGTGCGTGGTGAGCAGCACCGTCATCCGCTCCTCGCCGGCCAGCCTGGTGATCTCGTGCCACAGCTCCGTACGGGCCTGGGGGTCGAGGCCCGTCGTCGGCTCGTCGAGGAACAGCACCTGCGGACGGTGCATCAGCCCGAGCGCGATGTCCAGTTTGCGCGCCATGCCGCCGGAGTACGTGCGCACCAGCCGGTCCGCGGCGTCGGCCAGGCCGAACCGCCGCACGAGTTCACCGGCCCGTGCCCTGGCGTCCCGGCGGGGCATCCCGTGGAGGCGGCCGGCGAGCAGCAGGTTCTCGGTCGCGGTGGCCATCGGGTCGGTGCCGGGTTTCTGGGCCACGAGCCCGATCGCCCGGCGTACCCGCTCCGGGTGGGCCGCCACGTCGAGGCCGGCGACACGGGCCGTTCCCGAGTCGGCGGCCGCCAGTGTGGAAAGGATCTTCACCGTGGTGGACTTGCCCGCCCCGTTCGGACCGAGCAGTCCGAAGACGGTCCCCCGCGCCGCGGCGAAGCTCAGTCCGCGCAATGCGGTGACGGGAGATTTGTTCCGGCCCGTCCGGTAGGTCTTCACGAGTTCAACGGCTTCCAGTGCCGTTGCAGCCTGCTGTACCGCAGCCATCGCCGCACACCTTTGTCAGATTCGGTGTGACTCCCACCTTCCTGGTGTCACTGGACACGAGGAGGCTGAACGGCGAGGGACGGCGAAGGCTGAACCCTACGGTGAGATGTCGCGGCGAGACGGTAACAAGAGGGCGCGTGGGTGGCAAGCCCGGGTGAGTAGCGTGCGGGTGTGAACGGCGAGCGCGCCTCCGCCGCGACGCGGCCCCGTCAGCGGAGCGCGCGGGCCAGTACGTCGCGGTGCGCACCGACCCACGCGAAGGCGTCCCGCACCTCGGTGACCGCACCGGCGTCACGGAGGCGGACCATCGCCGGATCGCCCGCCCGGGCGGCAGCTTCGATGCCCCGCCGGCAACGGTCCTGCCACCACAGGATCGCGGGGATCAGCCCGTCCCGGTCGGCCAGACCGTACGCGTCGGCGACCAGCCGCAACCGCCGCGCGCTGTCGGCGACATCCTCCACGCGTGGCCCGAGGCCGATGTACTGCCAGCACACGTGGGCGACGTCGTGGACACGTGCACCCGGCGCCGCCAGGTCCCAGTCGATGAAGGCCACCGGGCGCAAGGTGCCGCCGACCGGCCTGTAGACGGTGTTCCTGGGCGCGAGGTCGTTGTGGCAGACGACTTCGTGCGCTCCGGCCAGGCCGGTGCCGGCCGTCACGTCGTGGAATGCGCGTACGAGCCGGGCGACCCGCTCCAGGGTCTCCGCCGCGTACACGGCCGGCGGCTGCTCGCGTTCCCAGGCCACGTGCCCGTCCAGGTAGGTGAGCATCTCGCGCCCGTACTCGTCGATGCCCAGGTACCGCGGCGCGCCGGGCCAGCCGCGGGCCTCGAAGAGCTTCAACAGTTCACCGACGAAGGCGGTACCGGCCGAGGCAGGACGGCGCACCGTGGCGCCGACCCGTACGACGTGCTGGACGAAGCCGCCCGGCAGCGGCGCTTCAGACATTCTGCCGCTGTGGAAGGCTGCCGGTCGTGACGTTCGTGGTGCCCGTGATGCCTGTGGTGACCGTGGTAGCTGAGGCGTCTGTGGCCTCCGTCGCGGCCGTGCCGTCCGTGCCGCTCGGCTCGGGCCATGCGAGGACGGTCAGTTCGGGCCACTGCTCCTGCCACCGGGCCGCCTTCGCCTCGTAGACCGACCGTGGCGCGAGGACGGGGTTGGGGCGGACGACGAGGTTGAAGACGTCCGACAGCCCGTGCGGCGCGTACACCCGCCATCGGCCGTCCTGCTCCGTGCGCACGCCCAGGCAGCAGGTCGTCGCGGCGAATCGGTCGATGGCGGCCTCGGTGGAGTCGTACGGCGGGCAGGCCACGCCGAACTTGTCCGCGTACCAGAGATGGACGCGGGCCTCGTTACGGATCTCGACCTCGGCCGGCAGACCGGTGAAGACCTCGCGTCCGGCCTCGATGACGGCGTCCTCCGCCTCCCAGGAGAGGTCCGTGTCGTCAAAGTAGAAGACGTCGTAGTCCTTGATGCCGGCGGTCGGCGGTCTGCCCGTGACCACGTTCCACACGGTCTGGAAGAGACATCCCGCTGTCACGTACCACCCGGGCAGGCCCAGCGTCGCGGTACGCGACAGCACCTCCGTCAACACCTCGTTGCGGGAGAGCGTCGCACGCAGGGAGTCGAGTTGCCGGTCGAGAGGGAGTCTGCTGATCACCGGCCCTTGCCTATCACATCCCGCCCGGCCCTCCGCCTGCTCCTACGTCCCTCGCGCCCCGACCGGCTCGGCGGCATCGCGTTCGGCGGCGCGATGGGCCAGTTCCGACCAGTTGTCGGCGTACGCGCGGGCCAGCTGGGCGACGGTCCGGCGGTGACCCTGCGGAAGACCCTCCGTGATCTTCTCCCACTCCTCCGGGCTGACGGTGTGGATGCCGAGCAGCCGCAGCAGGGTGCGGCCGGTGTCGCTGTAGCGCAGGGCGGGGTCGCCCTTGAGCCGGTTCACGACGCGGCGCCGGTCCGCCACGGGCATCCTGGTGCGAGCCACCGGTCCGCCGGATGCCGGGCGGGGCCTTTGCCCCGGGAGCCTTCCGGGGCCACGTCCCTGTTGCCCGCCGCGCTTGCCACGCGCGGCGAGCAGGGGCTCTTCCCCGCGGCGGATCCGGTTGCGTACGTCCCGCGCCGTCTCCGGGGAGATGCCGGTCCGCTGCGCGATCTGCCGGAGTGACAGGTCCGGGTCCGCAGCGATGAGTTCGGCGGCCTGCCTGCGGCCCTCCGCACCGTCGAGCGGGCGGAAGCGGCCGTCCTGGCCGACGCGGCCGCGCTCGGCCGCGCCGCCCGGCATCCGGCGGCGGACCTTGGCCACCGTCGCCGGTGCCACTCCCGTGATCGAGGCGATCATCCGGTTCGACCAGATCGGGTGCGAGGCGATGATGCGCTCGGCCGCGCGCTTGCGGTCGGTCTTGGTCAGCGGCAGGCCGTGGCCGGTGTTGGACTCGACGGCGAGGACGAAGGCGTCCGCGTCGTCGCCGTCGAAGAACCGTACGGGGATGGTGGACCAGCCGCGTCGCTGGGCCGCCCGCAACCGGTGTGCGCCGTCGATGACGCGCAGCGTGCCGCGGTGGACGATGATGGGTGGCAGCGGTGCGTCGGCGACCGCCAGCAGTTCGATGTGCTCCTGGTTCTCTCCCGAGATCCTCGGCGAATCGCTCACCGACAAGGCACTGATCTCGACGTCGACGACCGTGTGCAGGTCGACCTGCGACTGCCCAGGTTCCACTTGCCCCTCCTCGGTCCGTATGTCCCGTTCGCTCTCCGGTTGCGGAGCGGCGGACGGTTTACGGGTGGGCCGGTCCCGCCCCGCGCTGCCGGGGTGCGACCGGTGGGTGCTGTACCGTTTCTGCCTTTCGGGCTCCCGCATCTTTCGGGCGCTTACGCCATTGGCTTCACAGCCTTTCGCCTTTCGGCTTCCCGTCTTTCGACCTTTCGACCATTCGCCTGGGGGCCGCAAAAAGGCGGGGAGCGAGAACGGTTCCGGAGCGGCGGAGCGCATCCGCTCGTATGCGCTCCCCCGCTCCGGCCCCGCTCGGCGCGGCGGGCCGGAAACCGATGGCCCGTCCCCAAGCCGACGGCCCGCCGCCGCGCCGCCACGGCCGGGTAGTTCCAGGTGGCCGCGGTCTCACGGCATCTTCGGCCGGAACCCGCCCGGCTTTCCGTGCCGGGCGTTCGTGGCTCGAAGACGCCGTTGTGCTGCTGATGCTGAGCTGGTGCGCCGGAGCAGGGAAGGGGGCGCTTGTCCAGGACTTGTCCAGCACTTGTCCGGCCTGCTCAGGGCGGCGGTCGGCCCCGTATCCGGACAATTCCGGGGAGACTTGTCCGATGAGAA
Organism: Streptomyces paromomycinus; assembly: GCF_003865155.1. Taxonomy (NCBI): domain Bacteria; kingdom Bacillati; phylum Actinomycetota; class Actinomycetes; order Kitasatosporales; family Streptomycetaceae; genus Streptomyces; species Streptomyces paromomycinus. The sequence continues at coordinate 9,566,245 of NZ_BHZD01000001.1, read as the reverse complement.
TTCCCTTGTATTCATCCGGAACGGCACGGGTGCGTACGGGTCCGTGCCGGGTCCGTACGGCGTCCGTACCGAGCGGGGGGGCCGCCGGCCGGCCCCGCGCCCGTACGGATACAGATACGGATACGTCTCCGTCTCGGTCCGCGGCTAGCTCCGCGCGCCGAACACCTGCGTCCACGTCGGCCCGCCGGACGTGTCGTGGGTGCCTATGCCGATTTCCTTGAAGTCGCAGTTGAGGATGTTCGCCCGGTGGCCGGGGCTGTTCATCCAGCTCTTCATCACCTCGTCGGCGGAACGCTGTCCCCTGGCGATGTTCTCGCCGTAAGTGCTCCACCGGTATCCGGCGGCCGTGATGCGGCCACCCGGGTCCGTGCCGTCCGGGCTGGTGTGGTCGAAGTAATTCCTGGCGTCCATGTCCTGGGAATGGCGCCGGGCCGCGGTGGCGAGCTGGTCGTTGGCGCGGACGGGAGAGCAGCCCTGTTTGGCGCGCTCGGAATTGACCAGAGTGGTGACCTGCTGGGCGAAGGCCGACCCGCCGCTTCCGGAACCGGAGGCCGGGACGGGGGCGGGGGCGGCGGAGGACGGGCGCGGTGCCGGGGTCGTCGGTTCGGAGGAAGCCCGCTTCTTCCTCGGGGTGTGCGGCTCCTTGGAGGACGATGCGGACGGCGACGGGGTGGGGCTCGGGCTGAGGCTCGCCTTGGAGGGAGACGGGGTGGGGGTCGTCGCCGAGGGCGTGGCCAGGGGTGCCGACTCGGGTTCCGTCGCGGCCCGTGAGGTGCCGGGCTCGTCGTCCGGACCGCCGGTGATCAGCGGCAGCGCTCCGCCCACCGTGGCGAGGGCGGCCGCCGCCACGGCGGCCGCGGTGACGGCGCGACGGCGGCGGACCCGGCGGCTCTCCCGCAGTGCGTCGCGGAGCTGGGCGCGGCCGCCTCCCGTGGCCGGTCCGGTGGCCGGGGACGGAACCGCTCCGCCTGTCGCCGCGGACATGGCGGAGGCGGACTGCTGGGAAGCGGCGGCCGCGAGGACCGGGGTCTCCATGGTGTCCGGCGCGAGGGCGGCGGCCAGGGGCACCAGGGCCAGGCCGACGAGCAGCCGGTCGGCGGGTACCAGCCCGGACGAGAAGGAGGAACAGACGGTGCATTCGCGGGCGTGCCGCGCGATGCGCTTGCGCCACAGCGCGGAGGGCACCCCGTCCCACTGTTCGGTCACCGTGTCCAGCAGGACGCACCGCGGTGCGGCGGACAGCGCGCGGACGACCACACGGGAGGCTTCGAGCTGGGACTTCATCCGCTGGACCCGTACGGCCGTGTGCTGGGGCGTCAGCTCCATCGCGGCGGCGACCTCCGCGCGGGTCAGTTCGCCGGCCGCTTCCAGCCACCACAGGGACAGCAGCGCGCGGTCGCCTTCGTCGAGCCAGCGGGTGGCTTCGGCGACCTCCCGGCGCTGTCCGGACAGGCCGAGGCGGACGATGGTCAGTCCGACGAAGTCGGCGCGGGGGTCGGGGACGTCGTAGGCGTCGTCCAGGCCACCGGCGACGGGGGCGGCCTGGTCCTGCCGCCAGTGCGCCCGTATCTGGTTCATCGTGATGGCCACCAGCCAGGACCGGAAGCTGCCCGGGTCACGGAGGTCGCCGAGGCTGCCGAGGGCCCGGAGCATCGTCTCCTGCGCCACGTCGTCCACGTCCGCGTGGCCGTGCAACGCGCGTCCCACGATGTTGTACACCAGGGGCATGGACGCGGTGACGAGCTGGTCCCTGGCCTGCCCGTCCCCCGCCTGCGCGGCCGCAATCACCGCAGGATCGAGTTCGCTGCTCACGCTCTGTCCACTCTCTTTCGGCTCGGGCTTGTTCCGTCCCACACACAGGAGATGCTGCGGGGGCGGCGCCGATAACAGAAATCGAGCAATCGTCCGTCAGATGCGTACGGGGTGGCGGAAGGCGGGTGCGGTGCCCTCCGGGAGGGGCGACGGGATGTACCGGGAGTACGGCCCCCGAGAGCGGACTCGCCCCGTCCGCTCCCGAAATGTCAGGGAAAGGCTGGGGGAAAACCTGGGGGAAGAGTCGGGGGAAATGGGCCGCCGGGTGCATCCTTCGGCGTGACTCGTGCGTCTCACGAGGAAGCCACCCTCTCATGTGGCCGTACAGAAGCGGCATTTGGAGAAAACACGTTGAAAACTGGCATCAAGGGCGTACGGCGCCTGTCCGCGACGGCCGTCACCGCCGCGGGAGCCGTTCTGCTGACCGGGACGTTCGCCGCCCCGGCCCAGGCCGCGGCGCCCAAGGCCGCCCCGGCGAAGGCCGCGGTCAAGGCCGCGGCACCCAAGGCCCCCGCGATCACCGCGGCGGGCGGTTTCGTGATGAACAACGGCAACGGCAGGACGGCCTTTGCCAAGGCGGCGGACAGCCGCCGTTCCATGGGGTCCACCACCAAGATCATGACGGCTCAGGTGGTGCTGTCCCAGAAGAAGCTCAACCTGGACACCAAGGTCACGGTCGACAAGGCGTACAGCGACTACATCGTCGCCAAGACCGCCTCGTCGGCCCGGCTCATCGTCGGTGACAAGGTCACCGTCCGCCAGCTCCTGTACGGGCTGATGCTCCCGTCCGGCTGCGACGCGGCGTACGCGCTGGCCGACAAGTTCGGCACCGGGTCCACCCGGGCGGCGCGGGTGAAGTCGTTCATCGGCCAGATGAACACCGCGGCGAAGAACCTCGGCCTGAAGAACACGCACTTCGACTCGTTCGACGGCATCGGCAACGGTGCGAACTACTCGACGCCGCGTGATCTGACGAAGCTGGCCTCCAGCGCGATGAAGAACGCCACGTTCCGCAGTGTCGTGGGCACCAAGTCCACCAAGCAGAAGGTCACGACGAAGAACGGCGGCTACCGCTACATGTCGTGGACCAACACCAACGACCTGCTCGGCGGCTACGCCGGCACCATCGGCGTCAAGACGGGTTCGGGCCCGGAGGCCAAGTACTGCCTGGTCTTCGCCGCCACCCGGAAGGGCAAGACGGTCATCGGTACGGTCCTCGCCTCCTCCTCGGTGGCCAACCGCACCGCCGACGCGAAGAAGCTGCTGGACTACGGCTTCAAGGTGTGACCCACGGAGAGGGCCTGTCCGCGGCATCCGGCCGCGGGCAGGCCCTTTCCCTTGCCGCCTTCCGGGACGGCAGGGCCGGTTGGATGCCCTCCGGTGGTGGGGGTGTCCCCAGGCCGGGGACGGGGGCCGGCCGCATTCTCCGCGCGGGGGCGCGCTTCTAGCGTCCTTGCTCATGACCAACTCCGTACGGACGCTTCCTCCCTCGCCGCCGGACCCGCCTTCGCCCCCGGACCCGCATGCGTCCCAGGCCCGTCCCTCTCCCCCGGCTCCGCGCCGCCGTGGACTCCTGGTGTTCCTCGTCGTGGCCAACCTGGGCATGTGGGCAGCCATGGCGCCCCTCCTGCTCACGGGTTTCCGACGGGAGAGCGCCCGGTCGGTGACCGGCACACTGGAGGAGGTGTGCATCTCGGCCGCGATGTTCGCACCGGCGCTCGCCGCGCTCCTCGTCGTCCGCTACGTGGACCGCACCGGCCGGATACGGGACGTCCTCGCTCTGCGGTGGCCCCGGCCCCACGGCCGCACCGTGCGCTCCTGCCTGCTGGCCCTCGCGGTACCGGCGGCGCTGACCGCCCTCGCGCTCGGCGTCGGAGCCGCGGCCGGGCACTATCCCTTCGGTGTGCGGTGGGAGGCCGTCGCTCCCTGGGCCGCCGCCGTGCTGCTCCAGATGCTGGTCTCGCTGCCGCTGTTCTTCGGCGAGGAACTGGGCTGGCAGGGCTATCTCTTCCCCCGTCTGGCACGGGAGGGCAGGGGCGCGCGCCTGGTACGGGCGTACGTGGGCACCGGCGCCGCCTTCGCACTGTGGCACCTGCCCACCCTGTTGATGGGCGGGCAGTACCCCGGCCGGCCCTGGTACGTGTCCGTACCCGCCATGGTGATCAGCTGCGTACTCATTCTGCCGGTCTTCACCTGGCTGCGGCTGCGCTCCGCGTCGGTGGTGCCCGCGGTCCTCGGCCACACCTTCGTGAGCACTGCGGGCGTGGGCATGGTCAAGGTGTGCGCCGCTCCGGACGCTCCCCTGGACCCCCTGCACATGGGGCTGACCGGCTGGCCCGGCTGGATCGTCACGGCCGTGTTCGTCGTCTTCCTCGCGCTGACCGGGAGGCTTTGCCCGTCCACGTACGCCCCGGGCGGCCGCCGGCACCCGTCAGCGCCCCGCCCGTACCCGGGTGCCGGGGCCGCCGCGGCCCGGTGAGCGGGCTCCGTGCGCAGGAGACTGCCACCTGTGCTTCTCCCGGCCGGGGCGGAGCCCGTCAGTCACGAGTCGGGGCGGCCGTTGTCGATCGGGGACAGTTGCAACCGGTCGGGAGCTGTCGCAACCGGTCGGGAGCTGCTGTCACTGGTCAGGAGTTGCTGTCACGGTTTCGTGGTGGCCGAGGCGGGAGGCGGCGGACCGGCCGGAGGCGACGGAGGCAGCGGATTTCATGCGTTCCTCGTCGTACTGCTTCCAGTCGGCGGGCGGCCAGGTCGCCTCGGGAGCCGCGAGCGACCGGTCGATGTGCTCCCGCAGCCCCTCGCCGAAGAAGTCGGACACCTGCCGTACCAGCTTCAGCGCCTCGATGGTGCCCGAGCTGAGGGGCCTGGCCATCCGGTCGGTGCCGCCCGGCACGCTGCGCGGGGCGACGTGCGCGTGGTGCGCCGCCCGCAGCGCGTGGCTGTGCAGGCCGGCGCACGCGTAACCGACCGCCAGGGCGATCCGCCGCACCGCGTCGTCCACCCCTCGGGCCAGCTCGCCGGCGCCCAGGAGCGTCTGGTGCGGGCTGCCCGGCCCTTCGAGTCCGTCCGCCGTGCGGGGCGGCAGCTTTTTCTCCTCGGCGTCGAGCAGCCGGTGCGCCCGTTCCATGACGGTCGCGACGAAGGCCAGCTCTTCCAGGTCGATGGAGTGGGTCATGGCGGTCCTCCCGTGCCGTGTGCGTACAACGGCACCGTAGGGACGGCCGGTCCCATACATGACCCGATCCGCCAAAAGCAGACCCATTGGAGTTACGGACGGACCTGCCGCCGGTACGCCGGTGGCCCGTCAGTGCGCGATGGAGTCGATGAGGTCGCGCGCTCCCTGGCGCAGCAGCGCGACGGCGACGGATGTGCCCAGAGTGGCCGGGTCGAGCGGTCCGGCCCACTCGTGTGCGTTGAGCACGGTCTTGCCGTCGGGGGTGAACACGCAGGCACGCAAGGACAGTTCACCGCTGCGCTCGGTCTTCGCGTACCCGGCGATCGGCGAGTTGCAGTGGCCCTGCAGAACGTGCAGAAACATCCGTTCGGCGGTGGCTTCCCGGAAGGCGTCGCGGTCGCCGAGCGCGCTGACCGCGTCAATGGTGCCGGTGTCGTCCTCGCGGCACTGGAGGGCCAGGATGCCGGCGCCGATGGGCGGGCACATCGTCTCGGCCGGCAGGATCTCGGTGACGACGTCGCGGCGGCCGATGCGCTCCAGCCCGGAGACGGCCAGCAGAAGGGCGTCGGCGTTCCCCGCGTGCAGCTTCTCCAGGCGGCGGTTGGCGTTGCCGCGCATCGGCACGCACTGCAGGTGCGGGTACGAGGCGGCGAGCTGCGCGATACGGCGTACGGAGGAAGTGCCGACGCGCGTGCCGTCGGGCAGCTGGTCGAGGGTGAGCCCGCCGGGGTGGATGAGGGCGTCGCGGATGTCGTCCCGTTCGAGGAAGGCCGCGAAGGTGGTCCCGGCGGGCAAGGGGCGGTCGGCCGGGATGTCCTTGACGCAGTGCACGGCGAGGTCCGCCTCCCCGGCCAGCAGTGCGGCGTCCACCTCCTTGGTGAAGGCGCCCTTGCCCCCGAGTGCGGACAGGTCGCCCATCCAGCGGTCACCGGACGTCGTGACGGGCACGACCTCCGTACGGATTCCGGGGTGCCGGGCGGCCAGCTCGCCGCGTACGCGCTCCACTTGGGCGAGTGCCATGGGAGAGGAACGCGAGACGATTCGGATCAGTTCAGGGGCGGACATGGCGTACACCCTAGGGCGTCGGGGCCCGGCTCCGGCTCGGCGGACACTTGGACACGGGGCGCAGGGGAACTCTTCCTCGTCCGGCTCCCGCTCTTCGCTGTTCATGCCGCCGCGGCGGTGCCTAGGGTGACGATCACGGACTTCTTCCCCGATCCCTGCACAGACATCGACGGTAACGGGGCCGAGGCCGGGACACCGCTGCTGTTCGCGCTGATGAGCGGGTACGGGCATGCCATCGCCATGCAGGTCAGGGGCGGCCAGGTGCGCGGGCTGGGGTTTCACCTCGCCCGGTTGGACGCGGCCACCCGTGAACTCTTCGGTGAGCGGCTGGACGGTGACTGACCTGGTATGCGAACGGATCCGGCACGCGTTGGGCCGGAAAATCTCGCGCGACGCTTCCGTACGGGTGTACGTCTACCGACCGCAGCCGGGGGACGGCCCGGTCACGCGGGTGACCGTACAGCCACCCGCGCCGGAGCCCGCGGCCGCGCGACGGCTCCGCAGCGTTCCCTACCAGCGGCCCGCGGCCCACATCAAGCACCTGGGCGAGTTCGGGCAGGGCCTCCACCTGCGGCAGGTCATGGCGGCCGGATTCGACGAGGGCCTGCTGGTGGCGCCGGACGGTACGCCTGCTGGTGGCGCCGGGTCGCCGAGGGCACCGTCACCAACGTCGGTTTCGTCGCGGGCGGCCCGGTCGTCTGGCCGGACGCACCCGCCCTGTAAGGCACCACGATGCTGGTGCTCCGTCAGGAGCCGGCACGCGCCGGCGTGCCCTGGCGCGAGCAGGCCGTGCACCGCGACGACCTGGCGTCCTTCGACGGCGCCTTCGTCAGCAACTCGCGTGGTGTCGCCGCTGTCGCGCTCGTCGACGACGTCCCCTTGCCCGCGGACGCCGAGCTGGTCCGTACGGTCACGGACCTGGCTGGTCCGTACGGTCACGGACCTGGCTGGTCCGTGCGGTCACGGGCCTGTACGCGGCCGCGCCCTGGAACGCCATCGGGAACTGACGGGTGGTGAGGCGCTGACGGGTGGTGAGGCGGGGCCGTGGAGAGGGGACCGCGGGGGCACCGTCACCCCGTTCGCCCGTCCCGGCGTGCGGACCGGCGGAGGCTGGGTCAAGGTCATCTCGTCAGGTCCACCCACCTCAGTCTCAGGAGAGTCACATGCTTCGTAACGTCGCGATCACCCTCGCCGGTGTCACGGCGGCCGGTTTCCTGGCCGCCGGGCCCGCCGCCGCCGACCCGGGCGGTGGCGCCGCCGCGGCAGGCGCGTACGGCTCCGGCGGCTACTCGTCGGAGAACACCCTCGGCGGGTACCGCCACTACAACGTCGGCGGCCCCTCGGGTGTCACCGCCACCGGAGCCGCCTACGCCCACAGCAAGGCGAGCGGCGAGTTCGACTACGGCCGCTACTTCAAGGCCGTCTGGCGCTGACCCGGATACGCGTCGGCGCGCCGACGGCCGCGTCCCGCGTCCTTCCATGGTGCGGGGGCGGGCAGGCACCGTCCGGTCGCACGCCGACGGCCCCGTGGCACCGGCTGTCACCTCCCCTTCACGCACGTGTCCGGACGCCCTTCACCGGGCATCCCGACGGCGGCCGCTGCCACGCACCGAGCCTGCCGCACCGCTCCAGCACTCCGTGGCGGATGACGGAACGCAGACAGAGCGGCCCCTGCCGGAAGCTTCCGGCGGGGGCCGCTCCGCTGCCCGGACGCCGGCGCCGGTCAGCCGTTCCGGCGCTGTCAGCTGTGGGCCTGCTCCGGGGGCTCCAGGACCAGGACGGGAATCTCGCGGTCGGTCTTCTGCTGGTAGTCGGCGTAGTCGGGGAACGCCTCGACCGCGCGCCCCCACCACAACGCCTTCTCCTCCCCCGTCACCTCACGGGCCACCAGGTCCGTGCGGACGGGGCCGTCCTGCAACTCCACCCGGGGGTCCGCCACGATGTTGTGGTACCAGACCGGATGCTTGGGAGCACCCCCCAGCGAGGCGACGACGGCGTAGCGGCCCTCGTGCTCCACCCGCATCAGCGGGGACTTGCGGATCTTGCCCGACTTGGCGCCCCGGGTCGTCAGGACGATGACCGGCAAACCCCGCATCGTCGTTCCCTTGGTGCCGCCGCTGCTCTCGTAGAGCTCGACCTGGTCCCGTACCCACTTCTCCGGGCTCGGCTCGTACTCGCCCTCAAGTGGCATGGCATCCGTCCCATCGTCGCATCGTCGTCCGCCCGGGCGGGCGGGGTGTCGTGGTGTCGCAGGGTCCCGTCCGCGGGCGGGATCGACCTGACCTTTCCTCAACACCGGGGGCGTACGCAATCATCCCGCGGGGTGTCGTGGCCGGTGACGGGCCGGAACTACCGCACCGCCGGAACTACCGCGCCGCCGGTGCTCCCGCGCCGCTCATGGCTGCCTTGTGCTGGCGGCCCGCCAGACGGGAACCGGATTCGCGTCGGGTGGTCCTGCGCAGCAGCGGTACGGCGAGGAGGAAGCCGACGACGGCCCACGCGGCGAGGACCAGGGCGACCATGGGCAGCTGCCAGGAGCCGGACACCTCGGCGGCGACGGCGCTGTCCGGCAGCAATGCCGACCGTAGCCCCTGGGCCAGCCACTTGAGCGGGAACACCGAGGCTATCTGCTGCACGATCTGCGGCATCCGGGACAACGGGAACATCGTCCCGGAGATCATGAGCAGCGCCATGGAGGGCAGCACGATCAGGGCCAGCGCCTCACGCGGGTTGGGCAGGACGGCGCCGATGGCGGCGCCGAGCGGCACGACCGCGAGCAGTCCGAGGCCCGTGACCCAGAGCAGGGTGAGCCACTGCGCGGGACTGGCCGGCAGCGGGCCGTCGGCCAGCGCCGCGCCGGCCACGAGCAGCACGACGAGACTGCCGACGGCCGTGCCCAGGATGAGCAGCGCCTTGGCCACCAGGTACGCCGGTATGCCGCCCGGGGTGGCCCGCAGCCGCAGCAGCGCGCCCTCTTCGCGTTCCGTGACGAGCATCTGCGGAACGGTCAGCGTGCCGAGCTGGAAGAGCAGATAGGCGCAGAACCCGACCAACATCAGATGGCCCATCGACAGCTCCGTGCCGGGCACGGTGCCGCTGATGGTCGTGGCGAGCACGAGCGCCACCACGACGTTCGCCAGATGGCCGCTCAGCTCCTTCTTGCTGCGCAGGAGCTGGCGCAGCTCGATGCCTCCGCGCCGGCCCCCCGCCCGCAGGATGCGCTGCGGTCCTGTCCCCCTCATGCGGCACTGTCCTCTCGGTCCCCGGAGTCTTCCGGGTGTCGGTTCTCGGTGTTCACCATGTGCAGGTAGGTGTCCTCCAGCGTCGGGCGGCGCACCTCCAGGTCGGCTATCGGTCCGCCGATGTCGCGGTGCAGTTCCCACACCAGCTGGGAGGGGTCTTCGGTACGTTCCCTGCGCGGGGTGCCGTCCTGGGCCGTCCAGCGGACCTCGGCACGTGCCGCGGCCTGCCGGGCCAGTTCGGCCGGGGTGCCGCAGACGCGGATGCGCCCGTCGACCAGCACCGCGATGCGGTCGGCGAGGCGTTCGGCCTCGATGAGGTCGTGGGTGGTGAGCAGGACCGTGACGCCCTCGTCGGCGGCGAGCTTCTCGACCAGGACGTGGAAGTCGTAGCGCGCCTCCGGGTCGAACCCGGTGGTGGGCTCGTCGAGGAAGAGCAGTTCGGGGCGGCCGACGATGCCGAGGGCGACGTCGAGGCGGCGGCGCTGGCCGCCGGAGAGCCTGCTCACCAGCTGGTCCGTCTGCGCGGTCAGACCGACGACGTCGAGGAGTTCCTTCGGGTCACGCGGGTCGGGGTAGTACTCGGCGAAGTGGCCGACCAGCTCGCCCACCCGCCATCTGCCGTGGTCGCGCCAGGACTGCAGGACGAGGCCGAGCCGTCCGCGCCAGGCGTCGTCCCCGCGCACCGGGTCCGTGCCGAGCACGCGCACGTCACCTGACGAGCGCCGGCGGAAACCTTCGAGTATTTCGACGGTGGTGGTCTTCCCGGCGCCGTTCGGCCCGAGCAGGGCGAAGATCTCGCCGCGGTGGATGTCCAGGTCGACGCCTTGCAGCACTTCCCTGGAGCCGTAGGTCATGCGCAGGTCGCGGGCCCGCACCACGGGCTCGGGCGTGGTCACCGGTGGACCTCCGTTCGCATCGGCTGGTTGCTCGCCGGGCTCGTACCGGCGGAGCGGTCACGCGACGTGGCGTCTTCGGGCGGGGGTGTCGCATCCCTGGGAGGCGGGCCCTTGGCGGCCCCTTCGACGATCGCCCGCAGCGCTGCCACGTGCCCCTCGAAAGCGGTCCGGCCCCGGTCGGTGAGCCGCACCTTCGTCCGGCGCTTGCGCCCACCGCCTTCCTTCTGGATCTCCAGGTACTGGGCCTCCTCCAGCGTGTGGAGCTGTTTGGAGAGCGCCGAGTCGCTGAGCGAGAGGCTGTCCCGGATGAACGGGAAGTCCGCCCATTCGGTGGCGGCGAGCAGCGCGACCACCGACAGCCGGGTGGACGGGTGGATCAGTTCGTCGAATCCGGTGGGGGTGCTCATCGACGGCTCCCGTAGTGGCGCATCGGGGCGAAGGCCCAGCGGTTGGCGGGCGCGGTGAAGAGCAGGAAGAGGCCGGCGCATATCGTGGCCTGCACCAGGCTGCCGTACGGCATCTCCGCCCACTCGACCAGCCAGGAGGTGAGCCCTATGCTCGCCCCGCCCAGGACGCCGGCCACGACGAACACGGCGTACACGCGCCAGGTGTAGCGCGAACGGTGCAGCCGCACCCGCGACTTGCGGCTCGACCGCACCCCCATGGCGGCCAGGACGCCCACATACGCCACCAAGGCCGTCCAGAGCGACCACGGGGGCAGGTCAAGACCGCTGACGGCCAGGTAGACCCACATCACCGCCGCGATCGGCAAGTATCCCCGACGCCCCGTCACGGTGCAGCGTTCCAACTCGTCGTAGACCCGCTCCTGCGGGACACGGATTCTCTGCAGGTCCGCCCATGCCTGCTCGGCGTCCACCGGCGTGCCCATGCACATCGCCCCCCTGAGACCTTGACGTGCCGAATCTCCGGCGGCCGATTCCCGGCCGCCGACTTTCCCACTAGGAAAGTTAGCGCAGACTTTCCCAGCAGGCAAGTCAAAGCGGCGATGTCCGTGGATGGACCGTGCGACGAGGTCGGTCGCGGCAAGGTCCGCCGGTGGCGAGGGAGTTCACGCCGGCTGCTCTTCGTGAGTCCGTCCGCTACTCGCCGGCCGCCGACCGCCCGAGAGTTCGCAACCTCAAGAGCCCGAACGGCCGCCCGCGCCCGACTGGTGCGTATGGGGGCCCCGAACATCACGTATCCGTGCGCCGCAGCTACGACACCGTGGCCGAGGAGTACGCGGCCCGGATGCACGACGAACTCACCGGAAAGCCCCTCGACCGCGCGCTTCTCGCCGCTCTCCTGGAGCAGACCGAACCCGGCGGAACGATTGCCGACCTGGGCTGCGGCGCCGGGCACGTGGCGGCCTGGCTCGCCGGGCACGGTGCACGCGCAGTCGGCATCGACCTGTCCGCGGGCATGGTCGCGGTGGGCCGCCGACGGTTCGCGCAGGTGGAGTTCCGGGAGGGCGATCTGCTGGCTCTCCCCGCGCGGGACGGCGAGTTCAGCTCTGCCGTCGCCTTCTACTCGGTCATCCACCTCGCCCCTGACGACCTGCGCCGCGCTTTCGACGAGGCAAAGCGGGTCCTGGGTCCTTCCGGGCTGCTCCTTCTCTCCTTCCACGTCGGCAAGGAGGCCCGGCACCTGGACGAGGGTGGGGGCACACCGTGGACATCGACCACCTCCCGACCGCCACCTCCGGGCGATACGGCTCAGGCGATCCAGTGCGGCCGGCGGGTGACTGCCGATGACGGGAGGCCGTCCGCGAGCGCTGCGGCCATGCGGTGCACGGCCTCACGGAGGGTGTCGGGCGGGGCGGTGTAAGGGATGCGGAGGCGCTGCGCGAAGACACCCGGATCGGTGGCGAAGTAGGCGCCGCCCTCGATCCGTACGCCGTAGTCCAGTGCTCGTTCGGCCAGCTCCGCGGCTATGGGCTCGCCCAGGTCGGCCCACAGGGACAGGCCGCCGGGCGGCTGTTGCCAGGTCCAGTGCGGAAGGTGCTCGGCCAGAGCGGCGGTGAGGGCGGCGCGCTGGGTGCGCAGCTGTTCCAGACGTGTCGGCAGCAGCTCGGCGGACCGTTCCAGCAGGTCCAGGGCCACGAGTTGGTCCAGGACCGAGCCGCCCATGTCGGTGGCGATCCGCTGGCCGGCGAGTTCGGTGACGAGCTGGGCGGGGGCGCGCAGCCAGCCGATGCGCAGGCCCGCCCAGTGGGTCTTGCTCATCGAGCCGGTGGTGATGACCTGGCCGCTCCCTCCGGGGGCGGCGAAGGAGGCGAAGGGCCGCGGGGCGGGGACGTCGAGGGCGAGGTCGGCCAGGGTCTCGTCGACGACCATCCAGGTCGCGGAGTGCTGCGCGGCGCGCAGGATGCGGGCGCGCTGCTCCGCGGGCATGAGGCAGCCGGTCGGGTTGTGGAAGTCGGGGATCAGGTAGGCCAGCCGGTGCACGGACCGGCGGAGGGACGAGGTGACGGTCCCGGTGTCCCAGCCGACGTCGGTCACGGGGAGCGGCACGGTACGCAGCCGGGCGCGCCGCAGTGCCTCCAGGGCGTTCGGGTAGGACGGGTTCTCGACCAGGACCCGGTCGCCGGGGCGGCACAGCAGACCGAGGACGAGCGAGAGCGCGTGCTGCGCGCCGGAGGTGACCAGGATCTGGTCGGGCACGGTGGCCAGGCCCCGGTGGGTGAAGCGTTCGGCGATGGCGGCGCGCAGTTCCGGCAGGCCGTACGGGTGGTAGCCAGGAGTGCCGACGTGCTCGGCCAGCTGGGGTGACACCCTGGCGAGGGCGTCGGCGAGGGTCCGGTGCGGCAGGGCGGGCGCGGCCCTGGCCAGGTCGATCGCGGTGTCCCGAGGGCCGAGGAGCCGTGTCACGCCGCGCGGCGTACGGCCTGCGGGCAGGGCCGTCCAGGTGCCGGAGCCCTGGCGGCTGTGCGCGAATCCGCTGTCGCGCAGCAGGTCGTAGACGGCCGTGACGGTGGCCCGGCTGACGCCGAGGGCCGGGGCGAGTTCGCGTTCGGCGGGGAGTCTGACGTGCAGCGCGATGCGCCCGTCCAGGATCAGCTCGCTGATCGCCTGCGCCAGGTGGCGGTAGACGGGCCGGGCTCGCGTGGGGTCGGGAAGCAGCGTGGCCAACTGCCCACTGCCCAGAGTGCGGCCCACGTGCCCTGTCCCGTTCAGGGGCTGGGACGGTTGGGAACCCGCCATGCCCCTCCCTCTCGCCTCCCTCGGCACCTCGCGGCCCCGTCCTGCCGATCTGCTCAGCCAGACCACTTCCGCGGCAATGGCCATGTTCTGCCAGCCGATCACTGTACAGAGTCGCGTCGGTGGCCTGGAAAGCACTCGGGTCAGCACACGACGAGAAGGTGGAGGCGGCCGGGCATGCGGCTCGAACGGACGGAATCGGTGGGCTCGGTGGAGTCAGCGGAGCCAGTGGGCTCGGTGAGCTCGGTGGGCTCGGTGGACGAGGAACGGGCCAGGCGCCACCGGCCTGGAAAGGGGTGGCCGAAGCACTTCCCCTCCGGGTCCCGGGCGAGGGCGGGCAGGCCCCCGCACTCCCTCACGTACGTGCCGTTCGGCGAACGTCCACTCAGGCGGCTGCCTCAGCTGTTCACCGGCCTGGCCCTGTACGGGTTCAGCCTGTCGGTGCTGATCAGGGCCGAGCTGGGCGTCAGCCCGTGGAGCGTCCTGTACGAGGGACTGGCGCGCCACACCTCGCTGAGCTTCGGCACGATCAGTGCCGTCGTGGGCCTGCTCGTACTGCTGCTGTGGATCCCGTTGAGGCAGCGGCCGACGTTCGGCACCGGGGCCAACATCGTCGTCCTGGCCTGCGCGTCCGACCTCGGACTGCACGTCCTCCCCCAGCACCTGGGTCTTCCCGCACGCAGCGGACTGCTCGCGGGCGGCATTGCCCTGAACGGTCTCTCCGTCGCTCTCTACGTGGGCGCGCGGTACGGTCCAGGCCCCCGGGACGGCCTGATGACCGGCATGTCGGCCGTAACCGGACACTCCCTCCGCTCCGTCCGGACGCTGATCGAGGTCACCGTACTGGCGGTGGGCCGGCTGCTGGGTGGCGGTGTCGGGGTCGGCACCGTGCTCTACGCCCTCGCGGTCGGCCCGGTCACGCAGTTCTTCGTCGCCCGGTTCGCCTACCGGAGCGCGGCCGAAGACCGGGCATGAGGACCCCAGAGGTGTGCGAGCACCCGTTCGCGGCTACTCCGGTACTTTCCGTACGCGATGATCAACCGATCCAGTCGTGCGGTACGTTCCGCCCCGCCTCCAGGAGACACGCCATGAGCAGCGAACCGACCATGCGCATCATCACTCAGGACACCGTCGGCGGCCCCGAGGTGCTGTACCTGACCCAGGCGCCCCGGCCGGCGCCCCTCCCCACCGAGGTACTCGTCCGGGTGCGCTCCGCCGGAGTGAACCCGGTCGACTGGAAGACCCGCCAGGGCGGCGGTATGGCCGCCGTTCTCGGCGATCCGCCGTTCTCCGTGGGCTGGGACGTCAGCGGGGTCGTCGAGGAGGTCGGCTTCGGCGTGCACACGCTCAAAGCGGGCGACGAGGTGTACGGGATGCCGTGGTTCCCGCGGCAGGCCGGGGCCTACGGCGAGTACGTGACGGCGCCCTCGCGGCACTTCGCGCGCAAGCCGGCCGCGCTCGACCACGACCACGCGGCCGCCGTGCCACTGGCCGCGCTCACCGCCTGGCAGTGCCTGGTGGACGCGGCGCACGTCGAGGCGGGCCGACGGGTGCTGATCCACGCGGCGGCGGGTGGTGTCGGGCACTTCGCGGTGCAGTTCGCCAAGCACCTGGGAGCGCAGGTCATCGGTACGGCCAGGGCGGCCAAACACGACTGGCTGCGCTCGCTCGGGGCGGACGAACTGGTCGACTACACCCAGGAGCGCTTCGAGGAGGCGGTGCGTGACGTGGACGTCGTCATCGACCTCGTGGGGGACGAGCACGACGCGACCAGCACCCGCTCGCTGCGTACGCTGCGGCCCGGCGGCACGCTGATCGCCGTTCCTTCCGGGGCCTCGCCCGAGCTGATGGAGGCCGCCCGAGCCCAGGGGGTGCGGGCGAGCGGCTTCCTGGTGGAGCCGGGCGGGGCGGCGCTCGCCCGTATCGGTGGCCTCGTCGACGAGGGGGCGGTGTCGGTGGAGGTCGAGGACGTCCTGCCGCTGGCCGAGGCCGCGGAGGCGCACCGCCGGGGCGAGGAGGGCCGCACGCGCGGGAAGCTGGTGTTGCGCGTGGCGTCGTGATGCCCACGGCGCCGCGGATTCATGGTCCTCCTGTCACCACTGCCGAAAGGCCGGTCGGCATTCCGGAGCCGCGTTCCGCGAGAACTCCCCGGTTGTCGCAATGCGGGAAATCAGCGGTGGCCGGGGGCCGGAGCGAGCGAACCTGCAACGAGGTGCCGGCAATTCTTCGTGGCGGCGGAGACAGCAGGACGCAGGACGCGATGCGTCATCGGCCGTCCGGCTTGGTGATCACCGGGCCGTCGGCGACCCGGCATACCGGTGCGTATATACCGGCGGCGTTCACCTCACCGGCTCTCCGCCGTCCGCCATCCGCTGTCCGCCATCTGGTGCCGGCAGTGCGGTGTCTGCCGCCCGATATCCGCCGTGGGGACGGAACAGAGCCGACAGCTCGCGGCAAGCGTGGGCCGACGGTCCGGCAGCCCGGTCCGACAGCCCAGCGCTTCGCCGGCAGCGTCCTACGCGTCGACCCATTCGTGGGACTGTGCCTGCTTCAGAAGACGCTGGCGGGCCTGGAGGATCTGCTCGCCGGTCATGCTCGGCACGCCGGTCACCAGCAGTTCGGTCACCTCGTCGAGGAACTCCTGGGCGGAGAGGGTGTCGCACAGGACACCGTCCTCGAAATTCCCGTCCTGCGCGGCGCTCTGCGCGCGGTGCGCGCTGCCGGAGCGGCCGGGGGCGCCTTCCAGGAAACGCACTTCGGACGCCTTGGGGCCCCGGTCGCCCTCGTCCACCAGGAATTCGACCTTGACGCCGGGGCCCATCAGCCCCTTGTCGAATTCCAGGTCGTTCACATGCACGAAGACGTCTTCTCCGCCGTCGTCCGGCACCACGAATCCGTAGCCGCGTACCTCGTCGAAACGAATGACCTTGCCCGAAACCATCACTGTGCCCCAGACCCCAATTCCACAACTGCCCGCAAATTCCGCACCCCGTCGCCGTCGGCCCGGCGGCGCCCCGTTCCCGCCGGCTGGGCCGGCCGAGGTTATCGCCGAAGGCGGAGAC
The DNA here is from genome assembly GCF_003865155.1 of Streptomyces paromomycinus. Lineage (NCBI taxonomy): Bacteria > Bacillati > Actinomycetota > Actinomycetes > Kitasatosporales > Streptomycetaceae > Streptomyces > Streptomyces paromomycinus. Next base: position 9,549,796 of record NZ_BHZD01000001.1, on the reverse strand, counting down.
GATTCGGTGGATGTCCCGCCCATACTATTGCCGAGCGACGGCGGAACGTCCAGCCCGGTGCCCGCCCCCGCGCGGCCCCGGCGTACGCGCGGGCGGCCACCGGGGGCGGGCACCGGACGGGCCGGTACGGTACCGGCCCGTCGCTACGGCACCGCCCCGACGGAACGGTGCCGTAGCGACGCAACGCGTCAGTCGGCCAGCGCGGCCCGCACCTCCTCGGCGAGCAGGTTCACGTAGGCATCGGCCCAGCCCTCGACCGTGCTGTGCTCCCACAGGTCGGTCGAGTACTCCATGTACCCGGTCAGCGTGTCGCCCGCCGGGATCAGCCCGACGCTGAGGTCCGTACGGGCGGCCGGGACGGCCAGGTCCTCGACCACGGCGGTAACGCCGGGCAGCTCGATGTCCGTCTGCAGCGAGCTCTGGTACGCGAACCCGAACGGCACGTGGTCCGGCACCTCGACCCCCATCTCCTCACGCAGCGGCTCGACGAGCCTGCGCAGCGACATGATGTGATCGATGCCCTCGATCGAGGTGTGCGCGACCTGCCGGACGAGGTCGGTGAAGGTCCCGTCCCCGTCGAGCCGGATACGCAGCGGGAGACCCACGGCCGTGCAGGCCATCAGCGACTCGAAGGCACGGCGCTCACGGTTGGCGTAGGCGACGTTCGCGACGACGTCCGTCCGCCCGGAGAGCTTGCCGATCAGCCGGCCCAGAGCGGCCGTCGTGACCGCGTACGGTGTCGTGCCGCACTTCCTGGCCAGCCGTTCCACGTCGGTCAGCAGGCCGGTGTCCACGGAGAAGAGCACGACACGGCCCTGCCCGCTCAGGGTTTCCGGGCGCGGCCGGTCCAGCGGCAGCGCCAGCTCGAAAGGCGCCCCGTCCAGTTCCCTGGCCCAGTACTTCAGGATGCGCTGGTCGGGCCCGTCCGGTGCGGTCTCCCGCTGCCAGCGCGCGTACTCGGTCGGCTGCGGCACCGTACTGGCCAGCGTGTGCGGTGTCCCGGTCGCCGCGGCGCCGTAGAGGGCGGCGAAGTCGCTCAGCAGGACGCTGACCGCCCAGCCGTCGCAGGTGGAGTGGTGCAGCACGAAGAACAGCACCCAGGTCGACGGGCCGCTGCGCACCAGCCGGAGCTTGGGCGCCACCCCCTCGCCGAGGTCGAACCGGGTGGCGGCGACCTGAGCGCTGATCTGCTCGATCCGGTCGTCCATGGTCCCGGCGGCGCCCGCCGTGCCGGCCCCGGTGGTCAGGTCCTCGACCTGGAGGTCGACCGGCCGCGGCCGCAGGACCTCCTGCCACCACTGTCCGTCCTCCTCCACGAACCGGGTACGCAGCGACTCGTGGCGGGCGATGAGCTGACTGAGCGCGGTACGCAGCGCCGGCAGGTCCAGGCCGCCGGTGAGCGTGATGCGCAGGGCGACGTTGAAGACGTGCGGCGTGGGGTGGTCGTCCTGGGCGATGAACCCCTGCTGCTGGAAGGTGGCCGGCGCACGGTCCACCACGTCCGTGGCGCCGTCGTCCGGCCCCACGTCCGCACCGCCACCCGTATCGGCGGCGACCCCGCCCCGATCCCCGGTACCGGCACCAGCACCAGCACCAGCACCAGCACCAGCACGGGACTCAGCGCCCGCCCGGCTGCCCTCGGAGCGCCCGGCGTCGGCGTGCCCGGAGGGCGCGTCGGTTCCCGTGTCGCCGGCCAGGTATGCCGCCATGGCCCGTACGGTCGGCTCCTGGTAGAAGCGCACCATCGGGTACTCCTGGCCGAAGACCTCCCTGGCCCGGTTCACCAGCCGGATCGCGGCGATCGAGTGACCGCCGAGGTCGAAGAAGGAGGCGTCGGGTCCGATGGCGTCGGCCGTGAGGTCGAAGGCGTCGGCCCAAAGGGCCCGGAGACGGTGCTCGATCCGGTCCCGGAGGCCGGGTTCGGGCCCGTCGGCGGAAGACGCGGAGCCGGGCGCCGCCTGCCGGGCTTCTTGCCCCGGCTTCCCTGAAGCGGAAGCGGGCGTGAACGCGGGCGCGGGCCGCGCGGCCGTGACGATCTCCGGGTCCGGCAGTGCGGCGCGGTCCAGCTTTCCGTTGCCCCCGAGCGGCAGTGCGGTGAGGACCGCCCAGGACCGCGGTACGAGGTACTCCGGGAGCCGGTCAGCGAGTTCGCGGGCCAGCCGGTCGGCGTATGTCCGGCGGCCGGCCGCGGTGGCGGTGCCGTCCGCGTCCTGGTCCGCCGGTACGGCGTAAGCGGCGAGATAGGCCTCGCCCCGGCTGTCGCGGCGGGCCACCACGGCGCCCTCGCGCACGCCGTCCAGACCGTTGAGCGCGCGGGCCGCCTCCTCGGGTTCGACGCGGTAGCCGCGGATCTTCACCTGGTCGTCGGCACGGCCGCGGAACTCCAGCGCCCCGTCCTCGGTCCAGCGCACCAGGTCACCGGTACGGTAGAAGCGCGTTCCGGCCGGCTGCACGCCTTCGCCGGACGCCCCGGACGCCGCAGCGACCGGATCCGGACCGAAGCGGTCGTCGGCCGACACGGGTACGCCCAGGTAGCCCCGGGCGATGCCGGGTCCTCCGACGTACAGCTCGCCCACCGTGCCGACCGGCACCGGCGCGCCGGACGCGTCGAGGACCCGCACGCTGACGTTGTCGGCGGGGCGGCCGATGGGGATCGGCCCCGAACCGGTGTCGGGCGTGCGCGGGCCGACGGTCTGGGTGGTGCACAGCACGGTCGTCTCGGTCGGCCCGTAGACGTTGACCGTCTCGTACGGCACGTCCGCGTGCGGCCGGGTGCGCATCACGTCACCGCCCAGCAGCAGGTGGCGCAGCGGCGGTTGTTCGGCGGTCGGCAGGGTGAGCAGTGCCTCGCCCAGGGCGGTGGGCAGGATCGAGAAGGTCACGTGCTGCTGCGCGTACCAGCGGGCCAGTTCGGCAGTGTCCGCACGGACCGTGTCGTCGGCGATGACGAGTGATGCTCCGGCGGTCAGTGCCGGCCAGATTTCCAGGACGGACGCGTCGAAGCTCTGGCTGCACACCAGCGCGCTGCGGTCGGCCGAGGTGAAGGCGAAGCGCTTGTGGTGCCACTGGCAGAGGTCGACGACCGCACTGTGGGGCACCGCGACGCCCTTGGGCTTGCCCGTGCTGCCGGAGGTGTAGATGACGTAGCACAGGGACTCGGGCCCGGCGGCGTCCGACGGCACCTTCTTCGTACGGTCGGTGGTGCGGTTCTCGGCGGCGGCGACGTCGATGACGGCCAGGCCGTCGGGCAGGTCGAGTTCGTCGGCCCGGGAGCCGGTGCTCAGCAGGAGCCGGGCGCCGCTTTCGGCGATCACCGTGGCGGCGCGGGCCCGCCCCAGCGACGGGTCCAGGGGGACGTACGCCAGACCGGACTTGAGGACCGCGAGCATGGCGACGACGAGGTCGGCGGAGCGGGGCAGCCACAGGGCCACGACATCGTCCGTACCGTCCGCGGTCGCTGCCGCCGCGATGCCGGACCGCTCGCGGACGACGGCGGCCAGCCGTTCGGCCCGGGCATCCAGTTCGCGGTAGCTGAGGCGGTCGTCACCGTGGTGGACGGCGGTCCGGTACGGGGCGTCCGCCGCGCGCCGGGCGACGAGCTCGTGGACGGTGGCGCGCGCCACCGGACGGGCGGGGCCCTGCTGCCATGCGGCAGGCACCGGCCGAGCGGCCGACTCCACCGGCGGAACGGTGACCATGCCCCGCTGCCGTGCCGCGGTCACCTTCGCCGGCCGCTCGGGCGCGGACGTCACGGCCTGCGTGGTCCCCTGGCGCGCCGGCGTGGCGCCGAGGCGGGACAGCGGTGTCGCCGGCTCCCGTACGGCCGCATCGAGCAGGTCACGGAAGGTACGGAAGAAGCCGTCCACGGTGCCCGCGTCGAACAGGTCGGTGTTGTACTCCAGGTGGCAGCGGATGCCTTCGGGCTGGTCGGTGAAGTACACGGCGAGGTCCGTGAGGGCCTTGTCGGGCCCCGCGTCGATCACGGTGGCCCGGACGCCGGGCAGATCGAAGCGGAACGGGTCGCTGCTCTCGAACTCCGCGAGCACCTGGAAGACCGGCGTACGGTCCGTGGTACGCGCCGGAGCCAGCTCCCGCACCACCGCCTCGAAGGGCACGTCCGCGTGGTCGTACGCGTCCAGGGCGACACCCCGTACGCGGTCGAGGAACGTGCCGAACTCCGGGTCGCCGGACAGGTCGAAGCGGAGCGCGAGGGTGTTGACGAAGAAGCCGAGCAGATCCTCGGTGCCCTGGGGGCGGTCCGAGATCGGGGTGCCGACGACGATGTCCCGCTGGCCCGTGACCCGGTGGAGCATCGCGGTGAAGCCGGCGAGCAGCGTCATGAAGAGGGTGCCGCGGCGCTGCCGGCTCAGGTCACGCAGCCGGTCGGACAGTTCCGGGTCGAGCCGGTGGAAGACGGCCCGTCCGTTGGAGGTCATGGCCGCGGGGCGGGGGCGGTCGCAGGGCAGTTCCAGTACGGGCAGTTCGCCGCCGAGCGTGTCGAGCCAGTACGTCAGGTCCGCGGCGCTCGCCGGGTCGTCCAGCGTACGGAGCTGGGCGCGGGCGTGATCGGCGTAGGTGCCGGTCAGCGCCGGGAGCCCCGCGTCCGTGCCGTGGTGCGCGGCCCGGTAGAGGGCGGACAGGTCGCGGGCCAGGACGGTGGCGGAGGCGGCGTCCACGACGATGTGGTGCAGGGAGAAGACCAGGACGTGGCGCTCCTCCCCCAGCTTGACCAGCCGCGTGACGAACAGCGGTCCGTCGACGAGGTCGAAGCGCCGCGCACTCTCGTCCGCCAGGACGGTACGGAGCGCGGCGTCCGCCGCCTCCTCGCCGTCGGCGCCCGCGCCCGTGCGGTCGAGCACCGCGAAGTCCGGAGCGGAGGGCGGCAGGACGAGCTGGCAGGGCTCGTCGTCAATCTCCCGGAAGACGGTCCGCAGGCCCTCGTGCCGCGCCACCAGCTCACGCAGCGCCGTCCGCAGCGCCGGGACGTCGAGCGGACCGTCGAGGCGGATGGCCTTGGTCTCGTTGTAGGCGGTACGGCCCGGCAGCATCCGTTCGAGGAACCAGATGCGCTGCTGTCCGGGCGACAGCGGGGCGGCGCTCTCGTACGACGTGGACGTGCGTGCGCCCGCGCTCGCACCCGCGCTTGCATCCGTACGCACGCCCGCGTCCGCGCCCGCTTGCGCAGCCTTGTGCGCGCCCACCCCCACGCCCACGCCCGCACCCGCACCCGGCGCGTGGTAGCGGCGGCGCAGCGCGTCGATGTGGGTGAGGCCGGTGCGCAGCGCGGACGGCTGAACGCCGAAGTCGACGAGCGAGACGATCTCGTCGGCGCCCGCCGCGCTCACCGCGTCCACCACGGAAGCGACGGTTTCGGGCGTGCCGATGAGCGCCCGCTGGTCGCAGTAGCGGTCGTAGGCACGGCGGAAGAGCACGTCGAGGTCGTCCTCGCTGAGCGCGGACAGGTCGACGTTGTGGCCGAGGCTGTTGGCGACGTTGCCGAACAGGGAGAGCGAGGCGCGCATGTAGCGCGCCAGCGGCTCGTACGCCTCGGTGCGCGCGGCCCGGTGGTCGGCCGCGAGGTAGGTGTGCAGCAGGACGGCCACCCGCCCGGCGTCCGGGTCCAGGCCGTGCTCGGCGCGGGTGCGGCGGTACAGCGCGATGTTCTCGGCGAGCTGTTCGACGCTCTGGGTCATCAGGTTGGTGACCACGCCGACGTCGTTCCGGGCGGCGGCCACGTACGAGGCGGGGTTGCCGACCACCGCCGTGTACATGGGCGGCGCGTCCTGGACGGGGCGCGGGAACAGGCGTACCTCGGTCTCGCCGTCGCCGCCGGCGCGCCGCACGGCTTCGCCGCGCCAGAGCCGGCGGACCTGCTCCACCTGCTCGTACATCATCTCCTTGTGGCGGCCGAAGTGCTCGGGGAAGAAGACGAAGTCGTTGGCGTGCCAGCCGCTGGCGCAGCCGATGCCGACCCGGCCGCCGGAGAGGTTGTCGGCCATCGACCACTCCTCCGCGACCCGGACCGGGTCGTGCAGGGGCAGGACGACCGATCCCGCGTTGAGGCGGACGTGCCGGGTCTCGCGGGCGAGGGCGGCGGCGAGCACGACGGGGTTGGGGAACAGGCCGCCGAAGGAGTGGAAGTGCCGTTCGGGCATCCAGAGCGCGTGGAATCCGTGCTGGTCGGCGAAGCGGGCGGTCTCCAGGATGTGGTCGTACTTGCCCGGAGCGGCCGCCGCGGAACCCGCACCGGTACCGGCTGCGGCACCGTCTTCGGTTCCGGCCTCGGCTTCTTCCTGGGGGTAGTCGCCGAAGAAGTAGATGCTGAAGTCGGGGGCGCGGCGCGCAGCCGCGGCCGTGCGGCTGCCGGGCCCGGTCCTCGGCGCCGAAGCCTGCACGCCGGCCGCAGCCTGCGCGCCCGCCGGAGGCTGCGCGCCCGCCGGAGGCTGTGCCACCTCAGGAAGCCGTACGATGCCCGGCCCCTGTGTGGCTGCCGACCCCTGCGCCGCTACGGAAATCCGCGCCCCCGTCGGAGCCGGAGCCTCCGCCTGTGCTGTCACCGCCGGAGTTTGCGGAGCTGCCGGAGCCTGGGCGGCCGCCGGAGCCTGCGCACCCCCCGTCGGCAGCGTCTTCGGTCCGCCGGGGAAGAAGCCCGCCGCGCGCAGTTCCCGCATCGACCCGCGGACCGCGTCGGTGATGAACTCGATGTCGCCGTCCGAGTGGGCGGTCGACAGGAAGAAGTTGCGCCATTCCCAGACGTGCACCCCGCGCAGCATGAGGTGGTGGTACAGCAGCTCCATGTCGGCTCGGTGCTCGAAGCGGAACTGGGAGCCGAAGTGGCTCACGCTCAGCGGGAATTCCTCGTCCTCGAAGAAACGATTCAGCGAATCCGCGAGGCCGGCGGTACGGGCGTTCAGCCGCTCCTGGAGCCGCGGGCTGTGCTCCTTCAGGTGCGTCAGCACGGCCCGCGCGGCGACCATCGAGACCGGGTGCTGGATGTACGTACCGCCGAAGAAGGTGGTGTCGGCGGGCGGGTAACTGGCGTCCCCGTACTGCCAGAAGCCGCCGTCCACCCCGTCCATGATGTCCGCGCGGCCCGCGATGGCGCCGATCGGGAAGCCGCCGCCGAGCAGCTTGCCGTACGTCGCGAGGTCGGGGGTGACGCCGTAGAGCTCCTGGGCGCCGCGCGGCGCCGGGCGGAAGCCGGTCAGCATCTCGTCGAACATCAGCACGATGCCGTGGCGGCGGGTCAGCTCGCGCAGCTGCCGTACGAACTCGACGGGCCGCAGCGAGGGGTGGCGGCTCTGCACGGGCTCGATGATGACCGCGGCGATGTCGTCCGCGTGCTCGGCGATGACCTCCAGGCTCGCGTCGCTGCCGTAGTCGAGGACCAGCAGGTCGGCGACGCTGGCGGACGGGATGCCGGTGGAGACCGGGACGGTGATCCGGTCGGCGCCGGTGCCGGCGGAGCGGCCCAGGACGTTGTCGGCGTGGCCGTGGTAGGCACCGTGGAAGGTCACGATGCGGCGGCGGCCGGTGGCGGCGCGGGCGAGCCGGATCGCGGCGGAGTTCGCCTCGGTACCGGAGTTGGCGAACGCCACGCGTTCCATACCGGTCAGTTCCGCCAGCAGCTCGGCCGCCTCGCCGGTCTCGACGTTGCGCGGGCCGAGCTGGATGCCCCGGGAGAGGTGTTCGCGGACGGCCTCGCTCACGAAGTCCGGCTCGTGGCCGAAGAGGAGCACGCCGAAGCCCATGGTGATGTCGACATAGCGATTGCCGTCGATGTCTTCCAGGCGGGAGCCGTGGGCCCGGCGTCCGGCGATCGGGTACAGCATCTCCTTCGTCTTGCTGCGGAACCCGACGACGGCCCGGCTGTCGGCCAGCACCCGGCGGTAGCGCTGGGCGATCTCCTTGGACGTGGCGGTCTTGGCCGTGTAACGGCGTACCAGGTCGTCGAGGTGGGCCTGCTGGGCCGCGGAGGCGGAGCCGCCGACCATGCCGGAGGCGCGGGAGACGGTCACCCGGGGGCCGTGCACCCGTTGCCGGCGCTCGGCGGACGGCTCCTGCGCGGTGCCGTTCGCCGGCTGAGCCGCGGCCCCGGTCGGAGCCCCGGCCTCTGTCTCGGCCGTACTCCCGCTCCCGGGCTCACTCCCGGTCCCGGCCGTGCTCCCGCTCCCGGGCTCACTCCCGGTCCCGGCCGTGCTCCCGCTCCCGCCCGCCGCCGCGATCCGCTCCGCGATGCTCCGGGAGAGGTCGGACATCGCGGCCAGGTTCTGGTCCACCGCAGCGGCGGCGGCGCTCAGCCCGGTCATTTGCCGCCCGCCTTCCCGTTGGCCACCACGCCGCCGCCGGTCAGGGCGCTCGTCGCCTGCGCGGTCAGCAGCTGGGACAGCTGGCTTATCTGGGACATCATCTGCAGCTGGATCTGCGACAGCTGCTGCACCTGGCGGACGAGGTCGGTCAGTTCCTCGCGCGTCACGGGCTGCGCGGAGCCGGACGGCCCGGCGGGCGCGGGCGTGGGCTCGGGCGCACGAATCGGCTCGGGCGCGGGCGCACGGACCGGCTCAGGCATGGCGATGGGCTCCGGCGCGCCGAGGGGCTCGGGCAGGCCGATGGGCTCCGCCGCGCGCACCGGCTCGGCGGGCGCCGCGGCAGCCGCCTCGTACCGTACGGGCTCGGCGGCCACCGGCTCGGACCGTACGGGCTCCGCCGCACCGCCCGCCATCCGCCCCACGATCAGCTCGGTGAGCTGCCCCGGGGTGCTCGCCTCCTCGAACAGCTCCCGCATCGCGACCTTGACCTGGTGGTCCTGCTCCAGCTCGCGCAGCACGCTGATCATCTGCAGCGAGTCCGCGCCGAGGTCGAAGAAGGATGTGTCGCCGGTGATCGCGTCGGCGTCGTGCCCGAGGTGCTTGGCGACCAACTCGATGACGTGCCCGAGCACCCTCTCGAACACTGCCTGGTCCTGTGCCACGTCTTCCTCTTCTCTCGCTGGTTCTCTCGCTGGTTCGCCGGTCCGGACGGCCCGGACGGCTGTCGGCGCCGGCCCCGTCCAGAACGTCTTGTGCTGGAAGCGGTAGCCGGGCAGCCAGGTCCTGCGGCCTCCGCTGCCGGCGGTGAGCGCCGGCCAGTCGAGGTCCGCGCCCGCGCAGTGGAGCTGGGCCACCGCGCCCCAGAAGGCGCCGGGTCCGGCGCCGCGGCGCAGCGTCGGCACCGCTCGCGCGCCGGGGAGCGCGGCGCGGGCCAGTCCGCTGAGTGTGGTGTGCGGGCCGATCTCGACCAGCGCGGCCGCGTCGGTTTCGCCGAGCGTGCGCAGTACGGCGTCGTAGCGGACCGGCCGGCGGGTCTGCCGTACGAAGTAGTCGGCGTCCGGCACCCAGCCCGGCTCGTGCAGGCGCCCGTCGAGGCAGCTGACGAAGCCGGTCGTGACCGGGCGGAAGGTGACGCCGCCGAGCAGGTCGCGGAACTTGTCCAGGATCGGGTCGGTGAGCGCGGTGTGGAAGGCACGTGTCACCGGCAGCCGTTCCGCGGGGATGCCGCGCTCCTCCAGCCGGGTCAGCAGCCGGTCGACGGCGGTGACGGGGCCGGCGAGCACGTGCCGCTGCGCCCCGTTGACGACGGCCAGTTCGACGCCGGTGATCTCGTCGGCCAGGCTCTGGACGGTCTCCAGGTCCGCCGAGACGGCGGCCATGGCGCCACGGGCGCAGTGATCCTGCATCAGGCGCCCGCGCTCCGCGGTGATGCGCAGGCCGTCTTCGACGGACAGCGCGCCCGCCGCGCAGAGGGCGGCGTACTCGCCGACGCTGTGCCCGGCAACGATGTCCGGCGTGATGCCGGCGTGCCGCCACAGCCCGGTGAGGGCGTACTGCAGGGCGAAGAGGGCCGGCTGGGCGGTCCGGGTGTTCTCCGTGACGGCACGGTCCGCGCCGGGGTCGAGCAGGGTGTCGAGCAAGGAGCTGCCGTAGAGCTCCTGGTGGTGGCGGTCGCAGGTGTGGAGCAGGTCGCGGACGACCGCGAAGCGCTCGTACAGGGGTCGAGCCATGCCGGGGTACGGGCTGCCCTGTCCCGTGAACTGGAAGGCGACGCCCGGCCGTCCTTCCCGGGGGGCTTCGCCGGTCGTCACGGCGGCGGCCGCGGCGGGGCCACCGGTGCCCGCGAGCCAGCCGTCCAGGGCCGCGACGAGGTCCGCCGGGTTCGTGCCGCGGGCTGCCAGGCGGTGCCGGTGGTGGGCCCGGCCCGCCGCGGTGGTCACCAGGTCGGCGTGGTCCGTCTCCGGATGCCGGCTCAGGTGGTCGCGTACGGCGCGGGCGTTGGCCGTGAGGGCCTCGGCGGACTGGCCGGACAGGACCAGGACGTCCGGTGCGGGGGCGGTGGCGGTGCGGGGCGCGGGTGCGGGGGCCTGCTCCACGATGATGTGGGCGTTGGTGCCGCCGACGCCCAGGGAGGAGACGCCCGCGCGGCGCGGTGTGTCCCCCTGGGGCCACGGGCGCGCCTCTTCGGGGATGTAGAAGGGGCTGTGGTCGAGGTCGAGGGCGGGGTTCGGCTCGCGGAAGTTGGCCATCGGCGGGATGACGCCGTGCTTGAGGACGAGCAGGGCCTTGATGAAGCTGGCGATGCCCGAGCACACGTCGAGGTGGCCGATGTTGGCCTTGGTCGAGCCGAGGGCGCAGTACCCGGTCCGGTCGGTGTCGGTGCGGTACGCGGAGACGGCGCCGTCGAACTCGATCGGGTCGCCCTTCAGTGTGCCCGTACCGTGCGTCTCCAGGTAGCCGATGCTGTCCGCGCCGACGCCGGCGTGGTCCAGCGCGCGGCGGATGGCGCCGCGCTGGCCGGCCGCGCTCGGGGCGGTGTACGTCTGCTTGTCCGCGCCGTCGTTGTTGACTCCCCAGCCACGTATGACGCCGTGGATGGTGTCGCCGTCGGCGAGGGCCCGGTCCAGGCGCTTGAGGACGACGGCGGCGACGCCGGTGCCGCCCACCGTGCCGTCCGCCCGGCCGTCGAAGGCGCGCAGGTAGCCGCTCTTGGAGAGGATGGAGCCCTTGACGTACTGGTAGCCCAGTACCTGCGGCACGTGGACGGCCGTGGCGCCGGCCAGCGCGATGTCGCTGTCGCCGAGCAGCACCGACTGGGCGGCGAGCTGCACGGCGACCAGGGAGCTGGAGCAGGCGGTCTGGACGCTGATGGCCGGGCCGGTCAGGTTGAGGCGGAAGGAGGCGCGGGTGGCGGTGAAGTCGGCGTAGTTGCCGACCAGGACCTGCATCCTGGAGAGCCAGTCGTCACCGACCGGCCCCTTCAGGACGTTGTTCAGCAGGTAGTTCTCCAGGGTGTAGAGGTGGTAGCCGGTGCTGGCGAAGACACCGGTACGCAGACCGCCCCGTTCGCGCGGGTACCCCGAGTCCTCCAGGGCGTGGTAGGCGCATTCGAGGAACATCCGGTGCTGCGGGTCGGTGAGCTGCGCCTCCCGGACGCTCATCCCGAAGAACCCGGCGTCGAACCGGTCGATGCCGGACAGGATGCCGCTGGCGCCGACGAAGTCGTCCGCCCGGTACTTCTCGGCGGGGACGCCGGCCGCGGCCAGTTCCTCGTCGGTGAAGCGCCGTACGCAGTCCAGGCCGTCGCGGATGACGTGCCAGAACTCCTCGGGGGTGTCCGCTCCGGGGAAGCGGAAGGCCATGCCGATGACCGCGACGCGCGAGTCGGCCGGTACGTTCATGAGGTGCCGCCCTCCGCGGCGGAGGAGACCTCCCGGCCGGACGCCGGGCCGCCGCTCCCCCGGGCCGGTGGCTGGTTCGGGAACAGGGAGCGTCCCCTGGCCAGTACGACGAGCAGTGCGACGCACAAGACGATGGCCAAGCCCTGGAACGCGCTGACCACCTGCAGGGGCGAGAAGCGCTCCAGCAGCGCCGCGCTGACGATCATGCCGAGGCCGAAGCCGCTGTTCTCGGCCGACGCGGAGAGGCCGAAGAGGCGCCCGCGCTGCTCGTCGGGGGCGGCCTGCAGCCGGGAGACGTACGCGATCTCCGTGAACCCGTCGGCCATGCCGGCGACGAGCGCGGCGGCCGCGGCCGGCACGGCCGGCAGCCCGCTGAAGACCACGATGAACGCCGCCGACATCACGATGGAGCCGAGCGCGAAGGCACGCTCCCCCGGCGACCAGCCGGTCTTGCTGGTACGCCGTGAACACACCTGCTGCGCCACGATGTTGCCGATCGCCCAGGTCGCCCAGAACTGGCTGATGAACGTTGCCGGGTGCGAAGGGTCCAGGGCGCTGGAGTAGATGGGCAGGGCCACGTTGTGCGACGACGAGCCGAGGCCGTCGGCCGCGCGGACCGCGACCATGACCGCCAGCAGCGGTGCCGCCTTCAGCAGCGCGAAGGAAGCCCAGCGGCCGGTGCCAGCGCCGTCCTCCGCAGCGCCGTCGGCCGTGCTCTCCTCGGCCACGGCCCGGGTGCGGATGGGCAGCAGGAAGAGGACCGTCGCGGAGACCGTGAAGGTGAGGGCGTCCAGCACGAAGGCGGTGGTGTAGCCGAACTCCGCGACGACCACGCCCGCCGAGGCGAATCCGGCGATCATGGCCAGTGAACGGCCGGTGACCAGCAGGCCGTTGGCCCTGGTCCGCAGGCCGGCGCCGACGATCTCCGGGACGCTGCTGCGCAGCGCCACCTGGGAGAGGGTCGAGCAGGCGCCGGTCACCACGGCGAGCGCGAACAGCAGGGTCACCCGCGCCCCGTCGGGCGCCAGGAGCAGCAGCGCCAGGGCCACCGCCTGGGTGAGGTCCGCGCACACCATCAGCCGTTTGCGGTCGTGACGCGAGACCAGTCGGCCGCTGACGAAACCCGACAGTACGCTGGTGATCAGACGTACCGCCATGAACAGGCCTGCGGTCAGCGCGCTGCCCGTGACCTGGTAGACGAAGACGTTCAGCGCCACCATGTTCAGGTAACTGCCGTACGCCGAGACGGCATTGCCGACGACGAGCAGCCGGAAGTGCCCCACTCTCTTGTTCCCCCTCAAACGCCCGGTGCCGGCCTGGTCCACCACACGGACGGCGGAGGACGTAAGTACGCACTTACGGTCACCCGGTTCGCGGTACGCCTGGAGACGCATCATCCGGTGACTTGACCCGCGCTCGGCCGCGCGTGTAGGGGCATGGCGGGGACGGTCGCGGCCTTCTTGCGTTTTGCCGCGTCCGTGGTTAGATCAAGCCGCATGTCACGGGGGATGTGCTGCCCCCGCGGCACCGTCGGCAGTTCCGCTCCGTACCCGCGGGAGGGCGCACCATGTCCGGTCCCGCTCGGGCCGTCTTTCCGGCGTTGAGCCGACGAGCACCGCGCAGCGCGGCGGCCGTACCACGGCCTTGCCCCGCTCCATCCGCTCCGCCCGTGCCGCCGGACCGATCGTCCTGACGCCGCGGGCCGCCGGATCTTCCCTGCTCCACCATCACCCCCCTTGGAGGAAGAGATGTCGGACCACAGCGCGCCCACCATGCCGCCGCTGCTGTCCCCCCGGGAGCGAGAGGTACTGTCGCACATCGCGGAGGGCCTGACGTACGACCAGACGGCCAGGCGTCTGGGCATCAGTGTCCATACGGTCAGCACCTACTTGCGCCGTATACGGGCCAAGCACCCGGCTCCGACCCTCGCTCATCTCGTACGTCTCCAGTTGGCGCAGAGCAGCGGCTGACGGCCCGCGGGCCGGGGCGCGCCGGGGCGGCGCGCCTGCGATGGCTGGATTTCGCCCGTTCAATGGCCGGTATCCGGACAACCTCACGGGAGCATGGCTCCTCCCCGGCCGTCCGCCGAGGTGCGGGCCGGTGGGCGAACGACGGACGCCACCGGGTTTCGCCGGGCGGCACCGGGTACCCGCGTCCCCCGAAGGGAGCAGGCCCGGACGTGGCGTCCCGACGGCGCGCGGGTCCCGTGGTGAACTGCGGGCACGGGCGCCGACGGCACCGGACAGCGCCCGGCCCGTCCGGCGACGCGTCCGAGGGGTGGCCGCGGTCCGTGTGGGGCAGCGTCACCGGCCGGTTCGACGAAAGGACGGGTGATGCGCCGTATCCGGACAGCGGACGACAGGGGCTCGGACCGGACCCGGGCGGTGGACGCGGATGTCGCGGGCGCCGTCGAGCGGACGCTGGACGAGGTGCTCGGCGCCCGGCTCGCCGAAGCCGCGGCGGCCGACGCCCTGTTCGGCCGTGACATCGCCGAACGCGTCGCGCGCTTCACGCTGGGCGGCGGCAAACGGCTGCGCGGCCGGTTCGTGTGGTGGGGCCTGCGGGTCTGCGGTGGCGGCGGTGAGACGGCGGGCGCCGCGCTGCGGCTGGCCGCCGCGCTCGAACTCGTCCAGACCTGCGCGCTGGTGCACGACGACGTGATGGACGGCGCCGAGCTGCGCAGGGGCAGGCCCGCTCTGCACGCGGAGATGCGGGGGCAGTACGCCCACCGGCCCGGCCGGGAGCGGTCCGGCCGGTCGGCGGAAACGTCCGGCCGGTCGGCGGAGACGTGGGGCCGGCCCGCGGAGACGTCCGGCCGGTCCGCGGAATCGTTCGGCCGGTCCGCGGCGATCCTGGCCGGTGACCTCGCGCTGGCCTGGGCCGACGACGTCGTCCTGGACACTTCCTTCCCCGCCTCCGCGCGGTCCGCGGTGCACGCCCTGTGGCGGACCATGCGGACCGAGATGGTCGCCGGCCAGTACCTCGACCTGCACGGCCAGGTCACCGCGTGCCGCTCCCCCGCCCGCGCGGTCCGCACCGCCCGTCTCAAAAGTGCCCGCTACTCGGTCGAACGGCCGCTCCTGATGGGTGCCGCGCTGGCCGGCGCCGACGACCGGGCCGCCGGCGCGCTGCGCTCGGCGGGCCGCTGCGCCGGACTCGCCTTCCAGCTCCACGACGACCTGCTGGGGGTGTTCGGTGACCCGGAGGAGACCGGGAAACCGTCCGGTGACGACATTCGCGAAGGCAAACTGACCTATCTCACCACGGTCGCCCGCGCCCGGGCGGAAGCCGCCGGTGACGACGGGGCCCTCGGCGTTCTCGACGCGGCCCTGGGCGACCCGGACCTCTCCGCCGCCGCCGTGGACCGCGTACGGGACGTGTTCGTCTCGACCGGGGCCCGCGCCGCGCTGGAGGACAAGGTCGAGATCCTCGCCGACCGGAGTGTGACGCACCTGGCCGGCCTGCGGAGCGCCGACCCGGCCGCCCTCCGCCACCTGCACGCGCTGCTCCGCGCCACGGCCGGTGCCCGCCCGCCCGCCCCACCGGGCGGCCCTCCCGTGACGGTGCCCGTCGTGGCGGCCCGCGCAGGTGAGCGATGAAGTCCGTACCCGGCCGCACCGACCACGTCGTCGTGATCGGCGCCGGGCTGTCCGGGCTGTCCGCCGCGCTGCACCTGCTCGGCGCCGGGCGGCGGGTGACCGTGGTCGAGCGCGGGCTCCGGCCCGGCGGCCGGTGCGGCCGCCTCGAACGCGGTGGCTACCTGATCGACACCGGGCCGACCGTGCTGACCATGCCGGACCTGGCCGAGGAGGCGTTCGCCGCGGTCGGCGCCTCGATGGCCGGGCGGCTGGACCTGGTGCCGCTGCACCCCGCCTACCGTGCCCGGTTCGCCGACGGCAGCGCGCTCGACGTGCACACCGGCGCGGAGGCCATGGAGGCCGAGATCGAACGGTTCGCCGGGGCCCGGGAGGCCGCGGGCTACCGGCGGCTGCGCTCCTGGCTGAGCCGCCTGTACACGCTCCAGATGCGGCGCTTCATCGACGCCAACTTCGACTCGCCGCTGTCGCTGCTCCACCCCGACCTCGCCCGCCTCGCGGCGCTCGGCGGCTTCGGCCGGCTCGACGCCCGTATCGGCCGGTTCCTGACCGACGAGCGGGTGCGCCGCGTCTTCTCCTTCCAGTCCCTGTACGCGGGCGTGCCGCCGGCCCGTGCGCTCGCCGCGTACGCCGTCATCGCCTACATGGACACGGTGGCCGGCGTGTACTTCCCGCGCGGCGGGATGCACGCGCTGCCCCGCGCCATGGCGGACGCCGCGGCCGAGGCGGGCGGGGAGTTCCGGTACGGGCACGAGGTGCGTGCGCTGGAACGTTCCGGCGGCCGGGTCACCGCCGTCGTCACCGACGCCGGACGTGTCCCGTGCGACGCGGTGGTGCTCACCGCCGACCTGCCCGAGGCGTACCGGCTGCTCGGCCGCGCCCCGCGCCGCCCGCTGCCGCTGCGCCGCTCCCCCTCGGCCGTCGTCCTGCACGCGGGCACCTCCGCGACCTGGCCGGAACCGGGCCATCACACGATCTCGTTCGGCGCCGCCTGGCACCGTACGTTCCACGAACTGACCCGCACCGGCACGCTGATGAGCGATCCCTCACTGCTGCTGACCCGGCCGACCGCCACCGACCCGTCGCTCGCCCCGCCGGGCCGGCACCTGCACTACGTCCTCGCGCCCTGCCCCAACACCGACATCGGGCCCGGCGTGCACGCCTGGCGCGACCTCGGCCCCCGTTATCGCACCGCGCTCCTCACCGAACTGGACCGGCGCGGCTTCACCGGCCTGGACGCGGCGGCCGAGGAGGAGTGCCTGGTCACCCCGGCGGACTGGAGCCGTCAAGGGCACGGCGCGGGCACCCCGTTCTCCGCCGCCCACACCTTCGCGCAGACCGGGCCGTTCCGCCCCCGCAACCTGGTGCGCGGCACCGAGAACGCCGTACTGGCCGGATGCGGCACCACCCCGGGTGTCGGGGTGCCCACCGTGCTCGTCTCGGGGAAGCTGGCCGCCGCGCGGGTGACCGGCGGGGCGCCCGCGAGGCCCGCCAGGGTGACCGACCTCGGCGCGCGCCGCCGCCCCGCCCGCAGGGCGGAGGGCCCCCGCACCCCGGAGGAGACCCCATGACCGCCCGGGAACTCGATGCCGCGGGCATCACCGAGCCCGCGCTGCGCGCCGCCTACGCCCACTGCCGCCGGCTCAACGCCCGGCACGGCAAGACGTACTTCCTGGCCACCAGGCTGCTGCCGGTCGCCCGCCGGCCCGCCGTGCACGCCCTCTACGGGTTCGCCCGCTGGGCGGACGACATCGTCGACAGCCTGGACGCCGGCGCCACCCCGCAGGAACGCGCCTCGGCCCTGCTCGCCCTGGAGACACAGCTGAACGCGGGCCTTGCCCGGGGCGGCGGCGACGAACCGGTCGTACGGGCGCTGGCGCACACCAGCGCCGTGTACGGCATCGACCCGGCGTACTTCACCGCCTTCATGGCCTCCATGCGCGCCGACCTGGACGTGACCGACTACCCGACCTACGACGACCTGCGCCGTTACATGTACGGCTCGGCCGAGGTCATCGGTCTCCAGATGCTCCCGGTCCTCGGCACGGTCACGCCGCGCGAGGAGGCCGCGCCGCACGCCGCCGCGCTCGGAGCGGCCTTCCAGCTCACCAACTTCCTGCGGGACGTGGGCGAGGACCTGGACCGGGGCCGCGTCTACCTCCCCGCCGACCTGCTGGCCGCGCACGACGTGGACCGGGAACTGCTCCGGTGGAGCCGGCTGACCGGCGGCACGGACGCCCGGATCACCGCGGCGCTGCGGGCCGCCGCCGACCTCACCCGCGGCGTGTACCGCCGGGCCGCGCCCGGCGTCGCCATGCTCGACCCGGTGTCCCGGCCGTGCATCCGCACCGCGTTCATCCTGTACCGCGGCATCCTGGACGCCGTGGAGGCCGACGGCTTCGCGGTCCTGCACCGCCGCGCCGTCGTCTCGCGCCCGGTCCGCGCGACCGTGGCCCTGGACGGACTGGTACGGGTCACGGCGGCCCGCACGGCAGGACGCACCGCGACACGCCCCGGAGGAAACACCGTGGACGCTCCCCGCCGCCCCGCCGGACGCGGCCGGTACCCGCTGAGCCTGCGCCGGCGGCCCGTCGCGTGGGAGCGCCAGCGGCCCACCTGGCGGGACGCCGCGCCCGGCGTGATCGCGGGCGCGCTGGAGCGCGCCAGGTCCCGGCCGTCCGGCAACTGGTACGCCGTGGGCGCCGCGCGGGACGTCGGCCGGGACCGGCCGCTGGGCCGGACCGTCGCCGGGGCGGAGGTGGTGCTGTGGCGCGCCGCCGACGGGCGGCTGCGTGGCGGCCCCGGCGCCTGCCCGCATCTGGGCGCGCCCCTGAAGGACAGTCCGGTGCGGTGCGGCACTCTCGTCTGCCACTGGCACGGACTCGCCCTGGACGGCGGACCGTTCGCCGGGTGGGAGCCGTATCCGGTGTACGACGACGGGGTGCTGGTCTGGGTGCGCCTGGACCGGGCGGGCGGTGAGGAACCGCTGGCCAGGCCCCGTGTTCCCCGGCGCCCGGACACCGCCGGCGCCGTCGCGTCCGTGTACACCGGCGTCGGCCGCTGCGAGCCGGAGGACGTGGTCGCCAACCGGCTCGACCCGTGGCACGGCGCCTGGTTCCACCCGTACTCCTTCGTCGACCTGACCGTGACGGACGGTCCGGCGGGTCCGGAGGACGCGTTGACGGTGGACGTCTCCTTCAAGGTGGCGGGGCGTCTGGTCGTACCGGTCCGGGCGGAGTTCACCGCGCCCGGGCCGCGCACCGTGGTCATGCGCATCACCGAGGGCGAGGGGGCGGGCTCCGTCGTGGAGACCCACGCCACGCCGCTCGGCGCCGACGCATCCGGCCGTCCGCGCACCGCCGTCGTGGAAGCGGTCGTCGCCGCCTCCGGGCGCCCGGGGTTCGCGGTGGCCCGCGCGGCCGCTCCCCTGCTGCGGCCGCTGATGCGGGCGACGGCGGGGCGTCTGTGGCGCGACGACATGGCGTACGCGGAACGGCGGTGGGAACTGCGCAGTTCGGGGCGCTTTCCCGGGTGAAAAGACCGGTCGAGGGGGCCGCGTAGGATGCGAACGGCCGGATCCCGACGGCCCGTTCCGGCGCCGGACCGGCCCCGGATCTCCTTCGTTCCCGGAGACGACATGAGCAGCGCTCTTCTAGTGATGGACGTCCAGCGGGCCATCGTGGACATCGCCGACGACGGCTCCGGTTACCTGCCGCGCCTGCGCCGGGCGATCGACGGGGCCCGGGCGGCGGACATACCCGTGATCTACGTGGTCATCGCGCTGCGCCCCGGCTTCCCCGAAGTCGGCACGCGCAACCGGCCGCTGGCGGCCATCGCGCAGGCCGGGCTGTTCGTGGAGGGCGCGCCGGGCACCGAGATCCACCCCGAGGTGGCGCCCCGGCCGGGCGATGTGGTGGTCACCAAGAGGCGGGCGAGCGCGTTCTCGGGCAGCGATCTCGACGTGGTGCTGCGGGCGCGCGGCATCGACAGCCTCGTCCTGACCGGCATCGCCACCAGCGCCGTGGTGCTGTCCACCCTGTGCCAGGCGAACGACCTGGACTTCGGCCTCACCGTCCTGCCCGACGCCTGCCTGGACACCGACCCGGAGCTGCACCAAGTTCTCGTCGAGCGGCTGTTCCCGCAGTGGGCGGACGTCGTCGCCGTCGACGACTGGGTCAAGGGGCTCGCGCCTCGGTAGCGGGAGACCGGTCCGGGCCCGGAGGCCGGCCTTCAGCTCGCGAAGACCGTGCTGGCCAGGGCGACATGGACGGTGGTGCCGCCGAGGATGCTCAGCAGGGCGTTGCGGCGCCAGAGATGCAGTCCGACGGTGGCGGCCAGTGCCGCCAGGGGCGCGATGGCGGGTGCCTGGGACAGCGGCAGATCGCGCAGGCAGTAGACGAGCAGGATCACCATGATGCCGGACGGCATGGTGACGCTGAGGTACTGGAGTGTCTTGCTGGCGCGCAGGGAGGCCAGGACGGTGAAGGGCACGGCACGCAGGGTCCAGTTGACGGCGGCCGAGACCGCGGCGGCCAGCAGCAGGTAGCGGGTGTCAGGCATGTGACGGCCTCTTGCGGGTGGCGAGGTGACGGACCAGGAGGCCGACGGTGAACAGGGCGAAGGCCACGGGCAGCAGTTGGCCGGGGAGGACGGTGCGGGCGGCCAGCGCGCTGAGCAGTGCGAGGACAGGCGTGGGCAGGTCGCCGCGGCGTTCGGCGACGGCGTCCAGGGCCAGGACAGCGAACAGGGCGGTCATGGCGAAGTCCAGGCCGGTGACGCGGTCGGGTATCAGCGAGCCGAGCAGGGCGCCGACGGTGGCACCGCCGACCCAGTAGACCTGGAGGATCGCCTGGAGCGACAGGATGCGCGCGCCGGACCACGACCGGGCCTGCCCGCCGGTGGTCATGGCGTACGCCTCGTCGGTCAGGGCGAAGGTGCTGTACGCCTTGCCGAAGCGCCCCCGCACGCGGTGCAGGGGGAAGGACAGTGCGTAGAAGACGTGCCGGGCATTGACCATGAAGCCGGTCAGGGCGACCGTGGCCAGCGGCGCGGCCGCGACGGTCAGGCCCACCAGCAGGAACTCGAACGATCCGGCGTAGACGACGGCGGCGAACAGCGGCGCGCACCACCGGGGCAGACCGGCGTGGGCGATGACGACCCCGAGGGCGAGGCCGAGCGGCAGCAGGCCCAGCCCGACCGAGGCGGAGTCCTTCAGGGCCGCGAGGGCTTCGGTCCGCCGCCGGGGCGGGGGCGTGGGGGCAGGGCAAGGGGGGCCGCTCATCGCGACCGGAAGCATGGGCACAGGGAAATCCTAGAAAGATTTCCGCCTTATTTGGTTTCCGATAACTCGCTTAAGGTGGCGTCATGAGCAAGGAAATCACCCTCGATGCCGTGGACCGCGACATTTTGTTTCACCTGCGCCAGGACGGCCGGCTGACGAACGTGGAACTGGCCAAGCGGGTCGGCCTGACCCCGCCACCGTGCCTGCGCCGCCTCAAGCGGCTGGAGGAGACCGGCGTGATCACCGGCTACCGCGCCGTCGTCGATCCCGAAGCCGTCGGCCGCGGCCTGGAGGTCATGGTCGACGTCGAGGTCTCCGCCAACGACCTGAGGACCATCGGCATACTGGAGGAGACACTCTCCTCGTACGAGGAAGTCGTCGAGCTCCGCCGGATGTTCGGCCGCCCCGACTACTTCCTGCGCGTCGCCGTCGCCGACCACGACGCCTACAGCGCCTTCCTCACCTCCAAGCTCACCGGCCTGCCCGGCATTCTGCGGGTGGAGTCCCACCTGACGATGCAGAAGATCAAGACCGACTCCTGACCGCGCGTGCCTCAGGTGCCGAGCAGTCGCGCCAGTCCGCGCAGCACCGCCGACCGGCCGCGGTCGGGGACCGTCCACAGCGTCTGGCCGCGCACGCCCCACCGCTCCAGGAGGGTGTTGGCGGCGAGGAAGCCCGTGGTGGCCGCGCGTTCCATCAGGGCCACCGGCAGGCCGGTGCGTACGAGGTCGCCGGCGACCGTCACGGCCGGGTCGGGGGTGCGTACGGTGGGGCGGTCGTGGTAGCCGCCCACCGGGAACAGGGGGCAGTCGGCGTGCCACTCGTGCTGGGCGTCGAGGGCCTTCGCCTCGCCCGTCTCCGGGTAGACGCGCTGGAGCTGGCCGATCAGCCGGTCCTGCTGCGCCTGCCGGGCGGTGTCCGTGCCGAGCGCGTACGCGTGCAGTTCCACCACCGAGCCGCCGTTACGGGAAGCCCACCGGGCCGCCTCCCCCTCCCAGCGCTCCAGCACGCTGACGTTGTCGAGCGGGCCGAAGCCGCTGGTGCCGAGGAATCCGGGCCGGTCCGGGGCCACCGGCCGGTCGAGCCAGAGCCGGGAGACGAGGAACGGCGGTGCGGTACGCAGCCGCAGCATCCGTTCCCGCCACTCCTGGTCGCCCAGTCCTGGGGAGGCGGCGACCACGCGGCGCAGCCCGGTCACGTCGAGGGCGAGCACGGCCGCGTCATGGCGCGCCGTGCCGTGGCCGCCCCGTACGGTCACCCCCGCGCCACGCGGGCCGGGCTCCACGGACTCCACCGCACAGCCGGTCCGGAGGGCGACGCCGTGCCCGGTCAGATAACGTCCCAGCGGTTCCCAGAGTGCCTGCGGGAACGGCTCGCCGGGGACGTCGAACAGCAGCCCTTCGCTGGACCCGAGGAAGTAGATGTGGAACATCAGGGCCATCTCGGCGGCCGACAGTTCCGCGGGGTCGGCGAAGAAGCTGCGGGAGAACACCTCGAACGCCAGGTGGTGCGCGGCCTCGGGAAAGCGGATGCGGTCCAGCAGTCGGCGCGCGCTGACGCCGTCCAGGCGCTCGTACACGTCGGGGGTCCGTACGTCGAGCAGCGGCAGGGCGGCGCGCGGGTTCATCCGGGCCATCTCGCGCAGGGTGAACGTCGGGCTGAGCGCGGCGAAGCCGAGGGCGCTCCACGGGGGTGTGCGCGGGACATGGGCGAAGCTGTCCTGGAGGCCGCTGCTGTGGCGCAGCGGGTAGTCGGGCAGCCCGGTGAGCGCGGCCAGCGCCGGGTCGGCCCGCCGCAGCAGGCCGCGCAGGTTGTAGTACTGGCGGAAGAAGGCGTGGAAGCCGCGGGTCATGGTCGCAGCGGAGCCGTCGGCGAGCCGGACGGTCCGTCCGGCGAGCCGGCCGCCGAGCCCCGGTTCCCGCTCGTACAGCGTGACGCGGACGCCCCGTTCGGCGAGTCCGGTGGCCGCGGCCAGTCCGGCGATGCCGCCGCCGATCACCGCGGCGTGCGGCGCCTCGCCGGTGATCCTCGCCCGGCCCGGCGGGGGCGGCACGACCCGGGCGCGCCGGTCCCGGCCCCGGCGTGGCGCGGTGGGGGCGCGCCGGGCGGCGGCCGGGAGCGCGGCAGGGTCGGCTTCACTCGGGAGGGGCGTCATCGGACGGTCCGTTCCTGTTCGGGGCCGGGGCGGTGCTCGGAGCGTCGCGCGGTGCGGTCTTCGGCGCGCCGCTCTCCGTACAGGCCGGGCGTACGTACGGACGGCGGCGCAGCCTCGGAAGCTCGGCGACGGTGCGCAGCATGGGCAGGACGGGGGTGTGCAGGCCGATCGACAGGTCCTCGCGCAGCCGGGTGCCGCCGTCCAGGAAACGCAGCAGCCGTTCCATCGGTACGCCGCGGAACAGCCCGGTGAAGAAGTCGGCGCCGTCGATGCGCCCGCGGTCGAGGGCGCGCAGCAGGACGGCGTCCATCAGCCGGGAGCGTGCGGAGTGCGGGGGCGGCGGGTCCGGGGCGCGGCCCTGGTGGAAGGCGGCGGCGATGGCCCGGGTCTGGCGCTGGACGGCGGCGAAGGTGTAGCCGGTCGACGGCCGGGTGGCGCCGCCCGCGGCGCCGATCCGGAAGACGCCGGGCCCGGCGGCGCGCGGGAAGCGCGCGTCGGTCATCGGGATGACACCTTGTTCGGAGGCGGTGATCCGGTACGGGCCGAGCGGGCGGACCGCCGTGAGGTAGTGGCGCAGCGCGCGGTGGTAGGCGGCCTCGTCGAGCGGAGCGGCGGAGAATTCGGTGTACTCGACCAGCGCCTCGTGCGGGCCGAGCGGAAGGACGTAGCCGAAGGAGAGCCCGTGGTCCGGCTGCGGGGTGCGGAAGTCCATCAGGTCGGCGGTCGCGGGGTCGAACTCCGGCCGCTCGGTACGGACGAACCAGCCGTGGAAGTGCTGGAGCAGGGTGGTGCGGGCGGGCGGCAGGGCGGGCAGCGGCCGGGAGTCGAAGACCCAGCGGGCCCGTAGCCGTACGGGGGCGCCCTCCGCCGTCGTCCCGCGGACCTCGGCGCCGCCGGGCAGCGTACGCACCTCGTCCACGACGGCCGTCACCCGGCGCGCGGAGGGGGTGGCCGCGAGCCGGTCACCGACCAGTTCCTCGAACGCGCCGGAGCGCATCATCTTGTACCGCAGCGGTGCCGGGCGCCCGGTCAGCGGCGTTCCGTCGGCCCCGTGGACGCGGAGCCGGTCCCAGGAGGCCGCCAGGACGCCGTCGTACTCGCCGTCCGGCCGCTCCCAGTAGCACCAGGTGCGTTCGGGCGGCCTGAGCGGGCCCGGCGGCGCGTCCACGACGGTCACCTGGGGACAGCGGGCACCTGGTGGCGGGGCACAGAGCCGGTGGGCGAGGGAGAGTCCCGCGGCGCCGCCGCCCACGACGGCCACTTCCGTGTCGTACACGCCGACTCCCTCCCGTACCGCCCGGCACCGTACTGACGGGTCCGCCACGTCTCCGTGTGCCCGCCCGGCCGGGTTCCACCGGTCTCGGGACCGCCCGCCGGCCGTCCGGGCCGCCGGTGCCGGACCGGGACCGCCGTCATGATCCTTACCATGCCGGCCGGGCGGCGACCGGCTCCCGACACGCGCGGCAGCGGGGTCCAGGACATCGGTACGGGAACGGAGAAAGCCCCGGCCAGACGGGGGGAGCTGGCCGGGGCGGTCCGGAACGGGCGGGGACACCGGTCGTCGACGCGTCGACGAGGGGTCCGCACCGCCCGTGATCAATTGAACGATAAACCATTGATGGCCTCTACACCAAACCAGATCGATGTGACGCATATCGCTCCCCTGCCGTCACACCCGGTACGCACGGCCACGCGTACCCCCTCCGCCCGTACCCATGCGACTGCCGCGCGGCAGGGGCCGGTCCCCGCCACGCGGCAGTCGTCAGGCGATCAGACGGTCAGGAGACCGGGGCGAGCTGCGCCACCAGGCCGTTGCGCCACAGGGCGTCCACCCGGGCGCGCTCCTGCGCGTTCGGGTTGGTGTTCTGGCAGGAGGGGCCGGGGCCGCCACCCGACATCAGCTCGCTGCAGGGGCCCGAGTAGTGGTCGGGCAGACCGAGGACGTGGCCCGTCTCGTGAGCCACCACTCGGGTGGAGTTGTACTGCTGGTTCTGCCGGTAGTCGAGGAAGATGTAGCCCCGGCCGTGGCCGTCGGTGCTCGCGTAGGAGCCACGGGCGTCGTTGCCCTCGCGGTACGAGAAGTCGCCCCGGGAGCCTTCCTGGAGCTTCACGTTGTTCACCGAGCTGTTCCAGATCTGCGTGCTGCGCGCTATCTGGCTGCGGAAGGTGGGGGCGCTGCTCGCGGTGTACGTGACGGTGACCGCCTTGATGCCGGGCGTCGCCGCGCGCTTCGCGGCGGCGGCCTTCATGACGGCCTGGAAGAACGCCTTGTTGTTCACGGCCTCCTCGGCCGAGCCGGCGTACTTGGCTATGGAGGCCGGAGTGGAGACGCTCGCGCCGGAGGGGGCGGCCGGCGCGGAGGCGGCGGTGGCGGGGACGGTACCGAGGGAGGCGGCCAGACCGAGGCCGAGCACGGCGGTGAGAACCGTACGGGTGGGTCTCATGGGGGAACCTCGTCATCCGTGGGAGGGATTTGGTACCGGGATTGTGGAGGAATCAAGACCTCCAGCGGATGACAGCTTTTGGTGATAGGGCCATGACATCGCCCCGGCTCCCTGCGGACACAGGTGGCCGCAACTCCCTTGTCACCAAAGGTTCATGACGCGGCGATGGCGCCGTTCACACCGTCGGCACGGGAACGTGGCACGTGCCCGCGTCATCACCGACTACGTCGAATGACGTATTCCGTACGCGTTCGACGCAGGTGCGGGCCCGGACGTCAGCCGGGCAGCGGGCGCGCCCGATTGAGGTTGAGCAGGGGCGCGAGCAGGTCGCCGTGGCGCTCACGGCGCTCCGCGACGGCGTCGAAGAGGAACGTGAGCTGCTCCGGGTCCGTACAGGCCTCGATCTCGTCCCAGCTCACGGGGGTGGAGACGGTCGGCAGCTCGCGGGCGCGCACCGTGTAGGGAGCGGCGGTGGTCTTGGAGGCCGAGTTCTGCGAGAAGTCGATGAAGACCTTCCCCGGCCGCAGGGCCTTGGTCATCCGGTGCACGACATGGCCGGGCAGGGTCCGCTCCGCCTCGACGGCGATCGCCTTGGCGTACGCCGTGACGTCGTCCGAGGGCGTCGGCTCGATCGGTACGAGGATGTGCAGGCCCTTCGAGCCGCTGGTCTTCGCGTAGACGTCGAGGCCGTCGGCCGCCAGGCGTTCGCGCAGCCACCGGGCCACCCCGCAGCATTCCACGATCGTGGCCGGCACCCCCGGGTCGAGGTCGAACACGAGGCGGTCGGCGCTACGGGGCGCGGCGGCGGTCCACTGCGGGGTGTGCAGCTCGACGACGAGGTTGGCGGCCCACATCAAGGTCGGCACGTCGCGGACCAGCACCTGCTGCCGGGACTTCGCCGTGCTGCCGGGCACCTCGGTGGTCTTCACCCATGCGGGCGTCCCGGGCGGCACGTTCTTGGTGAAGAACTGCTGGCCGCCGGGCCCGTCGGGATACCGCAGGAAGGAGACGGGCCGGTCGTGGACGTGGGCGAGGAGGGCGCCCGCGGTGGTGGCGTAGTAGTGCAGCAGCTCGCCCTTGGTGGTGCCGGTCCGCGGATACAGGACCTTGTCCAGGTTGGTGAGCGACAGCCGCCGCCCCTCCACGACGGTGATTGGCGACATACCATGACAATTACATAAAAATGCCGTGGCAAGGGTGAGACATGCGATCTGTTTGGAACGGGTCTATCTCCTTCGGGCTGGTCAGCATCCCCGTGAAGACCTACAGCGCGACCGAGCGCACCGCCTCCGTCTCGTTCGTCCGCATCCACGAGAAGGACGGCGGCCGGATCCACTACCGCAAGGTGTGCGAGCTGGACGGCGAGGAGGTCCCCAACGAGGAGGTCGGCAAGGGCTACCAGGCCGCGGACGACACGATCGTGCCGATCACCGACGAGGACCTGGCGAAGCTGCCGCTGCCGACGACCAAGACCCTGACCATCCTGGCCTTCGTCGGCGCGGACGAGATCGACCCGCTCCAGCTGGACAAGTCCTACTTCCTGGGGCCCAACGGCGTCGCCGCCGCCAAGCCGTACGCCCTGCTGCGGGACGCGCTGGAGCACCAGGAGAAGGTCGCGATCGGCAAGGTCGCCATGCACGGGCGGGAGACGCTGGCCATGCTCCGGTCGCACGACGGGGCGATCGCCATGCACACCCTGCTCTGGCCGGACCAGGTCCGCTCGGCGCGTACCGTCGCCCCGAGCGACAAGGTCGAGATCCGGGAGAACGAGCTGACCCTCGCCGAGACCCTGATGGACTCGCTCGGCGAACTGGACGAGTCCGAGCTGCACGACGACTACCGGGAGGCCGTCGAAGAGCTGGTCTCCGCGAAGCTGGAGGGCGGCGAGCCGACCGCGCCCCGGGCCGCGCCCGGCGCCGGCGGCAAGGTCATCGACCTCATGGCCGCGCTGGAGAACAGTGTCCGCGCGGCACGCGAGTCGCGCGGCGAGGGCGGGGACCCCGAGGGCGGCGGGGCCGGGTCGGAGCAGGACGAGGAGTCGGCGTCGGTCACGCCGATCGGGAGCCGCAAGACGGCGAAGAAGACCGCGGCGAAGGCCGCGTCCGGCAGCGGTGCCAAGAAGACGGCGGCGGCCCGTAAGACATCCGGACCGGCCGCCAAGAAGACCGCTTCCGGCAAGGCGTCGGGCTCGGGCGGTTCCGGCAAGAAGACGGCCGGGAGCGGAGGCTCGGGCGGCAAGAAGAAGACGTCCACGGCCAAGTCCGCCGCGAAGAAGAGCACCGCCAAGCGGAGCGGGAAGAAGGCGTCGGCCTGAGCCGCCGCGTGCCGGCGGTCCCCGTACGGCACGGAATCCGAGTCCCCCGGCGGCCCCGGGGGCCTTAAGGTCGGTGCATGGCTTCAGACGAGGGAACGGTGCGCGTCGACAGCTGGATCTGGTCCGTCCGGCTGACCAAGACGCGTTCGGCGGCCGCGACGGCCTGCCGTGGCGGACATGTACGGGTCAACGGGGAGCGCGCGAAGGCCGCCCAGGCGGTGCGGCCGGGCGACGAGGTCCGGCTGCGGCACGCCGGGCGCGAGCGGGTCGTGGTGGTCTCGCGCCTGGTGCGCAAGCGGGTCGGCGCCGCGATCGCCGCGGAGTGCTTCGTCGACAACAGTCCCCCGCCGCCGCCCCGCGAGGAGATCGCCGCGGTCGGCCACCGCGACCGCGGTGCCGGACGGCCCACCAAGCGCGACCGGCGCGAGCTGGAGCAGCTGCGCGGCGGCCGCTGAGCCCGGCAGAGGCGGACGGCGGTACGGGAGGCTCAGTGGTCCCCGTACGTCCGCCCGGCACGGCTCACAGCTCGCCCAGGTACACCCAGGCGCCCTCGTCCCGCACGAAGCGGCTGTTCTCCTCCTGCACGCCGGGCTCGCCGTGCAGCGTGTAGTGCGCCCGGAACCGGACGGTGCCTTCGCTGTGGAAGGCACTGCCGCCCGTCGTGGCGACGATCTCCAGGCGCGTCCACCGCTGCTTCGGCTCGAAGTCCAGGTCCGCCGGGCGGGTCGCGGGGTGCCAGGTGCGCAGCAGGTACGGTGCGTCGCCGGCCGCGAAGGCGCTGTAGCGCGAGCGCATCAGCCGCTCGGCGGTGGGGGCGGCCGCCTGCCCCTGGTGGAAGCGGGCGCAGCACTCTCCGTAGGACGCCTGGAGTCCGCAGGGGCAGGGGGCGGAAGGGTCGATCGCCGTTCGTCGGCGTGCGTGGTTTTTGGACACTCCTAGATTGTGACCGTCACGGGAGGCCGGACGGCCGGTGCCCCCCTTGAGCTCTCCCGCACCGGCCCCCTGCGCATCTCCTCCGTCAGTCGGCCGTGCTCCGCAGCCAGTCGTCGACCGTGGCCGTCACGGCACGGGCGAAGCGGTCGATGCCCGGCGACCGTACGGGGCAGGGCCGGGGTGTGGTGGTCGTCGGGGCCAGGCAGAAGTGCAGGGCGTCGTCGGTGCGGTGCAGGTCGGTGATGCCGCCGCCGGGGGCCGGGTGGGTGCAGTACGCGGGGTGCGCGCGCTCGTAGGCGTCGCAGGGCAGTTGACGGGTCCAGCGGTAGCGGTCGGCGGCGGGGCTGAGTGTGCGGCCCGCGTCCGCGTACAGGTCGCCGGACGCGGCAGCGCGGGCGGCGTAGACGGCGTTCACCCTGCGGACGCGGTCCGGGTGGAAGGCGTCGGGTGCCTGGGAAGCCCAGACGATCTTCGGGCGGGCGAGGCCGGAGGCCCGGGCGGCCGCGGTGATCTCCTCGGTCAGCGCCCGCGCGTCCGCGGCGTACCGGTCGTAATAGCCCGCCGTACCGTAGGTGGCGCCCGCCATGCAGGGCGTGTAGCCCCAGGCGTTCCCCCAGAACTGGAGGATCACGACGCGCGGGCGCACCGTCCGTACCAGCGCGGCCGCCTTGTCCCCGGCGGGGACCAGCGACTTTCCCCGCCAGGCCGTCAGGTAGTCGCACAGTGTCGTGCCGGAGTGCGGCGCGCTGTGCAGCGTCACCCGGCCGGTCGCGTGGAGGCGTTCCGCGAGCGCCTGCTGGCTCTCCATGGCCAGGGAGTCGCCGAGGTAGATCGCGGGGACGGCGCGGGCGGGCGGTCCGGGCGTCGCGCTCTCCGCCGCTCCGTCCGGTGGCGGCGTGGAGGCGCTGCCGCCGGGCGCCCGGGCGGTCGCGGCCGGGCGCGGGCCGGAGGGAGTGTCCGTGGGGTCGGAGGCGAAGACGACGCTCCAGCCGAGGGCGCCGACCAGGGCCAAGGCCAGCACGCCGAGCAGCGGTACCACCCAGCGCTGGGTCATCGGGCCGCCCCTGGTCGCGCGTACGGCCGGTGGCTCATGTCAGGTGCACTTCACACCGGCCCGGGCAGACCAGCCAAGCACACCGCGCCGCACGGGAAAAGACCGCTGCCCGACGAGGGCGGCCGACAGCCGGAGGTCCGGCCGCTGCCCGGCCGGGGCCGTCGTCGCGCTACGGTCCCGGCCTTCCGATCGTGCGGTGTCGCCCGGTGTGCGGGTCAGTTCGCGAGGCGCCCGCGACAGCCCACCGGCGCTTCGCCGGGGAACTGGGCCGCCCCCTCGAAACGTGTCCCGTTGTCGAAGAAGGTCACCTTGCCGAAGAAGGTCACCGACCCGTTGCCGCCGTCCGGTGAACTCCAGGTCACGGTGGCGCCCTCCGCCGGCCCGCCGCTCTCGGGGACCACTTCACCGCGGCTGGTGGTGCTCACCGACAGCGGTTCGTCCGGCTGCCGGCCACCGCCGCCGGTGCCGCTGCCCGTGTTGTACGCGGCCGCGAAAGCCTTGACCGTGCGGAGCGGCGTCCGGCGCGGTGTCCGGAAACGTGCGGGACCCGTCCCGGACAAGCCCGGACAGCGCACCGGTGGACGGAGCGGGTACGGACCCGGCAAGGTCGTCGGGGAGCCCGGGAACGCGGAGCGGAGCGGGACGCCCTGCTACGGGGGTGCGGACAGCGCGGGCCGACGGCCTGCCGGCGAACGGGCGGGTGCGGCGGCGGGCACTGCCCGCCGGGCGCCTCCCCCTGCGCGGTCCCGGGCCGGTCCTGATCCGCACGCCGTGCGGCGCTGCCGGACCGGTCCCATGATGGAAGCAGCGGAGGCACTGCCGGCCCGGCGGGGCCCTCCGGACCCGAGCGATCCATCGGGAGGCGCCATGGGCAAGGACAACACTCCGGGTTCCGACGAGGCCCGCGCGGCGAGGCTGCGGGAGCTGTACACGGGCGGCGAGCGCCCGTTCGATCCGGAGGACCTGGTCATGGCCAGGGGCCTGGAACCGACGCCGGAGCGGGTCGAGGAGGCCCGCAGGCTCATCGAGGAGAAGGGTGCCGCGGCGATCGAACGCTATCTGCCGTAGCGGTGCCGCGAGCCGGGTGTACCGCTCAGTTCGGTGACACCAGGGCGGCGACGCGCGCACGGTAGGCGGCGCTGTCCTCCCGGCTCAGCGGCAGCCGTCCGTCGCCTGCGAGGTGCGACGGGAGGTAGGTGGCCTGCTTGACGGCCTGGGAGAGCGGACCGGGCAGATTCAGCAGGAACTGCCCCTGTTCGGCGGTCTCGATGACCATCCACGCGTCGGAACCGCGGTCGTCGGGGGCGGTCGGCTCGATGGTGCTCACGGCCGTCACGGTCAGGGTGGGCGGCACGTCGGCGGTCGTCGGGGTGCCGTCCGGCGTCGTAGCGCCGGTCGTCGCCGTTACGTCGGTCGTCGTCGGTATGTCGGTTCCCGTCGTGTTCTCGTTCTCCGTACTCATGTTCCCTCCCTAACAACCGGGTACGGGTCCGGGCCAGCGGTCGCGCCGAGTCGTGTCTCACAGTGGCCGGGGGAATGCGGGACGGGGACCGCGGAAGGAAAGGTGACCGACGGACATGAGCCGCAGAAGAGACCTGGCCGGGGTGACCCGTCCGACACGCGCCGAAGGAGTCCGATCCCCGATCATGGCCCGCATGGACGAGGACACCCACACCACCGGTCCGGCGCCGGACGCGGCCCGGCGTACGCACGACCGGGAGCGCCGGCAGGCCCGTCTGGTGCTCGCGGGACGCGCCGAGAGCGCGGCGGACCTGGCGATGCTGATCGACGCTCTGGGGCTCGACCCCCGGGAGGACCACGAGCCGTCGGGGCGGTGGGAGTGAGGCGGGGCCCGGCGGACGGCTGAGCCCCTGTCCCGGCAGCGGCCGGCCCGGCGTGAACCCGTACCGGCCGGTCCGGCGTGAACCCGTACCGGTCAGTCCGGTGCGGAAGCGTCCATCGTGTCGGCGAGGGATTTCGGGCGCATGTCCGTCCAGTGCTCCGTCACGTGGTCCAGGCAGCCCTGCCGCGTGTCCTCGCCGTGCACGACGGTCCAGCCGCCGGGCAGCCCGGCGGCGGCGGGCCACAGGGAGAACTGGTTCTCGTCGTTGACGAGGACGAGGTAGGCGGCGTCCGGATTCTCGAACGGGTTGGTCATGACGTGCGGCTCCTTGGCGGGCGTGTCGGGGTGCGGTTACGGACTGCGGTTACGGACTGGTCGTGCTGCGGGACGGGGGTCCGTCCGGGTGGCCGTACGGCCGCGGCGTCCCGTCCAGTGCGGCGGCGATCACGGGTCCGATCCGGGCGAGGGCGTGCGGCCGCATCATGTGCCCGTGCTCGCAGCACGCGTCGTGGGTGCGCACGGCGCCGGAGACGTACGGCTGCCATGCTTCGGCGGGCCAGTGCGGTTCGCCGCGTTCGGGCTCCGCCTTGAAGAGCAGCAGGTCGCCCTCGAAGACGGCGGGCCGGAAGGTGTACCAGCGCAGCCGGGTGTTGTCGGTCAGGGTCTCCGCCACGGCCGTCACCACGGGTTCCGCCAGCAGGGCGGCCAGTGCGCTGCCTTGGTCCCGCAGAATCTCCGCCGCCCGGGCGGCGTCGGGCGCCTCCGGCGCGCCGGCACAGCCGACCGAATCGACGAACAGTTCGGCCACGTCCTGGGCGGTGTGGTGCGGAAGTGCGCGATCGGGGTCGATCTGGAGGGGCGCGGTGTCCAGGAGGGCCAGGAAGGCGACTTTCTCGTCCTGTTCCTGGAGGCGGACGGCCATGGCGTGGGCGACTGCGCCCCCGAAGGACCAGCCGAGCAGGTGGTAGGGGCCGGTGGGCTGGACGGTGCGGAGCTGATCCAGGTAGTCGGCGGCCATGTCCGCGATGGTTTCGGGGCGGGCGGCGGGCTCGGTCAGACCGCGTGCCTGGAGTCCGTACACGGGACGGTCGTCCAGGTGGCGCATGAGTGCGGCGTACGGCCAGCTGATGCCCGACGCGGGGTGGACGCAGAACAGTGGCGGGCGGCTGCCGTGCGGGCGCAGCGGCAGCAGGACGTCGAGGGCGTCGACGGCCGGGGCGCCCCCGACGGCCGAGGCGCCCCCGCCCGCCGCCGTGCCCCCGTCGCCCGCCACGTCCAGGGCCCGTACCAGCCCGGCGGGTGACTGGGCCGAGAACAGGGCGCGCAGGCCCGGATCGGCGCCGAAGACCGCGCGGACGCGGCTGGTGAGGCGGGCCGCCAGCAGCGAGTCGCCGCCGAGGTCGAAGAAACCGTCGTCCGGGCCGACGGAGGGCAGGCCGAGCACTTCGGCGAAGAGCGCGCTCATCAGCTCCTCGGGCGGCGTGCCCGGCGGCCGGCCGCCCTCCGCCGCGGCGAAGACGGGGGCGGGCAGCGCGCGCCGGTCCAGTTTGCCGTTGGCGGTCAGCGGCAGTACGTCCAGGAGGACGACGGCGGCCGGGACCATGAACCGGGGCAGCCGTTCGCGCAGGAAGCTCCGTACCCGGGCGGGGTCCGGCTCCGTACCGGGAGCGGGCACGGCGTACGCGACGAGCCGCCGGCGGCCGGGGGTGTCCTCGCGGACGGCCACGGCGGCGCGTGCCACGTCCGGGTGGGCGAGCACCGCGGCCTGCACCTCACCCGGCTCGATCCGTACGCCGTTGATCTTCACCTGGTCGTCCACCCGGCCGAGGTACTCCACGGCACCGTCGGGCCGGTACCGTCCCAGGTCGCCGGTCCGGTACATGCGTGCGCCGGGCGGCCCGTACGGATCGGCGACGAAGCGTTCGGCGGTGAGCGCCGGGCGGCGCAGGTAGCCGCGGGCCAGGCCGGCGCCGGTCAGGTGGATCTCGCCCGGTACGCCCGGCGGGACCGGGCGCAGTGCGGCGTCCAGGATGTGTACGCGGGTGTTCCAGACGGGCCGTCCGGCGGCCACGTCGGTGCCGTGCGCGACGGCGTGCAGACTGTCGCCACTGGCTTCGGACGCGCCGTAGAAGTTGACCAGGCGGGCGTCCGGGAGGGCGTCGGCGAACCGCTGGGAGAGGGCGGGCGGCAGGGCTTCTCCGCTGGTCACCCACAGACGGCAGGTCTTCAGCAGTCCCGTGTCGCCGTCCAGGAGGGCGGCCAGCAGGCTGGGCACGACGGTGATGCGGGTGGCGCGGTGGCGGGCGGCGAGGGCGGCCAGACCGGCGGGGCTGCGGGCGGTGTGGGAGTCCGCGAGGACGACCGGCGCGCCGTGCAGCAGGGCGCCGAGGAGTTCGGTGGTGCCGTCGATGAAGCTCAGGGTGGTCTTGGCGAGCACCGGCTGTCCGGCGTGCCAGGGGTAGGTGCGGCCGCACCACAGCAGGCGGTTGACGCATCCCCGGTGCAGGCCGACGACGCCCTTGGGGGTGCCGGTGGAGCCGGAGGTGTAGATGACGTAGGCGGGGTGCAGCGGCTTGAGGGGGGCGCGGCGGTCGGCGTCGGTGAGGTCGGTGTCCCGTGCCGGGTCGACGTTGCGGTCACCGTCCGCCGCGTCCAGGACGAGGCGCGGGACGGCCGGGACGCCCATGGCCGGGGTGTCCGTGGCCGGGGTGTCCGTGGCCGGGGCGCCCATGGCCGGGGCGTCCGTGACGAGGACGTCCGTGCCGGGGAGCGCCGGTGCGGTGGCGCGGTCCGTGACCAGCAGGACGGGTCGGGTGTCGCCGAGCATGAAGGCGAGGCGCCCGGCGGGGTAACCGGGGTCCAGGAACAGGTAGGCGGCGCCTGCCTTGAGCACGGCGAGGACAGCGGTGACCATGGTGGAGGTGCGGGGCAACGCCAGCCCGACGACGTCCTCGGGCCCGGCTCCGCGGGCGACGAGCAGGCGGGCCAGGCGGTTCGCCGAGGCGTTCAGTTCCGCGTAGGTCAGGGTGCGGTCGTCGCAGATCAGGGCGGGCGCGTCAGGGGTGGTGGCCGCCTGGTCCTCGAAGAGGCGCGGCAGGACCAGGTCAGGGACGCCGTGCGCGGTGTCGTTCAGGTCGCGCAGGGTGTGCCGTTCGCGGGCGGTACGGAGGTCCACCTGCCCGATGCGCCTGCCCGGGTCGTCCGTCGCGGCGTCGGTGAGCCGCAACAGGCGCGCCACGAAGGCCTCGACGGTGGGGCGGTCGAAGAGGTCGGTGCTGAACTCGACCTTCGCCTCGACACCGGCCGGGGTGCCGTCCGGTGCGCGGTGTTCGGTGGCGTTGATCTCCATGTCGAGCCGGGCGGTGCCGGTGCCGGCGGGCAGCGGTGTGACGGTGACGCCGGGCAGCCCCCGTTCCCCGCCGGCGGCGGGCCGCCAGGTCAGCAGCGTCTGGAAGAGCGGGTGGCGGGCGGCCGTGCGGGGCGGGTTGAGGGCTTCCACCACGCGGTCGAAGGGGACGTCCTGGTGGGCGTACGCGGCGAGGTTCACGTCCCGTACCCGGCTGATCAGTTCGCGGAAGGACGGGTCGCCGGAGGTGTCGGTCCGCAGGACGAGGGTGTTGACGAAGAAGCCCACGACGTCGTCGAGCGCCTCGTCGGTCCGCCCGGCGGCCGGGGTGCCGAGGGGGATGTCGGTCCCGGCGCCCAGCCGGGTCGACAGGGCCGCCAGCGCGGCCTGTACGACCATGAACACGCTCGCCCCGCAGTCCCGGGCGAGTGCGGCGAGCCGCTGGTGTGCGGCCGCGTCCCAGGAGAAGGCCAGCACCTCGCCGCGGCCTGCGGGAACGGCCGGGCGCGGCCGGTCGGTGGGCAGGGTCAGCTGGTCGGGCAGGCCGCGCAGGTGCCCGGTCCAGTACGTGAGCTGTTCGGCGAGGAGGCTGTCCGGGTCGGCGGGGTCGCCGAGGAGTTCGTGCTGCCAGAGGGCGTAGTCGGCGTACTGGACGGGCAGGGGCGGCAGGCTGGGCGGGCGGCCGTCGCGGCGGGCGGCGTAGGCGTGGGCCAGGTCGCGCCACAGGGGCCCGAGGGACCAGCCGTCGGCGGCGATGTGGTGGAGGACGAGGATCAGGACGTGTTCCTCGGGGCCGAGGACGAGCAGGTCGGCGCGGAGCGGGAGTTCGCGGGTCAGGTCGGCGGAGCGGCGGGCCGCCGTGCGGACCCGTTCGGCCACCTCGGCTTCTCCCCGGCCGGTCGCGTCCGTGACGGTCACGGCGGCGAGCGCGGCGTCCCGCCCGAGTACGGTCTGCCTCGGCACACCGCCGGTCTCGGGCAGTACGGTCCGCAGCACTTCGTGCCGTTCCATCACGTCCACGAGCGCGGTGCGCAGCGCGGAGGCGTCCAGCGGGCCGGTGAGCCGCATGGCCAGCGGGATGTTGTACGTGGCGCTCGGCCCTTCCATGCGGTGCAGGAACCACAGGCGGCGCTGCGCGGGGGACAGCGGCACCGCCTCCGGCCGGGGCAGCGGGCGCAGGGCGGGCCGGGGGCGCCGGGCGGTACGCAGCCGTCCGGCCGTACCGGCGGCGGTCGGGGCGGTGAAGAAGGCGCGGAGGTCGAGTTCGGTGCCGAGGACGGAGCGGATGCGCCCGGCCAGCCGGGTGGCCAGCAGGGAGTCACCGCCGAGGTCGAAGAAGCTGTCGTCCATCCCGACCGAGGGCAGGCGCAGCACCTCCGCGAACAGGCCGCACAGCACCTCTTCCTCGGGGGTGCGCGGCGTGCGCCCGGCGGTTGCCGGGGTGAAGGCGGGGTCGGGGAGAGCGCGCCGGTCGAGCTTGCCGGCGGCCGTCAGCGGAAGCGTGTCCAGGAGGGCGACGGCGGCCGGGACCAGGTGCTCGGGCAGCCGGGCGCGCAGGAACTCCCGTAGGGCGCCCGGTGCGGGGGCCGCTTCCCCCGGTGCCGCGACCGCGTACCCGACCAGCCGTGCGGTGCCCGACGTGTCCGTACGGACGGCGACGGCGGCGCGGGCGACGGCGGGATGTGCGGTGAGGGCCGCCTCCACCTCACCCGGTTCGATGCGGACGCCCCGTACCTTCACCTGGTCGTCGGCCCGCCCGGCGAACTCCAACTGGCCGTCGAGACGCCATCGCGCCAGGTCGCCCGTCCGGTACATCCGCTCCCCCGCCGCCCCGAACGGACACGCCACGAAGCGCTCCGCCGTCGGCCCGGGCCGGTGCGCGTACCCGCGTGCCAGTCCGGCGCCCGCGAGGTACAGCTCCCCCGTGACACCCGGCGGTACCGGCCGCAGCGCCGCGTCCAGCACATAGGCCCGGCTGTGCGTGACGGGCGCGCCGATCGGCGGGGTTCCGTCGCCGCACAGGGGTTCGCTGAGGGTGGCGCAGACCGACGCCTCGGTCGGGCCGTACGCGTTGATCATGCGGCGGCCGGGCGACCAGCGGGCCACCAGCCCGGCCGTGCCCGCCTCGCCTCCGATGACCAGGGTCTCCAGGTCGGGCAGCGGCGCGTACGGGACGGTGGCCAGCACCGTCGGCGGGACGAGGCAGTGGGTGACGCGCTCCCGGGCCAGGAACTCCGCGAGCGCGGCGCCGCCGAGCGGGCCGGGCGGCGGCACGACCAGCGCGGCGCCGGACGCGAACGCCATCAGCGTCTCCATGACGGACGCGTCGAAGCCGGGGGAGGCGAGCTGGAGCACCCGGCTGCCGGGGCGCAGGCCGAAGCGGGCCGTCTGGGCGGCGGCGAGGGCGTGCAGGCCCGTGTGGGGCACCGCGACGCCCTTGGGCGGGCCGGTGGAGCCGGAGGTGTGGATGACGTAGGCGGGGTGTGCGGGCCGGAGCGGGGCGAGCCGGTCGTCGTCGGACGGGTCGTGGTCCGGCTGCCCGGCGAGGGACCGGAGTGCGGTGCCGGCGTCCAGGACCAGGCACGGCGGCCCGTCCGGGGGCAGCTTGCGGGCGGCGTCGGCGGTGGTCATGACGAGGACGGGGGTGGCGTCGCGGAGGAGGTGTGCGATCCGCTCGTGCGGCAGCCCGGGGTCCACGGGGAGGAGGGCGGCGCCTGTCTTGGCCACGGCGAGGACGGCCAGGACGGCCGTGGCGGACCTCGGCAGGCAGAGGGCGACGATGCGCTCCGGGCCCGCGCCACGGCTGATCAGGAGGTGGGCGAGGCGGTTGGCGTCGGTGTTGACCGCCGCGTACGTCGTCGTCCGGCCCCCTTCGACGAGGGCCGGCGCGCCGGGATCTTCGGCGGCCCGGGCCTCGAACAGCGCGGGGAGCAGCCCGGTCGGCAGTCCGCGCGCAGGGCCGCTCCACCGGTGCAGCAGCAGACGGCGCTCGCCCGCGGAGAGGATGCCGGCCTCTCCGACGGGCCGGTCGGGACGCGCGAGGACCGCTGTCAGGAGCCGTCGCAGCCGTACGGCCAGGGTTTCGACGGTGCCGCGGTCGAAGAGTGCGGTGGCGAACTCCACCGAACCGTCGATCCCGGCGGGGTGCCCGCCGGGGCCCCGCCGTTCGGTGAGGCGG
The DNA here is from genome assembly GCF_003865155.1 of Streptomyces paromomycinus. NCBI lineage: Bacteria > Bacillati > Actinomycetota > Actinomycetes > Kitasatosporales > Streptomycetaceae > Streptomyces > Streptomyces paromomycinus. The sequence goes on along the minus strand of NZ_BHZD01000001.1, from coordinate 9,511,942 downwards.
AAGGAGAGGTCGAACTTGGCGGTGCCGGTGTGCGCCTCTTCCCGCCGGACCGCCACTCCGGGGAGGGCCGGAGCGTCGTCGGATGCCGCCTCCACGGCCAGCGCGACCTGGAAGAGCGGGTTGCGTCCGGCGGCGCGGTCCGGGTTCAGCGTCTCGACGAGCCGTTCGAAGGGCACGTCCTGGTGCGCGTACGCCCGCAGGTCACGCTCCCGTACCCGCCGCACCAGCTCGTGGAACGACGGGTCGCCGGAGGTGTCGGTGCGCAGCACCAGCGTGTTGACGAAGAAGCCGACGACGTCGTCCAGCGCGGCGTCGGTGCGGCCTGCGACGGGGGTACCCAGCGGCACGTCCGTCCCCGCTCCGAGCCGGGTCAGCAGCGCCGCGACGGCGGCCTGCGCCACCATGAACACGCTCGCTCCGTGCTGCCGGGCCAGCTCCGTGACGCGGCCGTGCAGTTCCGAGTCCCAGCGGAACGCCACGACCGCTCCCCGGTGGCCGGTGGCGGCCGGACGCGTACGGTCGTAAGGCAGCGTCAACCGGCGCGGCGCGTCGCGCAGTTCCTCCCGCCAGAACTCGACGTGCCGTTCCGTGCTCCCGCCGTCCGCCGACGTCTGCCGTTGCCACAGCGCGAAGTCTGCGTACTGCACCGGCAACGCGTCCCGGTCCGGGGCGCGGCCGGCGGCCCGCGCCGCGTACGCCGTCGCCACGTCCCGCCACAGCGGCGCCAGCGACCAGCCGTCCGCGGCGATGTGGTGCACCACGACCACCAGCACCGACTCGTCTCCGGCGCACGAGAACAACTCGGCGCGGAACGGGATGTCCGTCGCCAGGTCGAACACGTGGCGCGTCGCGCGGCGTACCGCTCGCTCCAGCGCGTCGGCGGACCGGTGCGCGGCCGGCGTCCGGACGAGGAAAGGGCCGTCGGCCGGGCGCGGCACCTGGTACGGCTCGCCGTCCGCCGCTTCGGCGTACACCGTCCGCAGCACCTCGTGCCGCTCCAGTACGTCTCCCAGCGCCGCGTCCAGCGCGTCGGCGTCCAGCGCGCCGCGCAGCCGCAGGACCAGCGGCACGTTGTACGTCGCGTCCGGTCCCGTCATCCGGTGCAGCGTCCAGAGCCGCCGCTGGCCGGACGACAGCGGCACGCGGGCGGGCCGGGGCAGCGGGCGGAGCGCCGGGCGCGGGCGGGCCGCGGTGCCCAGCCGGGTGGCCAGGGCGGCGGGGGTGGGTGTCTCGAAGACGGCGCGGAGTCCGAGTTCCGCGCCCAGGACGGCGCGGACCCGGTTGACCAGCCGGGTGGCGAGCAGGGAATGGCCGCCGAGTGCGAAGAAACCGTCCTCGGCACCGACCTCGGGCACGCCGAGCACCTCGGCGAACAGGTGGCGGAGCACGTCCTCTTCGGGGGTGCGGGAGGCGCGGCCGGAGGGCCGGCCGCCGGTGTCCGGCGCCGGCAGAGCGCGGTGGTCCAGCTTGCCGTTGGCCGTCAGCGGCAGGTCGTCCAGGAACACGATCGCGGCCGGGAGCAGGTGGGCGGGCAGCCGGGCGCCGAGGAAGGCGTGCACGTCCGCGGGGTCCGGCGCGCTGCTGCCCGGCTGTCCCGGGGGGCCGTCCGGCCGCCGTGGGGTGGCGCCGACGGGCACGGCGTATGCCACCAGTCTGCGGTCGCCCGGCCGGTCCTCCCGCACCACGACAGCGGCACGCGCGACACCGGGATGCGCGGTGAGGACCGCCTCCACCTCCCCCGGCTCCACCCGGAAACCCCGCACCTTCACCTGCTCATCGGACCGCCCGACGAACTCCAACTGCCCATCAGCACGCCACCGCGCCAGATCACCCGTCCGGTACATCCGCTCCCCCACCACCCCGAACGGACACGCCACAAAACGCTCCGCCGTCAACCCCGGACGGTTCAGATAGCCACGCGCCAACCCGGCCCCCGCCACATACAACTCCCCCACCACACCCGGCGCCACCAACCGCAACCCCACATCCAGCACAAACACCCGCGCACCCGCGATCGGCGTCCCGACGGCCGGCACCGAACCACCCGTCAACGGCGCGGTCATCGTCACGCACACCGTCGCCTCCGTCGGCCCGTACGCGTTGACCATCGAGCGGCCCGGCGCCCAGCGTTCCGCCAGTGCGGCGGGGCACGCCTCGCCCGCCACCACGAGCGTGACGCCCTCAGGGAGGCTGCCGGGGGCGAGCGCCGCCAGGGACGAGGGCGGCAGGGTCAGGTGGGTCACGCCGTGCGCGGCCACGGTCGTGGCCAGGGGCGCGCCCGGCAGCAGGCGGTCCGGGGGCACGGTGACGAGGCAGGCGCCCGTCAGGAGGGCCAGGCACAGCTCCCAGAAGGACGCGTCGAAACTGGGCGAGGCGAAGGCCGCCACCCGGCTGCCCGCCCCGGCGCCGAGGCGTTCGCGCTGCGCCGCGGCGAGGGAGGCGATGCCGCGGTGGGAGACCAGCACGCCCTTCGGTGTCCCGGAGGAGCCGGAGGTGTGGATCACGTAGGCGGAGCTGTCGGGAAAGGCGGGGGCCGTCCGCTCGGCGTCGGTGAGGCCGGTGTCCGGCAGATCCGCGAGGGCACGCTCGGTGGCGTCCGCGTCCAGGAGGAGGCGGGGTACGGACGTGCCGGGGAGCGTGGCGCCGGTCGGCTGGTCGGTGACCAGGAGGACGGGGGCCGCGTCGCGGAGCAGGAAGGCGATGCGCGCGGGCGGGTAGGCGGGGTCGACGGGGAGGTAGGCGGCGCCTGCCTTGAGGACGGCGAGCACGGCTGTGACGGACTCGGCGGAGCGCGGCAGCGCCAGGGCCACCACGTCTTCCGGGCCCGTGCCCCGGGCGGCCAGCAGCCGGGCCAGGCGGTTGGCGCGGGCGTCCAGTTCCGCGTAGGTGAGCCGGGCGTCCGGTGAGGCGACCGCCGGCGCGTCGGGGGTACGGGCCGCCTGGGCCTCGAAGAGTTCGAAAAGCGTCGCGGCGGGCAGCGCGCGGGAGGTGCGGTCCGCGGTTCCCAGCAGTGCGTCCCGCTCGGCGGAGGTCAGGATCTCCAGGCTGCCGACGGGCCGGTCCGGATCGGCGACGGCCGCTTCCAGCAGTCTGCGCAGGCGCGTGAGCAGCCCTTCGACGGTGGCCCGGTCGAACAGGGCGGTGCGGAACTCCGCCTCCCCCTCGATGCCGGCCGGAGCCCGCCCCGCGTCCCGGCGCTCCCGTACGGCGACGGTCAGGTCCATCTTCGCGGTCCCGGTGCAGACATGGACCTGCTCGGCCTCGGCCCCCGGGAGGCCGTACCCGGACCGGTCCGTACCGTTCGTCGCGAGGGCGACCTGGAAGAGCGGGTTGCGGCCGGCCGAGCGGTCCGGGTTCAGTGCCTCGACCAGCCGCTCGAACGGTACGTCCTGATGGGCGTAGGCCCGCAGGTTCGTCTCCCGCACCCGGTCCACCAAGGTGCGGAACGACGGGTCGCCGGAGGTGTCGGTGCGCAGCGCCAGCGTGTTGACGAAGAAGCCGACCACCTCGTCCAGCGCCGCGTCGGCACGGCCCGCGACCGGCACCCCCAGCGGGATGTCCGTCCCCGCCCCCAGCCGGGTGAGCAGCGCCGCCAGCGCGGCCTGCACCACCATGGACACACTCGCCGCGCACTCCCGGGCCAGTTTCACCACCCGGCCGTGCAACTCCGCGTCCCACCGGTACGCGACCACCGCTCCCTGACGGTCGGCGACTGCCGGGCGCGGGCGGTCGTACGGCAACGCCAGCTCTTCGGGCAGGCCGTGCAGCTCCCGCCGCCAGAACGCCGTCTGCCGCGCCACTGTGTCGCTGCCGGACGCCAGCATGTCCCGCTGCCACAGTGCGAAGTCCACGTACTGCACCGGCAGCGCGCGCCAGTCCGGCGCTCTCCCCTCCGTCCGCGCCTCGTACGCCGTCGCCACATCCCGCCACAGGGGTGCCAGCGACCAGCCGTCCGCCGCGATGTGATGGACGAGGAGGACCAGCAGCGACTCGTCCTGCGGGCCCCGGAACAGTTCGGCGCGGAACGGCAGTTCACCGGCCAGGTCGAAGGCGTGACGCACGGACCGGGTCACCTCGGGCGCGTCGGCCGCCACGTCGTCGACCTGCGTCACCGTCAGGTACGGCCGCCCCGCGTCGTGGTCGCGCACCACCTGGTACGGCTCGCCGTCCGCCGCCTCGGCGAACACCGTACGCAGCGCCTCGTGCCGCCCCGCCACGTCCCCCAGCGCGGCGGCCAGCGCCTCGGAATCCAGCGTTCCGCGCAGCCGCAGCACCAGCGGCACGTTGTACGTCGCGTCCGGCCCGTCCAGCCGGTGCAGGAACCACAGGCGTCGCTGCGCCGAGGACAGCGGCAGCCGGGCAGGCCGTTCGGCCCGTGCGACGGCGGGCCGGGCGGCCGCCGCGCCGCCGACGCGACGCGCCAGCGCGGCCGGAGTACGTGCTTCGAACAGAGCGCGGATGGTCAGCTCCCGGCCCAGCGCCGCGCGGGCCAGGCTGACGAGCCGGGTCGCGAGGAGGGAGTGCCCGCCCAGTGCGAAGAAGTCGTCCTCGGCACCTGCCTCCGGCAGACCGAGCACCTCGGCGAACAGGCCGCACAGGATCTCCTCGCGGGCGTCGCGCGGGCCGCGCCCCGGGGCGGGCCCACCGGGCATCGGAAGGGCACGCTGGTCCAGCTTGCCGTTGGGGGTGAGGGGCAGCGCGTCCAGGAGGACGATTGCCGAGGGCACCAGGTACGCGGGCAGCCGCTCGCCCATGTACGCGCGCAGTGCGCCGCGCGCCGGAGCGTGTCCGGGCGCGGGGACGGCGTATGCCACCAGTCTGCGGTCGCCCGGCCGGTCCTCCCGCACCACGACAGCGGCACGCGCGACACCGGGATGCGCGGTGAGGACCGCCTCCACCTCCCCCGGCTCCACCCGGAAACCCCGCACCTTCACCTGCTCATCGGACCGCCCGACGAACTCCAACTGCCCATCAGCACGCCACCGCGCCAGATCACCCGTCCGGTACATCCGCTCCCCCACCACCCCGAACGGACACGCCACAAAACGCTCCGCCGTCAACCCCGGACGGTTCAGATAGCCACGCGCCAACCCGGCCCCCGCCACATACAACTCCCCCACCACACCCGGCGCCACCAACCGCAACCCCACATCCAGCACAAACACCCGCGCACCCGCGATCGGCGTCCCGACGGCCGGCACCGAACCACCCGTCAACGGCGCGGTCATCGTCACGCACACCGTCGCCTCCGTCGGCCCGTACACATTCACCAGATGGTGTGTGGCGGCCCACCGGGCCGCCAGGTCAGCGGGACACGGCTCGCCTGCCACCGCGAGCGCGACGCTCCGCGGCAGCGCGCCGGACGGCAGGCCCGCGAGCACGCTCGGCGGCAGCTTCAGGTGGGTCACGCCGAACCGCGCCACGGCGCCGGCCAGTTCCTCGCCCGCGAGGAGCGAGTCGGCGGAGGCGATCGCCAGGGTGGCCCCGGAGAGGAGCGCGGTGCACAGGTCGGACACGGAGGCGTCGAAGCTCAGCGAGGCGAAGAGCAGGACGACGCTGCCGGGGCCGGTGCCGAAGCGCGCGGTCTGTGCGGCCGCGAGTGCGGCGATGCCCTCGTGCGGGACCTGCACGCCCTTCGGCCCGCCGGTCGAGCCGGACGTGTGGATGAGGTAGGCGGGGTGCTGGGGCCGCAGGGGCGCCGTGCGCTCGGGGTCCTGGACAGGGGTGTCCGGGAGACTGCCGAGCAGGGCTCGGGTGTCCGGGTCGTCCAGGACGCGGCGGGGTTCCGGGCCCGGTGGCAGGGTTCCGGCGGTGGCGCTGTCGGTGAGCAGCAGCACCGGCCGGGTGTCGCGCAGCAGGCTGGTGATCCGCTCGGCCGGGTGGGCCGGGTCGAGGGGTACGTAGGCGGCTCCGGCCTTCAGGACGGCGAGGACCGCGACGATCAGTTCGGCAGAGCGTGGCAGGGCGAGGGCCACCGCCCGTTCGGGGCCCGCGCCGTGCCGGACGAGCAGGCGTGCCAGCCGGTTGGCCGCCGCGTCGAGTTCGGCGTAGGTGAGGGTGGTGCCGGCGCTCCGTACCGCCGTGGCACGGGGGGTCCGGGCCGCCTGGGACTCGAAGAGGGCGGGCCAGGTCCGTGGCGCGGGGGCGGGTTCCGGGGCGGCGCTCCAGGTGTGGAGGACGCGGGTGCGCTCGCCGGGCGAGAGGACGGGGAGGTCTCCCACGGGGCGGTCCGGGGCGTCCGCCGCTGCCTTCAGGACACGTACCAGGCGGTGCAGTGTGGCGGCTGCGGTACCGCTGTCGAACAAGTCGGAGCGGTGGCCCAGTTCTAGGCCCAGCCGTTCGCCGGGGAGCGCGGCGAGGCTCAGCGGGTAGTGGGTGCCGGAGGTGATCCGGGGGGCGGAGGCTTGCAGCGGGCCGGTGCCGGTGCCGAGGGGGTGGGACGGGAGGTTCTCGAAGACCAGAAGGGTGTCGAAGAGCTGGTCGTGTCCGCAGAGGCGGTGCAGTTGAGTGAGTCCAATGTGCTGGTGGGGCAGCAGCGCGGCCTGTTCGTCCTGCAGGCGGGTCAGGATCTGGGTGAAGGGCCGTGCCGCGTCGAGACGGACCCGCACCGGCAGGGTGTTGTTGAACATCCCGACCATGCCCTCGACGCCCGGCACGTCGGCGGGCCGCCCGGAGACCGTGGCGCCGAAAAGGACGTCGGTCTGCCCGGTGAGACCGCGCAGGACCACGGCCCAGGCGCCTTGCAGGACGGTGTTCAGCGTCAGGCCGTGGCGGCGGGCCAGCGCGCGCAGGGACGCGGTCAGCCCGGCGGACAGCGTGGCCCGGACGTGCCCGTGTCGCGCGCTCGCGTCGACGGCCCGCCCGGACGCCACGAGGGTCGGACCTTCCACGCCGGAGAGTGCCTGCCTCCAGGCGGCCTCGGCCGCCGTGCGGTCCCTGCCCTGCACGGCGACCCGGCGCAGGTATTCCCGGTACGGCTCCGCAGCGCCCAGGCCCGAGGCATCGCCGCCCGCCCTGTGGACCGCGAGCAGGTCCCGCAACACCAGCGGCCCGGACCAGCCGTCCAGGATCAGGTGCTGGACCGTCAGCAGCAGCCGGTGCCGGGCGGGTGCGAGGCGCAGCAGAGCAAACCGAAGCAGGGGGCTACGGGCCAGGTCGAAGCGGGTGGCACGGGCGTCGGCGGCGATACGGTCCGCGCAGGCGGCCTGTTCGTCGCCGGTGAGGTCCGCGAGGTCGTGCTCGGTCCACGGAAGAGTTACGGCTCGCGGGTGCGGCACCACCTGGACGGGGGTGCGCAGGCCGTCGTGGCGGAAGGCGACGCGCAGGGCGGGGTGCCGGTCGAGTACGGCCCGTGCTGCCGCGCGCAAGGCGCCCGGGTCGAGGGGGCCGTGCAGGTCCACGGCGAGTTGGCTGGTGTAGACGTCCGGAGCCTGCTCGTCGTACAGGGCGTGGAAGAGCAGCCCCTCCTGGAGCGGGGTGAGGGGCCAGACGTCGGCGAGGTCCGGGCAGTCGTGCGTCAGCCGGGCGGTCTCGTCCTCGGTGAGGGGGACGAGGGGGAAGTCGGCGGGCGTGCGGCCGTCCGCGTCCGGTGCGGCGGCCCGCTCCGTGAGCGCGGTGAGCAGGCCGGACCAGGTGTCCGCGAGGTCGCGTACCTCGTCGTCGGTGAACAGCGCGCCGGGCCAGGACCAGGCCGCCGTCAGGACCGGGCCGCCGGGGCCGCTCTCGACCAGCGCGTCCAGCGTGAGGAGGTGGGTGGCGGGCTGCGCGGGGTCGGCTGCGCCGGTGATGCCGCCGGAACCCGGGACCGGCGCCCAGTCCCCGGCCCGCGGCGAGAGGCGGCCGAGGTTGTTGTAGGCGATCAAGGGGCGCGTGCCGTCGGCGAGGGCCGGGGCCGTCCGGGGGTTGAGGTGGCGTAGCAGTCCGTGACCGAGGCCGTTGCCGGGTACGGAGCGCAGCTGTTCCTTGACGCGTCGGTAGGCCCGGTCCAGTGCGGGCCCGCCGGAGCGGAGCCGGGCGGCGTCGGTGCTGCCCGGGTCGAGGCGTACGGGGTGGACGCTGGTGAGCCAGCCGACGGTCCGCGCCAGGTCGACGGTCTCCGCCGTACCGGTGCCGCTCCGGTCCCCTGGTTCTTCGCGGCCGTGCCGTTCGATGTCGAGCAGGACGGCGGTGTCCTGGCAGCCCGTACGACGGCGGCGCCAGTCGGCGACGGCCAGACCGAGAGCGGTGATCAGGACGTCGTCGGTCCTGCCGTGGAGGGCGGCGGGCACCGGGCCGAGCAGCGGAGCCGTGCGCTCCGGCGGCAGGGTCAGGGTCAGCCGTCGCACCGTGCTCGTCAGGTCCCGGGACGGGTCGTACGGGAGGCGGGACAGGGGCGGTTCGGCGGTGCCGGTCAGGCCGGTCCACAGGGGAAGTTCGGCGACCCGGTCGTGCTGCTGGGCGAGGTCGGTGAGCCGCTGGGACCAGGCACGCAGCGAGGTGCCGACCGGTTCGAGCGCGGGACGGCGGCCGGCTGCGGCAGCTTCCCAGGCGGCGCGCAGATCGGGCAGCAGCACACGCCAGGAGACGCCGTCGACGGCGAGGTGGTGGATCGTCAGCAGCAATTTCCCCGGCCGGTCGGCGCCGGCGTCGAACCACACGGCCTGGAGGAGGCCCCCGGCCCGGCCCGACTCCGGGTCCAGCCGGTCCCGCGCGGCGTCCCGGTGGCGGCGTACGACCGCGCCGAGTGCGGCGTCGTCCAGCTCCGTGACGTCCACGCGGCGGACGAGATCCGCGTCGGTACCAGTACCAGTACCGGCGTCCGCTCCGGCGCTCCCGCCCGTACCGGACTCCGCCCCCGGCGGGGCGATGCTCAAGGCCCACGCCACTCCCCCCACCCGGCTCAGCCGCAGCCGCAGCGCGTCGTGGTGGACGGTCAGCGTGCGCAGCGCGGTGGCCAGGTGCCGGGTGCCGAGACCGGGCGGCACCTGCACCAGGACGGCCTGGTGACAGCCCGCAACCGGCCCGCCGGTCTCCCGGAGTGCGTGCATGACGGGGGTGAGGGGCAGCGGGCCGCTGTCGTCTCCGGCGGGTGCGGCGGGTACCGGCCGCGCCACACCTGCCCGTGCGGCGAGGGCTGCGACGGTGCGGTGGCGGAAGACGTCGCGCGGGGCCAGGGCGAGCCCCGCCCGGCGGGCCCGGCCGACGAGCTGGACGGCGATGATGCTGTCGCCGCCGAGTTCGAAGAAGTCGTCGTCCACGCCTGCCGCGCCGGTACCGAGGCCGAGCACCTCGGCGAAGAGGCGGGACAGGGTCCGCTCGCGGTCGTCGCGGGGTGCCCGGTGCGCGGAGGCCGCCGCGTAGTCGGGCCGTGGGAGGCGGGCGCGGTCCAGTTTGCCCGCGGTGGTCAGCGGCAAGGCGTCGAGGACGACGACCGCGGCGGGCACCATGTGGTCCGGCAGCCGTCCGGCCGCGTACCGGCGCAGCTCCCGCGGGTCGGCGGCCCGGCCGGCGGCAGCGGTCACATACGCGACCAGTCGCCGGTCGCCCGGCCGGTCCTCCCGGGCTACGACCGCTGCCGTCCCGACCGCGGGGTGCGACGTCAGCGCGGCCCGTACTTCCCCTGGTTCGACGCGGAAGCCCCGTACCTTCACCTGCTCGTCCGCGCGGCGCACGAACTCCAGCGAGCCGTCGGCGCGCCGGCGGACCACGTCCCCCGTCCGGTACATCCGCTCCCCCGGCGGCCCGTACGGGCAGGCCACGAAGCGCTCGGCGGTGAGCGCGCTCCGGCCCAGGTAGCCGCGAGTCACCCCGGCGCCCGCGACGTACAGCTCCGCCGCCGCGTCCGGCGGGGCCGGGCGCAGCGCGTCGTCCAGGACGTAGGCACGGATGCCGCCCAGTGGCCGGCCGAGCGGCAGGGGCCGGGAGTCCGGCAGGGGCCCGTCGAGGAATCCGGCGATGGCGAATACCGTGGCCTCGGTGGGTCCGTACGCGTGGACGAAGCGCGCGCCGGGCAGCAGTTCCCGGCCCGCTCGCGCGGTGCGGGGCAGCAACACTTCGGCGCCCAGTTCGACGCGGCGCAGGGCCAGTTCTCCGGCGAGGGCGGGTTCTTCGCGCAGGGTGTGCGTCAGGTGCTCGAAGGCGGTCGATGTCTGATGGAGCAAGGTGACGCCTTCTCGCACGAGCAGGCGCAGCAGTTCCGCCGGGGACCGGCTCTCCTCGTACGGCACCACGACCAGGCGGCCACCGTGCAGGAGAGGCCCCCACATCTCCCAGACCGAGAGGTCGAAGGTGTGCGAGTGGAGCAGCGCTGTGACGTCGTCGGCGCGGAAGCCCAGGTGCAGGGTGTCGTGGAACAGGCGGGCGACGGCGTGGTGCGGGACCACCACGCCCTTGGGTTCGCCGGTGGAACCGGAGGTGTGGATGACGTAGGCGGGGTGGGCGGGCAGCAGCGGGCAGACGCGCTCGTGGTCTCGTACGGGTGCGTCAGGGGACCGGCGGAGCGCGTCGGCCAGCTCCGCACCGTCCCAGGTGAGATGAGGCACGGGTGGCGCGGCCGCCGGGGTGCGGGTGGTGAGCAGCAGCATCGGGCGGGCGGCACGCAGGATCTTGTTGTTGCGTTCGGCGGGCTGCCCGGGTTCCAGGGGCACGTAGGCCGCGCCGGTCTTCAGCACCGCGAGTACGGCAGTGACGAGGTCCGCCGAGCGTGGCAGTTCCAGCGCCACGTACTGTTCCGGCCCGGCGCCGCGCGCGAGGAGCACGCGGGCCAGCCGGTTGGCGGCTGCGTCGAGCGCTCCGTACGTCAGGGTGGTGTCGCGGAAGGTCACGGCCGGAGCGCCGGGTGTACGGGCCGCCTGGCGCGCGAACAGCTCCGGCAGCAGGGCCTGGCGGCCGTGCGAGCCGGTGGCCGTGTCGCGCTCTGCTGCCGTGCGCACGTCCAGGTCGCCGATCGGCCGGTCGGGGTCGGCCGTCCCGTCCGCCAGCAGGCTCCGCAGCCGTTCCAGAAGGGCTTCCACCGTGGCGTGGTCGAAGAGATCGGCGTTGAAATGAGCGACGCCGGTCAGGGAGCCCGCCCCGGCGGGACCGCCGGGCGTCTCGGTGACGCTGATCTCCAGGTCGGTGACAAGGGTGCCGGTGGCCAGCTCCCGTGCCTCGGCGGTGACACCGGACAGGACAGGGGCGGTGGCCGGGGTGTGCTGCCAGACCAGCATCGTCTGGAACAGCGGGTGACGGTCGCCCGAGCGGTCCGGACGGAGTGCCTCCACGACCCGTTCGACAGGCACGTCCTGGTGGTCGTACGCCTCCAGGCCGGTCTCGCGTACGCGGCTGAGGAGCGTACGGAAGTCCGGCGCGCCCGACGTGTCGACGCGCAGCACCAGCGTGTTGACGAAGAAGCCGATCAGGTCGTGCAGCGCCTCGTCGGTACGTCCCGCGACGGGGGTGCCGATCGGAATGTCCTCGCCCGCGCCCAGCCGCGTCAGGAGCGCGGCGAGCCCTGCCTGCACCACCATGGAGGGCGTCGCGCCGTACTCCCGCGCCAGCGCGCGCACCGCTCGCGCGAGCCCGCTGTCCCACTGGAAGCGGCAGGACCCGCTGCGCCCGGTGGGCGCGTCAGGGCGCGGCCGGTCACAGGGCAGGGTGATCCGGTCCGGCAGCCCGGCCAGCTTCTCCGTCCAGTAGGCGAGTTGGGCGGCGGCCGTCGTGCTGCCGGTTCCGTCGTCCGCGTCGAGGAGGTCACGCTGCCACAGCGTGTAATCGGCGTACTGCACGCGCAGCGGGGCCCAGGACGGCGGGCGTCCTTGCCTGCGCTCCTCGTAGGCGCGCGAGAGGTCGCGCCACAACGGGGCCAGGGACCAGCCGTCCGCCGCGATGTGATGCAGCGTCAGGGACAGGATGTGCTCCTGCGGCCCCAGGACGAACAGGCGGGCCCGTACGGGCGGCTCGGCCGCGAGGTCGAACTCCTGGCGCGCGGCCTCGTCGACCAGGCGGTGTGCGGCATCCGGGGTGGTCCCGGTGACGGTCATGCTGAGCCGCACGGCCTCCGGGGGCAGTACGGACTGACGCGGCCGCTCGCCGTCCTCCGGGAAGACCGTGCGCAAGGCCTCGTGGCGCGTCACGACATCACGCAGCGCCGCTTCCAGTGCCTGCCGGTCGAGCCGTCCGGAGAGCCTGAGGGTGAGCGGCACATGGTGGGTGGGGCGCGGTCCTTCCATGCGGTGCAGGAACCACATCCGGCGCTGTGCGAAGGACAGCGGCAGCTCGGCGGGGCGCGGGGACCGGGCCGTGAGCGCAGGACGGCGGGAATCCCCGCCGGTCAGCCGCGCGGCCAGGCCGGCCGGGGTCGGTGTCTCGAACACCGCGCGCAGGCCCAGCTCGGTACCGAAGGCCGACCGCACCCGGTTCACCAGCCCGGTGGCCAGCAGCGAATGTCCGCCGAGGCGGAAGAAGTCCTGGTCGGGGCCGACTTCGGCGAGGGAGAGGGTCTCCGCGAAGAGACCGCACAGGATGTCCTCGCGGGCGTCGCGCGGTGCGCGTCCGCCGGGGGCGCGGTGGGTGTCGTCCGGGTCCGGCTGGGGCAGTGCCCGCCGGTCCAGCTTGCCGTTCACCGTCCTCGGCAGCTCGTCGAGGACCAGGACTGCGGACGGGACCATGTGGTGCGGCAGCCGGGCCGCTACGGCGTCGCGTACGGCGGTGCCCAGCGCGGCGTCGGCCCGGCGCCGGGCCGGTTCGGCGGTCAGCGCCCGCAGGTCTCCGTGGGCGCGTACCGCCGGGAGGTGGACGTCGGTGTACGCCACGTCGGCCGCCGCGACGGGTGTCGTCCCGGAAGGCGCGCCCCCGCCCCGCAGGAACACGGCGTCCAGGCTGCCGTCGTCCGCCCCGGACCAGGTGACGAGCGCCTGGTAACCGGCCGTGTCCGCGAGCTCGTGCAGGTCTTCCGGGTCGACGGCGGTCCCCCGCCCGGTGCCGGCCGGCCCGGCCCCCGGCACGTACCCGTCCAAGCGCCCGTTGGGGATGCCGCTCACCCGGAAGGCGCCGGTCCGGTCGCTGCGCAGCCGCTCCGCCAGCGACGGCAGGCCGCGCACCTCGCTCCCCCACCGCACGCGGGGCGCACCGGCCAGGGAGACCACGGGGACCGGGCCTTTGCGCAGCACCACGTCGTACCGGTAGCGGCTCAGCTCGTTGTGGTGCCGCCCCCGTTTGACGCGGAGGTCCACCGCACTCACCCCGGGCAGCGCTCCGTGCGGCAGGGCCGTGAAGAAACCGGGCGCGATCAGCAGCTCCTGGTCGCGCGCCAGGCTCCGCCGGACCGCCGCGGCCAGTTCGGTGCCGTCCGGGACCACGCCTCGGGCCGCCGCGCGGAGCCGTTGCAGTGCGGTGTGGAAGTGGCGGTTCAGCCGGAGGTCGCGTACGTCACCGACGAAGAGGGCGCCACCGGGCGTGAGGCGGTCGAGGGCGCCGCGCAGGACGGCGAGGAGGTAGTCCGCGTCGGGGAAGTACTGGGCGACGGAGTTCAGTACGACGACGTCGAAGCCGCCCTCCGGCAGGCCCCGCATGTCGTCGGCGGCCTGGCAGGTCAGGGTGGTGCGGGCGGCCAGTGCGGGGTCCGCCGCGAGCGCGCCGCGCAGTCCGGTGACGGCTGCGGCGGACAGGTCGGTGCCCCGGTAGCTCTCGCAGTGCGGGGCGAGCCGGGCCAGGAGGAGGCCGGTGCCGACGCCGATCTCCAGAACCCGGCGGGGCCGCAGGGCCCGTACCCGGTCCGCGGTGGCGTCCCGCCACTCGCGCATCTGCTCCAGCGGAACAGGCCGTCCGTCGGCGCTGTTCCGCCACCCCGCGAAGTCCTCGCCCAAGGCAGCGGGCCGGCGTCCGAAGGCCGCGTACAGGTCGTCGTACACCTGCCGCCAGACCGCCAGGGCCGCGTCGGTGTCCGCCGCGCGTTCGGTACGCCCGTGCGGTGGCTCCGGACGCCGGTACGGCTGCGGCACGACGTAACCGACCAGGCTCGGCCCTCCGTCCGCGTCCCGGCGGACGGCCACCGCGGCCTGGGCGACGTCCGGGTGGGCCGCGAGGGCGGACTCCACCTCCCCCGGCTCGACACGGAAGCCGCGGATCTTGATCTGGTCGTCGGCGCGGCCGGCGAACTCCAGACCGCCGCCGGGCCCGCGCCGCACCAGGTCGCCGGTCCGGTACATCCGGGCACCGGGCGGGCCGGACGGGCAGGCCACGAAGCGTCCGGCGGTCAGGCCGGGGCGGTTCAGATAGCCGCGCGCCAGCCCGCCGCCCGCCACGTACAGTTCGCCCGTGCCGCCGGGCGGCACCTCGGCCAGCCGGCCGTCCAGCACGTGCAGCGTGAGGTCCGCAACCGGCTCCCCGATGGCGCTCGGCGCGCCGGGGCGGGCGCCGGCCCGGTCGCAGGCGGCGTAGGTGGCGTGCACGGTGGTCTCGGTCGTGCCGTACATGTTGACGAGCAGCGGCGCGCCGTCGGGGTGCCGGGCGTACCAGCCGGCGAGCCGGGCGGGGTCGAGTGCTTCACCGGCGAGGACGACCACGCGCAGCGGCGCGTCCCGCAGTTCGCCGGGGTGTTCGCCGTCGGCGGTCATCAGCGCGGAGAAGGCGGTCGGTGTCTGGCACAGGACGGTGACCCGCTCGCGGGCCAGCAGCGCCAGGAACTCGGCGGGCACCCGGCCGGTCCGGTACGGGACGATCACGAGCCGCCCCCCGGTCAGCAGCGCGCCGAACATCTCCCACACCGAGACGTCGAAGGCGCAGGAGTGGAAGAGGGTCCAGGTGTCGTGCGGGCCGAAGCGGAACCAGTGCGCGGTGGAAGTGAGCAGGCGGACGACGTTGGCGTGGGTGACCACGACGCCCTTGGGGGTGCCGGTGGAGCCGGATGTGTGGATGATGTACGCGCAGTCGCGCGGGTCCGGCCGTCCGCCGCGGTCGGCGTCGGTGACGGGCGCGGGTGAAGCCCGGTCCAGGAGCCGCCGCGTACGGTCGCCGTCGAGCAGGATCACGGGGACGCCGCTCTCGGCGGGCAGCCCGCCCGCCGCCTCACGCGCCGTCAGTACGGCGACAGGCGCGGCGTCCCGCAGCAGGAAGGCGACACGCCCGGCCGGGTGATCGGGGTCCACCGGCAGGTAGGCCGCACCACATTTGAGCACCGCCAGGACGGCCACGACCAGGTCCGCCGTACGCGGCAGCGCCAGCGCGACCACCTGCCGAGGACCGGCGCCCCTGCCGAGGAGCACCCGGGACAGCCGGTTGGCGGCGGCCTCCACCTGCGCGTACGTCATGCGTACGGTTTCGTCCGCCACGGCGACGGCGCCGGGCGTCCGCGCCGCCTGCCGGGTGAACAGCTCGCCCAGCGTCTCGGGCGGCACGTCCCGGGCGGTGTCCGAGGCGCTGCCCGGGGCCTCACCGGGCAACGCGCCGTCCTGCTCGTCGAACGTCACTTTTTTCTGGACCTCTCACACAAGAAGGGCGCGTCAGGACTGCGCGGGGCCGCACAGGGGGCCGGGCGCGGCGGCGTCCTGCCGGGAACACCGGGAGCGGCGGGGACCGTCGGCCCCGGCCCGGTCAGCTCCAGTACCGCAGGGGCTCGTCGGGACCCTTGCAGGCGATGAACGCCGCCATGCCGACACGGTGCCCGCCCCGGGCCGGGGTGACGGCGTGCAGCATCCGGGAGCTGAAGACGATCAGGTCGCCCGCCTGCGGATGGATCACGTGGTCCGGGGGCTCGACCGTCGCCGGGTCCAGCCCCTCGACCTCCAGGATCGTGCGGGACTCGGCGTGCGTGGGTTCGCGCCGCCACAGCTGAAGGTCGCCGCCCTCCTCGGGCACCTGGAGGTAGATGTTGGCGACCAGCTGCTCGGTCACCCCGGCGGCCTCCGGGGCGTCCGTCTCCTGCTCGATGCGGTCGTTGTGCGGAAGGAAGACCGAGGTGTCCGGGCGGAACACACGCAGCGCGCCGACGAAACACGGCCGGCCGCGCAGCCGCAGCAGTTCGGCACCGGCCGGCCAGCATTCCTGGAGCAGCAGACGGACGTGGTCCACCGGGGACAGATACGGCGCGAACAGCGCGCGTACCTCCTGGATCGAGGCCAGTGCGACATCGTGGTATTCGGCGGTCAGTTCGGGATTCCACGCCGTGTCGATGTGCGGCAGGTGCACTCGTCCCACCGTACTCGTATATTTCTTGTGATAATTGCCCAGCGCTTTGTGCCGTACCGCTTTCCCGGCCGCTTCCGCCGCGATGCGCCGGTCGCAGAAGCCGGGGACGTGAACGGCGGCGATCTCGCGGCGAGCCAGCCGCAGCAGGGAATCCCGGGTCAGTTCACGGGCGAAGTCACCTGCCGCGGCGGCCACGACGTCCGCGCCGGGTCCGGAAACAGTCGAAGTCACATCGTCACACTCCACTCAGCGGTGCACGGCCGGGGACTCCGCTCGGCCGCCGGCACCACGCCGTGCGGCCGCCCCGGCCCCGGAAACGGGAAAGCCGGGGTCGTGCGGGAGGATATGAGCACTGCCCCTGACCTTTCGGCGCCCGCTCGCGCGCACACCGCTGCCGGAATACCGCGGACACGTCCGGGACCAGGTTCTCCCGGCGCACGGCCCGCCACACCGTGCTCACCGGCAGCCCGCCCCATCGGGGGAACCCGCGAACCGCCCCTGGACGAGTGCCGGTGGAACGACGTTCCGACAAACTGCGGAGATGAAGGAAAGCCCGGCCCGGTCCGTCCGGGGCCGGGCCGGTGTTTCTCAGCCGGTGCCGCTGGGCACCGCGCAGTCGGCCGGCTGGGGTTTCTTCTCCGGCCAGCCCAGCCCCACGAACGCCACCCGGCGGGTGACCGGGTCGAGCTTCACGACCGCCACCGGTTTGTCGTACGCGTTGCCCCCGTTGGTCAGACAGATCCAGCCGCTCGTGCCCCGCACCCGGTACCGGGCCTCCAGCCGTGGCCACTGGGCGGCGACGCGGTCCCGTCTCGGTACCGTGCCGGCGGCCTGGGCGTTGGCCAGGAAGACGGCCGAGGCGATGGTGCGTACGCCGTCGTGGACCAGCATCGTGCGGGAGTCCTCCAGGGTCACCGGCCCGATGTCGCCGCCGGCCTGCCGCTCGATCAGGCGGCGGAGTTCGCGCAGCTCACTCTGCGGCTCCGTCAGGTACGCCGGCCGGTCCCCGGCCGCCGGTGCCTTGCCGGTGTCCGCCCGCCGTGCCTTCTCCCACGTACGCAGGGACGCGTCCCAGGCGTCCGGGTGGCCCGGTGCCGCGTACTGCACGGTGATCGTGGCGCCCGCCCCGTCGTCGCCGCGCAGTTTCTCCCAGTCGCCCGGGCTCATGTACCGCTCCAGCGTCGCCGCACCCGACCCGCTGACGACGGTGTACTTCTTCCCGTGGCACGGGACCTCGGCCAGTTTCAGGGCGAACAGCCGCAGATGGGCCGGGCGCCCCGCGAAATAGACCACGCGCGCGTCGGATTCACAGATGTTGTGCCCTATCGTCGTGAAGTCGTTTCCGGTGTCACCCAGGTCGTTGATGCCGGGCGAGGTGAACGGCTGGTCCTTCGGTCCCGGCGGTCCGGGTTCCGGCCGGCTGAACGCCTTGGCCAGCGACTCGTCGTAGATGTCGTTCGGGCGGAGGTCCTTGACCAGGACGGTTTCCGCGTCCCGGAGCCCGCCGTGGAAATTGGCGAGCGCGGCCGCCTGCTCCCGGTTGGTGGGAATGACCCGGGCCAGCCCCGGATACGGGACCCGGCCGCTGCGGTCGTCGGGATTGGCGAGCTCATCGGCGCTGACCCTGCTGGCGAGCACCGGAATCCGCAGTTCGCCGGTCAGCCGGGCGACGGCCTTCTTCGTGTTGTCGAGGCTGAGGTTGAAGCCGGTGACGGCGCGCAGATTGTCGCGTGGCGAGTCCGCCATCGCCGCGAGCCGGTCCACCACCTTTTCCTGCTGCCCGTAATCGGCGCCCGGGTTGGCCAGCAGCAGGCGCAGCAGCGGTTTGTTCTCCGAGCGGTTGGCCCGGTACTGCGCCAGGTAGGCGCCCTGCAGTTCGCTGCGGAGCTGGGCGCGTTCGGCGCCGGACTTCGGCTGCAACGGCAGCATCATCGCGACACTGACGATGTCCGGGTCCCCGGCGATGCGCTCGTTCTCCCGGCCGATCGCGTCGGTGACCTGATGGATCTCCTGTGTCCCGAAGTCGTAACCGGAACTGTTGACGCCGACGCATTCACCGGCGCTCCGCTCGACCCCTTCGGCGCAGTGCTCGGGAGCCCCGATCCGGCCCGGGAGGATGACGGCGAGGGGAACGACCACGGCCAGTACGACGAGGACCGTGCACGCCTTGCGGATCCAGGTGGCCCAGAACGTGTTGTACAGGAAGTCCAGCACCGCCGCGTCCTCCCCCTTCGTCTCATCCGATGTGTCTGGTGCACGTGCACGGCCTGAGCGGCTGCTTGCCGGCCAGGCGGTCCCTCCAGTCGCGGGCCGTCTGCGTCAGCGTCCCGGCCCCCGCGGCGGGCTCCTCCCCCAGCCGCTCCAGCAGCTTGGGCAGGGCGTCGGTCACGGCCTCGTCGAGCGGCTCCGTACGGTCCTCACAGAGCCGTACGGCGTGCAGCAGCCGGTCGATGCGCTTGTGCCGCACGTCACCGGTCACCTCCGCCTCGCCCAGCGCCCGCGCGCGCCGGTCGTCGGTACGTCCGAGCAGCGGCGCCTCCGCGATGGCCAGGAGTTCGTCGCACCAGACCCGCGCGCTGCGGGTGAGGAAGGTGCGGTCGAGGTAGTCCGTGACCGTCTCGGCGTCGCCGACCGCCAGGTGGTGGTGCATGCCGTGTGCGGCGGCGGAGCCGAAGAGTTCGTCGGTCCCGTCCTCCTCCAGGGCGCGGTAGTGGTCCCGCAGCAGGGTGTGGTCGCCGTGCCAGGCCGCGCCGTACGCGCGCAGCCGGTACAGGCGCCGCATGAGCAGGCGGCGCAGGCCGAGGTCGCCGATGAAGTGCCGGGGGCAGTGCGGCCAGCCGCTGTCCCGCAGCAGCTCGGCGATGCGGTAGGCGGACAGGCGCTCGTCCCGGCCCGCCTGCACCTCGCGCATCAGGATCTGGGCGCACTCCGCGTCGTGGGCCACCGACAGATGGCTGAGCAGGTCGAGCCAGTGCCCGCGCTGCTCCGGCGGGAGTTCCTCCGGAGGCTGCCGGACGACGAGGTCGTCCAGCAGGAGTTCCGCGACCGGGCGGCCTGCCGCGTCCTCCCCGGAGCGCACCCGCGCGTCCAGCAGGGCCCAGTCGGTGCCCGCGCCGGGTTCCCGGAACGTCAGCGCCGCGGTCGCCTCGCCCAGCCGGGTCACGAACAGCGGGCGTCCGCCGCTCAGCCGGTGGATGCCGCTGTCGATGCGGAGCTGGGCGGCGTTGTCGCCCAGTGCCCGCCGCGCCTGGAGGCGGGCCGTCTCCCTGGACTGCTGGTCACGCGTGAGCATCGGCATACGGACGAGGAGGACGCCGCGCGACAGGGGCGTCAGGCCGGGTACGCCGCCGGCGGGACGGCTCCACAGCGGCAGGCCGCCGTCGGAGGGCCGCCAGCTGACGGGTGCGTCGTCGTCCGTGCCGGCGCCGCCTACGTGGTACAGGAAGCGCCCGCCGTCCTCCCGCCGGGCGGTGGCCATGACCACCAGCCGGTCGTGATGTCCCCGCTCGCGGTCCTCCAGCACCGGTCGCAGCAGCCGTCTGCCGAGGGCGTTGTCCGCGTGGTCGAGCAGCAGGGCGGGCCGCCCGGCCCGGGACAGCCGGCCCAGCAGCGACACGTACGCGGCTTCGATGTCCTGCCGCAGCGCGCGGAAGAGGAAGCCTTCGGCGACCTCGCGCGCTTCGCCGCCCTGCTGGAAGTGCGAGGCCAGCGAGTGCAGTCCCAGCTTCGGGTGGCCGCCCGCACCCGTGTACTCGCCGTAGCACGCCGCCAGCAGCGCCTTGCCCTCCTGGGAGGTGCGGGCGAGCAGTTCGTCGAGTACGGCGTTGATGAACGGTACGGCCCCCGGGTGGGCCACCAGCCCCGCGACGACACCGACGTAGGCCCTGCCCGCCCGGTTCAGCACACCCCGCCAGAAGGAGCCGCGCGGCAGCAGCTCGTCGTGCCGTTGCACCTCGCTGACCAGGGTGGCGGTGTCGGCGAGCGGATCGCTGGCCGCGACCGCCGCGAGGCCCGCGTACAGACGCGGGGTGGCGACCGCTCCGCCGTCGCCCTGCCAGGCGCCGAACTGCCGGGCCACCTCGCGCAGCACCTCCGTCGGCACCGAGCGCGTCTGCGGGTGCTGCTCCGCCTGCTCCCGGTACACCGGGAGCCCGCAGTCGATGTGCGCCGTCGGTACGTGGCGGCCGAACTCGCCCCGTACGCACCGCAGGAACCGGCCCTTGCCCGTGCCGGGGCCGCCGACGAGCAGGACCACGGGCAGGTCGGGGCCGTACAGCGGCTTGCGGTTGCGGCCCGCGCGGGTCTTGCCGAGCAGCCTGGCCGCCAAGCCGTCGTCGTCGAGCAGCTTGTCGAATCCGAGATCGTCAGGCACGGGTCCCCCGATGTGTCACCGACCGTACCGCTGGTGATGACACGTCAGGTTAGTGCAGCGTCCGGCCTTGAGGGAGGGTTCCTCCCGGCCGAACCTGCCGTCCCGGCCCGCCGTCCGTCACTCCTCGTCGGCCTCGTCGGCGGCGCGGATGCGGCCGGCCAACCGCTCGTACCGCTGCCGGGCCGCCTGCGGAGTGCCGAGGCCCAGCCCGAAGGCCACCTCCGGCCAGGTCATGCCGCGTCCGCGGGCCATCCGCAGCAGGCCGGCCTCCAGCTCGTCCAGCTCGCCGCGCACCAGCGGCAGCAGGGTCAACGCCGCGGTGATGTCCGCCCGGTCCACCTCCGGCTCGCCCTCGTCGAGCCGCGCCGCCCCGCTCATCAGGAACGCCACCAGCCGGACGGCCTCGTGCGGACCGAGGACGGACGGATGCGTCTGCCGCGCCCGCTGCTCCTCGGTGGCCGCGTGCCGCTCCGCGATCCGGAACAGCGCCGTGTGCACCCGTTGCGCACGCGCCTGCTGCGCGTCCGGCAGCGGGAAGGGGTCCGGGCCGCAGTGCTGGTCGTGCTGTTCGGAGGTCGAGGTCATGGAGTCAGCATGCGACCGGCACGAGAGCGCGTCAACGCTTTATTGTGAACAACTTGTTTGCTCACGTTGATGCCGGCTCGCTGTCTGTCGTCCGGTGCCGTCACGGAAGGGGCGGACCGGGGCGCCGTCGTCACCGGCCTTCCGCCGCCGAACGCCCCCGGCCCGCCTGGGCCTCGTTCATCTTCCCCGAGGAACGAAGCGAGTCGATACTGCCCAGCACCCCGCCCCCCATGCGCACCGTCACGACGATCACCCGGTCGGCGCAGCGCGGGCGGCGCGGCCATGGCCTGCACCGGCGAATCCGTGGCCAAGGGGGTCCGGCCGGCACGCGCCGGCCGGACCCGCCCTGCGTGCGACGGGCCTTTGGGGTCAGCGCGGTCCCCGGATGCCGTCGATGATGCGCGTCCAGCTGTCGCCGCCGTGTCCGTCCGCGATCGCGCGCCGGTAGTGGGACTGCACGGCCAGGGGAAGCGCGAGGTCGAGGCCGAGCGATGTACTGGTCTCGACGATGTGGTCGGAGGTGGCGCCCATCATGGTGACCGTGGCGAGGGCGCCGGGATGTTCTCCGGCGTCGAGCGCGGTGCCCGGGTTCTCTTCACCGGCCCTCAGGATGTCACCGATCGCGTCGGCGGAGGAAAGCAGCTCCGGCAGCGCTTCCTCGGCCTTCATTCCCGCGGTGCCGAGCATCGCGGTGGCGTGCATCAGTCCGGACAAGGTGGTGAGGAACAGCGCGAGTTGGGCTTGGTACATCATCTGGGCGAGGCCCGGGTCCGCGCCCAGGTGCTTCGCTGTTCCCAGCAGTTCCAACGTTGCCAGGTGGCTCTCCGGCACCACGTCGCGGCCGCTGTAATAGACATGGGCCGCCGTCGTGCCGATCATCGGCGCGGGGACCATGACACCTCCGGTGAGGAAGACGGCACCGTGGCCCGCCGCCCAGGCCGCTGCCTCGCGTGAGCGGTCGGGAGTGTCGGAGCTGAGGTTGACCAGCGTGCGGCCGGCGAGCGATGCGGTGGCGCTGCCGAGGATGTCGTACATCGCCTGGTAGTCGGTGAGGCTGAGGATCACGAGGTCACTCGCTTCGACCGCTTCGCCGGGTGTCGCCGCGAGCGTCGCTCCGTGGGCGACGACGCCGTCGGCCCGGCCCGCGGTGCGGTTCCAGACGGTGACCGGGTGTCCGGCGGTGAGGAGGGTGCGGGTCATCGCCTGGCCCATCGGGCCGAGCCCGATCACCGTGACGGGGCTGTTTTTCCTGGTGGTGAGGTCCTGTTCGTTCACCCCTCCATGCTCGAAGAGGGGCGCCGCTCCTGGAAGTACCTACTATTTACTGCGGTACTCACCTCTACGTAAGGGGGATCGGCGATGGCCAAGGCACCGAGACGCGGGCCTTACATCTGCGGCATCGACGCCGCGCTCGACGTGGTGAGCGGCAAGTGGAAGGGATTGATCCTCTGGGAGCTCGACGCCCACCGCGTACGCCGCTTCGCCGAGCTACGGCGCGGACTGCCGGGAGTGAGCGAGAAGATGCTGACGCAGCACCTGCGCGAGATGGAGGAGGACGGTCTCGTGCACCGCGAGGTCCATGCCGAGGTGCCGCCTCGGGTGGAGTACTCCCTGACCGAGCACGGGCGCACACTCAATCAGGCGCTCGGACCGCTCGGCGCCTGGGGCGCTGAGCGGATGCGTCGCGAGAGCTCCGAAGCGGTCGCCGTGGCCGAGGCCGCCCGCGGGTGAGCGACCCGGCCACCGGTTCCGTGCGGGCGCGGCCCCTGTGCCGCGGCGGCGGTGCGGCCGCTCCGTGAAGCGTGCCCCCCGGTCAGGAGACCGGCTCGGCCACCGCCACCGCCTCTTCGCCGCCGCGCGGATCCGCAGCCGTGTCGCACTGCCGGTGGCCGGCGGCCGGTGCCGGAGCCCTCAGGAGCGTGAACCAGACGGTCTTGCCGGCGGCGCCGGGGCGCGTGCCCCAGGCATCGGCGAGGGCTTCGACGAGCATCAGGCCGCGGCCGTTCTCCTCGGCGGTGTCCGCGAGCCGGGCCCGGGGCCGGGGCGTACTGCCGTCCACGACCTCCACGCCCAACTCCCGGGCGCTGTACCAGACACGCAGCGTCAGCGGCCCTCGCGCGTGGCAGACGGCATTGGTCAGCAGTTCCGACGACAGCAGCAGCGCCGTGTCGGCGAGCGCGGTCAGACCCCACGCCCGCAGGGTGCGCAGCAGGAAGCGGCGCCCTTCCGGGACCGAGGACGGCGTGCCGGGCAGGTCGACGGCGACGGTGTCCAGCGGGGCGGCGGGGAAGCCGACCAGCAGAAGGGTGACGTCGTCGGCGTACGTGGCGGTGTTCGGGAGCAGGGTGTGCAGGACGCGGTCGGCGGCCTCCTCCAGGTCCGTCGTGGTGGTGAAGACCTCGCTCAGGGTGGCGGTCAGCAGGTCGAGCTGGGTCCCGATGTCGCTGTGCGGGGTCTCCACCAGGCCGTCGGTGTAGAGGGCCAGCGTCGTACCGGCCCGGAGGGGCAGGCGGACCTCCTGGTGCGGTACGCCGCCCACGCCCAGGGGGATGCCGGTCGGCACCGGCAGCGCGCCGACCGTCGCGTCCGGGGCGACGAGCCAGACCGGCAGGTGCCCGGCCGAGCAGGCGGTCACCTCGCCGAGCGCCGGGTCGGCCTCCAGATAGGTGCAGGTGACGAATTGTTCCGGCAGCCCGCGGGTGAACGTGTCGAGCGTCTGGATCAGTTCGCACGGCGGCGTTCCGGCGAGCGCCAGCGCCCGCGCCGCGGAGCGGAGCTGGCCCATGACCACGGCCGCGTCCAGACCGCGCCCCATGACGTCCCCGATGATCACGCCGACCCGCCCGGCGCCCAGGTCGATGAGGTCGAGCCAGTCGCCGCCCACGCCCTGTCCCTGGGTGGAGGGGAGGTAGCGGGTGGCCGCGCGGGCTCCGGGGATCTGTTCGGAGGCGCCCATCAGGCGCAGGGCCAGGGCGATGTGCCGCTGCTGCGCGTACAGTTCGGCGAGTTCCCGCTCGGCCTTCTTGCGGTCGGTGATGTTCCGCATGGTGGAGCAGGCGCCGGTGATGACGCCGCTCCGGTCGCGGATCGGCCAGAGGGTCACGTCGACGTCCAGCACCCGGCCGTCGCTGGTGGCCCGCCGCGTCTCGTAGTGCTCGATCCGCTCACCCCGGCCGATCCGCTCCAGCAGACCGGCCTCCTCGTCCTTGAGGTCCGGCGGGATCAGCAGCCCGATGTGCTGCCCCACCATCTCCCCGGCCAGGTAGCCGTACATCCGCTGCGCCGCCGCGTTCCAGAACGTGATCCGCCCGTCGAGTCTCTTGATGAGGATCGCGTCCTGCGCCGATTCCACCACCACCGCCAGCTCGTCGATCTGCGCTTCCGCCTTCTTGCGGTCGGTGATGTCCCGGGTGAGGGAACAGGCGGCGTGGACGACGCCGCGCCGGGAACGGACCGGCCACAGGGACACGTCCACGTCCAGCACCCGGCCGTCGCTCGCGACCCGCCGCGTCTCGTAGTGCTCGATCCGCTCACCCCGGCCGATCCGCTCCAGCAGACCGGCCTCCTCGTCCTTGAGGTCCGGCGGGACCAGCAGCCCGATATGCCGGCCGACCGTCTCCTCCGCCCGGTACCCGTACAACCGCTGCGCCGCCGCGTTCCAGAACGTGATCCGCCCGTCCAGCGTCTTGGTCAGGATCGCGTCCTGCGAACACTCCACCAGCCCCCGGAACAGCTCCTGCTCGCCCGCGCCGTTCCGCGGAGCCTTCACTGCCGTCATCCGTGCCTCACTTCATGACGCATCGACGCCCCGGGCAACGAGAGTGACGAGCTCCCGTCACGGCACCCGCAGCCGGCCCGAGTACACCCCGCCCGCCGTGCCCCGCAGACCCTTGCCTGCGAGGGTGCGGACATTGGAGCACGCGCCGTCCGGCGTCATCAGCCTTGTCCGCTTTTGGACAACACCGGACTGAACCTTTCTGCTTTCCCGCCCGGTTGCGCTTGCATTCGTGAGGCAGTCGCACAGCGCAGCCGGGCGGTCACCGTCAGGCGGGGAAACGGTACCGGCCCGGGAGCCGGTAGATGTTCTCCGCCCGGATGCCCTCGAAGTCCTCGACGAGGTTGAAGGAGACGCGCTCCCCCGTCGTCAGCGTGCGGGCCGGTTCGTCCCCCTGGATCGCCGAACGGTAGGCGAGGACGTCCGGTCCGCCGCCGGTCTGGGCGACCAGGCCGGCACCTCGTTCGTGGTCGAACCACTTGACGACGCCATGGGGCACAGCAATCACCTCTGTCGGATGGAGCGGGCGGGACATCCCACGGGTGCCCCCTCACCGGTGGTTAAGGGGGCGCATTCGCGGGCGCACGTAGCTCGGCCCCGGCGCCCGGCACTGCCCTCACCCAGGCGCACGCCGTCCTGGCGCCGGAGCCTGTGCCGGAGCCGGGCCGGTCAGGCCACACCCGCCGCGTCGAGCAGTGCGGCCGCCGTGGTCACGGCCAGCCCGGCCAGGCTCTCCACGCGCGCTCCGGCGCGCGCGCTCGCGCCGTCGAAGACCAGGGTCAGTTGACGTGCCAGCAGCTCGGGGTCGGCTGCCCCGCCCCGCTCCGCCTCGGCGCGGAAGGCATCGGTCAGATGCCGTTTCACTTCCTCGGCGACGATGCTCGCCGGGTGCCCGGGGTCCTTGAGCTCGACCTGTGCGGCCAGGAAGGGGCAGCCCCGGTAGTCGGCCGTCTCCGCCAGCTTTTCGAGCCGTTCGAAGACGTACAGGATGCGCGTACGCGGCGGGCCCGCCTCGACGGTGCGCAGGGCGAGCTGCTCCTCATAGGCGGGGGCGCGCCGCCGCAGGCTGGCCGCGAAGACCTCGTCCTTGCTGTCGAAGAGCTGGTACATCGAGCGCTTGGAGATACCGGCTGTCCTGCACAGGGTCTCGACCCCGATGGAGGCGCCCTCGCGGTAGAAGAGTTCGGCCGCCGCGTCGAGCAGCCGGTCCCGGGTGGAGGCTGTGCCGGTACTGGACATGTGAGGAGCGTACCGCGCCTCCCACGGCGCTCCGGAACCGGTCGGTGTACCCCCGAGTGCTGTTCAAGAACACTGAACGGTTTACGGTTCCTCTTGAGGAAACCGATCGGTTTCCTCCGCTGGACGACAGGCACCGGCATAAGCCGCCGCCCCGAGATGCCGGAGGACACGTGACCGTCACCGTCAAGCACCGCTCCGTGGAAGTCAACGGAGTCACGCTGCACATCGCCGAGCAGGGCGAGGGGCCGCTGGTCCTGCTGCTGCACGGATTTCCGGAGAGCTGGTACTCCTGGCGCCACCAGTTCGGCCCGCTCGCCGCGGCCGGATACCGGGTGGTGGCGCCGGACCAGCGCGGCTACGCCCGCAGCGAGCAGCCCGCGGACACCGACGCGTACAGCATGCTGCACCTGGCCGGCGACGTGATCGCCCTGATCCACGCCCTCGGCGAGGAACAGGCCGTCGTCGTCGGTCACGACTGGGGCGCGCCCGTCGCCTGGGTCACGGCCATGCTCCGTCCGGATGCCGTACGGGCCGTGGCCGGGCTCAGCGTGCCGCCCGTCCTGCCCGCGGGCATGGCGCCGCCGGAGGTCACGCGGCGGCTCTACGGAGACGGCTTCTACCAGTGCTACTTCCAGCAGCCGGGCGTTGCCGACGCGGAGCTGGCCCGGGACCCGGCATCGACGTTCCGCCGCATACTGGCCAGCGGCTCGGGCGACAACCCCGCCACCACCGCTCCGCGCCCCTGGATCGTTCCCGACGGCACGGCCCTCATCGACTCCGTCCCCGAACCGGAGCACCTGCCCGCCTGGCTCACCCCGGACGACGTCGACGCGTTCGTCCGCGACTACGCGGGCCACGGGGAGCGGGCGTTCACCGGCCCCCTCAACTGGTACCGGAACATCGGGCGGAACAACGAGCTGCTGGCCGCTTTCCGGGGCCGCGGCATCGACCAGCCCGCGCTGTACATCGGCGGGGACCGCGACATGGTGATGTCGCTGCACGGCATCGCCGAACTCCTCGCCTCGCTCAAGACGGTCGCGCCGAAGCTGCACCGCAGCATCACCCTCCCGGGCTGCGGACACTGGACCCAGCAGGAACGGCCCGCCGAGGTGAACGCCGCGCTGCTCGACTTCCTCGGCCGGCTGCCCGACCCGTCACCGGCCGAGGGCTGACATCCGCGCCACCCGCCCCCGGCCGCGCGTCATCCGCTCCCCGGCCGCGCGTCACCCGCTGCCCGGCCGCGCGGCATCCGCTGCCCGCGGCCGTGTCGGCCGCGTCGCACGGTAGACGTAGTGCGCGCGGCCGGCTGCGGGGCTGTCCGGTTCGAGTTCGCCCTCGGCGACACGGCACAGCCCGGCCTTCTCCAGGGCCCGCCAGGAGGCCCGGTTGGCGAGCGGTACGGGGATCAGGACGGCCGGCGCGTACGGATGGTCGCGCCAGGTCGCCCGGACGAGGGCCCGGATCATGCGCGGACCGTGTCCCCGTCCCACCTGTTCCGCGTCGCCGATGAGGTAGTCGAGGGTCATCGTCTCGTCGGCCACCTCGGTGACGGCGGCCAACTCGTCCCGGTATGCGGGGTAGTCGGCGAACCGGGACCGCTGGACCAGGCCCAGCGGGCGGCCGTCGAGGAGGACGAGCAGGTCCTCGGCGGGTTCCTCGCCCCGGGCCACCGGACCGAAGTCGCGCTCCACCCCCTTCACCGAGGTGTCGTGGTTCCACCACCGGGCCACGTGCGGCTGCGCCAGCCAGTGCCGCAGGAGCGGGAAGTCATTTCCGGTGACCCGGCGCCAGGTGATCATCCGCCGGGCCCCCTTTCCCGGCCCAGCTTCTCCTCCATCCAGGCCACACCGAAGTCGACCACGTCACGGGCTTCGAAGAGATGGCTGTCGGCCGCCCCGACCGTTCCCCTGCGGCCGATGCCCGCGGCACGCATGTCCCGTCCGATGATCTCGAACGCTTCCGTTCCCTCGGGCACGAGGGCGGAGTAGTCGAACGCCCCGTCCTCCGAGTCGATGTCGTGGAACCGCCGCCAGACCCGCTCCCCGTCGACGAGGATCGGCTGCTCGTAGTCCACGAACCGCTTACCGGGCGCGTCGGCCAGCGCCTCGGCGTGGTGCAGGAGCGTGAGCGCCTCCAGCGGGGCGCCCAGCAGCAGCACCCGGCCGCCCATCGCGACCAGCCGCGCCAGCGGGCTGTCAGGGCCGTGCGGGTCGTCCCACGGATGGTCGGCCGTCAACGCGGTGGCCGCCGCGCCGAGCGCCGCGAAGCTCGCGTCGGGGTGACGGCTGCGGACGGCTCCGGGCCGGCGGCGCAGCGCTTCCGGGAGGCGCCCGTTGTTGTGGTCAGCCTCGCTCAGCACGGGGTCGTACGCCGGGTGCTCCGCCCGCAGGGCGTCCTGCCAGGTCTGCGGCCAGTCGGTGAAGTCGTACGGCGGGGCGTCGTTCCAGCCGCAGGTCACCATCAGGGTTCCCCGCTCTCCCACGACGTCGCGGAGGGCTCCGATGACCGTCTCCGGGCCGCCTGCCACGTAGCCGACGGCGGACATCCGCGTATGGAACATCACGGTGTCCCCGTCGCCGAGGCCGAGCGCGGTCAGGTCCCGGGCGAGGCGGGTCCGGGTGACCGGGCCGTCGGAGCGCTTGAGCAAGGCGAGTTCGTCCATGGACGGGAAGGTATCCGTCGCTCACGGTCACCGGCACCGTATTTCTCTGCGGGCCCCGGCCACCGATCAGCTACCGGACCGCCCGCCCCCGGAAGCCCCGTCCCCTTCCCCCTCCCCTCCCTCCGTGTCGGCCCGGGGCAGCACCACGACACCCCACGTGACCATGACCGCCCCGAGGCCTTCGAGGACCAGCCACCAGCCGGTGCGGACCCGCTCCCCGTACACCACGATCCCGAGGGCCAGGCTGACCAGCGCCTCACCCAGGGTGAGAGCGGGCTGCGACGCCACCAGGGGCCCGGACTCCATGGCGTTGGCCAGCAGGAACAGTGCGCACGCGCCCGCCGCCACGAAGGCGTACGTCTGCCAGGCGGCGAAGAACGCGCCGGGCCCGTGCCGGTCGAAGGTGTCGGTCGCCGCCTTCATCAGCGTCGCGGTCAGGGCGTAACCGATCGCGGAGGCGCAACTGAACAGGGCCGCACGGGCCTTGCCGCGGGGCCTTGGCAGGGCGGCCAGTACGCAGGCGGCCATGACGCCCCCGGAGACGAGCAGCGTCAGCACCCACTTCCCGGCGGACACGTCCTCGGTGCTGCCGCCGTGCGGGGCGGCAGCGGCCAGCCCCAGGCCGAGTCCGGCGGCCACCATGACCGAGGCCGCCCAGCCGATCGCGGGCAACCGCCGCCGCGCCACCGCACTGGCGACGAGCAGCGTGAACGGCAGCTCGGTGACGAGGATGGGCTGCACCAGCGACAGCGACCCCAGGGTCAGCGCCAGGGCCTGGCACGCCGCGGCGCCGACGATGACGGCGATCCCGCCCAGCCACGCCGGGCTGCGCAGCAGGTGCCGGAACAGCCGGACGCTGAAGGCGTCGCCGGGCGGCACCTTGCGTGCCGCGATCCGCTGGAGCACGGTGCCCGTGGCGTTGGCCACGGCCGTCAGCAGGGCGAACAGCGCGGAGAGCACAGCTGTCACGGAGGGCTCCTGCGGTCCGGCGCGGCGGTCACCGGCCGCCGCTGCCCCCACGGTGCCAGACCCGCCGCCCGGCCC
Organism: Streptomyces paromomycinus; assembly: GCF_003865155.1. NCBI lineage: Bacteria > Bacillati > Actinomycetota > Actinomycetes > Kitasatosporales > Streptomycetaceae > Streptomyces > Streptomyces paromomycinus. The sequence continues at coordinate 9,482,122 of NZ_BHZD01000001.1, read as the reverse complement.
GGTAGCGCACCACCGCGCGCCCCGGGCCCGCGTCGGCACGCCCCCCGGACGGCCCCACCCGCCAGGCCCGCCACGACTCCCGCCACTAGCGACCTGACCTGCAATTATGCGGCTTCTGGGGGCCGTCCGGGCAGTTGGGTTGCGCCGGCCGGGGGGTTTCGCCGGTGAATCACCCGTTCGCAGCTTTTTGCGGCTTGATACGTGCTGTGAGGCTGGAAGGACTCATGGTGACCGTCCCCACCACCGAGGAGAGAACTCCATGATTCTGTCCATCTCCGGCGTCGTTCTGCTCGGCATCATCGTCTTCCTGTTCTTCCGCAAGGACGGGCTCAAGGTGTCCCACGCCCTGGTCTGCGCCCTGTTCGGCTTCTACCTCGCGGGGTCCGCGATCGCCCCGAGCATCAAGGCCGGCGGGGCGAGCCTGGCCAATCTCCTGGGCGGCATCAAGCTCTGACCTCCGGTTCCTCTCCCGCGCGCCCGCCCGGCGGCATCCGGCCGTCCGCGGTCCCGGCGGGCGGAGCGGCCTCCGCACGATCCCCCAGGAGATGATGTGGCCCGGCGTCCACTGCCCCGCATCCTGACCGACAGCGCGCCGATCGCGCGCGGGCGCGAGTTCGCGCGTACCGCGGCGGACGGCGCGGCCGACGTGTTCCACCCGCTGATCATCATCAGCCGGGGGCTGCGCCGGCTGATCGCCGCCGGTCGCCGGCGCTGGTCCGACACGCCCAAGGAGCGGCGCGGCTCGCTGCTGTTCCTCGCCGCCGGCAGCGTCGTGGCGGTGGCCCTCGTCCCGTACGGGCCCGTGCTCGCGCTGGTCACGGTGATGGCGGCGGCAGCCTGGGCGGGCCGGGAGCAGCAGCCGGCCGAGGAGCCCGCCGCCGGCCCGGGGGAAGCGGAGACCGGCCGCCTCCAGGCGCTGTACGAGGCACTGGTGCCGTACTTCGCGATCGAGGGCGATCCCAGCCCCCTGTACGCCCACGACGGGGACTGGGAGAGCGCCTTCACCGAGTACGCGTTCGACGAGGCCGGGCGCCCGGCCTCGCTGACGCTGCGGTACCCGGCGTACTTCACCGACGGCGACGCGGCGTCCCGGGCCCGTATCGAGCAGGTGCTGTACGCCAAGTCGGGGCGCGGCAGGGAGTACCACTTCGCGTGGGACGAGGAGTCGAACCAGCTGACGCTGACGGTGCTGCCGCCGCTGCCGACCGACATCGCGGCGCAGCGGTTCGTGACGACGCACGGGGAGACGGTCCTCGGTTTCACCGACCCCGGCGCTGTCCAGCGGACGCTGCCGGTGGAGGCCGGCGAGGAGACGCGGGACGTACCGCCCGTCGTGTGGCGGACCGGCCTGCGGTCGACCGAGCCGCACCTGCTCGTGCTGGGGCAGCCGGGGGCCGGTACCACGACGCTGCTGCGGTCCATCGCGCTGCAGGCCCTGCCGTACGGCGACGTCCTGGTGATCGACGGCAGCGGGACCGGCGAGTACGCGTGCCTGGCGGGGCGGACCGGTGTGATGGGCGTCGAGTCCGGGCTGTCGGGGGCGCTGGCGACGCTGGAGTGGGCGGCGCACGAGACCGAGCGGCGGCTGATCACCGCCAACCGCGCGCGGCAGGCCGGGCGGCAGGCTCCGGACGACATCCGCTGGCCGCTCTGGATCATTTTGGACCGGCCCTCCGCACTGGCCCACCTCTCGGTGGCCGAAGGGCGGGACGACCCGCAGGAGCTGCTGCACGTGCCGTTGCGGCACGGCCGGGCGGCCTACGTCACGGTGGTGGTGGCCGACCAGCTCGACAGTGCCGGGCTGCTGAGCGAGCCGGTGCTGACGCACACCCGGGCCAGGGTCGTCCTGGGACCGGCCACGCCGGAGGACGTGCAGGCGGTGCTCGGCGCGCCGCCGCACACCACACCGGCCGTCGACGTACCGCCAGGGCGCGGCTACGCGCGGCTGGGCAGCGGACCGGTGCTCCGCCTCCAGGTCCCGGCCACACCGGACCCGTACGACGACGCCACGAGCGAGGCGCACCGGCAGGCCGTACTGGACCTGCTTCCGGAGCCCGCGGCCGCGATGGAGGAGGACGCGACCGAAGATCTGAGCGCGGCAGCCGGCATGGCCCGGTCGGACGGCGCGGGCGCCACGGATGACGTCGTCGTGGGCGGTACGGATGACGCCGTCGCGGGTGGTGCCGTCGGGGTGGACGTCCTGTTCGGCGCCGTAGGCCCGGCCGCGCCGTCCGCCCCCGAGGAGACCACCGAACCCTCCGGGCCGGCACCGGCGCACCGCACGGTCGACGTGGGGCGCGCGGAGGGCTGAACTCGGCCGGCCTGCTGAGACCCGGTCAGCGACCGCGTGACACGGAACGCCTCCTCGTACGAGGCCAGCACCGCACTCATGGCCCCGCCGGAAGCCGAAGCGGTCGCGTTACCGTTCCCCTGTGATCGACACGCTCCCGCTCCTCTTCCTCGACGTGGACGGCCCCCTCATCCCCTTCGGCGCATCCCGGCAAGAGCTCCCCCACGGGTACCCGACGTACAGCTCAGGGCGGCGGCAGCCCCGGGGAGCCGGCACGCATCCGCTGATCAGCAGGATCGATCCGGCCCACGGGCCCCGGCTGACAGCTCTGCCCTGCACGTTGGTGTGGGCCACGACGTGGATGTCCGACGCGAACGACTGCATCGCACCGTGGCTCGGCCTGCCGGAGCTTCCGGTGGTGAACTGGCCGGAGCCGTCCGACGAGGACGAGACGGGGCGGGTGCACTGGAAGACCCGGATCCTTCTCGACTGGGCCGCCGGGCGTCCGTTCGCCTGGGTCGACGACGAGATCACCGACGCCGACCGGACGTGGGTGGCGGCACACCGTCCGGGGCGCACGCTGCTGCACCACGTCGACGCCCGCAAGGGCCTCATGGACGCGGACTTCGCCGCCCTCGACCAGTGGCTACGGACCTGCGTACCGGCGGGAGACAACCGCTGACCACCGGCACACCGGCACGAGCCGACCGCTGACCACGCCCGGGAGCCGTCCCCTCCCCCCTCACGCCACAAAGCTGTGCGGCGCCTCCACCTCCCCGGCAGCCGTCCCGGTCGCCACCTGCTGGGCGGCCGCGGCCAGCCGGGAGGCGGCCTCGTCGGCCACGGCTCCGCTGACGGTGAAGGGCAGCCGGACGAACCCTTCGAACGCGCCGTCCACGCCGAACCGCGGCCCCGAGGGCACCCGTACGCCGAGCCGCTCCCCCGCCTCCGCGATCCGCGAGCCGGAGAGGCCCCCGGTCCGCGCCCACAGGGTGAGACCGCCGCCCGGCACGCTGAACTCCCAGTCGGGCAGGTGGCGTCGGAGCGCGGCGACGATCGCGTCGCGGTTCTCGCGGGCCTGGTCGCGGCGGATCTCCACGGCCTGCTCCCAGCCGTCCCCCTCCAGGAGCGAGACGATGGCGAGCTGTTCGAGGACCGGCGAGCCGAGGTCGGCGAAGGCACGGGCGGCGACCAGGCTGCGGATGAGGTCGGGGGCGGCCCGTACCCAGCCGATGCGCATCCCCGCCCAGAACGCCTTACTGACGGAGCCGACCGTGATGACATTGCTGCCCGCCGGGTCGAAGGCGCAGACGGACCGCGGCATCTCGATGTCGTCCAGGCGGAGTTCGGCCATGGTCTCGTCGACGACCAGGACCGTGCCGGCCGCGCGGGCGGCGTCCACCAGGCGGCGGCGCTGGTCCTCGGTGGCGAGGGTGCCGGTCGGGTTGTGGAAGTCGGCGACGACGTACGCCATACGGGGCGCGGCGTCCCGCATGACCTGGCGCCAGGCCGGGATGTCCCAGCCGGCGAGGCGGTCGGTGAGGGCGACGGGCACGAGCCGGGCGCCGGCGTCGCGCATCAGCTGGAGGATGTTGGCGTACGACGGGGAGTCGACCGCGACCCGTTCGCCGGGCCGGGTGATCTGGCGGCAGATGGCGGCCACCGCGCCCATGGCACCGGTGGTGACCATGATCTGTTCGGGCATCGTGGGGATGCCGCGGGCGGTGTAGCGGTCGGCGAGCGCCTGGCGCAGGGCCGGCAGGCCGGCCGGGTAGTCGCCGTGGGTGTGCGCGTACAGCGGGAGGTGTTCCATGGCGCCCTGGACACCGCGCGTCAGCCAGGGTTCGGGCGCCGGGAGGGCCGCGCAGCCGAGGTCGATCATGGAGCTGGCCGCTTCCGGGGGCAGCGGCTCCAGGCCGCGGGTGGGCAGCGGGTTGCCCGCGGGGACGGCGGTCCAGCTGCCGGAGCCGCGGCGGGACTCCAGGAACCCTTCGGCGCGCAGCGCTTCGTAGGCGGCGGCGACGGTGGTGCGGCTCACGGAGAGCGCGGCGGCCAGTTCGCGTTCCGCGGGGAGGCGGGCGGCGACCGGCACCCGGCCTTCCAGGACGAGGAGGCGGACGCCGTCCGCGAGGCCGCGGTAGGCGGGGATGCGGCGGCCGGCCGGTGCCACGGCGTCGCGGGTGTCCTGCGACCGGAGCAGCCGGGCGAGTTGCGACGCCCCCACCGCTGAAGTCCACTGCGCCATCGTGAGCAGTCCACCTTTCCCGGATTGGCCCTGGAAACCGATCATCTCCGAGCCACAGAGTGTCATGCGCCAGTCCAATCATGCCAGGAGGGGGAAGGTTTTGTTCAGCACCCGGAGGTCCGGCGCCGCGGAGGGCGCGAGCGACAGCGAGGCGGACGTGACGTCCGGCCGCCGCGCGGACCCCACGCCCGGCCGGCGGCTGCCGCGCCGCCTCGTCCACCTCTACACCGGGCTGGTGCTCTACGGCCTCAGCATGGGCCTGCAGTTGCGCGCCGGGCTCGGTCTGGAGCCGTGGAGCGTCCTCAACCAGGGCATTTCCCGCCACACCGGTCTGACGATCGGCACCGTCACGATCGTCTCCGGCGTGCTGATCCTGCTGCTGTGGATTCCCCTGCGGCAGCGTCCCGGGCTCGGGACGGTCTCCAACGTCGTGATCCTCGGGCTGGTGATGGACGCGACGCTCACCCTCGTACCGGAGATCACCACCCTCGCCGTCCGCATCCCCCTGCTCGCCTTCGCGATCCTGCTGAACGGCATGGCGACGGGGCTCTACATCTCCGCCCGCTTCGGACCCGGCCCGCGGGACGGCCTGATGACCGGCCTGCACCGCCGTACGGGCCGGCCGCTGCGGCTCGTACGGACCTGCATCGAGGTCGCGGTGCTCACCGTCGGCTTCGTCCTCGGGGGCTCGGTGGGTGTGGGCACCGTGCTGTACGCACTGGCCATCGGGCCGCTGGCCCAGTTCTCGCTGCGCTTCTTCACGATCGGCGGGCAGCGCGGCCGCGTGGTGGCGTCGTCCGAGCCCGCTCCGGCCTCCGCGCCCGCGCCGCTCTCCTGACTCCCCGGTCCTCCACCGCCCTCGCGGTGCTCGGGAACAACTCCCTTACCCTTGTACCGATTTATCGCCTCACGTCCCCGGCCCCACCTGCGCCGACTGTTACGCTCCCCCTCTCAACCACTCCTCTGACCTGGTCTTTTGCTGCCCGGCGACGAGGGGTGCAGCAACCGAGGGGAGCGACTGTGAAGATCGGCATCAACGTCCTCAACTACGGGGAGGGCACCACCCCCGAAAGCATCGAGACGTGGGTGCGCGGCGCCGAGGAGCTGGGCTACCACCTGGCGATGATCTCCGACCACGTGACGCTGCCCCCGGAGGTCGCGGGCGCCTTCCCGCCGCCCTTCTACGACCCGTTCACCACGCTGGCCTGGCTCGCGGGCCGGACCAGCACCATCGAGCTGGGCACGACGGTCGTGGTCCTCCCGTACCGCCACCCCCTGCAGACCGCACGCGTGACCGCGAACCTGGACCGGTTCAGCGGCGGGCGGCTGGTGTTCGGCGTGGGCCTGGGGTGGTCGCGGCAGGAGTACGCGGCACTCGGCGTCGACTACGCCTCCCGCGGCCGGATCACCGACGAGTACCTTGCCTGCATCAAGGAGCACTGGACGCAGCCGGTGCTCTCCTTCCAGGGCGAGCACGTCGCCTGCACGGACATCACCACCGGGCCCGGCCCGGTCCGCGACCCGCATCCGCCGGTCTGGGTGGGCGGCCTCAGCGACGCCGCGCTGCGCCGGGCCGGACGGTTCGGGGACGCCTGGCACCCGTACACGCTGGGCGCGGACGCGATCCGCGAGCGGCTGCCGGTCCTGGAGGCCGCGGCGGAAGCGACCGGCCGGCCGACACCCGCGGTGACGCCCCGGATCGCCCTGCACCTCACGGAGCGGCCGGTGGAGTCGGAGTCCCGGCTGCCGGGCCACGGCACGGTCGGCCAGGTCCGTGCCGACCTGGAGGCGCTGGCGGAGCTGGGCGTCCCGTACGTCGTCCTCGACACGTTCCTGTCCAGCTACGCCGGGCCGGTTCCGCCCGAGGAGAGCCCCCGGCACGATCTCACCCAGCTGGAGACCGCGGCGGAGCGAATCCTCGATCTTCCGGGGGAGACGCTGCGCTGAGGACGGCGGGCCGGGGCGGCGGGCGCCCCGGCGCCGTACCGCGTGGCCACCCGGGCGCGGCTCCGCGGGCCGCCCCGGCCCGTGGCCGGTTGCCGACGGCCGGCCGGTCCGTCCTGTATATCCTCTGGCCAATGCGCTCCCAGCAGTTGACCACCCGCGGGTTCCCCGTACGGCACCCCTTCCTCGACCACCCGGCCCCGCTCGCCTTCGCCCACCGGGGCGGCGCCGCGGACGGACTGGAGAACACCGCCGCGGCCTTCCGGCGCGCGGCGGCGCTCGGCTACCGCTATCTGGAGACCGATGTGCACGCCACGTCGGACGGCCGGCTCGTGGCCTTCCACGACGCCACGCTGGACCGGGTCACCGACCGGGGCGGGGCGATCGGCCGGCTCCCCTGGCAGGCCGTCCGCCGGGCCCGGGTGGCGGGCCGGGAGCCGCTGCCGCTCTTCGAGGACCTGCTGGAGGAGTTTCCGCAGGCCCGCTGGAACGTCGACATCAAGGCGGAGGCGGCGCTCCGGCCCCTGCTGGACCTGCTGCGCCGCACGGACGCCTGGGACCGGGTGTGCGTCGGCTCGTTCTCGGAGGCCCGTGTCGCGCGGGCCCAGCGGCTGGCCGGCCCGCGGCTGGCGACCTCGCTCGGGACACGCGGCGTGCTGGGGCTGCGGATGCGCTCGTACGGCCGGGGTGTACCCCTGGACCGGCTGCTGGGGGCGGCGGTCCGGCGCAATGCGGTGTGTGTGCAGGTGCCGGAGCGGCAGTCCGGCATCCGCGTGGTCGATCCGCTGCTGATCCGGGCCGCGCACGCGTGGCGTTTGCAGGTGCACGTGTGGACGGTGAATGATCGACGGCAGATGGCGGCCCTGCTGGACCTCGGCGTCGACGGGATCATGACCGACGACATCGGCGCCCTGCGGGAGGTGCTCACCGCCCGGGGGTCCTGGCCCGCGGAGTGAGGCCCGCACCTCTCGGACGGGCCGTCCGCACCGCCCTGACGAGCCGTTACCGGAGTGGGGCGGTCGCGCCGAGGGGGACCCGGATTTAGGCGTGGGGGCTGCGGGCCGGTAGTGTACGCCTTTGGCTCACCAGGCGGACCGTTACTGCGCGCTGAACTGTGGAAAGCGCTGGGTGACATCTGCTGCCAGATGTGACAAACCGGGCATTGGTGGGTACAACAAGGGGCGGCACGAAGGAAGGCAGCGGCGCGCAGCGCCTCCATCAGGCGGTGGTGGGCGACGAGTGGGCACATCTCCCGGTGACGGGAATCTTCACCGCCGACCGGACGTTGACCGGATGACGACGACAGCGACACCTGTCCTGTGGGCGACAAGCCCGGGAGGCACGATTCATGAGTGAGCGAGCTCTTCGCGGCACGCGACTTGTGGTGACCAGCTACGAGACCGACCGCGGCATCGACCTGGCCCCGCGCCAGGCGGTGGAGTACGCATGCCAGAACGGACATCGATTCGAGATGCCGTTCTCGGTAGAGGCCGAGATTCCATCCGAGTGGGAGTGCAAGGTTTGTGGTGCACAAGCCCTCCTCGTGGATGGCGACGGACCTGAGGAAAAGAAGGGCAAGCCCGCGCGTACGCACTGGGACATGCTCATGGAGCGGCGCACCCGCGAGGAGCTGGAGGAGGTGCTGGCCGAACGGCTGGCCGTCCTGCGCTCCGGCACCATGAACATTGCCGTGCATCCGCGCGACAACAACAACAATCGCAAGTCCGCCTGACGAACGGACGCGCGAACGGGCCGGGGCCACTGCACCACGCAGTGGCCCCGGCCCGTTTCCGTGCCCGCCTTCGACCTCCGGCGCACCGCCCGGCGGTGTGCGTCAGGTCACCCCTCACCTGCGGAATCATCCGCGGAGCCAGAGCGCTGCAACGGGTGCGGGTGCCGGTGGGACAGTGTCCCCGGGCCTCACCATTCGCCCGTGGGGACGATCGTTCGGCTGAAGCCCCACGGAGCCTTCCGCCGAGAGGCGACCGCCACCGGTATCCGCACCCTCGGACCGCCCCGGCCAGTTCCCCCCGACTGACCGGGGCTTCTTTTCTGCCCTGCCTCTTGCCCGACGCGGATTGCACCTCACCACCACACGGGGTGACGGGTCGCACACATACCGTACGCCCGCGCGGTCAATCCGCCCTGTTCCGCTCGCAGTTACCGCGCTCAGCGCGTCAGCGGCGGGTCCTCACGCCGCGGTGCGGGCCCTTCGTCCTCGCGTACGACCTCACCCTGGACGACCTTGCCGTCCGGCTGGTGCATACGGGCCTGCTGGAAGGCGTCGCCGAGGGAGCCCGGCGTACGGCGTGCCTGGCGGGTCAGGAAGCGCTCAGCGCGGCGGTGGAGCAGCTTGCGGGTGGGCGGGAAGAGACAGAGCAGCCCGGCGACGTCGGTGACCAGGCCGGGGAACATCAGCAGCAGTCCGCCGAGCATGGGCAGCGTGTTCCCGCTGCCCGAGGAGGCCCGCTCCCCCGGTTTCGCGGACGCGCCCGGGGAGGCCGCGGGGTCCCCGCCCGCCTGCATGGTCTCCGTGAGGTTCTTCCAGGCCCGCCGGCCCGCCCGCTTGATCACGTACCCGCCGGCAACCACTCCGGCCAACAGCAGCAGAAGCACCGTCAGACCGCCCGCGGCGTCGGCGACCAGGGTCAGCAGCCAGATCTCCAGCACCAGCCAGGCGGCGATGCCCAAGGGGACGAACCGGCGGGCGCGCGAGCGCTGGGGCGGACGGGACCTGGGCGGCGGCGTGGCTGCGAACGTCATGGTCCCAGTGTGCCTGGCTCCGGCCGCCGGGCCCGTCCGCGGGTGGCTTCCGGGCGCCTCACGCGCTCTCGAAGACGATCAGGCAGAACTCGTTGCCCTCCGGGTCGGCGAGGACCGTGGTCGGGCAGCCCGCGTCGTCGAACGGGCCGCGCAGGACCCGCGCGCCCAGGGCCACCACCCTGCTCAGCGCGGGTTCCATGGCGGGCACCCGCAGATCGAGGTGCATCCGGTTCTTGCCCCGCTTGGGCTCGGGCACCTGCTGGAGGAGCAGCTCGGGGCCGCGGCCCTCCGGGTCCGTCAGGGCGGTGTACGGCGGTGTGGTGCGCGTGACCCGGTAGCCGAGGGCCTGGCTCCAGAAGTCCGCCAGCGCCTCCCGGTCGGCACAGTCCAGCACCATGACCAGCTCCTTCGGCGTCACCGCTGCCATCGCCGTCTCCTTTCGCCCGTACCTCTCCGTACGGCCGTTTCCGTACGGTCCTGACCGCTCCGGAACGCATGCGGCCGCGCCTGTCGGGCACCCGTACCGGACATCACACCCCTACCCGTCCCTCTCACAAGGAGGCCGAACACGATGGACAAGCGCAGCGAGACACCGGAGCAGGGCGGCAGCGCCGTTCCCCGGGACCTGCCGGACCAGCAGGCGGACCCGCAGGGCGCGCCGGACCCGTGGGAGGGCCGGAGCCCGGACGACGGGGACGACCGTTCGGAGCACACCGACGTGCCCGACACCGACGTCTCCGGTACGGGCCGCCGGGGCGCGGCGCACGACCACGACACACAGGCCGACGACCCGACCCCGGACGAGCCCGCCGACTGATGCGGCGGGTCCGCGCGCCGCACGGCGCGCTCCCTGGCGGGCGGCCCGGGAGCCCCGCGGTCAACCGTTCCGCGGGGCTCCCGGCGCGTTCACAGCTCCCGCAGCGCGGGCAGCAGCTTCTTCTCCGCCCAGTCGAAGAACTCACGCTGGTGGTCGCCGCCGACCTGGACCACGGCGATCTCCGTGAATCCGGCCTCCGCGTACGGGCGCACCGCCTCGACGAAGTCGTCCACGTTGTCGCCGCACGGGATCGTCTCGGCGACGTCCTCCGGCCGGACGAACTGGGTGGCCCCGGCGAACCCGGCCGGGTCCGGCAGCTCGGAGTTGACCTTCCAGCCGCCGGCGAACCAGCGGAACTGGTCGTGGGCGCGCTTCACGGCGGCGTCCCGGTCGGGGTCGTAGCAGATGGGCAGCTGGCCCACCCGCGGCTTGCCCTGGCCGCCGTGCTTCTCGAAGGAGCTGATCAGCTCGCCCTTCGGCTCGGTGGCGATGACCAGGTCGCCGAGGCGGCCGGCGATCTCGCAGGACCGCTCCCCCGACACGGCCACCCCGATCGGCGGGGCCTGGTCGGGCAGGTCCCAGAGGGTGGCGGAGTCCACGTCGAAGTGGTTGCCGTGGTAGCTGACGGTGCCGCCCTCGAAGAGCGCCCGGATGATCTCCAGGGCCTCGGTGAACATCTCGTGCCGGGTGGTCTTGCCCGGCCAGCCGCGTCCGACGACGTGTTCGTTGAGGTTCTCGCCCGCGCCCAGGCCCAGGCGGAAGCGGCCGCCGGAGAGCAGCTGCATGGTCGCGGCCTTCTGCGCGACGACCGCCGGGTGGTAGCGCACCGTCGGGCAGGTCACGTACGTCATCAGCGGGATGCGGGAGGTAGCCTGCGCCGCGGCGCCCAGCACGCTCCAGGCGTACGGGGCGTGGCCCTGGGACTCCAGCCAGGGAGCGTAGTGGTCGGAGGTCACCGAGAAGTCGAACCCGGTCTCCTCGGCCCGGACGACGTGGTCGACGAGATCACGCGGGCCGGCTTGCTCAGTCATCATCGTGTAGCCGATTTGCACCATATGGCGCGAGTTTCCCGATCATGCGACCGCAAAACTCGGTCCCGGCGACGAGGCCCGGCCGGGCCCGGAAGACTCCGCCCGACCGGCCTAGCGTGTGCGCTCGCGAACGCCCGGCACACCCGCTGTCATCCGCCCTGGCCACGGAAGGCGCGGGCACGGGCCGGGTCCCTCCCGGGAGCCCGGCGCCCCGCCCTCAGCGCCCGCGGAGCTTGTTGACCCGCGAGCCGACACCCCAGCCGGTGACCCGCCACAGGGCCTCCACGACGATGTCCTTGCTCATCTTGCTGTCGCCGCGCTCGCGTTCGACGAAGGTGATGGGGACCTCGACGACGTGGAAGCCGCTCTCGACGGCACGGCGCGCCAGGTCGACCTGGAAGCAGTAGCCCTGCGAGGTCACCTCGTCCAGCCCGAGCCCTTCCAGGGTCTCCTTGCGGAAGGCCCGGTAGCCGCCGGTGACGTCGCGCAGCGGTACGTCCAGCATGGCCCGGCAGTACGTGCTGCCGCCGCGGGAGAGGTACTCGCGGTGCTTGGGCCAGTTGACCACCCGGCCGCCGGGCACCCAGCGGGAGCCGAGCACGAGGTCGGCGCCCTTGAGGGCGGTGAGCAGCCGCGGCAGCTCCTCGGGGCGGTGGGAGCCGTCCGCGTCCATCTCCACCAGGACGCCGAAGCCGTGCTCGATGCCCCAGCGGAAGCCCGCCAGGTAGGCGGCGCCGAGCCCTTCCTTGCCCTTGCGGTGCAGCACCTGGACGTGGTCGTCCGCCGCTGCCAGCTCGTCGGCGACCTTGCCCGTACCGTCCGGGCTGTTGTCGTCCGCGACGAGGACGTGCGCCTCGGGCACGGAGGTCCGTACCCGCGAGACGATCGGTTTGATGTTCTCCGCCTCGTTGTAGGTCGGAATGATCACCAAGGTGGTCCCGAGCGGACCGTACTTCCGCTGACCGCCGTCTGTCACTGCTGCCCCTTCTCGTCCTTCGTACGCCCGCGCCGGCCGATGACTGTCGCGGCGACGCAGGACAGAAGTCCCACGATAGCGAGCGCCCACTCGGGAAGGGCACCGACGCGGTCGGCCACGGTCTTTTCGTCACGCAGCGGCAGGCTCGCCCGCAGCACCCCTCGGGTGAACTCCGGGATCTTGTGGGTGACCGTACCGTCCGGGGCCACCACCGCGCTGATCCCGCTGGTGGCCGCCGTGACGACGGCACGGCCGTGTTCCACGGCGCGCAGCTTGGACATGGCGAGCTGCTGCTCGGGCTGTCCGGTGCGGCCGTAGGTGGCGTTGTTGGTCTGGACGACGAGGGCGCGGGCGCCCGCGTTCACGGTGTCGTGGACGATCTCGTCGTAGGCGACCTCGAAGCAGATGACGTCGCCGAGCCGGGCCGGCCCGACATCGAGGACGCCGGTGTGGTCACCGGGGTAGAAGTCGCGCGGCACCCGCTGGAACCGCGTGATGATCTTGCTGAGCTGCTCCCGGAACGGCACGTACTCGCCGAACGGCACCGGGTGCTGTTTGGTGTACGAGGCGCCGGGGCCCTTCTTCGGGTCCCAGACGATGCCCTGGTTGAAGACATAGCCCGGCTTGTCCGGGTGGTCGACCAGGGCGCCGACGAGGACGGGCACACCGATCGCCTTGACCGCCTCGTCGATCCGGTCGTACGCCTGCGGGTAGCGGAACGGGTCCAGGTCCGAGGCGTTCTCGGGCCAGATCACCAGGTCCGGCTTCTTGGCCTTGCCCGCCTTCACGTCGGCGGCCAGCTGCTCCGTGGCGGTGGCGTGGTTGTCCAGGATCTGCATCGGGCGGCCGAGGAAGTCCATGCCGGGCCGCTGCACGTTGCCCTGGACGACGGCGATGTCCACCCGGTCGTCCGCGTCGGTGTGCACCGGGACCAGGAGCCCCGACACGGTGACCGCGGCGGCCAGGCCGACGGCCTCCACGGCGGGCAGAGCCGCCCGCACGGACCTGCCGGACCCACGGCGCGGCCGCCACAGTACGGCGGCCGCCGCGGCCAGCAGAGCGCCGCTCAGGGCGACGGCGAAGGTCACCAGCGGAGCGCCGCCCAGTGCCGCGAGCGGGGTGAAGGGCGAGCCGGTGTTGGCGAAGGCGAGCCGTCCCCACGGGAAGCCGCCGAAGGGCACCCGGTCGCGTACCCACTCCTCGGTGACCCACAGACAGGCGGCCCACACGGGCGCGTACTTCAGACGGGAGGTCACGGCGAGGCCCGCACCGAGCAGGACCGTGTACAGGGCCTGTACGAGGGCCAGCCCGAACACCGCGTCCCAGCCGACGACGTGCAGCCACTTCAGCAGCATGAAGAAGAACGGCAGGCCGAACGCGAGGCCGGTCCAGGCACCCTGACGGGCCGTCCTGCCACGGGTGAGCAGGCCGAGGGCCGCGACGCCGACGAGGGACAGCGGCCACAGGTCGTACGGCGGGAAGGCCAGCGCCAGGGCGAGGCCGCTCAGCACGGCGAGCACCGTACGCGGTGCCTCGCGGCGGGCCAGCGCCGCGAACCGGCGGCCGCGCCCTGGCACGGCTGGTGCGGCGGTGTCGGAGCCCGATGGCACGGTCCCGGCCTCCCTTGCAGGTCGTGCGGTGGTCTCGGGCACGGTCGCGGCCTTCCTTGCAGGTCATGCGGTGGTGTGCAGACCGTACAACGGGGTAGCGCGATTGCGGACCGGGGGTGGCGACGGGTATGAGCTGCGCCGCCATCGCGCGGCAGGGGAAGAGAGGGGGCACCGGCCTGCGGTGCGGATCGGGGCCCGGCGCCCTTCGGGCCGACCTGGGGCCCGCTGGCTGCGGGTCGACCGAGAGCCGTTGTCTACTGAGCAACCGGGCCCCACCCGGGTCGCACCTTCCCCCTGGCCCTTGACGAGCAGGGAGGGACCCCCATCCGGACGAAACCTTTCCGTCGTCCCCGTTCCGCGGGTGCTGGACCTGGCTCCCAGTGACGGAGTGCCGGTGCGGCACCCCGTCCCATGGCCCAGCTGCGTTCGACGACTGCGCGGAGGTCTTCCGGTCTGACGTCCTGTGGTGGACTCGGCCGAACCTACCGGCCGCCGACCGTCTGCTGTCAACAGTTGCCCGGACCGCGTGGTTTTCGCGTCGCCCCAGGCCGGCGCCCGCTCTCCCAGGTGGGGCAGGCGCCCCTGGGCGCGTCCCGAGGCGGCACGCGCCCGCGTGAAGTCACTCGTTCGGCCGTCCGTACACCGTGCGACCGCCGACCACCGTCCACAGGCAGCCGGGCAGGTCCCGGCCGGGGGTCAGGTCGGGCAGGCCCGGGGTACCGGAGCGGGGGTCGGTGGACCAGCGCTCGACCCGCTCGTCGGGAGCCTGGACGACGAGGTCGCCGGTGCGCCAGACCGCGTAGTCGGCGGGCGCGCCGGGCACCAGGACGCCCGCGTCGTCGCGGCCGATCGCACGCCAGCCGCCGCGGGTGTGGGCGGTGAAGGCGGCGCGGGCGGAGATGCCGTGCTCGCGGGTGCGGTGGAAGACTGCGGCCCGCACCGTGCCCCACGGGTCCAGCGGGGTGACGGGGCTGTCGGAGCCGAGGGCGAGCGGGACGCCGGCCCGCAGCAGCGCGGCGTACGGGTTGAGGGTACGGGCGCGCTCGGCGCCGAGCCGGGTGGCGTACATGCCGTCCTCGCCGCCCCAGGCCGCGTCGAAGGCGGGCTGCACGGAAGCGGTGAGGGCGAACTCGGCGAAGGCCGCGACGGTGGCCCCGGTGAGCATCTCGGCGTGCTCGACGCGGTGCCGGGCGGCACGGATCCGGCCCAGACCGACGCGGTCGGCGGCGGCCCGCACACCGTCGGTGACGGCGGTCAGCGCGGCGTCGCCGATGGCGTGGAACCCGGCCTGCAGACCGGCCTCGGTGCAGGCCGCGACGTGGGCGGCCACGGCGTCGGCGTCCAGGTGGGCGGTGCCGGTGTGACCGGCGTCGGCGTACGGGGCGTGCAGGTGGGCGGTGTGCGAGCCGAGGGAGCCGTCGGCGAAGAGGTCACCGGCGGCGCCGATCGCGCCGAGGGCGCGGACGCGATCGGCGTCCTTTGCGCTCGTGACGGTCTCGGCCCAGTAGCCGACGACGCGCGGTCCTGCCTCACGGGCGGCGCGGGCCAGCAGGGCGGTGAGGTCGTCCTCGCTGGAGATCTCCGGTCCCGCGCACTCGTGGAGCGTGCCGATGCCCCGGGAGGCCGCGTGCGCGAGCGCCGCGGCCTGGGCGGCGTCGCGCTGGGCGGGGGTGACGGTGGCGTACGCGGCGGCCCGCACGGCGTGGTGCGCGTCGCCGGTCAGCGGCTGCTCGGCATGGAATCCGGGCAGGTCACGAATGCCGGGGACGAGGTCGAGGAGGGCCGTGGTGACGACCGCGGAATGCACGTCGACCCGGGTCAGGTAGAGCGGGCGGCCGCCGGTGGCCGCGTCCAGTTCGGCGCGGGACGGCGGCCGGCCCTCGGGCCAGGCGGTGGCGTCCCAGCCGTGCCCCAGGAGGATCCGGTCGGCCGGGCGGGCCGCCGCGTACTCCCGTACCCGGGCCAGCGCGTCCGGGAGCGTGCGGGCTCCGGACAGGTCCAGGCCGGTGAGCGCGAGGCCGGTGGCCGTCGTGTGCACATGTGCGTCCGTGAACGCCGGGGTGACGAGCGCGCCGTCGAGGTGGACGACCTCGTCCACGCCGTCGGCGAAGGAGTCGGCGGCGCCCTCCTCGCCGACCCAGGCAATGCTGCCGCCCTCGACCACCATGGCGGTGGCGAAGGGGTCGGCGGGACTGTGGACCTCTCCGCCGCGCAGCAGGACGGTACGGGGCCGGGCCGGGTCGGGGGTGCGCTCACTCATAGCGGACAGTTTGGCCCCTGCGGGCGGCGGGCCCGCGCGCGGGGTCGGGATCTTGCCGCGCGGCGCCCGCGCGCCGGAGCGACCGGGCCCGGCGCACGCCCGGGGCACACCCTCCGAGCGCCCCGGGCGTGCGCCGGACGGGTGCCCGTACGCGTCCGACGGCTGCCCGTGTGCCGGCCGGACGTCAGATGCGCGGCGGCCGGGCCTCGTACGGCGTGGAGAGCACGACCGTGGTCCTGGTGGAGACCCCGGCCAGCGTGCGGATACGGGTCAGCAGGTGTTCCAGCTCCAGGGGCGTTGCCACCCGCACCTTCAGGATGTAGTTCTCGTCACCCGCGACGCTGTGACACGCCTCCAGCTCGGGCACCTCGGCCAGCCGGTCGGCGATGTCGTCCGGGGCACTGGGGTCGAAGGGTTTGACCGAGATGAACGCGGTCAACGGCAGCCCCACCGCCTCCGGGTCCACGATGGCGGCATAGCCGCGAATGACACCGCGCTGCTCCAGACGGCGCACCCGCTGGTGCACCGCCGAAGTGGACAGGCCGGTGGCCTTGCCCAGGTCGGTGTAGCTCATCCGCCCGTCCTTGACGAGCAGCTCCACGATTTGTCGGTCCAACTCCTCCACCCGATCAACCTACTGTGCTCGGGCGCGTGTGCGCACCGTACGCCGGTTCGTGGCCGCGCCCGCGCGGCTCGTGTGACCAACGCCACAGGCGTGCCCCCGTATCCCGCGGGGCTCGGCGATTATGCGCGGGGCATGAGGGGAATTGCTGCTGTTGGCCGGAGCCGCCCGTCACAGGAAGCCGGCGGCCCGTGCGGCCCACCCGAGGGGGATGACCATCATGCGACGTCTGAAGACCACGACCGTGCCGCTCGGCCTCGACGCCGAGGAGGGCGACGGTCCCGGCTTCGTCGGCGAGGACGATCCGTACGACTCCTTCGAGACCTTGGAGATCTTCCGGGTGACCTGCCCGGACTGCGCCCAGCCGATCGCGATGCTGGCCGACGAGGACACCCTGCCCGAGCACGCGCTGTGCCCGACGCCCTGGAACCCCTTCTGCCTGTCGGTGTGCGAGGGCTCGGGACGGCCGGTGGCCGACGCCCCCTCGGCGGACGACTCGCTGGAGGCCCAGGAGCAGGACGCCGGCGTGCTGCTGACCCTGCCGGAGGGTCTGGACTGGCGCCGGCAGCCGTTCTCGCACGTGGGCGGGCCGGGTACGCGGCCGACGCGCGTGCCGCGGATGCGCCGGCCCTGAGGGCCGCGTCCGGCCGGCACGAGCGGTCGGCCGGCGGGGCCGCTCCCGCACCGCCCCGGCACCTCCCGCTCCCGGAGCACCGCCGGACCGCTCCCGGCCCTCCCGCGTGACGGCCCTCACCAGCGCCGGTAACGGCCCTCGATCATCGCCTCCAGCGCGCCCCGGTGCATGATCAGCGCGTCCGGGTCGGCGGGTACGGGCAGCTCCCCGAAATGGACCTGGCGGTACGCCACGCGCAGCATGACGACGGCGTGCCGCAGGGCCGCGTAGAGGGTGTGGAAGTCCATGGCGCGCGGTGTGTGACCGGTGAGCCGGGCGTACCGTTCCTCCACGCGGTCGCGGCGCAGCAGACCGGGCAGGCCCCGCCGGCCGCCGCTCTCCGCCAGGTCCTGGAAGAACCGGTGCAGATAGACCAGCCAGCCGAGGTCGAGTTCGCGCGGGCCGGGCACGGCCATCTCCCAGTCCAGCACCGCGGCGGGCGTGAAACCGTCGTAGACGATGTTGCCGATCCGCGCGTCGCCCCAGGTCAGTACGGTCTCCCCGGTCTCCCCGGTCTCCGCCGGCCAGTGGTCGGCGAGCCAGGCGAAGCCGCGCTCGATCAGCGGGGACGGCTCCCGTCCGGCGACGACCCAGGCGTAGTAAGCCCGTTGGGCCGCCACATGCCGCCGCAGCGCACTCCCGCTGCCCGGCAGGGCGAGGAACGCAGCCTCTCCGACGGGCACCTGATCATGGATCCGGGCGAGGACGGAGACCGTACCCGCCTCCAGCTCCGCGCGTTCCGCTTCGGTGGCGGCGTACAGCCAACTCCCCTCGTACGTGTACGGCATGACGTCCGGCGGCACGCGGCCCTCGGCACGCTCCATCACGAAGAACGGCGCGCCGAGCGGCTCCGGGTTTTCCTCCAGCCACAGTGTGCGCGGCACGGGCACGTCGGTGTGCTCGGCCACCAGGCGCAGCGTGCGGTACTGGCGGGCCATGTCATAGGTGGGGAATACCGTGTAAGCGGCGGGGTCGGCAGCCAGCCGCAGGGCGCAGGAACGGGCGGGCGGACGGGGGTGGTCGATGGCGAAGAGCAGGGTTTCGCTGGACATGCCGTTGGAGGCGGGCACGGTCGCGGAGACCGCGCGGGCACCGGGCAGGCGGGTGGCCAGCCACGCCGACAGCCGCCGGGTCAGCTCGCCCGGGTCGCGGGTGGAGGTGCGGGGCCGGGGCGTGCCGCTCATGACCGGCCCTCCGGGGAGACCGGCGTCTCCGAACGGGCCGGTGCCACGTCCGCATACCCCGTGAACCCGCTGGGATCGTGGCGGCCGGAACTGCCGTGCTCGAAGATCCCGTATCCGGTACGGCCGTCGAGGGTGAAGCGGGCGGCATGGTCGGTGACCCCGTAGGCCGCCCGCGGACGGGCGGCGGGGTCGGCGAGGTCGTAGGTGCGGCGGTCGGTCCAGCCGCGTCCGCGCCAGGTGCCGTGCTGCCAGTCGTCGGCGGGCGGATAGCCCGCGCCGACGGCCAGGGGCGAGGAGGTGAGGATCTCGGCGGCGAGTTCGAGCGGCTTGCGGGACGGGTCGGTGAGGTGCAGTACGGCGCGCTCGGGGTGGCGGGTGCCCGGCCGGTAGGTGATGTCGGCGTGCGGCCAGCCGAGTTGGACGTCGTGGGTGCCGTTGCGGACGAGCAGGGCCTCGTTGAGCGTACGGTGCCCGTCGGCGTCCTCCTGGACGACGACCATCACGAACCGGTCGTCGAAGCGGACCGGGCACCAGATCCAGTGGAAGCCCTCCGGCCGCGCTTCCTCGGCGGCCCGCCCGCCGTCCTCACCGGGCATCGGCCGCACGCCCCAGCTGCGGTCCCGGGTGCCGGTCCACTCCCCCGCCGTCACGGTCAGCCGCTCGCCGCCTGCGTGGATGATGCCGGTGCAGGTGCCCGCCTGGACGAACCGGCGGCCTTCGAGGACGAGTCGTCCGCCGCGGTACTGGGTGTGGTGCGGTTCCCAGACGGCGGGGAAGGCGGCGTGCCACACGAGGTCGCAGGAGAGGCCGCCGGGGTCGGCCGGGTCGGCCGCGCAGTGCAGCCGCAGCCGTTCGAGGGGCCGGTCGACGGTGATCGTCAGCGGCCCGACCGTGAGGGCCAGGCGGTCGTCGGTGAGCGCGTCGGAGGCCCGTACGGCGTGCAGGCGGTCGCCGAGCCGCAAGGTGGCGTAGGCGTCGATGACACCGGTGTTGGGGTAGACCCCGAGGCCGGCGACGAGCAGCGCGCGGCCGGAGTGGTCCAGGACGTGGAAGATGCAGCGGTCGTAGGCGTTGCGGTCGCCGGTGGCGACATACCGCATGGACAGCGGCACTTGGTGGACCGGGTATTCGTCGAGCGCGATCGGCCGGTCGGTCACGGGACACCTCCTGGACGCGCGGGCGGGCGCGGTCAGGTGGCCACGGGGCGCGCGGTGCTGCCTCGGCGGCGACCGTTTCCGCGCGGGGATTTGACGGTACGTCAGGAGTACGCGCGGAACCATAGCCGTACCCGCGCCGGGGCAGGTTACCCCGGGTCTGCGCGGCACCGCACCACGGCCTCACCCGCCGCGTCCGCCCCGGCTGCCCCGTCCTCCCACGGACACGAACACGGGGCCGTCCGCTCCCCTGTACGACGGACGCACCGCCGTACAGTGGGGGCGTAAGCCATCGCGGACACCGGCGACGAAACGGCGACGGAACGAGGGGGCACCATGACGACGGCCGGCTCCGCCCAGGGCCCGAGCAGCCTGCACTGCCTGCGCTGCGGCCAGGAGGTGAGGGGTTTCACCGGCTGCCCCCGGTGCGCGGCGGAGGGCATCGGGGCCAACGCGATGCCGCCGCTGGCCGATCTGGCGGGCCTGGAGCTGTCCTCCTACCCGGGCGGCCCGTGGGGCTGGCCGGAAACCCTGCCGGTCAGCGGCCCCCCGATGACGCTCGGCGAGGGCGACACCCCCACCGTACGGCTGCGTACCGACCCGGCCGCGCTCGGCGACGGGCTCGCGCCGGAGTGCGGCAGCGAGTTGTGGGTCAAGTACGAGGGCGGCAACCCGACCGGCTCGCACAAGGACCGGGCGATGGCGGTGGGCGTGGCCGCCGCGCTGGAGACCGGCGCCGACACGGTCGTCGCCGCGTCGTCCGGCAACGCGGGCGCGGCGGCGGCCGCCTACGCGGGCCGGGCCAGGCTGCGGTGCGTGGTCTTCACCGACGAGGGTGTGCCGCCCGCGCTGGCCGCGCAGATGGACCTGCTGGGCGCCGAGCAGGTCCAGGTCGAGGGCGGCTTCCTGGCCCGCAACGCCGCGATGGCGCGGGCCGTCGAGGAGCACGGCTGGTATCCGCTCACCAGCTTCTCCGCGCCCTCCCCCGGCGGCAATCCGTACGCCGACGAGGGCTACAAGTCGGTGGCGTACGAGCTGGCACGCGACTTCGCCGGCCGGCGGATCGGCGCCGTGGTCGTACCGACCTGCCGGGCCGACCTGCTGTCCGGGATCGAGCGGGGCTTCCGGGAGCTGTCCGCGGCCGGCCTGGTGTCCGCGGCGCCGCGGATGGTGGCCGCCGAGCCCGCCGGAGCGGCGCCCTTCACCGCCGCCCTGCGCCACGCCGACCGCGCGGCCCAGGAGCGTACGCGCGTGGAGAGTCACCCCACCGCCGCCTTCTCGCTCGGCGAGGAACGCCCGTGCTGGCAGGGGCTGGACGCGCTGTGGCGGTCCGGCGGTACGGCCGTCGCGGTGGCCGAGAAGGAGTTCGTGGCGGAACAGCGCCGTCTCGCCGAGCAGGGTCTGCTGCTGGAGACGTCCTCCGCCGTAGCGGTCTCCGTCGCCCGCCGGATGCTGCGCGAACTGCCGGAACTGGTGGTGGCGATCGGCACGGCGACGGGCATGAAGGAACTGGCGTCGGGCGCGGCCGGCGGGTGACGGCACCATGCCGCAGAACTCACCGCCCCGGGCGGCGGACGGCTCTGCGACCATCCACCGCCTGCGCAAGAAACCGCCGCTTTTCTAAGGGATCGCCGTACTCCTACGGGACCGCCGTACTCCTACGGAACCGCCGTACGCATTCCCTTCTCCACCCGGCCCCCACACCCCTCAGCGGGTCTCGGGCCCCGCCAGATGCCGCGCGACGACCATGCGCTGGATCTGGTTGGTGCCCTCGACGATCTGGAGCACCTTGGCCTCGCGCATGTAGCGCTCGGCCGGGAAGTCGAGCGTGTAGCCGTACCCGCCGAGCAGCTGGACGGCGTCCGTCGTGACGCGCATCGCGGCGTCCGTGCAGAACAGCTTGGCCATCGCCGCTTCCTTCGAGAACGGCAGACCGGCGTCCTTGAGACGGGCGGCGGCCAGGTAGAGCGAGCGGCCTGCCTCGATCTGGGTGGCCATGTCGGCGATCATGAAGCGCAGGCCCTGGAAGTCGGCGATCGGACGGCCGAACTGCTGCCGGGAGGCGGTGTACTCCAGCGCCTCGTCCAAGGCGGCCTGGGCGATGCCGATCGCGCAGGCGGCGATGCCGAGACGGCCCGAGTCCAGGGCCGACAGGGCGATGGTGAAACCCTGCCCCTCGTCCCCGATGCGGCGGGCGTCGGGAACCCGTACGCCGTCGAAGTGCAGCTGGGCCGTGGGCGAGCCCTTCATACCCATCTTGCGCTCGGGCGCGGCGGCGGTCAGCCCTTCCGCGTCGCCGGGCACCAGGAAGGCCGTGATGCCGCGGGCGCCCTTGTCGCCGGTGCGCGCCAGCACGGTGTAGAAGTCCGCGACACCACCGTGGGTGATCCACGCCTTGGTGCCCTCCAGGGTCCAGGTGTCCCCGTCGCGTACCGCCCGGGTGGTCAGGGAGGCCGCGTCGGAGCCGGACGCGGGCTCGGAGAGACAGTAGGCGCCGAGCAGTCCGCCGCCGAGCATGGCGGGCAGGTGGGCGGCGCGCTGTTCCTTCGTGCCGAACTCGGCGAGCGCGTGGCAGGCGAGGGTGTGCACGCTGACGCCGAGGCCCACGGTCAGCCGTGCGGCCGCCAGCTCTTCCAGCACCTGGAGGTACACCTCGTAGGGCTGGTCCCCGCCGCCGAACTCCTCCGCGTACGGCAGGGAGAGCAGACCGGACTCGGAGAGCAGGGCGAAGGTCTCCCGGGGGAACCGTCCCGCTTCTTCCTGCTCGGCGGCGACCGGCTTGATCTCACGGTCGAGGAGATCCCGCACCAGTGCCAGCAGATCGCGGGCCTCCTCCGTGGGCAGCCTGCGGTCCACCGGCCGGGGGCCGTAATCGGTCATGGCGGCGCTCTCCTCCCTGTCGGGCGCTGCGACGGCGCCCGCGAGGGTGAGGCGGCGCCGCCGGTCGTTCGCACAGTGCTCAGCAGATGATCCCCCACCGGGTCGCGGAGGGCGGTGACCTGCAGCTGTGGCGCTGTGAGTATGCCCGATCGGCAGCTTCACGTCACTGGTTGATCGAGATCTTGTTCCGGCCGGCCGGAACTTCGTCAGCACCGGAACCGGCGGACCCGCACCGCCGTCAGGCCGGCCCGAGACCCCGCCCACCCCCTCCCCCATCACCCGCACCTCCCCTCGCACCTCCTCCCACACCTCTCCCCGCATCCCCCGTACATCCCCGTACGCCCCTTTACTCCTCCCTCGAACCTTCCGGCCGCCGGGAGCTGTACGCACCATGAAATTGGTCCAAACCATTGACCGCACTGGTCTAGTCCTTCTACGTTCTCCTCCGCAACACTCAACGCGTTCATGCCAATTCGCAACGCGTGTCCGTCCCGCACCGCCCTCGCCCCCCCTCCGAGGAGACGACATGCCCAGATCCATCCGTACGCGATCGCCGCGCCGGCTGATCGCCGTCACCACCGCCCTGTGTACGGCCGCCCTGGCCGGCACCCTGTTCGCGGGCACGGCCGCCGCCGACCCCACCGGAAGCACCTCCACCGCCCCCGCGGCCACCCAGCCGGCCGGCGCTCAGGCCGCCGGCGGCAAGGTGGTCGGCTACTTCACCAACTGGGGCGTCTACGACCGCAATTACCACGTCAAGAACATCCAGACGTCCGGGTCCGCCGACAAGCTGACCCACATCAACTACGCCTTCGGCAACGTCCAGGGCGGCAAGTGCACCATCGGCGACGCGTACGCCGACTACGACAAGGCCTACACCGCGGACCAGAGCGTCGACGGCAAGGCCGACACCTGGGACGCGGGCGCGCTGCGCGGCAACTTCAACCAGCTGCGCAAGCTCAAGAAGCTGCACCCGAACCTCAAGGTGATCTGGTCCTTCGGCGGCTGGACCTGGTCCGGCGGCTTCGCCGAGGCCGCCAAGAACCCGAACGGCTTCGCGCAGTCCTGCCTGGACCTCGTCCAGGACAAGCGCTGGGCCGACGTCTTTGACGGCATCGACATCGACTGGGAGTACCCGAACGCCTGCGGCCTGACCTGCGACACCAGCGGCCGCGAAGCGCTCACCAACCTCGTCAAGGCGCTGCGCTCGAAGTTCGGCGGCAAGCTGGTGACCGCGGCGATCGCGGCCGACGCCTCGGCCGGCGGCAAGCTGGACGCCGCCGACTACAAGGGCGCCGCGCAGTACCTCGACTGGTACAACCCGATGACGTACGACTACTTCGGCGCCTGGGACGCCAAGGGCCCGACGGCCCCGCACTCGCCGCTGACCTCGTACAACGGCATCCCGAAAGCCGGCTACAACACCACCGACACCATCAAGAAGCTCAAGGGCATGGGCGTCCCCGCCAACAAGCTCCTGCTCGGCCTCGGCTTCTACGGACGCGGCTGGCAGGGCGTGACGCAGGACGCACCGGGCGGCACGGCGACCGGCGCGGCACCGGGCAAGTACGAGGCCGGCATCGAGGACTACAAACTCCTCAAGACCCGCTGCCCCGCAACCGGCAAGGTCGGCGGCACGGCGTACGCCAAGTGCGGCAGCCAGTGGTGGAGCTACGACACCCCGGAGACCATCGGCACCAAGATGGCGTACAAGAATCAGCAGGGCCTGGGCGGCACGTTCTTCTGGGAACTGAGCGGCGACACGGCGAACGGTGAGCTGATCAAGGCCATCAAGTAGCGACTCCGAGCACGCCACGACGCGACCGGCCCCGGCGCGGCCCGCGCGGGCGTCCCGACTCCCGTGCCTGGCGCCGCACCGGGCGCCCCACGCCACACGTCGCCAGGTCACAGCGGTGCGGCGACAGCACACACCCGCTCACCGCCGCAGCCCGTCCCGTGTCTCGCGGGCCGGGCTGCGGCGGCGTCCGCACGTACCCGTACCCGCAGGGCACTTTCTCGCAGTCACAGGCACCTTCCGGCAGAAGCCCACAGAGGCGCGCCGCCCGGATTTCCCACGCGTCTCCCAGTTGATCATGCTCACGGGGGCTCGGACCGTCCACCGGAGCCCCGGCCCGGACCGGCTCCTCCCCCACCCGGGACGCGCGGCACGACACCGCCGCAACGGCCCCTCACCAGGCGCCGATGAGCCAGACAGACCGCCCCACCGGCACCCGGCCACCAGAAGCACACCGAGCACGACAACACCCAGCTTTCTCAGCAAGCCTGCCCGTTTGCTCCTGCCCTTGTAAGGGTGCAAGGCGACTGGATTCGCCACTCCCCTACACGCGTCGCTCCTAACCCCCGCCCGTCGGCATCGCCACCGCGCCGAGGGGCCCGGACCACCACCTGCCCACGGCCAGTGCACCGCGCCCTGCCCTGGCGTGCGCCCGCGCGACCCTGTGGGCTCCGGCCGACGCGCTCACTCGGGCGGCAGCCCGACGACTTCGCCTTGCCCCGACACGGACAGCTCTTCCCGTGCCTGACCGCACAGCCTCACCCGCAGGCAGCGCGCCACCCACACCCCGCCACGCCCTCCCGCTCCCCAGCCGTGCCCGCGCGTCGTCTCGGCCGCGGGCCGGCGGCGGCACGACCTCGATCACGCCGCCGTTCATCGTGTGGAACAGCTTCCCTCCCTCGACTCCGGGACTGCGACGCCTGCGAGGACCAAGATTGTTTCCGCAGAGGACCGCGAATCGGTGAAGATGACGCGAGAGTCTGACCGTAGCTACTGGGCAGCACCCTCGTGCCCCCAGACATCGAGAGATTGCCGTTCCCCCGTACGTCCCCCGCGCCCCGAAGGACAGCTCGGCAGGAGCACATTTGCCCAGGTCAAACTCCATGCACAGATGATGGATCGAGTGCCTTCCGAGCACTTAGCCGTTTCGGGCAAGACGGCGGGAAGGCACTGTCTGTGCAGGCTGATCTCATGCGGGCATGACTCGTCTTGGCGGGTGCCGCGTCCGCGAATGCCCCTCGTTGGCGCCACCACCTCTTTGCGGTCCCGAGCTCAGCTCGTATCGGTCGTCACGATGTCAGGCGCGATGTCCAGCACCAGGAGTGCCGCCGCCATATGGGCCGGGTTGTCCTCCACCTTGACGGCCGAGAGTCCGTTGGCCCGCGAGACCCGCCGTTCGACGGTGTTGCGGTGCGCGTAGAGGTTGGCAGCCGCACGGGTGGTGTTGAAGCCGCACTGCACGTAGGTGAGGAGTGCCTGCCGTAATGCTGTGTCGGCTTCGGCCAACGGCCCCAGGGTGTTGATGACGAACCGACGTGCGCCGGCACGGTCCTTCGTTAGCGCGTCGATCAGCTCGACGTCGGCGTAGGCGGTGTATCGCCGGTCGGACCCGAGC
The DNA here is from genome assembly GCF_003865155.1 of Streptomyces paromomycinus. Taxonomy (NCBI): domain Bacteria; kingdom Bacillati; phylum Actinomycetota; class Actinomycetes; order Kitasatosporales; family Streptomycetaceae; genus Streptomyces; species Streptomyces paromomycinus. Next base: position 9,456,263 of record NZ_BHZD01000001.1, on the reverse strand, counting down.
CGGATGACCAGCGCCTGCGCCGCGAGGGCGTCCTGGTGGCTGGACCGGAACCCTTCGAGTCCGCGTCCCGGCCTTCCCACCGCCGCGCGGATCTCGTCGGTCGCCGCGAGGGCCTTCTCCACATGGTGAAGGTCCGAGACGGACTCCCCCGAGAGCCAGATCCACCGCGACGTGGCGCTGGCACGCGCCACCAGAGCGCTCCGGCCGCCGGCGGCGGAGCGCACGGCGGAAATGGCCTCGTCCAGGGCATCGGACTGCTGGGGACCGTCGATCCACAACACGAGGCCCACGTGCCACCACGCCATCCGATAGCGCAGGCGTTCTTCGGCGAGGTCCTCCGCCATCGGTGCCCCGCTGGCAATCAGCTGGATCAGGGCGATCCCCTCGGCATCCGTATTGCCCATCGCCGCGGCCAAGCCGGCTTGGCGCAGGGCCGCGACCGAGTCGAGGGCGTACTGCACCAGCGACTTCGCCGTCACGTCCAGGACCTCCACGAGAAGGTCGGGGTCGGCGCAGTCTGCTACGCATGCCTGCAGCCATCGCCGCCAGCTGATACCCAGTGCCACGCGCCAGGCAACGGCGAAGTCGGGCGCGATGCCTCGGGAGACGAGATCGTTGATGTATGCCGTGGTTCTCGGGCCGACGTAGGGCTCCACCCGCCGCCCCGGTTGCTGGATGTTCGCGGTCAGCCACTGGACGAGGTCGGAGCGGTTGAGCTCACGGTCCTCTTCGACCAGCGATGCGTCCGCGAGGAGGGCAGGATCGTTCTGGGCGACGAGAGAGGGCCTTACGAAGGCGTCGACCAGAGCGTCCGTTTCCGTCAGTTGGCGCCGGCACAGTGACCTGATCGCATCAGCAACCTCGCGGGAGGGCCTGGGCCACAGCTCATCCATTCCTACAGTGTCCTCCTGATCGCGAGGAGCCGACGCTCCCGACATGCCGTGTCACAGACAGATGAAAGGAAGTCGGCGGCATGGCCGATGGCGAAGGCGAGGGCCGTCGGCCCGCCGACGGCGGTTCCTTCTTCGTGCGTGAGAGGTGCCAGAGATGGGCGGGGTGTTGCGCGCTCAGGGCGGCAGCAGGTGACGCATCTGCCGTCCGGTGGCGAGGTGCTCCAGCGCTTGTGCGGCCTCTTCGAGAGGAAGGCATCGGAGCCTACGGAGGAAGTAGGTCCACGACCTGTTCCTCGGCGACGACCCGGCAGTCGCCGACCGCGGCCACTTCATCGATCGGCTCTGAGAACCCGAACGTGATCTCCAGGACGATCACCGCCTGCCCTTGAGCACTCCGCGGACGGCATGAATGACAGCCGGGGTCTGTCCCCGCCCGGTACGCCTGTGTCCTGACGTGCCGCGAGATCGTGTCCTCACCGGCCATCCGGGCCTTCCCTGGCCCGCCGCTCCGACGGACTCGACGTCCGCGCGCCACGGCAAGGCGGAAGCGACGGCCCGGCCAGTGGCACCGAGACCCACAACGACACCCCGAACACTCGACGTTACTCCCCTGAGCGCCTGAACGGACGCGACCGCGACGAGGTGTTCAGTCCTGCCAAACGTCGGGGGCGAACCTGCATCACGCCGACGTTGTCAGCGCAACGGCTGCGGCGAGGCCGGCCGCTGCGCTGACGCCCTGTTCCTCGAAGAGCCGAGCGCGGCCTCGGCCGGGGACGCGCTCGGATGTCGACCACCGTACGGGCGCAGCGGCGCCACCGGCCTGTGCATCGTGCACCGGGTCCGGGCGAAGCAGGTGCTCACTGTCGTTCTCACCGCGGTCGCGACTGGCGACAGTGAAGCGACCGCCACAGGAACAGCGAGGAAACGCCATGACAGCTGAGGTGTTGGACGCCGTCGAGGAGTTCGACGTGGTGATCATCGGAGCAGGGATCTCCGGGATCGGCGCGGCCACCTATTTCAGCCGGGAGCTCCCCGACAAGTCGCTCGTCGTGCTGGAAGCACGCGACGACATCGGGGGCACTTGGGATCTGTTCCGCTATCCGGGCATCCGCTCGGACTCCGACCTCCACACGTTCGGTTACGCGTTCAAACCGTGGCGCCACGAAGCCGCGATAGCCGACGCTCCCCTCATCAAGGAGTACCTCCAGGAAGCAGTCGGGGAGAACGGCCTGGAGCGCCTCCTCAGGTTCCGCCACCGGGTCATCCGCTCGGAATGGTCCTCGGCGGACTTGAGGTGGACCCTCACCGTCCAGACGTCGGACCCCGCAACGGGAGCGACCCGGACCAAGACGTTCCGCGCGGGGTGGGTCTTCGCCGCCACCGGCTACTACCGGTACGACGAGGGGTTCTCCCCCGAGTTTTCCGGACGGGATGACTTCGAGGGCCGGATCGTTCACCCGCAGCACTGGCCCGAGGGTCTCGACTACAGCGGGAAGAAGGTCGTCATCATCGGCAGCGGCGCGACCGCGATCACGCTGGTACCAGCCATGTCCACCGGGGCAGGCGCCGCCCGCCACGTGACGATGCTGCAGCGCACCCCCACCTACGTCATGGCGCTCCCCCGTGTCGACAGGGTCGCCCTGGCGCTCACGAAGGTGCTCGGACAAGAGCGCGGGTACGCCGTGACGCGGTTCAAGAACATCTGGGCCGACCGAGCCGTCGTCAAGGGGCTGCGGACCTTCCCCAGGGCCGGGCGGGCGCTGATCCGTCGCGAGAACATCAAGCGCCTGCCCAAGGGATTCGACGTCGACAAGCACTTCAACCCGCCGTACGACCCGTGGGACCAGCGGCTGTGCCTGGCACCGGACGGTGACTTCTTCGACGCGATCAAGGAGGGCAGGGCCTCCGTCGTCACGGACACCGTGGCGAGGTTCAGCAGGCGCGGAATCGTCCTGGCGTCGGGCGAGGAGCTGGAGGCCGACGTCATCGTCACCGCGACGGGGCTGACCCTGCAGCTCTTCGGCGGCATGCCCATCGTGGTCGACGGGCGTCAGGTCGACATCGCAGACGCGCTCTGTTACCGCGGGATGCTGCTGAGCGGGATCCCGAACTGGGCGATGGCGATCGGTTACACCACCTCGTCCTGGACACTCAAGGTGAGCCTGATGTGCCGCTACTTCATCGACCTGGTCAGGCACATGGACGCCCGCGGATACGACACGGTGGTGCCGGTCGCACCGGCGGGGACGGAACGCAGGCCCGTCATGGATCTTCAGGCCGGGTACGCCAAGCGTGCCGAGAAGCGCATGCCCAAGCAGGGCCTCGAAAAGCCCTGGCGGATGGCGATGTCCTACCCCGAGGACGCCAAGGCCCTCCGCGGCCCGGTGGCCGACGAGCACCTCGAATTCGGCACCCGACGGGCGGCCGCGCAGTCGCCCGGTGGGAGGCGAGCCACCCATGCCTGAGACGAGCGGCGCCGAGGGCGTCGACCAGTACGCGACCCTGCCCTCCGGGATCAGGATCTGCTTCCGGGACTACGGCGACAAGGCCGACCCCGCGATGCTCCTCGTCGCGGGGCTGGGTGAAGACCTCACCTTCTGGACGGACTCGTTCGTCGGCTCACTCGTCACCCGCGGCTTCCGTGTCGTCGTGATCGACAACCGCGACGCCGGCCAGTCGACGTTCGTCGCCGCTCCCCCTCCCGGGCTCTGGCGTCGGATCGCCGGGCGTCCGCGCGGCGATGCGTACGCGCTGGCCGACATGGCCCGGGACGGCATCGGCGTACTCGACCATCTCGGGATCTCGCGGGTTCACCTGGTCGGGCGGTCGATGGGCGGAATGATCGCGCAGACGATCGCAGCCACAGCCCCTGAGCGAGCGCTGTCCTTGACCTCCGTCTACTCCACCACCGGGGCACGCAGAGTCGGCCGGCCGGCTCTGTCGACGGTTCTGCTCCTCGCCGCCCCGCCGGCGAGGAGCAGAACCGCAGCGGTCCGTGCTCACCTGCGGCTCACCCGGCACATCGCGGGAGTGGGACATCCCATCGATGACGCGGCCGAGGCGGCCGTCGCAGCTCGTGGATGGGACCGCAGCGCCGGTGATCCGGCAGCCGGCACGGCGCGCCATATCCAGGCGATCCAGCGGTCCGGGGACCGGACGGCCCGGCTGAGCAGGGTCACGGCCCCGACGCTGGTCATCAACGGCGACCGGGACCTGCTGATCAGCCCGAGCGGCGGCGCCGCGACCGTCCGGGCGATCCGCTCGGCGCAGCACGTGGTCATCCCGGGCATGGGCCATCACCTTCCCGAGGCCCTCGTCGGCCCCATCACGACCTACATCTCGCAGCACGCGGACCGCGTGGGTGAAGGGGGAAACCATGTCCGCATCTCGTGAGCCCGGCTCCGAGGACACCACGGTCGACGTCGCGGTCGTCGGCGCCGGCTTCGCCGGCCTGAGCGCTGCCGATCGACTGGTGAGCGCGGGGCGGTCCGTCCTGGTCGTGGAAGGCCGCGACCGGGTCGGAGGCCGATCGCTCTCCGGCGAGGTGGCGGGCGTGAAGGTCGACCTCGGAGCAACGTGGGTGGCACGACGCCACACTGCCGTCCGGGACCTCGCGAGCCGAGTGGGGTGTACCACGACCGGCCAGTTCGACCAGGGTCGCAACGTGCTGTGGATGGCGGGCCGGCGCCGCACCTACAGCGGCACCGTCCCCAAGGTCTCCCCCACCGTCCTGGTGGACATGGCCCGCATGCAGATGGCGGTGAACAAGCTGGTCGCGACCATCGACGTGAACGCCGCGTGGGAGTCGCCCGGGGCCGACCGGCTGGACGCCATCTCGTTCGGCGAGTGGCTCGACCGGAAGCACGCACTGCCTGGCACCCGTGCGCTGATGACCGTCGTCAGCAAGGTGCAGTGGGGCTGCACTCCGGGAGACGTCTCCCTGCTGCACGCGCTGCGCTACATCGGTGCGGCGGGCGGGCTCGATCACATGCTGGACGTCAAGGGCGGTCAGCAGCAGGACCGGATCGTCGAAACCACCCAGGAGATCGCCATGCGGGTGGCGGAGCGGCTCGGCGACCGCGTGCGCTTGGAGACACCGGTGCGCCGCATCACGCAGGACGACAACGGCGTCACCGTCCACATCGGTTCCGGCGGCATCCGCGCCAGGTACGCGATCGTCACGGCCGCGCCGGCGCACCGCGCCGCCATCGAGTTCGATCCCGCTCTGCCCGAGCGGGCCGAAGGGCTCACGCGAACCTGGCGCATGGGCGTGCTGAGCAAGGCTTTCGTGGCCTACGAGAAGCCGTTCTGGCGGGCCGGCGGATGCTCCGGTGAGGCGGTGACCGACACCGGAACCGTGTTCATCACCTTCGATGTGTCACCCGCCCACAGCGGACCGGGCGTCCTGATGGCCTTCTGCGATCCGCGCGTCTTCGACGGCTTCAGCCCTGAGACCCGACGTGACCGGGTCGTCCAGCAGCTCGCCGACCTCTACGGTCCGCAGGCCCGCACCCCGGTCGACTACGTGGACCACCGCTGGGGAGCGGAGCCCTTCGCCCCGGGTGGCCCCAATCCCGCTGTCGCCCCCTACGCGACCACGAGCTTCGGCAAGGCGCTGAGCGAGCCCCACGGGCGCATCCACTGGGCCGGCAGCGAAAACGCCGGCGAATGGGCCGGCACCATGAACGGCGCGGTCCTGACGGGCCGGCGCACCGCCGAGAACGTCGTCGCCCTCCTGACCCGCGACGTCCGAGAGGGGGCGTCGCGATGAAGGAAGCGCTGTTCTTGCCGGCCGACCTGTGGATGATCTTCGCCGGCTACTGCTACGGCTGGAGGTTCATCCGCCGGTACGGCAACTACCTACTCGGTCTCGAATGGATGGTCGTCGCGACATCAGGCAGCAATTTCCTGCTCTGGTCGCTGCTCGGAGCCGACAGCGGCAGCCTCCTGTACGACGTGGCGTACTTCTTCGACGCGTTCTCCAGATCGGTCGGCATCACTCTCATCCTGATCCTGGGCCCGATGCAGGTCACCCATCGCTACAAGCCGAGCCGCGGCGTCGACGTCGCCGTGTTCGGAGTCGCCATCGTGGCCGGCGTGTTCCTCCGGCCCTTTCACGGCGCGGACGTCCACACCGACCGCGCCACGTTCTCGGTCGCCGTGTTCTACGTCGTCGTCAATCTCCTCACGGCGGTCTTCCTCGGGTACTTCGCCAAGCGGCTCTGGAACGCGGGCGCGAAGCGGCCCGCGATCTGGGCGGGACTGGTCACGGCCGCCGGCGCCGCCATCGCGTTGACCTACGACTTCTTCCCCCTGCCGTTCGACGACGCGAACCGCACGGTCTTCTACACCGCCGCGCTGGCGACGTGGGGCACCCAGGGATTCGTCTACTTCCGTGCCTACCGCGCGCTGCACGATCACGACGCGGCCATGGATGCGAACCCGGCCCGCGCAACCGGGGCCCTCGTATGAACCCCGAAAACGATGAAGGAGACAGCATGGCGAAGAGGCACATGCACGCGGTGGTGGCCCCCGCCAGCGGCGAATTGGTCAAGGATCACCCCACCGCGACGGACGAGGCCGTCGACCTGGCGAACGGCACACCGTACGGGCTGGGCTCCTACGTGTTCACGACGGACGCCGAGCAGGCGCTGCGCGTCGCCGACAAGATCGACGCAGGCATGGTCTTCATCAACGGCGTCGGACTCGAAGGCGCAGAACTGCCTTCCGGCGGGGTCAAGCGGTCCGGTTTCGGCCGCGAACTGGGCCGGGCCGGAATCGACGAGTCCGCCAACGCGAAGCTCATCCGCACAGCACGGACGTGATCGCCACAGCACACAGAGGAAAGTCGTCATGACCATCGAATTCGACGCCGCTGTCTTCAGGACGCCGAACGAACCACTGACCGTCGATAGAGTGACTCTTCCCTCGGCGCCTCCGCCCGGTGAGATGCTCGTGCGGCTCAAAGCGAGCGGGGTGTGCCACAGCGACCTTCATGTGCTCGTGGGCGACTGGGAGGCGCCTTCGCCAATGGTTCTCGGCCATGAAGGGTCCGGCATCGTCGAGAATGTCGGCGAAGGTGTCACGACGCTGAAGAAGGGCGATCACGTCGTGCTGTCCTGGACGCCTTCGTGTGGCCGCTGCCGCTATTGCGTCGGTGGCAGGCCCGTCCTCTGTGACATGGTCAGCCAGCATCCGGCGAACCATCTGTCGTTCGACGGTCGGCCTCGGATCACGTCCGCCGGCGGGGGCGACGTGTACAGCTTCGCGGGCCTCGGAACGTTCGGCCAGTGCACTCTCGTGCCCGAGCCGGGCGCGATCGCCATCCGGAACGACGCCCCGTTCGAACAGTCACCTCTGGTGGGGTGCGCCGTCACAACCGGCGTCGGCGCGGCCGTCAACACCGCCAGGGTGTGTCCGAGCGACACCGTGCTGGTCCTCGGCTGCGGCGGCGTCGGCCTGAACGCGATTCAGGGGGCTCGGCTCGCCGTCGTGCGGAAGATCATCGCAGCGGACATCTCCGATGACAAGCTCCAGCAGGCCAGCGTCTTCGGCGCGACCGATCTGATCGACAACGGCCGCGAGAAGGTCGCAGACAGGGTGTACCAGCTCACCGACGGACGCGGTGTGGAGATCGCCATCGAGGCCATCGGGCTGCCCCACACCATCGAGCCGGCCTACGAGGTCCTGGCCCGAGGCGGCACGGCCGTGGTCGCCGGGCAGGTGGCGGACCACATGAAGATCTCCATCGACCCGTTCGTCATGTCCGATCAGGAACTGTCGCTTCGACGCTGCGAACCCTCTGCGACCGGCACGGCGTCGTCCTCGTCTTCGACGAGGTGCCGGCCTGTGCACCGTGCACCGGGCCCGGGCGAAACAGGTGCCCGCTGTCGTTCTCGCCGGCGGTCGTGACTGGCGAGAGTGGCATCAGCAGCCACAGGGACAGCGAGGAAACGCCATCACGATCGAACCCACTTGGCCGTCGTCAAGGCAACGCGCAGTCGACCACGACGGCCAGGATGCCGGCGGCCGATCGGGCGTCCGGTCAACCGGAGTTCATGGTGAGGGAGAGGAATGCACATGACGACGCAGAAGCAGCCCCAGCCCCTGTCGTCGGTGGCGACGGGCACCCCGACGGACGAGATGGCCGAGCTCCTGACCCGCGATGGCGGCCTGATCGTCAAGAACTTCCTGACGCAGGAGCAGGTGAACCGCTTCAACGCCGAGATCAAGCCGCCGTTGCAGGCGCTTCGTCCGGGCTCTGCCCACGAGAGCGACGTGGTGGCCGCGTTCCACGGCAGCAGCACCAAGCGACTCACGAACCTGGTCACGCACAGCGCCACGTTCCGCAACGAGATCCTGGAGCACCGCCTGGTCCACGAGATCTGCGACCGGACCTTCCTCCCGGAGTCGGGCACGTACTGGATGACCACCGCACAGGTGATCGAAATCGGCCCCCACAGCCAGGCGCAGATGCTCCACCGGGACCTGGAGAACTGGTTCCCGTTCGTCGGGCTGGGGCCCAGCGGCCCGGAGGTCGCCCTCAACTTCCTGATCGCACTGACCGACTTCACGGAGGAGAACGGCGCCACCCGCGTCATCCCCGGAAGCAACCACTGGCGCGACTTCGAGGACCGCGGGACTCCTGAGCAGACGATTCCCGCGGTCATGAATGCCGGAGACGCCCTGCTGTTCAGCGGCAAGACCGCGCACGGGGGTGGAGCGAACCGGACGAGCGACGAGTACCGGCGGGCGGTGGCCTTCGCCCTCAACCCGGGGTTTCTCACCGGCGAGGAGGCGTACCCCTTTCTGGTCGACATGGAGCTCGTCAGGACGCTCTCGCCGCGTGTCCAGCGCCTGCTCGGGTTCCGCTCCCAGTATCCGACGGGCTCTCCTGGCCTGTGGCAGGTCGACTACGCCGATCTGGGCGACTACCTCGGCCTCTGAGAACCGACCCGATCAGGACACGCGCCCTGTCTCCTGACCGTAATGCTCCGTCACGGTCATGGGGTCTGGACCAGCGCCGTTCCCTCCCGGACGAAGGTCACCGGACTGGAGCGGGCCAGGCCACGGGCTGCCGCAGATGTCCGAGGAGCGCACGCCAAGGCTTGCCCGTACGTGCGCTCCATGGGGCAGCCGGCCGGTCTGTTGCTCCAGCGAGCCGACTGTGTCGCCCGACTAAGTCGAATATAGTGGGCGTATGGCTCATGTTTCCGCGGCGGAGCGCCGCCCCCAGTTGATCAAGGCGGCCATCGACCTGATGACCCGGGAGGGTGTCGCCGCGGGGAGTACCCGCGCCATCGCCGCGGAGCTCGGTGTCGCGCAGGCCACCGTCCACTACACCTTCGGCACGAAGGAGGACCTCTATCGCGCGGTCATGGACCAGATCACCGACGAGCTGGTGGCGCAGGTACAGCGGGCAGCGCCGGAGGACGCGGGCTTCGAGGAGACCTTCAGCGCCTTGGCGGGAGCCCTGTGGGGCACCGTGCGCGAGCCGACGACCCACCACCAGCTGCTCAGCGAGCTGACCATGTTCGCCCTGCGTGTGCCCGGTCTCAACGAGGCCCGGCAGAGCCACTACCGGCGGGTCATAGAGGTGACCGCACAGGTGATCACCGAGACGGCCGAGAGGACGGGACAGAAACTGGCGGAGTCCCCGGAGACGGTGGCCCGGTTCTTCCTCTCCGGCTTCGACGGCCTCACCATGCAGGTCCTCCTGTGCCTGCCGGACGAGGCCACTGAGCGGACAGGGCTCAGGGCTCTCGTGGCCGCGACCGTAGCGCTGGCCAAGGGCAGCCTCGCCCTGCCGGACGTCCCGACGGCCTGACACGACGTAAACTCGTTTGCGGGCGCGCCTTTCCAGGCGCGCCCGCAAACGTCTCTGCCTACTCGCGAGCTCAGCCGGCCCAGACGTCCTCGACGTAGCGCCCGGACTCGACGAGCGCCGCGAGCCACGCCACGGCCTGCTCATCGCTCGCACCGGTCCGTTCACGGTAGATCGCCATGAACGCTTCCCGTACGGCCGGTGCCATACGGCGGCCGTCGCCGCAGATGTAGACGCGCCCGTCGGACTCCAGGACCGACCACACCTCCTCGCTCTCGCGGGCGATGCGCTCCTGGACGAAGCGGGCGCCGTTCTCGGGTGCGTGCATGAAGGTGGGGCGCATGCTCACGGCGCCGGCCGCCTCGGCCGCCTCGAACTCCTCCCGGTGCAGGAAGTCCACGTCGGGATGGTCGCAGCCGAAGTAGCAGAGCAGGGTGCCGGTCGAGCCCGCGTGATGGCGATCGAGGACCGCGCCGCGGAAGGGCGCGAGGCCGGTGCCCGCGCTGATCAGGATCACCGGTACGGAGGTGTCCTCGGGGAGGCGGAAGGACTCGCTGCACGGCAGGACCCGGGCCTGGATCACATCGCCCGCGTTCACCGTCTGCAGGAAGTGCGAGGCGATGCCCCGGAAGGTGCCCTCCCCCGACCGGTGGGACGAGGCGAGCAGCGACACCATCAGGTCGGCCTCGCCGGGCCGGGCCGCGGCGGACGACGAGATCGAGTAGTGCCGGGGGCGCAGCACCGGCAGCAGCTCCAGGAAGCGCTCGAAGGGCAGTTCGCACGCGCGGTAGCGCTCCAGGAGGTCCAGGACGCTGAGCCCCGCGACGGTCACCTGCTCCCGGAAGGTCTCGGCATCGGCGGTGGCGAAGACGGTGAGCGGCTGCTTCTCCGGCGGGCAGGAAGTGTGCTCGGCGAGCACGGCGACCTGCTCCTGGGTGGCCGGGTCCTGCAGCTCGACGAAGTCGGTGAGCAGGCGGCGCAGGGTCAGCGGCCGGTCGACGGGCAGGGCGCCCCGGCTCCGGCGGCGGGCACGCAGCCGGACGGTGCGGTCCAGGTCGAGGCCGAAACGGTCGGCGACACGCTGGACGAGGGTCTCGGGGTTGCTGGGCAGGACGGCCAGGTGGTCAGCGGTGCGGTAGCTGACGCCCTCGGGCAGCCGGAGCCGCAGGAACCGCTTGGAGCGACCCAGTTCGTGGTCGGTGTCGACGAGTTCATACGCTTCGAGGACCTCCATCGGCTGGACGCCGTGGCGCTCGGCGAGACCGCCGAGGACCGACTCCGAGGTGTCCTCCAGCTCGTACAGTCCCTCCTCTTCCGTCACCGGTGCGGGGCCGGCCGCTTCGCCGGCGGACGCTTCTCCGTACTCATCCAGAAGGACCGTCCACAGCTCTTCCGTCCACTGGTCGACCGCTCCGGCGAAGTCGCCGGCAGCATCGGCGGCGCCGCGCTCCAGAAGCGGGACGGCGCCGGCGGCGGACAGACGCTCGTCGATCAGGGTGGGGATGCGCTGGTAGGTCGCCGCCCAGTTGCGGTCGCCGACACCGAGGACGGCGTACCGCAGGCCGGCGAGCGAGCCGGGGGCGAGGTTCTCCAGAGCGGCGACGAACTCGGCGGCGTCGTCGGTGGGGCGACCGTTGTAGGACGCGGCAACGATGACGACGGGGCCCTCGGTGCCGGCCAGCCGCCCCGTGTACTCGTCGAGGGCGGCGACGGATGGAGTGAAGCCGTGCTCCTCACCGTCGCCGCCGAGGTCGCGGGCGATACCGGCGCAGGTGCCGAGGTTGGATCCGTGCAGCAGGGTCAGCGCGGTGCCGCTCGCCCGGCGCGTCACGGTGGCGGTCCGGCCCGGGACGGAATCCGCTGCCGTGACAGCGGGCAGGCGCCGTTCGTCGCTGGTGCGGCGGGCGAGCCGGAGGCTGAACCCGTCGGGCTTGATGGTCAGCGTCGACTTGATCTTCAGCTGGTAGTCGGTGTGGTCGATCAGACGGTAACGGTGCACCAGCAGGCCCAGCAGCAGGGTGGCCTCGTGCAGCGCGAACTGGCGGCCGATGCAGGCCCGCTCGCCGTTGCCGAACGGCTTGAAGGCGTGGACCGAGCGGGCCGCCTCCCGCTCGGGCGTGAAGCGCTCGGGATCGAACAGCTCGACGTTCTCCCCCCAGGCCGCGTCACGGTGCAGGGCCGAGGTGATCACCATCAGCGACTCGCCCTTGCGTACGGGGTACTTGCCGCCGATGACGGTGTCCTCGATCGGCTCGACGGCGAACGCGGGGGCCGTCGGCCACAGCCGCAGGCTCTCGTTGAGCACCTGGCGGAGGTAGGTGAGCTTGCCGATGTCACCGTACTGGGGGTCCGGGGAGTCGGTGTCACCCCACAGGGCGTCCACCTCGGCCTGGGCCCGGGCGAGCACCTCCGGATGCTTGGTCAGGTAGTAGAGGGCGAAGGAGAGCGCGCTGCTGGTGGTCTCGTGGCCGGCGATCAGGAAGGTGATCACCTGGTGGCGGATGTTGACGTCGTCCAGCGGCTCGCCGGTGGCCGGGTCCTTGGTGTGCAGCATCAGCCCCATCAGGTCGTCCGTGCTGGTGTCGCCGGAGGTACGGCGCTCTCTGATCACGTCGTCGACGAGGTCCGTCATCAGGTCGACGTCCCTCCGGAACTGCTCGACCTTCTTCCTCTTGAAGTACTCGGAGCCCGGGATGGACTCGCCCTTCTCCTGGGCGAAGACGAGAGCACGGGACATCGCCTCGACGAACGGGTGCAGATCGTCGCGGCGGAAGGACTGGAAGTCGTAGCCGAAGCCGCACACGCCGATCGTGTCGAAGGTCAGCCGGGTCATCTCGTCGGGGACATCCACCGACTGCACCCCGGCGAGCCGGTCCCACTTGCCGATCAGTGAGCGGGCGACCTTGAGCATGGGGGCGTGGTAGCTGCGCATCGCGCCGAGCGAGAACGCGGGCATCAGGATGTCGTGGGCCTTGCGCCAGTTCGGTTCGTGGTTGTAGGCGGTGAACAGACCGTCCCCGGCCAGGGCCCGAACCTCGACCAGGTCGGCGTGAACGTGCTTGCGGAAGCGGGTCTCGTCCGACAGCTCGGTCACCAGGTCCAGGCCACCGATCATGACGGTGTCCCTCCCGAAGACCCGCAGCCGGTACACGGGCCCGAATTCCTTGAACTCCTTCAGCAGGTAGGCCAGGAAGTCCGCGCCTGCGGGAACGTTGAACGCGTGGCCTACGAGGGGCAGCGGGGGGCGCTCGGGGATCGCCCGCGCCGCACCTACGGACACCTGAGTCATGAGCGTGCCTTTCGTTGCACTCCAGCAGTCCCTCGCTAACCTACACGCGACTTTGTCGAGTGAACATGTCGCATGACTGTACCGATAGACACAGTCACTCGAGGGAACTTACTGACCCTTGAGAACGTCCGGCGAGCACTGCTTGACAGGGACCTCGCCAGCAGACACGGTTGCCCGACATGGTCAGCCGACCATGTCACGTGTATGCATTGCATGCGCACTTTTCACCGAGCACATCGAGGTTTCCGCATGAACACCATGCCGGCCGGACGGCTGCGCCTGGACACCCGCGCCTTCGCCGTCGAAGAGGTCCCGATCCCGGTTCCCGGCCCGGGCGAGGTCCTCGTCGAAGTACGGGCCGCCGGCGTCTGCCTGTCCGACCTCCACCTGATCGACGGCAGCCTGAGCCCCTTCTACCCCGTGGACGCCGTCAAGGACTCCGGTGCCATCACCCCTGGCCACGAGGTGGCCGGCGTCGTCCACACCGTCGGCCCCGACGTGAAGGGCGACTGGGCTCCCGGCCTGCGGGTCGTGCTCCAGGCCGGGCAGGCGTGCGGCGCTTGCGCCGGCTGTCTGCGCCGCATGCCCTGCCGCCGGCCGCTGACCCGAGGAGTGGACTACGACGGGGGCTGGGCGCAGTACGCACTGGCCCGGGAGGAAACCCTGCTTCCCATCCCGGACCACCTGCCGTTCGACCAGGCCGCGATCATCCCCGACGCCGTCTCCACCCCGTACGCCGCGATCGTGGAGACCGGCGCGGTCCGCCCCGCGCAGGCAGTCGGCATCTGGGGAGCGGGGGGCCTCGGCGCCCACGGCATCCGGCTCGCCCGCCTGGTCGGCGCCGCCCCTGTCATCGCTGTCGACCCGCTGCCCTCAGCCCGCGAACGCGCCCTTCTCTTCGGCGCCGACCACGCGCTGGATCCCACGGCCGGAGACTTCGCCGAGGCGGTGCGCGAGGCCACGGCGGGCCGGGGCATCGACGTCGCCTTCGACTTCGCCGGCGTCGGAGCGGCCCGCGCCCAGGCCACCACCGTGCTCGGCCCGAACGGCGTCCTGGTGCTCGCCGGCCTCACCCCGGAGCCGGTCACCGTCGCCGACAGCATCGGCTTCTGCTTCAACGCCCGGCAGATCCGCGGACACTACGGCTCCGAGCCGGAGCACGTGGAACAGCTCGTCGGACTGGCCGCCGCCGGACGCATCGACCTCGGCCCCTCCGTCAGCGCCCACATCCCCCTGGCCGAAGCCGAAGCCGCCGTCGCCCGGCTGGAGCAGAAGACCGGAGACCCGATCCGCCTCGTACTCATCCCCTGAGCAAAGGGGAGCGGAGCCCGGACCACCAGGCACAACTCGGCCGATCCGGCCTCCGCCTCCACCACCGCCCGAAGGTCGGCGGCACTCTGGGGTATTCGACCATCCGGCGCTGACAGGGCAGCCACTCAAGTGCGACAACTACCTGCTCGGCTGCGCCTGGCGCGCCGACTGCTCGACAGCGCGCCTTTCACCCCGGCCCGGCTGGCCCGTCTGGCCGACCCGCAGCTGTGGTCCGCGTTCGGGGCGTGCACGGCCACGCGAGCGGAGACCGCCACGCTCCGGAACGAGCCGCACCGGTCGCAGGCCGTGGCCGTACACGCCCCGAGGGGGTACGGGTGGAGCCTCTCCCTACGCGAGATCTACAGTGCCGCGCCACTGCTGGAGGGGCAGCGGATCGAGCGGGCCGCGCCCGAACTGGTGGCCGAGCTGGACGCTCTGCGTGCGTTGCCCAACGGGTTCCACGGCCGGTGAAGCTGAGCGTCGGCCGTCACACCGCTCACCCGTGTCACCCACGTACGCGGTAACTGAGCCCCGCGTAGGAGAAGTTTCCTGACCCCAGCGTGCCCGTCACGTAAAGCAGGTCGCCGTCCTTGCCGGGTGCGCCAGGGCGGCAGCCGGCGTTGTAGTAGACCTCCACGTCCCGCTCGGAGATCGCCAGGAAGGACTGGACGGGAGTGGGCAGTTCCTGGCACTCGCCGACCTTGTCGAGGTTGGCCGCGATCGCGCTCCCGGTGCCGTTCGGCCCGGTGTAGAAGGTGATGCCCGGGAGCCCCGCCGCGCCGGCGGGCGCGCTTCCGGCTCCGAGGACGAGCAGACCGCTCGCGAGGACCGCGCTCGCAGCCGCCGCGACTCTGGAGAATTTCGTCGTCATGTCTCCGCCTTTGATCGGTGAAGTTGATGAAGTCGGTAGAAGGGGAGGTTGAGTGCATGGGTGGGGCGGCTGGTAGTGGGTGACCGGCGGCTCGGGTCAGGCGTCGAGGATGCTCTCCGCCGCCTCGCGTAGCGTGCGGGCGACATCGTTCTGATCGTCGAGATATCCGCCTGCCATCGCCCCGTCGCGCAGCACCATGAGCGCCCGCGCCACCCGGTCGGGATCGGGGTGCCCGGTGTCGCGCACCACCTCACGCAGAACACCGCGGAACCAGCGGCGGTGTTCTGCCACGCTGATGCGTACGGGATGCTGCGGATCGGGATACTCCGCGGCCGCGTTGAGGAAACCGCAGCCGCGGAATTCCGGCCGCAGGACGCTGTCGGCGACCATGGCGATGATCTCCAGTAGAGCCGCACGCCCCCGGTGGGCGCCGGTGATCGCCTCCACCGTCCGCTTCACCCGCGCGTCCCGCTCCCGCAGATAGGCCACGACCAGCCCGTCTTTGCTGGAGAAGTGACGGTAGAAGGTGGCTCGGGTGACACCCGCTTCCCGTACGAGCTGATCGACACCCACGGTGTGTATGCCGTTCGCGTAGAACAGCTCGCCCGCGATGTTCAGCAGCCGCTCACGCGGATGATCCGTTCCCCTGCCGCCCCAAGTCATGGGCAACAGCGTACGGACGGCCTGCCGAAACCTTCGGCCTGTCACAGCACCGGACCGCATCCGGACCACGTCCGGATCTCATCAGAGCGCGTCAATCGGTCATGGCGTCCCCTCGGGGAGAAAGAACGTTCATTCTGCCTGCCCCTCACACGCTACGCACCCCGTCCCCACGCCGTACAGATTCAACTTCAGCCATATCCCCGTCCTGGCCGAAAGCAGCCGAACGCCTCGGCCGTGCGCCCCAGTTGCCGATCAGCCCGACTTCCGTCACCGCCTTGACCGGTGACGCATTGCCTGGCACAGTCGTCGCACACCCGCCCGGCCGGGCCGGCGCACCGGAGGACTTCACGTGATCGACAGACGCACCTTCAACAAGGCCGTGAGCCTGAGCACGGGCGCGGCCGCCGTGTCGCTGGCCGCCCCGCAGGCTTCGTCGCCCGCCTCCGCCGCTCCACGTGACGGCGCGGGGGCTTCCGGGCCCTCCGCGGCCGTCGGGAGTGCGCACCCATCATTCGACCGTGTCCGGCAGGTCACCGCGGGGCTGCTCGACGTCGGTTACGCGGAAGCGGGCCCGGCGCACGGCCCCGTCGTCATCTGCCTGCACGGCTGGCCCTACGACATCCACAGCTTCATCGACGTCGCTCCCCTGCTGGCGGCGCGCGGCTACCGCGTGATCGTCCCGTATCTGCGCGGCCACGGATCGACCCGCTTCCGCTCGCCCCGGACGTTGCGGAACGCGCAGCAGTCGGCGGTCGCCCTGGACATCATCGCCCTGATGGATGCCCTCGGCATCGACCGGGCCGTGCTGGCCGGCTTCGACTGGGGGTCCCGTACGGCCGACATCATCGCGGCCCTGTGGCCCGAACGTGTCAAGGCACTGGTCTCGGTGAGCGGGTACCTGATCACCGATGTCGAGGCGCAGCAGGAGCCGTTGTCCCCGCAGGCCGAGCACACCTGGTGGTACCAGTACTACTTCGCCACCGAGCGTGGCCGGCGCGCCATGGAGGACGGGGACAAGCGGGCCGAACTGTGCCGGCTCGTCTGGGACACCGTCTCGCCGACCTGGGACTTCGACGATGCCACGTTCGCACGCACCGCAGCCGCCTTCGAGAATCCGGACCACGCCGACATCGTGATCCACAACTACCGCTGGCGGCTGGGTCTCGCCGACGGCGAGCGCCGTTACGACCGCTACGAGAGGCGGCTCGCCACCCGGCCGGTCATCACGGTGCCGACCATCACCCTGGACCCCGAACGGGATCCGTTCACCGCGCCCGGCAACGGCTCTTCGTACCGCGACCGCTTCACCGGCGCGTACGAGCACCGCACACTGACCGGCATCGGACACAACCTGCCACAGGAAGCGCCCGTCGCCTTCGCCCAGGCGGTCCTGGACGTGGACCACTTCTGACCACTGAGCGACTACGTACGCACACACGGAGGCCGACGATGAACACTTACGCCACAGCCAACACGGCCGGCGGTTCGGCAGCCCGGCAGGCGAAGGTCGGCAAGCCGCCCGAGCGCGTCCCGTACCAGGGCATGGCCACGGAAAAGGCCCTGCCGTTGAGCCGCGCACAGAGCGCGTACACCCCCGAGGGGACGTGGAACCACTTCTCGCGCCTGGCTCTGGACCTCGGCCTTTAGAGGCGGCGAGGCCCCTTCAACAGAGCGGGTCGGCGTTCCACCTTGCAATCGGAACAACGTTCCGCTTTTGCTTCCGCCGCCCGATGCGGGCTCCCCTGTCCACCCGTCCCGTGGGCGAGCAACCAAGCTTGGAGCAAGCGACCTGCGGGCGGTGGCGCAGGACTCCTTGTTCGTCCGGAACGGGCTGAGGGGCCGGGTGATCGGTGACAGCGAGCCGTGCCTACACGTGTTCTCCGACCCCGGCTCCGCCCGCCTGTTCGCAGAAGTACTGCCGCGCCCCGATCACCCTGCACCCCGGAGCCCAGCCGGTCCGCCACAACCTGGACCCGAGGCTTGTCCCACAATGATCGAATAGCTGAGAGTCAGGAGGCTCCGTGACGGGCCCCCGGCCTACCCAGCCAGGGCCAGGTTGTGGAGGCGGGTGATGCCGCGCATCGCAGTCGTTGCGGTTGCCGGGCAGGGGCTGGCCGGCCGTCACGATGAGCCGGGTGTCAGCGTCGACAACGACCTGGTGGTTACTGTAGGCGTCGGCGCAGGGCTGCCTGAGGCCAAGTGCTTGCATTGGTCTGGACCTGGAGGCCGTGAAGTCGCCATGCTGTTGACGAGCACACGCCAACGCTCATCCCCTCGGTATGGAAAGGTCCCGCCATGCCCCCACAGTCGCCGCAGCCCGTGGAGCACACCGGCCGAGCCACCGCGACCTCCGGCCTCGCCCGCCGCTCGCTTCTCGGGGCGCTGGGCGCCGGCGTGCTCGGTGCCGCGTCCGGGGTCCACGCTTCCGCCGCGCGGGCCCTGACGTCGTCCGCACGGCCGGAGGCCGCCGATCCGCGTCCGGTGTTCCTGGGTACGTACGGCAACGGCATCATCTCCTGCACGTACGACACCACGACCGGCGCACTGACCCGGCGGGGCGGTTTCCCGGCGGTGACCGACCCGTCCTTCCTCGCGGTCTCCCCCGACGGCAAGGTGCTCTACTCCCTCGACAACGGCGGACGGCAAGGCGCGGTACGGGCCTTCGCCATCGGCACCGGCGGCGCGCTCACGCCCTTGGGCCGGGCGCAGTCCACGGGCGGCGCCAATGTCACCCACCTGTCGGTGCACCCCACCGGCCGCTACCTGCTCAGCGCCAACTACGGGGCAGGCAGCGTCGCGGCGCACCGGATCAACGGCGACGGCAGCGTGGGCACCCGTACCGCGCTCGTCCAGCACACCGGCTCCGGGCCCGACCCCGGGCGCCAGGAGGGCCCGCACGCGCACCAGATCATCACCGATCCCCTGGGCCGCCACGTCTTCGCCGTCGACCTGGGCACCGACAAGGTGTACACGTACCGACTCGACACCGCGAGCGGCACGCTGCAGCCGGTTTCCGAGGCCCGCTCGGTGGCGGGCGCCGGCCCCCGCCACATGGTCTTCCACCCGACGGCCCCGTACGCGTACGTCGCCAACGAACTGAACAGCACGATCACCGTCTACGGACACCATCAGACGACCGGCGTGCTCACCCGTGGCGAGAGCCGGCCCACCGTCCCCGGCGGTCACGCGGCGGCCGTCCGCAACTACCCGGCGGAGGTGGCGATTTCGGCCGACGGCCGGTTCCTCTACCTCTCCAACCGGGGGCATGAGAGCATCGCCCGGTTCGCCGTCACCGAGGACGGTTCCAGCCTGCGTCTGGTGGACACGGTGCCCAGCGGCGGCTCCTGGCCCCGGCACATCAGCCTCGCGCCGTCGGGCACCCTGCTGT
This sequence comes from Streptomyces paromomycinus, assembly GCF_003865155.1. Taxonomy (NCBI): domain Bacteria; kingdom Bacillati; phylum Actinomycetota; class Actinomycetes; order Kitasatosporales; family Streptomycetaceae; genus Streptomyces; species Streptomyces paromomycinus. The sequence continues at coordinate 9,437,024 of NZ_BHZD01000001.1, read as the reverse complement.
TCGCGGCCAACCAGTACGGCAGGACGGTCGGCGTCTTCACCGTGAACCGGGAAACCGGCGCCCTCACCGCCTCCGGGCCGCCCTTCGCCACGTCTTCGCTCGGCTGCGCCCTGCCCGTCTGACACCGCCGACCCCCGCACGCCTGCCCACGTCTCCCCCCTCCGGCTCGCCGCCCTCACCGGAGAAGCCAGGCCCGTTCTCCACGGGTCTCCACGGGCCTGGCTTCGTTGCCATACACACGGCCGCGCACGGCCATACACGGTCACGCCCACGGCCGTACACGCGCGGGACAGTCAGCCTCCTGCCGCCGCCCCGGCCGCGACGACCTCCCGGTTGACAGCGCGGACGCGGACGGGATCAACCTTGAGCTGGCGCCGGTCGTACGTCCAGAACCCGTTGAGTTCGTTCTCCAGGTCGGAGACCTGCGTGTAGACCGAGCCGGACAGTTGCTCGCCTGCCTGGCGCAGGTAGAACCGCCGGGTGTTGTCGACGTACTTCCGGGTCAGCGCCTCCGGGTCGGCCACCCCGCTGTAGATCACGGTGGGGGCGCCGGGCCACATGTGACCGGGAGTGCGCAGGGTGAAGCCGCCGTGTTCGCCGTCCATGGCGGCCCGGTGATCGTCGGGTGCGGGCGGGTCGACGTTGTTGTAGTCGTGGTGATCGATGATGTCACCCTTACCCGAATCGCCCTTTGAGTCGCAGCAGTTGACGCCGCTGTGCGCGTTGACGACGCGCGAGGGGTCGGCGTCCTTGACGGCCTCGGCGAGCCGGCCGGTGGCGGCGCGGTCCCACTCGCCCCAGCCCTCGTTGAAGACGACGTAGCCGCCGACAGCCGGTGAGTTGTGCGTCTGCTGCATCATCTCCTTGCCCTGCTCGGTGAAGGCCTGCTGCCCTCGTTCGTCGGTGATGGTGCCGGAGACGAAGTCCTGCCACACCAGCAGTCCGATCCGGTCCGCGTGGTAGTACCAGCGGGGCGACTCGACCTTGATGTGCTTGCGTACCGCGTTGAAGCCGAGCCGCTTCTGTCCCTCCAGGTCGAAGCGGAGCGCGTCGTCGCTGGGCTGGGTGTGGAGGCCGTCCGGCCAGAAGCCCTGGTCCAGCATGGCGAGGGAGAAGAAGGGCCGGCCGTTCAGTACGAGCTTGGGGTGGCCGCCGACTTTCTGTACGCCGATGGAGCGCATCCCGAAGTAGCTCTTGACGGAGTCCTTCGGCCCGCCGTCGCGGAGGGTGACTTCGAGGTCGTAGAGATAGGGGTCGTCGGGCGACCACAGGTGCTGGTTCCGCAGCTTCAGATTCAGGTTGGCGTTGGCCGCTCCGGTGACCCTGCCGACCACCCGGCCCTTCTTGTCGCGCGCCACGGCCGTGACCTTCGCCCGCGGCGAGGCGTTACGGGACTCCGCCGTCACCTTGAGGGTGCTGCTGCCGATGTCGGGGGTGCTGACGATCCTGTCGACGGCCGTCCTGGCGACGGGTTCCAACCAGACGGTCTGCCAGATGCCGGAGGACTGGGTGTAGAAGATGCCGCCTGGGCGCGGCGTCTGCTTGCCCTTCGGCTGGTTGGCGCCGCCGGTGTCGGTGACGCCGACGATGATCTCCTGTTGGCCGCTCTTCTTCAGCGCGTCGGTGATGTCGGCGCTGAACGCGGTGTAGCCGCCGGTGTGCCGGGCCACCTGCTTGCCGTTGACCCAGACCCGCGCTTCGTAGTCGACGGCGCCGAAGTTGAGCTTGAGGCGCCGCGCGGTGCCGACGTGCCAGCCCTTGGGGACGGTGACGAGCCTGCGGTAGAACATGTGGTCCTCGTGCCGCTCGATCCCGGAGAGCTGCGACTCGACGGGGAACGGCACCGTGATCCTTTCGGCCAGCCGCTTGCCGAACGGGGGCTGCTCGTCCTTACGGGCGCCGGCGAACTCCCAACGGCCGTTGAGGTTCTTCCACTGCGCCCGCCTCTCCTGCGGCCGGGGGTACTCGGGCAGCGGGTTGTCCGGGTCCACGTTGTCGCCCCATTCGGTGGTCAGCCGGTGGGTGGAGAGGTTCCCGGCCGCGCGGATCACCACGGGCACGGGCTTCCCGTTGCTGGTCAGCCCGCCCTTGCCGTCGTATCCGAAGCGCACCCGCTGTCCCTTCTGGACGGGTCCGGCCAGCGTGAGGACCACGGAGCGCGGGTCGTTCCCGTCCCTGACGGCCGACTCCACGGGCATCTGCGTGGAGTCGGCCTCCAGCATCAGGTGGTCCTTGAGCGCCTCGGCCCCGCGGACCTCACCCTCGAACGTCGCCCGCAGCCGCCGTCCATCGGCCCCGACGACCAGATTTACCGGGTACGGCTCGAAGCCGTCCGGCAGGCTGAAGGCCGACTCCGGGACCGGTTGCCGCTCGACGTCCGGGCTCTGCCAGCTCAGCACCATGTTGGAACCGCCGAAGTCCTGGAACATCTCGAACCGGAAGTCGTACTGCCGGCCGGCGGTCAGTTCGAGGGGTTGGCTCTTGACCTCGACGTCCCAGTCGGGCGCCCAGTGGTCGATGACCGGCTTGCCGTCGACGAAGAACCGGAAGCCGTTGTCCCCCTTCGCGAAGAAGGTGAACTTGCCGCTCTTGGGCACCTCGATCCTGCCGCTCCAGCGGGCCGTGGTGTGCTCGGTGCGCCCCGTGGTGAACCGGAAGACGGAGCTCAGGTCGGGGAAGTCGACGGCCGGCTCCAGGGTCGTCCCGCCCAGCTCGGCGAAGTCGCGGGCGCCGGGTTCGGACATCCGGAAGTACTCGCCCTTGAGGCCGCGCCCCGTCTCGTGCGGAGCTTCCGCCGCCCGTGCCGGCGGCACCGGGCCGCTGACCGCGAGCGAGCCGGCGAGGGCGCACAGTAAGGCACAGAACAGCAGGTGGGAGGAGAGGCGTCGGGGGTGTCTCATGCGGTGTCTTCGGTGCGGGACACCTCTGGCACGCGGGCTCAGGCCACGCAGAGAAGGAAACATAGTCAAACAGTTAGGCACAGCCTGCACCGCAAAACAACAGTTCTGCACGGCAATTGCCGTGGCGGGCACCGTTCGACCGAGGCCGCCGGAAACGGTCAGCACGCGCCGTTCGCCGGACACGGTCAGCACGCACCGATCGCCGGACCCGAAAGTGCCGCCTCGCCGTACCACCAGATCGGTACGGCGAGGCGGCACAAGTCATGCGACGGCCCCCACGGGTCAGCCCGCGTGCGGCTGCCGGGCGCTGGACGACAGACGGCCGGCCGCGAGCTGCCACTCCCGGTGCAGGGCGCCCAGGGGAATGCGCTTCTGGAAGAGCGGGGTACCGAAGACCGTCAGCTGAGCCTGGAGCGAGCCCGAGAGGTCCAGCCCTCCGAAGGCCTTCCAGTCGGCCGTGGCGGAACCCTTCCCGTCGGAGGAGCCGGTGACCACGGCACTGCCTTCGCCGCGCAGGTACGGGGCGATGTCGGCGCTCACCCCGGCCATGCCGTACAGGCCGACGCCCGCCTCGGCACCGAGTACGGCCTTGGCCCGGCCCGCCGCCGTCACGGCGGCCTGGACCGGGGTGGCTTTCAGGCCGGACTCACTGACCGGCTTCCAGCCCCTGGCCCAGCTGTAGCTGCCGCCGACCCGGAAACCTCCCTTGAGGTCCTGCTTGACATCGACAGTGATCCGGCCGTCGGCCTCCACCGCGAGATAGCACGTGAGGTCGAGGTTGACGACGACGGGCACCGGGCCGACCTGGACGACCGGGTCCGCGTGCAGCTTGGCGAACGGCATCCGCAGCGGCTTGTCCTTGCCGGTCGACGCGGCGGCCCGGCCCTTGAACTGCCATTGGGAGGACCAGTCACCCGACAGCCCGATGTAGGCACCGCGGGGAGCCGTGCCGGTTCCGGTCCCGGGAGCGGCGGAGTCGGTGTGCGTACGGTTGCCGTGGTAGCCGAACTCCACCTTCGGGGAGAGCTGGACGAAGCCGGAGACCGAGGCGGCGGCATCGGCCGGAGCACCCTCGGCGGTGGCGACCGACGCGCCGACGTCGAGGCGCAGGCTGCCCAGGGGCAGCGTGGCGCCCTGCGGGCCGAACCGGCGCCCGCCGTTCTTCGCCCAGGACACTTTCACGCCCTTGACCAGCGGCTCGACCGAGAAACCCGCCGGATCGACGGGCACCTTCCCGTCCGCCTCGTCCTTGCCCAGCAGCGCGTCGAGCGTGGCCGGGGCGGTGTTGACCTCCGTGCCCTGGTGCGTCGTGCCCAGCACCTTGGTGACCTTGGCCAGTACGCCGCTGGGGGCGCCGGGGGCAGGTGCGCTCGCGATGACGTCGCCGACGACCACCGCCGACTTCTCCCCCGGGGAAGCGGGCTTGGCGGGCTTGGCGGCCCCTCCAGTTCCTCCAGCACCGTCAGACACCTCAGTCCCCCCAGTCCCTCCGGCCCCCTCGGAACCGACGGAGGGAGCGGGGGCGGAGGGAACGGGGGCGGAAGGCGCGGGAGAGCCGGACGCCGAGGCCGATGGCGCCGGGGAGGAGGAGCCAGAGGCCCCCGAGGGCCCCTTCGGAGCGACCACCGCCCCCGCGATGACCGCGCGCCCGCTGCGCCGGTCGTACGAGGCGATCCGCAGCGAGGACTTGTGCGTCACGTGCCCGTCGCGGGACGGGCGCGCCACTGCGGTGGCGCCGGACGGAGCGGACGGTGCCGGAACCGCGGTGACCGGCAGCCGCCGCCCGTCGCCGGTGGCACCGCCGCCCTGGCCGGTGTCGCCCGCGGCGTCCAGTTCGGCGGCCGGGGCAGCGGCCGCCCCGCCTACGCCATCGGCACCGGCGGCCTCGGCGGCGTCGCCGACCCGGCCGGCCTTCCCGGTACCGACCGACGAACACCCCGCGGCCAGCAGGGAGATGGTGGTCAAGGCAGGTATGAGTGCCTGCTTGGTGATCTTGTGCACAGTGGGCCCTCGGGACGTGGGGTGGGGTGCGCCACGACGGAGTCGGCTCCGCAGGCAGCGCCTCACGACGACGGGACGTTCGCGAAGATTCGCGGAACGGATGCGCGTGATCATGCCATGACTTTCCCGTCCGCGAGAATCGCGCCCATGCCGAACGATTGGCCTATACCAGAGGTGATGTTTCACGATAAACCAATACCGTGCCTTCATTCAGCCCGGCGCCCACCCCACCGCCCTCCCGAACCGGAGCCACCCGGCGGGCAGTTGACGCCTCAACCAGCAGTCCCGACCATTGCGCCGGGACCGCGTCAAGGCAAGAAAGTCCGGGCCGCACCCCCAGAGGAATTACCCGCAGGGATACGGCGGTTGCCCGGGTAATCCAAGTCGACTATTCACCGGCAGCAGCCCCCCTGGCCGACAATCTCGCCGACGGATTCCCCGTCGGGACGATCCCGGACTCCGGCGCACCTCAGGAGACGGACGGCCGGGTGGGCGCCGGGCAGGTGGGCTCGTACTCCTCGATCAGCCGCAGGGTGTCCCCGAGCCCCCGGACCAGCAGCGAGCCGACCGTCTCCCGGTCCAGTTCCTGGCGCGCGATCCATTCGAGGGTGACGCCCTCGACGCTGGAGAGCCAGCCGACCAACGCCGTACGGGCCAGTGCGGGGATGTCCTCGCGGCCCCAGGCGGCGTGCGCGATGGTGCCGAGCAGTCGCTCCCGTACCTCCGCCCGGATCGCGAGCACCTGCGCGTCGAAGCCGACGCCGCCCGTGACGATGGCGCGGTAGGCCGCCTGGTGGTGCTGGGCGTAGCGCAGATAGCCGTCGATCGTGTGCTGGACCCGCTCCACGGGCGGCAGGTCGTGGGTGCTCGCGGCGCGCCGGACCAGTTCCGCGACGGCGTCCTCGATGATCGCGAGGTAGTAGCCGCGCTTGTTCTTGAAGTAGTAGTAGATCAGGCCCTTCGCTACACCGGCCTGGCGGGCGATGTCGTCCATGGACAGGGCGTCGTAGGAGGTGTCGGCGAACAGTCTCCTTCCGGTGGCGATCAGTTCGGCACGGCGTGCCTGCGAACGCTCGGTGACGCGGGCGACCCGTGGGACACCGGGTCCGCGCTGTTGACTATTATTCAATTCGAGCCCTAGTCTCCAACTGCCGCGGATTTTCCGCAGTATGGCAGAAGTACGCCACCTGCGGCTTCGTCCCGTGGCAGCTCCACCAGGCACTTCCCTCGCGCGCTCGCACGTGTCCACGGCTGCGCCGGCAGCCGTCCCATCGCTGCCCCGGGGAGGAAGCAGTGAGCAAGAAAAGGCGGCCGTTGCCGCAGGGACGCACCTCCTGGAAGAAGACCGCGGTCACGGCGATCCCCGCGGTGCTCGCGGTCGGCGCGATGGCCTCGGTGATGGCCGAGGGCGCGCTCGCCGCGTCGTTCGCCGTCTCGGGCACCAACTTCCAGGTCACCTCGGGCAAGCTGACCAGTCAGGGGCTGGCCTCCTACGTCCACACCGACCGCGACGTGGGCGGCAAGGGCCACCCCGTCGCACTGCTCGGCCTGGGCAGGGCCACACTGAGCGACATCTGCCAGGCGGCCGAGGTCAAGACGCCGCTGGGCACCGTCGTGTTCAAACTGACCGCGGGCGGCGACGCCGGGCAGGTCACCGCCGACAGCCTCGTCATCGACGCCGAGGACCTGGTGGGCGACGCGCGCTTCGGTACGGCGCAGATCGGGCGGGACGCCTCCACCCTCGACCAGGTGCCCGGTGTCCAGGGCGAGAAGGGCAAGTTCGGTCTCCAGGCCGGGGACATCGAGGTCGCCGGGGTCAGGTCCCACGCGTGGTCCGCCACCGGCGGCAACTTCCGCCTCAAGGGGCTGCGGCTGGACGTGAGCCTGGACGGCAAGAAGTGCTTCTGACCACCCGGCGCCCGGCCGCCAGGCTCCCTTGGCCCGAGCGGCGGGCGGCGTTCCGCGGCTGGCGGCGGACCCGGCCGTTCTGGGCCGGGCTGCTGCTGATCCTGGGCGGCGCGGAACTGCTGCTCGTACCGCTGTCGCCGCTGACCGTACTGATCAGCCTCGGCCTGGGCGGACTGGCCGCGATCGGCATCGGGCTGGCGCTGATCGTGGCCGGGCTGTTCCTGTGGCTGCGCCCGGCCGCGCACCATTACGTGAGTCTGCACGCGCTGATCCTGTCCGTCCTGTCCTTCGCGGCGACCAACCTGGGCGGGTTCCTGGTGGGGATGGGGCTGGGCATCGCGGGCAGCGCGATGGGGTTCGGGTGGACGCCGCTGCGGGAGGAGGCGGAGGGGGACGAGGGAGGTGACGGGGACGAGGGGACCGCCCCAACCCTCTCGCAGCAGGACGAAGACACGTCCGGCAAGGACGACAAGGGCCGGAGCAGAACCCTCGCCGTCACCCTGCCGATCGTCCTGATCGCGGTCATCGGCACCCCCACCGGACCCGCGCACGCGGCCCCCGGCATCCCCGCCCCACCCGTCCCGCCGACGGTGACCACCACCATGTTCGCACCGAAGGGCTTCCTGCTGGCCGGTGTCACCGAGGTGCAGACGGCCGACGGGCCGGTCAAGGCGATGGTCCTCCGGATGAAGGCCGCCTCGCTCACGGACTACCGGCTCACCACCCGCGACGCCGGCGGCCCCCAGCTCAGCCTGGGCGCTCGCAGCCTGGACCTCAGCGGCGATGTGACGCTCTACCTCACCAAGTTCAGCGGCTGCCTGGAAGGGCTGATCTGCCTGACCTTCACCCCGGACACCCTCCCGGTGCCACCCGTCGTACCGCCCTTCGTCTTCATGACCGACGTGGACGCCGAACAGGCCCTGGTCACCTCCGACCTGATCGTCGCGGACGGACTGACCCTCGACGCCGGGCCGGGAGCGGGGACGGCATGATCGGGCTGCCGGCCGCGCTGTTCTGGGCGTACGCCACCGGCTCGACGTTCGCGCTCGCCGCCGCCCGGCAGCTGCAGTTCCTCGAACGCCGCGCCGCCGACCGCACCGGACTGCCCGCACTGCTCGCCCCGCGTCTCGTCAGCCGCGCCGCGAACCCGTACCTGTGTCTGACGCTGCTGTACGCGGCGATGCTGCCGGTACCGACCGGACTGTTCCTGATGTGGCAGAACCCGTCCTGGTCGACGATGCACATCGCCGACGGGCACCGCGGTGTCTGGGCGGGCTTCTCTCTCCTTTACGCAGGCGGCGTCGTGCTCGCCACCCTCCTCGGCTTCCTGCTCGCGCAGGCGCTGTGCCTGGTCGGCGCGGGCTACTGGGCGTACCTGAACTGCGCGGGCGGCTCCTTCCTGCTCTTCGGCACCCTCGTGCACGGCTGGGACGGCCAGGGCTACCGCCGCTTCCTGACCACGGACGGCGCCGCACTGCGCGCCTGGCCGGAGGACAGCGTCGTCAACAACGTCCTGCGCTTCCTCACCTCCGGCACCTTCCTCACCCTCCTGTTCCTCGGCGCAGCCGTCATCGGCACGATGCTGCTGGTGGAAATCGGCTGGCTGGCCGAAGGGTGGCTCCTGCCGGGCGGTGCCCAGGACCGGAAGGTCCCGCGCTTCCTCGCCGTGGCCGTCGCGGGAGCCGGTCTCTACGGGCTGCCGCTGGCCGGCGCCCTCCTGGCGAGCACACTGGTCCGCTTCCTCGGCTACCCCGCCGGCCTCACGGTCTTCGCCGCCGTGGCAGGAACGCTCCTCCTGCCGCGCCGCTCCCCCGTCCGCGGGCTGTACGGGCTGGTGGGCCTCCCGAAAGCGCATTGGCGGGCCACCTCGGACCTCGTCCCCGGGACGAGGCCGGCCCCCGCCTGACCGCACGCACACCCCGGCCCGTGCCCACGACATCGCCCCGTGCTCGCCCTGACCTCCTTCGCCCTGGCCTTCCCCGGGCTTTACTGCCCCGCCCCGTACGAGCACCATCGGCGTACGGGACGACGGGGGCAGGGAACCGCAACGGAGAGGTGACACGTGGTCAACCCTTGGCTGGCGATGGAGACGGGAACCGACCCCGCGGAGCGCACCCGCAGCCTGCGGCACGCCCACGAGGTGTTCCTGGCGGGCGGCCCGGTGACGCACCCCGTACGCCAGGTGGTGGCCGACTCCTGGCGCCGGTCGGCGTCCGCGCGCGCGACACTCGACGGGCCCGCGCCGATCGACCTCGACGAGCCGGAACTGCGCGCCTACCGCGACGGACACCCGCTGGCCCGCGCCATGCCCGTCTTCCGCGACCTCCTCGGCAGCATCGCTCACGACGGCGCCCACGTCCTCGCCGTCTGCGACCCGCAGGGCCGGATGCTCTGGGTCGAAGGCCACCCAGGCGTCCGCCGCCATGCGGAGCGCATGAACTTCGTGCCCGGCGCGCGCTGGGACGAACGGCACGCCGGTACGAACGCACCCGGCACCGCGCTGGCCGCCGACCACGCCGTACAGATCTTCGCGACCGAGCACTACAACAAGCGCGTACAGCAGTGGACCTGCGCGGCGGCGCCCCTGCACGACCTGCGGACGGGCCGGCTGCTGGGTGCCGTGGACATCACCGGCGGGGACCACCTCGCCAGCCCGCACAGCCTGGCCCTCGTCCAGGCCACCGCCCGTGCCGCCGAAGCCCACCTGGCCTCGTACACGAAATACGCGAAGTGCGCGAAGTACGCTGAACATCCGGCACCCACGGCACATCTGACCGTGCTCGCCCGGGACGAGGCCCTCCTCACCACCGACGGCCGGACGCTGCGGCTCGGCCGCCGGCACAGCGAAATCGTCCTGCTGCTGGCCCGGCACCCGGAAGGACTGACGGGCGACCGACTGGCCACACTGCTCTACGGCGAACGCGACATCCGCCCGGTGACCCTGCGCGCGGAGCTGTCCCGGCTACGTCACGTCGTGGGCCCGCTGCTCGATTCGCGCCCGTACCGCCTGACCAGAGCCGTCCAGACGGACGCGGACACCGTGGAGACGGACCTGACCGCCGGCGACCTGCCGGCCGCGCTCCGCGGCTACCGCGGCCCTCTCCTCCCCCGCTCCGAAGCCCCCGGCGTACGCCGCCTCCGTTCCCTCCTCGAAGACCGGCTACGGCGCTCCGTCCTCACCCACCGCACTCCGGAAACGTTACGTCTGTGGGCGGACACCCCCTGGGGCGAACACGACCTGGAGATCTGGGAAGCCCTGGAGGCCACCGCCCGGCCCGGAGACACCGCACCGGCCTCCACCGCCACACGACTCCGCGCGGCATACGCGCTCCCCGCGCCCTCGCAACGTCCCCGCAACACCCCCGCCCCTAGCCTGCGCACCGGCGCCCCGCCGCGGGAGCGGGGCCGCGACCGACCCGACAGCGATGGGGAGCTCTCATGGCCCGTTACGCGAACCCTGGTGCCGCCGACGCCGTGATGTCCTACCGGAGCCGGTACGACCACTGGATCGGCGGCGAGTACGTACCGCCCGCGAAGGGGCAGTACTTCGAGAACCCGACCCCGGTCACCGGGCAGCCGTTCACCGAGATCGCCCGCGGCACGGCCGAGGACGTGGAACGCGCCCTCGACGCCGCCCACGCCGCCGCGCCCGCCTGGGGCCGTACCGCGCCGGCCGAACGCGCCCGCGTCCTGAACAGGATCGCCGACCGTATGGAGGACAACCTCCAGTCCCTCGCGGTCGCCGAGAGCTGGGAGAACGGCAAGCCCGTCCGCGAGTCGCTGGCCGCCGACCTCCCCCTCGCCATCGACCACTTCCGCTACTTCGCCGGCGCGATCCGCGCCCAGGAGGGCACCCTTTCCCAGCTGGACGACGACACCGTCGCGTACCACTTCCACGAGCCGCTCGGCGTCGTCGCCCAGATCATCCCCTGGAACTTCCCGGTCCTCATGGCCGCCTGGAAGCTGGCTCCCGCCCTCGCCGCGGGCAACGCCGCCGTCCTCAAGCCCGCCGAGCAGACCCCTGCCTCCATCCACTACTGGATGAGCCTGGTCGCCGACCTGCTGCCGCCCGGCGTCGTCAACATCGTCAACGGCTTCGGCGTGGAGGCCGGCAAGCCTCTCGCCGCCAGCCCGCGCGTCGCGAAGATCTCCTTCACCGGCGAGACCACGACCGGCCGCCTGATCATGCAGTACGCCTCGGAGAACCTGAAGCCGGTCACCCTCGAACTGGGCGGCAAGAGCCCCAACCTCTTCTTCGCCGACGTCTCCGCCGCCGACGACGACTTCTACGACAAGGCCCTCGAAGGCTTCACCATGTTCGCCCTCAACCAGGGCGAAGTCTGCACCTGCCCGTCCCGGGCCCTCATCCAGCAGAGCCACTACCAGGACTTCCTGGCCTCCGGCGTCGCCCGCACCGAACAGATCGTGCAGGGCCACCCCCTGGACACCGACACGATGATCGGCGCCCAGGCGTCCAACGACCAGCTCGAAAAAATCCTCTCCTACCTCGACATCGGGCAGAAGGAAGGCGCCCGCGTCCTCACCGGCGGCACCCGCGCCGAACTCGGCGGCGAACTGGAAGGCGGCTACTACGTCCGCCCCACCATCCTCGAAGGCACCAACGACATGCGCGTCTTCCAGGAAGAAATCTTCGGTCCGGTCGTCGCCGTCACCCCCTTCACCGACTTCGACCACGCCATGACCCTCGCCAACGACACCCTCTACGGCCTCGGCGCCGGCGTCTGGACCCGCGACACCAACACCGCCTACCGCGCCGGCCGCACCATCCAGGCCGGCCGCGTCTGGACCAACTGCTACCACGCCTACCCGGCGCACGCCGCTTTCGGAGGGATGAAGCAGTCCGGCATAGGTCGCGAGACCCACAAGATGATGCTGGACCACTACCAGTCGACCAAGAACCTCCTCGTCAGCTACTCCCCGAAGAAGCTCGGGCTCTTCTGAGCGCCTCCACCCTTGGCGGCACACCGCTGCATCACGCCGCACGCCTCGACAAATTGCCCAGACTCGTGGGGTGGGCCGTTGACGTCTACCGAGGCCGTTCCCATTCGGTCCGGGTGAGTGCGTACTCGACTTCACCATGTTCGGAGCCTTCGATGGCCTCCGGCCAGTCCCCGGTGAAGTTCCGGACGAAGGACAGGCCCGACTTCTCCATGACGCGACGGGAACGGGTGTTGACGGCCATCGTGTTCGCCGTGACCCGCTCGACCTCCAGGTCCGTGAACCCCTTGCGGATCAGGGCCCGGGACCCCTCGGCGGCGTAGCCGCGCCCCCATGCCGCCTGGTCCAACCGGTAGCCGAGTTCGACCACGGCGGGGCTGTGCTCGTCCAGCGGCCGGAACTCGAACCAGCCCAGGAAGGTGCCGGTGGCCTTCTCCTGCGCGGCCCAGTAGCCGCGGGTCTTCCAGCACGGGTAGTCGTGCATCAGTCGCGGCAGGACCCGCGTCTCGATCGCCTCGCGGCTGGTGGGGCGGCCACCGTTGATGAAGCGCATGACCTCGGGATCGTTGTCCAGGGCGAGCAGGTGACCGGTGTCGGCCGTCGTGAACGCGCGCAGGATGAGCCGGCCGGTCTCCAGGAAGTGGGACATGCCGCGATCTTCACCGCGGGCCGGCCGGGTTCGCCACCGGTTTTCCGGCCGGCGGGAGCCGGTGGCGATCACGCCGCATGGCCGGCGGATCGCTCGGCCAGGTTGCCCCGCTCGAAGCGGGCCCCGGCACGGACCAGTGCGACGAGGTGGGGTGCGTTCACGGCCCGCCACCACTGCTGGGTTCGATGACCTGTCGATCAATCACCCGGGAAGGTACGTCTCCCGAGGCCGATCCACAGGTCCTGAGCATGGCTCTGCCAACCCTGTTCTGGGTGCCCTGCACGTCGGACTGTCATTCGCGCTCGGCCTCGTGACACGGCGAGTGGCGAGTACCGGGCACGGGGCATCATCCGTTGGCCGGCTGCCGCCGATGCTGCTCGTCCAGATGCGGGAAGCCCTCGAACGTCACGACGAGTTTTCCCTTGTCCTCACTCGGTATGCCTGTACCGGAACACCGAGCCACAGGGTCGGAAGCCACACAATGTTCCCCACCATGTTCCTCTGCAAGCCCTAAGCTGCCATCCGGCACCGGCCCGTACTCAGGAGCGCGCCATGTTCGACCTTGATCCCGCCCGCGAACGCCCGTACCCGGATGCCCGTCGGCCGGACGAAGCACCCGCGCCGCACCCGCTGCTCGCGCCGGTCACCGGCTTGCTGGGTACCTGGACCGGCCAGGGGCGGGGCGAGTACCCGACGCTGGCCGAGGAGTTCACGTATGCGCAGGAGGTGACCTTCAGCCACGACGGACGTCCCTTCCTGCGGTACGAGGCTCGCGCCTGGCTGCTCGACGCGGACGGCGCTCCGCTGCGGCCGTCGGCCCGGGAGAGCGGGTGGTGGCGGCTCCAGCCCGAGGGGCGGGTGGAAGCCCTGATCACGCAGCCCACCGGCATCGCGGAGATCTCGGTCGGCCACACGGGTGACGGCACCGTCGACCTCACCACCCAGGAGGTGGCCCGCACCCCGACGGCCAAGGAGGTCACCGCGACCCGCCGCCGCTACGCCCTGACCGTCGAGGACACGCTCGACTTCGTCCACGACCTCGCGGCAGTGGGCCACCCGCTGCAGCACCACCTGTCGGCACGGCTGTTCCGGTGCCGGCCGGGCGCGTAGGGCGTCTTTGACCGGGTGGGCGGGCGCCGAGACGCTCTCACCTCGCAGGCCACCCCTCACCTGGTGCGACGGGTCGGGATGAAGGCCACCACGACCGTCGGCCTGCTGCTGAGCGCCGGCCTGTTCGTCATCTCCCGGCTCGACGTCGGCTCGGCCGTCGGCATCGCCCTCATGGGACCGATCTACGGCAGCCACTACCGCTCCAACCTGCCCGCCCCTCCCGACCAGCTTCCCGCTGACGCCGCCGAGGCCGCACGCGACTCCGCCGGGGCGGGCCTGCACGTCGCCGATCGCTCGGTGCCCGGGGCGCGGCCCTGGCAGACGGCGTCGAGACCGCCTTCATGAACGGCCTGTCCGCCTCGCTCGTCGCCGTCGGCCTCATCGTTCTCGCCGCCGCGATCGGCTGCCTGTTCCGCGCACCGAGGACACCGCCGGCATCCGACTGACGAGTTGCTGCGCGGTGGCCCACTTGTCGGGCGGTCGTCGGCAGTCGATGAGCCGCGCACCCGCTCCGAGCGGGGCCGGCACGTTGCCGGGGTGCCGGCCTGAGCTTTCCGCCGGGCGGGTTTTCCGCCGTGAGTTCGAGCCGGATACGCGCCGTCAAACGCCTAGGTGTCGCGGATACGCAGAGCTACCCACCCCTGGAACGCGGGGTTCCAGGGCGTGGCGCATTTGGCTGGTAAGCATCGCTGAAGCGGAAAAAGTTCAACGGGAAATTTCCGTTCGCGGAAGTCGGCTCAACCGCAGGCAAGGCAAAGTTCCGGCAAGGTGCGGAGATAAACGGACCGCTCGCATCCAGCCATGCCAGCAACCGTGAGAGTCCGCCGGGTGGCGCCTCCGAAACCCGTAACGTTGCAGGTCGGCGACGTGATGGCGAACCGGCGGCCGTTGGCCTGAATTGTTGGCCATCAGCCCTCGCAACCCGCCCTTAGATCGCCAAGGGCTTGCAAAGTCGCAATGACTTGTTATTACCTGAGACACGTTCAAGCCGGGGCGTCACTCCTGACACTCCGCGCTTCCTTCGCATCGGTGTGCAGGGGCTCGCATGCCCGCTGCCGCACCGAACCGGCCAGTGCTTCTCCCGTGCCACGCATCCGCCACGGGAAGCGCTTCGCACCCATCGCCCCGGTGGAACACACCCGGGACGGCACACAACAGGGGGAAAAGAAGTGGGTTTCCGTACGCCGACGACTGCTGCCGTGTCGGTCGCTGTCCTGTCCGCGCTCCTGCTGGCACAGGTGCCGGCTCGGGCGGACACGGCGCCGGCGTCTCTCACGGACAGCGGGGTACGTGCCCATGTCGATGCGCTCCAGCGCATAGCCGACCGTAACGGCGGCAACCGCGCCTCCGGGACCAACGGTTACGCGGAGTCCCTCGACTATGTCGAACAGCGGCTGAAGAAGGCGGGTTACGAGGTCGAGCGGCAGCCCTTCGGCTTCCTCTTCACCCAGGTCCTCACGGAACGGCTCACCCTGCCCGGCGGGAAGCCGGTGCCCGTCATCGTGGCCAAGTACTCTCCCTCGACCCCCGCGAAGGGCCTGACCGCGCGGTTCGCGGCGCTGACAGGTCCCGAGGAGCGGCGGCAGGGCTGCGCGCCCGCCTCGTACGACGGCGCCACGGTCACCGGACGGATCGCGCTGGTCGGCAACGGCGGCTGCACGATGGACGACAAGGGCAAGGCCGCCGCCGCGGCCGGAGCCGCCGCGGTCGTGGTGATCAACGACCGGGCGGGCGAGCTGTACGGCTGGCTCAAGGACGCCGCGGGGGCCCGCATCCCCGTCTCAGGGGTGTCGCCGGAGACCGGCGAGGCCCTGACCCGAGCCGCCCGGCAGAACGCGCCCGGCACCCTCACCCTCCGCTCGCGCACCGAGAAGCGCACCACCGAGAACCTCATCGCCCGTACCAGGGCCGGCGATCCGGCACACCAGGTGATATCCGGCGCCCACCTCGACTCGGTGCCCGAGACCGCCGGGATCAACGACAACGGCGCCGCCGTCGCCGTCCTCCTGGAGAGCGCGCTGCGCGGCGCCCAGCGGCCCGCCCCGAAGAACCAGTTGGTCTTCGCCTTCTGGGGCGCCGAGGAGTTCGACATGCTCGGCTCGCAGTACTTCGTGGACCGGCTCACCCCGGCGCAGCGCAAGCGCGTCGCCGCCTACCTCAACCTGGAGATGATCGGCGGCCCGAACTCCGGGCTGTTCACCATGGACGGGAAGAACGCCGACCCCGAGGGAGGCATCACGCCGCCGAACGGCTCGGCCGACATCGCGGACCGCTTGACCCGCGCCTTCGCCGAGGCCGGCGAGGTGGCGCAGACCTGGAAGCTGGACGGCCGGTCCGACTACGCCCCCTTCATGAAGGCCGGCATTCCGGCCGGCGGCCTCAACGGCGGGTCCTTCGAGCTGAAGACCGCCGAGCAGGCCCGCCTGTGGGGCGGCACGGCCGGCCAGCCGTTCGACCCCTGCTACCACCAGGTGTGCGACAACGCGGGCAGCTTCAACGCCACCGCGGCACGCAAGCACGGCGACGCCTTCGTCCGGACGCTGGACCACTTCGCCGGCACGGCGGTGGCGCGCACCGACCGTGCGGCGCGCGACCGTGACTGAGCGGGCGGTGGACGGCCGGCCGGCACCGGCCCCCGCCGGTCGCCCGCGAGCCGCCGGAAAGCTGGTGGTCGGCGCTCTGATCGTCGACAGCCGGGACCGCGTCTTCCTCCAGCAGCGCTCCTTGGACCGCCGGCTCTTTCCCGGCTGCTGGGACGTGGTCGGCGGCCACGTCGAGCCGGACGAGAGCCCCCTTGAGGCGCTCGCCCGCGAGCTGACGGAGGAGACCGGATGGCACCTCGGCCGGGTCCTGCACCGGGTGGCCGAGGGGCAGTGGGACGCCGACGACGGCACCCGCACCGAGATCGACTACCTGGTCGAGGCCGTCGGCGACCTCACCGCCCCGCGCCTGGAACGGGACAAGCACCCGCGCTGCGCCTGGGTGGGACCGCACGACCTCGCCCTCCTCGACGACAGCGTCCGGCGCAGCGGCAGCACCTTCGTCCGGGACGCGGTGACCGCGGCACACACCTGGCTCGCCCGGACACCGGCACCCCACCGGAAGGACATCAGCGACACGCTGTGACGGTCGCCGGTCCAGTGACGCACGTACGTCCGCAATCGGGTCAGAAAGGGAAGAGCGCGTGACACACGTGGTTGAACCGAGCAGTCGCCCCCGATGTCGTTCGTTGGTGATCGGATTCGCCGGACACCAGGGGCAGGAGTACCTACCGATCGTCCGGCGGCACACCGACATCGCCGGCGGCGTCGACCCCTCGGGGGACGCCGCGGCGCTGGCCCGGCAGTGGGACTTCCCGCTCTACGGCAGCCTCGGCGAGGCCCTGCGGTCCGCCGACTTCGACACCGCCGTGGTGACCGTTCCGCACCACGCGCACTTCGCGATCTGCTGCGATCTGCTGCGCGCCGGCAAGCACGTCCTGAAGGAGAAGCCTTTCGCCGTCACCGAGGCGCAGGCCCGGGAACTGGTCAAGCTGGTGGACGACGCGGACCGCAGTGCCTTCACCCTCGTCCAGCGCGGCTTCAACCCGGTGTTCGCGTTCGCCCGAGAGCAGCTGGCGGAGATCGGCAGGCCGTACTGGTTCTCGTACGACTACCACCTGAACCTGCCCACCCCGACCAGCGGCTGGCGCGCCACCAGCGATCTCGCGCTGGGCGGCGTCCTGCTCGACATGGGTTACCACCTCCTCGACGTGCTCAGCGGCCTGTTCCCGGCCCCGGCCGAGGTGCGCTCCACCTTCCTGCACCGCTACGCGGAGATGCGCGAACGGCGCCTGGAGGATCTGGCCAGCGTGCAGTTCAGTTATCCGGGGCTGGACTTCGCGGGCTCGCTGCGGATCTCGCGGCACAACCTGGAGAAGGTCGAGAAACTGACGATCCTGGGCACCGAGGGCGCCCTGAACGTCACGCCCACCGAAGCGGCGCTGCACTCCCCGGACGGCGATGTCGCGTACCGCCTGGTGTCCGAGCAGCCCAAGGGCGCGGCCGTGAACGCCATGTTCGCCCACTACTTCCGGCATCTGGACGACCGCGACTACCGCACCACGCACGTCCGGCGGCAGCTCTCCGCGGTACGGCTGCTCGACCGCATCTACCGCGACCGGCCCGCCGACACCCGCACCGCCGTGGAAGCCGGGCCACCACTGACCGCCCCCGGCCAGGCCGTCCCCGCCTGACCCGCGGCCGCCGGGGCCGCTGCCCCCGGCCGCCTTCGTACACCGCCGGTACGCGCCTTCGCCACCACCCCGCGACGCCCTGCCGGCCGCCGCTTCCCCAGCCCCGGGCCCTGGCCCCAGGCCGTCCTGCGCCCGTACGACCGCTTCCCGACCGAGAGACAGAGGACCCCGTGACTTCCACCGGCGAACGCCTCGCCCTGCTGGGCGGCACCCCGGCCATCACCCGGCCGCTCCCGCACGAGATCTGGCCGCCCCGCGCCGAAGAGGCCGAACTCACCGCCCTGGCAGCGCAGCGGAACGACGACATCTCCATCCGGGGCAGCAGCGGCCCGGTCCGCGAGCTGGAGGACGCCTTCCGCGCCTTCCTCGACGACCAGGTCCGCTGGGCGGTCACCTTCAACTCCGGGACCAGCGCCCTGTTCGCCGCCTACTTCGCCCTCGGGGTGCGGGAAGACGTCGAGGTCGTCGGCCCGGCGCTCACGTACCACGCGGCGCTGAGCCCGGTCCACGCGCTGCGTGGCGAGGTCGTCCTCGCCGACATCGACCCGCTGACCCGGGGCATCGACCCGCAGGCCCTGGAAGCGGCGATCACCGAGCGGACGAAGGTCGTCACCGTCGTCCACCAGTGGGGTCACCCCTGCGACATGGACGCGGTCATGCGCATCGCCGAGCGGCACGGCCTGCGCGTCCTGGAGGACTGTTCACACGCCCACGGCAGCCGCTACAAGGGCCGCCTGTGCGGCACCTTCGGCGACGCGGCGGTCTTCTCCCTTCAGGCGAACAAGGCCGTCTTCGCCGGCGAGGGCGGCATCCTCGTCACCAACGACGCGGGGGTGCACGACCGGGCCACCCTGCTCGGGCACTACCGTGACCGCTGCCGCGAGGAGATCACCGACGCGGCGCTGCGCGATCACTGGGTGACCGGGTTCGGGCTGAAACTGCGCATGTCGCCGTTCAACGCCATCGTCGCCCTGCACTCCCTCGCCGCGTTCCCCGAGCGCAAGGAGGCCCGGCACAGCGCCCTGCGCTACTTCGGGGAGCGGCTGGCGGAGGTCGACTACATCGAGCCCGTACACGTCGGCGAGGACGTCGACATGGGGGCCTGGTACGGCTACAAGCCGCTGTTCCTGCCCGAGGCGCTGCCGGGCGTCACCCGCAAGCAGCTCATCACCGCACTGCGGGCCGAGGGCATGGAGATCGGCGCGCCGTCCGGCCCCCGGCTGTCCACCCTGCCGTTGTACGCGTCGGCCGAGAGCCCGCTCTTCCCGGGCACCCCCAAGCACGCCAACGTGGCCGCCCCCGGCACCGCTGCCGAGCGCGTCGAGCAGCAGGCGCTGTCCCTGCCGACCTTCAACGACTGGCCCGCCGACAAGGAGCTGATCGACGCCTACATCGAGGCGTTCCAGAAGATCGGCCGCCACCGCGACGCGCTCGCCGGGCACGCGCGCGACGACGGCTGACGAGCGCCCGGCCCACCGTACGGGCCAGGGGCCGGCCCCGCCCCGCTCCACCCCGCCCCACCCGCACGACCGACATGAGGACTGGAGAGGAACCATGGCTGTCAAGGAATCCCCCGAAGCCGCCGAGGCCGTACTCAACCGGGCGATGGAGGGCGACGATCTGCCCGACTCGTTCACCCTGCTCGGCCGGGAGTGGGACCTGCACCGCGACGTGTTCCCCGGCACCATCACCGCGGCGACCGAGGTGATGGCCTCGGCCCTGCCGTACCCGAAGGGCGGCTCGTTCCTGGAGGTGGGCTGCGGCACGGGCGTCATCTCCGTCACCGCCGCGCTCTCCGGCTGCGTGCAGGTCACCGCGCTGGACATTAACGAGAAGGCGGTGGCCAACACCGAGGCCAACGCGCGTCGGCACCAGGTCGCCGACAAGGTACGCGCCCTGCACAGTGACCTGTACGACGCCCTGACCCCCGAGGACCGCTTCGACGCGATCTTCTGGAACGTACCGTGGACGTTCGTGGAGGACGACTTCAGCCTCAAGAGCCACCTGCATCACGCCGTGTTCGACCCGGGCTACAAGGGCCAGGCCCGCTACCTGGCCGGGGCGCGCGGACATCTGGCCGACGGCGGGCGGCTGTTCATCGGCACCGCCGACCTCGGGGACCGCGAGATGCTCGACCGGTTCGCCGAGGACGCCGGCATGCGGGTGGAGCTGCTGCGCCGCATCCGTCGTATCGAGGTGGTGCGGGTCATGGAGTACCACCTGTTGGAGCTGCACCAGAAGTAGCCCCCGGATCCCGGCCCGCGTGCCCCGGCCGCCCCGCGCGGCGGCCGGGCCCGGGCGCCCCACCGCCCATCCCAAGGAGACACCGATATGCCCAGCCCGGGTGACCTGGACGTCGCCCTCGATCTCGCAGACCTCGCCGACGCCATCACCGGTGCCCGTTTCCGCTCCCGCGACCTGCGTATCGACCAGAAGCCCGACCGTACCCCCGTCACCGACGCCGACCTCAGTGTCGAGGACGCCATCCGTACCGCCCTCAAGGAGCGGCTGCCCGCGGACGCCTTCTTCGGCGAGGAGCACGGCGGCACCCCGGACGGGCCACGCGTGTGGATCGTCGACCCGATCGACGGCACGAAGAACTTCCTGCGCGGCGTACCGGTCTGGGCGACCTTGATCGCACTGGTCGAGCACGGCCGCCCGACCGTGGGCGTGGTCAGCGCTCCCGCGCTGCGGCAGCGCTGGTGGGCCGCCGCGGGCAGCGGCGCCTGGACACGGCGCGGCAACGAGCCGCCGGCCCCCCTTCACGTGTCCGGCGTGAACTGTCTCGGCGACGCGTACCTGTCCACCACCAACCTGTGCACCTGGCCGGAGTTCCACTCCAGGGCGGCCTACTTGCGGCTGGCCGACGCCTGTTGGGAAGACCGGGCGTACGGCGACTTCCTCCAGCACTGCATGGTGGCCGAGGGAATCGTCGACATCGCCGCCGAGCCTGTCGTCAGCCCGTGGGACGTGGCTGCGGTACGGGTGGTGGTGGAGGAGGCCGGCGGCCGCTGCACCGACCTGGCGGGCGGCGACATCCTCACCGGAGGCGGCGCGTTGTCGGCCAACCCGCAGCTGCACGAACTGGCTGTCGGGGTTCTCGGCACCCACCGCCCAACCGCACCCGACCACTCGACCACCCCCGACCACTCGACCACTTCCGACCACTCGACCACTTCCGACCACTCTCCCGCCCAACTGAACTGGTGACACCCATGACCTCGAACACCCCCGCCGTCCGCCCCGCCACCCGCGACGACCTCCCCCGCGCGCTGCGCACCCTCCAGCGCGCGTTCGCCGACTACCCCTTCACCCGCCACACCATCGCCGCCGACGACCACCTCGCCCGCCTGCACCGCTTCAACGAGCTGTTCGTCTCCCGCATCGGCCTGGACCACGGCAAGGTGTGGGTGGCCGACGACGGCGATGCGGTGGCCGTCTGGACCACCCCCGAAACCGCCGACGCCGGCAACGTCTTCGCCGAGATCGGTCCGCAGTTCGCGGAGATCGCCGGGGACCGTGCCGACTTCTCCGCGCAGGCCGAGGCCGCCATGGGGCCCCACCGGCCCACCGAACCCGTGTGGTTCCTCGGCTCCGTCGGCGTCGACCCCGGCCGCCAGGGGCAGGGACTGGGCGGCGCGGTGATCCGGCCCGGCCTGGAAGCCGCCGAACAGGCCGGTGTACCCGCCTTCCTGGAGACCTCCGACGAACGCAACGTGCGCTTCTACGAGCGCCTCGGCTTCGAGGTGACGGCCGACTACCCGCTCCCGGGCGGCGGCCCGCGCACCTGGGCCATGACCCGTAAGCCGGGCGCCTGAGCCAGGGCTGCCCCCGACGATGCCGGTCGGTGCCGCGCGGCCCGGCCACCGGAACGCGGAGACGAGAAGGGCTGGAAGACGTGACCATAGGGCTCGCCACGACGCTCGGCGACTATCTGGAGTACGCGTTCGCTCAGCACGGCCGCGGTGCGCGGTACCTGCCCGTGTTCGACCCGGCCGGGAAGCACGTGTGGCCCCGCCGGATCGCGGCGCGCCTCGGCCTGGAAACGGTCGCAGTACCTGCCCGGGCCGACGGCGCCGTCCCTCCGGGAGCCGGTGACTGCGCGCGCGACGGGCGGGAGGACCATCTCGTCGTCGCCCTCACCGACGACGCCGGGTTCTGCGCGCCGGCACTGGTGTTCGCGCTGGCCAAGGACGCCCGACTGGTACGGGCCGACACCGTGAGCCAGGTCGTGAAGGCGGCGCTGGAGCTGCCGCCCGGCGGCTACCTCACGGTCGTCGGGCCGGAACGGGTGCTGGAGTTCGCGCTGCTGAACCGGCTCCGCCGGGAGGTGCCGGAGGTGAACACGGGCGTCCTGTGCGGGCCGACCCCGGCCAAGCTCAGTGAGCTGGTGTTCAAGACGCTGGTCTATCCGCACGTTCCGGCGGAGCGCGACGAGTTCTTCGCCGGGCTCCTCAAGGGCAAGGAACCGATGACGTCGGGCCGCCTGACGGTCTACCCGACGGACGCCGTCGACGCCGGGCACCTCATGGACGGCACGGTGCTGCGCCGGGTGCTGAGCTTCATCGCCCACGCCAGCGAGGACTATCTGCGGGTCACCCCCGACGACATCCTGTGCGGTCTGACCGACGACCCGGAGGAGCAGGCGGCGGCCCGGCGCGCGCCCGGGCCGCTGCCCGCCTGCATGCAAGGAGACACCTGTGTCTACCCGGACGCGCGGCGGCACGACCCCGCCGCCATCACGGCTCAGGTGGTTTTCGCCAACGCCTGCCTGACACTGAAGTTCGGCACCCAGCTGATGGGCGAGCACAACCGCTTCACCATCTCCCGCCGGTTCCTCGACGGCTGGGCGGGCTGCTTCGTCGCCAGCCCGCTGCTCAAGGACGGCATCCCCGGCGAGAACCTGCTCTTCCACGCCCTGATCGAGGACGGTCTGACGGTCGGCGCCGCCGTACGGGCGGTCAACGACAACCTCGAACGGTGGGGCGTGGACGCGCCGGCCGTCATCGTCATCGGCGACCCGGAGGCCGTCTACGGCGACCGCGGTGCGCCGCGGACCAGCCCGGTGCCGGCGGTCACGTACGAGCGAGACCGTGCCACCGTCCGCTTCGACGGCCTCATGCCGACGTACAGCCGCGTCCGGCTGGACGACCCGGACCTCCTCGCGGCGCACCGCGACGGCACCTTGGACATCCGGCCTGCCACTCCGTTCGGCGGACGCACCCCGTTCTACGCGGCCGCCGCGGAGATCGACGGCGGGCTCGACATGATGGTGCTGGGCGTACAGGACCGGCCGCTGCTCACGGAGGAGTCGCCCCGCGTCCTCGACGTACGCGCCACGGCGCCGCGGGCCGAACTGGACGGGCTGACCCGGGCCTTCGAACGGTACGAGAACCTGGCGTTCCTGGACATCAAGCTCGACAAGGGCCGCGCGGTGCTGACCGACATGGTCAACAACCTGCCCACGATGGCCCGCAGAGCGCGCAACACACGCTTCGAGCTGACCGAGTGGGAACGGTTCAGCCGGTCCGTCGAGCGTATCCAGGAGAAGTGCGCCGCGCTCGACCGCGGTGTCATGGACAAGCTCCTGCAGGCCACCGAGAGCCGCGAGTACCACTTCGTCGAGGCGTACCGCCACACCTACACGGTGCAGCGCACCGAGAGCACCGACGATCCGTGCCGTTACTGCGGCGAGGCCCTCCACCGCTACGTCAGCGGCAACATCCTCCGCCCCCACCTGCGCCGCTACCTGATCAGCTGCGCGATCTGCGGTGCCGTGCAGGACACCGAGGACGAGGCGGTGACACTGACCATCACCGGAGACAACCGGCTGCGCCCCGGGACCGACACCGAACTCGGCGTGGAGATCGGCAACAGCGGCGACGAGGAACTGGATCTCCTCCTGGGCGGGCGCATCACGCACGGCAAGCCGCACGGCTTCGGCTTCCGGCTCGACGACGAGTCGGTGCGCGTACCGGCGGGCGGCACGGCCCGCACCCGTCTGACCGTCAGCACCGGCCGCCCGCTGGCCCGGCACACCATGCTGCTGCGCTTCTACGCGGTGGGCCTGGGCCGGATCCAGTTCGCCGGCCGTGACCTGTACGTGCGCTGATCCGGTCGCCCCCGGTCGCCGCCCCTTGAACTGACCCGTCGGACCCGAGACAGAGGTACGGACAGTGAACACCGAGGTCAACCACCCACGCTTCGCCCGGATGTATCCCAAACTCGCCGCCTGGGCGGAGGAACACGGCGCCCAGGAACACCGCGCCGAGTCGCTCGCCCCCGCCACCGGCCGAGTCCTGGAGATCGGTGCCGGACACGGCCTGAACTTCCCCCACTACCCGGACACCGTCACCGAGGTCGTGGCACTGGAACCGGAAGAAACTCTGCGCGAGCTGGCGCGGGAGGCAGCGCCCAAGGCCCGTGTACCGGTGACCGTGTCCGACGGTGTCGCCGAACGGCTGCCCGCCGGGGACGCGTCGTACGACACGGTCGTCTGCTCGCTGGTGCTGTGCTCGGTGCGCGATCTGCCGACCGCGCTCGCCGAGATCCGACGGGTGCTGCGCCCCGGCGGACGTCTCTGCTTCTACGAGCACATCCGCTCGCGCTCCCGGGGGTTCGCCGCCTACCAGTGCGCGGTGGATCTCGTGTGGCCGCACATCTCGGGCGGGTGCCGGGTGAGCCGCCGGACGGACCGCGCCATTCCGGGAGCCGGCTTCACCATGAAGCACGTACGCCACTTCCGTTTTCCACCGGGACGCAACCCGGCGCCGACCGCCCCCTTCATGATCGGCCTTGCGGTGCCGGAGTGATGGACCGGTGGGGTGTTGTCGGTGGTTGTCGGCAGTGGGGGCGCTCCGGACGCCGGCGCTGCCCACTTCCCCCCGAGGGCTCCGCGAGCTCGTTGCCACCCGACGCGGCATGCCAAGATCGGCACCCTTGACGCTCCCTGGCTTCTCCCCCGGCAGACAGCCAGGCTGCCCCTTCAGTGACAGCCAGATCGGTCTACGGCTGCACGAACACCACCAAGGAGTCCCGAGCATGACTGTCCGCCGCTACGACGCCGTGCTCTGCGACATCGACGGCGTGCTTCGGCACTGGCCCGCTCCCGGACCCACTGACCTGGACCATGTCCACGGACTCCCAGCGGGCACCATCGCGGCTGCCGCCTTCGCGCCCTCCCGCCTGCAGCCCGCGATCACCGGGGAGGTCACCGATGAACAATGGCGCTCGGCTGTGGCCGCGGACCTCGCCGAGGTGTGTGGATCGATGGACCGCGCCCGGAACATCGTCACCGCCTGGTCCGAACTCACGCCACGTGTCGATCAAGAGGTGGTGACCCTGCTCACCCGGGTCCGTGAAGTCGCGCCCATCGCCCTGGTCTCCAACGCGACCACGCGACTGGAGTCCGATCTCGCGCGGCAAGGCTTGAACGACCTCGCCGACACCGTGGTGAACACCTCCCGCATCGGTATCGCGAAACCCGATCCGCGTGTCTACCTCATCGCCGCCGAGCGAGTCGGGGCCCCGGTCCAGCGCTGCCTGTTCATCGACGACACCGCCGCCAACGTCATCGCCGCCCGCGAGGCAGGGATGACCGCACTTCACTGCCGCCAGATCGAAGATCTTCAGGACGCCCTGTCCGCTCTCCTCGCCCCGGCGGCCCCACACGCACAGGGACAGTGACCAGGGGCTCTCGGGCAGCTCCCCTGACCGACTCCGCCACCAGCGATCTACGCAGCCGAGCCGATCGAGACCCACCGCGCCTTCATCGCCCGTCGCCAGGCCACCCGGCCCAGCGACGACTACCGAACGCCGACCGAGGGGTAAGGGGACGTCTTCCTCGCCAACGTCGAGAAGCGCGAGGTGCCCACCGGTTGCCCGTTCGTCCAGCCGGACGCAGCCCAGCGCGGTGGGACGGGTATGTGCCCGGGGCCGGCCGTGGTGACGAGATGGTTTTCTCGTGCCTTTCCTCACCTCGGAGCCACTCGGAGCCACTCGGAGCCACTCGATGCCTTCCCCGTCCCACCTGCTTGCCCTGGCAGTTTTCACCATGGCAGCCCGTGCAATGTCGCTGTGCAGCTAGACGTTTCCACCAACGGAAGGGGATGCGGTCACGGTGATGTTCGAGCTTCCGCTGCTCCGGTATCCCTCCGTCGCCATGATCATGTAATGGAAGGTGCCAAGGCGCATCCCGTGGCGCGCCCAGGCGTCGAAGTGGTTGCCGGTGGTGATGGTGCCGCCCGTACGCTTCGACCGCCGGACGCTCCAGTACTGGTCGAACGTCGTCTTCGGTCCTTCGATGGAGGGGGCGTCGACGCGGGTCGTCCGATAGATGTCGTAGGTGCCGCCGTCGCTGGTCACCGTGCCCTTGTAGCTGCCGGTGGGCCGGTAGGTGCCCCAGTTGTCGACGATGTAGTACTCGACGAGGGGGTTGGTGCTCCACCCGTAGAGCGCCAGATAAGCGTTGCCGGACGGGTGAAAACTGCCGGAATAGGTGACGCTCTTGCGTCCTCCGGTTTCCCAGCCCTTGCCTGCGACGAAATTACCGGTGTTTTTCCAGGATGTGCTGTAACTGCCGCCGGACGCCAGGTTCATGGAGACTGATCCCGAACGGTCGGTCCAGAACGAGTAGTAGTAGCCGCCGTCCATGCCGGTCCGGTTCGTCGTGACGGTGTCGGCGCTGGCGGTGCCGGGCAGGAACAGGCACAACACAGTCGCCAGTACCGGCATACAGATGCCTTTGAGCAGCAGGCCGAAGCGGTGGCCTGCACGATTTCGGGAGTGGGAGCTCGTGTTCACGTCCGGGGTTTCTCCTTTTCGGTGAGGGCGCAAGACGGGTTCGGCCTAGCAGGTGGAGTTGGCCTGGGTGAGCAGCCCCATGCGATAGGGCAGCTGTGAGTACTCGCCGTCGGAATGCGGGGGGCGCCCTTGGTAGACGTACTGGAGGTGGCAGGGGTCGACGGTCAGGTTCTGGTCGTTGTCCGAGCGGACCAGCTCGCCGTGGCTGATGTCGGCGGTCCAGGCGGGCCCGTTGAAGGAGACATTGGCCTTGCCCGCGAACGGGGCGCTCTCGGTGGACGCGAGCGGGGTCCAGGGCCCGGTCAGGCTGGTGGACGTCCAGGAGCGGAAGTAACGGCCGCCCGCTCCCATGGCCTCGACCAGCAGCAGGTACTGGTTGGTACCGGACACCTTGTAGATGTTCGACGCCTCGAAGAGCTTGGGCCGGGAATCGGAGAGCACGATGGTGGTGTCGCCGAAGCCGTTGGGGAAATTGGCGAGTGTGGTCCGGGCGCGGTAGAGGTGCCCGTTGTCGTCACTGAAGAACAGGTAACAGTTCGCGGTGTCGCAGATGGTCCAGAAGTCGATCCATCGCCCCTTTCCCTTGTTCTGCGTTACCACGTCGGGTTCCGAGGCGATGAAGGGCTTGGGGGCGGACCAGGAGGAGGGGTCGGCGGGGTCGGTCGTCGTGGAGTAGGTGGGCGGGCCGGTCTGGTAAACCATGTACCAGAGCTTCTGCGGGGCGAAGTAGAAGACCTGGGGCGCGGCCGCGTAACGGGTACCGATGGGCGAGGAGTCCAGGTAATGCTGGGTGGCGGAGGCGGCGTTCACCCACTTGTCGAAGCTGAAGTACGCCAGGCTCCATTTCCCGGCCGTGTTCGCCGTCGTGGCGTAGACGTGGTATTTCCCCTTGTACCGGACGACCGAGAAGTCCTTGATCGACACGAGCCGGTGCGACGCGTCCGACCGCGGCCCCGCCAGCACACCGGTCGACACCCATGAGAAGGCGGCGGGCAGGGAATTCGCGGTGGTCCCGGCCTTCACCAGCTGCCACTGCTGACCGGCCCCGCCCCGGTCGGTGTACTGGTTGACGGCGGCCCCGTCGGCCGTGGAAGCGCCTGCGGCCTCGACGGCCTTTGCGCTGTTGCGGTTGATCAGGCGCTGGTACCCGTCCGCGGAGTCCGCCAGGCGGAACTGCTGGCTGGACGCCTTCGTGTCGTCCCACTGCTGTATCCGGGCACCGTCGGCCGTCGACCGGCCCGCCACGTCGAGGACCTTGCCGGTGAAACGGGACCGCAACCGGTAATAGCCGTTCCCGGAGTCGATGAAGCGCCACTGCTGCCAGGCGCCGTCATTGCGGGTGTATTGCTGGAGCCCGACTCCGTTGTCGGTGTCCCGGTCGGTGACATCCAGCGCTT
Source organism: Streptomyces paromomycinus (assembly GCF_003865155.1). Lineage (NCBI taxonomy): Bacteria > Bacillati > Actinomycetota > Actinomycetes > Kitasatosporales > Streptomycetaceae > Streptomyces > Streptomyces paromomycinus. Next base: position 9,409,064 of record NZ_BHZD01000001.1, on the reverse strand, counting down.
TGCCGCTGTTGCGGTTGACCAGGACGTACCAGGCGTTGGTGTCCACCGAGGCAGCCGACGCCGTTGTCGTGGTCAAGGCGATACACAGACCGGCGAGCAGCGCCGTGACCACGGTCCCGACCACGCTTCGTCGCCGACGCCACAGTGCCCGCCGGTGTGTGCTGTGACCTGTAGCCATATTCTCTCCTGAAGTCGTAGTGCTGCCTGAGTGGCGAAGTGGCAGGAATGAAGCGGCGGTACGGTGCGCGCCTGAGGTCGTACCGGCGTGTCCCGAAGCCGGACACGGCTGCCCGAGACATTGGCATGCGTGTTCTGCGGAGTCGCGCGCCCTTCCCGATGAGCCGGCCGTTTTTCACGTGGAAGTCGGCAGCGGCGTACGCGTGGGACCGAGTGCTCGCGGCGGGAGCGAATGTACGTGGCCGCACGGCAATACGTCCTTCCTGGCGACGGGTCTCGGCGGGAGACATTCGATACCACCGCCGAGCAGCGTCCACCGGATTCCGACAATGTCGCAGAACACGGCAACCTTTCAGCAGTCGGTGGCCGAACGGCAGGTTCTCTGTGAGGGTTCGTCCCCGGGGTGTGATGCGAAGTCCTTCCGCAGCCGGGCGAGGGGCGTCGAATCGGGTGTCGGGCATTTTCCGTCCTCTTGGCAGGGTGATGAATGGCGCAATATCGGGGGCTCGGATACACCGCTCACCTCCTGCCGGCCTTCAGTGGGTGTTGTCGTCGCGGTACGGCCACGGCAGGACGGTGCGGTCGAGGCACCGCCGAGCACAGGCGATCGACATGCCACGTCGCACAGGAACTCCTGGGTACGGGTGCCCGGTTCGCCCCTGAGAAGGGCCGACGAGAACTGCAAGCTCGTACCGGGCATCGCACCGCTCTCGCTGCTGGAGCGGACGAACACCGGTCGCACCGAGCAGAGCTCCGCCCTGTCCCCACTGGGTGGCGATCACCTGGCGGCTCGCCCGGGCCTCGGTGGCCCGGTGGCGGTCCCGTGGGTCGATCGTGCATGCCTGGTGACCGGTGTACCGGGGTGGGCCGTCCGTTGGGCGTCGGTCAGCCGGGGCGGGATCAGGCGCAGCCACCCTGGCCGGCGACTCCGGCTCCGGTTTCCCGCCGTACGACGGTGGTCTCGTCCAGCCAGGTCGCCGCCGACATGGCAAGGTCCAGGCCGAAGACTCCACCGAGTGCCGGCGTGGGGCAGGCGCGGCTCCCGGGCATGTGACGCCTCTTCTCGGTGTCTCGGTGTCTCGCTCTCTCGGTGTCTCGGAGACGGGCGCGGGTGGGTTGCCGCCGGACAGCGAGGCACGGACCGCCCGGCGCCGGGGGCCGGGCGGTCGTTCTCGGCGGCCGCCGTCCGTCGGCGGCGGTCAGAGTGCGTCGGGCTGGACGGCTGTCAGTCGCGCCAGGTGTCGTTCAGCTTGATCCCGGGGCCGGAGGGGACGGTGGTCCTGCGGTTGGCTCCGCCCTCCCAGGTGACGTGGCCCGTCGCGTCCTTGCGGAGGTACTTGTACGCGATCGATGTCCCCGCGGGCAGCTTCACGTCGAGCTTCCAGGTGGGGTAGCTCGCGGGGTCCAGCTTGAGGGCCTTGGAGGTGTTCCAGTTGCCCAGTGCGGCGTTGTCGCCGACGACGTAGACGTTCTGCCCCCACTGGGTGTTGGCCTTGACGTGGAAGGACGCTCCGGCGGCCGGCGGGGGTTCGGTCGGGGAGCTGTTGTCGCACTTCTTCGCTCCCGCGTGCAGGGCGAGGGCCGTGTCGGCGCCCAGGGTCGCGGTGAACCGTCCGGAGGAATCGACCGTGACGCCCTTGCCGGTCTGCACGTCGCAGTAACCGCCGGCGGGCAGGGAGGTCTGGAAGGTGCGGGTGAGCGGGGCGTCTTCGTGGTTGACGGCGACGTACGCCTTGTCGCCGCGCCCGAAGGCGATCTGGTTGTTGCCGTTGTCCCACCAGTGGGTCACCGGTGCGCCGGCTGCGGTGTTGCGGAACTTGACCATGCTCGCGATCTCGCGCCAGGCGTGCTGGCACTTCCAGCCGTTCTGGTAACAGGCTTCGGCGCGGCCGTTGTCCGGGCCGCCGGAGTCGTGGTCGGTGAACTCGTAGCCGGAGTGGACGTCGGGGGAACCGTACGGCCAGGCCAGCATGAAGACGTGGGCGAGGGTGTAGTCGGCACCGTCCTTGTAGTTGAGACTGCCGCCGTTGCGTTCGGTGTCGTGGTTGGTGACGAACACGGACGCCTTGTCGCTGCGGAGGTAGTTCCAGCCCTCACCGAAGTTCTTCAGCGCCGCGAGCTTCTCCTTGGTGAAGACCCGTTTGAGATCGTAGGCGTAGGTGAACTCCTGGACGTCTCCGGTGGTGTAGTACTCGGAAGGCTGGACGTCCTCGCCCGGGGCCCCGATGGTCTCCTGCTTCCAGTAGACACCGGGGTCGGTGAGCCGGGACTTGATGTCGGCGAGGTCGTTCTGCGGGATGTGCTTGGCGGCGTCGACACGGAAGCCGTCGACGCCGAGGGAGAGCAGGTCGTTCAGGTAGCCCGCGATCGTCTTGCGGACGTGTTCCTCGCCGGTGTCCAGGTCGGGCAGGCCGCCCATTTCGCAGTTCTGGGATTCCCAGCGGTCCCGGTAGTCGACGATCTTCTTCCGGCAGGTGTCCAGGTCGGCGCCGGAGTAGGTGCCGGGGTAGTCGTACTTGCTGAAGGGCGAGCCCGCGGAGCCGGTGCCGGAGGCGTTCGCCATGTGGTTGATCACCGTGTCGGCGACGACCTTGACGCCTGCCGCGTGACAGGTGTCGATCATGCTTTTGAGGTCCGAGCGGTCGCCCAGCTTGGTGCCGATCTTGTAACTGACGGGCTGGTAGGCCGTGTACCAGGGGCTGCCCGCCAGGTGCTCGTTGGGCGGGGAGATCTGGACGTACCCGTATCCGTCGGGACCCAGCTCCTCCGTGCACGCTTTCGCCACGGAGGAGAAGCTCCTCTCGAACATCACCGCCGTGACGTCCTTGCCGCCGGGCGCATCGGCTTGTGCCGACGTCGGTGCCGTGACGGCCGCAGCAGCTCCCGCCGCTAGGGCGAGTGCTGCGGCCACGGTCTTTCTGGCCATGGTGGGCTCCAGTCTGAGGGGGCGGGGGAGCCTCGATGAGCAACGCGCCATGCCGGACAAGGCGGACTGATTTTTGCAGCAAGTTTTTGCGGTCGAGACCGTACGGCGCCACTCACCCTTGGTCAACCCTTCGCGTCAGACGCACAGTTCGCCGAGGCAGAGGGCGAAATGCGAGCCCGCAAACTCTTTCGCAAATGTTTCAGCGGTGTTACCTTCAACGCACTCCGGCCCGCGGTCGTGGGGATGGCAGCAGGTATGTCCCCAACGCGCCCGGCCGACCGGGCCGGAGTGTCCGACGCCCCCTCCCCTGCCGCCGTACAGCCCCCTCAGGCGGCCGCGGACAAGGGCTCACACCAGGATCGGTGGTTGCGGTACCAGTCCGCGTGGCGGTCAGCGTCCGCTCGAAGCCGACACGCGACAGGCATCCCAGCTCTGCGGTGATCTTGCTGTGGTCCACCGCGTCCGGCGGTCGTGGCCCTTGCGGTCCTTGACGTGCGCTATGCGGTCGGGACCCGCACCGCACCGCCTCAGCAGGCGGTGCGCGAGGTCGAGATTGTTCAGGGAGTTGCCGCCCCGATGCCCCGATGTTGTACGTCTCGTCAGCCCGCCCGCCCGTGCGTCCGGACCGTCCGCGCGGTCGACGGGGTGTCCTTCACGATCCCGGTCGGCCCCAGGGCGGCGTACATCGGCGCCAACAGGGCGGGCAAGTCCACCACCATCAAGATGCTCACCGGCATCATGACACCGACCAGCGGGCACTGCCTGGTTCGCGGCATCGAGCCGTACCGGCACCGGAAGGCCAACCCCATGAGATCGGCGTCGTCTTCGGCCGGCGCAGTCAGCTCTGGTGGGGCCTGTCCGTCCCGGGCTCCTTCCGCATCCTGCACCGCGTCTACGAGATCCTCGCCCCGGTGTACCGCCGCATTCTCGCCCTGTACCGGGAACTGCTGGACATCGCCGCGATCTGCGACAGCGCCCCGGTCGTGGGGCGGGGCGGGTGGTGCGCCAGGGCAGCATCCGGGGCCTGCTGCGGACCGCCGGCCTGCGGTCCGTCCTGTTCGACCACCGGGACGCGACGGCCTCCGAGCGCGCCTGCGCGGACATCATGCAGCGGGGGCTGCCCGGGGTACGCGCCGCGTCGGCCGGGGACGGCCGGATCAGGGTCGCCGGGCAGCCGGCCCCCTCGCCCTGATGCCGGGACCACTCAAAGCGCTGGCGTCCGCACTGCCCTTCCAGGGCATGGTCGACTCACCTCTCCCGCTGCTGCTCGGCCGCTATGACGGAGCGGCCGACCCGCGGGCGTACTCGCTCTGCAAGTCGCTGGGTGGCCGGCCTGGCGCAGTGGGCCGTCAAGAGCTGTGGACCACCGCGCGGGGCGCCCCGCTTCCCTGACGGCCTGCCCCGCCGGCCGGCGCTTGCCGCAAGATCTCGCGACGCATTTCAGGGAGTGCTCCACGGCCGGTCAGCCCTCTCGATCCAGCCACTTTCCCTGGCTCACGACTCGCTCGGCAACCTAATGCCTTCCGCCGGCAACCTTCGCGAGGGTGCCCCGGACCGCAATCAACGAACCGAAGAAGGAGACGACGTGACGCACGACACGCACGAACCCGAGAGCTGCGAGCGCAGGCCGCCGGGCCGGAGAACCGTCCTGGCGGCGATGGGGGCCCTGCCGGTCCTCACGACCACGGCATCGGCATCGGCCAAGGGCACTTCGAGGACCGCGGCCCCCACCACGGCGTTCGTCGACCCCGCGGCGCGGCGGCAGACGATCCGGGGCTTCGGCGGCATGACGCACGCGGCCTGGATCGGCGATCTGACAGCCGCCCAGCGGGACACGGCGTTCGGCACCGGCGAGGGCCGGCTGGGACTGTCCGTCCTGCGCCTTCCCGTTCCGGAGAACCGGGCGGACTGGAGCCGCGATGTGGCGACGGCGCGACGCGCGGCCGAGCTGGGAGCGGCCGTGTTCGCGTCACCGTGGAATCCGCCCGCCCACATGGTGGAGACCTTCGTCCACGGCAGCCGGACCGACGCAAGGCGCCTCCGGCACGACATGTACGGCGCTTATGCCCGGCACCTGAACGACTTCAACGGTTTCCTGCGCAACCACGGAGTCAACCTGTACGGCATATCCGTGCAGAACGAGCCCGATTACGCACACGACTGGACGTGGTGGACCCCCGGCGAGCTGGTCCGGTTCCTGCGGGAGAACGCAGGCTCCCTCGGCACCCGGGTCATCGCCCCCGAATCCTTCAACTACACGAAGACCGTCTCGGACCCGATCCTCGACGACCCCGCGGCGCTCGCCAACGTGGACATCATCGGCACCCACCTCTACGGCACGCCTGTCAGGAACTTTCCCTACCCCCTCTTCAAGCAGAAGGGCGCGGGCAAAGAACTCTGGATGACCGAGGTCTACCATCCGGACAGCACCAGTTCGGCGGACCTCTGGCCGCAGGCCCTCGACGTGGCCGAGCACCTCCACCACGCCATGGTGGACGCCGAATTCCAGGCATACGTCTGGTGGTACATCCGCCGCAGCTACGGTCTCCTGCGCGAAGACGGCCACCTCAGCAAGCGAGGCGCCTGCATGGCGCACTTCGCCAGGTTCGTCCGTCCCGGATACGTACGGATCGAGGCGACGGCGACCCCGGCGCCGAACGTCTACGTCTCAGCGTACCGGGGCAGCAGCTCCGTCGTTGTCGTCGCCACCAACAAGACAACGTCTCCGGTGAGCCAACAGTTCACCCTGAAGCGCGGCACCGCGTCCCGCGTCTCGTCCTGGCTGACCGACGCGAGCCGGAACGTCGCTCTTCAGGGCACCGACGGCCTGTCGAACGGCTCTTTCACCGCCATGCTTCCCGCTCGGAGCGTGACGACCTTCGTCACCGCATGACCGGGATTCCAGGAGGGAAGGACGGCTCTGGGACAATCAGGGAAGGACCAGCAATGAGATCCAGTTCGACTGTCAGCGCCGCGACGATTATGGCAACGCGACGCGCTCGAGGTCGTCCCATCCATCGACGGAATACCGCTCACCGACCTGATCGACAGGTTCGAGACGGAAACCGGGATGCAGCCCGCAGGCGATGCCTACGGCGGTATTTTCCCGCAGCTTTTCCGGCTCGGTCCGATGGAAGACTACTTCCATGGACGGTCCGCCGACGTGCTGGGAACGACTTCCCTGCTCGGCTGTGGATGCGGCGAATTGAACTGCTGGCCGCTCATGGCCCGCATCACGGTGACAGACGAATTCGTGATCTGGGACTCCTTCCAGCAGCCCTACCGCATGGAACGCGACTACACGGCGTTCGGTCCATTTCGCTTCGACCGGAATCACTACCATGACGCCGTGCAAGCCCTGAGCGCGGACATCAGATCCGACAACACATGATCACACCGCGCCCGGGAGCGTTCGGCCGGCCTTCCCGGCAAATTCGCAGAAGCGTGCCTCCGCTGCCCGATGCTGTAGATCAACCCGAAGATGGTTCCGCGCCTGGGGGAAGTGGAGCAGGACCGGATCATGAGGCGCGGGCGGCGAGCAGAGGAGGAACAGTGGCTCGGCGAGATCGAGGGCATCGACCTGACGTTGTCCTGCCAAGATGCACCTCATCGTCGACCGCAACGGCCTGCCCCTGCCGGGAACCCCGAGCGCGTCCTCGCCCGTCACCGCCATCGGCTGCAGCCTCACGCGTCACCTGATGAAACGGCTCCTCAAACGGACATCCTGGGTCCACGCGTTGGTCCCGCCCTTGGGTGTGGTCTTACAGGCCAGGGCATAACAGCGCCAGACCCAGGTGCCATTCTGCCTGCGGCGGATCTCGATCTCCGCCCCGCCGCACCGCCCGCAGCGGGGCGGAGCGGAGCGGCAAAGACCGCCGCATGCTCGTGTTCCAGCAGCTTCCGGGCGAAGTGCGCACCCCGCATCGTCAGCATGACTTCACGGGTCCACCTCTGCGAGAGGACGTTGAGGCTGCCGAGCATGACCATCCGCTCGTCGATGACCGCGATCTTCTGGTGCATGACGTTCATCGGTACGACCACATCCACGATGGTCCGCAGGTCGGCGATGAGTTTCTGGTTGGCCGGCTTAGGAGTGCCGTGCGTGCCGGATCTCCTCGGTGAACGTGCGGAAGAAGTCGCGTTCATCGTCGATCTCCGTCACCTCGACGTGCCGGCTCAGCACCTCGGCGAGCGCGGTGCCGAACTCCCCACGGCACGCGGGCGGCGCGGTCGGCGGGGTGATCAAGGACTTGGCTTGGAGGACCCGCACACCACGCCGACTGCCGACGAGTGCCGCGAGGTGCGCCAGGGCCGTCCCCGGTTTCGCGTTCTTGACGCGTTCGCCGCTGGCGATGATGTACAGACGCGTCTTGACCCGGGTGACGGCCACGTTGAAGAGACGGACGCCGTCCCGGGGCCAGCTGCTCGCCGCCGGCTGGAGGTGGGCGCAGGCCATCCACAGCTCGCGGCTGCCCGCCCCGCCTTCCACCGTGTCGAAGACGACGATGTCGAACTCCCGGCCCTGGAACCTGTGCGCGGTTCCGACCTCTGCCGACGCGCCCCCTCCCGGGCCTTCCACGTCCCGCAGTGCCTCCAGAGTGGCGTCGGACTGGACTCGGTAGGGCGTGACGATGCCTGTCTCCTCCGAGCTGATCGGGACCGATGTCGGAGCCACGAAGATCGACAGCGTACTGCCCCGCACCCCCGGTGCGGGCCGCCCGGCCGATGCGCTGCCAGCGCGGCTGCTTGCCCGCACCGCCTTCCACGTTGATCCACTCGCCGAGCGCCGTAGCGATCTCGTCGCGCCAGCCCACGTACCAGTCCCCCCGCCTGCGGCCCTCGTCTCCCCAGCGGCCAATTTACCCACGCCGCCGAAGTGACATACGACAGGGCTACCTGCGGGCAGCCGGAACTGGACGGATCTCACCGGAGCCGGCTGCGGGTGCCGACGCCCTGACAGAAGCGCGGAGGCCGCGGAACACACGCCGTACGACCACGTCGCCGCCGGCTGACGTGCTGATCGCCTGATGCCCCGCTGACGGGAGGGCCCCGCACGGACCCGGAAAGCCGGGAGTACACGTGCGGGGCCGCTCACCGGGTGTGGGCCGTCAGACTCCGACCAGGGTGTACGTACCCGTGCCGTCCTGCCTGCCACTGGAGTACTGGCGGATGAACTCCCCGTCCGCGTACCGGTCGTGGCCCATCATGGAGCCGGTGTACTTGTTCTGCACACCGATCTTCGAGCTGCCGGGTACGTCGCGGTAGATGTAGAACCGCTGGAGGTCGTCCTCCGCGCAGGTGACCGTCTGCAGGACCGCCCGTTCGGTGGCCGCGTTCTGCGCGGCGATGGTCGCGCACCCGCCGTTGCCCCAGTTCCACAGGGACGCCTCAAGGACCCCGTTGCGCTCCGTCACGTTGCACAGACGCCAGTTGTCCAGGTGGGCGCTGAAGATCGACGAGGGACGCAGGCGGACGCCGTCGGCCGCCAGGACCGGCGCGCCCCAGGACAGGGGCTTGCCGGGTACGGCGATCTTGTAGACCTGGGCTTGGCAGTCGAGAGCGGCCCGCGCGCTACGCCCGGTGGTGGCCTTGGGCTGTTCAGCGGACGTACCGCCGGCGTGCGCCGGGGGCTGCGCGAGGCGGTCCCGCGTCTGCTTCTTTGCCGGCGCCACCGCGCCCGCCGGACGCTCGGCCTTCGCGGCGGCCGAGCCGCAGTCGAGGAGGCTTTGCGCCTTGGCCATGATGCTGCCCGCGGGCACTTGGTCCTGGCAGCGCACCGCGCCTTCCTCAAGGGTGGTGTAGGTGGTGAAGTTGCCTCCGTCGGGCCCCTCGACCCACTTCAACGCCCACCTGCCGTCGCCCTGTTGGACGCGGTTGCAGTTGAGGCTCACGTACGTGCCGGTGACCTTCTTGGTGCCCTTGTAGGCGCCGTAGTAGCCGGGCTGGCTGAAGTTCCACGTGACCGCATTCGACTCGGTGTTGGTGGAGGTGTAGTCGACCTTCACGTCATAGCCCAGGCTCGTGCCGACCTTGCCGAGGGCCTCGGTGCCGAAACCACCCTCGATTTTGCCGCTGAGGCCGACGGAGACCGTGACGGTCGTCTCGGTGGTGGTGGTGACGGTCTGGGTGCCGGTTGTGCCCTCGGTGACGTACCAGCCCTTGAAGTGGGTGATCGTCGGGGACACTTCGGTGGACTTGATGTACGGGTGGCGTGTGCCGAGGTCGGCCGCCGTACAGGCGTCGCCGGGCGCGGGCGTCTGCGCCGTCGTGGTGGTGGGCGCTGCGGCAGCCGGCGAGGCGGCGAGGCCCACGGCGGTGACCGCCCAGGCGGCCGCCGCAGCGGTCACCGCCATGAGTGATCTGCCGGTGCGGCTGACGGGTCCTGTGGGGCGCATCGTTGCCCTTTCCCCCTGGTCGTGTGTGTGCGGTCAAGGGGTGAACGTAGCGGCCACGGGGGCGGGGGCGAGAGCCTGGAACTGGCCAAAAATGATCATAGAGTGGCTGATTCCACCCATCACCGCCAACGGCCTCGTTCTGGAGATGCCCGCCGGGCCCCTGTCCGGCGTCTACGACCCCACCGGGCCGGGGAAGCTGCTGCCGGGCGAGCCGGGGAGGCAGCCACGATCCGGACTGCTGCTCCCCCCAGGAGCGTCCACTCCTGCCGCTCCTGCCGCTCCTGCTACGACGCGCCGGCGAGCCTGCCCATCACTTCGTACATCTGCTGCGGGGTCGGCGGGGCGACGGAAAGCGACCCTTGCGCCGATTCCGCGCTCAGTCCGTCGAGCAGGAAGGCGACTTGGCGGCGCCAGGCGTCCGGCGCAGTGTCCGCGACGGCACGAGCGAGCAGAGCGCTGGTGCCGAAGAACAGCAGGAGGTCCTCGCCGGTGAAGTCCGGGCGGACAGCGCCGGCCAGCCGGGCCCGCTCGATGATCCGCGCGGCGGCGTCCTGCGCCCGGCCACAGATGGCCATCAGGCACTCGGCAGCCGGAAAGCATCCGCTGACGACGTCGGCGACCGCGGGATCGGTGGCCTGCAGTTCACAGACCTTTTCGACGTAGTACGCGAACCCCTCCCCGGCATCCTCGAAGGACAGGGCGCGCTCGGCGGCTTCGCCGAGCCGGTCCGCGGCGAGGCCGGCCACCACTTCGTCGATGAGGGCCTCGCGGGTGCCGAAGAGGTTGTAGAGCGTGCCATGGCTGACACCGGCCCGGCGGGCGATTTCCTTCAGGGGCACCTTGAGGCCGCGCTCCTGGAAGAGCTCGGCGGCGGCTGCCCGCAGTTTCTCCGCGTTTCGTTGCGCGTCGGCCCGCATCAGGTCGTTCCTCCCGGCTCCGGCATTGCGTGCCTCCATGATCGCATTCACCGCGGAATCAACTTGACCCCTGGGTCAACTCACATGTTACCGTCGGCGAGCAAGTTGACCCCCGGGTCAAGAACGTTGTCACGGCAAGGAGCAGTCCTGTGTCCAAAGTGATCGCCGTTTTCGGTGCCGGTACCGGTCTGGGGGTGTCCGTGGCCCGTCGCTTCGGGCGCGAGGGTTTCCGGGTCGCGTTGGTGGCCCGCCGCAAGGACCGGCTGGACGCCCTCGTCGAGCTGCTCGCCGGTGAAGGCATCGAGGCGGTGGCGTTCTCCGCCGATCTTTCCCAGCCCGCCGAGGTGCCCGCGCTCGTCGAGGCGATCCGTGACCGCTTCGGCCGGATCGACGTGGTCGCGTACGGGCCGATCAGCGGCGACCAGGGCTTCACCCCGGCCGCCGAGCTGGACGCGGCCACTCTGGAGCGGCTGACCCCGCTGCTGCTGTTCACCCCGGTCGAGGTGGTCCGGGCCGTACTGCCGGAGTGGACCGAGCGTGGCGAGGGTGCCTTCCTGCTGGCTCAGGGCTACTCGGCGGCGCAGCCGATGCCCCGGCTCAGCGGCCTGGGCCCGGTGATGTCCGCCACCCGTAACTATCTGTACTCCCTCCACGCCGAACTGGCTGACACGGGCATCTACGCCGGCGCCCTGACCATCGCGTCCCTGATCGCCCGCAGTGAGGTGGCCGCCGCGGCCCAGTCCGCCTTCGAGTCGGCCGACGGTCCGCACTTCCCGGTTGCCGACCCGGACGACCTCGCAGAGCACTACTGGAACATGTACACCAGGCGCGACCGCGTCGAGCAGTTCCACCCCGAGTCGATGACTCCGCAGGCCGCTGCGTAGCGTCTGCGCCGCAGAGCAGGACGGGGCGGGACGTCCAGGGTCAGGTGTCCCGGGACGTCACCCGTCAGCCGCCCCTTCAGGACGCGCGGCGGAGCAGCGAGCCGCCGCAATGCGCCCCTGCTCTGACACCTCCCACCGTTGTCCCGCCCGGCAGCGCTGTCCGGCCGGCGTCATTCGGTCCAGCACCAGTCGGCGACCTCCGGCAGGTCCGTGCCGCACTCGCGGATCCAGGCACGGTGGCGGGTGCGGGCGTCCTCCATCGTCTGCCGGACTGCGGCGGCCCGGACGGCCAGTCCGGGGACGCGGTCGATGACGTCCATGACCAGGCGGTAGCGGTCGAGGTCGTTGGTGACGACCATGTCGAAGGGGGTCGTGGTGGTGCCGATCTCCTTGTAGCCGCGTACGTGCAGGTGGGCGTGGCCGGCGCGGCGGTAGGCGAGGCGGTGGATGAGCCAGGGATAGCCGTGGTAGGCGAAGATGACCGGCTTGTCGGTGGTGAACAGGGCGTCGTACTCCGCGTCGGACATGCCGTGCGGGTGTTCCTCCTTCGGCAGCAGCCGCGCCAGGTCGACGACGTTGACGACGCGTACGGACAGCTCCGGCAGGTACTGCCGCAACAGCCCGGCGGCGGCCAGGACTTCCTGGGTGGGGACGTCACCCGCGCAGGCCAGGACCACGTCCGGCTCGCGGGTGCCGTCGTCGGTGCCCGCCCATTCCCACATCCCGGCACCGCGGGCACAGTGGGCGCGGGCCGCGTCCAGGCTCAGCCAGTCGAAGCAGGGCTGTTTGCCGGCGACCACGACGTTGACGTAGTCGCGGCTGTGCAGGACGTGTTCGGCGACCGAGAGCAGGGTGTTGGTGTCCGGCGGCAGGTAGACGCGGACGACTTCGGGACTCTTGTTGAGGACGTGGTCGATGAAGCCGGGGTCCTGGTGCGAGAAGCCGTTGTGGTCCTGGCGCCAGACATGGGAGGTGAGGAGGTAGTTGAGGGAGGCGATGGGGCGGCGCCAGGGCAGGCGACGGGTCACCCGCAGCCATTTGATGTGCTGGTTGACCATGGAATCGACGATGTGGACGAACGCCTCGTAGCAGGAGAACAGACCGTGGCGGCCGGTGAGGAGGTAGCCCTCCAGCCAGCCCTGGCACGTGTGCTCGGACAGGATCTCCAGGACGCGGCCGTGCCGGTCCAGGTGCTCGTCGGTGTCGGCCGTCGCCGCCTGCCATGCCTTGCCGCTGGCTTCGAACACCGCTTGCAGCCGGTTGGAGGCGGTCTCGTCGGGGCCGACGATACGGAAGTCGCGGCGGCCGGCGGTGTCCGCCATGACTTTTTGCAGCAGGTGTCCCAGAACGCGGGTGGGTTCGTGGAGGGTCGCGCCGGGCTTGTCGACCGGGACCGCGAAGCGCTCCAGGGCCGGCACCGGCAGGCCGCGCAGCAGCAGGCCGCCGTTGGCGTGCGGGGTCGCACCGAGCCTGCGCCGCCCTTCGGGTACGCACGCCAGCACCTGCGGCCGGGGATGACCGTCCGCGTCGAAGAGCTCCTCCGGGTGGTACGAGCGCAGCCATTCTTCCAGTTGCCGCAGGTGGTCGGGGTGGTCGCGGACGGCGGCCAGCGGGACCTGGTGGGCGCGCCAGGTGCCTTCGACGGGGAGGCCGTCGACTTCGGCGGGGCCGGTCCAGCCTTTGGGGGTGCGCAGCACGATCATGGGCCAGGCGGCGCGCTCGGCGGTGCTTCCGTCGCGGGCCGCGCGCTGGATCGCGGTGATGCGGTCCACGGCGGTGTCCATGGCGGCTGCCATGGCACGGTGGACGGGCAAAGGGTCGTCACCGGTGACGAAGACCGGCTCGTGACCGTATCCCCGCAGCAGCGCGTCGAGTTCTGGTTCGGGCAGCCGGGACAGCACGGTCGGGTTGGCGATCTTGTAGCCGTTCAGGTGCAGGACCGGCAGCACCGCGCCGTCGTGCACCGGGTCGAGGAACTTGGTGGAGTGCCAGGACGCCGCGAGCGGGCCGGTCTCGGCCTCGCCGTCGCCGATGACGCAGGTGACGAGGAGGTCAGGGTTGTCGAAGGCGGCGCCGTAGGCGTGTGCGAGGGAGTAACCCAGCTCGCCGCCTTCGTGGATGGAGCCGGGTGTCTCGGGCGCGACGTGGCTGGGCACGCCGCCGGGGAAGGAGAACTGCCGGAACAGCCGGGCCATACCGGCGGTGTCCCGGCCGATGTCCGGGTAGGTGTCGGTGTAGCTGCCTTCCAGCCAGGAGTTGGCCAGCACCGCGGGCCCGCCGTGGCCCGGCCCCCAGACACACAGCGCGTCCAGGTCCCGGCCCTTGATGATCCGGTTGAGGTGCGTGTGGACGAGGTTGAGGCCGGGTGAGGTGCCCCAGTGGCCGAGCAGCCGGGGTTTGACGTGCTCGGGCCGCAGGGGTTCGGCGAGCAGGGGGTTGCCCATCAGATAGATCTGGCCGACGGCGAGGTAGTTGGCGGCGCGCCAGTGGGCGTCGAGCGCCTGGAGTTCGTCGTCGGTGAGGTCGGGCGCGGGGGACATGTGTGCCTCCGGAACTGGGGGTGGGCCTTCCCGTGTCGCGCACAGCCTGGACCCGTCCGGCCTGTGCCACCAGGGCCGTACGGGCCGAGCTCCGCAGCGTCGGAAGGGCCGGGGAACCGATCGCTCGCGAGAGGAGGGAGGGACGGGAGCGAAGTGCAGCACTGAGGGACGGGAGCGAAGTGCAGCACTACTGCGGCGCCCCGCCCGCTCGGCGCACCGCCGGTCCCTCTCGGGCCGGGCGGCGCCTGCCAGGGCCGTTCGGCCCCCTCCCGGCCGGAGTTCTCCGGCCGACGATGAGGACACGGACCCACGGGACGCTGCCGAGGAGGCACCGATGTCCCACAGCGCAGCTGTACCGGAAGCGGTGATCTCCGCGTCGGAGGGGCTGGCCACGCTGGTCGATGTCCTCGCCGAGGACCGTACCGTCGTCGGACCGGCCCTCCGCGACGGCGCGATCGTCCTCACCGAGATCTCCTCGGCGGACGAGCTGCCGCACGGCTGCGGCGTGGAGCTGACGGCCGGGCGGTACCGGCTGGTGCGGCGCGCGGATCCGATGATCTTCGCCCACAGCGCCGGTCCGCAGTCCTGGAAGGCGTACCTGCATCCGCAGCGCGAACGCCTGTGGACGGTGGACCGGGACGCGCGGGGCCGGCTCGCCTTCCGTGAGGAGGAGGGCGAGCCGCCCGCGTACGCGTTCCTGGGGGTACGGCCGTGCGACCTGCGGGCCATCGCGATCCAGGACCGCGTGCTGGGCGGGGGCCCGCACGCGGACACCGCCTACCGGCGCCGCCGCGACCGTACGTTCATCGTCGCCGTGGAGTGCACCGACCCCGGCGCCACCTGCTTCTGCACGTCGATGGGCGCGGGGCCGGGCGTCGGGGAGGACGGTCCGGCCGCGTACGACCTGGCGCTGACAGAGGTGCTGGACGAGGACGGGCACCGCTTCCGGGCCCGGGCGGGAAGCCGGGCCGGCGAGCGCGTACTCGCCCGGCTCCCCCGCCGTACGTGTGACCCGGCCACCCGAGCCGTCGCCCGGCAAGCCGTCACCACGGCGGCACAGCACATGGAACGCGCCATGCCGCCGGTCGACCTGCACACCCTGATGGCCGGCTCGCTCGACGCCGCCCGCTGGGACGATGTCGCGTCACGGTGTCTGACGTGCGGCAACTGCACGATGGTGTGCCCGACCTGCTTCTGCACCACCACCGAGGACGTCACCGATCTGACGGGTGACCACGCGGAGCGGTGGCAGCGTTGGGACTCCTGTTTCGACCTGGACTTCAGCCACCTGCACGGCGGCCCGGTCCGCGCGTCCGCGCGCAGCCGCTACCGGCAGTGGCTCACCCACAAGCTCGGCACCTGGCACGACCAGTTCGGAGAGTCGGGCTGCGTCGGCTGCGGCCGCTGCATCGTGTGGTGCCCGGTCGGCATCGACATCACCGAGGAGGCCGCCGCCCTGCACGCCGAGACCCGGGGCTCGCGAACCACCGACGAGGAGGCACCGTCATGACCACCAGGACAGGACTGAGGACCATGCTGTGTCAGCTGGACGCCCTCACCGACGACCAGCGTGACCGGCTGATGGGGCCGGCCCGCGAGGTGTCCTTCCCGGCGGGCGCGCGGCTCTTCGAGGAGCGCCGCGCCGCCGACCGGTTCTGGATCGTCCGTACCGGCAGCGTCGTGCTGGACCTCCATGTCCCGGGCCGCCGGGCCGCGGTGATCGAGACGCTGGGGCCAGGTGACCTGGTGGGCTGGTCCTGGCTCTTCCCGCCGCGCAACTGGCATCTGGGCGCCGAGGCCCAGAGTCCCGTACGGGCCTGGGAGTTCGAGGCCGAGGCCGTACGCGGGCTGTGCCGGGAGGACCCGAAACTGGGCCACGCCCTGGTGCTGGCGGTGGCCGAGGTCATCGGACACCGGCTGGAGTGCGCCCGTACCCGGCTGCTGGACCTGTACGGACCGTACGGGAGCGGGCTGCCACGATGAACGCCGCGGCCGTGTCCCCAGGCGGCGCGCCCCTCCCCTACCGCGTCGTGCGGAGGTGCCCGGAGACGGCGGATGCCGCCACGTTCAAGCTGCTTCCGTGCGGACCCGCGCTGCGGCCCTTCCGTCCGGGGCAGTTCGCGATGCTCTACGCGTTCGGAGTGGGCGGGATTCCCGTGTCGGTGTCCGGGCTGCCGCTGGGCGAGCCGGCGCTGGTGCACACCGTGCGGGCGGTCGGCGCGGTGTCCCGGGCGCTGTACGGGGTCGAGGCGGGCGACACCGTAGGGGTGCGTGGCCCCTACGGTGTCGGCTGGGACCTGGAGCAGGCCGTGGGGTGCGACGTCCTGGTGATCGCGGGCGGTATCGGGCTCGCGCCGTTGCGGCCCCTGGTTCTGGAGGTACTGGCCGAGCCCGGGCGCTACGGGCGGCTCAGTGTCCTGATCGGGGCCCGTACGCCCAGCGACCTCCTGTACCGGCTGCAGACCCGGTCCTGGAGTGCGGCCGCCCGGGTGGCCGTGACGGTGGACCGGCCGGAGGCGGGATGGCGTGGGGACGTGGGAGTGGTGACCCGGCTGCTGAGGGACGGAGGCTGGTCGCCCGACGGGACGTGTGCCTATGTCTGCGGGCCCGAGCCCATGATTCACGCCACCGCGAGCGACCTGATGCGGGCAGGTGTCGCGCCGCACCGCATCCAGGTCTCGCTGGAGCGCACCATGCGCTGCGGCGAAGGCAACTGCGGCCACTGCCAGCTGGGCCCCCTCCTGCTGTGCCGGGACGGCCCGGTCGCCGGCTGGGACCGCGCCGAACCCCTCCTGGCCGTGAGGGAGCTGTGAGATGCGCGCGCCGCGACCCGACCCTGCCCACGGCGGCGGTTCCCGCCCGACGCTCGCCGTCTTCAAGCTCGCCTCGTGCGACGGCTGTCAGCTGACGCTGCTCGACTGCGAGGACGAACTCCTCGCCATGGCCGGGCGGGTGGACATCGCGCACTTCCTGGAGGCGTCCAGCGCGATCCGGCCCGGCCCGTACGACCTCGCCCTCGTGGAAGGGTCGGTCACCACGCCCCAGGACGCCGGGCGGGTACGGGAGATCCGGGGCGCCGCGCGCTTCCTGGTCACCATCGGCGCCTGCGCCACGGCCGGCGGCATCCAGGCGCTGCGCAACTTCGCCGACGTGGAGGAGTTCCGCGCCACCGTCTACGCCCGCCCCGACTACATCGCCACCCTCGCCACCTCCACCCCCGTCTCCGCGCACGTCCCCGTCGACTTCGAGCTACGCGGCTGCCCCATCGACCGCGGCCAGCTCCTCGAAGTGATCACGGCCTTCCTGGCGGGCCGCAAGCCGGACGTGCCCAACCACAGCGTCTGCTTCGCGTGCAAGCGGCGCGGCACCGTGTGCGTGACCGTCGCTCACGGCACTCCGTGCCTGGGCCCGGTCACCCACGCCGGGTGCGGCGCCATCTGCCCCGCGTACGGGCGCGGCTGCTACGGCTGCTTCGGGCCGTCCGGCTCGGTCAACCTGCCCGCGCTGATCCCGCTGCTGCGGCGGGACGGCATGAGCGAGGACGACGTACGGCGCGCCCTGCGCACGTACAACGCCGCGTCCTTCGCCGAGGTGGAGGGAGCCGACGCCGAGGGAGCCGGAGTGAAGGGAGCGCCGTCATGACGCACCGGGGCTCGCGCGTGCTGCACGTCGGCTCGCTCGCCCGGGTCGAGGGGGAGGGAGCGCTGCACCTGACGGTCGAAGACGGTACGGTCACCGGCGCCGAGCTGCGCATCTACGAGCCGCCGCGCTTCTTCGAGGCGTTCTTGCGCGGCCGCTCGTACACCGAGCCGCCGGACATCACCGCGCGGGTGTGCGGCATCTGCCCGGTCGCCTACCAGATGAGCGCCTGCCGGGCCGTCGAAGATGCCTGCGGAGTGACGGTCGACGGGCAACTGGCGGCGCTGCGGCGGCTGTTGTACTGCGGTGAGTGGATCGAGAGTCAGATTCTGCACATCCACCTGCTGCACGCGCCGGACTTCCTTGGGGTGGACGGCGCCGTGGAACTCGCCCGCACCCAGCGGGCCCACGTGGAGCGCGGCCTGCGCATCAAACAGGCGGGCAACGCCATCCTCGAACAGCTCGGCGGGCGCGCCATCCATCCGGTCAACGTCCGGCTCGGCGGCTTCCACCGCGTACCGGCCGCCGTCGAGCTGAAGCCGCTGGCCGAGCGGCTGCGCCGGGCCCTCGACGACGCGTGGCAGACCGTGTGCTGGGTCGCGGGCTTCGACTTCCCCGACGCCGGGCTGGACCACACCCTGCTGGCGCTCGCCGAACCCGGCCGCTACGCCATCGACTCCGGCACCCCGACCGTCATGGCCGCCCCGCACACCCACGGGCTGCCGTCCACATCGGCCGCTCCCCTGCCCTTGCGCCAGTTCCCCGTGTACGCGTTCCCGTCCGAGGTCGCCGAGGAGCAGGTTCCCTACTCCACCGCCCTCCAGGCCACTTTGGACGGCGGGCGCTACCTGACCGGCTCGCTGGCCCGCTATGCCATCAACGGGCGCTGGCTGTCCCCGCTCGCCCAGGAGGCGGCGCGGGCGGGCGGGCTCGGCGATCCGGCGGCCGGGAAGGTGTGCCGCAATCCGTTCCGCAGCATCGTCGTACGGGCCGTCGAGGCGCTCTACGCGATCGACGAGGCGCTGCGGATCATCGACGCGTACGAGCCGCCGCCCTGCCCGTACAGGGACGTACCACCGCGCGCCGGGACCGGCCACGGCGCCACGGAAGCGCCCCGCGGGCTGCTGTACCACCGCTACACGCTCGACGCCGACGGCATCGTCACCGCCGCCACGCTCGTCCCGCCCACCTCCCAGAACCAGGGCGCGATCGAGGAGGATCTGCGGCGTCTCGTCCAGGCCCGCCTGGACACCGGCGCCCAGGACACCGAGGCGGAGCTGACCGCCCTGTGCGAGCGCGGCATCCGCAACCACGACCCGTGCATCTCCTGTTCCGCCCACTTCCTCGACCTCACCGTCGACCACGCGCGAAGGAGCCCGCCATGCCCGTGACCGACCTCGGCACCCCGCAGGAGCACGGTCTGCACACCGTGAGCGACGTGATGACCCACACCGTCGTGGCCGTCGGCCGCGACGCGTCGTTCAAGGAGATCGTCCAGACGATGGAGCAGTGGAAGGTCAGCGCCCTGCCGGTCCTGGCGGGCGAAGGCCGCGTGATCGGCGTCGTCTCCGAGGCCGACCTGCTGCCCAAGGAAGAATTCCGCGACAGCGACCCCTCACGGTTCGAGCAGCGCCGGCGTCTGGAGGACCTGGCCAAGGCCGGAGCCCTGACCGCGGGCGAGCTGATGACCGCACCCGCCATCTGCGTACACGCCGACGCGGCCCTCCCCCAGGCCGCCCGCATCATGGCCGTACGGCACGTCAAACGCCTGCCCGTCACCGACGCCCAGGGACTGCTGCAAGGCGTGATCAGCCGCAGCGACCTCCTCAAGGTGTTCCTGCGCTCCGACTCCGACATCGCCGAGGAGGTACGGCGGGTGGTGATCGACCGGGTCTTCCCCGGACAGGACGTCACCGTTGCCGTGCAGGAAGGCGTGGTGCGGCTGGGCGGGCGGGTGCGCGACGGTTCGTTCGTCCCGGTCGCGGCCCGGCTGTGCCGCGCCGTCGAGGGTGTCGTCGATGTCACCTGGGAACAGAACGGGCCCCACAGCGAACCGGCCCCCGGCACGACGGAACCGTGATGCGCTACCTGGACGAGTACCGCGATCCCGAACTGGCCCGCAGCCTGCTGGACCGGCTCCAGCAGGTCGCCACCCGCCCCTGGCGCATCATGGAGGTCTGCGGCGGCCAGACCCACACCCTCGTGCGCCAGGGCATCGACGAGCTGCTGCCCGCCGGCATCCGCATGATCCACGGGCCGGGGTGCCCGGTCTGCGTGACACCGCTGGAGACCCTGGACCGGGCCATGGCCGTCGCCGCCCGGCCCGAGGTGACCTTCACCAGCTTCGGGGACATGCTGCGTGTCCCCGGCACGCACACCGACCTGCTGTCCCTACGGGCGCGCGGTGCGGACGTACGGGTCGTGTACTCACCGATGGACGCCGTACGGATCGCTGTCGCCGAATCCGACCGCCAAGTGGTCTCCCTGGCCGTCGGGTTCGAAACGACCGCGCCTGCCAACGCCATGGCCGTCCTGCACGCCCGCCGGCTGGGCCTGGCCAACTTCTCCGTCCTGGTCAGCCATGTCCTCGTCCCCCCGGCCATGACCGCGCTGCTGGCCGATCCGGACTGCGAGGTGCAAGCCTTCCTCGCCGCCGGGCACGTGTGCGCCGTGATGGGTTGGAGACAGTACGAGCCGATCGCCGCCCGCTGGCGCGTGCCCGTCGTCGTCACCGGCTTCGAACCGCTCGATCTCCTCGAAGGCGTCCTGATGGCGGTCGAACAGCTCGAAGCAGGCCGCCACGTGGTCGAGAACCAGTACGTGCGCGCGGTCCGGCGCGCCGGGAACCGCCACGCACAGCAGGTCGTGGCCGAGGTCTTCCGGGTCACCGACCGCACCTGGCGCGGCATCGGACCGCTCCCCGCCAGCGGACTCGAACTCACTCCGGACTACGCCGCTTTCGACGCCGCACGCCGCTTCGGCGTGACAGACGTGCGCTCCGCCGAGCATCCGGAGTGCATCGCGGGCGCCGTCCTCACCGGGGCCCGGGAGCCGACCGACTGCGCCGCCTACGGCACCCGCTGCACCCCACGCACCCCCCTCGGCGCCCCCATGGTCTCCGCCGAGGGCACCTGCGCCGCCTACCACGCAGCCGGACGCACCCCACAGGGAGCCCGTCATGATGAACCAGTGCCCCACACCACGGCATGAGGACGAACGAGTCCTGCTCGGCCACGGGGCCGGCGGCCGCCTCACTGCGGAACTCCTCGACACCCTGCTGCTCCCGGCACTCGGGCCACCACCCGGCCCGCTGGAGGACGCCGCGACGCTGCCTCCCGTGGGGCTGCCGGTCCTCAGCACCGACAGTTTCGTCGTCAGCCCCCTGTTCTTCCCCGGCGGCGACATCGGCTCCCTCGCCGTACACGGCACGGTCAACGACCTCGCCATGCGCGGCGCCGCGCCGGCCGCGCTCGCGGTGTCCCTCATCATCGAAGAGGGGCTTCCGCTGGCCGAACTGCGGTCCGTCGTGGAATCGCTGGGCAAAGCCGCCGCCGACGCGGAGGTGCCGGTGGTCACCGGGGACACGAAGGTCGTGGGACGCGGCGCCGCCGACCGCCTGTTCATCACCACCACCGGCATCGGCCGCCGTATCCCCGCGCTGCATCCCTCGGCGGCACGTGCCCGGCCGCACGACGCGATCCTGCTCTCCGGCCCCATCGGCCTGCACGGCACCGCCGTCCTCAGCACCCGCGAGGGTCTCGGCTTCGAGGCCGACATCACCTCCGACTCCCGTCCCCTGCACCGCCTCGTCGCGGCCCTGACCCGCTTCGCCGACGACCTCCACACGCTGCGTGACCCGACGCGCGGCGGACTGGCCGCCGCCCTCAACGAGATCGCCGAAGCCTCCGGCACCGGGGCGGAGGTCGACGAAGCCGCCCTGCCCGTCCCCGGCCCCGTCACCGCCGCCTGCGACCTGCTCGGCCTCGACCCCCTGCACGTCGCCAACGAGGGCTGCCTGGTCGCGTACGTACCGGAAGCCCAGGCGGGCGACGTCCTGGACTCGATGCGCGGCGTACCCGAAGGAGAGTCGGCGGTGCGCATCGGCCGGACGACCGCCGCCCACCCCGGACGCGTCGAGCTGCGCACCCGCGTCGGCTCCCACCGCGTTATCGACATGCCGCTGGGCGAACAGCTGCCCCGCATTTGCTGACAGCCGGACGAGGAGGAACCATGCGCGTGTTCATCGGATACGCGGGAGAACATGGAGCCACCCGCGGCATCGCCGAACGCATCGCGGCCACGCTGACCGGACAGGGCCTCCAGGCCGACCTGACGGACCTGGCCGACGAACGTGCCACGGCCCCGGACCACGACGCCTGCGTCCTCGGCAGCGCCGTCCACAACGGCCGCTGGATACCCGCAGCCGCCGAGTACCTGCGCCGCTACACGCCCGAACTCGCCCGGCGGCCCCTGTGGCTGTTCAGCGTCGGGCTGGCGCGCGTCTTCGGCGGCCCCCTCGAACGCTGGTCACAGAATCCGGACCCCCTGCCCGCCGTACGCGACCTCCTCTCCCCCGAGGACCACCGGCTGCTGGCGGGCGCCTTCGAGCGGGCCCACACCTCCCTGCCCGGACACGTGATCTTCCGAGCGATGGGCGGTCACTACGGGGACCACCGGAACTGGCCGGAAATCGACGCATGGACGAAGGACATCGCGCACCGCCTGCTGTCGGCCCCGTCCGGGAAGGAGCACCATCGGAACGGAGCCGCGCCGAGCCTCCGGGCCCTCTGACCCAGCGGTCCGGGTCCGGTGCCGGCAGCGGCCCGCCGACGCTCACGGACGGAGCGATGCCTCATGCACGCACCAGCCACCCCGGACCCGATCCGCGTCTTCCTGCTGGACGACCACGAAATGGTCCGCCGGGGCGTCCGCGATCTGCTCGACGGCGAACCGGGCATCGAGGTGGTGGGCGAGGCCGCCGACCGCCGCGAAGCCCTGGCCAGGGCACCCGCCCTGCGCCCGCACGTCGCGCTCCTGGACGTACGGCTCGGCTCCGGCAGCCCGGAGGGCGACCACGAGGGCATCGAGGTGTGCCGTGAGCTGCGCGCCCGTATGCCGGAGCTGGCCTGCCTGATGCTGACCTCCTTCGACGACGACGAAGCGCTCTTCGACGCCATCATGGCGGGCGCGGCCGGCTACGTCCTCAAGCAGATCAACGGCTCCGACCTGGTGAACGCCGTACGGACGGTGGCGGCCGGCGCCTCCCTGCTCGACCCGGGCGCCACCGCACGGGTCATGGCCCGGGTCCGCGGCGACGAAGACCCCGTACCGCCCGAACTGGCCCGCCTCTCCCCCAGGGAGCGGGAGATCCTGGAACTGATCGGCGAGGGCCTGACCAACGGGCAGATCGCCCGGCGGCTGTACCTGGCGGAGAAGACCGTCAAGAACCGCATCTCCTCCCTCCTCGGGAAGCTCGGCGTCGGCCGCCGTGTCCAGGCCGCGGTGCTGGCCGAAAAGCTGCGCCACCGCGCCATGGAACACGACGGACCGGGCTGAGCCGGGAAGCCCGGCCCACCCGCGTCCGGGCCGGGTGCACCCGGTCACGCCCGCGGTACGACGGCCACCGGGCACCCGGCGTGATGGAGCACGGCGTGGTTGACCGGGCCCAGTTGCAGGCCGAGCGTGTGCCGGTGGCGTTGGGCGCCGACCACCAGGAGGTCCGCGCCGGCCGAAGCGGCCAGCAGGATGTCGCGGGGGTTGCCTTCGGCCGGCCGGGGGGTCACGGGAATCTCCGGGTGCTCGCACGCTGCGGGAGCGAGGGCTGCTTCGAGCATGTCCGAGGCGCGGTGGAGGTGTTCCTCGCGGCGCTTGCTGTACGGGCCGCTCTCCTCGGCCAAGTCACTGCCCGCGCACCGCCAGGCGTGCACGGCCTCGATCTCCCCGCGCCGCAGGGCCGCCTCGCCGTACGCGAAAGCAACCGTGGCCTCGCTGCCTGTACCCTCGCCGACACCCACGACGATCCGGCCGCCCCGGCCGGGCGAAGACGGGGGCCACCCCTGTCCGCGTACGACGATGACCGGGCAGTGCGCCCGCCCCGCCACCGTCAGGCTCACCGTCCCCAGCAGCAGGGACGCCAGTTCGCCGCGGCCCCGGTGCCCCACGGCCAGCAGCGCGGCGGTGCGGGACTCCTCGACAAGGGCCACGGCCGGCTCGTCCGACACCGCCCGGGTCGTCACCAGCGGTTCGCCGACCCACCGCGCGGCCCGCTCGGCCGCAGCGGAAAGCACCCGCTCTTCCGCCTCCTTCTCCTCCGCGGCCCCTTCCCCGTAACGCTCCCAGAGCGAGGCGTACACGATCCGCAGCGGCAGGCCGCGCAGCCGGGCCTCCTCCACTCCCCAGTCCAGCGCGCGCACGCTGTTGCCGGAACCGTCCACGCCCACCACGACCGGCCGTTCCATCACAGCCACCGCCTTTCCGGAAATCGGCTGCCCGCACTGTGCGCCCGTACGCGCCCTCCGTGCAGGGGTGGACCGGGGCATGTCGAGGGCCGTTCGGCCCCAAGCCGACGGGCGGTCCCTGGCCGCACTCTGACGGGCGAAGGGCCCTGCGTCCGGCGTTCCGGCGATGGCCGGAACGCGGGCCCCGGCCCACCGACCGGCCGCCTCCCGGACAGGAGGATCCCGTGACCCAGGTGCCCCGCATCGCGGTGATCGGCGTCGGCAACGCGTTCCGCCACGACGACGGAATCGGGCCGGCCGTCGTGCGACGGCTGCGCGAGCGGGCCCTGGACCGCCCGCTGCCGCCGTCGGTCGCCCTCGTCGACTGCGACGGGGAGAGCGGACGGCTGATGTCGCTGTGGGAGGGCGCGGAACTGGCCGTCGTGGTGGACGCCGCACACGCCCACCCCGGCCACCCGGGCCGTGTCCACCGCTTCGACCACGAAGGCCCCTGTACCCGCCGCGCAGTCACCAGTTCCCACGGGCTGGGGCTGGGGGAGGCCGTCGAACTGTCCGACGTGCTGGGCCGCCTGCCGGGCAAGCTGATCGTCTTCGCCGTCGAGGGCGCGGACCATTCCCTGGGCACCGGGTTGTCGCCGGCCGTCGCCGCGGCCGTCGCTCCGCTCGCCGCGACCGTGGAAGCGGAGATCACCCGGCACCGTGACGCGCGCGCAAGGAATGCGGACCGTCAGGCCGGCGGCGAGTCCCGCCCGGCAGGCGGGTGAGAGCCATGAGGAGCGACCGGGAGGCACGGCGCTTCGAGGTGTACGGAACGGTCCAGGGCGTCGGCTTCCGCCCCTTCGTCCAGCGCCTCGCCTCCGCGCTGGGCCTGGACGGCTGGGTACGCAACGTCGACGGCCATGTCGTCATCGACACCGCCGGACCCGCGCAGTCACTGCACCGCTTCGGTGCCGCCCTGCGTGCTCAGGCACCGCCGCTGTCCGTCGTACGCCACATCCGCAGCTTCGCGGACGTCCCCGAACACCCCTTGGCAGGCAGCGGGTTCACCGTACGGGCCAGTGCCGCCGCCGAGGTGCGGCCGGCGCCGCGTGAGATCCCGCCGGACGCGGCGACCTGCGATGTCTGCCTGGCCGAGCTGTTCGACCCGCGCAACCGCCGCTACCGCTACCCCTTCATCAACTGCACCGACTG
Organism: Streptomyces paromomycinus; assembly: GCF_003865155.1. Lineage (NCBI taxonomy): Bacteria > Bacillati > Actinomycetota > Actinomycetes > Kitasatosporales > Streptomycetaceae > Streptomyces > Streptomyces paromomycinus. The sequence goes on along the minus strand of NZ_BHZD01000001.1, from coordinate 9,383,937 downwards.
CGGCCCGCGCGCGACCGTGATCACGGGCCTGCCCTACGACCGGCCCCGTACGACGATGCGTTCCTTCCCGCTGTGCCCGGCGTGCGCGGCCGAGTACCGCGACCCGTCCGACCGGCGCTTCCACGCCGAGCCGCTGGCCTGCCCCGCGTGCGGGCCCCGGCTGTCCTGGCACGCTGACGGCCGGAGCCGCACCGGTCCGGCCGCTCTCCAGGCCGCCGAGGAACTGATCGCGCAGGGTGGCATCGTCGCCGTCAAAGGGCTGGGCGGCTACCAGCTCGTCTGCGACGCGCGGCAGTCGTCGGCCGTTCTGCTGCTGCGCCGGCGCAAGCACCGGCCGCACAAGCCGTTCGCCGTGATGGCCGCCGACCTGGCCGCGGCGCGCCGCATCGCCCGGCCCACCCGTACCGAGAGCCGGTTGCTCACCTCGCCCGCCCGGCCCGTGGTGCTGGTCGCGGACGGGCCGTCCGGCGGGACGGCTGCCGCGGCCGTCCACCCCGGCACCCGACGCGTGGGCCTCTTCCTCCCCGCCACCGGCCTGCACCACCTTCTCCTGCGCGACCTCGCCCGGCCGCTGGTGGTCACCAGCGGGAACCTTTCCGACGAGCCGATCGCGACCGCCGACGCCGACGCGCGCACCCGCCTGGCGGGCATCGCCGACGGCTTCCTGGCGCACGACCGCCCGATCGCCGCCCGGTACGACGATTCCGTGACGCAGGCGGTACGGGGGCGGGTGCTGACCATCCGGCGGGCCCGCGGGTACGCCCCCGCTCCCCTACCGCTCCCGGCGCGGACCCGTACGCCGGTCATGGCGGCCGGTGCGCAGAGCAAGCACACCGTGACGTTGGCCTACGACGACCGCGCGGTGACCGGCCCGCACACCGGCGACCTGTCCGACGTCCGCACCCTGGAAGCCTTCGAGCGCTGCTACGCGGATCTCGTGGCGCTGACCGGCGTGTCGCCCCGCGTGGCGGCGCACGACCTGCATCCGGGCTACCTGTCCACCCAGTGGGCGGCCAAGACCTTCCCGGCCGAGCAGCGGGTCGCCGTCCAGCACCACCATGCGCACATCGCCGCCTGCGCGGCCGAGCACCGGCTGCGCGGGCCGTTCCTGGGCATCGCCTACGACGGCCTGGGGTACGGGGACGACGGCACGCTGTGGGGCGGCGAAGTCCTGGTCGCCGACTACACCGGCTACCGCCGCGCCGGCCGCTTCGCCACCGCGCCGCTGCCCGGCGGCGCGGCCGCGGTGCGCCGTCCGGCGCGGATGGCCCTCGGCTGCCTGTACGGCCTCGAACCGCTCGGCGTGCCGCCTCCGTCGCCCGAACTGGCCCGCCGCTTCACCGAACGGCTGGACCCGCGCGAGGTCACCACGGTCCGCACCATGGTCGGACGCCGACTCAACTGCCCCCGCGCCTCCAGCGCCGGCCGTCTCTTCGACGTCGCCGCCGCCCTGCTCGGACTCGCCGACGACATCTCGTACGAGGGGCAGGCCGCGGTCGCTCTGGAGAACGCCGCCGGTACCGCGCGGCGCGCCGCCCTTCCCTGGCGTCTGGTGCGCGCCGACGGACTGTGGGTCTACGACCCGGCGCCGACCCTGACCGCTCTGCTCGGCCAACTCGGCGGCGGGACGCCCGTACCGCTGCTGGCCGCCGCCTTCCACACGACGATCGCCGAGGTGAGCGCCGCGCTGGCCGAGCGGGCCGTGGCCGCCGGCGCCCCGCGCACCGTCTGCCTGGCAGGCGGCTGCTTCGTCAACCGCCGCCTGCTGACGGACGTGTCCCGGCTGCTGCGCGCCCAGGGGATGCGGGTCGTGGTCGGCAGCGCCGTGCCCGTAGGGGACGGCGGCATCAGCTACGGCCAGGCGGCGGTCGCCGCGGCCCGCCTGAAGGGAGGCTGACAGCGATGTGTCTGGGAATTCCGGGCCGCGTCCTCGCCACGTACGGGAGTGCCGGACTGCGCATGGCCCGCGTGGACTTCGGCGGAGTCCGGCGCGAAGCGTGTCTGGCCTACACACCGGAGGCCGGCGTCGGCGACTATGTCGTCGTGCACGTCGGCTTCGCCATCACCACCGTCGACGAGACCGAGGCGGCCCGCACGCTCGCCGTACTGCGGGCGATGGCGGACGCCGTGGCGGGCGAACTGGGTGAACCCCTGCCCGCCGGAGAACCCGCCGGGGAGGCAGGACCGTGACCACCGTCCCACCGCAGCGGGGCCGAGCGGCCGCCGTCGCCTCCACGAGGGCCGAACGGCCCGGACCGCTCCCGTACGGCCCCTGGGGAGCCCTGCGCGGTCCAAGGAGTCTGTCAGCAGGATCCGTCCCGTCCGAGGAGCTGCCATGACGAGCACCGAACGGCCCGAAGACAGCGTGCACGCGCTGCTGGCCGACGGCACCACGGTCTGCATACGGCCGGCCGCGCCTGAGGACCACGGGCGAGTGCTGCGGATGTTCACCGGTATGTCCTCCGAGAACCTGCGGCTGCGGTTCTTCACCGTGGGTACGGATTCCGCTGTCAACGCCGCTGACCGCATCTGTGCCGTGCAGGCACCGGGCACACGGGCGCTGCTCGCCCTCGCCGGCGACGAGGTCACCGGCACGGCCGAGTTCCACCGCTCCCCCGCCACCCCGGACACGGCGGACGTCGGCCTGGCCGTCGCCGACACCTGGCACGGCCACGGCATCGGCACCCTGCTCCTGGAACACCTGGTCCATGCCGCCCGCGCCGCCGGCGTCCGCTCCTTCACCGTCGACACCCTCACCGAGAACCACCCCATGCTCAAGGTGATCTCCGGCCTCGGCCTGCGCACCGCACGGCGTTTCGACGGGCCGGAAGTCCACTGCACCATCGAACTCGCAGAAGACGAAGGGTATTTGAGTGCGGTGGACGAGCGAGGGCGCACCGCCGGCGTGGCCAGCCTGGAACCGCTCCTGCGCCCCGCTTCCGTCGTCGTGATCGGCGCCGGACGGTCGCCGTCCTCGGTCGGCCGCGCGCTGCTCACCAACATCCGCGCGCACGGCTTCACCGGGCGGCTCGCCGCCGTCAACCCGCACACCGGGACCATCGACGGCACGCCCTGCCACCCCTCCGTCGAGCACCTGTCCTTCGTGCCCGACCTCGCGGTCCTGGCCGTGCCGGTGCCGGCTGTCGCCGACGTCGCCGAACAGTGCGGCAAACTCGGCGTCAAAGCCGTGGTCACCGTCTCCTCCGGGCTCGACGACAGCCAGGCGGCGGGGCTGCTGGCCGCCTGCCGGCGCCACGGGATGCGGCTGGTGGGCCCCAACTGTCTGGGACTGGCCAACACCGAGCGGACCGTACGGCTCGACGCGACGTTCGCCGCGGCGCCGCCCCGCCCGGGCACCGCCGGGGTCGCCGTCCAGTCCGGCGGAGTGGGCATCGCGCTGCTCGGCGCGCTCTCCCGGCTCGGCATCGGCGTCTCCTCCTTCGTCTCGCTCGGCGACAAGTACGACGTCAGCGGCAACGACCTGCTGCAGTGGTGGGAGAGCGACGGCGTCACCGACCTGGCGCTGCTGCACCTGGAGTCGTTCGGCAACCCGCGCGGCTTCTCCCGCACGGCGCGCCGGGTGGCCCGTAAGGTGCCCGTCCTGACCGTGGACGCGGGCCGTTCGGAGGCCGGGCGCCGCGCCGCCGCCTCGCACACCGCCGCGATCACCACCCCCACCATGACCCGCCGGGCCCTCTTCCACCAGGCCGGGATCATCGCCACCGACAGCATCAGCGACCTGGTCGCGACCGCCGCCCTGCTGCGGTCCCAGCCGCTGCCGACCGGGGCGCGCGTCGCCGTGGTCAGCAACGCGGGCGGCGCCGCCGTCCTGGCCGCCGACGCCTGCGCCGAGGCCGGGCTGACCGTCCCGGAGCTGCCGGGGCCGCTCATCGCCGACCTGCTGGCGGTCCTCCCGGCGGGAGCCCGGGCCGTCAACCCGGTGGACACCACCGCCGCCGTGTCCGGGAAGCAGCTGGCGTCCTGTCTGTCGCTGCTGACCGGGCACGGCGCCGTGGACGCCGTGCTCGTGGTGCTGGTCCCCACCGCCCTGTCCGCCGCGACCGGGGACGACCCGGCACGGGCCCTCGTCCCGCCGACCGGTACCGGGCCCCGGCCGGTCGTCGCGGTCCTCCTGGACCAGGACGTGCCCGTACGGCTGCTGAACGGGCCGGTGGCCACCGTTCCGGCGTACGCCGAACCCGCGTCCGCCGCGCGGGCACTGGCCCACGCCGTCTCCCATTCCCGCCGGCGTGCCGAGCCCCTGGGCACGGTGCCGGTTCTGGAGGGCGTCGACAGCGAAGCGGCCGCCGCCCTCGTCGCGGACTTCCTCGCCCGCCGTCCCGACGGTGGCTGGGCCGGGCCCCAGCTGTGCGGGGCGCTGCTGGACGCGTACGGCATCCGGCAGTCGCCCTGGGAGTGGGTTGCCGACGCCGACGCGGCGGTGGCTGCCGCCGAACGGCTCGGGGGAGGCCAGATGGCGCTGAAGGCGTACTGGCCCGGCTTGCTGCACAAGACCGACGTGGGTGCACTGCGTCTGGACCTGGAGGGGCCGCAGCACATCCGCACCGCCTATACGGAGCTGGCCCGGAACTTCGCCGGGGTGATGACCGGAGCGGTGGTGCAGCCGATGGCCGCGCGCGGCGTAGAACTGGTCGCGGGCGTCGTCCAGGACCAGGTCTTCGGCCCACTGGTGCTCTTCGGCCTCGGCGGCACCGCCACCGAGGTGCTGGCCGACCACGCCGCCCGCCTCGCGCCGCTCACCGACCGCGACGCCCACGCCCTGATCACCGCACCGCGCTGCACGCCCCTGCTGTTCGGTCACCGCACCGGCCGGGCCGTGGACCTCGAAGGGCTCGAACAGCTGCTGTTGCGTCTGTCCCGTATGGCGTGCGACCTGCCCCAGCTGGCCGAGGCCGACCTCAATCCCGTACTCGCCCGTCCGGACGCGATCCTCCCACTGGACATCCGCATCCGGCTGCTGCCGTACCGCGCCCAGGCCCCGTACCTGCGCCGCCTGCGCACCCGCTGAACCGTTCCGCGCCCGGGAGGCTGCGACGACGACCCGAGCACCGGCCCCGTTCTCCGGCCGGCTGATCGCCGGTTCCGGCCCTGCCGGAGCGGACGGGGCGGCCCGCCGCCCGGGACAAGCCACGAAGCCGGAAGGAGGACCGAGGATGAAACACCGGCTGATCGACCAGATCATGAACCGCGACGTCGTCAAGACGCTCCCTGACGCGCCGTTCAAGGAGGTCGCCGACCTGCTTGGCCCGGCACGCCGTCAGCGGGGTGCCCGTCGTGGACCAGGACGACAAGGTGCTGGGCGTCGTCTCCGAGACCGACCTGATGTACCGCCAGGCCGGACAGGACGACGCGCCCCGCCCGTGGTACGTACCGGCCCGGCGCTCCAATCGACGACGTGCTCGTCCGCACCCTGTGGCTCGCCCCGCACACCATCGGCGTGCGCGTCCAGGACGGCGTCGTCACCCTCACCGGCGAACTCCGGCGCCGCAGCGAAGTCCCCATCGCCGTACGGCTGGCCGGCCGCGTCGACGGCGTCGTCAGCGTCACCGGCCACCTCGGCCACCTCGGCCACCAGGAGGACGACGCCCACCTGCGCCCCACCGAACAGGCCCTGCACGGCATCACCGAGGAATGGCTGCGCAAGACCTGATCCCGCCCGCCTCCCAGCCCTTCGGAAGGAGCTGAACACCCATGACCGACAAGCGTGTTCTCGTCGCCTACGGCACGCAGAACGGCGGAACCGCGGGGATCGCCGAGGAGATCGCGGCGACGCTGGAGAAGGACGGCGTGCCGGCGGAGGCCCGCTCTGCGGCGGATGTCACCGACGTGACCTCCTACGACGCGATCGTGCTGGGCGGCGGCCTGTACGCCGGCCGCTGGCACCGCGACGCCCGCCGCTTCGCCCGCAGGCTCAAGGACCCGCTGCTGGAGCGCCCGGTGTGGTGCTTCAGCAGCGGCCCCCTCGACGCCACCGCGACCCAGAAGGAGGTCCCGCCCACCCGCGCGGTGCTGCGCGACGTGTCCCGCATCAAGGCACGTGGCCACACGACCTTCGGCGGCCGGCTCGATCCCCGGCCCCAAGGCTGGCTCGCCCGCTCCATGGCCAAGCGGGGCATGGCCCACGACTGGCGTGATTTCGAGCAGATCCGCGCGTGGGCGCACACCATCGCCACCGATCTGAGCAAACAGTGACCCGAACCGGACCGACAGGCGAGGGCCGGGCAGAGCCCGGTCCTCGCTCCCTCCCCACCTATGGTCCGCTCCGCTCAGTCGAGCGGCACGACGGCGACCGAGCAACCCACGTGAGCGGAAATGCCCCGGCTTTCCGGACCGGAGGTGTCCTGACCGTGCGCAGACCGGCACGATGGTGGGCGCCATGTTTCCGGCCCGCTGACCCGGGAGCGAAGAATGCTGGAGAAGTTCAGGGCGCAGGCCCGGGTACGAAGAGGTGAGCGCCGCGCTCATGCCGACTACACCGGTGGGGTCTACGGTTCGCTGCTCGCCGCCTCCGTCGTGGTCGGAGCCAGTACGCTCGGAACCTTCCCGAGGCTGGAGCTGGCACTGCTGCTGCTGGCCACCGGGACCGTCTTCTGGCTCGCGCACGTCCATGCCCAGCTCTTCGGGGCACGCCTGGCGCAGCGCTCCCTGAGCAGAACAACCGTGCTGCATGTCTGCCGTGAGGAGTGGCCCATCGTGGAGGCCGCCGTGCCTTCCGCGGCCGCCGTGCTGGTCAGCCCGCTGCTGGGCCTCGATGTCCAGGGGGCTGCCTGGCTCGCTCTCGCCGTCGCCCTGATCAGCCAGATGGGCTGGGCGACCGCTGCCGCGCGGCGCGCAGGCGCCGTCTGGCGCCAGGTGGTCCTCACCGACGCGGTCAACCTCGTGATCGGGCTGCTGATCGTCGCCCTCAAATTCGCGCTGAAGCACTGATCTGGGGCATCAGACGGCAGCCGCGTCGACCGGAAGCGCTCTGGTCCCGGCATTCGGGGTGGCCGAGAGCCACGACAATCCGCACAAACCGGCAAGGCCACGTCGGCGTACGACACCGTCCCGTACAGCCCTCACAGCGAGCCGGACACGACGCACAAGCCCCAGGTGACGAGCGGCCCGATCAGGCTGATGCCGAGGCTCCGGGCCATGAGGCGGCGGAAGACGACGTCGCGAAAGCGCCGGCTGACCCGCTTCAGCGGCCCCCGTGAAGCGGACGGCCGCCCCGCATGTCGGTCAACGGGCCGAATTATCACAGGACTTGACGCCCATCCGGCTGTCAGTGGCGAGCTGTAGCGTCAGTATGCGCCCTGGTTCGGGCCTGATCTTCACCTCTCGTCCCACTCCTTCCGAGGAACCCTGATGGCATACGTCCGTGGGCACTACCGCAACGGCTCCTGGGTCCGGCCGCACTACCGCCGTACCAAAGGGTCGTCAGGCACCGCATCGTTCTCCCGTTCGTCGCCCGCCCGCCGAGTCCGTACGGCTTCACCCACCCCTCCAGGGGCAACGACACACGTGCGCAGCCACTACCGCAACGGCTTCCACGTCCGAGCGCACCGTCGGCGCCTTGATCCGCGGGCCGCCGCAGCAGCGGGCGGCAGTATCGGGGTTCTTCTGCTCATCCTGGCCGCGATGCTGGTCGCGGGCCTGGTCGGCGGAGGGCCGGGCTCCGGGGAGGCGCCGGGTCAGCACCCGACTCCGTCCGTCAGTGCTCAGAACGGCAAACCCGCCCGGTAGGGGCCCGGTGCCCGGCCCGATAGCGAAGCGGGACCTGTGAGAAACCGGTCCCGCTTCCCGCCCGACCGGGACCGGGCATGGGGCTCCCCTGACGCATGGCGTCCGCCGTTCTTCCCGTCACCGGACACGTCCGCGCCCGCGGGCGACGAGTTTGCCGAGTTCCCACAGGAGCAGCAGTGCGGCGGCGGGTACGAGGGCCCACGCGAAATGCCTCAGGTCGAGTTCGGTGGTGCCCAGCAGACGGTGGAAGAGGTCCATCTGGGTGACCGCGACGGCGAGGACGACCTCGATCAGCATCGCCCGGTTCATCTGCTTGCTGTCGAAGCTGGCGGTCGTCAGCACGGTGCCGGTCTCGCTGCGGCATTCGAGGGCGGCCACGATCAGGCACAGGGCGAAGGCGGTGAACGCGATGGAGTTGCCGATGGGAAGGCTGTCGTAGAGCGACCGGCCCAGCTGGATCATGCAGAGCAGGCCGATGCTGATGGCGAGTCCCGCCGATCCGACGGTGAGCATCACTCCCGTGGTGAGCACCGGCTCGCCGCGGGGCCGCGGGCTGCGGGCCATGAGGCCCGGGCTCTCCCGGTCGAAACCGAGGGCGAATCCGAAGGCGGCGTTGACGAAGAAGTGGATCCACAGGACCTGCGCGGCGGTGAACGGTTCACCGGCGGCGATGTTGAACAGGGCGGCGCCGAGGAACGTCAGGACGAAGACCACCAGCAGGACCAGGACGAAGCGGATGTACTTGGTGAGGTTGTCGTAGATCTTCCGGCCCTGCTCGACCGCGGAGACGATGGTGGCGAAGTTGTCGTCGGAGAGGATCATCTCACTGGCATTCTTGGCCACTTCCGTACCGGAGCCCATGGCGATACCGACGTCGGCCGCTTTGATCGCGGGGGCGTCGTTGACGCCGTCCCCCGTCATGGCCACCACGTCGCCCTTCTTCTTCAAGGTGTCCGCGAGCAGCACCTTGTGTTCGGGAGCGACCCGGCCGAGGACCCCGATGTGTTCGATGGCGGCCAGCCGTTCGGGCTCGGACAGGGCGGCGAAGTCCGCGCCGAGGACGGCGTCGCCCTCGATGCCGAGCTGTTCGGCGATGGCGGCGCCGGTGGTGACCTCGTCCCCGGTGACCATGCGGACGCGGATCCGGGCCGCCTGCGCGGCGGCGACCGCGGCCCGGGACTGGGCCCGTGGCGGATCGACCATCCCCACCAGGCTCGTCATCTGCAGCTCGGTGACGTACCCGAGGAGGTCGCCGGCCGGGTCGAACCGTTCCGGGTCCAGGTCGCGGACCGCGGCGGCCATCACCCGCTTGCCCTGCCGCGCCATGCGGTCCTCGTGCACCTGGGCCCGCCGGCGCAGGCCGGCGTCCCACGGGAAGCTCCTGCCGTCGGAGAGCGCCGTCGCCGCTCGGGCCGTCACCGCCGGTGCCGCGCCCTTCACGAAGCACCGTACGACCGGCCGCCCGGTGGCATCGCTCGCCGCGTTGAACGTGGCCATCAGCTTGTAGGTCGGATCGAACGGCAGCGTGGCCATCCGGGGCAGGCGCTCGCGGGTGGCGTCGATGTCCAGGCCGGCCTTGTGGCACAGGACGACCAGGGCGCCCTCCGTAGGATCTCCGACCACCTTGCCGTCGACGAGTACGGCGTCGGAGGCGACCAGGTACGGCAGCACCGCCTGCTCGATGGAGTCCGAACTGCCCGCGGCGTGGTGCACCTTGCCTTCCAGGCCGTACCCGCTGCCGGAGACGGTGTAGCGGTCCGTCGGCGTCAGCACCTCCACGGCCGTCACCTGGTTCATCGTCAGGGTGCCGGTCTTGTCGGAGTTGAGGGCCGAGGTGAAGCCCAGAGTCTCCACCGACGGCAGGCCCTTCACGATCGCGTGCCCCTTGGCGAGGTTGACGGCCCCGATCGAGAGGATGGTCTGCGCCACCGTGGGCAGTGCCTCCGGGATGGCCGCGATGGCCAGGGCGACGGCGCTCACGAAGAGCACGTCCCAGGCTTCGCCGCGGCTGCGCCCCAGGGCGAACATCGCGATCATCGTCAGGCCGGCCGCCGCCGCGATCCACAGGGTGAGCCGGTCCAGCTCCTTGGTCAGCGGCGAGGCTTCTTCGGGCGTGGCGGAGAGCATGCCGGAAATGGTGCCGAGTTCGGTGTCGGCCCCGGTGGCCGTGATGATGACGGTGCCGCTGCCGTGCGTGACAGGGGTGTTCATGAACGCCATGTTCGACTGATCCGCCGGTCCCGGCCGTTCGCCGTGCAATGTCCGCGCTTCCTTGGCGACGGGTGCGCTCTCGCCTGTCAGTGTCGCCTCGTCGATCTGCAGCGCGCTGGCCGCGATGATGCGGCCGTCCGCCGGTACCTCGTTCCCGGCCGTGAGGAGCACGACATCGCCGACCACCACCTGTTCGGCGGGGATCTCGGCTTCCTTGCCGTCCCGGCGCACCCGGGCGGTCGCCTTCATCATCGACTTGAGGGCGTTCATGGCGCTCTCGGCCTTGCCGGCCTGCCGCATGCCGATCACCGCGTTGAGCACCGTCAGGGCCAGCAGTATCCCGGCGGTCCCCCACTCCGTGATCAGCAGGGACACCACCGCGGCAACGACCAGGATGATCTGCATGTAGCTGCGGTACTGGGCCAGGAACCGCCGCCAGCCCGGCTCGGGCTCCTCCGCCGGTAACGCGTTCGGGCCGTTCCGGTCCAGCAGTTCGGCGGCGCGCTCCGCGGAGACTCCCACCGCCGGGTCCACCCCCAGGGCCGACGCGACCTCCTCCGGCGAACGCGCGTACCACCGCTCGGGCTCGACTGCCCGATGGTTCAAGGCACCTGTTTCCACAGCCATCGTGACTGCCTCCGCTCCGGTCGTCCCCGGGCTGGGCCCTGTCCCTGTACCTGTCCCTTCCGTCCGCCTTTCGTGCTGTTCCTCCTGCCGTTCTTCCTGTCGATCAGCGTGTGCGCGAGCACGGCGCCCAGGCCTGCTCGGCGGCCGGCCGCCGCTGGTACTCGGCCGGCAGCTCGACGCCCACCCGCAACAGCTCGACCCCGTTCGTCTTCTTCTCGATGCGGACACGGCGGAGCGGTCCCGTACCGGAACAGTCCTGTACCGGAGCAGTCGGCGAACCGCGCTTCGCGATCCCGAGGCAGCGCACGGGCTCGGATGTCAGGCCGGTGGCAGGCCCCGCCGGCGCCTGCCGCGTCACCCGCTGCCCGTTCCCGGGTCGTACTCCGTCAGTGACACGAGCCGCCGAGGTCCGGGGCGGCAACTGTAGGACGAGAGTACGGCGGACCATCCGCTTGAGGAACACCGTCCGGCTCCCCTCGCCGCCGGACGGCGCCCGCCGGTCACGAAGGCCCTGGCCGGGCTCCCCGAGCGACGGCCAGACCGGTCAGCAGAGCCGTACGGGTGTCGAGCTCGCCCCACGTTCCGCGCCAGGCCAGCAGGGCGACCGCGGCGGTCGGGAACTTCTCCCGGACCTGCCGGATCCGTCGGCCGACTCCGTCGCCTGCCACGATCAGGATCGTGTCCCGCAGGCTCGGGTTGTGGCCGATCACCAGTAACGTCGACACGTGGGCGGGCACTTCGTGCACGACGGCCAGGAGTTGCGGCACCGGCGGGTGGTACAGCCGCGGCTCGAAGCGCACCTCGGGCAGCCCCGCCAGTTCCGCCGCGGCCAGCTCCCACGTCTCCCGCGTACGGTGAGCCGTGGAGCAGAGCACCAGGTCGGGCAGCCAGTCCTCCTTCGCCAGCAGTTGTCCGGCGGCCCGCGCGTCCCGGCGGCCACGCCCGGACAGTGACCGCTCGTGATCTGCCGTCCCCGGGGGACGGGCGGCTTTGGCGTGGCGCAACAACAGCAGGCGCCGCAGAGGCGAGATCGTCACACCGGAACACCTCACACCTCACGTCGGGAGTGCCGTGATCCTGAGAGGACGCGCCCTGGCTTCGGGCCGGTACGCGACGGTGTGGACCACGGCCGTCAAGAGCGTCCGGTTTGCAGGTGGAGCACACAGTACTCGGTGCCTGAGCGCGTCGGTCCCGCCCAGCGGCGCTGCCTCGCGGCTTTCGGACAGCGATGGAGCCGCCGCGCGCCGTGTACTCACCTCCTACGGGGGATGCCGTCCCACCGTGCCCGTTGCTGAATGGCGGGGAGCCTCTACAGAGGGAGACCGCATGACGACCGAGACCGGCCCCATACAGCTGTTGACGATCGCGTTCGGCCCGGACACGACGTTCGAGGGGCGGATCGCCGAGGAGCTGGACGACCTCACGGCCGCCGGCCAGATCCTCGTGCTGGACCTGCTGATCGTACAGAAGCAGGCCGACGGTGACCTCGTCTCCGTCGGCTATCAGGCGGAAGGCATGGGCGACACGGTCAGCGCGCTGCTCGGACTGAGCCCGGGCAGCCTGCGGGGAGCGGAAGCCGCTTTCCCCTCCCTGGCCCCGGGGCGCCCCTTCGGCCTCACCACGGACGAGGTCCGGGAACTCGCCGACGCCCTGGAACCAGGCACCACAGCAGGTTTCCTGCTGCTCGAACACCGCTGGGCGAGGAAGCTGCGGCGCGCGGTCCGCGAACAGGGAGGCGTGCCCGTCGCCGAGGGTTTCCTCACCGAAGAGGCCCTCGCCCCCATCGCCGCGGAGCTGCTCGCAACCGCCGCGCGGTTCGAGGACAAGCCGGAGGACAAGACATCGGAAGGGACCGGTCCCCGGCAGAACCTCTCGTGAGAACGGGGAACTCCATGAAGATCGGCACACCGCCGTCTTCCGGCCCGTCCTGCTATTGGCCCGTCCTGCTATGGCTCCCCGCGCGCGGCGGCTCTAGTGTCGGCAGCCGTCGGGCCCAGGACCCCTTCACTGAAGATCCGTACGCCGGACGCCCGCCTCGACGGGACGAGCCCGCGCACGCTCTTGCGCACCGCAAAGCCCGCTCGGGACACCACCGCCGGTGTGCCCGGCCGCACCGTTCCGGCGGAACGGTGCGAGGCAGGGCAGAACGAGCGAGGTATGGAAGGAGAGGACCATGAGCGGTTCCGTCACGCTCGCGTACGACTACCCGCTGCTCGGCGTTTTCTGGACCACGTTCTGGCTCTTCATGTGGATGCTGTGGTTCTTCCTGCTCTTCCGTGTCATCGGCGACGTCTTCCGCGACGACCGGCTGAACGGATGGGCCAAGGCGGGCTGGATCATCTTTGTCATCGTGCTGCCGTTCCTCGGTGTCTTCGTCTACGTCCTCGTCCGGGGACGCGGCATGGGCCGTCGCGAAGTGAGCAGGGCACAGGCCCAGCAGGAGGCATTCGACACGTACGTACGCCGGACCGCGGCGAAGGACGCGCCCCGCGCCACCCAGGCGGACGAGCTGACGAAGCTGTCCCAGCTCAGGGAGCGCGGCGACATCTCGGACGCCGAGTTCCAGCAGGCGAAGAGCAAGGTCCTGCACTGACCTCCAGGGTGGGAAACGGTCGCTGTGCTGTCCCAGTGGGGTCTTACGGACGGAGGTAGCCATGGCGGGAGACGCATCGGACTCACCGGGCGGCCCGCCCCCTCCTGCGGACACCTCGGCAGCGGCCGAAAGCCCCGGCCCGGCACCGCGACCCCGTGGTCGCCGGAGACCGTGGTCCGTCACCCTCCCCGGATGCTGGGGTGCGCTCCTGTTCGCCTGCCTGTCGTTCACCCCGTCGCTGCTCCCGCGCGGCGGCATCCTGCAGGGCCTGATCTGCGGTATCAACGCGGCCCTCGGCTACGCGGCCGGGGTGCTCGTCGCGCGGGTGGGGCGCGCGTTCGCCGACCGGGAATCGCGCCCCCCGCGGCGCAGGTCCTGGACCGGCTTCCTCATCAGCGCCGTCATCCTCTTCGGGCTCTTCTTCGGCTTCGGGCAGTACTGGCAGTACGAGATCCGCCGGCTGATGGGGGTGACCGACTACAACGTCCCGCTCGCCGTGGCCTCTCCCCTCGTCGCGGCGCTGGTCTTCGGTCTCCTCCTCCTGACCGCGCGCGGCGTCCGCGGCCTGTACCGCCGGCTCGTGCGCCTGCTCAGGCACTGGATCGGGCCACGCGCCGCGTCCGCCGTCGGCTGGACCGCGGTCGCCGCCCTTGTCTGGGCGATCGTCACCGGAGTACTGCTCGACGGCCTCGTCGGCCTCGCCAACCAGAGCTTCTCGCTCCGCGACACGACGACCGAGGAAGGGACGCACCGGCCCACGACGACCCTGCGTTCGGGCGGGCCCGGCTCGCTCGTACCGTGGGACTCGTTGGGCCTGCAAGGCCGCAACTTCACCGGCACCGGCCCGTCGGTGTCCGCCATCGGAGAGTTCACCGGCCGTCCGGCGAAGGAACCGATCCGGTCCTACGCCGGACTGGCGTCGTCCGACGACGCCGAGTCCCGTGCCGCCCAGGCGGTCGCCGACCTGACCCGGCAGGGCGGCTTCCAGCGCAAGAACCTGCTCGTGATGACGACGACCGGCAGCGGCTGGGTCGACCCCGCCGCGGTGGACTCTTTCGAGTACCTCACCGGCAGCGACTCCGCCACGATCGCGACCCAGTACTCCTACCTCCCGTCGTGGCTCTCCTACCTGGTCGACCAGTCCAAGGCCCGCGAGGCGGGCCGCGCCCTCTTCGACGCCGTGTACGACAGCTGGTCGAAACTGCCGCCCGACCGGCGCCCCCGGCTGTTCGTCGCCGGGGAGAGCCTGGGGTCCTTCGGCGGCGAGACCGCTTTCAGCGGGGAGTACGATCTGCGCAACCGCACCGCGGGCACCCTGTTCGCCGGTCCGCCGGCGTTCAACACGCTGTTCCGGGAGTTCAGCGATCACCGTGACGCCGGCAGCCCCGAGGTGCAACCCGTCTACAAGGACGGTCGGACCGTCCGGTTCGCCAACGATCCGGCCGCGAAGATCCCGCCGGCGGACCGGCCCTGGAACGGCAGCCGCGTCCTGTACCTCATGCACCCGTCCGACCCGATCGTCTGGTGGAGCCCGCACCTCGTCTACAGCGAACCCGACTGGATCGGCCAGCACCCGGGCGACGACGTGCTGGAGCAGATGGTGTGGCTGCCGCTCGTGACGTTCTGGCAGGTCACCGCGGACCTTCCGTTCGCCGCCGACGTCCCGAGAGGCCATGGCCACACCTACACGACCGAGTACGTGGACGCGTGGAACGCCGTCCTGCGGCCCCCGGACGTCACCGCGCGGGATCTCGGCCGCCTCAAGGACATCATCGCGGCCGAGAAGTGACCGCGTACGACACGCGTCTGCGATCGGTACGGAATCCACCCCGCCCCCGCCCGGTCACCGCAGCAGAAAGCCCACCAGGTAGCCGAACGCGTTGACCGCCCAATGCAGACCCATGGGCGCCAGCAGACTCCCGCTACGGCGGCGCAGCTCGCAGAAGAGCACGCCCGCCGCCCCGGTGAACAGCACCGCCGCCACCACGGCGGCCGCCGCACCGAGCGCGGATCGGCCGAACAGCGGCGTCAGCGCGGGCTTGTCAGCCGCCAGCCCCAGCGACGGCAGGACGTGCCACAACCCGAACAGCACACTCGACACGACCGTCGCCCACACGGCGCCCCGGGCCCGGCACACCAGGCCGTACAGCACACCCCGGAAGGCGACCTCCTCCAGCAGCACCGTACCGACCGGCACCGTGACCAGGACGCGCAACGCCACCTGGCCGCCGGACAGCCCGCCGTACCGCTCGTCCGCGAACAGCCCCCGGGTGACCGGCAACAGCGCCGCCACCGCATACCCCACGCCGACCAACCCGATCAGCACCATCGCCCAGCAGGCACCGCGCTTGCGCGTCGCAGCATCCAGCCCCGCATCCGCCCACGTGCCACCGGCCAGGAACAGCACCCCCAGCAGCAGTGCACTGACCACGACGGCCGTCAGTACCCCGAATGACGGCGCCCATCGGCTGTTGACCAGGTTGGCAAGCACCAGCAGGGCGACCGTGACGCCCACAGCTGCACCGGTGCTCAGCGGCTGCGAGGCGCGCGTGGCGCCGTCGGCCGCACAGTTTCCCTTTCCACTCACGATGTGGCCCCCGAGGAGTCTGCCGGCCAAGCACCGCTGATGGTGCGGCGGCCGGTGCGTCCATGATGTACCCGGGGGCTGCCGACACGGCCAAGGGCCCCGGGCGTCGAGCCGTACGAGCCGCTATTACTCGATCACTTTCCCGCTGCCAAGCTGATGCTACTTCTCTGAATCAAATTCCGGCTCGCGTACACACACAACAGTCTGCGGATGAAATCACCCCCGCCTCTCGCTGACTATCTGCATCCACTTCCCCGAAGTTTCGCGATGAATTTCGAGGTGTGTGGGTGACAGCCGGGACGGAATGGGAGTGCAGAGGAATACGGTATGGCGCGAACTGAATGGCGATGTGGAGAGGAATGAGCCGATGCGCGGGGGTGCCGTGACACGACCGTAGTGGGCTGGCAGGGTGACAGGCACGAGCTCGAACAGCCGCCGGCCGGCAGGCGTCAACCAGACCCGACGACTGCGAAAGGGTGTGGAACGTGGCAGAGCAGACCGCTGCACCGGGTTCCTTCTGCCGGTGCGTCGACGCCGTGGTGAGGGCCAAGGGCAACGACCCCATTACGTGGGTCCTCAAGGACAACTCCTACGTGCGCTACGACATGAAGGAGAACCACGGGTTCGACGGGTACCCCAAGCTCATCGAGGGCAACTGGCCCGGTCTGGTGGACAGCTTCGGGCGCAGCATCGACGCCGCGCTCAACCGCCGGGACCAGCCGAACGTCGTGTACCTCTTCAAGGACAGCCAGTACGTCCGCTACGACCTGGACTCCGACAAGGTCGAACCGGGCTACCCGATCAGCATCGCGGAGGGATGGAAGGGGCTGCCGCCCGACTTCCAGCTCGGCGTCGACGCGGCCGTCAACCACCAGAGCAGCCCGAACGTCAGCTGGTTCTTCAAGGACGACCTGTACGTCCGCTACGACGTGGTGAACGACAAGCTGCTGGGCGGCCCGACGCCCATCCTGCGCGGCTGGCGCGGACTGCCGGAGAACTTCCAGCGGGGCATCGACGCGGCCGTCAACTCCGTGCTCGACACCGACAAGGTGTACCTGTTCAAGGACGACCAGTACGTCCGGTACGACCTGGTCAGCGACAAGACCGACAGCGGCTACCCGCTGCCGGTCGAAGGCAACTGGAACTTCTTCGCGTGAGCCACGCGGACTGAGGTCCACGGCGGTTCGGCGTCGCGTCCGGCTGGTTCCTGCGGGGCGCTGTTGCGGGCACCGACGGCGACGTCGGTGCCCGCAGCGGTCACGCGCCGCGGTCCGGTGGTGGCCGGGCCGCGGCGCAGGCAGGACCGGCAGGATCAGCTGCCGGTGAGGGAGACGGCCAGGTCCGTGATGTTCAGCGGGAACTGCCTGATCGGGGTGGCCTGGCCGGTGAGGACATTCACGCTGTAGAGCGACGGATTGACGGCGCCGTTCGGGGTGAGGGAGGCGAAGGCGGCGTTGTCGACCGTCTGCCCGTCGGACAGGGTGCTGTAGATGTCCAGGCCGGCCTTGAGACCGGCGTTGACGCCGAGCTTGCCGGTCGGGGCGAGCATGCCGCTGTTGGCCGGGGACTGGAGGACGATCTGGTCGTTGGTCGTGTCGACGTCGGCCAGGGCCGTCGCGGTGGCCGCACTGCGGTCGTTGTTCGTGTACGCGGCGGCGGTGACGCCCTTGGCCGCGCCCTCCTCCCCCGGGAAGTTGAGGTTCTGGTCCTGGACGGTCGTGTGATTGTTGAGGTTGTGCCGCAGGTTCTGCCCGTTGTCGCTGATCACGCGGAGCCGGTCGGCCGCCGGGTTGAAGTCGACACCGAAGGCCGTGCCGCGCAAGTCGTACTGAAGCTGGGACACCTTGGTGACCTGGACGTCCCCGTCACCCGTCGGGATCTTGATCGTGTAGATGCCGCCCTTGTTGCCGACCCCGTACAGCAGGCCGTCCTGCACCCGGAAGTCGATGCCGATCAGGCTCGTGTCGCCGACGAGGCCCTCGACGGCCCTGACCCAGTCGAGGACCTGCGGCCGGTCGGTCTTGAACGCGGCCATCAGGGTGCCGTCGCCGGTGATTCCGTACGCACGCAGGCTGGGGGCGGCGGGCGCCGCCGTACCGGTGCCCGACGTGCCGAGCATGAGCGTCACCGATGTGCCCAGGGCAACCATGGTCGCCACTATTTTCTTGCGCGTGCTTGCTTTCATCGGAGCATCCCTCCAGATTGAGCGAACGTCATGTTGCGGTGCTGGCTGAGATTCCTTTCACGCCCGCCCGTACTCCCGTACTACTGACCGGAATCATTCCTGAGTAGCGCCCGGAATGACTGTCGCGGTCCTCCCCCACGGGCGTACATGCGGTTCTCATTAAGACTGCTTCACGGCTCCTCCACAAGCGGAAGAGGTGATGAGAACGCCCCGATCCGGGAATTTTGCGCGCTGTGACAAAAGCCTGGTCGCGTACTTGCCGCCGATTTGTGCGCAGTACTGAACACCGTCCGGATCCCGCCTGTCGGCCGGTTCGTCCGGACGGGCATGCTCGTGTCCGTGGGCAGCCTCTTCGTCGAACTCGCCCGGCAGGCTTCGGCCAACGCCCGCCGGGAGGTCGAGGTGTACGCGCGCGAGATCCCGGAGCTCGGGTTCCTGGAGAAGGACTCCCGGGCCCGGGCCCGGACGCTGGAGCACGCACTGTGGCTCCGGGAGCGAACCGTGGACCTGTCGCCGCAGAACAACGAGTTGACCGACGGCGATCTCGACTACATCGCGTCGATGGGGGAGCTGCGAGCCGGTGCGGGGATGTCGCTCGACGCACGGCAGCGGGTCCTGGGGCTGCACGCCGCGCTCATGCTGCGCGAGATCAACGAGGTGACCGAGGCCCAGCGTGGCGGCGGTCTCGAAGAAGTCATGCGCTTCATGAACTGGTTCGCCCCGCAGGGCGAACGCGGCATCGGCGCCTACTGCCAGGGATTCGTACGGGTACTGCGCCGCCGGATGCGCTACGTCGAACAAGTAGCCCTGTTGACCCGTTCACTGTTGAACGGGGATCCCATAGCGGCGGAACTCGCCGCGGCCGTCGACATGGAGCTGCCGGATTGCTGGGTGGTGACGGTGTTCCGCATGCCGGTCCGTCCCGCCACTGATCGTTTCCTGGAAAACGAGATCGAGACTCTGGTGAGAAGTCACCAGGTGCCTGTCATGTGGGGCCCGGAAAACGGCGACGGAAGCGGCGAGCTGATCGTTTTGGTTCCTTTGATTTCCGGTCCGGCGAGAGCGGAATCCGTACCGCCGCACGCCGTTTCCGAGCTCTTGCCCGACCTGGCCCCCGACCACGTGTCCGACCTCGTACAGGACTTCGCCCTGGCCCTCGGCCGGCCCTGCGCCGTCGGCACCGCCACCGCACCGCCGCCCGAACTGGCCGACGCCCTCGACCGGGCCCGGCGGATCAGCCGGGCGGCTCCGCTGCGCCGGGCCTCCGCCCGGCTCCGGCCGCACACCCTGGCCGATGTGTTCGTCGAACTCACCGTCGTGGACGTGCCGTTCGTCGACGCCTGGCTGTGCGACGTGGCCCGACGACTGGACTCCGGCCCCGACCTGCTCGTCACCCTCGACGCGTACTACCGCCACGACATGCACCGCGGCACCACGGCGACCGCCCTCAACGTCCACACCCGCACCCTGGACTACCGCCTCCGCCGGGTACGGGAACTCACCGGCATCGACCCGGGCTCGACGCGGGGCGTGCGCACGCTCAGCGCGGTCGTCACCAGGCGCCTGTCGGGGGCGTGGCGCTGACTGAACCCGTCGGGGCCCGTGTGGACTTGTGGGGCCCGTCAGGCACGCCGGGCCGGGGTGGCCGCCATGGCGTAGCTGCCGCGGAGCAACCACTTCACGAGGACGGCGGCTGACGCGTGCCGAAAGAACAAGACTGCCGTCGGGATGCCGACTGCGGGAACCTGGCTGCCGTACCCCACGGCAGAAACGCCCCACGGCAGGAGACCGCAGATGACGACGCCAACGGGTTCTCCCACCCCCACCTCTCCACCCACACCCCTGCACCTCTCGGGCAACAACGCGCCGGTCGCGGCCGAGGTCACCCACCGGCCGAGCGAGGTGACCGGCACCGTGCCCAAGGAACTGTGCGGCCAGTTCTTCCGCAACGGGCCCAACCCGCGCAGCGGCTGGTCGCCCCACTTCTTCGCCGGCGACGGCATGCTCCACACCATCGCGCTGGCGGACGGCCACGCCACCTGGTACCGCAACCGCTACGTGCGCACCCCGCTGCACGCACAGCCGGGCGCCTCCCGCTTCGCCCTCGCCTTCGACCCGGCCACCTCACGGATCGACTACCGCGTCACCACGGCCAACACCCACCTGATCGCCCATGCCGGCCGGCTCTTCGCCCTCGAAGAAGGCGGCTTCCCCTACGAGGTCACTCCCGACCTGGCGACCCTCGGGGTCTTCACCTTCGACGGGGCGCTCACCACCCCCATGACCGCTCATCCCAAGACCTGTCCCCTCACCGGAGAGCTGCACTTCTTCGGCTACCGCCTCCGGCCGCCGTACCTGACCTACTACCGGGCCTCCGCAGCGGGCGAAGTGCTCCAGAAGCAGACCGTGGACCTGCCGCGGGCGGTCATGATGCACGACTTCGCCCTCACCGCCCACCACGTCCTCTTCATGGACCTGCCGGTCGTCTTCGACGCCGACCGCGCAGCCGCGGGCGGACCGCCCTGGCGGTGGGACGACGGACACCACGCCCGCTTCGGCATCCTGCCCCGGACCGGGGAAGCTGTCCGCGTACGGTGGTTCGACATCGCTCCCTGCTACGTCTGGCACACGATGAACGCCTTCGAGACCGACGGGACGATCACCCTCACCGGCACCCGCGTCCCGGCCCTGTGGCGTCAGGGGCCACAGGACCTCAGCGGTGGCCTGCCCACCCTGCACCGGTGGATACTCCACCTGGCCACCGGCAAGGTCACCGAGACCCCGCTGGACGACACCCCCAGCGAATACCCCCGCATCGCCGACACCGCCATCGGTCTGCCGCACCGCTACGGCTACACCGCCGGCTTCACCCTCGACGCCGAACCCCGGCAGACCGAGGTCTACAAGTACGACCTGACCCACGGCGCCCGGCGCAGCACCCACCGCTTCCCCACCGGGCACACCTGCGGCGAGCCCGTCTTCGTCCCCCGCTCCCCCACCACCTCCGGCCAGCAAACCGGCCAGGAACCCGGCCAGGAAGACGACGGATATCTCCTGACCTTCGCCCACGACCGCTCCCGCGGCACCAGCTACCTGGCTGTCCTGGACGCCGCCGACCTCGGCGCGGCCCCGGTCGCCGAGGTCCACGTGCCGGTCCGTATTCCGGCAGGCTTCCACGGCAACTGGGTCCCCGGCGCCCCGGGTGCCGCACCTGAAGTTCCGGCTACGGCCGGTGCTCCGAACGGGCCTTGATCCCCTCCCCCTGCCCCTTACCCGGCGGCAGATCACCTGCTGTAATCAGCGGTAGGCGCATCAGCGCGCGAACGGGGGTTCGCGATGAGTTCCGACCTGCCCGGCCCCTCCACCGGGCCGCCGACACCTGCCGTACCACCCCGGCCCCGTCGGCCGCCCGAGCCGCCGGCTCCCTCACGGCAGCTGATCGAGCACCACGCCGGGCCTCCGCGCGGAACCGCGACCCGCTACCTGTGCGCCGCCGGCTATCTGGACCGTACGTTTCGCGACGCCGTCATCGCGGAGCTGGTCGAGCACCCCTACCGAGTGCCTGCGCCGTCGCCCGGCACCGATCTGACACGCGTGCTCCACGAGTGCCTGCGGGCCCGGCGTGCACCGTTCCTGGCGGGGCTGGCGATGCTGGGCGTACTGGCGTTCGGCGTACTCTCCGGGCACGGGAGCGCCACGCTGCCGGCCCTCCTCACGGTGGCGCTGCTGCGGCTCGTCGGAGCGGGCGCCAGTGCGGCGACCGTCGTCCCGCCCGACGAGACGGTGCGCGCCCGCTCGTCCGCGCGGCGCACGCTGGGTGCCGCAGGCCAGTTGGCCGCCGCCGTGGTACTGGCCGGGTTCCTGGTGTCCGTCTGGGTGCCGACGCAGAACGGGCGCACGCTCTTCGAGCGCGAAGTGCTACCGCGCCTGCCCGCAGACATGCCGTTCACCGTCACGGCTCCCGGGCTGGCGGCGTACATCGCCATCCTGTTCATGCTGTGGGTGGTCGGGGTCGTCTGGCGCTGCCGGACACTGTTCCTGCTCGGCGACCGCGACGGCCCGCTGTCCGGCCGTGCCGCCGCGGTCAGGACCCGCATCCCGTCCCTCCAGCCGGTCTACGCCGCTCTGCGCAGCCAGCAGAACGGCCCCGAGCTGCTGTACCGCGACCACGCGCCCCTGGTCGGCCTCGGTGTGCCGCTGGAGGACTGGGCGATCGTCCTGGAGCTCGTCCCCGCCAGGAAGAGTGACGGAGAGCCGGTGGTGCCTCGGCCGATCAACGCCGCGATACTGCATCAGGCGATCAACGCCGCGGTTCTGGACCTCGGCCGGGGCCGCGAGTACCCGGGCGATGCCCTGCACCGGCTGACCGTCGGTGACCGGGTATTCCGTCCCGGGCTGCGCCGCGGACCGGCCGCTGACTGGCTCGGCGGCATGTCGGTTCCGGTGCCTGGCACCAATGGCGCGGTGCGGCTGGACCATCGCTGGGCCGGCGCACTGGACCTGTTCGGGCACGAGCGTCTTCGGCACTTCTTGACGATCCGGGTCGGCAGCTGGCAGGAGGAGGTCGTCACCACCGTACTGGTACGGGCCATCACTCAAGGCAAGGTGCTGCACCTGGAGTGGCAGCCTTACCTGCTGCCACCGACAGCCGTCGCGTACCGGGCCGTCGACTCGTTCGCCCCCCTCGATCTCTTGGCCGACGGGCCGGCGGTGATGGGACAGGCGGCCTGGGGGCTGGGCCGGGACATGGGCTCCGCCATCGGCCAGATCTTCGGTACGTGGGCGTCCGCCGCCCGGGCCATGCGCAACCGCGGCCGCTACCGCCGGCTGGTCCGCGACGGCTATGCCGTCAACCACGCTCCGGCCATCAGCGTGCGCGAGTTGGGTGCGGAGGAGCAGTTCCAGAACGTCTTCCAGGAAGCCGACGTGGAGCGCTTTTTGAGCACGGTCTGGGTGCGCGCCCAGACCGCGGTGCTCACCCTGCTCAAGGAGCGCGGCTACGACGTCAGCGCCTTCGAACAGCAGGCACAGAACATCGTCAACAACAACATCAACAACGGAACGCAGATCAACGGCGGCACCCAGCACGGCCCCATCGCGGGCGGCCCGGGCGCCCGGGCACGGGTCACTCCGCCGCAGCCCCGCGTGGGTGCTCGGTCCGGGACCCGTGCCACCTGACCACGGAAACCGCAGGCAGCTCGCCGAGGAGACAACCATGACGCCGGACGGGCCACATGCCCCCCGCAACGAAGGCGTTCAGATCAGCGGCGGTACGCAGTACGGTCCCGTCGCCGGCGGTCCCGATGCGCAGGCGACCCTCTACCAGGCACATCCCGCGGGCCCGTCGTCCGCCGAACCACTGCCCGCCCAACAAGAGCTGTTGCAAGCAGTGGCGGCCCTACGTCGCGACCTCGCCGCGCTGATCGCCGAGCGGCCCGGGGCGCTGGAGCCGGATGCGGCACAGGACGCCGAGCAGAGCCTGGCCCAGGCCGAGTCGGAGGCCGGCCAGGCGCAGCCCCGGCAGGGCCGGCTGCGGCGCCGCGTTCAGACCGTCGCCGACGCGCTGGGGGACGTCGGCGCGCTGGCAGCCGGTGTCACCGCCGTCCAGGCGGCTTTCGACCGGCTCTTCGCCGCCGGGTAGCCGGTCCTTGCCACCCGGCGGCCGAAGCTTCGAGTGGGAACAGGGGGAAGCGCCTTGCGTGAGTTCGGCGGATTCGTCATGTTGGTGGGCTTCGTCGTCATGCTGCTCGGCACGGCGATGTTCGGCATGGAACTCGTGAGAGTCGTGCAGTCGGCCGTGGAGACCGGTCGCACCGGGGACTTCCCTCCGAACATGTTCAAGTGGTTCGGACTCGGCATCATAGGCGGGGTCCTCTACGAGCTGGGCAAGATCACTCGGGGGTGAGATCACCGGCCGGCCACGGCCCCCTCGCCGCCGACTTCGCTCCGGCGCTTTCTCCGCGGCCCGGGTGGCGCCTTTCCGCTCCCCGGCGGAGCACCGGCTTGACGCCGGTGGCCCCGGTCCCGAGAGTACCGCCCGACAGCCTTCGGCCGAGGAGGTTCCATGACGAACCGCATCGATCAACCACGCAAGCTCGACCTGGTCGGCAACCCGGTACTGATCAGCGGTATCGGCACCGGCTTCGAGGCCACGCTGCAGTACCGCGTCGGCGACGGGCACGACGAGGTCAGCGGCCACTTCGATGTCGGGGGCGGCTCCGGGGAGCACGGGCAGTTCCAGGTCCAGGCCGATGTCGGGCAGGCCGCTTTCCGGCTCGACCGCCTGATCGTCCAGGTCTTCGAGGTCAGCCCGAAGGACGGCAGCGAGATCAACCTCGTGTCCGTGCCGGTGATTTACGGGCCGCGTATCGTCCGCGGCTATTACGGGTACCGCGAGCACAAGGTGGTGAAAGGTGACACCTTGTCGTCCATCTCCAAGGCGTTCTACGGAGACCCGTCCCAGTACCAGCGCATCGTCCGGGCGAACCCGGATCAGGTCACGGACCCCGACGTGATCGTGCCGGGCCAGGTGCTCCGCATTCCGATCAGCGCCTGACAACGGTACGCCGTGAGACGTCCGTTCGCGGACCGGCGACTCACGACAGCCCGGGCTCCTGCCGGGTCGGCAGGAGCCCGGGACGGTGAAAGCCAGGACCCGGCCTCGACGGACAGCCCCCGACCCGCACCGCTTACCGTCTGCTGTCGGTCTGACAGCCCGGCCTCACTTCAGGTGCCGGCCGAAGAACCGCCCCCCGTCCTCCACCTCGAACCACGGCGTGCCGGTGTGCCCGCCCATATTGGCGTGCAGCGTCTTCTCCTTGCTGCCGAAAGCGTCGAACAGATCCAGGGCCCGCTGCCGGGGGTTCCCTTCGTCGTCCCACTGCAGCAGGAACAGCAGCGGAATGGTGACCTGCCGGGCCTCCTCGCGCTGGGCGCGGGGCACGTAACCCCCGGCGAAGAAACCGGCGGCCGCGATGCGCGGCTCGACCGCCGCCAGCCGAATGCCGACGGCGGTCCACCCCGAGTACCCGACCGGGCCACCGATCTCCGGCAGCGCAAGCAGGGCGTCCAGGGTGGCCCGCCATTCCGGAACCGCCCTTTCCACCAGCGGGCCGATGAAGGACTCGAAGATGTCGTCAACCGGCTCTCCTGCCTGCATCGCCCGGCGCAGGTCGGCGCGAACCTGCTCGTCAGCGGCGGAACGGGGCCGGTCACCGCACCCGGGTGCGTCGACGGCGGCCACCGCGTAGCCGTACGCCGCGGTGTGCCGGGCCCGGGCCACCAGCCGGGCTGCCGCCCTGGGCAGGCCGTTGTTGTGGGCCATCAGGATCAGCGGAGCCGGTGCGGCGGACTCCGGCGTCCACAGGGTGCCGGGAATCTCGCCGAGGGTGAATTCGCGTTCGAGGACACCGTCGTCGAGACGCTGTGCGGAAGTGAAGTGCATGGCCGTACCTTTCGGGAGGGCTCGTGAACGGCGCTCCCGGACGACCTATCGCCCGACCGTGACCCCGGAGGGGAGCACCCATGTCGATACTGCGTTCACGGGTACCACCTCCTCGTTCTCTCGCACGGTCGACGGAAACGTAGCAGTGGCCGGGGTGGTCCGCCCAACGGTTTTTGCGGAGGCTCCGTGACCGGACACCACGGAGGCGGGGCGCTATGCCGAGTTACTAGAGTTACTCGGGGCTTCATCGTGGCTCTCCGAGGCGAAGTCCCCTCTGTATCCATGCGTTCATGGCCCGGCTGAGGGCCGCCGCTGAGCGGATCTCTCCTGATGTGCGAGGTGCTTGATGGGTAGGTTGCTGGATTCCTGCAATACGACGGTGACAGCGAGCTACCGACTGTTCGGGCTGGTCGACACGACCATGGGTGCGGAGACGTTCGATGACGAAGCGGACAGAGCGAAGTGGCTGCTTCCGGGGCCGGGCCTGGTGTATCTGCAGGTGCCCTCGGAGGTGGTCACGACGGTGATACGGCTGGAGTCGTGGACCACCGCACCGGCGCTGCCGCCCGGTCCGTGGGCGGGGTGTGAGGAGGTCGAGGTGGACCTTCCCGAGGGCGAGCTCGGGCTGCAGACCGTCGACGGCGGGCTGACGGAGATTCCGCTGGTGTTGCCGTCGCCGGGAACGTACCGGATGCGGTGGCAGTGGGTCTTCAACCCCGACGCGGGCCCTTTCACCTCTCCCCTGCGGGGGTGTTCCGACGTGCTGGCCACGCCGACCGGCCAGGAAGCCGCGCTGAGCGGGCAGGATCAGTTTTGCCTGGTACAGATCTGGCGCACCGCCACCGCCTGAACCGCGTCCAAGGGATCGCAGGGCAGCGCCTTCGACGGAAGGTCAGAAGGGATACGCGTCGCGATCCTTGCCCGCCGCCCGGGACACTGGGGAGTTGCCCTCCCGGGTAACCACGCCGTGCTTACGCGACGGCGAAGGACGGTGAGACGGCGGCACGGACGACGTCCAGCAGCATCCGGGCCCGGATTCCGAGCGGTCCGCCCCCCGTCCCCCGCAATGGCCGACGACCTCACGACGGTCGTCGTCACCTGTGCGCGCTTCGCGCCCGACCACCCGGCGATGTTCCGCGTGATGCTCGCGGAGCCGTGCGATCCGGGCAACGAGGAATGGGTTGCCGCTACCGCCGCCACCCAACAACCCGGCGAACCTACGCGGTCACGAGCACACTAGTGAGCCCAGGGCGGTGTGATGGTGTTGCCGTCAGCCAGCTTGGCGGTGAGCCCGACACGTGTGGTGACCCACATGTGAGCGGGCTGGTCGGTGGTGTTGGCGACCGCCAGTTCGGAACCTGCAGGTGCCACTGCCGCGTCACCTGCGCGGAGTTCGGCGCTCTCACCGTTGATGGTGAGTCGGAGGCGACCGGTGAGAACGTAGAAGGTCTCCTCATCGCTGATCGTGTGAGCCGGCCCCGCCATTGCGGCCGGGATCTCGACGCGCCAGGCGGCGAGGTCCCGGCTGCCGGTGTCCGGACGGACGTAGGAAACGAAACGGCCACCGTGGATCTCGTGTACGACGGCCTCGTCACTGCGGATGAACGGCATGCTCCGGCCTTCCTCTAGACAAGTTACTTGTCTAAGTAGACAAGCGTCTTGACGAGTTATAGTCAAGTCCATGGACGACGCTCTGGCCTTCTCCGCACTCGTGCTGGCACTCTCCGGACAGCTGGTGCAGGAGATCCACGCCAGCGTGTCCCAGCAGGGATTCGAGGACCTACGACCCGCACACGGCTTCGCCTTCGCCCGCATCTCTGTGGGCGGCGCCACCACGGCCGACCTGGCCGAGCATCTGGGGGTGACCAAGCAGGCCGCCGCCCAACTGGTCGAGGAGCTGGTCCGAAAGGGGTACGTGGAGCGGCATCCACACCCGCGCGATGCCCGCGCCCGCCTCCTGGGGCTGACCGATACCGGCTGGGCCGCTACGCGCGCCGCCGACCAGGCAGCCCGGGCTGCCGTCGCACCGTGGCGAGAAGTACTGGGCCAGGCGCGCTTCAGCGAACTCGTCGCCGACCTGACACTCCTTGCGCCGCCGGGACCGATCCGCCCTGCCCGGTGAGCCGATGGCCCACCGCCCTGGAGACCGCCGGCCGTGATCGAACCGTCCGCCAGGGCAACTGGTCCGGTGGAAGACGACACGCGGGTTGCCGTACGGAGCCCTCAGCGGACCGGTGAACCTTGCCGGTCAGAGCACTACCGGGCAGAAGAGGGGCTGAGTGGGCCGCGCGGCCGATGGGCGAGTGGGGCGGAGGGCAGAAGGCGGAGGCTGTCCATGTTGCGGGGAGACCCTCAGGCGCCCGCCACGAGCAGGGGCACCAGCGTAGCGCCGGGCCGTGCGATCCAGTACGCCTCGCGCCGTGCGGCGTGCACCGCGCGGCGGAGTGAGCACCGCTCGCCCGCCGGGACATGGCAGGTCGGACACTGCACGGAGTAGACGCCGTGGCGGAACCGGCGATGCGTCTCGTGCGCCGCCTCGTAGGCGGCGTCCGAAGCCGGGGAGGGAATGGTGGAGGTCAGCGTGGACGGCACACGGCGGCTTCCCCCGGCGGTCGCGGGGAGAAACGGTGCGGCGGCCTGCGCGGTGGCCGCGGGTACGGTGAAAGTGGCGCTCATGGAGGGGCGTCTCCTGGGTACGTGGGCGAAGGCCGAAGCCCTCACCGTCTCTTACGTCTGCTCGCCGAATCCGTTACACCTCTCCGTTTGCCCAGGTCAGGCAGGAAGATGTGCGGGGAACTCCACCTTGGCTGGGGGCCGGCGGGCGGCAACAATCAGATGAGGGGAAAGGGCGGGGCGTGCCCTGTCCGATTCGGGTCGGGTTCAGGCCGGTTTCGCGTCGGGGTGCTCCCGCCGACGACTCTGGCGTATATCCAGCGATGACCGTATAACGGTTCAAGAGCTCCTACGAAGCGTCACGCCTCTCATGAGGTGCGGTCGGTGGAGTGTGCGCGCAGCGCGCTGATGACCAATCGCCGGGCATCGTGAGCGTTCAGGTCGCGCCTCGCACCCTCGTCCGTCCATGGCTTCCGATGTTCCCTTTTCCTCGTGCCGGAGCCCCGGAGTCCCGGAGTGCCGGAGTCCCGGAGTATCGGACCGATCGCGCCGCACGGCCCTTTTCGCACTCTGCGCAAGCGCCCGTCACGGACCTGGAGTCGCTTATATGAGCGGAACCACCCTCTCGCAGTTCTTTCTGGCCCTGGCACTCGTTCTCGGCTGTGCGAAGCTTTTCGGTTGGCTGGCGCGTCTGGTCGGACAGCCGCGGGTGGTCGGGGAGATCTGCGCGGGCCTCTTGGCCAGTCCCATGGTCCTCTCTCCCGACCTGGTCGCGGTCGTGCTGCCCGGCGAAGTGAAGCCGCTGCTCAGTGCGGTGGCCGACATAGGCCTGGCGGCTTTCATGTTCGCCGCCGGTTACGAACTGGACCTGTCGATGCTGTACCGCCGGGCGACCGGGTCACTGGGGCTGCTCATCGGGTCGATCCTGTGTCCGCTCGCTCTGGGCGCGGCGGTGGCGCTTTTGCTCGCCGACCAGTACGCCCCTGCGAACCGTACGGCATTCGTCCTCTTCGTCGCCCTCGCCATGTCCGTGACGGCACTCCCCGTACTCGTCAGGATTCTTTCGGACCGCGGGCTGAACGGCCGGCCCGTCGGCAATCTCGCCCTGGGCGCGGCCGCCGTCGGCGATCTGACCGCCTGGGTATGCCTCGCGGGAGTGGTGGCTTACGCGGGGGGATCGGGTCAGGTACGGGTATTGCTGCTGCCGCTCTATCTCGTTCTGCTGGTCGTGGCCCGGCCGTTGCTGAGGTCGGCGGTACGTGCGAGCCTGCGGCGGGACCGGGCGGGTGCCGGACTCGTCTCCGCCGTGTTTCTGGGGCTCATGCTGTCGTGCGCGGTCACGGAGTGGCTGGGCATTCACTTCATCTTCGGCGCCTTGGCGTTCGGCGCCGTCATGCCGCGCAAGGAGATGGAGGAACTGCGGGGGTCGGTGCCCCGCAGCATGCGGCAGATCGGCCGGCTCATGCTGCCGCCGTACTTCGTCCTGGCCGGCATGAATGTCGACCTTTCGGCGGTCGGAGTGTCGGCCGTGGCCGTCATCGCGCTGGTCATCTGCACGGCGATGGTGTCCAAGATCGGCGGGGCGTATGCGGGCGCCCGGATCTCCGGAATCGGGCATGCGGAGGCGCTGCCCACGGCACTGCTGATGAATACGCGGGGACTCACCGAGATCGTGATCGTGGCTGTCGCTCTGGACGCCGGCATCATCGACCGGTCCTTCTATTCCGTGATGGTCATCATGGCGATCGCGACGACGGCCATGACCGGACCGCTGTTGACGTTGTGCACCAAGGCTCCGGAGGACAGTGCCCCGGCCCCGGTGGTCGGCGAGCGCGCGAAGAAGCATTGAGTACGAAGTGCGGAAAAGCCTTTGAGGGAATCAGGTGTCCCGGTCGACGGCAGGCGGCGTGCCGTCGTCGACCGGGAGGAGATTTCCGTCGATGGGGACCGCTCGTCGGTGGTGGACGTCGCGCGGGTGTCAGAGCGGATAACCGAGACTGCGCAGGCCCTCCCGTACCGATTCGGGCGGGGCGTTGTTCCGGGCCGGGCCCAGGGAACGGTTGTAGTCGTCCAGGACGGCGAGCAGTTTGGGATCGGGGGCGCCTGCCTGGACGTGCGGGATGGTGTTTTCGTCGAAACGTTCCGTCCGCACCCGCTCGTCGGGAGCCAGGCGGCTCATCTGGTCGGTGTAGCGGTAGTTCAGTCGGACCAGCCTGGTGCGGTCCAGGTAGGCACTCTCGCCCAGAAGTACGTGCGGCAGCGCGCCGGGGTCCTCGCCGGCGCGCTGGCGTTTTTGGTAATGCACGAATTGCCGGGCGTCAGAGGTGTACGCCTGGGCCAGTGCCGGTGCGTCCTCGGTGAGCGCGGTCGCGCCCCGTACCACGCCGGCGCGGGATTCCCCGTCGAAGAGCCCGCGCCAGGGAACGTCGATCCCGGCCAGTTCCATGACCGTGGGCGCTATGTCGGCGGAGCGAATGCGCCGGAGGTGCCGGCCCTGGGCGACACCGTCGCCCGCGATGATCAGCGGTATCCGGAGGACGCCTTCCTCCAGCGAGTTGAAGTTGCCGTACGAGTCGTCCTCGAACTGCTGGCCGTGGTCTCCGAACAGGACCAGCAGCAGCGTCTTGCCCGCTTGGCGTACCCGGTCGACGAGCTGGGTGAGGAACGGCTCGAAGCGGCTCTTGAGGAAGAACTCGATTCCGTCCAGGTACATCTGGAAGAGGGTGTCGTACTGTCCTGCGGCGTAGAGGTAGTTGACGGCCCGCTTGTACCGCAGGAACAGCGCCATGTCCGCCGGCGTGCGATAGGTCTCGTTCAGTTCGTCGACCTGGTGGGGAACCTCCTCGGGCAGCAGACTCTCCATCCAGGCGATCTTCTCCTGGTAGGCCGAGCCGCCGAAGCGGAGGTTGTGGAAGCCGTACGGCATGTGCATTCCGGCGAAGTGCGCCAGCGACAGGGACGTCTCCGTGGCGAGCACCGCGTCGATGAACTTCTGGTCCTCCTCGACGAGATAGGTGTCGATGTCCGCGGTGAATCCCAGCTGGTCGCCGAGAATGACGGGGAAGTCGACCTTCATGAGGGTCTGCCGGCCGGCGCGGCGGGCGTGGGTGAACACCGACGGGCTGCGCAGGAACCCTTCGTAGAAGGCGTGCAGGCCGTGGCGGGCCGGATATTGTCCGGTGAATACCGTGGCGTGGGCGGCGGAGGTGTACGGCGCGGAGGCGATGACGTTGGTGAAGAAGGCGCCGGAATGCGCCAGGTCGTCCAGTACGGGTGTGGCGGGGGCCCGCAGGCCGGGATAGCGCAGTGGCCAGAGTTTGTGCGGGTTGGCTCCGACGCCGTCGCTCCGCAGGCAGTCCAGGGATATGAACACGACATGGTCGTACGGCTGGGAAACGCTCATGGGCGTGATTCCTCTCGCTCAGGCGTGGTCGGACCACTCGTCACGACGCTGTCGGTGATACGGAGCCTCCCGCCCCCGGGGCGGGGGCGGGAGGGGTGGCGGGCGACGCGCTCCGGCCGCGGCGGCGGTGCTGCCGTCAGGCGCCGGCCGCAGGCCGTGCCATGTCAGCGGTCCGCGCACCGTGCACTGCCAGCGGCGGCCGTCACACGGGGCCCGGGCGGGCCGAGATCGCCCGCAGCCCCAGTTCGGCCGCGGCACTGAGGCCGGCGGCGACGGGTACGGCGGAGGCCGCCGCCTTCTCCGGGTCGTACGAGCCGTCGGCGAGCAGCACGCAGGAGGCGCCGACCGCGACGGCCGCTTCGTTGTCGTCCAGCGTGTCACCGATGAGCAGCACCCGGTCCACGCTCAGCTCGGCCGGGTGCCGCTCCCGTACGGCGTCCAGGTGCCGTGCCAGTACGGCCTGTTTGCTCTCGGTGCGCTGCTGCCGGGCCATTCCCTCGGCGACCAGGAAGCGGGACATCAGGCCCTCTCGTTCGAGCAGGGCGACCACCTCGTCGTGCTCCCCCATCGACAGCAGGGAATGGGTGACGCCGGTGCCCGCCAGGGCGTCCAGGATTTCGGCGACGCCTTCCCGCAGCCGGGCCCGGTCCAGCAGATCCCGGTACGTCCGGTGATAGCACTCGGCGATGGCTTTCCACTGGAGGTCGGTGAAGGGCCGTTCCAGCAGGCTCGCGTAGAAACTGCGCACCGGGCGGGTGAATGCCCGGCGGTACGCCTCGTGCGTGATGTCCCCGCCGCCGACGGTCCGGCAGGCGGCGCTGGCCGCGGCGACGCTGATGTCGATGTCGTCGAAGAGCGTGCCGTTCCAGTCCCAGACGATATGGGCCGTCACGCCCGTACTTTGCCGGAGGTCAGCAGGTGAATGCGCTTCTCCGGCGGCACCGGCGGAACCGGGCGGTGGCTCAGCCACATCGTCTCCTGCCGGTCCAGGATGTCCAGGTACTCGGCCCGGACCTCCTGGTAACGCTGAGCCGTCTCCGGAAACACCGACTCGTAGATCATGTCGCACAGGTGGAGATTCCTTTTCCAGTGATCTTCGTCTTGGGCCGTCACCGGCATCACGCCCCAGAAGCGGAACGGTATGTCCAGCAGCCGGTCGCGCGCGTCCGGGATGTACGGCGTGTAGATGTTCGACTGAATGTGGTAATTGGGGACGAGCCCCCGGCTGATGATGCTGCGGATGTAGTCGATCTGGCCGAGGTCGGCCTCGTAATCGATGTCGAGCAGACCGGAGATGAAGCTGGGCTTGATGGAGATGCCGCGCGCGGCGGCGTACTGGAGACGGTCCTCGAAACTCTCCACCTCCACCGGCTTGTCGATCTCCTTGCTGGTGAAGTTCTCGATTCCGACCAGGACGGAGTGGCAGCCCGTCTCGGCCATCCGGTCCAGGTTCTCGTCGGTGAGCGTCACCAGACACGTCTGCTGCGACCAGGCGATACCGGCCTCCGACAGCACGTCCATCATTTCGTCGGCGTGCTGCTGCCGCATGAAGAAGAACGGGTCGGCCACGGACACCGCGTCGGCGCCGTACTCCGTCTGGAGATAGCGGACCTCGTCCCGCAGGATCTCCGGATCCTTGTAATTGATCTTGTAGACCATGGGGTTCAGACAGAAGGTGCACTTGTACGTGCAGCCGATGCTGGTGACGACCGTGTAGCGGATCTTGTCCCGTACCTCGGGCGCGTAGGTGTCGCCGATCCAGGAGTTGTCCGGCCGGAACGTACGGAACTTCAGGTCGTCCGCCCGGCCGAACACCTGCTTCGCCCACGCGAAGATGTCGCGGTTGGTCACCACGAACTCGCAGTCGGCTTCCAGCTTGAGCAGGTCCGGCCGGAGGAAGTGGTTGGAGCTGACCGCCGGCCCGCCGACGAAGAGTTTCGCGGGCGAGCGCCGGGACATGTCGAGGGCGATCTGGCGCGTGCTGTCGTACGAGTTGACCGTCGAGGAAATCAGGACCGCGTCCGGACGGTGGTCCAGGACCCGCTGCATGTTCTCCTCGTACGTACCGAAGTTGAAGTCGACGACCCAGGCGTCCGGTGTGTAGTGCCGCGCGATGCTGTAGAGGTACGTCAGCGCCTGCGCGATGTGATAGGTCGAACCGTTCTTGACTTCCGTCGCCAAGTGCGGGCGCCATCCCGTGCAGTAGCCGACGTGCGGAAAGATGATGACAACCCGCATGGTTACCCTCTCTGTCGTCACCGCACCGATCACGCCCGGCCGGACGCGGGTCCGGCCGGAATCGGCGGCAGCGGTGCTGAAGAACAGAATTCGCCGGATCGACGGGCGAGCAGACGGGCAGGCCCTCCGACCGTCGTGCGACGGGAATGGCCGCGCGCTTCCCGCGCGTGCACCGAAGGTGGTCCCTGCTCGATTTCCCAGCAGGCTAACGACGCGCCTCTCGGAGCGTCAAGCGTCATACACACCGGCCGTCAGCACCTATTCCGCCGAGGGGCCGCACGGGAAATCCCGGGCCCCTCGGCGGTGGCGGTCGTTCATTCAGGCCGGCGCGGGCAGTCCCAGCGCCCGGGCCGCCCAGGGCAGCGCCACTTCGAGCTGGCGTCGCTGAATGTCACGCACCATCGGCGCTTGCGGAATCACCGGCAGGCCGGCCCGCGCGGCGAAGAAGCCGGCCACCAGCGCGGCCAGTTCCGGCGGTACGTCGGCCACCTCTTCCGGTTCCGGCCCGCCCTCCAGGCGGAGGCTCGGCAGCCAGAAGGCGACGTCGAACTGCGCGTTGCCGACCGCGGCGTGATTCCAGTCGAAGAGGAACGCCCGTCCCGCGCGGAAGCACAGGTTGTCGCTGCGGACATCCAGGTGCAGCAGGCTGTCACCGTCCAGCCGCTCCGGGCGCGCCGCTTCGAGCAGAACGGGGAGCGCGCGGTCCAGCCAGTCGGCGGAACACAGCCCCAGGGAGAGGAACAGCTTCGGATCGGCCGCCACCTCGGGCCAGTTGTCCTCGCCCATGTGCGTGGAGCGGGCCGTCGGCAGCCCGGGAGGCGCCGCGTGTCCGGCCACCGCCCGCAGGGTCGCGAGCACCGCGTCGATCTTCCCCCTCGACCAGGGGGGGCTCCAGTCGCCGTCGGAGAGGTCTTCCAGGACGAGCACCGGCAGTTCCCCGTCGTCGTGCCAGCCGAGCACGCGTGGCACCACGTCGAGACGGAGCGCGTCGTAGACTTCGTACTCCCTGCGCAGCCACTCGGCGGTGACGGCGTCGTCGGCGTGTTTGACGAACGCGGTCCGGTCGTGGGCCAGGCGGACGATCCAGCGGCGATTGTTCGTGTAGCCCCGCCCCTGGATTCGCTCCGCCGATTTCACTGCCTGCCCCAGCGCCCGTTCGATGCGCATGGTCTCATCTTCGTGCAAATACATCGGCACACATTAGCATTTCCGGTTCTGCCGCATTCCCTGCATCGCCGGGTACGGTGAATTCTCGCCACCCCGCTGTCCGGCGATCGACGATGCGTCACCGAAGCTCCTTTTGCCGGACACTCCGGCGATACCCCTCAGCACCTCCGATTCCGCCGGCGAAGGGCGGCCGGCGTGGCGTCACCTCAGAAGTAGCCCTCGCGCTTGCGGTCCTCCATCGCGGCCTCGGACATCCGGTCGTCGGCCCGGGTGGCGCCCCGCTCGGTCAGGCGTGACGCCGCGATCTCGGCGATGACCTGCTCGACCGTCCGGGCGTCGGAGTCCACCGCCCCGGTGCACGACATGTCGCCGACGGTCCGGAAGCGCACCGTGCGCCGCTCCATCGCCTCTCCGTCCTTCGGCCCGCCCCACTCCCCCGGTGACAGCCACATGCCGTCGCGGCGGAACACCGTGCGGTCGTGGGCGAAATAGATGTCCGGAAGCTCGACCTTCTCCCGGGCGATGTAGTGCCACACGTCCAGTTCGGTCCAGTTGGACAGCGGGAAGACGCGCACATGTTCGCCGGGGGCGTGCCGCCCGTTGTACAGCTGCCAGAGTTCCGGCCGTTGCCGGCGGGGGTCCCACGCACCGAAGTCGTCCCGCAGCGAGAACACCCGCTCTTTGGCGCGCGCCTTCTCCTCGTCCCGCCGGGCGCCGCCGAGCACCGCGTCGTGCCGGCCGGCCGCGATGGCGTCCAGCAGCGGCACCGTCTGCAGCGGATTGCGGGTACCGTCCGGGCGCTCGCGCAGCAGCCCCTCGTCGAGGTACCGCTGTACGGAGGCGACCCGCAACCGGAGTCTGTGCACGGCCACGGTACGGTCCCGGTGCTCCATGACTTCCGGGAAATTGTGGCCGGTGTCCACGTGCAACAGCACGAAAGGCAAAGGAGCCGGCGCAAAAGCCTTCAGCGCGAGGTGCAGCACGACGATCGAGTCTTTGCCTCCGGAAAAGAGGATGACCGGTCGCTCGAATTCTCCGGCCACCTCGCGAAGAATGTGCACCGACTCGGATTCCAGCACGTCGAGGTAGGCCGGAGAAGGGACCGAAGGGCTGCCGCTGCCGTCCGGGCCGGCTGCCCCGGTGGCCGTGGCGGCCCTTTCTTCGCCCGCTGCCCGCATCGGTCCGCCCCTCACGCGTTGATCACGGCGTCCACGGGCACCCCGTCGAGGTCGCGTGCCAGCCGGCGGCGCCCCGAGAGTGCCACCAGTTCCAGCATGAAGGCCACGCCGACGACGTCCGCCCCCGCCTCCGACACCAAGGACGCGGCCGCCAGGGCGGTGCCTCCCGTCGCCAGCACGTCGTCGACCACGACCACCCGGTCCTTCGGCCTCAGAGCGTCACACTGGAGCTCGAACTCGTCGGTCCCGTATTCCAGTTCGTAAACACGGCGGAACGCCCTGCCCGGCAGTTTGCCGCTCTTGCGGATGACCGCGAGTCCCAGTCCGGACCGTACGGCCACCGGCGCGCCCAGCAGGAATCCGCGGGCCTCAAGACCGACGACCATGGTGGCTTCGCGGTGGCGGCACACGTCGGCCAGTGCGTCCACGAGTGCGGTGAACGCTCTCGGATCGGCCAGTAAAGAGGCGTAGTCCTTGAACAGCACACCGGGATACGGGTGGTCCGGCACATCGCGGATATAGCCTGCCAGCCACGTGGCCAGCGGCATCATCGCCATTTCGACCGGTCCCCGTAGCCGAGGCGCTCGGCCGTGTCGGCGGTTTTCCGGTCGATGGCCGGCTCGATCAACTCCGCACGCTCCTTCCAGCGCCACTCCCGCGGCCGCGCGGTCGCCACGACCGGCCGGATGCCGTGGTGCACCGCCCGCCGGAAGTCACCGGTCAGGGAAATGCCGAGCCATTCGCTCAGCTTCTCGAAGGAGGCGATCCGACCGGCCGGGCTCGCGGTCAGGTCCTCGAACCGGACGGTCATGCGGTCGACCGACGCGTCGGTGAGATGACCGAGCACCGCCTCGTGGGTACTGCGCCATTGGAACGCGCAGACTTCGGCCAGCGGCGCACCGGTGTACTCCTCCCAGCCGGGCGGGAGGTCGAACTTCCACCACCACTGGTTGTCCTCGTGCTGCTCGACGTACCCGTCAATGCCCAGAGGTTTCTCCATCCGGTGCGCGTGGAAACCGTGATGGCGCCACCCGTCGTAGAGGCCGTTGACGGCCGCGGCCGGATTGCGGGTCAGGTGCAGCACCCGGAAGCGCGCCTGCGGAAAGAGCGAGCGCAGGAAATGCAGGCGGTACGCATTGCTCGGTGTCTTGACGACCAGGGGCTTGTCGTGCAGGTCGGCGAGGTCCGCGCGACGCCAGGCGCGTGCCACGACGAACGGTGGCTCCTCCACGAGAAAGTCCCCCGGCGCCCGCAATCCGTTGGCCGGGGACGGGTATCCGCGCCGGGCTTCTCTCGGCAAGTCGTAGTACCGCGGATCGACCGGCAGGCCGCGCCCGGACAATTCCTCCAGTACGGCCAGCAGGCACCAGGCCTCGTCGGACTCCCCCGGCGCGCCCGTGGGCCGGCGGTGCATCCGTGTGCGCCACGCGCGGCGGACCGTCTCGACGAGTTCCAGGGGCTCCAGCGGCAGTTCCGGCCATTGCACGATCAGCCGCCAGGCCATGTCGGCGCAGAGCTGGTTCTCGTCGCACTCCTGGGCCGCGCTTCCCGCGTCCCGCGCCATTTCCTCGGCCAGTACCGAGCGGGCCCAGGGCTCCAACGCGGCCGCGTGCTCGGAGCCCAGCGCATCGGAGCCGGTACGGCTTTCGGGGTGGCCGAGCCCGGCCAGGCGGAGAAAGGGATTGGTCTCCGCCTGGAAATGCAGCAGTTCGCGGGAGTACCGCAGCAGCTCGGCCACCATGCTGGAGCCGCCGCGGGAACTGCACGCGAGCACCACGACCTCGCCGACCCCGCCGAGGAAGTCCGGCACGGCAGGGCCGCGCAGGTGCCGCAGCACGTCCAGGCGCCGGTGCAGCGTGCCGAGCCCCTGCGGTGCACTCACTGGATGCGTGGTCATCCGGCCATCACCGCGGTTTCCGCAGCGAATAGACACACCAGCGCCACTGGTCGTTGATGGAGCCGTCGGCCAGCACCTCGAACGGGTGGGCTTCCCGCACTTCACGCGGCGCTTCGTAGAACAGCCGCTGGATCTCCCGGCGGTGCGCCGGAGTGGTTTCGTGGGTGTCGATCCACTGATCGATGGACTCCCACAGCAGGTATTCGGTCATCCGGACGTCCTGGAATCCGGCGCCGAGGAGCAGGGAACGGAAATCCTGCTCGCGGAACATCTGGTGCAGCAGCGGCTGTTTCTTCTTGAAGACGCGGTACATCCAGAAGGCGTCCTCGTCCGCGTACGGGACGATCTGCCCCACGATGAACTGTCCGCCGGGCCGCAGCACCCGGAAGATCTCCGACACCGGGCGCTCGGGCTGCGGCAGCAGATGCAGCACCTCCCGTGTGACGACCAGGTCGAAGGAGTCGTCCGGATAGGGCAGGTCGTAGACCGTGCCCTGGTCCACGCGGTCGAGCCGGGTGGAGGCCAGGGCGACCATCTCGGGGGTGATGTCCAGTCCGACCGTCTCCCCGACCCGGTCCTTGAAGGAGGCGCCCACCACACCGCTGCCGCAGCACACGTCGAGCATCCGGGCGTCGGCGGGCACCTCGCACAGTGCGGCGTGCCGGGCGAGCAGGTCGCCGTCGGTCAGCCAGGCGCAGGAGTCGTGCCAGTTGCGGGAACGGATGCCGAACTGCCGCTGGTAGACGGTGTAGTCGATGGCGAGGTCGCGGCGCTGCACACGGGCGGTACGGCCGGCCAGCCGGGCGGCGAGCCGGGCGCGGGTGGCGTCCAGTACCCGGGCCACGATCCGCCGGCCCAGCTCCTCGTCCTTCTCCATCCGGCGGCTGAACTCGCTGTCGACGGCCTCCTGGACGACCTGGCCCACTTCGGGGTTCTGCAGCCGCTTCTTGGTCTGCCCGTCGAAGCGCGGGTCGTCCATGCGCAAGGAGACGACGGCGGTGAGCCCTTCGAGGACGTCGACGGTGGTGATGCGCTCCCCGAGATGCGCGTCCAGCATGCCGCGCGCGGTGGCGTACCGGTTGATGGCCTGGGCCAGCGCCGAGCGGACCGCGTCGACGTGGGCGCCGCCCTGGTCGGTGCGGACGCCGTTGACGAAGCTGCGGATCTCCTCCGTGTACCCCTCCGTCCACTGGAAGGCCAGTTCCAGGGTGCTGTGGTCCCCGGTGGCGTCGACCACGATCGGCTCGGGGTGGACCACCGAGGCCCCCCGGTTGAGGTGGGCGAGGAAGCCGCGCACCCCCTCCGCGAACGAGAAGCGGGCCCGGGTGCCGGTGTTCCGGTCCGTCAGCCCGACCGTGAGTCCGGGGTGCAGGAAGGCGATCTCCTGCAACCGCTCGGTCAGGGTCCGTACGGAGAAGGCGCGGGTGTCGAAGATCCGCGCGTCCGGCCGGAACGTGACGCGGGTACCGCTGCCGTCCGCCGCTCCGGCCGTCGTCAGCTCCATCAGCGGTTCGCCGCAGGAGTACTCCTGGTAGTGGTGGACCCCGTCCCGCCGGATGTCCACCCGGAGCCACTCGGCCAGGGCGTTGACGCAGGAGACGCCGACGCCGTGCAGCCCGGCGGAACGGCTGTAGGCCGAGCCGCCGAACTTGCCGCCCGCGTGGAGGGTGGTGAGGACGACCTCGCAGGCCGGGCGGCCGGTGTCCTGGTGGACGTCGACCGGGATGCCCCGCCCGTCGTCCTCCACCGTGCAGGAGCCGTCCGTGTGCAGGGTGACCGTCAGCTCGCGGGCATGACCCGCCTCGTGCTCGTCGACGGCGTTGTCGAGCAGTTCGAAGACCAGGTGGTGCAGGCCGTCGGGGCCGGTGGAGCCGATGTACATCGACGGGTTGCGGCGTACCGCTTCGAGCCCGGAGAAGACCATGATCGCCGATGCGTCGTAGGTGGCGGCCGCGGCCGCCCGCGGATCATCGGTCATCGCGGACTCCCGTGAGTGCGGGGTCACCGGCGGGTTCGTCCGAGTGACGGGCCATCTCCTGCAGTGCGGCGTCGAGCCGGGCGGTGTGCTTCTTCTTCAGCGCCATGAGCGTGGTGAGCCAGCTGGCCAGGTCCGCGCCGCCCTCGTCGAGTGCGGCGGCGGTCAGCCGCGGGTAGGTCTCACCGGACTGCTCCAGGGCGGCCGTCACGGACGAGGCCAGGTTCAGCGGTGTGTCCCCCACGTCCCGGAAGCCCGTGGCGGGGGTGGCGTCGCGCAGTACGTCCAGGTGGCCGTGCGCGGCACAGGTGATGCTGTCGGCCAGGTCGGTGAACAGCTCCGCGACCTGGGTGTGGCCTTCCGTCTCGGCTATATGCGCGAAGTACGCGTAGCGCAGCGCGGTGGTGGCCTCAGCGGCGAACACCGCGCGCAGTTCGGCCGCCAGGCTCTCACTTGGCTGTGGCATGGGGCTCCTCACCGGCTCCGCCGCCCGACGCGGCCGGCTTGGTCCCCGCCGCCACGACGAACAGCATGTGGTCGACGATCCGGCCGGCCGCCTCCCGGACCGCGTGCAGGGACCTGAATTCCTCGGTGGCG
The DNA here is from genome assembly GCF_003865155.1 of Streptomyces paromomycinus. Lineage (NCBI taxonomy): Bacteria > Bacillati > Actinomycetota > Actinomycetes > Kitasatosporales > Streptomycetaceae > Streptomyces > Streptomyces paromomycinus. The sequence goes on along the minus strand of NZ_BHZD01000001.1, from coordinate 9,343,476 downwards.
CCCCGGTAGGCGGCCCGGATCGCCTCGCGCCGCTCCTGGCCGATGGCGCCGTTGTCGGACCAGACGTCCACGTCCTCGGCGGAGACGTGGCGGCGGGTGCGCACGGGGTCGCAGCCCGCCGCACGGAGGAGTTCCGCCGGCTCCTCCGGGAGGAAGAAGTGGCGGCGTACGGGATTGCGCAGCCGGAGGATCTCGAAGTACGTGTCGCGGTCGTGCGGCCCGTACGCGCACAGGTTCACCAGGACCACCCGGCCGCCGGGCCGCACGACCCGCACCATCTCCTCGACGGCGTCGGGCAGGTCCATGAACTGCATGCCCTGCCGGCACACCACGAGGTCGAACTCGCCGTCGTCGAAGGGCAGTTTCTCGGCCGGTGCCACCACCAGCCGGTCCAGGAACGGCGCGGCCTGCTCCGCCATCTCCGCCGTAAGGTCCAGGCCGACCACCTCGGCCACCCGCCCGGAGAAGAGGCGGGAGACCAGGCCGGTACCGCAGGCGACGTCCAGGACCCGGGCGTCGGGTGCCGGGGCGCCCAGGTCGAGGACGATCTCGCCGAGGCCCTGGTCGGTGCACCAGGAACTGGACCGGTCGTAGGTGGCGGCACGCATTCTGAAGTGCTCGGTCACGTCGTCTCGCGTGATCGGCAAGGAAGGACCTCCCTTTCGTGTTCTCCGGTTCCGTCACCACCCGCGGGCGCCGCCCGCACTCGGGACCGGCCGGGTGGGTGTCAGGCGGCGCTGCGCCGGGCGGCGACCGGTGGGGTGCCGGCGTGCCCGCGCCGGAGGTGGACCCGGGCGTGCGCCCTGATCCGCAGCCACCGCACATAGACGTCCCTGCCGAGCCGCAGGGCGTAGTTCCGGTCCTGCTGGAGTGACCGGAACTCCACCCGCAGCCGCAGCACCGCCGACCGCACGGCCAGCTCCACCGGGGAGGGGGTGGGGCACGCGTGCGCGTCGGGATGGACCGGGTAGCCGAGGCCGCTCTTCAGCGGCCCCGTCACCTTGTCCACCAGCAGGCGCTCGCCCGGGGTGAGGCCGGCCTGGTGGGCGCCGATCCGGTCGGTGGTGACCGGTGTCCCGGCGTTCCGCCAGGCCTCGGCCCACCCGGCCGTGTGGCGGGCGGCCGGCGACCGGTGGTGTTCCAGCATGGCCGGGTGGGGTTCCTCGGCCAGGAAGGAGCAGAGCCGTTCGATCTCCTCCCCCGGGCGCGAGACCAGGTCCTCGTAGCGCAGCAGATGGACCGAGTCCGGCCCCCACCTGGACAGCGCGGCCCGGGCCTGCTCCTGCTGCCGCCGCCACAGGTGGGCCATGCGGTAGGGGTGGCTGTAGCCGAAGATGGACCGCTTGGCCGAGGACCCGACGTCGCAGGGGTCTCTGACCAGCCATATGAAGCGTGCCTCGGGGAAGTGGGCCAGCGCCTCGTCCACGTGGTCGACCATGAAGGTGCTCTTGCACCCCCAGCGCGCGGCGCCCTCGGCCTGCCGGTACTGGTCGTACACGGCGGCCACCACTCCGAACAGGGTGGGGGCCGCCTCCTCCACCACGCGCTGCGGGTCGATCGTGTGCTGCCAAGGGTGGATGTGCCGTCGCAGCAGCCCTACGGCGTCCTCGGCGGCCTTCCGCCGGTTGGCCTCGACGCTCAGGTCGCCGTAGGAGCCGGCGGGCGTCGCGAGGTAGCGCATGAAGTGCGGCGGGTGCGGGACGCAGATCCGTGGATGCGCGTCCAGGATCAGGCGCAGCAGGTTCGACCCGGACCGTTCGGTGCCGATGATGAAGATCGGGCTCTGCGGCCCCGGCGTCGCGCTCATGCGCCACCGAGGGCCGCGGCGCGGCGCATCATCTCGGCCCCGCTCGGCACCAGGCGGCTGCCGAGCGCGGCGACCTCGGGGGAGGCGCACTGGTCGAGGGTGAAGCGCCCGGAGCCGGGGGCGAGCCCGCCGGCCGCCGAGCTCCACTTCTCGCGCCAGCCGGTTCCGGCGTAGGACGTCGAGCGGTCCAGGCCGTCGTGCGGCTGCGGGTGGAAGTACCAGAAGTTCTCCGGGTAGTGCTTGAAGTCCATGACCGGGCCGGGCTGGTAGGCGTCGTAGATGCGCTGGTAGGCGTCCCGGCAGGCGCCTTCGGACAGGCCGCTGATGTTGAGGAACTCGTCCTCGTGCAGGGCCTGTTCGATGGAGAGCCAGTTGAGGTGGTCGATCTCGGAGCGGATCAGCCCGGAGGCGATGGCCTGTTTGTAGACCGTGGTTCCCGGCATGGCCGACAGGTACTTGACACGGGTCACGTGGTTGTACGTCTCGGCGAACTGGACCATGTGGTTCAGGGACTCGTTGCTCTCGTTCGGCAGGCCGACGATGAGCAGGGAGCCGAACCGCACGTCGTTCTCGAAGGTGGTCCGCATCGCCCGTACGGTGAGGTTCTCGCTGCTGCCCTTGCGGGCCTCCCGGAGGACTTCGGTGCCCAGCGACTCCACTCCGTAGAGGATGATGTCGCAGCCGGAGTCCCGCATGGCGGTGACGCGCGGGACGTCCATGTCGGCGCACCGGGTCAGGCAGGTCCAGCGGATGTCGTGGTCCTTGATGGCGTCACAGATCTCTATCGTCTGCCGCCGGTGGGAGCTGAAGGTCAGGTCGACGAAGAAGCAGAAGTCGACGCCGTACTGCTCCTTCAGCCAGGCCATGTCCCGGTCCATCTTCTCCTGGGACTTGGCCCTGACCTGGGGCGTCGTGCGGTAGCAGAAGGAGCAGTCCATCTTGCAGCCGCGGCTGTACGAGGAGATGATCTGCGGTTGCATCCCCATGGGGCTGTGGTACTGGGGCCACAGGTCGAGCCGCATCCTGGGCAGCGAGTCCAGGTCCATCATCTGGCCGCGGGCCCGGGTGCGCTTGGGCTCCCCCGCGGGGGAGCGGTAGCAGATGCCCCGGACGTTGGGCAGGTCCTGCTCCCACTTGCCGGCGGCGAAGCTCTCCATGAGTTCGAGGATCGTGATCTCGCCCTCGCTGATCACGGCGACGTCGCACGCCGTGCTCTCCATGAACACATGGGGCACCGAGGTGACCAGCGATCCGCCGCAGATGATGGGGACGTCCGGTTCCGCGTCGCGGACCATCTGCATCAGTTCCCGGCAGAACGGGAAGTTGTCCTCGAAGGTGCACACGCCCAGGACGTCGGTCTGGCCGACGATCTGGTCGAAGGCGGTCTTGAGCGGGTTCAGCGCGTACCGCACGTCGACGATCCGGACCGGGAAGCCGGCGTTGTGGAGCACGGTCGAGATGTAGGAGGCGCCCTCGTACGGAGAGGTCAGGAAGAATTCCCAGCCGCGCGGCATGCTGAACGGTGAGGGGCCGACTACCAGGGTGAAGCTGGGGAGGGAGGGATCCGTGGGCACGGGCTCGTCGTCCTGCTCACGCATCTGCCGCATATAGCGCTGGTCGACGGCCTCGTCGGCATTCGAGTACAACTCCAGCGCCAGCGATTTCTGTGCCATGAGTCCTCCCTAGTTGCCAGGTGATGTGTTCTTATCCGCTGGCCTGCCGGTCGTCCGGCACCACGATCCGGCGCACCTGGTCGGCGAATTCACGCCATGAATCCGCACAGCCGTCGGCGAGTTCGGCCACCATTTCCGCCCAGTGCGGTGGAACACCGTCCACGAGGTGGCCACCTGCCGCCATGAGCAGCTCTTGCGCGTCGAACAGCCGTAAGAGCGTCCGACCCATTTCGGTGAAACGGATCGAAGGGTCTTTCTTGAGGGTGCGGTGCAGCTCCGAAATATCCGGTACGGGCTGTCCGCCGGTGGTCTTCCCCGCCGGCTTCCGGTCTCCCGGCTGCGGCGTGGGGCGCCCGGCCGCGTTCTTGCGCTTGCTCGCCGGAGCGGAGACTTCACGATAGCGCACCGGCACCGGATCCCGGCCCGAACGCAGCCGTTCACGCACATCGTGTGCCGTCCCCAGGGAAATACCGACGGTGGTGGCCACTTCTCGCAGCGGCATGCCAGGGTGGTCCGTCATCACCCGGGCCGCCGACTTCCGTAACTCCGCCATGTCCAGCGGCCGGGTCCGGCCGTCATTGCCTACGCGCGTGTTCGAGTGGGGAATTTCCTCACTCGAACGCCGCCGGACGGCCGCCACGGTCTTGGGGGACAGACCGCTCACCCGGGCCACGGACCGGTCGGAAAGATGGGGGTGGGACCGTACTATGCGTGTCGCCGCGGCAGTGCGTTCCTCCAGGGAAAGCGGCAGCCCGTGCCGCACATTGCTCTCCACCGCCAGGACGAAGGCATCCGCCTCGGAACCGTCGAAGAACGTGCAGCGGATGGTCCGGTCGCCGCGCTGGACCGCTACTTGGAGCCGGTGCATTCCGTCCAGCACCCGCATGGTGGGACGGTGTACGAGAATGGGCGGAAGGCTCGCTCCGGAGGCGAGCAGCAGTTCCACATGCTCACGGTTGAGTCCGCCGGAACGGGGAGAATCGGTCGAGCTGCGCAGTTCCTTCAAGGACACCAGGTGCAGGGAGTCTTCGGCCGGTCCGGGTTCACACACATTGCCGGGGTCTTGCAACAGCGACCTCCTCAGAAGTACTCCTCCAAGGTCGCCCACCAGTCTAGGCACGTTCAGTCAATAGCCGATCAACAGCGGATCTACGCGTAAGCGGAAGGATGCCGACCGTGACGAGTCTCGTGCTCATCTCCCTCGACACCGTTCGGGCGGACGTGGCCTACTCCGGGAAGATGCCCGGGATCGAAGCACTGCGCCGACGGGGTACGACCTTCCGGCAGGCCATCTCGTCCGCCCCCTTGACCCCGATCAGCCACGCCAGTGTGTTCACCGGCCTCCAGCCGGCCCGGCACGGCATCCGCCATCTGCTGCGCGAGCAACTGCGGCCGGACACGACGACGTTGGCGGAACGGCTGCAAGCGGCGGGGTACGCGACCGGCGCGGTGGTGTCCTGCCCGGGGCTGAACCGGTGGTACGGCATGGACCGCGGCTTCGGCCACTACGACGACGAGATCCCCCGGCTGCCCGACGGCAGTGACCCCCTCACCGTCAACGACGTCAAACTGCGCGGCCTGGCGCTCAAGCGCGCCCCGTTGGTGGCGGACCGCGCGGCGGCCTGGGCGGAACGCCAGGAGGGCCCCTTCTTCCTGTTCGCGCACTTCTTCGACGCCCACTGGCCGTACGAGCCGCCGGAGGACTTCTGCCCCGGTGCCGCCAACCCCTACGAGGGCGAGGTCGCGTACAGCGACCACTACCTCCAACTGCTCCTGCGCAGACTGGAGGAGGCCGGGCACCCGCTCGACGACCTGCTGGTCGTGTGCTTCTCCGACCACGGCGAGGACCTGGCCGGCTGGTATCCCAACGACCACTCCGGCGATCTCGGTCACCCCTACGAGGAGGGACACGGGTGCCTGCTGTTCGACACGACGCAGCACGTTCCGCTGATCGTCGGCGGGCCGGGCGTACCCCGGGGCCGTGAGATCACCGAGCAGGTCCGGCTGGTGGACATCGCTCCCACCGTCCTGGAGCTGCTGGGCCTGGACCCGTACAAGGACGGTCCCGACGGCCGCTCGCTCACCGAGTTCTTCGGTGAGCAGACGCCTGCGGCCCGGCCCGCCTACTCCGAGACGTACCACCCGGAGGAGCGGCGGTCGGACGGGCGCTTCCCCGGCCTGCTGCCTCTGGCGTCGGTCCGGCTGTGCGAGGGGGACAGCCGCCAGAAGGTCATCTGGCAGATCGGCGGCGACCGGGTCGAGCAGTACGATCTGGCCGCCGACCCCGACGAGCTGCACGGCAGCACCGTCTCCTCCCGTCAGGACGACGAGACCGGTCCTCCTTGGTGAAGGAGTTCCGCCGGCCCGGTGGCCGGTGAGCCGAGGATGTCGTCCGCGAGCTGAGCGGCCTGCGCGCGGATCTCCGGGATGGCGGTGGTCTCCCACTGCGAGCCGCGCCGCAGCGGCCCGATGGCCAACAAGGCCGGATCGGGCCGCCCGTCGCGGTCGAGCAGGCGGCCGCGGCGGTCCGTGGCCATACCCAGCCGCAGGGAGTCGGGTACGGCCAGTCCGTCCCGCAGCAACCAGGACAGCAGCGGATCGGCGGAACCGGTGATGTCCCGTCCGAACCCGGTGCAGTTGATCACCCAGTCGTAGCGCACGGGCACCGGCCCGGCGCCGACGTCGAGCCCGGCGACGACCCCGCGCGGGCAGGCGCGCAGATAGGCCGCCCGCCCCTTACGGGCCTTCAGCCGTCCCGAGCCCAACGCGCGGCCGAGCCGATGGGCGGTGGTGGGAGGCAGCCGGTGGCGATGCACATCCCAGTACGTACCGAAGCGCCCCAGGAAGTCCCGCTGGTCGTCGGCGTCGAGCCGGCCCCACAACTCGCCGGTGCAGGGCCGCAGCGCGTCGATGATCTCCCGCCAGCATTCCGGGCTCCGCCGCATCTCGGAGCGGACCGTGCTCACGAGCCGCGCCAAGGTGAGCCGGTCGTCCGCCAGCAGGGCGCCCACCACGTTCGGATGCCCGCCGTGCGAGCATCCGGCGCCGTGCGGCCGGGGCAGCAGCCCGTGCCGGGACACGGCGTCGACGCGTACGCCCACCGAGCCGCCGAGCAGGCTGAGCCCGATGTCCACCGCGGTGAGTCCGTTGCCCAGCAGCAGCACGGAGGAGTGGTCTGCCACCGCCGGGAGGCCGCTGTGCCAGGGAGAGCGTACGTACCGCGGTCCCGCCTGCGCCGAAGGGAACGGGTCGCGCCAGGTGGCCGCGTTCCCCATGGCGAACACGACCCGGTCCGCCGCCACACACCGGCCGTCGGACAGCGCCACCACCGGCCGCGGAAGGCCGGGAAGCACCCGGCGCGCGCGGCGGCGCACGTGCCACAACTGCCCGGTCCCCGCCGTGCGCTCCCGGGTCTCGCGCAGTGTGTCGGCCAGGTAGGCGCCGTACGTACCGCGAGGCGGGTAGTGGCCGGAGGGCGTGTCCGGGTCCCGGCGCCGCAGCCAGGCGACGAGGTGTCCGGGGTCGTGGGCCCAGGCGCCGGAGCGTTCCATCGGGGTGTTCATCAGGTGCCGGGGATCGGGCGACGCGTAGGCCGTGCCGCGGCCCAGCTCGTCGGACGGCTCGATCAGCGAGATCCGTACCGGGCGGCGCGACGCCGCGCTCGCCTCCAGCAGGTGGACGCAGGCCAGGGTTCCGCTGGCCCCGCCGCCGATGACGGCCACCGAGACCGCGTCCCGGTTCACGGTTTCCTCCCGGCCGGCGCGCCGGCGTCGTCCCGCAGCAGGATGCCGGTGAGACAGCCGAGCGCCCCCGCGGCCTTCACGTACTCCCCCACCTCCACGGTGTCCACGTGCAGGCCGGCCGCCTCCAGGCGCCGCCGGGTGTCCGGACAGCCGGCGGGCATCAGCACGACGCCCGGCGCGAGCGTGACCAGGTTCATCGCCCGCCTGTGCACCACCTCGTCCGCCGCCGGGAGTTCGATCACCTCGTATCCGTGCTCGTGCAGCAGGGCGCGCAGCTCGGCGGTGGCCGCCGCCGCGCGCAGCAGTACGCGGCGGCGGTCGACGAAGACCAGGGAACCGAGGAGGTGCTGCACCCCGGGGCCGAGCGGTACGACGACGGTCCGCACGCCTTGGCGTGCCAGTTCGTCGCCGACGACCGCCGCGCCCTCCGGGTTGGTGCGGAAGCCGCAGCCCACCACGACCGTGTCCTCCCCCAGCCACAGGGCGTCCGCGCCCTCGAAGGTGGCGGTGCCGGCCGGGGTTCTCAGCAGGGGGACGCCCAGGGCGGCCAGGGCGACGGCCGCGAACCGCTCCTCGCCCGCCCGCTGCGCGGAGGCGGGACGGCCCAGCACCACGCCCTGCGGTGTCGCGAGGAAGAGGTCCCGCATGAAGATCAGGTTGGGCCCCGCGTGCGCGGGCGGCCGGACGAGGTGGACGGTCACGCCGTGCCGGAGGTACGCCTCGGCCACCGCGTCCGCCTGCGCCCGTATCCGTCCCAGGTCCACCCTGGCGGACATCAGGTGGCCGCCGGGCGCGTCACCGGCCCGCGCCAGGCTGTCCGGCGGACGGGCGAGCACCACCTCCCGCAGCGGGGCCACCTCCGACCGGTAACCGCACCGGTGCCACAGCGTTCCCGCCGCCACTTCCTCGTGATGCGCCGCGGTGCGCGGCACCCAGCCGGCACCGCCCAAGTCGCTCGGCGCGGCATGGCGCATGGCCTGGCGCAGCGCGGTCGTGCCACCGTGTCGACCGGTCCGTTCCACTCAGCCCTCCAACCTTCGTCGGCCCTGAAAACGCGGGGGTGGTACGGCGCTCGGGCCCCTCCGGGGCTGCCGCTGTCAGTCGCGTTGCGGCGGATACACCGTGGGGTCGTCCAGCGGGAGCTTCAACCACGAGATCATCTGGCGGAGTTGGTGGTACGCCTGGAGGCGTGCCTCGTCGTCGTCCTTCTCCTCCGCCGCCGCGATCGGCTCCCACAGCCGGGGCACCATCACCGGTCCGATCTCCAGCAGGCCGCCGCTGCCTCCCGTGGCCCACCGGGCGAGCACGTACCGCACGATGGCGCCGACGGGGATGTCCAGGTTGCGGGACATGCCGCGCACCGTCTCCAGCGGGTCGAGCAGTCCGTAGGCGACGACGTCCGACTTGAAGTTCGCATGCCGGTCGTCCGGGTCCCAGGTGCCTTTCCAACGACGCAGACATATTACTTCCGAACCGTCGTCCACAGTCCAGATGTCAGGCGTTTCCGGATCAGCGTTCATGCAACTCTCCCTGGCCCGTGGACATTTCCTGGATTAAGCCACGGCCGGCCGGTCGTCGGCAAGGGTGCCCGGGGCTCTCTGGACAACCGTCCGGAAACCGGGGTAAAACCGGTAGCACGCGCCGCAACAGCTCCACCATCCGAATGAACAGGCAAGCCCCGACAGCTGGTCCCGGATTTTCCCCGGGCCCCGGCTTTCCGGCCGGCGACCGCGCCCGCACGCCGTATTGTTCCCGGAAGGAGTTTCCTTGAATGCTTCGCCGGCCACCACCGAGCCGAAGTCCGCAGTAGCCCGGAGAAGCGGCTCCACGACCCGGCGGGTCCTCCTGGCGAGCACTGTCGGAAGCGCCATCGAATGGTACGACTTCTACCTCTACTCGACGGCCTCCGTACTGATCATCGGGCCGTTGTTCTTCCCCGGGAGTTCCCCGACGGCGACCGTGCTGGCCACCTTCGCGACCTACGCGGCCGGGTTCGTGGCCCGGCCACTGGGCGGCGTGATCATCGGCCACTTCGGGGACCGCGTCGGCCGCAAGAACATGCTGGCGCTCACCCTTCTCGTGATGGGCCTCGCCACGTTCCTGGTCGGCGTTCTGCCGACGTACGAGCAGGCCGGAATCCTGGCGCCCGCGTTACTGGTCACCCTGCGGATTCTGCAAGGCATCGGCATCGGCGGGGAGTGGGGCGGCGCCGTACTCATGAGCGCGGAGTACGCTCCGCCGGGACGCAAAGGCCTGTGGACCGCCTTTCCCGCGGCCGGTTTTCCGCTGGGGCTGCTGGGCAGCACCGCCGTGATCGAGCTGGTGCTCCGGATGCCGGAGCCACAGCTCCGCGCCTGGGGCTGGCGCCTGCCGTTCCTCGCCTCGATCGCCCTGGTGGCCCTGGGTGTGGTCGTACGGCGGAAGGTGGCGGAGTCCCCGGAATACGTGCGGGCGAAAAGGACGACGGCCGTGTCGGCGCTGCCGGTACGGGACGTACTGCGGCACACCCCCGGAAAGGTGGTGCGCGGCGCCCTGGCCGCACTCGGTCTCGCCGTGATCGTCAGTACCTTCACCGTCCAGCTCTTCACCGCCGCCTCCGCCGGACAGCAGCACACCGCCCGCTCGGTACTGCTGCTGGGACTCGCGGCCGGCGCGTTGGCCGAAGCGCTGATGCTGCCGGCGTTCGGGGCACTGTCCGACCGGTGGGGCCGCCGCCCGGTCATTCTGTCCGGATACGCAATCTGCGCACTCCTGGCGGTTCCCGCGCCTTACTGGCTGGCTTCGGGAGAGCCGTGGCTGGTCATCATGACCTTCGTCCTCGCGATGGGGGCCGGCCATGCCGCGGTGTACGGTGCCTTCGCCTCCTTCCTGGTCGAGATGTTCCCCGTCCAGCAGCGCTATTCGGCGCTGGCCGTGACTTATCAGCTCGGCGCGACGATTGCCAGCTTCAGTCCGCTGGTGGCCACCGCCGTCGCCGGATCGGAAAGGGCCACTCTTCCCGGAATACTCATCATGATCGGCTGTTTGGCTCTCGCGTCCGCGGCGGTGGCCAGTTCCCGGCCGGAAACCTGAGCCGGAACACCGGGACCGGAACGGGGAGTGGCGCTGGGACTGGGACTGGGACTGCCCCAGTAGTACGGCGTCGGAACCTTCCGTTCCATGGCTCAGCACAAACCGCAGGCGTGCCCGGGAACATTCTCCACGGCGTGCCATCGCTCCGGCGCCTCGTCCTGGTCGGGCGGCGCCTCGTCCGCCCATCCGGCCAAGGCCCGGCACAGCGCCGCATTGATGGCGGAGGTCGCCTCCCCGGAAAGGTGCCCCCACCGCTTGGCCATGGCCGCGGCTTTCTCGTAGTGCGTCACGGCCTCGTCGAAACGCCGCTGAGCGCGTGCCAGCATGCCGAGTCCGTGCAGCGCCTGCCGCACGATGAACGGGTCCTGTCCCTGACGGGCGGAGCTGATCGCCAGGCCCGCGTACTTCCGCGCCTCGGCCGGCCACCCCGTCTGGAATGCGGTGACCGCGTACAGGAACTGGGCCCGCCCCAGCGTGCGCGGCTCATTGCGTTTCGCGGCGGCGCGCACCAGCGGAGGTACCGCGGCCCGCAGCCGCTCGTCCCCCACGGCCCCGGCGAACGGCGACACGGCGATCAGCAGATCCACGGCACGCGGCAGCAGGTCCTCCGCCGCCCCCGCCGGGCGGCGTGCCGCCTGCAGAGCCGCGCCGGATATCGTGGGAACCTCGCTGCGGACCCACTCCCGTGCCTGCCGGAAGTCGGGAAAGGACATCCCCACGGTGGCCCTCAGACGAAAGGCGTCCTGCACGGGATCGCCGGGCGCCGCCAGGGCGAACGCGTTGCACGCCGTGGCCAGCAGGTGTTCCAGCAGCCCCCGGAGGGCACGGTCCGACTCGGCCTGGTCGTACCGGCCGAGCCGCGCGGTGGCCACGGAGCGGGCCACGTACCGTACCCGGTACCGTCCGGGCCCGGACGAACCCAGCAGCGAGTCCGCTCTGAGGGCCTCCAGGACGCGCTCCGCCGTGGGTTCGTCCACCATCAGCACGGCCGCGGCGCTGCGCACCGTGAAGTCCGGGACGCCCGTGGCCGTCAGCCTGCCCAGCGGCGCGAGCTGATCGGGCATCAGGTGCCGGGGGCCTTGGCCGGCCGGCCCGTCCAGCGCAGCGGTGCCCATGCCGGTGCCTGTATCGATGCCAGCGCCAGCGCCTGTGCCTGTGCCTGTGCCGTCGATACGGCCGCGATCCTGTGTCAGCGAAGTGAGCAGTACCTTGACGCTCCACTCGGGGTGGGCGGCGAGCCGCCCGGCCGCGACGCGCAGGGGAAAGGGGAGCCGGTCGCACGCCTCGGCCAGGCGCCGCGCGTCCCCTGGTTCCGCGGCCGTCCGGGCACGGCCCAGCGCCTTCTCCAGCAGCGCGACGGCCTCGTCAAGGGTGAGCCTTCCCAGACACACCTGGGCCGACAAGGGGAGGCCGGGCAAGCTCGACCTCGCACTGACGATGACACCGCACCGGGCGCTCCCCGGCATCAGGTCCCGTAGCTGCTCCGTGTCCCGCGCGTCGTCCAGCACCAGCAGGACCCGCCGCTCGTCCAGCATCGAACGGAAGAGGTCGCGGCGTTCGTCCCGGGAGTCGGGTACGACCTGCGGCGGCACTCCCATGGACAGCAGGAACCCGGCCAGGACGGCGGACGGATCGGCGGGCACCTTGGCGACGCCGCGGAGGTCGGCGTACAGCTGCCCGTCCGGAAAGGCGTACTTCACCTGGTGGGCCGCGTGCAGGGCCAGCGCGGTCTTGCCGACGCCCGCCACTCCCGCAATGCCCACGGTGGCGGGTGCGGTCCGCGCCGGGTCCGTCAGTGCCGCACACAGGTGGGACACCTCCGCCTCCCTGCCGACGAACCCGACGTCGTCCGAAGGGAGTTGGGCGGGCGGCGGCACCCGGAATCTCCTCGACCCGACCGGGACCAGGAGATCCGCCCGACGGTCCTGCTTGCCGTCCGGGCCACCGTGCAGCAGCTCCGTAGGAGGCGTACCGCTGAGAATGTGCTGCTGCAATGACGTGAGTTCGGAACCGGGATCGATCCCCTGCTCTTCCAGCAGAAGTTTCCGCACGTCATGGTAGACGTCCAGGGCCTCGGTCTGCCGCCCCACTCCGTACAAAGCTCGCATGAGCAAACATCGGAACCGTTCGTTCAGCGGATAGGCCCCCACCAGATCGGTCAGCTCCGGTACGACGAGCCGGTCCCGCCCGGACTCCAGCGCCAGGTCGTAGTGCTCCTCCAGCGCAGCGATCCGCAGCTCTTCGAGCCGGGCCCGCTGCCGCGCGGCGAACGGGCCCGGCACACCGCTCAGCGGCTCACCCCGCCACAGGTCCAGGCACGCCGACAGCAACCGTCCGGCCTCCTGCGCACGGCCCGCCCTGCGCTGCTCGACGGCCCGCTTCATCAGGGACTGGGCGCTTCCGGCGTCCACCGCGGAAGGGGCCGTGGGCAGCCGGTAGCCGTCGCCGGCCGATTGCAGCACGGACGAGTCCGCCGCCTCCAGCGGATCAAGGAGCTTGCGGAGCCGCCAGACATAGGTACGGATCGTCGTCACGGCCCGCTTCGGTGGCTGAAAACCCCACACGGCTTCGATCAGCCCGCTCATCGGCACGGCCTTACCGCCGCTCAGCAACAGGCCCACCAGCACCGCCTGTTGCTGAGGTGGTCCCACCGGCACCCCGACACCGTCCCGGTAGGCACAGAGAGGCCCGAGAACTTTGAACCGTAACTCATCCGCCATGGTTCGTCCTGTGGTGTCGGTACCGGAGGGGGAGCACAGCGTCACCGCAACAAGAAGAGTTAAAGGTAATGCGAAAGTGTTTGCCCGACCAGAACGAAAGCTTCAAACCTCACAGATCCAGCCGTGTCCGCACCCGCCGGCCCCGCCTCCTCCCTGGCCGCAGAACGCTCACGGCCAGCACCGTAACGCCCCCGTCCCGCCCGTTCCCGGGTCCTGCCGGGCGGTTCACCGACACTCCTCGGCCACCCCGGACGGCCGCCGTCACCGCGACACGCCGGGAGCCTCCCCGCTCCCGACGTCCGGTTGCGATCGTCAGGTGTGTCGGCGAGCGGGGCGGCGGGAACGCTTTCAGGTCAGGGCTTCAAAGGCTTCTCACCGTGCGCTTCTCAGTTCGCGCCCACCGAGGTCGGAGCGGGCGGCACCCAGCGCTGGTTACGCGCCTGCTGCGACCGCAGCCCGTAGTCGGGCTTGAGCTCCTCGGGAATGGCGTACTGCATCACCCGGCCGCGGGTCAGCGAGGCGAGTTCGAAGCCGGAGAGCAGGCTGCCCGCCTTGTCCAGGGCCCACTCCCCCAGCGGGCTGCTGTCCTCGACGGCCTCCAGCATGCCGAGGATCACGGGCACGGCCTTGGCCGCCGTGTCCCACGGGCTGCGGGGGATCTGGAGCCAGCCGGCGATGGTGTCGCCCACGAGGAAGCGGACCGTGGCCGGGACGATCGGGTCGAACAGGGTGCCGGGGACCACGTCCTCGTACATCCGCATCAGCTGGTTGTTCAGCCGTACGCCCTCCTCCGAGGGCCCCAGGTTGCGCAGGAGGTAGAGATCGGCGTAGGCCCGCGCCTCGGTGAGGTTGTCCGGCGCCGCCATGTCGCAGCCCAGGATGGAGCCGACGACGCGCCAGGCGTAGTAGTACGCCTCCGCGCCCTCCTGGCTCATGTGGATGCCGAGGCGGTGCATCGCGTCCAGGACGAGGATCGAGAAGCAGATCTGTCCGCCGATCATGTCTTCCTGGCAGAGCGGCATCCCGTCCCGCTCGCTGTCCCAGCGCCCGGACCTGGTCAGATGGTGACGCACCGCGGCGTGCAGCAGGCGCACTTTCTGGGCGGCCGGGATGAACTTGCTGCCCTCCTCGAAGGCGTTGGTCTGCATCAGGTACGTGACGAACTGCCCGGTGTTCGCCATCCGGCGCGACGGGTAGTCCATGGAGTGCGTGGAGGCCAGCAGCTTGGCCACGCGCGGGACGGCGTACGTGGTCGGCATGGCGGCGAAGGACAGGCCGGTGTTGATGTGCGCGGCGTTGTCCATGAAGAACAGCCGTGCCCGCTCCATGATGTCCCAGTCGATCCATGCCGGGGGCATGCCGGTCGCTTCCAGGTAGGACGCCGCCGACTGCGGCAGGCCGTCCGGCAGTTTGTGTCCGGTGGTGGTGAAGAAGCGCATGAGGGTGTTGAAGTCCGACACCTCTCCCCGCTCGAACATGGCCGCCACGGTCTCGTCGGCGAGCGGGTCGCCTTGGGTACGCAGCTGGTCCAGCGTCGCTTCGGTGTAGCGCGGGGTGGCCTCGGAGGTCCCGGTGGTCTCGGTAGCACCGGTGGGCCCGGTGGTTTTAGCGGTCCCGGTGGTCTTTGCAGTCCCGGCTGTCCCAACGATCCCGGAGATCCCAGAGATGCCCTTGCTCTCAGCGGTCACTATTTCCTCATCTCTCTCGTTGCCCTCACAGGGACCGGTCTGCCGCCGAAGCCGCCAAGGCGCTGAGCACCGAGCGCGCGTCCGCCGGCAGCGCCACGGAGTCCAGCGCGGCGCGGGCCCGCGCGATCCGTTCCTCGATCATGTCCTCGACGCGCTGCCGCGCACCGCAGTGCTCCATCAGCTCCCGTACGAGCGCCGCACCGGCCTCGTCCAGGCTCGGGCCGGCCGCCAAGGTCTCGGCCAGCAGCTTCCCGTCATCCGGGGAGAGCAGCGAGCCGGTCAGCGCGAGCAGCGCGGTGGGCTTCCTGTCCCGCAGGTCGTCCAGGCGGGACTTCCCCGTCCGGCCCGGGTCGCCGAAGGTGCCCAGCAGGTCGTCGCGGAGCTGGAACGCTTCGCCCAGCGGCAGCCCGTAGCCGGTGAAAGCGGCGAGTACGTCCCGCGAGGCGCCGCCGAGCGTGGCGCCCATGTGCAGCGGCCGCTCCACGGTGTACTTGGCCGTCTTGTACCGGGCGATCTCCAAGGATTCGGCGACACCGGACGGGCCGCCGCCGGTACGCAGGACTTCCAGGCACTCCCCTGCGACGGTCTCCCGCAGCAGCGTGGACCACAGGGGCACCGTCCGTGCCACATAGGCGCCGGGGAGGCCGCAGGTCGCGAAGACCTTGCCCGCATACCCCATCAGCAGGTCGCCCAGCATCATCGCGAGCGCGGCGGAACGGTCCTGACGGTGCCCGCCGGGCTGCTCGTGCGCGTCCCCCCAGGTACGGACACCACCGGCGGCGAAGGCGACGTGCGCCGTCGGCAGGCCGTGGCGCAGCCGGCTGTCGTCGATGATGTCGTCGTGGGTGCACGCGGCCGCGTGCACCAGCTCCATGGCGGCCGCGGCCCTGATCACGCCGTCGCAGTCCGGCTGTCCGGAGGCCCGCCAGCCCCAGTAGAGGAAGGCGGCGCGCAGTCGCTTCCCGCTCGTCAGCGCGCTGCGCAGCTGCGCGCAGAGCGGAGCGAGTTCGCCCGACAGGCGCAGCAGCTCGGCTTCTTCCTCGTCGGCCAGCCGGCACAGGTGCGCGTCGATGCGCTGCTTGAACCCCGCCGCGTCATGCATGGGCGGCCGGCCCGGACGCCTCGGCCTCCCCGGCCCGCTTCACCGCCCGGCTCGCCATCACCTCCAGGTAGTTCTCGGTGTCCGGCGCGGCACGACGGGACGCCAGTTCACCGCGGGTACGCAGGTCGTCCACCCCGTCGGCGATGAGCTCCCGCAGATCGGAACGGCGCAGCAGCTGCTGCCCCTGGTCCGCGGCGTGCCGCAGCCGTTCGAGCACGACATCCGCGAGGCCCACGGCGAGGAGGGCCACGTTCTCCAGTCCGGCGGTGGGCCGCAGGCCGAACGGGCCGGCGCCCGCGGGATCGTCGGTACTGACGGACTCGGTGCCCGCGGGATCGTCGGTACCGACGGACTCGGTACCCACGGACTCTGCACCTGCGGAATCGGTTCCCTTTTCCTGCTCCGGCATCTCCGGTACTCCCTTGCTCCCGTTCCGATGTGATCTTCCGATCACTCAGGAGCTTCCAGTGAACCGATCCGCCCGGCCGAAGACCGCCGTTCCCGCTCCCCACCCCTCGCCCGTGGTCCACAATTCCTACGATGGAGTGACGATCACCCCATCATGGGGACAATGACGGCCTTGATCCCGTACAGCACGTCCGGTGCCACCCCGCACTCGAAGGCTCCGTGCCCCGACGCAGCAGGGTCAGGAGAAGCCGAGCACCAGCCGTCCCCGCGAGGCGCCCGCCCCCTCACCCACCCGAAACCGCCTCCGCCGCCGTACGCCCCAGCAACGTGTGCAGGAGCCTGGTGGCCGGCAGGGAGGAGTGGAGGTAGACGTGTTCGTTGCGGTGTTCCACGGCGGTCAGGAGGGCTCGGAAGGTGGCTTCTGCTTCCTCGGTGCGGCCGGCGTGTTGTTGGGCCTGGCCCAGCAGGCCCAGGTGGAGCGGGTGGCGCAAGTAGGTTTTGCTGGTGCGCAGTTCGGTGAGGGAAGTGTGCATGAGGGTGAGGCCGTCGTCCTCCTGGCCCGAGTGGGTCAGGCCCCAGCCCTTCAGTACGCCCAGCTGTGCTTTCCAGTAGAGCAGTCCGTGTTCGCCTGCCAGCCGTACGCCTTCCGCGCCCGAGGAGCGGGCCGTCGCCGCGTCGCCTTCCCAGGCGGCCACCACCGCGTCCACGTACAGCGCGAAGCACCGGTCCGAGGGGCGGCTCTCGAACTTGGTCAGGCGCAGCAGCTCCCGTCGGCGTGTTCCGGCGGTGCGGCGGTTGCCCAGCAGCCAGTGGGTGAAGGCGTTGTAGGAGCGGCAGGAGATGCGCGGATCGTGCTGGAAGGTGCGGGCCAGGGCGTGGCCCTCCCTGGCGAAACGATCCGCCATGGCGACCGCGTACTCCAGCTCGCTCAGCGCCTCGGACAGCCGGCCCCGTACGTGCAGCACGATCCCCTCGCCGTACGCCGCGCCCAGGCAGCCCACCGGCGCACCGGTGGTCTCCCGCATTTCCCGTAGCAGGCCGGAGAACTGCCGCGAGTCCTCGTAGCGGCCGGTGACCAGGTACGCCGCGCACAGCGCCCACAGGACCGAGGGGTCCTCCGGGGCGTGGGTGACCGCGCTCAGCGCCCGGCCGTGGGTCAGTTCCGACTCGGCCTCCGGATGGCCGTAGCCGCGTGTGGTCGCCAGTACCTGGCCGAGCTGGATACGCAGTTGCTGCTCCAGACGCACTGCCGACGGGTCGTCGGGGCAGAGCATTCCCACCAGGTGCAGTGCCCGGCGCAGCCACATCTCCACCTGCTCGTAGGCCCATTGCTGTTCGGCCTGTTCGGCGGCGCGCAGCAGTCTGGGGAGGGCACGTTCGACGGGGACGGCGTCCTTGGCCTGCCACGAGTGGTCGGCGACCCGTTCGATCTCTTCCCGCCCGGCCCGTCCCCGCGCGCACAGCGCCTCGGCGACCCGGGCGTGCAGCCGCTGCCGGTCCTCGGAGGGAAGCTCCTCGATGAGGGCTTCCCGTACCAGGGCGTGGGCGAAGTGCAGCCGGCCCGGGTGGTGCGGGTCCTCGGCGAGGAGGCCCGCGCGGATCGCCGTCTCCAGCGCGGCGGGGACCGGTTCGTCGGCCGGTACGGAGCGTCTGAGCAGGTCGGTGTCGACCTCGGTGCCGATGACGGCGCACCCCCGCAGGACGCGCAGCACCGGTTCGGGCAGGGCGTCGAACCGCTGGTGCAGCGCGTCCCGCACACCGGTCGGTACGCGGGCGAGGAGCACGGCGACCGCGTCGGACCGGTGCAGGCTGCGCGCGTCCCCGAGGAGCGAGAGGAGTTGCATGACGAAGTACGGGTTGCCCTCGCTCCGCCGGTGCAGCACCTCCACGACCTCCGGGTCCACGCCGGGACCGGCCTGGGCGTCCACCAGCGCGGCGACGGCCCGCCGGGACAGTCCGCCCAGCCGCAGGGTCTCCGTCCGCGGCCCGCGCAGGACTTCGGACAGGGTGCGGCGGAGCGCGTCGTCCGACTCGGCCTCGAACTCGCGGGCGGTCAGCACGATGCCGAGCGGCTGGCCCGGCCGGCGGGTGCTCAGCAGTCTGAGCAGTTCCAGCGAGGCGGTGTCCGCCCACTGCAGGTCTTCCAGGAACAGGACGAACGGGCGCTGCCGGGCCAGCGTGAGCAGGACCTCGGACACCGCGTCGTGGGTGAGAAAACGTGCCTGGCCCCAGTCGGATTCCGCACCGGGCCGGTCCGGGTCGGTGCCCGCCGGGCGTTCGGGCAGGAGCGGGGTGAGCAGGGCGCCGAAGGGCTGGGCGACCCGGGAGAACGCGTCGGCGCGGGTGAGGGCGAGCCGCCGCAGGACCTGGGTCCACAGCCAGTAGGGCGGGACCCCCTCGCCGGGGAAGCAGTGGCCCCACACCACTTCGGGGCCGCCGTCCGCTTCGAAGCGCGCGGCGAGTTCGAGGAGCAGCCGGGTCTTGCCGACGCCGGCCGGGCCGAGGACGGCGGCCACCGGGCCGTGACCGACCAATGCGCTCGACGCGGCGGTCGTGAGGCGGTGCAGTTCCTGGCTGCGTCCGGTGAACGGGGACGGGGCCGCGGCGGCGCCGACGGGTTCCTCGCGCCGTTCGGGCGCCTGGGGTGTGCCGGTGCGGCCGTCGGCCGTCGCGCCGTGCCCGCGTTCCTCGGTCTCCGTGTGTCCGGCCGGATGAGCCGGCCGGTCCGCCTCCGCGGGCTCCGCCCCGGGGCCGCGGAGCGTACTGGCCGTCTCGGGGCCGCGAAGCGTGCTTCCCGTCTCCGGGCTGCCGGGCGTACCCGCCGCCTCGTGCGGCGGCGGTGCCTTTCCCACCCAGTCCGGGCGATGGGCAGGCGGGCCCTCCAGGCCGGCGCCGTGCGCCTCCGGGTCCTGGCGGAGGATCGCCGTCCGCACCCGGCGGAGTTCGGAGGTGGTGCCGACCCCGAAGTCCTCGGCGAGGTGGTGGCGGGTCCGTTCGTACACCTCCAGCGCCTCCGCCTGGCGGCCCAGCCGCGACAGCGCCGTCATCAGATGGCCGACCAGGCGCTCCCGCGCGGGGTGCCGGCGGGCCTCGGCTTCGAGGCCCGCCGCCACCTCCTCGGCCGCCCCCAGGGCCAACTGGGCCTCCGCGGAGGACTCCACCGCGGTGAGCCGGAGCTGTTCCAGCCGGTTCGTCTCGTCGTTCAGCGAGGGATGCGCGTCGAACTCCGCGTACGGCGAGCCGTGCCACAGGCCGAGTGCGGTGGTGAGCCGGTCGCGGGCGCCGCCCGGGTCACCGGCTTCGAGCAGGCGCCGCCCGTCGGTGACCAGGTGCTCGAAGCGGAAGACGTCGATCTCCTGCGGGTCCAGCTCCAGTACGTACCCCGGCGAGCGGTGGCGCAGGAGCGGTACGCGCTCGGGAGCGGCCGCGGGGTCGAGGGCGCGGCGCAGGTGCGAGACATAGCTCTGCAGCGTGGCGACCGCGTGGCGCGGCGGCTCCTGGCCCCACAGCTCCTCGACGAGCAGTTCGGTGGGCACCACCCGGCCCAGGCGGACGAGTAACAGCGCGAGAAGTGCCCGCTGGCGCGGCGGTCCGAGCGGCCGGTCGCGCCCCTCGTGCCGTACGGACATGGTGCCCAGAACGCTCAGCCGGGGAACGTCGGCACCATCGCTCCGTAAAGGACTCGCTATGGGTGGTTCGGGCATCTCGTTCTCAATCGTTCGCGCACCGGGCGGCGCTTGAAAAGAGGGCCGGCACCTCGCGGCCGGCCTCAAATCGGATCTTGGCACAGAAAAAGACATCCTCCAAGATCGACGACGGGTCTCCGGCAAGTGAATGACAAGCGAACAGCAAGGAACACACAGGGATTCCGGCAGCGGCACGGCGCCCGTCTCAAGATGCCGACAAGGAACCGCCAACATCCCGACCAGTCTGTCGCAAGGAACGTGCCGCACGATGACCGGCGCAGAAACCGTGGGTGAGCAAGCGGAGGAGTGCCTTCCTCCGGCCGGCTCCTGACGGAACTTCCACGGACCGCAGTCGGCACGAGGGGAAGGCGAGCAATGCAGCCAACAACAGCCGGGGCAGCCCCGACGTGAGAGCGCTCACGCGGCGGGCCCACCGGCCTTCGCGTACGCCACGCCGCGGGTCGCCGCGCCGCATTCCTCCCGGGACACGACGTCCCGCCCATGAGCAGCTCGACAAGGAACGGAGCCCGTCCGGGGTGTCACCACACCGTCCGGACGACCCTCACCAGGGCCCGCCCACGGCGCGGCCGTGCAAGGTACGGAAGGCAAGACACGATGCAACAAACGCTCCCCTCGGGCTCGCCGGCACCGTCGCGCAGCGGTGCCCGGCCAGACCCGGAATCGCCCGCACGCCGGCCGGCCCGCCCGATGGCCGTCCCGCCGCCCGACGGCCGGCCGCCCCGGGTCGCCGGTGCGCCCCACCTCACGGCGCTGCGGCCCCCCACCGACCGGGGCGGCCGGCCCGCCGGCACGGAGCGGAGCACGGACCCGGTGAGCGTGGTCGTGCTGGCGGACGACCCGATCACCCTCGACGGCACGGTCGCCTTCCTGCGGAGCAATCCGCTGATCTCGGTCGTCGGCGACGACCGGCTGACGGAGGCGGACGTCGTCCTGATCCTGGTGTCGCCCGAAGGGACCGACGAGGCGCTCGCCCGGCTGGGGCGGCGGGACGCCTGGCAACGGCCGTCCCAGCGGCTGATCCTGGTCGCGGACTCCGTGTCGGAGTACCAGCTGATGCGGGCCGTGGCCCACGGTCTGACGGACGTACTGCCGCGCGCCCAGAGTGATCTGGGCGCGATCGCGGACGCCGTCTGCGACCGCCGGCAGCGCACCGGGGTGGCCGATTCGCTGGTCACGCTGCTGCACCACCTCCAGCGCGACATATTGGAGCCGCACCGGCTGAACGCGGCCGGCTTCGACGCCCGGGAGATGAGCATCCTGCGGATGCTGGCCGACGGCTGGAGCACCGGCGAGGTGGCCAAGGAACTCGGGTACTCCGAGCGCACCATCAAGAACGCGATCCATACGATGCTGGCCAGGCTGGGACTGCGCAACCGCACACACGCCGTTGCCCATGCCATCCGTTCCGGCACGGTCTGAGAGGAAGCTGAACCGAGTGGTGGAAGAAATCGTGGCCCTCTACGCCGAGGGTGATCTGAGCGGACGGGTCGTCGGCTCGGCACCCCGGAGCAAGATGCGCGCCGAGAACCTGCCGCACTGCGCGACGCAGGTGCTGCTGCGCGACCCGGAGGGCCGGGTGTACGTGCATCGCCGTACCGACACCAAGGACGTCTACCCGGGCATGCACGACGCCTGGGCGGGGGGTGTGGTGGCCGCCGGGGAGGACCCGGACGAGACCGCCGAGCGGGAGGTGACGGAGGAACTCGGCGTCCGCGGCTGCCCGGTGCGCCCCTGCTTCCGTTACTGGTTCGCGGACGCGCACGCCAACTATCTGGCCTGCGTGTATGTGGCCGAGTACGACCCGGACCTGCACGGCCCGGTGGTGCACCAGGCGAGCGAGGTCGCCGAGGGCTGGTGGATGACCTGGGAGGAGCTGACGGCGCGCCTGGCCGACCCGGAGTGGCCGTTCGTGCCGGACGGCCGGGCCGGGCTGGAGCGGTACGCCCGGTATCTGGAGGAGCAGCCGGCGGCGCACGGCTGACGGGAACCGACCGGCCCGGCGCGGTGCCACTGCGGCACCGCGCCGGGCCGTGCGGCCCCTACGCCGGTTCGGGGGCCGTGGGAATGCTGATGCGCTCGGCCAGTGCCGCGAGTCTGGACATGACCTGTGCCTCGGTGTCGCCGCGCACCGAGACGATGGCCGCCGCGTCGCTGTACCTGGTCGGCGGGGCGAGCAGGTCGCCCTCCCCCACCAGGATCTGCGCTTCGGTGATCCAGGGTTCGTCGGGCACCACCGGGGTGCGCAGGACCCGGCCGGGCTCGGCGTACAGCGCCGTGAAGCCGGTCAGGTGGGAGTCGGGGGCCGGTACGTGCGGCACGCTGCCGTCCAGCTGGGCCCGCAGCATGACCTCGTCGAGGTTGGCCCCGGTACGTGACCGGAAGCCGGCGAGGATGCCTCCTCCCCCGGCCCGCGCCGCGATCTCGCAGAACACGGGGCCCGAGGGGGACATGAAGACCTCGTGGTGCGCCACTCCGGTGAAGCCCGGGTACGCGGCGAGCACGGCCCGGTCGAACGCGAGCAGCGCGTCGAGCAGCGGGCCGTCGGGCACGGCGACGTCGCGGCAGGGCTCCAGCCGCCGGTACGACATGGTGCTGTCCACGTACCGGCCGGCCACCGCCGCCGTGACCTGCGAGTCCTGCACCACGCTGTCGACGTGGTACAGCTGCCCGTCGATGAACTCCTCGACCTCGAACTCCGCCAGCCGGCCGGCGTGTTCCCGTACGAACCGGTCGAGCCCGGCGATGTCGTCCAGCAGGTGGATCTCGCTGGAACCGGCGCCGAGCCGCGGCTTGACGACCACGCGGTGGTACTTGTCCAGCAGCGTCAGCGCGGCCTCCCGGGAGAACGGGGCGAAGTCCGGTACCGCGATGCCGTGGTCGCGCAGGTGCTCCTTCATCAGCACCTTGTCGCGGAAGAGCAGCGCCTGCTCGACGCGCTGACCGGGGATGCCCAGCTCTTCGCGCAGTTCGGCGGCGGGCAGCAGGAAGCGTTCGGTGACCGCCACCAGGCGGGCCGCCGGCCGGCCGCCCCAGCGGTGCTGGAAGCGGACCGCTTCGGCGAACGGCGCGGGCTCGGCACCGGGCACCCCGACGACGGACGCCAGCTCGTCACCCACCGCCTCACCGGTCCGCTCCAGTGCGGTGACCAGCCGTACCTCCCAGCGGTCCGTGGGCAGGAAGGGGCGGCCGTCCGGGCCTCGGTACGAGGAATAGCCGAGGCGGTCGAGCAGAATGACCGGCTGCTTTTCCTGATGCGACGCCGGCGCATTCCCGATGATTTGCGATGTCATTGCACAACCTTTTCGGCTCGCTGCCCTGTCGTGTTGACCGGTTGCCCAAAAGCCGTGTGCCCGTGCCGGGAACAACGTTGTCGGAGCAACGCGGTCCGGGACCTGTCCCGGGGGCTCGGCGGACTCTCGTCGATATCCGGTACCGGCGTCGGCCGGGGGGTCGTCGGCTGCTGTGCGGATGAGCCAAAACCCTAGTCACCTTGGCGCTGGTGAAAAGGGCCGGCGGCCGATCCGGGACCAACGGGAAGCGTGCGTTGCCCTTGTGTACCCGAGCCCTGAGCGGCTCGCCGCGGCCCGGCGCCGCTGGTCACGGCCGTAGCGACGATCAGTACCGTACGCGGGCGCGCGAGGGGCGGGATATTCGCGGTGGTGGCAGCTTTTCCTAACAGGCCACAGGTCTTCCCTCCAGCAAATCCTTTGGGGCAGCAGAGTCTTGACAGTGCCGAGTGAGCGCTGTTGTGATTGTTCTGCGCGGCGAGCCCCGCCCCAGCACATCTCTTCCGGTCTTCGGGCGGCGCGGCTCGCAGTATTCTCCAACGACCCTTTCGGAGCGTTCTTTGGAAAGCTATCTATGGAGGGACTCCGAGGTGTCGCGCTCCGGTTCCGGCGACGAGCCTTTCGGCTGGGTCCCGGAAGCGCACAGCGTCTTCACCGAGCGGATTCTCGCCGAAGAGCCGTCCTATCCCTGTTACTTCGGGACGCAGGGCCAGCAGCGCGGCAACAACTCCTTCAGCGCCGTCGACACCCGCTACCCGGACACGCACGGCCCGGCCGCGCTCGCCCGGTCTCTGCGGGCCTACCGGCAGCGGGCCTGGCAGGGACCGAAGCGGCAGACCCTGATCGTCTTCGTGGGCCCGGCCGTGCCCGGGGCGGAACTCGCGGACGACCACCGGCGGTTCTGGACGCTGCTGGACGAACTGCGGGCGTACGACACCGAGCCCTGGCCGGCCGATGTGCCCACCGACCCCGCCGACCCCCGCTGGCAGTGGTGCTTCGACGGCGAGCCGTGGTTCATCTTCGCCGCGAGCCCCGCCTACCGGGACCGCCGCAGCCGTGACCTCGGGCCGTGCCTGACCCTGGTCTTCCAGGTCCGGCGGGTCTTCGAGGGCATCGGCGGCAGCACGGTGGCCGGCAAGGCCGCCAAGCGCCGGGTCCGGGAGGGCCTGGCGCGCTACGACCGGATCGGTCCGCACCCCACCCTCGGCGACGGCGACACCTCCACCGACTTCAAGTGGCGGCAGTACACGCTGCCGGACGACGACAGCGTCGCCGCCCCCGACGCCTGTCCGGTGCGGCACCACGCCGCCGTCCCTGTCCCGCCGGAGCGGGCCGCCGTCGACGGCTCCGCCTTACCGCAACCACACGAAAGGCAGCGTCCGTGACTGCTGAAGACTTCTGGTCCCGACACGTGTTCGTCCTGCTGAGCTCCGACATCGTCTACCGGGGCCGGCACGGCGATCTGGTGCGGCGGCTGCGGGACGAGGGCTTCCCCCCGGTGGCCGCGCGGGCCCTGCAGGCCGACCCGGAGCTGATCGACGACCTGTACTCGGATCTCATCGCGGGCCAGTGGCAGACCTGGCGTTACCGTCTGGTGGACGCCGTCCTCGGGCTCGGCCCCACCGTCGCCCTGATCTGCCGCTGCGACGGCCGGCACGCCGAACTCGCCAAGCTCAAGGGCTACCAGCACCCGACCGACGCCGACCTGGGCACGCTGCGGCGGGACTTCGACGCCATCAACAGCGCCATGAGCGTGATGCACAGCTCCGACGGTCCGGAGGACTCCGAGCGGGAGGCCGCGGTCTTCGGGCTGACTCCGGAGCACGCGGGCGACCCCGAGCAGGTCGCCGCCGAGATCGACCAGCTGTGCCGGCTGAACACGCCCGGCAACCCGGAGACCCGCGACTTCGAGCAGGTCCTGGCCTCGGTGCGCACCCGGCTGGTGGGCGCGCTGTGGGAAGAACTGCCCGCCGCCGTACGGCAGCGGTTCACCGCCGAGTTCGCCGACACGTCCCAGTTGGGCCTGCCCGGCTCCGGCGACCGGCTGGCCGCCCTCCTCGGCGACCGGCTCACCGGCGACCTGGCCGACGTGGTGCGCTGCGACTTCACCCCGAAGTGGCGCGACGAGCTGCGGATGGCCTGGGCGGAGGAGCGGCTGCGCCGGGCGGGCGTGGTGCTGGACGAGTGGGAGCGTGTGGTGCTCGGCTCGTCGTTGCACTTCCCGCCCCTGCGGGCGAGCGTGGAAGCGGCCAGGTGATCGGCACCCGTACCGCCTCCTGCACCGTGTCGGTCGCCGACTCGGTGCAGGAGGTGGGCCGCCGAGCCTGGACCTCGCTGGTGGAGGCGTGCGGGGCGCCCGTCTTCTACAGCTACGACTTCCTGTGCAGCGTGGAGAAGCTGCCGCTCACCTCGCCGTCCCGCGCCCGCTACCTGGTGGCGCGGGAGGAGCCGGCCGGGGAACCGGTCGCCGTCCTGCCGGTCTACCTCCAGCACACCCGTGACCCGTTCGCCACGGGCCCGGGGGCGGACGCCCTGCTCACGGTGCTGATGGGACATGTCTGGCACTGCTACGACACCGTGCTGCCCAGTCGTGTACCGCTGACCGCTCCCTTGGTGGAGACGTTCTGGAACGCGCTGGGTGAGCTGGCCGACAGCTCCGACGTGGATCTCTGGGGACTGGCCAATGTGGCCGCCGACGGCGAACTCGCCCGTCTGCTCACCGAGATCGGCGTGGCGACCGAGTCCACCGTGCCGCGTTACCGCCTGCCCCTCACCGGCGGTCCCACCACCCTGGACGAGCACCTCACCACCGTGAGCCGCCCCTCCCGGCGCACCCTGCGCCAGTTCGCGCGGCGGGCCCGCGACGCCGGCGCCGAGATCACCCTGCGCCAGGGGTCCGAAGCGCTCGACCAGGACGTCCTGGACCTGTGCGAGGCCACCGCGGACAAGCACGCCCCCGGCTACTACCCGCCGGACCGGCTCGCCGCCCTGGTGAACGCCCTCGGCCCCGACTGCGGCATCCTGCGCGTGGATCTGGACGGCGTGCTGCTCGCCGTCTCCCTGTGCCTCTACGACCGCACCCGGATGCACGCCTGGGCAGGCGGCTGTCTCTACCCGCAGGAACTCAACTGGAGCCCGCAGTACGTGCTGTTCGCGGCCGAACTGGAGGCCGGCATGGCCTCCGGGCGGCAGGTCCTCGAATGCGGCCGCCGCAACGACGAGTTCAAGACCCGTTACGGCCTGCACGCCCAGCCGCTGGTCCGTGCCGCCGTGCGCCGCTGAGCCGGCGCACCGTACGGCCCCGCCCCGGGGCTCCCCCTCCCCCGCGTTCCCCCGCGCACGCAAACGTCAGAGGAAAGGCCCACCATGTCCGTACCGGACCCTGCCTTCGACCGGCGGGCGGCAGCGCTGCTGCGCGCCGCCGCCAACGATCTCAAGCGCGACGACACCACCGCCGAGGCCGATCTCGGCCTCGCCCCCGGCACCTTCGCCGGTCTGACCAGCGGCGAACAGCCCGTGGACCTGGCCCTGCTGGGCCGGGCCGCCGAAGTGTGGCCGCTCAACGAGCGCGATCTGCTGCCCGGCCACGACGACACCTCCCGGCGGGTCCGCATCATGCGGGCCAAGGAGTCGGAGGCGTCCTCGCGGGTGCTGGCCCGCGGCGGTGACGACTACTACGAGTACCGCGACACCGCGATGTCCCGCGTGGCGTCGTACCGCCCCGAGTGGATCCGCATGCTCCAGCCGGTGGACGACAACGATGCCGACAACCCGGCCGTCCGCTGGAACCGCGGTCATCTGCTCTACCAGTTCACCTACTTCGTCGGCCCGGTCAACTACTACTACCGGTGGCAGGACCGCAGCGTCTGCGTCCCGATGGAGACCGGGGACTCGGTGTGGGGGCTGCCGTTCGCCCCGCACTCCTTCACCGCGCGCTCCACCGACGAACCGGCGTACATCCTGGCCCTGACCTACGGCGGTGACCTGGTCGGGGACGCCCAGCGCGAGCTGGCCATCCTGGGCAACGCCGCCGCCCACCAGGCCAAGCTGACCCCCGAAGGCGGGCCGGCCGCCCTGCTGCGCTCGTTCCTCCAGGCCAGGGCGGTCACCGTCGAGGAGCTGGCCCGCCGCACCGGGCTGTCCGCCGAGCACCTGGCGGTACTCGTCGACGGGGACCGGCAGCCGACCGGCACCGAGCGGGCCCAGCTCGCCGAGGCGCTCGGCATCTCCGAGCGCGACCTGCTGCCGCCCAGCACCGGCACGGACGGCGGCGTGGTCGTCCAGCGGTCCGCGACCGCCCACCGCTGGCACTACCCGGCGGACTCCCCCGCCTACCGCTTCACCCAGCTCGCCGGTGACGCCTCGCACCCGCACACCACCGCGCTGGAGACCGAGGTGCTGGCCCGCTCCGCCGAGGACACCGCCTGGCTCTCCACCTACCAGCACAGCTACCTCTACGTGCTCGGTGACCAGCCCGTACGGCTGCTCTGGGAGGCCGACGGGGAGCGGCACGAGGAGGAGTTGCAGCCCGGCGACTCCGCCTACCTCATGCCCGAGGTCCCGCTCTCCTTCGTCCGCACGGACCCCGAGGCGCCCCCCGCCCAGGTACTGCTGCTGCGCATCGCGGGTGCGGTGCTGCCCGAGGTGCGGCACGCCCTCGGCGCCATGCCTGAGGGCGGGATCGAGCGCTATGTCAACGAAGACCGGCTCTGGTACAGCAAGGAAGGTAACTGACATGTCTGAGAACACCACCACGAACAAGTCCGCACGGCTGCGTGAGCTGCTCGCCGGTCCCCGGCCGGTGGCCGCGGTCGGCGCCCACGACGGTCTCAGCGCCAAGCTGGTGGAGCAGGCAGGCTTCGACGCCGTCTGGTGCTCCAGCTTCGAGGTGTCGGCCAGTTACGGTCTGCCGGACGCCAGCCTGGTGACGATGACGCAGTTCCTGGCGGCCGCCGAGGCGATGGACGCGATCATCGACATCCCGGTGATCGCCGACTGCGACACCGGGTTCGGCGGGCCGCTCAACGTGGCGTTCGCCGTGGAGCGGTACGAGCGGGCCGGCATCGCCGCGATGTGCATCGAGGACAAGCTGTTCCCGAAGATCAACAGCTTCGCGGACGCCGGCCAGGACCTGCTGCCCACCAAGGAGTTCGCCCTCAAGATCGAGGCCGGCAAGCAGACGCAGAAGGACGAGCGCTTCCTGCTGATCGCCCGTACCGAGGCGCTCATCTCCGGCCAGGGCGTACCCGAGGCGCTGGAGCGCGCCCACGCCTACGCGGACGCCGGGGCGGACGCCGTGCTGATCCACAGCAAGAGCCGCCGCCCGGACGACATCCTGGAGCTCGGCGACGCCTGGGACCGCGACGTACCGCTGGTGGCGGTGCCCACCACCTACGCCTCGGTGGAGGAGAAGGCGCTGTTCGACGCCGGTTACCGCCTGGTCATCTACGCGAACCAGGGCATGCGGGCGGCCGTGAAGAACGTGCGCGAGGTGCTCGGCAAGCTGCGCGCCGAGGGCCGCGCCGAGTCTGTCGACGCCGACATCGCCACCATGCCGGAGATCTTCGCGCTGCAGGGCATGACCGCGGCCTTCCGGACCGCGCCGTGAGCACGACCTCCAAGGCGTTCGTCGCCGCGCTCGACAACCACGGCATCGGTCTGGTCTCCGGAGTGCCCTGCTCGTACTTCGGCGGCCCCATCAGCGAGCTGGCCCACTGGCCGGACATCCCCTACGTACCGGCCGCCAACGAGGGCACCGCGCTGGCCACCGCGGCCGGCAGCCGGCTGGCCGGCCGGCCGGCCGCGGTCATCGCCCAGAACTCCGGCTTCGGCAACCTCATCAACCCGCTGACCTCGCTGGTCCTGCCCTATCAGATCCCGGTGCTGGTGTTCGTCAGCATGCGCGGCTGGCCCAAGGCGTCCAGCGGTGAGCCCCAGCATCACTGGATGGGCCGTGTCGTGCCGGACTGGCTCGACTCCCTCGACGTACCGCACCGGATGCTCCTGCCGGACGGGCCGGGCCTCGACGAGGTCCTGGAGGAGACCCGGCCGGTGCTCGCCTCCGGACGGCCGGCGTTCGTCCTGGTGGCCAAGGGCGCGGTGCAGGACGAGAAGGCGGTCGGTACGCCGGACGCCGGGACGCGGCCGGCCGACGGCGGTCTGCCCGACCGCGACGACCTGGTGAAGGCCGTGCTCGCCGAGGTCGGCCCGGAGTTCGTCTTCTCCACCACCGGCTATCTGTCCCGCTCGCTGTTCAACCAGGGCGACCGGCCGCGCAACTTCTACATGCAGGGCTCGATGGGCCACGTGGCCTCCCTGGCCCTGGGGTCCGCCCTGGCCCGCCCGTCGGAACGGTTCGTGGTGCTCGACGGTGACGGCTCGGTGCTGATGCACATGGGAGCGCTCACCACGGTGGGGCACTTCGCGCCGCCGAACCTGGTGCACGTGCTGTTCGACAACCAGGTCTACGACTCCACCGGCGGGCAGGCCACCACCGCGAGCACCACGGAGTTCGACACCATCGCCCGGGGCAGCGGCTACCGGCGGGTGCAGTACGTGGCCTCCACCGCGGCGGTGCGGCCCGCGATCCAGGACGCCTTCCGCGCCGAAGGGCCCACGCTCCTGGTGGTCCGCGGCCGGGCGGGCGGCGCGGCGGGCGAACGGGCCTCCGGGGCCGTCACCGTCCCCGAGATCGCGCGCCGCTTCAGCGCGGAACTGACCGCAGGGCAGGTGCCGTTGTCGTGACCGGTACGGTTTCCCCCGCGGCCGTCGCCGGGCTGCGACGACTGCCAGGGCACCCCGCCGCGTTCTTCGGGACCGGCGCCGCCGCACGGCTCAACGCCGTGCTGGCGGGCGCCGGCGCCCGGCGCGTGCTGCTGGTGCACGGGCCGTCGTACGCCACCGGCGCGGCGGCCCGCCTCACCCGCGCCGGCCGGGCCGGGTACGAGGTGCACCACTTCGGCGACGTACGGCCCAACCCGGAGCTCGGCCACATCGAGGAGGCGGTACGGGTCATCCGCCGGCTGCGCCCCGACGCCGTCGTCGGCATCGGCGGCGGCAGCAGCATGGACGTGGCCAAGGCCGCCTCCGTGCTCGCCGCCCAGGACGCGGACCCGGCGGACTGTCTCGGCACGCCGGACCTGGTCTTCAAGAAGCGCCCGGGGCGGCTGGTCCTGGTGCCCACCACCGCCGGTTCGGGCAGCGAACTCACCCGGTTCGCCACCCTGTACCGGGACGGCCGCAAAGTGTCCCTGGACACGGACGGGGCCCGGGCCGACGTGGTCCTGGTCGATCCCGAACTGACCGCGACCGTGCCGGTGCCGACGACGGTGGCCGGCGCGCTCGACGCCTTCAGCCAGGCCGTGGAGTCCTCCTGGGCCCGCACCGCCACCCCGCAGTCCCTGGAGTGGGCCGAGGAGGCGCTGCACGCCCTCCTCCCCGCGCTGCGGCAGCTCGCCGACACGGGACGGCCGGCCGAGGTTCGGCACGATCTGTCCCTGGGCGCGGCCCTCGCCGGGGCGGCCATCGACGTCACCCGTACGACCGCGGCCCACGCCCTGTCGTACGCGCTGACCAGCCGGCTCGGCCTGCCGCACGGCGTGGCCGTGGCCCTGCACCTGCGCTGGCTCATCGGCCGGCACGCCGCGGCGACCTCCCGGGAGTGCCCGCCGCCCGGTGTCCGCGTCCTGCACGGGCGGGTCGCCGAGATCCGCCGGACGGTACGGGCGCACACCGGCCGGGAGCCGGAAGAACTGCTCGCCGACCTCCTGGAGGCCGGCGGCTACCCCGCCGACCTCGCCGACCTCGCCCTGCCGGCCGGCGAGTGGGCCGATGTGGTGGCCGAGGCGCTGCACTCCGGCCGGGCCATGAACAACCCCTGCACGCTCACCCCCGAAGACGTCCTCGGCCGGTTCGTCCGGCCCTCACTGACGGAAGGCGCCACGCGATGAACGCACAGCGTGTCCTGTACACCGACCCCGCCTGGCTGGTCGCCGACGGCCGGCAGGACCTCTCCCTGGCCACCGTCGAGCGCGACGTCCTGGGTGACGGCGTCGAACTGCTCACCGCTCCGCACGAGGACGGCCGCTACGTCCTGACCGACGACCGGCTGCTGGAACGCGCCGCCGGCGCCGACGCCCTGGTGGTCTACCGCTGCCAGGTCACCGACGCCCTGCTGGACGCGGCGGGCGACGGGCTGCGGGTCGTCGTCCGGCAGGGCGTGGGCGTGGACAACCTCAACGCCGGCCTGCTCGCGGAGCGTGGCCTGCCCGGCTTCAACGTGCCGGACTACTGCGTGGACGAGGTCGCCGTGCACACGTCGGCGCTCGCCCTCGCCCTGGAACGGCACGTGGTGCCGCAGCACGTGACCCTGACCGGCGGCACCTTCGACATCTACGCCGGTGGCGCGCCGCGCCGCGTCAGCCGCCGCACCCTGGGCATCGTCGGCTTCGGCCGGATCGGCCGGGCCGTCGCCCGCAAGCTCGGCACCTTCTACGGCCAGGTGCTCGTGTACGACCCCTACATCGGCCGGGACCTCGCCGAGGGCTACGGCGCCCGCACCGTCGACACGCTGGAAGAACTCCTCGCCGAGTCCGACCTGGTGACGCTGCACTGCCCGCTCACCCCCGGCACCGAAGGCCTGATCGGGGAGGCCGAGCTGCGGACCATGAAGTCCGACGCCTTCCTGGTCAACGCGGCCCGCGGCAAGCTCATCGACCCGGAGGCGCTCGGCAAGGCGCTGGACGAGGGCACGATCGCGGGAGCCGGCCTGGACGTCTTCGCTCCGGAGAACCCGAACCAGGACCCGCGCTGGAAGCCGGTGCTCGACCACCCGCACTCCGTGTTCACCAGCCACCGGGCCTTCCTGTCCGAGGAGGCGGAGGCCAGCAGCCGCCGGCGGGTCGCCGAACTCGTCCGGGACGCCCTCGCCGGTGACCCGGCCCTGCTCGCCGGCCGGGTGGGCCGCGTACTGCCCGACGGAGCCGCCCGATGACCACGCTCGCTCCCACCGCCGTCACCGACCAGAGCGGCGACGTGGTGGTCCTCTCCACCGGCGACATCCGCGTCGCCCAGCACGACCCGGGCGCCGTCCCCGCCGCCCGCCGCGCGGACCAGCCCTACCGCTCCCCCGCCGGCGACCGGGCGCTCCGCGAGGCCATCACCGCCTACGCGGCGGACGGCGGCACCGCGACGTTCACCCCGGATCAGGTGGTGGTCACCCCCGGCGCCCGGCAGGCGATCTTCACCGCCCTGCTGTCCGTCCTGCGCGGCGACCGCCGGGAGGTGCTGCTCCCGACGCCGTACTGGGCCAGCTTCCCCCGGCTCGTCGAGATGGCCGGCGGCACGCCGGTGCCCGTCCCCACGGAGCCCGGCCAGGGCGCGCCGTCCCTGGAGGCGCTGGCGCGGCTGACGACCGAGCGCACCGCCATGCTGATCCTCAACTCCCCCCGCAATCCTGACGGCGCGGTGGTCTCCGCCGAGGACCTGCGCGGCATCACCGAGTGGACGGCGGAGCGCGGGCTGACCCTGCTGTTCGACCAGGTGTACCGGGGTGTCGCGCTGTACGAGGAGCCGGCGCCCTCCGTGACCCAGCTCTACCCGGAGCTGCCCGGCCACGTGGTGCTCACCGACGGGGTCACCAAGAGCCACGCGCTGGCGGGCCTGCGGCTCGGCTGGGCCGTGGCCGGGCCCGGCACCGCCGCCCGGATCACGGCCACCGCCTCCCACCTCATCGGCGGCGCCAGCGGAGTGGTCCAGGACATCGCGCAGCAGGTGCTGACCACCGGGGAGTCCGGGCGCCGGGAGCTCGGCGCCCGGCTCGCGACCCACCTCGACCTGGCCCTCGACGCCTTCGCCGGCATCCCCGGAGTGCACTGCGCCCGTCCGGCGGGAGGCATCTTCCTCTTCCCCGACCTGCGCGGCTGGCTGGCCGACAGCGCTCCGCCGCAGGCGCGGGAGGACCTCGTCGGCTGGCTGCGTACCCGGCACGAGGTGGCGGTGGTCGACGGCGCGGCCTTCGGCGCCCCCGGCCACCTGCGGCTCTCCTTCGCGCTGCCCGCCGACCAGCTCAAGGACGGCCTGCACCGGCTGCGTACGGCCCTCACTCGCCCCTGACCTCCGAGCAGAAGAGAGCCACCACCATGGACCCTGCCCTTCTGGATGCCCTCCCCCACGCGGTACAGGCCGCACTCGCCCGGCAAGGCGCCACCCCCGAGCGCATCGCCGCTCTGGTGGACGACCGGCCCGGCGACGTGGTCATGCTGGCCGGTTCCTACGCGACCGGCGAGGCCAACCCGACCTCGGACCTGGACATCCTCGTCCTGATGCCCGGACCGGGCGCGCGCGGGGTACCCGGCACCACCAACCATCCCTCGATCTTCGGGGACAGCTTCGACGGCATGGCGGGCGACTTGATGGTCAACATCGAGTACGTCAGCGAGGAGGCGATCGCCCAGGTGCAGCAGGCCGTACGGCCGGCCACCGGCGACGGACCGCCCGACCTGGCCAACCTCCAGGGCCTGGAACTGCGGCTCGTCCAGCGGGTCAGCACGGGCTGGCCGCTGTCCAACGCCGGCCGCCTGGACGAGATCAAGAAGGGCATCGACGCGGACGCCGTCCGCGCCTCGGCGGCGGCGCTGTCCTTCGTCGACACGATGAGCCTCCTGGCCGACACCACGGTGCTCGGCTCCCCCGCCCGGGAACTGATGTGCCGCGGCGCCGCCGAAGCGCTCCTCACCTCCGGCCTCAACGCCTTCGGCCGGATCACCTACGGCACCAAGCACCTGCTGTCCAGGTCGGCCGCCGCCGCTCGACTCCCGGGCGCACCCGCTCTGTTCGCCCAGTGCGACAAGGTGCTCTTCGCCGACCGGCTGCCGCAGGAAGAGGCGCTGCCCTGGCTGCTCGACCTGACGGAGGAGCTGTTCCGCGCGTTCGCCGACGAGCGGTGCGCGCCCGGCATCCAGGCGCTCCTCGAACCGTTCCGGCCCCAGTGGGCCTGGTCGGGTCGGACCTTCTAGTGCCGGTCGGCCTTCTGTCCCGTTCCACTTCTACCTAGGGAGTCCCCGTGAGCTCCGCTCCCCAGTCACACCGGGGAATCATGGCCCAGCCGGCGTTCCGCCGCTTCTGGGCGGCCCGCACGCTGTCCCTGGTCGGCGACTACGCCTTCCGCATCGCCTTCGCCACCCACCTCATCACCGTGACCGGATCGGCGTCGGTGCTCGCCGCCGCCACCGCCGCGCTGCTGGTGCCCTCGCTGCTGTTCTACCTGGTCGGTGGGGCGGTGGGAGACCGGACCAAGGCGCGGCGGCGGGTCCTGGTGGTGTGCGACGTGGCGCGGGTGGTCGTCCTGCTGCTGATCGCCGCCGCCACCTACTGGACGACCAGCGCGCTGCTCCTGGTGGCGCTCTCGTTGCTCATCGGGATCGCGGACGGCTTCTTCATGCCGGTCTCGTTCTCGTACATGCTGGAGATCACGTCGCGGGACAAGCTGGTCTCCGCGAACTCCGCGCTGTCGGTCAGCATGCAGTTCGGGCTGATCGGCGGTCCCCTGATCGGCGGTCTGCTGGTGGGGTTCATCGGGGCGCCGGCCACGTTCGCCTTCGACGCGCTGACCTTCCTGCTCTCCGGAATCCTGCTGATGGTCCGGCCGAAGGACGTGGTGGGCGCCCGGCCGGTGACCACCGGCGAAGCGGCCGACGAACCGCGTCAGCCGATGGGCGAGCAACTGCGCCGCTTCGGCAAGGACATCGTGGAGGCGCTGCACTACGTGCGGGGCGTGCCCTGGCTGCTGATCTTCCTGGGCGTCGGCGCGCTGGTGAACGCCGTCTTCGCCGGTGTGCTCGACGTACCGATTCCGCTGATCATGTCCCCGGAGGGCACCAGCCAGGCCCAGTCGCTCGGCGTCTTCTACGCGCTGGAGGGGGTCGGCGCGCTGATCGGTGCCGTGATCCTGATGCGGCTCACGGTCAAGCGGCTGGGCACCAGCATGTTCGCGATGCTGCTGATGATGGCCGCGGCGCTGACCGCCGTCGGATTCTTCGGCGGGGGCATACCGGCGCTGGCCCTCGCCCTGCTGTACGGCATCGGGCTGCACGTCTTCAACTCCCTCTACCCGAGCCTGCTCCAGGACCGGGTGCCGGAGAACCTGACCAGCAGGGTGGGCAGCCTGTCGTTCCTCGGGTTCGACGGCCTGATCCCGCTGGGCACCCTGCTGATGGGCCCGTTGGTGGTCTCCCTGGACGCACGGGGCGCGGCCGTCGTGGCCGGCGCGGCGGCCGTCCTGCTCAGCCTCGCGGCGCTGCTCGCCCCCAGCATCCGGGGCCTGAAGGCCGAGCCGCCGGCCGACGTCCCCGCGGCCGAGCCCGACCTGGCCCCCCGCTGACCCGTCCCCCGAGGACCGGCCCACGACAGAACGAAGGAGAGGAATGCCCCGCACCGAGATCTCCGCGCACTTCGACGCCGCACGCTGGGGCCGGCTGCACCCCGGCTCCGCGGTGCAGAGCGCCTGCTGGATCGACATCATGCTCAGTCGGCTGCCCGGAAAGCCCCTGATGGTGCTGCACGAGGACGACGACGGTGCCGCGCTCGGCTTCGTGGGCGCGGTGGTCGGGGAGCCGGGTGCCTACGAGGCGTACAACCCGTGGACGATCCTGCGCGCCGACCCCGAGGTCTTCCCCGCCGCGCACGCCGACGGGCCGGTGGCCCCCCAGCTCGGCGGCGCGGCGGAGGACATGCTGCCCAGCGTGGTGCTGTCCGCCCCCGGCTACCTCGGTGACCCGGTCGGACCGGCCGGCCGCCGCCCGGACGCGGTACGCGACTGCCTGTCCGCGGTGCTGGACCACGCGCGGGACGCCGGGCTGGCGACGGTGTGCGTGCTCTACTCCACCCCCGAAGGCGCCGCGGTGCTCGACCTGGTGACCACGGAACTCGGCGGCGCGAGCTTCGACCTGACCTCCCGGTCGGTGCTGGAGATCGGCTGGGCGGACTGGGACGGCTACCACTCGGGGCCGCGCAACCGGCGGCGGGCCGAGATCCTGCGCCAGCTGCGCCGGCTGGCCGAAGCCGGCGGCGAGGTGGTCCGCGAGGACCCGCGCCCCCGGTTCGACGAGGTGGTGGCCGCACGCTGCTGCCTGCTGCGCCACTACGGCCAGCCCGCGGACGAGGAGAGCGAACGGCGCAGGCTGCACGCCCTGATCGAGGCGTTCGGCGACGACCTCGTGCTGTACTCGGTCGTCCGCGAAGGCCGTCTCCTGGCCCACGCGCTGTTCGTCGCCCAGGACCGCGTCCTGCAGAACATCTACGCGGGCACCACCGAGGAGGGGCGCGCCACACCGTACGCCCACCTGGCGGCCACGTATTACGCGCCGCTGATGTACGTCACCAGCAAGGAGTTCGACCGGATCGACTACGGCGTGGGCCACGAGACGACCAAGCGCCTGCGCGGCTGCCTGGTCGTGCCCTTGCGCGGGCATCTGCTGCCGGTGGGCGGGCGGTGATCAGGCGGTCCCGGGGCCGGGCGGTCCCGGCCCCGGGACCGCCTGGACTTCGGTCAGTACGCCGTGCCCACGGGCTGCGCCGGGACCGGTACCTCCAGGGAGCCCAGCAGCATTCCTCGTACGGGTGAACGGGTGGGCGGGCCCGTATGCCGGTCTCCGCCGTCCGGCAAAGGCAGTGGGGAAAGAGACCGCCGGCGTCGAGCCCTGACCCCGCTCCCGGAGACCCGCTGACATGACCGTCACCATCGTGGTGGCCGTGATCGCCCTGATCCTCGGCCTGATCGCCCACCATTTCCTGCGCCGCAACGACTCCGAAGCCGACGACGTGGGTCTGTCGGTGAAGGACCTGATCGGCCCGGTGCAGACCCTGACCGTACTGATCCTCGCCTTCGTCCTGGCCACCGCCGCCGGCTCCTACAACCGGGCCGAGGAGGCCGCCCACAACGAGGCCAACGCGGCCGACCACCTCGCGGAGACGGCGGACTACCTCCCCAACGCCGCGCAGCGCCACCGGGTGCAGGCCGACGTCGTCTGCTACACCCGCGCGGTACGCCACTTCGAATGGCCGACCATGGCCCATGGGCAGAACGCCCCGGAGCCCAGCGTCTGGACCGCCGACCTGCGCAGCGCCTTCAAGGACATCGGCCCGGACCAGAGCGCCTTCGGCATGCTCGTGTCGGCGGACGACACCCGGGCCAAGGCCCGCCAGGCACGGCTGACGGAGTCGACCGCGGCGGTCCCCGCGGCGGTCTACTGGTTCATGCTCGTCCTGCTCTCCATCACCGTCATCTCCCTGTGCCTGTGCATCCCCCGCCGCCGCAACCGGCCCCAGCTCGCCACCCTGGCCATGGTCACCGCCCTGCTCACCACCACCCTGCTGCTCGTCCACGACGCCGAACGGCCCTTCGGCGGATCCATCGCGGTCGGCTCCAGCGCCGTCAACGACGTCGAACACCAAGCCGCCCGCGACTTCCGCGCCGACGCCCCCGGCACCGAGCTGCCGTGCGACGCCGACGGGCGCAAGGTGAGCAGGGGCGCCTGAAGCGGAGCTGGTGCGTGTCCTGCATGAGGCTCGGATTCAGCCCCGAGCCCGGCCCCGAGCCCGGTCGAGAAACCAGGCCCCCAGCCCCACCAGCACCGCCGCTCCGGCCGCGTACACCGGCAGCCACAGGGTCGTGGTGGCGGACAGGCAGTCGGCCACGGCGGTCTGACGGTGGACGTCCTGTGCGTGCGCCAGTGCGGCACCGTCGCGGCCGGCCAGGCCGGCCAGTGCCGCCTCCGTGCGGATGCTCTCGTAGGTGCCCAGTCCGGGGCACCGGTCACGGGTGCCCGGCATCGGGAACAGCCAGGCCCAGCGCTGCATCATGGGGGCCAGGGTGATCGCCGTGCACAGGCCGACGACCAGCGAGAACGCCGTCAGATGCGCGAGGTACGCGCATCGGCGGCCGGGTGTCCACGGCGGCAGCCGGTAGAAGGAGAGGATCACCGCGGGCAGCGTCACGCCGACGTACGTGGCGAACCACTGCCACGACCCCTGCGCGAGAGCGGCCGTCAGTACGGCGGCGAGCCCGATGCCGATGACTCCCGACCCGCCGGGGGCGGCACGCGTCGCACCGGCGGGTGCCGGGCTCCGGGCTCCTCGGCGGCTGGGCTCGTCCACGGCTCCTCCTGCCTGGTCCGGGCACCGGACCAGCATCCCGGCGCGCCGCACCGGCACGCCGCCGCCATGCCGGGCGGGTCCGGAAGCCTGGCCCGGATGGCGGCACGCCGCGCCGCGGTCCCGCGGGACGCCCCCGTCCCCGCCCGGCGCAGGATTACGTAAGGGCCCGGCTACGTAGTTCTCGCCGACGCGGCGCTTTCCCTTCCGGCGGCATGGTCGGTACAGCAGTCACGTACCGGCTCCGGGACGGATGGGGCCGCCGGTGAACAGGACAGGGGATTCACGTGCTCAGCTCGCACCCGGCCGCCACGGCTTCCGTACCCACCGCGCGCCGGGTGCGGGTGGCGGTCACCGCGCCCGACCCGATCAGCCGTGAGGGGGTCATCGGCCAGCTGCGCCGCCACCCGGAGGTCGACCTCGGGGAGGACGCCGGTTCCGCCGCCGTGACCGTCCTCGTCGAGGACGTGCTCGACGAGGCGGCGCTCGCCCGGCTGCGGCGGATCGTGCGCAGCGAGGGAGCACGGGTGGTGCTCGTGGTGGGGACCATCCGGGAGAACGAACTGCTGGACGTCATCGAGTGCGGCGCAGGAGCCATCGTCTGGCGCCGCGAGGCCACCGCGCACCGGCTGGTGCAGGCGGTGCTGACCGCGGCCGAGGGCGGCGGCGATCTGCCCGCGGACCTGCTGGGCCGGCTCATCAGCCAGGTGGGGCGCCTGCACCGGGGCGGCGCCGATCAGCCGGGGTCCTTCCTGGGCCTCACCTCCCGCGAGGTGGACGTCGTGCGGCTGGTCGCCGACGGTCTCGACACCTCGGAGATCGCCATCAAACTGTCGTACTCCGAACGCACCGTCAAGAACGTCATGCACGGGCTCACCACCCGCCTGCATCTGCGCAACCGCTCGCACGCGGTGGCCTACGCCCTCCGCGAGGGCTACATCTGACCGGCCGTACGGCGGGGGCGGCCCCTTGGGGCACCAGCGCTGCCCCGCCGCCGACCCCGGCGTGCCTGCACCCCGGACGGCGCAGGGACCACGATCGGCAGCGGGGTCGCGAACAGCCGACGCGACCGGCGGCAGGGCCGCGCAGCGCCGGTGCCGGGGACCGGCGGGGCGGCCGGCAGGTGGGAGCACGTAAGTGATGCATGAGGTGGACGAGGTCCTCAAGGGACTCATCGGCGGCGGTGCACTGGCCGGGTCCGGTATCGACGTGTCCTTCGAGGTGCCCACCCGTGACTGGGCGGCCCGGCGCAACGCGCCCGTGGTCAATGCCTACTTGTACGACGCACGGGAGGACATGGCCCGGCGGCAGCGCGGACGCACGGGGCTGCGCGACGCCCGCGACATCGTCGTACGCCACCGCCGCCCGCCACGCTGGTTCCGGCTCTCCTGCCTGGTGACGGCCTGGACGAAGACGCCGCAGGACGAACACCGGCTGCTGTCCGCGGTGCTGGCCACGCTGCTGCCGCACGAACTGCTCGCCGCCGAGGAACTTCCGGACTCTCTCGGGCACCTCGGCCCGGACCGCCACTTCTGCAACCGCTGCGCGATGCCCCCCGCCGAGAGCGCCACCGCCCCCGCGCCCGGACGCCGCCCCTGGTGGCGCCGCCTCTTCGGTCCCGGCGGCCAGGAGACTCCCTGGGCCGGTGACCGCCCCCGGCTGCGCCGCGCCTTCGACCGCGTCGGCACCTGGATCACCCCGGCCGTCGCCGTGCCGCTGGTGATCTTCGGCGTGCTGCATCTGCCCGACGGCAGGGGTGGCGCAGTCGGGCCAGGGCGAGTGGGTGGAGATGCAGTTCTCCCGTCCGGTGCGGCTGCTCGACGCCGTCATCACGCCGGGGACGTCCACCCGCGCCGATCAGCTCGACCGGTCCGCCCTGCCGCACCGGATCACGGCGACGATCACGGGCCGGGACGGAGGGATCACGACCCGTGAACTCCCGGCGTGGTGACGCGCCGCGGCGCCGGGGCGTCACAGCGACAGCTCGCGGAGCTGGCGGCGCGAGGAAATGCCCAGCTTGCGGTACACGTTGCGCAGGTGCGTGTCGATGGTGCGCGGGCTGAGGAACAGCATCACGCCCACTTCCTTGGACGTCGCCCCGGCGGCGACCTTTCCGGCGATCAGCCGTTCCTGCGCGGTGAGCAGGCCCAGTGGGTCCTCGCCGGGCCGGCGCGGCTGTCCGCCGGTGGCGCGCAGTTCGCGGGCCGCGCGCTCGGCGAAGCCGCGGGCGCCGATGCACGACAGTGTGTCGTGCGCTGCCCGCAGTTCGTCACGGGCCTCGGCCCGCCGGTTCTCCCGGCGCAGCCATTCCCCGTACGTCAGGCGGGCGCGCGCGTGGAGCACCCGTACCCGGGTCCGGGCGAACTGGTCGATGGCCTGCCGGTACAACGCCTCGCAGTCGTCGCCCCGTTCGAGGAGGGCCTGTGCCCGGAGCCGTTCGGCGACGGCCCACGGGACGGGGTTCGCGCGGGCCAGCGCCTCCAGGTGGTCCATGGCCTCGGCCGCGTCCTCGCCGCGTCCGGCGCGCGCCGCGGCCTCGACCAGTTCGGAGTGGACGGCCCAGATCGAGTACGAGCCTGCCTGGTTCCGGCGCTGGGCCGTCAGCGCGGCGTCCAGTGCCGCTTCGTAGTTGCCGAGGCCGTTGTGCAGGACCGCCCTGGCGTAGTGTTCTCCGGCGGCTTCGAACGGCCGGCCCTCGCGTCCCACCAGTTCCCGCAGCTCGGCGAACCGTTCCTCGTCGCCTCGGAAGCCGGTGAGGACGAGTTCGGGACCCAGCAGGGGCACCGTGCCGGCCGCTTCGTCGACGGCCCGGGCCTCGCCGAGGCTGGCGGCCGCCTCGTCGAACCGGCCGACCGACACTCTGGCGACCGCCTGGTACCGCAGGGCCTGCGGCAGCGAGGCGAGGGAGCCCTGGCGCCGCGCCTCGTCCACCTGCCGGTCCGCGATCTCCTCCGCCGCCTCGTCGTCCCGCAGGTCGATGGCGACCTGACAGAGCAGGTTCATCCGCCACGGGCCCGGCGAGGAGTCGGCCGCACGGTACGCCGTCACCGCGTCGCGCATGGCCGGCACCGCCCGCTCCACGGGCAGCATGGCCTGGTCCAGCAGCGCGTCGAGCAGCAGATCGGCCGGCCCGGCGGTCTCCCGCTGCGGCGCCCGCTCCCGGATCCGGGCGCCGAGGTCCCTGAGGAGGCCCGGGTGGATGTCGTTGTACATGAACGACGCGAACGCTTCCAGGTAGGTGTCCCGCGCCTGCTCGGGAGGCGCCGACTCGGTCACGGCGTCGACGAGTCGGGCCGTTGCCCGCGGCGCGTGGGAACGCTGGTACTCGATCCGGGCCCGCAGCAGGCGCGCCTTGGCGCGGCCCTCGTCGTCCATCCGGCGCCGCTCCGCACGGGTGACCAGTGCGCGGGCCGCGTCGGGCGCCCCCGCCCGCAGCCGCAGGGAGGCCGCGACGAGCAGCCGCGTGGCCTGGCGGTCGGGGGCGGGGGTCAGCTGGCCCGCCCGCTCCATGAACGCGGCGGCCGCGGCGAATCCGCCGCGCAGGCGTGCCCGGTCGGCGGACCGTTCCAGTTCCGCGGCGACGTCCTCGTCGGCGTCGATGACGGCGTGGGCCCGGTGCCACGCCTGACGGTCGAGGTCGGTCTCCGGGTCGGTCACCGCCGCGAGGGCGCCGTGCATGCCCCGGCGTTTCTCCGGGGTGGCCGAGGCGTAGACCGCGGAGCGCACCAGCGGGTGCCGGAAGCGCAACAGCGGCCCCAGGACCAGCAGTCCGGCGTTCTCCGCGTGGGTGAACCCCGCGGCGTCCAGCCCGAGGCGCCGCGCCGCGCTGCGCAGCAGGTCGAGGTCGCCGACCGGCTCGGCCGCGGCGAGCACCACCAGCGACCGGGTGGCGTCCGGCAGCCGCTCGAAGCGGTGGACGAACTGCTCCTCCAGCGTGTCCACCACACTG
Organism: Streptomyces paromomycinus; assembly: GCF_003865155.1. Lineage (NCBI taxonomy): Bacteria > Bacillati > Actinomycetota > Actinomycetes > Kitasatosporales > Streptomycetaceae > Streptomyces > Streptomyces paromomycinus. Next base: position 9,301,170 of record NZ_BHZD01000001.1, on the reverse strand, counting down.
GCCCGGAAGCGCCGGGGCCCGGGGACACCGAACGGTTCCGCGTGGTGGGCGAACTCCAGCAGCGCCAGCGGGTTTCCGTGCGCCTCGGCCAGGATGCGGTCGACGACCTCGGCGTCCGGCCCGATGTGCGTCGCGGCGCCCAGCAGGGCCCGGGCGTCCTCGTCGTCCAGGCCGGTGAGGGGCATCCGGGGCAGCTCGGCGAAGCCGGACGACGCGCCGGCGTCGCGGGTGGCGAAGACCATCGCGATCCGCTCGGCGGACACCCGCCGGGCCACGAACACCAGCACGCGCCGCGAGGCGTCGTCGATCCACTGGGCGTCGTCCACCACACAGCAGACCGGCGTGTCCTTCGCCACCTCGTGCAGCAGCCCCAGGACGGCGAGGCCGACCGTCAGCGGATCGGGCGAGGTCTGCGCGCCGAGCCCGAACACCGCCTCCAGGGCCCTGCGTTGCACCACGGGAAGCCCGCGCCGGTGGTCGAGGACCGGGGCGCACAGCTGGTGCAGCGTCGCGTAGAGCAGGTCGTGCTCGAACTCCGTACCGGCGGCCCGCAGCACCTGGAACCCGTCCAGCGCCTCCACCACGGCGTCGACCAGCGCCGACTTGCCGATGCCCGCCTCCCCGGCCACCACGACGGCCCCACCACGCCCGACGGCGGCCGAAGTCACCAATCCATCGAACTCTCGCCGCTCCGCATGTCTGGCCACGAGCTGCACCGGGATCTTCCTCCGAGTCGACAATGCTAGGAGTTCCTCACGTTCTTCTTCAGCCAGGCCACGGCCGGACCGCTCCCCACGGCGCGGCACACCGGTGCGTTCCCTCGACCGGCGCCCTCCTGACTGATCTCACGCTGGTAGATGACAGTCACGGCCGACAGGTTCTTGATCGATGGCGTCATTCGGCCAACGCCGGGAACGACCAGGGGCGTTCTCCGGGATGACGGCGAGCGCCGGGCCCGGCCCCGCCCGTGACGAGCGAACCTGACCTACCGCCACCTGCCCGGAGACGGCGCGCCGGACAGTTCGCCCGTGACCCGGACGAGCCGCCCCGGACTCCTGGCGCAGCCCGGCCGGGTCGACCGCGGTCACGGCCGTCCTCCCGTCCAGCTCCCAGTCCGTACCGTACGCCGCGGCGAGGGCGTCCTCGCCCAGCGCGGCCCGCCCCGGCGGCCGAGGTCACGAACCTGCCGGTCGGTACGGTCGTGAGCGCCGCGCAGCCGGGCGGCCTCCCACGCGTCGACCGGAACAGCATCTCGTAAGCGGGACGTCCTGCGCACAGGCATCAGAGACCGCATCACCGTCGGCGGGGAGAATCTGGTCGTGCGCAATTCCGCCGCCTTCCGGAGATTCGTCGACAACAGGGAATTCCTGCCCCAGGACGGCTTGCCGCAGCCGACGCTCTTTTCCGCGGGCGAGCACGACACCCTCACCCCGCTGGAAGCGCTCCGCTCCCTCGCGGAACGCTGCGCCGATGCCCGTCTGTTCTCCATTGACGATTGCGACCACCTGATGGCGCTGGAGCGCACGGACGAGGTCGCCGATCTGATATCGCGATTCTTCGGAGGGCAGAGTCCGGAAAATCTTCCGTACGGCCATCAGCTCTTCGCTCCGCCTGCCTGACGTATGGCCGGCCCGCCGGGTCCGGAATACGCGAGCACGTGTCGCGGACCGGGTTGGGTCGTTGTTCCGCGTGCGGGCCGGGAAATGCATGCGTGGCCCTGGGCAAGTCCTCCGTCCGATCCGGCGGAACGGCTACGGCGAGACGGGCGGACGGCAGCGCAAATGGCGACGGGAGTTTCGGCGGTGAAGGTGGCGGCGGGCACGGGGCTGCAAGATCAGGCGGTGACCGAGCTGCTGGCCCTGAGCGGGCGGGCCCTGCCCCTGCTGCGGCGGTGGGCGGCCGAGGACCCGGGCAGCGGGACGGCCCGGGCGCTGCTGACACTGGCGACCTCCGACAGCCTGAGCGACGCGGCGCTCAAGGACCAGTTGGTGGTCGCGCACCGGGACGCGCAGGCGGCGGGCGAGCGGGCGGCGAGCCTGGTGTACGGGGTGTACCTCCACACGCACCGGCAGTTCCGGCTGACCGCCGACCACCTGATCGCGCACTTCGCCCGGTGGCCCGCCGACGAGGTGGCCGGGCTGCTGATCGGCGCGTTCGCCGCCTGCGGGGAGGCTGCCTACCGCGTTCACGGTGACGCGCTGGTCGAGGAGCAGTCGGCGCTGGCCGGCCCGGACAGCTGGGCCTGGACGAGCTGGCTGGCCGTGACGAGGGCGGAGCAGGGACGCGTACGGGAGGCGCACCGGCTGGCCCGGCAGGCGCTGGAGATCCACCCCCGCTCGGGCGTGGCCGTGCACGCCCTCGCGCACGCGGAGCACGAACTGGGTGCAGGGCGGGCCGGCGTCGCGTACCTGGACGGGTGGCTCGCGGCGGACCCGCACGCCGTACAGGCGCGGCACCTGAACTGGCACGCCGCGCTGCACTCGATCGCCTGCGGCGACTTCCCCGACGCACGCCGGCGGGCCGACACGGCGCTGGAGCGCGGGGACGTGGGGATGCGGGCCGGGGTGAACTGGCGGCTCATGCTGGCGGGACAGACACCGGCAGGCCGTAGCGACGTGGCGCAGGTACGGGACCTGCTCGCCGGGCCGGGCGGTACGGCAGAGGTCTTCCACACCTTCAACCTCGCCCTGGCGCTGGCCGTCGAAGCGGCCACCGACGAACTGCACGCCCTGGCCTACCGAACGGCCACCGACCAGCGGTCCGACTTCCGCGACGTCCTGACGCCGGTGGTCCAGGCCCTGGCGCAGATCACCGAGGGCCGCCCCGCGGCGGCGGCCGCCCTGCTCAGCGCGCTGGGCGAGCGGACGCGGCGGATCGGCGGGGTGCGGGTGGAGCGCGAGATCATCCAGGACACCCTCGCCCGTGCCCTGGCCGGAGCCGGAGCGTACGAGCACGCCGCCCGGCTGCTGCGCCACCGCACGGCCGGCCGCCGGCACCACGTCTACGAGGACCTGCTGCTCACCGCCCGCGCCCCCGTCGCGGTGCCCGGCCCGCTGTGATCACCCGGTGCGGTGGACCGTCCGCCCGGTCCGCCCGCCCACCCGGGGCGGCCGGCCGCCCCGCCTTCCTTCGGACGGAGTTGTGCCATGGCCGTGCCTCAGATGATCGTCGTGTCGCTGCCCGGCAGCGGCACCCCGCTGCTGGCCGACATCACCACCGCACTCGGTTTCACCCCTTACGGCACGATGAGCGGCGACCCGCGCATCCCGGCCGGGCAGCCGGATCCCGGTGAGGTCTACCCGCTGCTGCGCGCCGCCTACGGCGCCGACCGCGCCGGGCTCCTGCTCAACCCGGCCGACCGGATCCGGAGCTCCGCGCTGCAGGACGCCTTCCAGGTCGCGGTCAGCGCCCTGTGGCGGGTGTGGTGGACGCGCCTGGGCCAGCCGACGACGCTCGTCCCCCCGGCCGCCCCGGACACCGAGGCCCGCCTGGCGCGCCTGCCGGAAGCCGAACTGCTCGGGCTGCTGCCGGGCCGGGGCTGCTGGTATCTCAGCGGCCTGGACCTGCACACGGCCGACGCGGGGTTCCTGCGCGCCTGGCACGCCGACGGCCGGCCGCCCATCGTCCTCCACCACCGCGATCTCCGCGACCGTATCGTCAGCCAGATCCACGCTCTCTCGCAGCCCGTGGACCGGGTCGGCTCGCTGCCGGGACACCTCGTCTACCACGACATCCTGGCCGCTCAGCCCACTCTGGACGCCAAGATCACCCTCGCCCTCAGCGATCCCGGCTTCCCCGGTATGCGCGAAGCGCGCCGCAGCCGGTGGCTGCTGCACCACCCCGCCGTCTGCGTGATCAGCCACGAAGAACTCGCCGGTCCCGCGCACGGCGGCACCACGTACGCCCGTGAACAGGCCCTCGCCCGCCTCCTCCGCACCATCGGCCACCCCGGCCCCGTCCAGGCCCTCGCCTCGGCGCTGCCCCCGCCCGCCTGCGACGCCGACGACCTGGCGACGGGCGCCGGACGGCAGCACTTCACCCCGGCGCACGAACGGCTGCTGTCCCGCCTCCACGGCGTCTGCTGATCCCCGGCCGCCGGCGGCTCCTCCGGCTTTCTTCCGACCGCACGAAAACGGGCCCAGGGGTGCTCCGGTAGCCCCTGGGCCCGTGATCCGTCCGCTCCCTGACGGATCAGGCCGTCCCGTCCGCTACTTCAGGCCGGCCCGGTGGCACCCGTCGAAGGCGATCTTCGCGGGGACGTAGGCCCGCCGCAGCTCGAAGTAGCAGGCACGATGGCTCTCCTTGGTTCCCTTGGCGCCGAGCTGACAGCCTCGTTCGACCACCTCGGGGTCGGCGTCGGGGTGCTGTTCCATCACGTAGTAGAAGCAGTTCTGCGGGGTCGCCTGGACGGCCGGGGCGGCGACGACGACTCCGCCGAGGGCGAGGGCGAGACCGCCGAGGGCAGCGGTGAGGCGCGGGACGAGACGCATGGTGGACGGGTCCTTTCGGGCGATGCACCGAGCCGGTGACCCAGTGCGAGTGATCCACTGCGGACAGTGCCCACCGCGGGGGCCGGTGACGCCATGGGGCGCGGGGCGCGAAAGGCGAACGGCAGGCGCGCGGGGAGCGAAACCGGGGGCTGGGCGTGCTCCGGCGCGCGTTCGCCCTGCCGCTGTGTACGGGGCGGCCGGGCGCCCGGGTGGGAAGGGAGTGCCCTGTCCCGCCCGGGCGCCCGGCCCGTTCAGCGTGTCCGGTGGATCACAGCACCCGGACCGCGTGCACGGAGAGGTGCTTGCCCTCGTCGTCCAGGCAGGTGCCGGTACGCAGGTCGAAGCGCTGTTTGTACATGGGTGAGGTCACGACCGGGGCGCCGTCGACCGCCCCGTAGATGCCGCGGGAGATGACTCCGGCCTGGGAGACGGGGTCGGTGTCGGAGACGGCGAAGACCTCGCCATCCGGTGAGCGGAAGAGCGCGACCGGGTCCGCTTCCTCGCCGACGCTGACCGGTATGCCGCGCCCCGGCTCCAGGTCGTCCAGCAGGCAGACGGACTGCCACTCGCCCTCGGGCGTACGGACCTGGACGTGTCCAGGGGCGGCCGGCCCGGCCGGAGCGGGGTAGGAGCTGGTGAAGCGGCGCAGTTTCGCCGGGTCTTCGAGGACGGCCCGCCATTCGTCGCTGTAGGCGTCGACGTGCCGCTGCATCTGGGATTCGAGTTCTTCGGCCAGCCCGAGGGAGTCGTGCAGGACGACGTCGCGTACGTGGGCGACGCCGCCGTCGATCCGCTCCAGCCAGGCCGCGGTGCGTTCCAGGCGGTCGGCGGTGCGGACGTAGAACATCAGGAAGCGGTCGACGACCCGGATCAGTTCCTCGTCGCCCAGGTCTTGCGCGAGAAGGTCCGCGTGGCGGGGTTTGACGCCGCCGTTGCCGCCCACGTAGAGGTTCCAGCCCTTGGCCGTGGCGATGACGCCGACGTCCTTGCTCTGTGCCTCGGCGCACTCGCGGACACAGCCGGAGGCTGCCAGCTTCAGCTTGTGCGGGGACCGCAGCCCCCGGTACCGCAGTTCCAGTTCCACGGCCATGCCGACGGAGTCGCGCTGCCCGAAGCGGCACCAGCGGGAACCGGCGCAGGATTTCGCGGTGCGCAGGGACTTGCCGTACGCGTGGCCCGATTCGAGCCCGGCGTCGACCAGCCGGCGCCAGATGTGCGGGAGCTGGTCGACGGTGGCGCCGAACAGGTCGATGCGCTGGCCGCCGGTGAGCTTGGTGTAGAGGCCGAACTCGCGGGCGACCTCGCCGAGCACGACGAGGTGGTCCGGGCTGATCTCCCCGGCCGGCAGGCGGGGCACCACCGAGTAGGTGCCGTCCTTCTGGAGGTTGGCGAGGAAGAGGTCGTTGGTGTCCTGGAGCGCGGCCTGCTCGCCGTCCAGGATGTGGTGCAGGCCCAGTTCCGGGCCGAGGGTGGCGAGCAGCGAGGCGACGGTCGGGCGGCAGACCGCGCAGCCGTGCGGCGGCTTGCCGTCCGGGCCGGGTACGCCGTACTCCCGGGCCAGCCCGGAGAAGCTGTCGATGCCGGTCACCCGGATGATCTCGTACAGCTCCCTGCGGGTCTGCGTGAAGTCCGGGCACAGGCCGCCGGGGCCCGTCTCGACGCCTTCGGCCGCCATCTGCGCTTCCATGATGGAGGTCACGGCGCCGACGCAGCCGCCGCACTGGGTGCCGGCGCCGGTGCACTTCTTCACCGCGGCCAGGTCGTGCGCGCCGCCCTTCACGGCCTCGCGCAGCGTCTTCTTGGTGACGCCGTTGCACGAGCAGATCACCGCGTCGTCGGGAAGCACCGCGGTGGTGTCCACCGGGCCCGACTCGTCGGCGGGCAGCAGGAAGGAGGCGGCCGGTCCGGGCAGTCGGGCGCCGACGAGGGGCCGCAGGGTGCCGTACGCGTCCGCGTCGCCGACCAGGATGCCGCCCATCAACTGCCCGTCCGGACCGAGCACCAGCTTCTTGTAGACACCCGAACCGGAGTCGGCCCAGAGCACCGAGCCGCCGGCGTCCGGGGCGAAGGGGTCGCCGAAGGAGGCGACGTCCGCGCCCAGCAGCTTGAGCTTGGTGGAGGTGTCGGCGCCGGTGAAGCTGCCCTCCTTGCCGGTCAGGGTGTCCGCCAGGGCTTCCGCCATCCGGTAGCCGGGCGCGACCAGCCCGTAGACGTTGCCGTCGGCGGCGCGGGCGCACTCGCCGAGCGCGTAGACCTCCGGCGCGGAGGTGCGGCACCGGGTGTCGATCACGATGCCGCCGCGGTCCGCGACGTCGAGGCCGGCCGCCCTGGCGAGTTCGTCGCGGGGCCGTACGCCGACGGAGAAGACGATGATGTCGGCCTGGACGCCGGCGCCGTCCGACAGTGACAGGCCGCGCACCCGCCCGTCCGCACCGGTCCACACCTCGGTGATCGCCGCGTCGGTGTGCACATGGACGCCCATCGCCTCCACGGTGTGGGCCAGCACGTCGGCGCCGCCCGTGTCCACCTGACCGGGCATCAGCCGGGGCGCGGCCTCGACCACGCTGGTCTCCAGGCCGAGCGAGCGCAGGGCGCCGACCGCCTCCAGGCCGAGCAGCCCGCCGCCGACGACGGCCGCGGTGCGGGCGCCGCGCGCCGCCTCCTGGATGGCGTGGACGTCCTCCACGGTGCGGTAGACGAAGCAGCCGGGCGCGCCCCGGCCGGGGACCGGTGGGACGAAGGCGTACGAGCCGGTGGCCAGCACCAGCGCGTCGTAGTGCCACTGGTCGCCGCTGCGCGTGGTCACCGTGCGGGTGGCGGTGTCGACGGCGGTGGCGGGGTCGCCGAGGCGCAGCGTGATGTCGTGCCGGGCGAAGAAGCCGGGTGCGGCGAGGTTCAGTTCTTCCGGGGTGGTCCCGGTGAACAGGGAGGAGAGGTGGACGCGGTCGTAGGCGCGGCGCTCTTCCTCGGCGAGGACCACGACGCGCCATCGCGCGCTGCCGTCCGGGCTGACGGGCCCATCCGGTCCGTCCGGTCCGGCGAGCGCGTCCCGTGCGGCGAGTTCTTCCAGCAGCCGCTGGCCGACCATTCCGTGACCGACGAGAACAAGGGTGGGCCGGTCGGTGGATGACACCATGAGAGCACTCCTGCCAGCTGCTTGGCGACGGGACGCGTTCTTCCGTTTTCCACGACTGCCGCCCGAACCCGCCGCCTCCCGGGCCGCAGCGCGTTCAGGCTATGCCCGCTCCGCACCCGTACCTCGCGCCGAACGGCCTTTTGACCAGGGCCGGTCGTCCCCGCGCAGCCGGGACCAGCAGTGCCTTACCGCGGCGCGCGTACGCCTTTAGCGTGACCGCATGGCCTCCTTTTCCCCTGTACTGATTGCCGCCGCTCACGGCAGTCACGAGGCCCGGGCGCAAACGGAAACACATCGGTTGCTGGCGCACGTGCGCGCACTGCGTCCGGCGCTGCGGGTGGACATCGCGTTCTTCGACATTCACCGCCCCACGGTCGACGAAGCCGTGGCTGCCCTGCACGGCACGCCCGCGACAGTGGTGCCTTTGTTGCTGGGGACGGGATTTCATTTCTCCGTGGATCTGCCCGCGCTGCTCGGGCATGCGCGCGCCGCGCGACCGCTGGCTCCGCACCCGCTGCTCGTCGACGCGCTCCTGCACCGCCTCCGGGAGGCCGAGTCGCACGCCGGGTTTCCGGCGGACGCCGTCGTCCTGGCCGCCGCGGGCTCGCGCCGGCCGGGCGGCAACGACAGCTGCCGGACCGCTGCCCGGGACCTGGGCGCGGCACTGTGCGCCCGGCGGGGCTCCCCCGTTCCGGTACGGCCGGCCGTGCTGTGCGACGGTGCCGCGGACGGTCCGTCGTTGGCCCGTACGGCGGCCGACCTGCGTGCCGAAGGCCGTACCCGCATCGCGGTGCTGCCCTATCTGATGGCCCCCGGACGCTTCTTCGACCGTCTCGCCGCGGAGGCCGGCCGCGCGGAGTGCGTGATCACCGCCCGTCCGCTCGGCGCCCAGGACGCCATGGCCCGCCTCGTCCTCGCCCGTTTCGACGCCTGCGCCCGGCCTGCCACGACGGAGCACGGCATGGGCGCCCGGGTGGCCCGATGGGGCGTACCAGGCGTGTCGGACACCGCTGGGCGTCGTTGACCGGACACCGGCCGGTCCGGCCGGTCAGCGTTCCGGAAGCCCGTTCCGGAAACCGTTCCAGAAAGAGGATGAATGATGCGCTTCTTGCGTCCGGTCGTCGTTGCTCTTGCGGGGCTCACTTTCGCCGCGACCCTCTCCACGGGCGAGGCGTCCGCCGCGAAGGGGTCGTTCATCTGGCTGGGGCCGGAGGGCAAGTCGTACTTGGTGGAGAATCCGCCGAACGGCCGGTGCCTGACGATGCAGCAGCGGGCACACGGTGCCCGCAATGCCACGAAGACACCGGCCGTCCTCTACTCGGGCAAGAAGTGCAAGGGGCGGGCCGTGCCGCTCGCTCCCGGCCAGCAGGCGCCGCGCGACGCGGCCTTTGCCAGCGTGCGGTTCGGCTGACGAAGGAGCGGGACCGACGCGCACCCCGATAAGCCTTTCACACTGCCGACAAACCGTGTTCCGCGAAGATGCCGCGTGCCGCCGCCACTTCCGGCGCGGTGGGAATCGGAGTGTCCCGCAGCGTGAAGTCCAGGCCGAGCCGTTCCCACTTGGCGGCGCCGAGTTTGTGGAAAGGCAGCACGTCGACCCGGGACACGTTGCCGAGCGAGGCGGCGAAGGAGGCCACTCCCTCGATGTTCGCCGGGTCGTCGGTCAGCCCCGGGACGAGCACGAAGCGTACCCACACCTCCTTGTCCAGCCGGGCCAGCCGCCGGGCGAAGTCCAGGGTCGGACGCAGGTGCCGGCCCGTGAGCCTCTTGTAGAGGGCGGGGTCCCAGGACTTGATGTCCAGCAGCACGAGGTCCGTGTCGCGCAACAGCGCGTCGGTGGCACGGGCGCCGAGGTAGCCGGAGGTGTCCAGGGCGGTGTGCAGGCCGAGTTCGTGCTTGAAGCGGTGCAGGAGTTCGCCGGCGAAGACGGGCTGGAGGAGGGGTTCGCCGCCGCTGAGGGTGGCGCCGCCGCCCGCGGCCCGGATGAACGCCTGGTACTTGGCCGCCTCGGCCACCAGGTCACCGGCCAGGACCCGCTTGCCGTCGCGCATCTTCCAGGTGTCCGGGTTGTGGCAGTACAGGCAGGCCAGGGGGCAGCCCGCCAGGAACGGCACGAAGCGGATGCCGGGTCCGTCGACGCCGGTGGACAGGTCCCAGGAGTGCACCGATCCGGCGACCGGCCGGTGCCCGGCCGCACCGGCCGGCGTCGCGGCTTCCAGGGCCCTCCTCGCTCCGGCGAGGGACACCGCGGTCTCGGAGGACATCACAGGGCTCCGTGGAAGGTGCGGTTGATGACGTCGAGCTGCTGCTCGCGCGTCAGCCGCACGAAGTTCACCGCGTAGCCGGACACCCGGATCGTCAGCTGCGGGTGCTTCTCGGGGTGCTCCATGGCGTCCTCCAGGGTCGCCCGGTCCAGCACGTTGACGTTCATGTGGAATCCGCCGCCGGCCGTGTAGCCGTCCAGCACGCCCGCCAGGTTCGCGATCCGCTCCTGCTCGGTGCGGCCCAGCGCGTCCGGGGTGATGGTGTTGGTCAGCGAGATGCCGTCCTCGGCGTCGTCGTACGGCAGCTTGGCGACCGACAGGGCGGAGGCGAGGTAGCCGTGCTCGTCACGCCCGTTCATCGGGTTGGCGCCGGGCGCGAAGGGCGCGCCCGCCGGGCGGCCGTCCGGTGTGGCGCCGGTCTTCCTCCCGTAGACGACGTTGGAGGTGATGGTCAGCACCGACTGGGTGTGCACGGCGCCCCGGTAGGTGGGGTGCTTGCGCACCTTCTGCATGAAGGTGCGGACGATGTCCCGGGCGATCGTGTCGGCCCGGTCGTCGTTGTTGCCGTACGCCGGGTACGTGCCCTCGGTCTCGTAGCCCGTGACCAGCCCGGTCTCGTCCCGGACGGCCCGCACCCGGGCGTACTTGAGCGCCGAGAGCGAGTCCGCGGCGACCGACAGCCCGGCGATGCCGCAGGCCATGGTGCGCAGCACGGTGCGGTCGTGCAGGGCCATTTCGAGGCGTTCGTAGGCATACTTGTCGTGCATGTAGTGGATGACGTTCAGGGCGTGGACGTAGGTCTCGGCCAGCCACTCCAGCATCGCGTCGTAGCGCTCGGCGACGGTGGCGTGGTCCAGGTACTCGCCCTCGACCGGCTCGAAGCCCGCCACGACGGTCTTGCCGGTGATCTCGTCCCGGCCGCCGTTGATGGCGTACAGCAGGGCTTTGGCGACGTTGACGCGGGCGCCGAAGAACTGCATCTGCTTGCCGACCGCCATGGCCGACACGCAGCAGGCGATGGCCGTGTCGTCGCCGTACTTCGGCCGCATCAGGTCGTCGGACTCGAACTGGAGGGCGGAGGTGTCGACGGCGGTCTTCGCGGCGAACTCCTTGAAGCCGCGCGGCAGCCGCGGTGACCAGAAGACGGTGAGGTTGGGTTCGGGCGCCGGGCCCAGGTTGTAGAGCGTCTGGAGGGCGCGGAAGGTCGTACGGGAGACGAGCGGGCGGCCGTCCTCGCCGATCCCGGCCAGCGACCAGGTGACCCAGGTGGGGTCGCCGGAGTACAGCTCGTTGTACTCCGGGGTGCGCAGGAACCGTACGATGCGCAGCTTGACGACGAAGTCGTCGATCAGCTCCTGCGCCCCCTCCTCGTCGAGGGTGCCGCGCTCGATGTCGCGGCGGAGGTAGATGTCGAGGAAGCTGTCGATGCGGCCGATGGACATGGCCGCGCCGTTCTGCTCCTTCACGGCGGCCAGGTAGCCGAAGTAGAGCCACTGCACGGCCTCCCGGCCGGTGGCGGCGGGCCGGGAGATGTCGTACCCGTACGAGGCGGCCATGGCCTTCAGCTCGTGCAGGGCCTTGATCTGCTCGGCGGTCTCCTCGCGCTCGCGGATGACGTCCTCGGTCGGCCACTGCGCGTCCGCCTCGGCCTTGGCGGCCTGCTTGTCCTCGATGAGCCGGTCGACGCCGTAGAGCGCGACGCGCCGGTAGTCGCCGATGATGCGGCCCCGGCCGTAGGCGTCGGGCAGGCCGGTGATGATGCCGGCGGAGCGGCAGGCGCGGATCTGCGGCGTGTACGCGTCGAAGACGCCGTCGTTGTGGGTCTTGCGCAGCCGGGTGTAGATCTCCTTGACCGCCGGGTCGGCCTCGTACCCGTACGCCGCGAGGGCGCTCTCGACCATGCGCCAGCCGCCGTTGGGCATGATGGCGCGCTTGAGCGGGGCGTCGGTCTGGAGGCCGACGATGAGGTCGCGTTCCTCGTCGACGTAGCCGGGCGCGAACGCGTCGATACGGGAAGGAGTGTGGGTGTCCACGTCGTGGATGCCCCGGTTCCGCTCGTCCGGGAACATGCCGAGCAGCTTCTGCCACACCTCGGTGGTGCGCTCGGTCGGGCCCGCGAGGAAGGAGGCGTCGCCCTCGTACGGGACGTGGTTGCGCTGGACGAAGTCGCGGACGTCAATGACGTCCCGCCACCGGCCGCCGCCGAACCCCTCCCAAGCTGTGCCGCCGGTCGTCTTCTCCACGGGTGTCGCGGTCATGGTGCGTGCCTTCCGAAGTGCTGTGAGCGCTGTGCCCGCGCTCACCCCCATTGCACTGCCGCGGCATGTCCACCGAGGTCGGCGTTGGTCCCGACCCGGAGGCCGAAGGGCCCTCGGCGGGCGACGGGCCGCGTGCCGGAAGGCCGTTGGTCCCCGGGCGCGGGACCTTGGGGCCGTCCCCGTGGTGCCCGTCGTGCCCCGAGAGTGGGGGCGGACGTACTTCCGTTCCTTCCTCAGGAGGCCCGTATGCCCGGCATCGTCACCGTCGGCCTGGACGGAACCGACCACAGTCTCGCCGCCGCCGGCTGGGCCGCCGCCGAGGCCGCACGGCGCGGAGCGCGGCTGCGGCTGGTGCACGCGTGGATCTGGCGCCCCCTGGACGTGCCGGTCGCGGCGGACGAGGAGGTGCAGCGCCGCTGGGCCGCCGAGGTGTTGCAGGAGGCCGCGGCCCGGGTGGCGAAGGACTTTCCCGACCTGCCCGTCACCCGGGAGATCCTGGCGGCCGAGACGGTACCGGCCCTGATCGCCGAGGCTGCCGCGGCGGACCTGCTGGTGCTGGGCTCGCGCGGCCACGGCACGCTGGTCGGCTATCTGCTCGGCTCGGTGGGACTGCACGTACTGCGGCAGGCGGCCTCGCCCGTGGTCCTCGTACGCAGCCCGCGTCCTGAGGAGGCGGGGCAGCCGCGGGACGAGGTGGTCGTGGGGGTGCAGGACGAGCGGGAGAGCGGACCGGTGCTGGAGTTCGCCTTCGCGGCCGCCGCGGCCCAGGGGGTGACCCTGCGGGCGGTACGGGCCTGGAACATCCCGCCGGTCCTGGTGTGGGGCGGCGAAGCCATGCGGGCGGCCGACGACGCCGGTGGCCTGGAACCGCTGGAGCGCAAGCGGCTGGCCGACGCCGTACGGCCGTGGCGGGAGCGCTTCCCCCAGGTGGAGGTCGTCGAGCACGTCGAGATGGGTGGCGCGGGGCAGGTTCTGCTGGCCGGCTGCGCACGGGCCCGGCTCCTGGTGGTGGGCCGGCGCAGCCCGGGCCGTCATGACCTGCGGAAGATCGGCGCGGCCGCGCACGCGGCGCTGCACCACGCGCCGTGCCCGGTGGCGGTGGTGCCGCACCCGTGAGCGCCCCGGCCGGGCACCCGGGGAACCGGCACCGGCGCTGCCGAAATGCCCCGCGCCGGGGTCCGTTCGGCCCTGTCGCCGGGAGCCTGCTCCGGGAAGGCTGGCAGGCAGGCAACGAGTGCCCGGACGAGCGCCGCCGGAGCAGAGAGTGTGCAGCATGAACGACGAAGACGCACAGCATGTCGAGGTACGCCGTGAGCCGGCGGCCCGGGGAATGCAGCAGCTGCCCCGGGAGGAGTCGCTGCGGCTGCTGGGCAGTGTCCCGCTCGGCCGGCTCGTGTTCACCCAGAACGCCCTGCCGGCCATCCGCCCGGTCAACCACCTCCTCGACGGGGAGGACATCGTCGTCCGGCTCAACGACGGAGCGACCCTCACCTCGATCGCGCCGCCCGCGGGCGAGGCGGGCCTCGTGGTCGCGTACGAGGCCGATGCCATCGATCCGCAGACCCGCCTGGGCTGGAGCGTCATCGTCACCGGGTACGCCCGGCTGGTGGCCGAACCCGCGCAGGTGGCCCGCTACGAGGAGCTGCTGCGGCCGTGGGTGGCGCAGACCATGAACGGCGTGCTGCGCATCCAGCCGGATCTGGTCACCGGTTTCCGGCTGGTGGCGCAGCACGCGGTCGCGGTGTGCGCCGCGGTCGGCAAGGGGCGATGAGGTGACGGCTCCTGGCGTCGGGGGCCCGTCCCCGGCTCTGCTGCCGCTCAGCGGTCGTCGGCCGGTGCTCCGCCGGCGGTGCCCGTGAGCCGGTCGCCGAGCGCGCTCCTCCGGTACAGCACATGCCGTCCGTCACGGGTCCGGTTGACCAGCCCGGTGGCGTGCAGGACACGCAGGTGCTGGGAGACGGCGCTCGGGGTGATCTTCAGGCGGCGGGCCAGCTCGACGGTCGGCAGCGGCTCTTCGAGGAGGCTGAGCAGCCGTGCTCTGGCGGCGCCGAGCAGGGATGTCAGCGCCGCCGTGCTGACGGCCGGCACCTCCGGGCCCCACAACGTGGCCACACCTCGGCTGGGGTAGACGAGACTCGGCGCCTCGTCCGGGCTGACCGGGGGCGCGGGCTTGTGCGCGAACACGGACGGGAGGAGCAGCAGCCCCCGGCCGGACGCCGCGACCCGGTGCCTGCTGATCATCTGGTGGATGTACAGCTCGCCGTCCTGCCAGCGCAGGTTCGGGTGCATGTCGGCGAAGAGCAGCCGGGCGCCGCCCAGGGCGAGCCGCCGGGCGCGGTAGGTCATGTCGGCTTCCAGCACCAGCCGGATCTGCGGCCACAGCGGCTCGACGGCCACCCGCCAGTACTGCCGCAGGAGGTCGCAGAGGGCGTCGCGGAGACCGGCGACCGACGCGTCGTCGGCGAGGGAGACATCACCCAGGGCCTCGGGGAGCGGGTCGGGGGCGTGCGCGAGCAGCAAGTCGTGGCGGACCCGGGCGGCGGGCACCCGGCGGACGAGGGCGAGTTCTTCCTCGAAGGCCGGTGCGAAGCTCGTGGGGTTCGGCGTCAGGAAGTCGGGGAGCGTGCGCCGCTGCGCGACCAAGGACATCAGCAGACCGGTGTCGAGCACCCCCAGCTTGCCGAGGACGGACCTGCGCCAGGGCAGGTGCAGCGCGGACAGGCCCGGGTCCTGGAGCACGCGCAGGCTGAACAGGGTCTCGTGCAGGGGCGACAGGGCGAAGCGGGTGTCCGCGAGGTCCTCGACGCCGAGTACGAAGCTGATCATTAAGCCGTAGGCTACATCGATTGGCGGCACACCGTCGATGCCGTGGACTTCCGGTCATGACCTACACAACTCACGGTCGGTGTCCGGCGCTTGCCGCCGGGACGGAGGGCGGCGTCGGCGCAGGGGCGGCCGGTCACCCCCGGGAGGCCGGCGAATGAACCGCCGAACCGTGCTGCTCCTCGCCGTCACCTGCGCGGTGGCGGTCGGCAACATCTACTTCCCGCAGGCCATCGGTCCGCTGGTCGCCGACGGGCTGCACGTGTCGCCCGACGCGGCCGCCGTGCTGGTGACCGCCACACAGATCGGTTACACGGCCGGGACGGTCCTGCTCGTACCGCTCGGTGACCGGCTGCCGCACCGCCCGTTCCTCGTCACCCTGCTCGGCCTGACGGGCCTGGCCCTGCTCGCCGCGGGCTGCGCGCCGGCGCTGCCGCCCCTCGTCGCCGCCGGCACCGTGGTCGGTCTGACCACGGTGGGCGCGCAGATCGCCGGACCTCTGGCGGCCGGTCTCGCGGGCGCCGACCGCCGGGGAGCGGTGCTCGGCACCCTGCTGAGCGGATCGACCGGCGGCATGCTGCTGGCCCGGACCTTCAGCGGCACGCTCGGCGAATGGCTGGGCTGGCGGGCCCCCTACCTGGTCGCCGCGGTCCTGGCCCTGCTCCTCGCCACCGTGCTGGCGTTCGCGGTGCCGACCACGGCCCCGTCCTCCCGCCAGCGGTACGCGGCCCTCCTGGCCGAGCCGCTGCGCCTGCTGCGCACCGAGCCGGACCTGCGCCGCTCGTGCTTCTACCAGGCAACCGTCTTCGCCGGGTTCTCCGCGGTCTGGACGTGTCTGGCACTGCTGCTCGCCGGCCCGGCCTACGGACTGGACGCCCGAGCGGTCGGCACGATCGCCCTGGTCGGCGCGGCGACCATGCTCTGCACCCCGCTCGCGGGCCGCCTGGTGGACCGCCACGGCCCCGACCCGGTGAACCTCGTCTGCCTGCTCGGCGTTCTCGTCTCGGCCGCCGTCCTCACCGCCGGTGCCCAGGGCGGCGTCCTGGGACTGGCCGCCCTGCTCCTGGGGACGCTGCTCCTCGACGTCGCGATGCAGTCCGGCATGGTCGCCAACCAAGTCCGCGTCTACGCACTGCGCGCCGACGCCCGCAGCAGGCTCAACACCGCCTACATGACCTGCGCCTACCTGGGCGGCAGCGCGGGTTCCTGGCTCGGTGTACGCGTCTGGAGCCGGGCCGGCTGGCGAGGCGTGTGCGCCCTCGTCGCGCTGCTCGCCGCACTCGCCCTGGCCCGCCACCTGCTGGCACCGCACACGGCGGAGAACGCCGAACGACACCGCCGTACCCGGCGCGAGCCTCAGCGGGTGCCCTCCGCGGCCTCGGACCGCAACGAGTGAAAAGCGCGGAGGTTCGGGTTCCAGCCCCTACGGACCGGCTCAGCCGCCCGCATGCGCCGTGGTGCTGCCGAATGCATCGAAGTCCGGCCCCCCAGTGACGTGCGCCACCGCGGCACTGGCAGGCTGACGCGATGCGCATACCCCGTACGCCCCGGAGAGCTGCCAGAGTCGCCGTCCTCGATCCGGCGGGGGCGGTCTTCATGTTCCGGTACGACAACGAGGAAGTCGGCGTCCACTGGGCGCTGCCCGGCGGCGGTCTGGACCCGGGCGAGTCACCGCTGGCGGCGGCCGAGCGCGAAGTGCGCGAGGAGACCGGATGGACCGACATCGAGGTCCCCGGCACCACGCTGTGCTGGTGGGAACACGACTTCACCCGGGCCGGGGTGCCGGTCCGTCAGCACGAGCAGATCTTCCTCGCCCACGGCCCCCGCCGGGACCCGTTCGGCGACCTCGCGGCCGCGCACGCGGCGGACCGGATTCTCCGGTGGCGCTGGTGGTCACCGGACGAGCTGTCCGCCGCCACCGAGCCGCTGTGGCCGCCGCAGTTGCCCGGACTGCTCGCCGCCGTACGGGAGAACGGGGCGCCGACGTCGCCCGTCGACCTCGGGTACGTCCCCAATGGGGCGGCGGTCGACGGGCCCTGACCCAGGCCGGAGCCAGGGCACCGGTCAGGCCACACGAGCCAGGGCCAGGACGCCGACAGCCCGTCAGGCGCCCCCGGACAGCGGAGCGCGCCACACCACCTGGCTTCCGCCGCCGTCGGGCGTACGGATCTCCATCGTCCCGTCCACCCGGTCCGCCCGTTCGGCCAGGTTGGTCAGTCCGCTGCGCCGGCCCGCCTCCGGGATGCCCCTGCCGTTGTCCGTCACGGTCAGCACGACCTCGTCGCCGGTGGCCTGCAACGCCACCTCGACCCGGGTCGCGTGCGCGTGCCGGGCCGCGTTGCTCAGCAGTTCGGTGAGGGCCGCCACGACGTGGTCGGCGACCTGGGCCGGTACGTCGGTGTCCAGCAGGCCCTCCATGCTCAGCCGGGGCGGGAAGCCCAGCGCCGTGCCGGCCTCCCCCACGGCGCGCGCCACCCGGGCCCGCAGGCTGGGTCCGGCGTCCTCCTCCCTGACCCGCAGACCGAAGATCGTCGACCGGATGATCTTGATGGTCTCGTCCAGGTCGCCGACCGCCCGGGTGACCCGCTCCGCGGCGCCGGCGTGCTCGACCAGCCGGGCGGCGCTCTGCAGCGTCATACCGGTGGCGAACAGCCGCTGGATGGCCAGGTCGTGCAGGTCGCGGGCGATCCGGTCGCGGTCCTCCAGCAGAGCGAGCTGTTCGGCGTCGCGCCGGCGTTCGGCCAGTTCCAGGGCGAGGGCCGCCTGCCCGGCGAACGCGTGCAGCGGGTCCAGCTCTCCTTCGGTGAACACCGCCTCGCCCTCGGCGCGCGCCAGCAGCAGCACACCCCTGGCGCTGCCGCCCTCGCTGTCCAACGGCACGGCCACCGCCGGTCCCAGGCCGTCGAACCGCCGGGGCCCGGCGGCGTACCGCTCGTCGCCCGCCAGGGCGGACGTGGTGACGGGCTTGCCCGCGACGAGGGCGGCGCCGGACAGCGTGCCGTCGACCGGCACCACCAGACCGCGACGCTTCTCGCCGTGCCCGCCGAGCGCCAGCTCGACGACCAGGTCACCGGTGTCGTGCATGGGGACGCAGACGTCGGCGAGCTGGGCCCGGGTGATCTCCTGGGCCCGGCGGGCGATCAGTTCCAGCACCTCCAGGCGCGGGATGCCGGAGAACAGGCTGTTGGTGATCTCCGCGCCCGCCTTCAGCCAGCGCTGCTGGCGCTGCGCGCCCTCGTAGAGCCGGGCGTTGTCGATCGCCACTCCGGCGGCGACCGACAGCGTGGAGATCACCGACTCGTCCTCCGCGTCGAAGTCGTGCCCGCCGCGCTTGTCGGTCAGGTACAGATTGCCGAAGACCTCGTCCCGTACCCGGATCGGCACGCCCAGGAACGTGCGCATCGGCGGGTGGTGGGCGGGAAAGCCGTACGACGACGGGTGGGAACCGAGGTCGGAGAGCCGCAACGGTTCGGGGTGCCGGATCAGTTCGCCCAGCAGGCCGTGGCCGGCCGGCAGCGGCCCGATCGCGGCGACCTCCTCGGGGGTCAGGCCGACGGTCAGGAACTGCGACAGCCGCCTGCCGTCCGGGCCGATCACGCCCAGCGCCGCGTACTGCGCGTCGACCAGCAGCGCCGCGGCTTCGACGATGCGCCGGAGCACTTGCGGCAGGTCCAGTTCCCGCCCCACCGAGACCACGGCCTCCAGCAGGCTGTGCACCCGGTCCCGGGTGCCGCGCGCGGCGTCGATGCGTGCCTGCAGTTCCTCCAGCAACTCGTCCAGTCGCATCTGCGGCATCCGCGACAACGGCTCCTGCGTGCCCACCGGCCCTCCTTCTTCGGTCGCCCGCCTTACCCGGCCAGCGTATCCCTGTTCGAACACCGCCATCGGACCCGGTGGCCGCCCGGTACCGGCCGCGGCGCGCGCGGAGCGTCCCGGGAGTGACGGACCACGTGCCGGGAGGCGACGGGTGACCTATCGGGGGCGAGTGGCCCTCGGACGGAGGCGGATGGACCCTCCTCCCGGGCCGCGGACTCGGCGAGACTCGGTCGGCGGGGAAAGGCGGCCGGCCCGGAGGCCGGTTCCGTGAGGCACCGAAGGAGGGGAGGTACCGCCGTGCGAAACCGCACCGTGGCCGAGGTGATGACGTGGGAGGTCGTACAGGCCCGCCCGGACACCCCGGCCAAGGAGCTGGCCCGGCTGCTCGACGTCCACCGGATCAGCGGCCTGCCGGTGGTGGACGGCGACGACAAGGTCATGGGGGTGGTGTCCCGCACGGATCTGCCCGCGCTCCCCGGTGGCCGGCCCGGGAGCCCGGCCGGGCGGCTGCCGCACCCGGCACCGCGCCGCCCGCCCGGCACCGGTGCGCTCGGCGGCGCGACCGCGGGCGAAGTGATGACGACACCCGCGGTCACCGTGCACCCGGAACACCGCGTCGCGGACGCCGCGCGCCTCATGCAGCGCCGGCACGTCGACCGGCTGCCCGTCGTGGACGAGGAGGACCGTCTCATCGGCATCACCACCCGCCGGGACCTGCTGCGGGTCTTCCTGCGGCCGGACGAGCAGATCCTGGTGGAAGTGGTCGGCGAGGTGCTGGGCCGTTCTCTGGGCGTGCCGCCGGACGCGGTACGGGTGTCGGTACGGGACGGCCTGGTGACCCTGCGGGGGACGCTCGTGCACGAGGACGACATCCCGGCCGCGATCGGCCTGACCTGGCGGGTGGACGGGGTGGTGGGGGTGGTCAGCCGCCTCGTCCCGCGCGCGGGTGACGACGGCGGCCCGTACGGAGAGCCGTCGGAGCCTGTGCCGTATCCCCCTGATCAGTGACCGGTCGAAGTCCTCCTCGCCCTCGGCACGCGGCTCCCTGGCCTTGTGGCGGATGCGCCAGGACCCGTCCGGCCCGGGGCGGACGTCAGGAACACCGCCGGGCAGCTCCCCGGGCTCCCGGGGACGCGAGCTGCCCGGCGGATCGGCGGCTTACCGCTGCCGGCGGATCAGCAGGCTCTGACGTACCAGACCGGGGTCCAGTTGACCGTACGGGAGTCGTACGCCGTGGAGGTGAAGAGCAGCCGGCGGTTCTTGTCGTAGAACCTCGCCACGGTACCCGGGGTCTGGTTGTTGACGAGGGGGCCCGAGCCGACCAGATTGGGCAGCTGGAACTCGAAGTTACAGGTCGTGTACTGGAACGAACTGCCGTTGGCGGCCTGGCCGCACACGGAGTAGTACGGGCAGTCGAGCTGAGGCTTCGGCGGGACCGTCCGCTCGGCGGCGGAGGAGCCCGAGGCTCCGATCAGCGAGCCGCCCACCAGCGTCCCGGCGGCGAGCAGGGGCATGACGAGTTTGCGCAGTCTCATGGAAAACTCCCTGAGTTCGCGGTTCTCGGGGGGGGCCGGTGAGTCGGCCCGGCATCAGTGTGGGCGGCGGGCCGTGGGTGGGCCAGCGGTTTCGGTGAGGCCCGAAAAGCGCAGGCCGGGTGCCCTGCCGGGTGTGCAGCCGCTGAGCCGGGCAGCGCCCGGCGGGATCAGGGGGTGCAGGACCCGAATGCCGGTTGCGGTCGCAACGTACGAGGTGGGTGGCGGCCAGAGCATGCACGTGCCGACTGACCGAGCACACGGCAGTGACCGGTCCCCCCGGCCGCGCGCGGCGGCGTCACGCCGCCCAGCCGGGGAGCCGGCCACGAAGGCCCCGTCGGTTCCGGCGGCCCCGTCGGTCGGGCACCGGGAACCGCCGCGTCCTCAGGCCCTCGGGCCGCCCGCGCGCGGAGTCGCGGAGGCAGCCCCCGTGCGGGGCTCCGGGGCCGCGGCGAGCGCCTGGGTGGCGATGACCGCGGCCTGGACCCGGCGTTCCACGCCGAGCTTGGCCAGCAGGCGGGAGATGTTGTTCTTGACCGTCTTCTCCGCGAGGTAGAGCCGCTTGCCGATCTCCCGGTTGGTCAGGCCCTCGCCCACCAGCGCGAGGATCTCCCGTTCCCGGTCGCTCAGCCCCGGCAGGCCCGGCTTCGGTTCCTCCTGCCGGGTCTCGCCGCGCAGCCGGGCCATCACGCGTGCGGTGGCACCGGCGTCGAGCAGCGACTGGCCCGAGGCCACCGTCCGTACGGCGTTGACCAGGTCGGTGCCGGTGATCTGCTTGAGCACGTACCCGGCGGCCCCCGCCATGATCGCGTCCAGCAGGGCCTCCTCGTCGTCGAACGAGGTCAGCATCAGGCACACCAGGCCGGGCATGCGGGAGCGCAGCTCGCGGCAGACGCTCACGCCGTCGCCGTCGGGCAGCCGGACGTCCAGGACCGCCACCTGCGGACGCAGGGCGGGGATGCGCACCAGCGCCTGTTCGGCGGTGTTCGCCTCCCCCACCACGGTCAGATCCGGCTCGGCGTCCAGCAGGTCGTGCACGCCGCGGCGCACCACCTCGTGGTCGTCGAGCAGGAAGACGCCGACCGGTGCCTTCGTCCGGGCGTCGGCAGGGTTCTCCGTCATCACACAGCTCCGATGTTCCTGGTGCGGCCCGCCCCCGCGGGCGGTGCCACGTGCAGCCTGCCGCACGCCAGGGCCGAAGAGCCAGGGCCGGACGGCCCTTCTTCCCGGACCTACGGCCCGGTGCCGGGCCGCCCGCTTCCGGTAGGGCCGAAGGTCCCGCCGTTCACCGGACGCGTTCCCAGCCCCGCCGGGGAGGGCGTGCGCCCAGCTGCGCGTCGCGGCTGCGGTAGACGATGTACGGGCGGGTGAGGTAGCCCAGGGGCGCGGTGAGCATGTGGACGAGCCGGGTGAACGGCCAGACGGCGAACAGGGCCAGCGCGCTGAGCGCGTGGAGCTGGTACAGCAGCGGCACGCCGCTCATCAGGGCGGGGGCGGGGCGGAAGGAGAGGACGGACCGGAACCAGGGGGAGATGGTGGTGCGGTAGTCGTACCCCGCGCCGGCGATGTTGGCGTCGACCGTGGCGGCCAGCCCCAGCACCAGGGCGAGGGTGAGCATGACGTACATCAGCTTGTCGTTGCGGGTGGTGGCGCTGAAGACCGGTCCGACGGTGCGCCGCCGGTAGACGAGGACGGCCAGGCCGCCGAGTGTGCACACGCCCGCGACGGTGCCCAGGGCGACGGCGGTGACGTGGTAGGTGTGCTCGGTGATCCCGGCGGCCTCGGTCCAGCCGTGCGGGATCAGCAGGCCGACGACGTGCCCGACGACCACCAGCAGGATGCCGAAGTGGAACAGCGGGCTGCCGATGCGCAGCAGGCGGTTCTCGTGGAGCTGGGACGAGCGGGTGGTCCAGCCGAACTTGTCGTAGCGGTAGCGCCAGACGTGTCCGCCGATGAACACGACCAGCGCGACGTACGGCAGCACCACCCACAGCAGGATGTTCACCGGCGGCCTCCCACCGGGTCGGGCAGGTGCGCGGGCGGTGCGAAGGGGGCCAGTCCCACCTGTTCCTCGGGCGGGCCTTCGGCGGCGAGCCGGGCGACGGCCGTCCGCTCGTCCCCGGCCAGCGGCGGCAGGGTCGCCGACACCGAGTCCAGGACGTGTGCCCAGGGCGCGGACGCGTCGTGCAGGGCCAGGCGGAGCAGTTCCAGACCGGCCCGGTGGTCCAGCAGCAGGCGCCGGCCGGGCTCGGGCTCGGCGGCGGCGAATTCCAGGACGACGGCGAGGTGGTCGGGGAGTTCGTCGTCGGACAGCCGCAGCCCGGCGGCGGCGTAGGCCGTCTTCATGCGGAGCAGCGCGACGCCGCGCTTGCGGGTGTCTCCGCAGGAATAGTAGGTCAGGAACGGGCAGCAGCGCTTTCTGTGGTCAAAGATCCGCACGTATGCGGCGGCCAGGTCCTCGGTGTCGGCCGCCGCCACGTGGTCGAGGAAGCGGAGCAAGGGGGCCGCGACCGGTTCGGGCAGCGCCGTCGCGGCCTGGCGGGCCAGGCGTACGCGCCAGGAGAAGTGCTCGTCGGGATAGGCCAGCAGCAGCGACTGGACCTGCCAGGCCGGTTCGCGTACGGGGGCGGGAGGGTGGTCGGTCACGGTTTCGGCTCGCTCTCGTCGTTCGGGCCGGTACCGTCGGCCGGCCCGGGCGGAGGACTTTCCCGGCTTCCGGACCGGCGCGGGAACAGCCCCTGCGGCCTGCCCTTGCCGTCCCAGTTGAGGAGGTTGACGCGGGCTTCCTCGTCGGCCGGGTCGGTGAGGGTGTCGGAGGTCTGGCGGTCGTGCAGCATGCGGAAGTTCTCCACGGCGACCGGCGAGTTTCCGCCCGAGGACTCCCCGAACGGGCCGGAGCTGCCCGCCGGGCGCCCCGCGCCGGGAACGTCGCCTCCCATGCCGGGCCCGCCCTCGCGGTCGAGGCTGCATTCGGTGGCCAGTTCCTCCAGGCCGTGGGCCTGTTCGGCGTGCGCGGGCGGGATGACGTAGCGCTCGTCGTACTTGGCCAGTGCCAGCAGCCGGTACATCTCGTACATCTCCTCCTCGCCCATGCCGACGGCTTCAGGGATCGCGGCGTCGGGCTCGCGGCCGAGGTTGATGTCGCGCAGGTAGCTGCGCATGGCGGCCAGCCGCCGGAGTACGGCCTCGACGGGTGCCGGGTCGCCGACGGTGAACAGTTCCGCGAGATATTCCACGGGGATGCGCAGCGCGTCGATGGCGGCGAACAGGTTGCGGCGGTCCTCCGCGTCGTGTCCGGTGCCCCGGACCGCGTCGACCACCGGCGACAGCGGCGGGATGTACCAGACCATCGGCAGGGTGCGGTACTCCGGGTGCAGCGGCAGGGCCACCCGGTACGTGCTGATCAGGGAGTGGACCGGCGAGCGCTGGGCGGCCTCGATCCAGTCGCGCGGGATGCCGTCGCGCCCGGCGGCGGCGATCACGTCGGGGTCGTGCGGGTCGAGGAGGACGCGGCGCTGGGCCTCGTACAGGTCCCGGTCGTCGGGGGTGGTGGCGGCTTCGAGGACGCGGTCGGCGTCGTAGAGGACCAGGCCGATGTAGCGCAGGCGCCCGACGCAGGTCTCGGCGCAGACGGTGGGCAGGCCGACTTCGACGCGCGGGAAGCAGAACGTGCACTTCTCGGCCTTGCCGGTGCGGTGGTTGAAGTACACCTTCTTGTACGGGCAGCCGGTCACACACATCCGCCAGCCGCGGCAGCGGTCCTGGTCGACGAGGACGATGCCGTCCTCGGTGCGCTTGTAGATCGCGCCGGAGGGGCAGGAGGCCACGCACGAGGGGTTGAGGCAGTGTTCGCAGATCCGCGGCAGGTAGAACATGAAGGTCTGCTCGAACTCGAACTTCACCTTGTCGGCGAGCCCGGCCAGCAGCACGTCCCGGGCGGCGTGCCGCGGTGCTCCGGCGAGGTCGTCGTCCCAGTTGGCCGACCAGGTGATCTTCATGTCCGCGCCGGTGGTCAGCGACTTGGGGCGGGCGACGGGGGTGTGCTCCTGGAGCGGGGCGTTGGTCAGGGTCTCGTAGTCGTACGTCCAGGGCTGGTAGTAGTCGTCCAGGGTGGGCAGCTTGGGGTTGGAGAAGATCGTGATCAGCTTCTTGAAGCGGCCGCCGGCCTTGAGCGTGAGCCGCCCGCGCCGGTTGAGCCGCCAGCCGCCCTGCCAGGTCTCCTGGTCCTCGTAGCGGCGCGGGTAGCCCTGTCCCGGCCGGGTCTCGACGTTGTTGAACCAGACGTACTCCACCCCGGTGCGGTTGGTCCATGCCTGTTTGCAGGTGACCGAGCAGGTGTGGCAGCCGATGCACTTGTCGAGGTTCATCACCATCGCCATCTGGGCCATGACCTTCATGTCAGTACGTCACCTCCTGGGAGCGGCGGCGGATGACGGTGACCTCGTCGCGCTGGTTGCCGGTGGGGCCGAGGTAGTTGAAGGCGAAGGACAGCTGGGCGTAGCCGCCGATGAGGTGGCTGGGCTTGATCAGCAGCCGGGTCAGGGAGTTGTGGATGCCGCCGCGGCGGCCGGTGGTCTCGGTGCGGGGGACGTCGATGAGCCGGTCCTGGGCGTGGTGCATGTAGACGGTGCCCTCCGGCATCCGGTGGGAGACGACCGCGCGGGCGACGACGACTCCGTTGCGGTTGACCGCCTCGATCCAGTCGTTGTCCGCGACGCCGATCTTCGCGGCGTCCTCCTGGCTCATCCACACCGTCGGCCCGCCGCGCGAGAGGGAGAGCATGAACAGGTTGTCCTGGTACTCCGAGTGGATGGACCACTTGTTGTGCGGGGTCAAGTACCGGACGGTGACGCCCAGTTCGCCAGTCGCGCCGACCTCAGGCTCGCCGAAGAGGGCGGCCATGTCCAGCGGCGGCCGGTAGACCGGCAGTCCCTCGCCCAGCTCCGCGATCCAGTCGTGGTCGAGGAAGAAGTGCTGCCGCCCCGTGAGGGTGTGCCAGGGCTTGAGGCGTTCGGTGTTGATGGTGAACGGCGCGTAGCGGCGTCCGCCGGCCTCCGAGCCGGACCACTCGGGAGAGGTGATGACGGGGACCGGCCGGGCCTGGGTGTCGGCGAAGGTGATCTGCTTGCCCTCGTGTTCGGCCGCCAGGTCCGCCAGCCGGGTGCCGGTACGGGCTTCGAGGGTACGGAAGCCCTGGGCGGCCAGGTGGCCGTTGGTGGTGCCCGACAGGGCGAGGATCGCCTCGCACGCCTGGACGTCGCGGGCGAGGGCGGGCCGCCCGTCGGCCACTCCCCCGCGTACGGTGCCGTTCTGGTGCCGCAGGTACTCCAGCTCGCGGCCGACGTCGAAGGTGACGCCCTTGGTGGTGGCGCCCAGCGTGTCCAGCAGCGGGCCCAGGGCGGCCATCTTCTCGGCGACGGCGGCGTAGTCGCGTTCGACGGTGACCAGCTTGGGCATGGTCCGGCCGGGGACGGGCGCGCACTGCCCGTCCTTCCAGTCCGTCACGCGGCCGTGCGGGGTGGCCATGGCATCGGGCGTGTCGTGGAGCAGCGGGGCGGCCACCACGTCGGTGACGGTGCCGAGGTGATCGGCGGCCAGGCGGCTGAAGGCCCGGGCGAGGGTGTGGAAGGTGTCGAAGTCGGTGCGGGTCTGCCAGGGCGGGGCGATGGCCGGGCTGAACGCGTGCACGTACGGGTGCATGTCGGTGGTGTTGAGGTCGTGCTTCTCGTACCAGGTGGCGGCCGGCAGCACCACGTCGGAGTAGAGGGTGGTGCTGGTCATCCGGAAGTCCATGGACAGCAGCAGGTCGAGCTTCCCGGTGGGGGCCTGCTCGCGCCAGGTCACGTCGCGGGGACGGGCGCCCTCGGGGGCTTCGGCGGCGCGGACGGCGGAGTCGGTGCCCAGCAGGTGCTTGAGGAAGTACTCGTT
This sequence comes from Streptomyces paromomycinus, assembly GCF_003865155.1. Taxonomy (NCBI): domain Bacteria; kingdom Bacillati; phylum Actinomycetota; class Actinomycetes; order Kitasatosporales; family Streptomycetaceae; genus Streptomyces; species Streptomyces paromomycinus. The sequence continues at coordinate 9,274,923 of NZ_BHZD01000001.1, read as the reverse complement.
GCCCTTGGCGGAGGAGCCCAGCAGATTGGCGCGCCACACCGTGAGCACCCTGGGGAAGTTCTCCGGCGCGTCGGGGTCCTCGCACGCGAACCGCAGCCGCCCGGCCCGCAGTTCGTCCACCACGTACGGGCCCACCTCCTTCCCGGCGGCCTCGGCGTCGGCGGCGAGGGTGAGCGGGTTGCGGTCGAAGGTGGGGTAGGAGGGCATCCAGCCCAGGCGGGCGGACTGCGCGATGACGTCGGCCGTGGTCCGGCCGGCGAAGGTGCCGCCGGCGGAGGCGGCGGCGAGGGTGTCGGCGCTGAAGGGGTCGTAGCGGAACTGGTCGGTGTGCAGGTACCAGTAGGCGGTCTGGATCATCTGCCGGGCGGGCCGGTTCCAGTCGGCGGCGGTGGCCAGGACGGAGTAGCCGGTGATCGGCCGGACCTTCTCCTGGCCGACGTAGTGGGCCCAGCCGCCGCCGTTGACGCCCTGGCAGCCGGTGAGGGTGGTCAGGGTCAGGAAGGCGCGGTAGACGGTGTCGGAGTGGAACCAGTGGTTGGCCCCGGCGCCCATGATGATCATGGAGCGGCCGCCGGACTCCTCGGCGTTGGCGGCGAACTCCCGGGCGATCCGGGCCGCCTGCTCCGCCACCACACCGGTGATCGGCTCCTGCCAGGCGGGGGTGTACGGCTCCGCCGGGTCGTCGTAGCCCGCCGGCCACCGGCCGGGCAGTCCCTCGCGGGCCACCCCGTACTGGGCCAGCAGCAGGTCGTAGACGGTGGTGACGGTCTTCCCGGCGACCTGCCGGACGGGTACGCCGCGCAGCAGCCGCCCGGCCTTTCCGTCGGGGGCGTCGAAGCGGGGCAGTTCCACCCGTACGGGCGCCTCTCCCCCGCCGGCGGCCGTCAGCAGCGGGTCGGTGTCGCCGAGGTCGAGGTTCCAGCGGCCGGCGTCCGACGCGCCGTAGCGGTGGCCGAGCGTGCCGTTCGGCACCACCGGGCGGCCCGTGACGGCGTCCAGCAGTACCGTCTTGAACTGCGCGTTCTCCACCGCGCCCGCCTCGTGCGGCTCGCCGCCGAGGTCGGCGGCGGTCAGGAACTTGCCCGGCGTGTACCGGCCGGGCTCCGACTCGTCCAGGACGACCAGGAACGGCAGATCGGTGTAGCGCTTCACGTACGCGAGGAAAGGTTTTGTCTCCCGGTCGACGAAGAACTCCTTCAGCACGACGTGCCCCATGGCCATGGCCAGGGCGCCGTCGGTGCCCGGCTGGGCGGCCAGCCACTCGTCGGCGAACTTCACGTTGTCCGCGTAGTCCGGGGCCACCGCGACGACCTTCTGGCCCCGGTAGCGCGCCTCGGCCATCCAGTGCGCGTCGGGCGTGCGGGTCACCGGCAGGTTGGAGCCCCACATGATCAGGTAACCGGCGTCCCACCAGTCGCCGGACTCGGGGACGTCCGTCTGGTCGCCGAAGACCTGCGGCGAGGCGACGGGCAGGTCGGCGTACCAGTCGTAGAACGACAGCATCACCCCGCCGAGCAGCGAGTAGAACCGCGCCCCGGCCGCGTGCGAGACCATCGACATGGCCGGGATGGGCGAGAAACCCGCCAGCCGGTCCGGTCCGTACTCCTTGACGGTGTGCACATGCGCGGCGGCGACCAGCTCCGCCGCCTCCTCCCAGCTCGCCCGCAGCAGTCCGCCCTTGCCGCGCGCCGCCTTGTAGCGGCGGGCGCGCTCGGGGTCGGAGACGAGGTCCGCCCAGGCCGCGACCGGATCACCCAGGCGGGCCTTCGCCTCCCGGTACATCTGGAGCAGCACGCCGCGTACGTACGGGTAGCGGACGCGGGTCGGCGAGTAGGTGTACCAGGAGAACGCCGCGCCGCGCGGGCAGCCGCGTGGCTCGTACTCCGGGCGGTCGGGGCCCACCGACGGGTAGTCGGTCTGCTGCGCCTCCCAGGTGATGATGCCGTCCTTGACGTACACCTTCCACGAGCAGGAACCGGTGCAGTTCACGCCGTGCGTGGAGCGCACCACCTTGTCGTGCGACCAGCGGTCCCGGTAGAAGGCGTCCGCCGCGCGCCCGCCGATCCGGTACAGCGTGCGCTTGTCGTCCGACACCTGGGCACGGGTGAAGAAGCGGCGGCTGCCGACCAGCACCTCGGCCAGCGGGCCGTCCAGGCCCGTGCGTTGCTCCGGATGGGGTCCGGTACTCACCGCGCCACTCCGCTTCCGGGCACGCCTGCCCGTTCGAATCGCGATCGGTTCGCCGCTAGCGGCTACACGGTCACTTTCCACGGAAAGCGGGGGCACCGCACCATGAGTGCTGCGCCAGTTTTCCTCACCCCTGGCGGCGGGCGTCGAGCGACGCCGTGATCACCTCGGCCGCCCGCCCGGCACCCTCGACGCAACTGGTGATGCCGACGCCGTCGTACGCGGCCCCGCACACCGCCAGTGTGCCGAGCCGTCCGAGGTACTCCCGCACGCGGGCGATCCGGACGGTGTGGCCGACGGTGTACTGCGGCAGGCCGGTGGCCCAGCGGGTGACGGCGGTGTCGTACGGAACGGCCGTCAGGCCGGTCGCGGCGGACAGCTCGGTGCGCGAACGGGCCACCAGTTCCTTGTCGTCGAGGCGCAGGGCGGTGTCTTCCCCGTGCCGGCCGACCGACGTGCGCACCACGACCTTGCCGGGCGCGCACCGGCCCGGCCACGCCCATTTGCCGGTCAGGAACGTGGCCGCCTTGATGAGGCGCCCGTCCACCGGCGGGACCAGGAAGCCGCTGCCCGGCAGGCCGCCCGGCAGGTCGGCGCGGTCGAAGACCAGGGTGACCAGGGCCATGTCCGCGTACTCGACGACGCGCAGCGCGGCGGCCGCGGCCGGCACCTCGTCGGCCAGCAGCCGGGCGGCGGCGGGCGCGGGTACGGCGAGTACCACGGCGTCCGCTTCGAGCCGCTGTTCACCGCCTGCGCCCCGTACCGTCAGCCGCCACCCGTGTCCGGTACGGCGCAGCGTGCGGGCCGCGGTGGCGGTACGGATGTCCACGCCCGCGGCCCGGCACGCCTGGGCGACGGCCAGGGGCAGTCGGCCCAGTCCGCCCCGTACGCTCCGGAACGGGGGCACGGCCGCGCCGGGCCTCGGCGCCTCGGGCTCCGGCGCGCCGGGCGCCGGTGTCCGCATCCGGCGGATGCCTTCGAGCAGGGACCGCTCCTCGCGGGCGACGGAAAGCAGCTGCGGCAGGGCGGCGCGCAGGGAGATGCCGTCGGCGTGCCCGGCGTACACACCACCGAGGAGGGGTTCGACGAGCCGGTCGACCACTTCCTGCCCCAGCCGGGCGGCCACGTACCGGCCGACGGCGATGTCGTCGCCCACGTCCGTACGCGGGAGCGTCAGGTCCTGGCGGGCGCGCGCGAGGCCGTCGGCGGACAGCACGCCGCAAGCGGCCAGGGAGTCGAGGTCGGCGGGTATGCCCATCAGGTGGCCCCGGGGCAGGGGGCGGAGCGCGCAGCGGGTCCACAGTGCGGCCTCCGCCGTGGCCGGAGGCTCCAGTTCCTCCCCCAGCCCGACCTCCCGGGCCAGTTCCACGGCGGACGGCTGCCGCGCGAACAACGCCTCGGCCCCCAGGTCCACGGGTACGCCGCCGACCTCCCCGCACAGGAGCTTGCCGCCGAGCCGCCCGGCGGACTCCAGCAGCGTCACCCGGGCCCCGGAACCGCTGCCGCCCGCCGCGCCGCTGAGGCGGGCGGCAGCGGTCAGCCCGGCGATGCCGCCGCCCACGACCACGACGTGCGGCCGCTGCTCCCCCGGCTCTGGAAGGGTGGGCGCGGGCAGGGAGGAAGAGCCGGGGTGCGGGGTGGTGGTTGCGTTCATCGGGCTGCGCTGCCTTTCTGCGGGCGCCTCAGGGGTGCCCTTCTTCGGACCTGCTGAGATTCACCGGGCCGCTTGCGCCATCACGGTGACGTGCCCCCGGAAGCGGCGGCCCGCCGGACCCGGGTGACGGTGAAGGCCAGGGCGGCGGCCGAGACCAGGGCCAGGAGGATCAGGCCGAGGGCGTAGCTCCCCGTGGCGCTGAAGATCACGCCCATGACGATCGGGGGGACGAAGCCGCCCAGTCCACCCGCCGCACCGACCACGCCGGTGACCGAGCCGACCTTGTTCGCCGGGGCCAGCAGGGCCACCAGCGCGAAGGTGGCGCCGCTGCCCGCGCCGAGCGCGGCGGCCATGGCCAGGAAGGCGACGGTGCCCAGCGGGGCGAGTGGCGGGGTGGCCGACTGGACGGCGGCGCCCACCACGACGACCGCCAGGGACGCGGCGAGCACGCGGACCGAGCCCAGCTTGTCCGACAGCCAGCCGCCGACCGGGCGCATGGCCACCGCCAGCAGGACGAAGCCGGCCATCCGGTTGGCGGCGTCGGCCTGACCGAGTCCGTAACCGGTCTTCAGGTAGGTCGGCAGATAGACCGAGAAGGCGACGTAGCCGCCGAACGCCACGGCGTACAGGGCGGATGCCTGCCAGGTGACGGCCAGGCGGGCGGTGTCGGCGAGTCGGCGGGCCAGCGGCTCGGTCGGTACGGTACGGCCGGGCGCGTCCCGCAGCAGTACGGCCGCCAGCACCGCGTAGACGGCGAGCGCCGCCGCGGTGATCAGGAACGGGTTGGCCATGCCGTGCGCGTCGACCAGCTTGACGGTGGTCAGTGCGCTGATGGCGGTGCCGCCCATGCCCGCGCCGAAGACACCGATCGCCGTCCCGCGCCGTTCCGGCGGGAACCAGCGGTTGACGAACGGCACGCCGACGGCGAAGGCCGTGCCCCCGATGCCCAGGAAGAACCCGCCGATCAGCAGCGCGATCAGCGAGGAGTGACCGAACAGGCCCAGATAGAGCACCGGCACGATCGTCGCGGCTGACACCAGGGGGAACATCGCCCGGCCGCCGAAGCGGTCGGTCAGCGCGCCCACCGGGACGCGTCCCAGCGAGCCCACCACGACGGGCACCGCCACCAGCAAGGACTGCTCGAACGAGCTGAGGGCCAGGGTCTCCTTGAAGCGCGGGCCCAGCGGGCTGAGCAGCGCCCACGCCCAGAAGTTGACGGCGAAGCCCAGCGTGGCCAGCGTGAGCATCGTCCACGGCCGGCCGGCCGGGGAGGTGTGGCCCGCCGCCCTCGCTGACGTGCTGCCGGTGGTGTCCTCATGCGGGCGCATGGTGTGCCTCTCGGTCGTGTCGTTCCGCGAGCCGACCGGTGCGGGACCCGGGGTCCCGGCACCGCCCTGCGGCTCCCGTCGTTCAGCTTCATCGAACCCGCCCGTCAGGAGACGGGCCATTTTTCGCCGCGTTCCTCGGGAGCGGCGCCCGGGGTGTACGGCGGCCGGCTTCACCGGGACGCCTTGGCTCCGGCCGGGCCGCGCCGGGCAGGGGCGGCCGGGGACCGGTCGTACGCCGGAGCGGCCTGCTTGCGCCGGTAGACCAGGTACGGGCGGCGCAGGTATCCGACGGGCGCGCTCCACACGTGGACGAGCCGGGTGAAGGGCCAGGCCGCGAACAGCAGGCACGCGGTCAGGGCGTGCAGCTGGAACAACAGGGGTGCGCCGGAGATCGCCCCAGGCTGCGGCTGCAGCAGGAACAGTCCGCGGAACCAGACCGAGACGGTGGAGCGGTAGTCGTACCCGCCTCCGGCGATGTTGTGGACGACGGTGGCGGCGATGCCCAGTACCACGGTGACGGCCAGCAGCGGGAAGAGCACCTTGTCGCTGGAGCTGGTCCGGGTGCGGATGCGCGGGGCGAGCAGACGGCGGGCGCTGAGCATGCCCAGGCCCACGACCATGGCCGCACCGGCCACGGAGCCGAGGGCCACCGCCACGGTGTGGTAGGTGTGCTCGCCGATGCCCACCGCCTCCGTCCAGGACGCGGGCACGGCCAGGCCCACGACATGACCGGCGATCACGGCGAACGCGCCGAGGTGGAACAGCGGACTGCCCCAGCGCAGCCAGCGGTGCTCCAGCAGTTGGCTGGTGCGGCTGGTCCAGCCGAACTGGTCCTTGCGGAAGCGCCAGACGTGTCCGACGACGAAGACGGCCAGGCAGATGTAGGGGACGGCGACCCACAGCAGCAGGTCGGTGCCGTTCATCGCGGTGAGGGGACTGCTGGCGGCGCTCATCGGCGGGGCTCCGATCCCATGGGGCCGGTCAGAGGGGGCATCAGCGTCGGCCGGGCCGGTGCGGGCGGTACGAAGGTGCCGGGCGGGGCGAAGCCGGTGCCGCTGTACGGGTCGAGGCCGACGTCCTCGGCGGGCGGCCCTTCGGCGGCCAGCTTCGCCACCGCCGCCAGCTCCGCGTCGCCGGCCGGCGGCAGCAGGGACAGCAGCGCCGTCAGCAGCCCGGCGTAAGGGGATTGCACGTCGGACAGGGCGTGGTGGATGAGTTCCAGGCCGCGCCGGTGGCGGCGCAGCGGCGCTTCTCCGGCGCGTGGGCCGGCCAGCGCGGCGAATTCCAGGACGACTGGCAGGTGGTCGGGGAGTTCGCCGCTGTCGGCGCTCCACCCGGCGGCCCGGTAGGTCTGGGCGAGGGTGAGCAAGGCCATGCCTCGTCGGCGGGTGTCGCCGTGCAGGTAGTAGGTGAGGTAGAGGCTGCTCTTGCGGCGCAGGTCGAAGATTTCTACGTAGTGGCTCTCCAGTGCGTCGGCGGGCTGGGCCGCGAACCAGGCGGTGAAGGCGGCCAGCTCGTCGGCGGCGGGCGAGGGCGGCAGTGCGTTCACGGCCGCGGCCAGCGCGGGCCGCTCAGCGGTCAGTTCGGCGTCCGGGTACTGCAACAGGAGTGACAGCAGCCGCAGCAGGAGCGCGCGCTGAGCGGTCTCTTCGGGGCCAAGGCGGGCTGCTCGCCCGGCTGCCGGGCGGATGCGCGTACGCAGGGTGCTCATGCGGTGTCTACCGCGAGGCTGTCGGTGGTGGTGCGTCGCCGCAGGGCGGGGATGCCGAGCATGACTTTGCGGTCGGTGCCGGACGGGGCGCCGGCGCTCTCTACAGGGCAGCGGTCCTCCATCGCGCTGAGCGCGGCGGCGTCCTCCCGGTGGGCGGCCGGGACCACGTACCGGTCGGCGTACTTGGCGACGGCCAGCAGCCGGTGCAGATCCTCGGCCTGCGCGGAGGTGAGACCGACGGCCTTGAGGGCGCTTTCGTCGCCCTGCTCACCGAGGGTGCGCTGCCGCATGTGGCTGCGCAGCGCGGTCAGTTTCATCAGCACCCCGGCGACGACGTCGGTGTCTCCGGCGGCGAAGAGGTTGGCCAGGTAGTCCAGCGGGATGCGCAGCCGGGTGACGGCGGCGAAGACGTGGTCGGGATCCTCCGCGTTGCCGCCCGCCTCGCCGACCGCGTCCAGGACCGGGGACAGCGGCGGCACGTACCAGACCATGGGCAGCGTGCGGTACTCCGGATGCAGCGGCAGGGCCACCTTGTACTCGCTGATCAGGGCGCGTACGGGTGAGCGGCGGGCAGCGTCGATCCAGTCCTCGGGAATGCCGGACTTCCGGGCGTCGGCGCGGACTTCGGGGTCGGCGGGGTCGAGGAAGACGTTCCGCTGGGCGTCCAGCAGATCCTGCTCGTCGGCCACGGCAGCGGCCTCGCCCACCCGGTCGGCGTCGTAGAGCACCAGGCCGAGGTAGCGCAGGCGTCCCACGCAGGTCTCGGAGCAGACGGTGGGCTGTCCGGCCTCGATGCGCGGGAAGCAGAAGGTGCACTTCTCGGCCTTGCCGGTGGCGTGGTTGACGTAGACCTTCTTGTACGGGCAGGCGGTGACGCACATCCGCCAGCCGCGGCAGCGGTCCTGGTCGACCAGCACGATGCCGTCCTCGGCCCGCTTGTACATCGCCCCGGACGGGCAGGCGGAGACGCAGGCCGGGTTGAGGCAGTGCTCGCACAGCCGCGGCAGGTGGAACAGGAAGGTCTGCTCGAACTCGAACTTCACCTTCTCGGCCAGGTCCCCGCTCAGGTTGGGGTCGCCGGCCGCCGTCTCGGCCGCGCCGCCCAGGCCGTCCTCCCAGTTGGCGCCCCAGGTGATGGAGGTCGGCTTCCCGGTGAGCACCGAGCGGGGGCGGGCGACAGGCACGTCCTGGCCTGCCGGGGCGCTGACGAGGTTGTCGTAGTCGTAGGTGACCGGCTCGTAATAGTCCTCGATGGCCGGCAGGTCGGGGTTGGAGAACAGCGAGGCCAGGCGCTTGAGGCGGCCGCCGGAGCGCAGCACCAGGCGCCCGCGCCGGTCCAGCTCCCAGCCGCCCTTCCACTGTTCCTGGTCCTCGTAGCGGCGCGGGTAGCCGACGCCGGGCTTGGTCTCGACGTTGTTGAACCAGGCGTACTCCACGCCGGTGCGGTTGGTCCAGGTCTGTTTGCAGGTGACGGAGCAGGTGTGGCAGCCGATGCACTTGTCGAGGTTCATCACCATCGCCACTTGGGCCATGACACGCATGTCAGTACTCCACATCCTGGCCGCGGCGGCGGATGACGGTGACCTCGTCGCGCTGGTTGCCGGTGGGGCCGTAGTAGTTGAAGGCGTAGGTGAACTGGGCGTAGCCGCCGGCCAGGTGCGTCGGCTTGAGCAGCAGCCGGGTCAAGGAGTTGTGCATGCCGCCGCGCTTGCCGCTGACCTCCGTCTTCGGCACGTTCACCGTGCGGTCCTTGGCGTGGTACATGTACACCGTGCCCTCGGGCATCCGGTGGGTGACCACGGCGCGGGCCGCCACGACGCCGTTGCGGTTGTACGCCTCGATCCACTCGTTGTCCTTGACGCCGATCTTCTCGGCGTCGGCGGTGCTCATCCAGATCACCGGACCGCCCCGGGACAGGGCGAGCATGTAGGCGTTGTCCTGGTACTCGGAGTGGATGGACCACTTGGAGTGCGGGGTGAGGTAGCGGACCGTCACCTCGGCCCGGCCGTCCTCGCCCAGGTGCTCGTCGCCGTAGTGCCGGGCGGTGTTCAACGGAGGCCGGTAGACCGGCAGTTGCTCCCCCAGCTCGGTCATCCAGTCATGGTCGACGAAGAAGTGCTGGCGGCCGGTGAGGGTGTGCCAGGGCTTGCGGTGCTCGACGTTGATGACGAACGGGGAGTAGCGGCGCCCGCCGGTCTCGCTGCCGGACCACTCGTAGGACGTGATCACCGAGCGGGGCTGGACGCGGGTGTCGGCGAAGGTGATGCGTTCCGCCTCCCGCTCGGCGGACAGGTGCGCCAGCTCCGTGCCGGTCCGTTCCTCCAGCGCCTTGAAGCCCTCGGTGGCCAGCCGTCCGTTGGTGGTGCCGGACAGCGCGAGGATCGCCTCGCACATGTCTGTGGCGGTGGCCAGGGACGGCCGTCCGTCCGCGACGCCGCCGCGCCGGACGCCGTTGGTCCGCCGCAACCGTTCCAGTTCCTCGTCCGGCCGGACGGTGACGCCCTTCGTGGTGGTCCCGAGCCGGTCCAGGAGCGGGCCGACGGCACGCATCTTGTCCGCCACCGCCGCGTAGTCCCGCTCTACGGTCACCAGCTTGGGCATGGTGCGCCCGGGGACCGGCGCGCACTCGCCGGCCTTCCAGTCGGCGACGATGCCGCCGGGCTGGGCCAGTTCGTCGGGGGTGTCGTGCTGGAGGGGCACGGCCAGGACGTCGGTACGGGTGCCGAGGTGCTCCTTCGCCAGTTCGCTGAAGCGGTCGGCGATGGTCAGGAAAGTGTCGTAGTCGGTCCGTGCCTGCCAGGGCGGCGCGATGGCCGGGGTGAAGGCGTGCACGAAGGGGTGCATGTCGGTGCTGGACAGGTCGTCCTTCTCGTACCAGGTGGCGGCCGGCAGCACGACGTCGGAGAACAGTCCGGTGGAAGTCATCCGGAAATCCATGCTGACCAGCAGGTCGAGCTTGCCCTCGGGCGCCTCCTCGTGCCAGACGACGTCCCGTGGCCGCTTGCCCGGCGGCGTCTCCTCGGACCGGACCGCCGCGTCCGTCCCGAGCAGGTGCCGCAGGAAGTACTCGTTGCCCTTGCCGGAGGAGCCCAGCAGGTTGGCCCGCCACACGGTCAGTACGCGCGGGAAGTTGGCCGGGTCGTCCGGGTCCTCGGCGGCGAAGCGCAGGGTGCCGGACGTCAGCCCCTCGACGATGTGCTCGGCCACCGGACGGCCCGCGGCGGCCGCCTCGTCGGCCAGGTCCAGCGGGTTGCGGTCGAAGCCGGGGTGGCCGGGGGTCCAGCCCATGCGGACGGCCTGGGCCAGACAGTCGGCGGTGGCGCGCCCGGCGAACCGCCCTTCGCCCAGCGGGGAGGCCAGCTCGTCCGGGCCGAAGGCCTCGTAACGCCACTGGTCGGTGGCCAGGTACCAGTAGGACGTACCGGCCATGTGGCGGGTGGGCCGCTGCCAGTCGAAGGCGAATGCGAGGTGTTGCAGTCCGGTGACGGGGCGGACCTTCTCCTGGCCGACGTAGTGGGCCCAGCCGCCGCCGTTGACGCCCTGGCAGCCCGTCATGGTGGTCAGGGCCAGGAAGGCGCGGTAGATGGTGTCGGAGTGGAACCAGTGGTTGGTACCGGCGCCCATGGCGATCATGGAGCGGCCTTCGGTGCGTTCGGCGTTGCGGGCGAACTCCCGGGCGATACGGGCCGCCTGGGCCGCGGGGACCGAGGTGACGGTCTCCTGCCAGGCAGGCGTGTACGGCTGGGAGGCGTCGTCGTACGAGGCCGGCCACGTACCCGGCAGTCCCGGGCGGTGCACCCCGTACTGCGCCAGCATCAGGTCGAAGACGGTGGTCACCCGCCGGCCGCCGACCGTACGGACCGGGACGCCGCGCACCATCACGGCGCCGCCTTCGGTGGCGCCTTCGTCGAAGCGCGGCAGCGCCACGGCGGCTGTCGACCCGCCCTCTTCCAGCAGGGTCAACTCCGGTTCGGTGTCCCCCAGTTCGAGGTTCCAGCGCCCCTTCCCCGCGTCCCCCCAGCGGAAGCCGAGCGACCCGTTGGGGACCACCGGCTCGCCGCTGCGGCGGTCCACCAGGACGGTCTTGAAGCGCGCGTGCTCGTCGCTCTCCCCGAGGTCGGCGGCGGTCAGGAAGCGGTCCGGCACCAGGTCGCCGTCCCGCTCGCGCAGCGTGACCAGGAACGGGGCGTCGGTGAACCGGCGCAGATAGTCCTCGAAGTAGGGCGTGGCACGGTCGACGAGGAACTCGCGCAGGATGACATGGCCCATCGCCATCGCCAGGGCGCCGTCCGTCCCCGGATGCGGGGCCAGCCACTCGTCGGCGTGCTTGACGTTGTCGGCGTAGTCGGGGCTGACGGCGACGACTTTGGTGCCGTTGTAGCGGGTCTCGGTCAGGAAGTGGGCGTCCGGGGTCCGGGTGACGGGGATGTTGGAACCCCACATGACCAGGTACCCGGCGTTCCACCAGTCGGCGGCCTCCGGGACGTCCGTCTGGTCGCCGAAGACCTGCGGCGAGGCGACGGGCAGGTCCGCGTACCAGTCGTAGAAGGACAGCAGGGTGCCGCCGATCAGCGAGTGGAACCGCGCCCCCGCGGCGAAGGACGCCATCGACATCGCGGGGATGGGCGAGAACCCGGCCACCCGGTCGGGGCCGTAGGTCTTGACGGTGTGCACCTGGGCGGCGGCGACCAGCTCGGCGACCTCGTGCCAGTCGGCGCGCACCAGTCCGCCCTTGCCCCGGGCCTTCTTGTACGCGCGGGCCTTGGCCGGGTCTCCGGTGATCTCCGCCCAGGCGGCCACCGGGTCGCCGAGCCTGCGGCGCGCCTCCCGCCACATCTTCAGCAGCGTGCCGCGTACGTACGGGTAGCGGACCCGGCTGGGCGAGTAGGTGTACCAGGAGAACGACGCGCCGCGCGGGCAGCCCCGCGGCTCGTACTCGGGGCAGTCGGCACCGATCGACGGATAGTCGGTGGCCTGGTGCTCCCAGGTGATGATGCCGTCCTTGACGTAGACCATCCAGGAGCAGGACCCGGTGCAGTTGACGCCGTGGGTGGAGCGGACGACCTTGTCGTGGGCCCAGCGGTCGCGGTAGAAGCCCTCCCACCGCGGGTCCCCCGTGCCGAACACGGCGCGCCCGTCCTCGCTCACCTCGCGGCGGTCGAGCAGCCGCCGGCCGGCCAGCGGCCAGCCGCGTGCGTCATCAGCCGCCGACGGGCCGCTGAGCTTTTTGTTCTCCATGCAACCGAACCTAAAGCGGGCCCGTGCGGGGCACGGTGGGCGAAGCGTCCCGCGCCGCAGGGCCACAGGACCTCGAATGTTTTCGGCCACACGGGACCAACGTCCCTGCTCAGGGGCCGCCCCGCCCCCGGCGGCGGGCGCCTCCCCGGCCGCATGCTGGGGGTGATCACATCGGAGGTACCGCTCATGTACGACCACGCCCGGCGGCCGGCCGCCCGCCCCGTCCCGTGCCCGCCCCGGTGACCGGCGCCCGGCCGGTCCGCCGGCAGCACCAGGCGGTGGCGGACAAGCCGTTCATCGTCATCTGGGAGTCGACCCGCGCCTGTCCGCTGGCCTGCCTGCACTGCCGGGCCACCGCGACGCCCGCCCGTGACCCCCGCGAGCTGGACACAGCGGCCGCCAAGGGGCTGATCGACCAGGTCGCCGCCTTCGGCCGGCCCACTCCCCTGTTCGTCGTCACCGGCGGCGATCCCTTCCAGCGCCCGGATCTGCTGGAACTGATCGTTTACGGCACGCAGGCCGGGGTAAAGGTCGCCGTCTCCCCCTCGGGCACCCCGACCCTGACCACCGCGAACCTCCGCGCTGTGCACGAGGCCGGGGCGGCGGGCCTGTCCCTGAGCCTGGACGGCTCCACCGCCGCACTCCACGACGGCTTCCGCGGCGTCCCCGGCGTCTACCGCTGGACCCTGGACGCCTGGGACACCGCCCGCCGCCTGGGCATGAAGGTCCAGATCAACACCACGGTCGGCCGGCACAACCTGCACGACCTGCCGGAGATCGTGGCGCTGGTCCGCGAGCACGGGGTGATGCTGTGGAGCGCCTTCTTCCTCGTACCGACCGGACGCGGCAGCCAACTGGCCGCGCTCAGCCCGGCGGAGACCGAGGACGTCCTCAACTTCCTCCACGACATCGGACTGTCGGTGCCGGTCAAGACCACCGAAGCCCACCACTTCCGCCGTGTCGCCCTGCAACGCGCGATCCTGGCAGCGAAGGGCGCGGACCACGTCCGGACCCTCCGCCTCGGCCCGCTCTACCGCCGGCTCCGCGAGCGCGCCGAAGAACTGGACCTCTGCACCGGTCCCCGCCGGACCCGCCGCCCGCCCCTGGACGTCAACGCCGGCCGGGGCTTCGTCTTCATCTCCCACACCGGCACCGTGCACCCCAGCGGCTTTCTCCCCCTCGCGGCGGGCAGCGTACGCACCCGCCCGCTGACGGAGATCTACCGCGACTCGGACCTCTTCACCGCCCTGCGCGACGCCGGCCGGCTGCTCGGCCGCTGCGGCCGCTGCGAGTTCCGCCACGTCTGCGGCGGCTCCCGCTCCCGCGCCCACGCCGTCACCGGCGACCCGCACGCCGCGGAACCGTGGTGCGGCTACGAGCCCGGGTCGTTCCCCTACCAGCGGGAAGTGGAGGAGTTGGTGGCCGGCACCGGCCCCGACGGCGTACGGCCGGGTCAGAGCCGGTCGTAGATGCCCGACAGCCGGCGCAGCACCTCCGCCGCCGAGTCGAGGGCCGCCGCGTCGTAGTCGGCGAGCGCGGTGTCCAGTTCGCGGATGGAGAGCGGGCCGCTCTGAGTGAGCACCCGTAGGGCGCGTGCGTGGGTGAGGGAGAGCGCGCCGGGCGTGCGGGTGGCGCGGCCCCGCAGCCGGGCGTCGGCCGCGCCCGACTTCGACACGGTCTTCGCGCTCGTCAAGAGCGGCGCCATGCTCCCCAAGGCCTGGGCGACCGTCGCCGGCCAGGCCGAGCGGCGCGCCGCCCACCACGAGCGGGAGGGCTTCGCGCGCACCGCCGCCGACCTCTACCTGCGCGCCGCGGTGATGTGGGGCCGCGCCCAGTACTCCGTCTTCGACGCGGACGCCCCCCGCACGACGGCCTTCCGCCACCACACCGACCACTGCGTCGACCGCCTCGGCCGCCTGCGCGGGGACCGGGTGCGCCGCGTGGTGCTGGACTTCGAGGTGCAGCACCTCTACGCACTGCTGCACCTGCCGGCCGGGCCGGTGCACGAGCGGGCCATCAGCCGTTACCTCGACCATCTCGCCGGCCTGCCGGAGGTCGACGCCGGGCGTATCGGCAGGTTCGGCATCAGCATGAGCGGCTACTGGGGCCTGCGGGCGGCCGCCGCCGACCCGCGCCTGGCCGCGCCGGCCGCCTTCGAGGGCGTCACCGGCGACTTCGACACGATCTTCGGCCGGGCGCAGCCCACCGTCAAGCGCAACTACATGTACATGTCCGGCTTCCGCGACGAGGAGCGCTTCGACCGGGAGCTGGCCGCGCTGCTGCCGCTGGGCGACCTCGTCACCCGCCTCACCCGGCCGGTGCTGCTCGGCATCGGCGAGTTCGACGAGCTGACGCCGCTGGAGCAGGCGCGGGCCATCTACGAGCGCATCCCGGCCCCCAAGGAGATGCGCGTCTACGAGAACGAGCCCCACCCCCCTGGGCGGGGTCGCCGCCGAGGCCTTCCGCTTCGGCGCCGAGTGGGTCGAACGCGCCCTGAACGGCGAGCTGCGGGAGCCCGGCCGGGACGTACGGCACTACGTACGCCGCGACGGCACCACAGCCGACGGCACCGCCGACCCCGACTGGTGGCTCGGCGCCGCTCCGGCCGTGCTGGGCAGGGTCCGCCAGTCCCAGTAGGACTTTGCCAGGCGCTGTCTGTCCCGCGCGAGACGATGGTCGATGACCAACGGGCACGGGGGCTGCGCGCGGCCGGTCGAGTCCGCGCTCCGGCCTCCGGGCCGCGACGGATCAGAGCGGCCCGGGCCGAGGAGACCGGCGGGTGGGCGGTGCCGCCCGGGACTGCGTGGCCGCCCAACTGGCGAGGAGTTTGAGCCGGCCCTCGGACGCGGTGCCGGGTTCGGCGGTGTAGACGATCAGGTCGTGCACGGCTCGGCCCGGCAGGGGCAGGTCGAGGGACTGGAAGGTCAGTTCCAGGTGGCCGGCGTCGGGGTGCTGGAGCCGTTTGACGCCGTCGTGGCGCATCAGGACGTCGTGCGCGGCCCATCGGCCACGGAACTCCGGGCTGAGGGTGGAGAGTTCGCCGACGAGTTCGCGCAGAGCCCGGTCGCGGGGCTCGCGCCCGGCCTCGGCGCGCAGCAGGGCGGCGGTGGCGACGCCGGCGGCGTCCCAGTCGACGAAGAAGTCACGTGCACCGGGGTCGAGGAAGACATAGCGGGCGATGTTGGGGCGTCCGCGCTTGTCGACAGTGTCGCTGTCGAACATCGGCGCGAGCAGGGCGCGGGCCAAAGGGTTGCCGGCGACGATGTCCGTGCGGCCGTTGCGTACGAACGCCGAGGACATCGTCATGGAATCGAGCAGCCACTGGACCCGGGGCGGTACCTCGACGTCCCTGCGGCGCGACGGCGTTCGGCGCTCGGGCCGCGATGACCGGGCCAGGTCGAACAGGTAGGTGCGTTCGTCGTCGTCCAGTCGCAAGGCACGGGCGACCGCGTCGAGGACGTCTTCGGACACGCCGCCGATGTGGCCCTTCTCCAACCGCGTGTACCACTCCGTGCTCACGCCGGCCAGGACGGCGACCTCCTCGCGCCGCAGTCCGGCGACCCGGCGACGGGCGCTGGTCGGCAGCCCCACCTGTGCCGGGGTGATCCTGGCACGCCGGCCGGCCAGGAAGTCCCGGGTCTCGCCGCGGTTTCCGGGCTGTCGGTCCATACCGTTCATGGTAGCCGCCGGTCACCGGGCGAGAGGGGGGTGAGGTTGTACCCCCGACAGACGCGACCTTCTCCCGTGGCGGCGACCGCGGTCTCCTGGGGTTCGATCGTTGCGACACGATCCCGAGACCCCGAGAACGAACAACGGAGTACGACATGACGAGCAAGGCGCTGACGGTGCCGGCGGTGGCGTTGGGCACCTGGGCCTGGGGAGACAGCGGCGAGGCGGGCGACGGCTACTTCGGCAGTCGGCTGAGCGCGTCCGGCCTGCGAGAGGTCGTCGGGAAGGCGCACTCGAACGGGCTCACCTTGTGGGACACCGCCGTGGCGTACGGCATGGGCCGCTCGGAGACGGCCCTCGCCCAGGCACTGGCGGGCTGTCACCGCGGCGAGTACCAGCTGTCGACGAAGTTCACCCCGCAGCTCGCGGGCGACGGCGACGATCCGGTCGGCGACATGCTGGAGCAGAGCCTGGACCGCATGCGTACGGACTATGTGGATCTCTTCTGGATCCACGATCCTGCCGACGTCGCACGCTGGACGCCGTCTCTGATCCCACTGCTCAGGAGCGGCAAGGTCAAGCAGGTGGGCGTCTCCAACCACAACCTGAAGGAGATCGCTCTCGCCGATCAGATCCTCGGCGAGGCCGGCTTCCGCGTCGAGGCGGTCCAGAACCACTACAGCCTCCTGCACCGGAGCTCCGAGCGCGCGGGCATCCTCGCCCACTGCCGCGAGCACGGCGTGCGGTTCTTCTCCTACATGGTCCTCGAACAAGGAGCGCTGACCGGGAGGTACAGCCCGGCGCATCCGTTGCCGGAGGGGAGCAACCGGGCGACCGTGTACAACGGCATCCTGCCCCGGCTGCAGGAGCTGACGGACCGGATGGGGGCGATCGGCAAGGACCGGGGCGCGTCCGCCGCCGGTGTGGCCATCGCCTGGGCCATCGCCAAGGGGACCACCCCGATCGTCGGGGTCACGAAGGCGGATCACATCGACGGGGTGGTCCGGGCTCGCGGCATCGAGCTCGCCGACGAGGAGGTCGCGGAACTGGAGGCGCTGGCGGACGCCGCGGACGTCGACACGCGCGGCTGGTGGGAGAACGAAATGTAGCAGTGACCGGAACCGAAGAAGGGGCCGCGTCCATTCCGGGCGCGGCCCGCGAAGTCGGCCGTGCGGGGAGAACAGGCCGTGGACCGGCGCCTTCAGCGGCCCTTTGGCCGGACGCACAAAACCTGCGCGCGATCTCTGTACGGCCGTCGCATGCCCCGGACCGGGGCAACGGTAACGCTGTCCGCACGCACATCCAGCAAGTTCCGACGAGTTCCGGCGCGTTCTGACGAACAAGCGACACACGGGGCGGAACCGACCGAGCGCTGCGCGCATCAGTATGACTGAAGGAGACGTTCAACGTTATGCGATACGGAACCAGCGCCGTGGCTTTGGCATGCACCGCCTCTCTGATCACAGCGGCGCCTGCCGCGTCGGCCGCGGCACCGCGGTGCGACACCCGGCCCGTCCAGACCGCGCTGCGGGCGCTGGAAAAGGTCGGCGCCTCGGGAATCAGCGTCACGGTGAAAAGCCCCCGCTGCGGTGTACGGCACGGCGGTGTCGGCCTGGCCGACCTGCGGACGGGCCGTAAGGCCGTCGGCAACGAGCACGGCCGTATTGCCAGCAACACCAAGACCTGGACGGCCACGGTCGTGCTCCAGCTCGTCGGTGAGGGCAAGCTGAAGCTGGACGACACCGTGGACCGGCAGCTGCCCGGCCTGGTCCGCACCGAGCACTACGACGGGCGCAAGATCACGATCCGGCAGCTGCTGCAGCACACCAGCGGCCTGCCCGACTACCTGGAGGCGTGGGACGACCTGGAGGCGCACCGCTGGGAGCACATGGAGCCCCTGGAGACGGTCGAGCAGGCCCTGACGCTGCCCCCGCCCGACGACCGGACCCCCGGCGGCTTCTCCTACTCCAACACCAATTACAACCTGGTCGGCCTGATCGTCGAGAAGGTCACCGGCCGCGACATCGGCACCGAGATCGAGCAGCGGCTCATCGAGCCGCTCGGGCTGCGGCACACCTTCTGGCCCGGCGACCGGACCACGCTGCCCAAGCCGGAGATGCGCGGTTATGTGGACCGGGGCGGGAAACCGGCGGACCGGACGGAATGGAACGTTTCCGGGGCCGACGCGTCGGGGGCGCTGGTGTCCACCAGCGCCGACGCGACCACGTTCTGGACCGCGCTGCTCTCCGGAAAGCTGCTGGCCCCGGCCCAGCTCGCCGAAATGAAGAAGACCGTCGCGGACAGCTTCCCGAGTGAACGCTACGGCCTGGGGGTCGAACGCTACGAAACCGCTCCGGGCTTTGTCACCTGGGGTCACAGCGGCCATATGGAATCCGGCCACAAATTCCGTAACGCCGTCACCGACGACGGCCGGCGGGCCGTGACCCTGCTGATCGGCTCGGAGTCGTTCGACTCGGACAAGGTGGACGCGATCATCGGCAAGCTCATCCACGACCTCCGCTGACCGGGCCCCTCCCCCCGCTCCCCGGCGCGCCTCACGGCGTCCGGGGAGCGTCCGCGTTTCCGGCTCCGGCGGCGCCGCCGAGTCCCGCCAGCGTCCGCAACTGGAGCCACAGCACCAGGCGTTCGTCGGGGTCGTCGAAGTCGATCCCGAGTTGCCGGCCGGCCTGCTTCAGGCGGTAGCGGCAGGTGTTGGGGTGGACCGAGAGCAGCTTCGCCGCGCCCGCCACGTCGCAGCCCGCGTCGAACCAGGACACCAGGGTGCGGGCGTAGTCGGTGCCGTGCCCGGCGTCCGCCGCGAGCACCCGCTGCCAGGCACCCGCCCGCAGCCCCCGCTGTTTGTGCATGACGTCGGAGAGCCGCAGCAGCGTCACCCGGGGCCGCACCTCGTCGACCGTGGCCACCGGCAGGTCGTCGTGCAACAGCCGTAGGACCAGGTCCGCGTCCGCGCGCGAGTCCGCCACGTCGCCGAGGTCCCGTGCCACCTCGCCGAGCGCCGCCCGTACCGGAACGCGCAGCGACCGCCCGGCCCGGCGCACGATGTCCTCCGCCAGTTGCCGGTGCCGCTGGTGGGTGATCTTGTGCTCCTGCGGCGTGCGCGTTCCGGCACTCTCCTTGGTCGCCGGCAACAACGCGTACACCACCCCGTCCAGGAGGACGCACGCGTGCCGCCCGTATCGCGCTTCGCACTGCAGGCGTACGACATCGAGCAGCCTGAGCGAGGTCCGCTCGGCGTCGGGCACGCTCGCCGTGAAGTCCAGCTCGAACGCGGCCACGCGCACCGCGTCCCATCCCAGGCGGTGCGCTGCCGTCGAGGCGTCCGCCGAGCCGTCCAGCAGCCGGCGCAGCAGGTCGGTGTTCTGGTGACGGGCCAGTTCCTGGGCCGCGCGGGCGCGCAGCAGGAGCAGTGCCGCCGTGGACGCGCCCTGGGCCAGGGTCTCCTCGGCGTCCGGGGCGAGGGCGCCGCCGTCGATCACCCAGATCGAGCCGAGGGTCTCGCCGCCGGCCCGCACCGTGACGGCCAGTCGCGGCAGGTCCCCCGGTGTGAGCGAGGGGAGCCACACCGGCCCGTCCGCCGAGAGCACCTTCCTGACCTGCTCGGAGTTGTCCACGCTGCCCGGGACCTGGAGGCCGAGGATGCCTTGGCGGCGGTCCTCGTCGACCGGCTGTCCCGGCACGGTGGAGTAGGCCAGGATCCGTTGGCGCGGGTCCTCCACCGCCGTCGCCCCGCCGGTCGCCGCCGCGATCGCGTCGGCCAGCGCGAACAGGTCCCCGAGGCCGGCGGCGCTGTGCGCCGACCGGGCGCCGATCGCCGACGCCAGCATCAGATGGACGTGGTGCCAGGCCGCGTCCTCGTCGACGGCCAGCAGCGCCATGCCGTGCGCCTCGGCCGCGCCGACCGGCGGCCCGGCCGTGCCCCGCACCACGACGCCGGTCATCCCGGCCTCCGCCGCGGCCCGCATCAGCGGCCCGGCCGCGGCCGCCCGTACGCCGACCGCGAGCAGCAGGGCGCCGGGCGCACGGGGCAGCGGGGCGTGCGCGTCGTACAGCAGCGCCTCGGTGACCGGGGCGGCGAAACCGGCCGGAGCGGTGTGCAGCCGCAGGGGCGGGCTGCCGACGATGTCGATCAGGTCGCCGAGCGTACAGGCGTGCACAGGTGCTCCTCACCGCATGTTCCCGGATCCGGCCAGGCTGCTGCCCGGACAGCCCAGGTTGCTTCCTGGACGCGCCCGGGTGACTGGCCGATCGCAACAGGAACGTACGTTCCTGTTGTCCATCTGCACAACATGAGGGGCGAGGTCAGCGAGATCAGCCGGCTTTGGAGGGGTGCGCCGTGCGGAACCGGGGAGCGAATTCGTCCGCCACGAACCGTTCGATGGAGGTGGGAGTGGAGGTCCGGGCGGTACGCGGCTGCCGCATCCGTATGTGCCGGGCATTGATGGCCTCGCCGACCTCGGCCATCATGGCAGCGACATCGGCGGACACGCCTGCGGCCAGGAGGCCCGCGTGGAAGCCGGCGAGGCCGGTCCGCTCGTAGGTGAAGTCGTCCGCGCCCACCGCCTTGGCGATCACGTGCACGGCTTCCCGCATGCTCACGTCGCGTTCGCCCTGGAGCTCCAGGATCTCCGTACCGTGCCAGGTCCCGGTGGCCAGCAGCTCTCCGGCCCGCGCCCCGACATCGCGCGTGCACACGAACGGCAGGGGCAGGCCGGGGTCGAAGGGGGCGCTGATGCGGTGGTGGGTCCGGGCGGTGCCGAGATGGTCGAGCAGGTTCTCCATGAAGTAGCCCGCCCGCAGCCACAGCGTGTCGGCTCCGGGGACGGCCGAGAGGCGCTGCTCGAAGCGGTGGAGCCCCCTGACCGGTCCGGTGCCGCTCGCGTGCTGGGCTCCCCAGCTGCTGAGTCCGACGACGCGGGTCACCCCGGACGCGGCGACCGCCTCGGCCAGGGAGGCCGCGGCCTGGTCCTGGAAGGCGCCGAAGTCGGGGTGGTCGGGGAGGTAGTTGGGCTGGATCACCGCGTAGACACCGTCCGCGCCGCGGAAGGCGTCCGTCAGCGCGACGGGGTCGGCCGGGTCGGCCTCGCACACCTCGGCGCCCCGCGCGGCGAGGCCGGCGAGCCGCCCGGCGGAACGGCCGACAGCCCGTACGCGGTGCCCGGCGGCGAGGAGGTGTTCGGCGGCGGCCCGTCCGGTGCGGCCACTGGCGCCGGTGATGACGAACATCGACGTAACTCTTTTCCTTGACGGTCTTGGTGCCTGCCCGGCTGAGCCCCGGGCTCTCCGGCAGGCGTTCGACACGCTAGGCACCCGGCGATCCGTACGGGTAGGAGTGCCGCACCCACCCCGGAGCGGCAGCGCCTCGTCCTTACGCTGGGCCTCGTCCTTACGCTGGTGGGATGGACGTTTCGACTGGGCCCGGCGGAAGCACACCACTGGCTGCCTTCTTGCGCGCCCGGCGGGACCGGGTGCGGCCCGAACAGCACCGGCTGGCCGCTGGGGCGCAGCGCCAGGTGCCGGGGCTGCGGCGGGACGAGGTGGCGCTCCTGGCCGGGATCAGCACCGACTACTACGTGCGTCTGGAACAGGGGCGGGAACGTCGCCCGTCCCCCACCGTGGTGGAGGGCCTGACCAGGGCCCTGCTGCTGGACGCTGTGGCGGCGCGCTATCTGCGTGAACTTTCCGGGGCGGGTTCCGCTGCGGGTGCCGTCACGTCTTCGGCCCCGGGTGAAGAAGCACCCCGCATGGGTACGGAGCGCCTTGCGGCCGTACACCGGCTGCTCGACTCCCTGCCGGTGCCTGCCCTGCTGGTGAACCGATGGCTCGACATCGTCGGCAGCAACCCGCTCGGCGACCGTCTGCACGAGGGGCTGGAGCCCCGGGACAACTACGCCCGCCTGGTGTTTCTCGCTCCCGGTGCGCGGTCATTCTTCGCCGAGTGGCCCGAACTCGCCCGCTGCATGGTGGCCGCCCTGCGCGCCCAGACCGGCTCCGGGCCGGCATCGCCGCGGCTGACGCGCCTGGTGGCAGAGCTGTCCGCGAACAGCGACGTCTTCCGCACCGCCTGGCGCGAGCACCATCTCCACGAAAAGACGCTGGACCACAAACGGCTTCGGCACCCGAGGGCCGGAACGCTCGCCCTCGACCAGCACGTCCTGGAGCTTCCTGGCAGCGGAGGCCACCGGATCTGGGCCTTCCACCCGGCGGACGAAGCGACTTCGGACGCCCTGCCCGGCCTGGCTGCGACGGTCAGCCGGTGACCGCCCGCCGGTGACTGTCAGCCGGTGCTCGCCCGCCCCGCGTCGGATCGGGCGCCGTGCCGGTCCACGATCCCCTCGACGATCTTCATCAGCCGCTCCCCCGTCTGGTCGATGCTTCCGTTCTGCGTGCTGACCTGCGCGCCTTCCAGTACGAAAGTGATCTCGGCGGCGGCCTGCTCGGGGTCGGGCAGCCCGGCCTCGGCGCACATGCCGACCAGTCTGCGGGTCTGGCGGGCCTTGTGCTGCTCGATCACCTGCCGGGCGGGGTCGGACCGGTCGGGCAGTTCGGCGAGGGAGTTGATGAACGGGCAGCCCCGGTACGACAGCGTCGGCAGTCCGTCGGCGATGAAGCGGGCCAGGCCCAGGATCTGCTCCCTGGGGCGGCCGGGGTGTTCGGCCTCGACCCGGTCGAAGGCCGCCTGGTAGTCGGCGGCGACGATCCGCAGCCACTCCGCGACCAGGGCGTCCTTGGTCTCGAAGTGCCGGTAGATCGCCATCTTGGTGGTCTCGGCCCGCTCGGCGATCGCCTGGACGCCCACCCGCCGGATCCCCTCGCGCTGGAAGAGCTCTTCCGCCGCGTCGAGGATGCGCTCACGGGGCGGCAGTTTGGCCACCCTGCCCGGCCTTCTCGTGGTCACTGCCATGACTGCTCCGTGCCTCCGGCCCATCGTGGGGCTTGTCGGACCTGCTGGGTCTGCTGGGCCCGTGGGCCCCCGCAACTCCTGTTACGGTACCAGCCAGGCCCACGCGATACCGCTTGGTATCGTTCGGCACTCATCGGTATCCATCGTCCCTTTGGGAGTGACTGTGAGAGTTTCCGAGTACGTTCGCTTCGACGCTGTCGGGCTCGCGGAGCTGGTGGCCGGGGGCGAGGTGTCCCCCGCCGAGCTGGAGGCAGCCGCGCGCGAGGCCGTACAGGCGGTCGACCCGCGGATCAACGCCGTCGTGGAGACCTGGCCCACCGCTGACGAGCCCGGTCCCGACGCCCGTCCCGGCCCCCGCCTCCATTCCGGCAGCACACCGCTGACCGGCGTGCCCTTCCTGATCAAGGACATCGGAGTCGCCATGGCCGGGAGGCGGTCCGAGCTGGGGAGCCGGCTCGCGGCCGGCCATGTCGCCGGTGCCGACTCCGCCCTGATGCGGCGCTTCCGTGACGCCGGTCTCGTGACGTTCGGCCGTACCGCGACACCGGAGCTGGCCTACAGCATCACGACGGAACCCGTGCTGTACGGCGCGACCCGCAACCCGTGGAGCCCGGAGCTGAGCGCGGGCGGATCCAGCGGGGGCTCGGCCGCTGCGGTCGCGGCCGGGGTGGTCCCGATCGCGCACGCCACCGACGCCGCCGGCTCCCTGCGCATCCCCGCCGCCTGTACCGGCCTCTTCGGGCTGAAGCCCACCCGCGGCCGGGTGTCCATGGGCCCCGACGCCGACGAGACCTTCAGCGGCCTGGCCGTGCACGGCAGCGTCAGCCGCACCGTACGCGACAGTGCGGCGCTGCTCGACCGGATGCGCGGCCCGGAACCGGGCGACCCCTACTTCGCCCAAGAGCCTTCCCGGCCCTACGCGGAGGAGGTCACCCGCCACCCGGGCTCGCTGCGTATCGGTGTCCTCCCCCAGGCATGGGGCGGACGCCGCACCACCGCACCCGTGGCCGACGCGCTGGCCCGTACCGTGCGGCTGCTCGAAGCCCTCGGCCACCGTGTGGAGGAGGTCACGGTCGGCCTCGGGGTCGACTGGGAGGAGTTCGTCCTGGCCAACGCCCGCCTGTTCACGGTGCATCTCACGGCCTCGGTCGACGCGTTGGCGGCCGCCTTCGGCCGGCCCGTCGACTCCTCGACCCTCGAACCGGCGACCCTCGCCGGCCACCACTACGGGCAGCGGGTCAGCGGCCCCCAGTTCGTCACGGCTCTCACGGTCCGCAACCGGGTCGCCCGGAGCCTGGCGCGGTACTTCGACACCCACGACATCCTGCTCACCCCGACCTTGCCGGAACTTCCCATGCCGCTGGGCACCTACGCCGAGGGCGCGGCGGCGCTGGACGGTCTCGGCTGGATCGACCGCCTCAACGACCGCTCGCCGTTCACCATGCCGTTCAACGTGGCGGGCACACCTGCCATGTCCGTGCCGGTGACGGCCGACACGGAGACGGGGCTCCCGATCGGTATGCAGTTCGCCGCCGGGTACGGCCTCGAAAGCCGCCTCTTCCGCCTGGCCGGCCAACTCGAACAGGCAAGCCCGTGGTCGGGCCGGACCCCCGTGGTGTGGGCGGGAGATCACACCGGCACTGTCACACCCACCGAGTAGTGCCCGGGATCCGTCGCCCCGACGGCACCCTCACAGCGCCACCCATTCGCTGAAGCTGGTGACCTCGTCGAGGAGATCGGGCAGCGGCTCGACGCCGAGGCCGGGACCGGTGGGGACGTCGAGGTGGCCGTCGGCCAGGACGAACGGCTCCGTGATGTCGGTGGCGAAGTAGCGGCTGGAGCCGGAGGTGTCGCCGGGGAGGGTGAAGCCGGGCAGGGCGGCCAGGGCCACGTTGGCGGCCCGGCCGATGCCGGTCTCCAGCATGCCGCCGCACCAGACGGGTATGCCGTGGGCGCGGGCGAGGTCGTGGATGCGCCGGGCTTCGAGGTAGCCGCCGACCCTGGCCGGCTTGATGTTGATGACGGAGCAGGCGCCGAGGGAGATGGCCGCCGCGGCGTCGGCGGCGGACTCGATGGACTCGTCCAGGCAGATCGGAGTGCGCAGCAGCTTGGCCAGTTCGGCGTGCTGGACCATGTCGTCGTTGGCCAGCGGCTGTTCGATCAGCAGGAGGTCGAAGGCGTCCAGTCGGGCGAGCTGCCGGGCGTCCACCAGGGTGTAGGCGGCGTTGGCGTCGACCTGGAGGAGCAGGTCGTCACCGAAGCGCTCGCGTACGGCACGTACCGGCTCGACGTCCCAGCCGGGTTCGATCTTCAGCTTGATCCGGACGTACCCCTCGTCGACGTACTTCGCGACGGCGTCGAGGAGTTCGGCTACGGAGTCCATGATCCCGACCGAGACGCCGCAGGGCACCCGGTCCCGGGCGGCCCCCAGGTAGGAGCCGAAGGACTCGCCGGCGCCGCGGAGCTGGGCGTCCAGCACCGCGGTCTCCAGCGCGGCCTTCGCCATGCGGTGGCCGGTGAAGGGCCGCAGGACGCGTCCTACCCCGTGCGCGTCCATGCCGTCCTTCGGCAGGGCGGGGATCAGGAACGTGCGCAGGACCTCCTGGGCGCTGTCGACGTACTCGGAGCAGTAGCGGGGTTCGGACATCGCGGCACACTCGGCCCACCCCTCGCCCTCGGCGGTGACGACGCGGACCAGCAGCACGTCGCGGCTGGTCTCCACGCCGAAGGAGGTACGGAACGGGGCGACGAGCGGCATCGCGATGCGGCGCAGTTCGACGCCGGTGATCTTCGTCTGCACGACTGGTGACTCCTTGGGGGTGGCAAGCGGTCAGGGGCGGGCGCCGGGGCGCCGGACCACGTAACGGCGGCGTTCGTGGAAGCCGACGACGCGGGCGCCTTCGGCGAGCAGGCCGCCCAGGGTGTCCCGTACGGCCAGCCGCCAGGCCCGGGCGGCGCCGGGGTCCGTGCCGCGCAGGGCCTCGATGTCGTCGGGCAGGTCGACGAGGACGGTGGCGGCGTCGGTCGGCACGGTCCGCGGGCGGCCTTCGTCGTTACGGAGGACGTGCGCGGCGCCGGCGGGCAGTTCGGTCGTCCCGGGCGGCGGGGTGGGCGTGGTGAGGTTCCAGGCGGCCACGACCCGGTCGGATTCGTCGCCGCCGTTGATGACGTCGTCCATCGCGCCGTAGAAAGAGGTCAGGTACTCCTGCGGCCGGGCGCCGAGTTTGACGAGGTTGAAGTAGGCGTTGCGGCGGATGAGCGGGTCGTAGGTCCAGGTGATGCGCTCCAGGCGGCGGGCCATCGCCCACTGTCGCTGGTGCAGCTTGAGGGCGAGGCCCACGCCACGGCCCGTTTCGGCGCCGGTGATGTGCGAGTGCATGCTGGTGCCCACGGGTTCGCCGAAGAAGCCGACGGAGGCGCCGACCAGCCGGCCGTCCTCGTACGCTCCGGCCACGTAGTTGCCGGCGTGCGAGAGGGCGCGCATGACCTCGGCGGACATGGGTGAGTGGGCGGGCGGGGTCCCCCAGATGCCGGCGTAGAGCAGGCTGACGGCGTCGAAGTCCGCCATGAGGCGCAGCTCCCGGACGGTCGCCCCCTTCACCGCAGTGCTCCGACCAGGCGGGCCAGGAGGCGGGCGCGGTCCGGCATGGTGGCGGCCACGACGTGTTCGTGGTCGGCGTGCGCGCCGTCGCCCACCGCGCCGAGGCCGTCGAGCGTGGGGCACCCGACCCCGGCGGTGTAGTTGCCGTCGGAGGCCCCGCCCACGGCCGCTTGGCGCAGCGGGCCGAGGCCGAGCCGTACGGCCTCTTCGGTGGCCAGGGCGAACAGGTCGCGGGAGGCGTCGGGGGCCAGGGGCGGCCGATTGGGGCCGCCGTCGATCTGCAGGCGGGCGCCGGGAATCCGCGGGTGCAGGGACCGGATGAGCCGGTCGACCGCGTCCTGGGCGGTGGCGTCCGGGACGCGGACGTCCACGCTCAGCTCGGCCTGTGCGGGCACGGTGTTGTTCGCGGTGCCGGCCCGCATCGTGGTGGGGGTGACGCTCGTCCCGGGCCCGGTGGAGGCGTTGACGGTGCTCGCGACGCCGCCCAGGGCGAGCAGCTGGTGGGCGAGTTCGGTGGCCGCGTTGACGCCCTTCTCCGGCTCCAGTCCGGAGTGGGCGGCCCGACCGTGGACGGTGATGTCGTAGAGGGACACGCCCTTGCGGCCGGTCTTCAGCGCTCCGCCGGGTGCCGACGGCTCCAGGACGAACGTGGCCGAGCACCGGCGCGCGATGTCCTCGATCAGTGCGCGGGAGGTGGCCGAGCCGGTCTCCTCGTCCCCGGTGACGAGCACACAGAGGCCGTCCAGGGAAGGCAGCGACTCAAGAGCGTGGAACATCTGCACCAGGCCGGCCTTCATGTCGAAGACGCCGGGCCCGCGGACGACGCCCTGCTCCACCGACCAGGGATGCGTCTTGAGGGAGCCGGTCGGCCAGACGGTGTCGTGATGGCCCAGCAGCAGGATGCGCGGCGTTCCGAACGTCCACTGCACATGGGTGATGCCGTCGAGGGTGAGCGTCTGGGGCGAGACACCGAGCAGCCGGCGGCCCTGCGCGGCGACCACCTGACCGCTGCGGGCCACGGCGGCGTGGTCGTCGGAGAAGGACTCACAGGTCACCAGCTCTTCGAGGTCGGCGAGCATGGCGTCCAGGGATGGTGCTGACGGTGTTCCCGGTGTGTCCAGCGCATCCGGTGTGTCCGGTGTGTCGTCCGCCGGCGCGAAACGGCGTGCGGAGTCGTGCGGCACGGGTTGTCCTCCGTGAGGTGTCGGGTGAATGGCAGGGCCGGGATGACTGGTGCTGAGCCGCCATGCCCCGGCGGGCACCGTTCGGGCCGGGCGTCAGCCCATGTTCTTGCTCATGAGCCGCCGCATGTTGCCGCCGAGGATCTTGCGGACGTCCTCCTCCGGCAGCCCCCTGCGGAGCATCGCCTCGGTGACCCGGGGCAGGTCGGCCGGGCCCGCCAGATCGGGGAAGTCGAACTGCGGATCCTCCTCGTCGAGGTTCTCGCAGCAGGGCGGGGTCACGTCCGCCACCACCTCGCGGAGGAAGTCCGACCCGAGGCCGACGTGGTCGGTCCCGGCCACGGAGACGACATGTTCGATGTGGTCGACCACCAGGTCGACGCTCACCTTCGACTCGTCGTCGGTGAGGAAGTCCGGAACGAAGTTCACGCACACCACCCCGCCGGTGCCGGCCACACCGCGGAGCTGGTCGTCGGTGAGGTTGCGATGGTGATCCCGCAGGGCGCGGGCGCAGGAGTGAGTGGCGACGAGCGGGCGGGTCGCGAGTTCCAGTACGTGGGAGACACCGCTCGCCCCCAGGTGGGAGATGTCGAAGAGCATGCCCAGGCGTTCCATCTCCCGCAGCGCCCGCACGCCGGGGGCGGTCAGCCGGCTGCCGGTGGCGTCCTCCCGGCTGCCGTCCGCGAGCGGGGTGCGTCCCCAGTGGGCGATCGAGGCGATCCGTACGCCGAGCCGGAACAGGGTGGCGAACAGTTCGACGGAGGCGTCGATGCCCGGCGCGCTCTCCAGGGCGAGCACCAGAGCGATCTTCCGCTCGGCGAGGGCTTCGTCGATGCCGGCTCCGTCGGTGCACAGCGCGACGTCTGCGGCGTTGGCCTCGGCGAGGACATGGGCGCACTCGATCATGCGGAGGGTCTGCCGGAGCGCGCCCTCGGGACGGTACTGGTCGTCGATGAAGACCGGCAGGACCTGGATGTCGATGCCGCCCTCGCGCAGCTGCGGCAGCCACCGGTCCCGGAAGAAGGCGCCCCAGCGTTGCGGGGGACGCGCGGCAACGGCCATGAGGAGGTCGTTGTGGGCATCGGCGACGACGGCGCGGTGGTGCAGGTCCAAGGACACGTCGGGGCCTTTCGCGTGGAGGGGAGCGGAGGCGGCACGGCGCCGGGGGGGGGCTCGGTCAACTGGGCCGCAGCGTACGCACGGCGGCCTTCCGGGTTCTTGGTCCGGGAGGACGAATCAGCAGGTCGCGTGTTGTGCGTCGGGACAAAGGCGGGGTGGGGCGGAGGGTCTTGCGGTACACGGCCGGGCCTGCCCGTGGCCCGCCGCCCACCGGGGAGCGCAGCCCCACGTACTCCCGTATCCCCGTACCTCTTCCCCCACCACCGGCACAGTTCTTTCCGGGAATTGCACCGGACGCATCCGCACCACGCTCCGCGGCGTCGTCCCGGAATTGCGCCACTTCCCGCGCACTCTTCCGGCCGGTCCGGCACTGGCCGATTTCCCTGATTGACGCAGGCATGTGCCGTGCCTAGGTTCCCTGTCGCAACGGGATCGCAACGAGGCGACAGGTTCACAACGGGGTCGCGACGGGGGGAGGCACGTCCGGGAACCGGACGTCGGAAACGAGGGGTGGGGACATGGCAAAGCAGTACGTCACGCCGGAATGGGAATCTCCTGGCGAGTGGTACGGCACCATGAAGGCCACTGTGTGGAATTTCGAAAGCGAACCACTGGTCGATCCGGAAATCTCGTTCCGCGTGCAGTCGGACCAGAACGTCACCAACGTCTACGGGCTCGTCTGGCAGCGGTCCGGCAACGTCATCACCGGGCGTCTGGTGCCCGAGCGCAAGATCGTCACGCCGAACCGCGGCACCCAGGAGTTCCGGCTCGGCTTCTCCCGGTCCATGCCGGGCCCCGGTCCGCTGCCGACCGAGTTCAAGATCAACGGGCAGTCCGCCGACGTGCCCGACGACACGACGCCGCCGAGCGCGCCGACGACCCTGCAGGTGGACACGGTCGGCCCGACCCAGGCCACCCTGTCCTGGGCCCCCGCCACCGACAACATCGGCGTGCAGGGCTACGAGGTCACCTACGGCGGCGCCCAGCCACTGCGGGTCAAGGACGAGACGGCGGTGCTCTCCGGGCTCACCCCGACGACCGCGTACACGGTACGGGTCACGGCCGTCGACCTCGCGGGCAACCGCTCCGACCAGTCCCAGCCGCTGGAGTTCAGCACGACCGACAAGCTCCCGGACGGCGGCCCCTGGGACATGCCGCGCGCGCCGTACGTGGACTACATGGCCTGGCCGAACCCCAGCCTTCCCCAGTACGCCCAGGAATCCGGTGTGGACGGCTTCATGCTGGGCTTCATCGTCGCCAACAACAACAAGAAGCTGGCGTGGGCCGGTCAGGACGGCCCCGACTGGGAGGTCGACCAGAGCTCGTACGGGAAGAAGGACATCCAGCAGCTGGCCGCTACGGGCGGCAAGGTCGCCTTCTCCTGCGGCGGAGCCTCCGGCAGGCCCCTCGAAGCCGTCGAGACGAACGTCCCGAGGATCGTCGAGCAGTACGAGGCGTTCCTGCGCAACTACGGTGTGGCGCGCATCGACTTCGACTTCGAGGGCGACTTCCTGGCCGATGAGGCCGCGCACCTGAGGCACACGGCAGCGATCTCCCAGGTCCTCGTCAAGCACCCCGGTCTCAAGATCTCCTACACCCTGCCCGCCGACGCTCAGCCCGGCGAGGGGTCGGCGGGCTTCAGCCCGGTCGGCGTCAGGTTCCTGGCCAAGGTGGCCGCCGCCGGGATCGAGCCCGGCCTGGTCAACGGCATGCTGATGGAGTTCGGCCAGAGCGCGCCGCCGGACATGTACGAGTGCTGCGTCATCGGCCTCAAGGCCATGCACGGCCAGATCGGTTCGCTGTGGCCCGCCTGGGACGCGACGAAGACCTGGAACCGTACGGGCGCGACCCCGATGTTCGGCTGCAACATCAACAAGCGGGTCTTCACCCTCGACAACCAGCGCAGCCTGGTCGAGTTCGCCCACGAGAACCAGCTCGGCGCGCTCTCCGGGTGGGACGCCACCCGCGACCACAACCAGGGCAACCCCGACGTCCAGCCGCCGTGCACCGTCGGCGGCGACCAGTGCGACACCTACCGCTGTACCTGCGTGGACCAGCGGCCGTTCGACTTCAGCAAGCTCATCGCCCTGTACAAGAACGGCGCGGGACCCACCATCGGGGCGCAGTCCCGAGGGTGACGATCCTCTTTCCCGTACGGCGAACGGCCGCCTTTCGAGCGGCCGTTCGTCCGTGGGGAACCATCATCGGCACCGACGCGTTACTGCTTCCAGAACGCTTTGGAACGCTGCGCGGCTACTCCCGACCGCGCACCCTCGTCATCATCAGCCGGTGGGTCTCGGCGTCGGCGGCCGCGACGAGTCCCCGGCCGCCCTGGCCGACCGGGGCACCGTCGATGCCGGTGACGACGCAGTCGGCGGCCCGGCACAAGGCGACGCCGGCCGCGAAGTGACGCTGCCCGACAGGTCGCCGCCGTCCGTGACGTACGCGCGCCCTCGCGCAGCGCCACGTCGACGGCGACCAGCACGGTGCCGACGGCGTAGTTCAGCGTGCCGCGCAGGGGGCCCACCAGCCACTGCCGCGCTGCGTCCGCGGCGCCTTGCCGCCCACCTTCTGCGCCGAGCACCGCGTCGTCGGGCCGGGCGGCACGGAGGACGCCGAGGATCGCCTTCTCGGCCGCCGCATCGGCCTCGGTGGCGAAGGCCCCGCCACCCTTGTCGATACGGGCGAGCCGCTGTCCGTACAGGTCGCGAACGGTGGCGCCCGGCCCGGCCTTGCACCGGCCGGGCGCCCTCCGCGCTGCTCGCCCGCTACGGCTCGACGGTGGTCGGCCGCTCGGCGCGCAGATCGCTGACGAAACCGTCCTTCACCACACGCATCCAGTAGGAGTGCGACCGGATTCCGGCGGGGACGCCGGGGTCACGCTGAAGCGTCCGGTCCATCGAGGTGGCGCCGTCCGGTGCGTTCCATTGGAACGTGTACGGGTGCCACAGGCCCAGCTCACTGCTGTAGAACGGCTTGCGCTCCAGCACGATCACCTGGTCCGGGTCGCCTTGTGCGGCTTCCCAGTTGACGCGGACGGTGGCCGCGTCGACGCGGTCGACGGACGTCAGCCGCGGGGCCTTCGGGATCACCGCCGAGGACGCGGGCCGGAGGGGGCCACTGCGGATGGTCCGCGGCACGGACGGGTCGTAGTGCTCCGGGCGGTCCAGCTTGCCCGTGACCCGGAGCGTGGCGGGGGCCTGGCTCTGCCCGCCCGCGCACACGTCCACCTGGGCGACCTTGAGCCACTCGCCGGAGACCCGCACGAAGTCCTCCTTCTGCAGCGGGAACTCGCGCGTGCTGCCGCCGACGACCCCGCTCACGGAGTAGACGTAGCGGGAGTCGTCGGAGCGGACCACCTGGTAGCTGCACCGGTCGACGGCCGCGGCGCGCGCGTCGACCGCCGCCCTCGGAGACGGCGCATCCGCACCGGCGGCGGTGGCGGACGGTGCCGCCGCGGCTGTGCCCACGCCCGTGGCGAGGGCGCCGAGGCTCAGCGCACAGGTGGCTATGGCGGCGGTGATACGAGAGGTCATACATCCTCCGGTGGCATCCAACGGCTCACGGTACGGCCCTGATCGGATTCGCCGATCAGAACGGGACGCTACCGGCAATGAACGACCAAGAAACAGTCAACAACCGGCAAAGTGGTGACTTCATGGCGACTTTTCACAGTCGGCGGGTCGCGGGCCCGCCCTCTGTTCTTCGGCGGAGGCCGCGCGTAGATTCCCTTCCCGGCACCGTGATCACGGCGGGGAGAGGGAGGGGAGGGCCGTCGTGGACTGGGGAACGCTCGTCGCGACGGTCTGCGGTGGCTCGCTCGCCGTCTCCGGTACCGTCCTGGCCGACCACCTGCGCCGCCGCCACGAGAACGACCGCGGGGCGGGGGAACGGCGGCGGGCCGTGTACATCGAGTTCATCACCGCCGCCGAGGCCGGCCACGCCCGGCTGCGTCAGATCGCCCAGTCCCCGGTGGCCGACGCCGACCTGGGCGCCGCCACCCGGGCGGCGCTGAGCGATGCCGCGATCTACGAAGCGCGCGAACGGCTGTTCATCGACGCGTCCACCGCGGTCGCCGGCGCCGGACAGGCCCTGTTCGAGCAACTCCGCGCCCTGCAACGGGCCGTCGCGACGGGCGCCGAGCCGGCCTCACGCGCCTTTCACGACGCCTACCACCCGTACATCGGCACGGTCTGGGCCTACCGGGTCGCGGTGCGCCACGAGTTGGAGGGCCAGTCCCTCTCCCCCACGGCATTCGGATGGGACCGGTGGGACGGCCGTGACCGATGCCCACTGTGCCGGCAGGCGACCGACAGCGGGACGTGATCTCACCCAACCGTGTTCTCACCAGCCGGGAAACGGCTCTTCTTCCGCCTCCGGCATCGGCTCCTCCGCACGCCAGTCACCGGGGACGGCCGCGATGACCTCCCGTACATCGGCTTCCGTCCGGCCCACGACGACCAGGGCCGGGACCGGCTCAGCCGGATCCGGCTCGTCCGGCCCCGGCTCCAGGCACAGCAGTTTTCCGGGAGCGGAGTACCAGCGCACCGGGCCTTCCGCCGGGGCGTACCAGGCCGGACAGGGCGGCAAGGCCACCGGCGTGCACGTGGCCTCGACGGCCGCGACGACCGCAGCGGTCGCCGGGCACTCGCGTCCGTACGGGCCGTACCGGCGCGCCATGACCGTCTCGCTCAGCACCAGTTCGGCGCACGCCCACGACACGCGCTCCAGGTATGGCGTCCAGCTGACGTCCGGCAGGTGGTCGGAAAACAGGCCCACCGGCGGATCGTCGTGTCCCAGCGTTTCCAGGGGAATTCCCCAGCCCGCGCAGCCCTGGTTCTCACTGCGGAACACCAGCAGCTCGCCCGACGGGTCGAGCAGCAGTTCGTCAGGGGTGAGCAAGGGATTGTGCACGGCGGTCAGGTCCGCTCGCCGGCCGAAGAGCGCATAAGCCTCGTACAAGGCTGCCGGGAGGCGTAGCCCGAGCCGCTGCTCCGCATTCCGCACTTCGCATGACGCAATTCCGTCCCCAGGCGCCAGAGGGCGCCCCCACGCATTCGCGAATTCCTCGATGCTTTTCCACACCGCCGACCGTCCGGTCGTCGCGGTGCCGAATTCCTGGGACGGAGGTTTCCTGTCAGCCATCCATCGATCTCAGGTGTTCAGGAAATCGACGATCGCTCCACGGTACCTGTACGTCGGTACGGCGGAGTTCGTCTTCGGCGAGAGGTGATGCCGGAGTTCTGTGCGGGCCTGAGACCAGACCTGGTGGGCCAGGGTGTCGGCGGGCCGTGTCGCGTCGAGGATCAGGTCGCTGGCGTCGCGGGCCGGTTCGACGTGTCGTTCGTGCGCGTCGCGTCGGTGGTGGAGGTAGTTGTGCAGGAGGGTGTCGAGGGGGAAGCCGTGGTGCAGGCACTTGCGCTGGATCTTGCGTACCAGCCGGAGGTCGGCCGGCAGGTCCACGAAGATATCGAGGCGTGGGCAGCGTGCCGACGGTGCGGTGTGGCGGGCGAACAGTCCCTCGACGATGACGACGGAGGCCGTGGCCAGTGCGGCGTCGGCGTCCTGGGTGAGGCGACCGAAGTCCATCGACCGGGGAGATCCGTAGTCCAGATGCGGTGCCCCCGCGTCGTCGTACCTCCACACGCCGCCGCGTTCCGGTGTGCCGAAGTAGTAGTCGTCGCCGTGCAGGACACGGGTGGAAACCCGGGGCGCGGTGGCCGTCAGCGCATTCGCCAGCGTGGTCTTGCCCGCGCCGGAGCCTCCGGTCAGCGTCAGCAGCATGTGGTTCCCCCATCCACTCGACCCACGGTGGCATCGGTCGCGCCGTACGGCCGGGCCGCGGTCCGCCGGCTCCCTGTCTTCTCTTCGGAGCCGGCGAACGTACGGATCGGACGGACCGGGTCGGCAGGGGCCGGGCCTCAGGCGTTCTTGCGGGCGACTGCCCCGTACATCGCGATGTCCCGGTCGTCGACCCGCTCCTGGTCGGCGTCGGGGCGCCAGTGGTGGACCTGCGTCAGCCCGGGGCCGACCAGGTCCAGGCCCTCGAAGAGCGCCTCGGCCTCGGCCTTGGTGCGCAGCTTCATGGGCATGCCCCGGCGTGCGTACTCGTCGGCGACCCGGTTGACCTCGCGCGGCGCGAAGTCGGCGGTCCCGATGGTCATGGCCAGGAAACTGCCCGCGGGCAGCGGCTCCAGGAGGCGGCGCACCAGGCTGTGGTCGTCGGGCGGGAGGATGAAGTGCAGAATGCCGATGATCATCAGACCGACCGGCTGCCGCAGGTCCAGCAGTTCCTGGAACTGGCCGGAGCCGATGATGGCCTCCGGGTCGCGCATGTCGGCGTCGACGTACGCGGTCCGGCCCTCGGCGGAGCCGGTGAGCAGCGCCCGCGCGTGGGTCAGCACGATCGGGTCGTTGTCGACGTACACGGCGCGGGCGTCGGGCCGCACCTGCTGCACCACCTCGTGCAGGTTCGGGGAGGTGGGCAGGCCGGTGCCGATGTCGAGGAACTGTCCGATGCCTTCCTCACGGGCCAGATAGCGGGCCGCGCGGTGCATGAACTTCCGGTTGGCCCGCATGTGGACGGGCAGTGCCGGCCACTCCTCGCACATCACGTCACCGGCTTCGCGGTCCACGGCGTAATGGTCCTTCCCGCCGAGGATGTAGTCGTACACGCGCGCCGAGTGAGCCGTACCGGTGTCTATCCGGTCCACGGGGTAGCCCTGCTCCAACACCCTTGCTCCTTACGGTTGTACTTGCGCCACGACGGTCCGGCGCCACGGTGAGTGTATGCGGTGCCCGATACGGCCCTGACGGTGCGGTATGCCTGCTCACGGCCGTGGTGCCCGCGCGGCCGACCGACCGGACCGCAACCGTCACGCCCCGTTCACCGCGCCGCTTCGTCACTCAACCGGTCGGCGATCGCCTCGAATTGCTCGATCTCGTCCTGATCCAGGTCCAGGAGCGGGAAGTCGGAAGGCGTGTGCCCTCCGGCAGCGGGGCTGTCCGTGTGGGCGGCCAGGCCGTCCAGCAGGTCCAGCCAGGCACGGCCGAGCCGGGCCGCCACCGTCGCGTCCAGCAGCCGGTCCGGCCAGGTGAGGGTGAGGCTGAGGGCCGGCCCGTCCGCGGTGTCCCGGATGACCGCGCTCGCTTCCAGGACGTGCGGGGCGGGCATGCCGGGGTCGGAGGAGGAGCCGATGGCCGGTTCGCCGGTCAGTTGCCAGGGTTCGGGCGCGCCTGCCCGGGCGGGGGCGGCGAGGAAGCGGCCCATGTAGTTGAAGCTGATGCGGGCGGCCGGAAGGTGCGCCCGCGCGGTGGGTGCGTCGGTGCTCCCCGGAAGGTGGTCCGATCCGTCTTCAGTTGCCGCCCGGGACTGTTGCTTGACCGCTTTGAGCAGCCGGCCGGCCGCGGGGCCGCCCGCCGCCACCTCGGCCAGGTCGATGCCGGTGAGGTCCAGCCGTTGCGTGCGTACGGTGGTGAACCAGCCCACCGTACGGGAGAGGTCGGTCCCGTCGGCCGCCGTCCGGCCGTGCCCTTCGACGTCCACGAGGACGGAGCCGCCGCCGTCCGGCCGTCCGGCCATGACGGCCCCTGTCAGTGCCGCGAGCAGCACCTCGTGCACGCCGCAGTGGTACGCCGCCGGAGTACGGGACGTCAGGATCTCCGCCTGCCCGGCCGGTACCGCCCAGGTCCGTTCGCGCAGGGTCGCCGCGGTGTCGACGGCCGGGTCGAGGTCTTGGCCGACCGGCAGCGGGTCGGGCGCTTGCGCGTCGGCCGACAGCAGGGAGAGCGGTTGTGCGTCGGACGGCAGCAGGGAGGACGGTTGCGCGTCGGCCGACAGCAGGGAGGACGGTTGCGCGTCGGCCGACAGCAGGGAGGACGGTTGCGCGTCGGCCGACAGCAGGGAGGACGGTTGCGCGTCGGACGGCAGCAGGGAGGACGGTTGCGCGTCGGACGGCAGCAGGGAGGACGGTTGCGCGTCGGACGGCAGCAGGGAGGACGGTTGCGCGTCGAGCGGCGATGCGGTGGGGGGCGGCGCGTCGAGCCGCAGTGCGTCGCTCGCCCGATGAGCTTCGGCGTCCGGCCCGGCCGCGGCCGCCCAGGTTCGGAACGACGTGCCGACCGCATCGAGGTGCGGTACGCCGCCCTCCGCCGCCGTCTCGCAAGCGGCCCGCAGGTCCGCGAGCAGGATGCGCCACGACACCCCGTCGACCGACAGGTGGTGGACGGCCAACGCCAGACGCCCCGCCCGCCCGGGCCCGGCGTCCAGCCACACCGCCTGCACCATGCGGCCCGCCGCCGGGTCGAGCCGTCCGACGGCGTCCCGCGCCGCACGCCCGGCAGCCTCGTCGAGATCGTCCACGACCGGCGGACAGGTGATCAGCTCCTCGGCGTCAACCGAACCCCGCTCCGCCGTCTCCAGCGCCCACCCGTCCGCGTCCGGCACCACGCGGGCCCGGAGCATGGCGTGCGTGTCCAGTACGGCGCGCAGCCCGGCCGTCAGGGCGTCCCTGGTGAGTGCGGCGGGCGTGGCGACGATCGCCCACTGCGCGAACCCGCCGCCGGTGACCCGCTCGCCCAGCCTCCGCATGAGCGGCGTCCGGGGGATCCGGCCGACGCCCGTGTCCACGGAGGCCTGCGGGCCGGTCGCGTCGTCCGCCGTACGGGCCAGCCGGGCGAGCCGTTCGGGTGTCTTCGCCTCGAACACCTGCGGTGAGGTCAGCACCAGTCCGGCGCGGCGGGCCCGTGCCACCAGTTGCAGCGAGACGATGGAGTCACCGCCCAGCTCGAAGAAGCTGTCCTCGACGCCGGCCCGGTCCAGCCCCAGTACCTCGGCGAACAGTGCGCACAGGAGCTCTTCGGCCGGGGTGCGCGGCGCCCGGCCGGCGGCCCGCGCGGTGAAGGCGGGGGCGGGCAGGGCCGCGCGGTCCACCTTTCCGTTCGGGGTGCGCGGCAGCGCGTCCAGCACCACGACCGCGGCGGGCACCATGAACTCGGGCAGCGCCCCGGCGACGTGCTCCCGCACCGACCGGCCGTCCACCGGACACCCGCCCAGCGACCGGCCGTCCACCGGATGCCCGTTCACCGCGTGACCGTTCACCGCGTGACCGTTCACCGGCCGCTCGCCCACCGGCCGGCCGGCCGCCACCCCCCTCGGCACCACATAGCCGATCAGCCGCCGCTCCCCCGGCCGGTCCTCACGGACCGCGGCCGTCGCCTCGCCCACGGCGGGGTGGGCGGCCAGCGCGGCCTCCACCTCGCCGAGTTCGACGCGGTG
The DNA here is from genome assembly GCF_003865155.1 of Streptomyces paromomycinus. Classification (NCBI taxonomy): domain Bacteria; kingdom Bacillati; phylum Actinomycetota; class Actinomycetes; order Kitasatosporales; family Streptomycetaceae; genus Streptomyces; species Streptomyces paromomycinus. The sequence goes on along the minus strand of NZ_BHZD01000001.1, from coordinate 9,237,036 downwards.
GCCGCGTATCTTGACCTGGTCGTCGGCCCGCCCGGCGAAGACCAGTTCGCCGTCGCCGGTCCAGCGCACGATGTCCCCGGTGCGGTACATCCTCCCCCAGCCTTCGGCCGGGGGGACCCCCATGCCGGGCGGGAACGGGCAGGCCACGAACCGCTGCGCGGTCAGCGCCGTCCGGCCCTGGTAGCCGCGCGCCAGGCCCTCCCCCGCCACGTACAGTTCGCCGGGCACGCCGGGCGGCACCGGCTGGAGGAACGCGTCCAGGACGTACAGCCGGGTGTTGGCGACGGGACGGCCTACGGTGGGCGTCTCGCCGCCGGTCAGCGGGGCGGTGGACGTCTGCACGACGGTGGCTTCGGTGACCCCGTACTCCTCGTGGACCTGCCGCCCCGGGGCCCAGCGCCGGCGCAGTTCCCCGGTCAGCGGCTCGCCGCCGGTCACGATGACGCGCAGGTCCGGCAGGTCGTCCGGCGGCAGGTGCAGCAGGAAGGACGGGGTGCCGCCGAGCTGGGTGATCCGGTGGGTGCGCAGCAGGCGGGCCAGGTCCGCGCCCAGGGGCGGCGGGCCCGGCGGGGCCAGGACGAGGCGTCCGCCCGCGCACAGGACGGGCCAGGTGTCGGCGATCGACACGTCGAAGGTGGGGGCGGCGAGCTGGAGGACACGGCTGTGCGGGCCGATGCCGAACCGGGCCACCCGGTCGGCGACGAGGTTGCGCAGGCCGCGGTGGGTGACCGTGACGCCTTTCGGTACGCCGGTGGTCCCCGAGGTGTAGATGAGGTACGCCGCGTTGTCCGCTCCCAGCGGCGTACGGCGTTCGGCCCGGGTCACGAAACCGCCTTCGCGGCGTGCCAGGGCCCCGGTCAGGGCCGGGTCGTCCAGGTCGGCCACGCGGGCGGCGCAGTCGCCGGGCACCGCGTGCCGGGTGTCGGCGGCGCACAGCACCACGGCCGGGTCGGCGTCCCGCAGCAGAAAGGCCCGGCGCTCGGGCGGGTAGTCCGGGTCGACGGGTACGAGGACGCCGCCCGCCATGAGCACGGCCAGTGCGGCGGTCAGGGACTCCGCCGACCGCCGCAGCACCACCGCGACGCGGCGCTCCGGGCCGACACCGAGGTCGATCAGGTGGCGTGCCAGACGGCCGGCCGCGGTCGTGAGTTCCCCGTAGGTCACGGTCCTGCGGGCGTCCTCGACGGCCACGGCGTCGGCCGACCGCGCCGCGCGGCGGCGGAGCAGTTCCGGTACCAGTACGGCGGGCAGCGGCACCTCCGTACGGTTCCACTCCGTCACCACCTGCCGGTGTTCTTCCGCGTCCAGCACGCCGACCCGCCCCACGGCGGGCGCCGGACCGTCGGTGACCAGCTGTCCGAGGACCAGGGCCAGCCGGGCGGGCAGGGCTTCGACGACTTCGGCGGGGAGCAGTCCGCGCTGGTGGATGAGGTGGACGCGGAGCTGTTCGCCGGGGGTGATGTTCAGGCCCAGCGGGTAGTGGACGACGTCGGTCACGTCCGAGAGGCGGATCGTGAGCGCGCCGGGCCGGTCCGGAGCGGCCGGTGGCCGGGGCAGATTCTGGTAGACCACGATGCTGTCGAAGAGCGCGCCGGGACCGCCCAGTTTCTGCGCTTCGGACAGGCCGAGGTGCCGGTGGGGCAAAAGGGCCGACTGACGTTCCTGTACGTCCTTGAGCAGGGCGGGCACCGGCTGCGCGGCGTCCAGCGGCACCCGTACCGGCAGCGTGTTGATCAGAAGGCCCACCATCGTCTCGACGCCCGGCAGTTCGGGCGGGCGGTCGGCCATGGTGACGCCGAAGACCACGTCCGTACGGCCGGCCAGCCGGGCGAGGACCAGTGCCCAGGCGCCGAGTACCACGGTGCTCGCGGTCAGGCCGTGGGTGCGGGCCAGCTCCTCCACCCGGCGGGACAGCTCGGCGGGGAGGTCGGCGTGCAGGTGTACGGGGTCGGTCGCGCCGTGCTTCGGTGCCGTCGGCGCCACCAGGGTGGGTTCGTCCGCGCCGTGGAACGCGGTGCGCCAGGCCTCCCGTGCGGCTTCCTTGTCCTGCCGCGCCAGCCAGGCCAGGTACTCCCGGTACGAGGTGACGGGGGCCGGGCGCGGGTCGTCGCCGCCCGCTGCGTACGCCGCGGACAGCTCCGCGACCAGCACCGGCAGCGACCAGCCGTCCATCAGGACGTGGTGGGTGAGGACGACCAGGTGGTGGCGGTCCGCGCCGAGACGGATCAAGAGGAGCCGCCACAGCGGCGCTGTCGCCAGGTCGATCCGCCCGCGCTGTTCCCGTGCGGCCAGCTCCGCGGCCGCGGCCGCCGCCGCGTCCTGCGGGAGGTGCGACACGTCCGCCTCGTGCCAGGGCAGCGGCACGTCACGCGCGACGACTTGTACGGCCGCGCCGGACGCGCTCCGGCGGAAGCTCGCCCGCAGGGCGGCGTGCCGGTCCACCAGGGCCCGCCAGGAGGCCCGCAGCCGGCCGGTGTCCAGCGGTCCGTCGAGTTCCAGTGTCCACCGGCTCTTGTAGACGTCCGGCGCCAGCTCGTCGTAGACGGACTGGAACAACAGCCCTTCCTGCAAGGGTGAGAGCGGCCAGACGTCCGCGAGCTGCGGTACCGCCTGCTCCAGCTCGGTCACGTCCTGCTGGGTGAGGGTGAGCAGCGGGAAGTCGGAGGGCGTGTGCCCGCCCGCTCCGGTGGTGCGGGTGTGCGCGGCCAGGCCGCCGAGCAGGTCGAGCCACAACTGCCCCAGGGTCCGTACGGCTGTCTCGTCCAGCAGGTGGCCGGACCAGCTCAGGGCGAGGGTCAGTTCGGGTCCGTCGGGGGTGTCCCGTACGGCGGCCTCTGCTTCCAGGGCGTGCAGTACGGGCATGGCCGGGTCGGCGGACTCGCCGATCGTGGCGTGACCGGTGAGCTGCCAGGGTCCGGCCGGGCCGGCAGGTGTCCCGGTGGTGCGGAACCTGCCCAGGTAGTTGAACGAGACCTGCGGGGCCGGAAGCGCGGCCAGCGCCGGTCCCGTTTCCGGGTTGAGGTGGCGCAGCAGGCCGTGGCCGAGTCCGTCGCCGGGCACCGCCCTGGCCTGTTCCTTGACCGCCTTCAGCAGCGCGCCGGCCGCCGGGCCGCCCGCCAGGGCTTCGCCGAGGTCGACACCGGCGGCGTTCAGGCGGACCGGGTGCACGTCGGTGAACCACCCCACCGTACGGGCCAGTTCCACTCCTTCGGCCACCGGTTCGCGGCCGTGGCCCTCCACGTCCACCAGCAGCCCGGCGGCCGGGACGGTGTCCGGCCGCCAGCGGGTGAGTGCCCCGGCGAGCGTGGACAGCAGGACTTCGTGCACGCCGCAGTGGAATGCGGCGGGTGTGCGACCCGTCAGGGTTGCCGCGTGGCCGGCCGGAACGGTCCATTCCGTACGGCGCACGGTGGCGGCGGTGTCCCGCAGCGGGTCGGGCGCCCGCGTGCCCACGGACAGGTCGCCGCCGTCCAGCAGCGCCTGCCAGCCGTCCAGTTCCGCGGTGCGGCGCCCGTCCGTGGCCTGTGCCGCCAGCAGCCCGGCCCACTGCCGGAAGGACGTTCCGACGGGATCGAGGGCCGGCCGCCGTCCCGCGGCGACCGCCTCGCAGGCGGCCCGGAGGTCGGGGATCAGGATGCGCCAGGAGACCCCGTCCACCACCATGTGGTGGACGACCAGCACCAGCCGGCCGTTGCGCTCGGGCCCCGCGTCCAGCCAGACCATCTGGGCGAGCGTCCCGGCGGCGGGGTCGAGCCGCCGCAGCGCGTCCCGTACGGCCCGCTCGGCGGCCTCGTCCAGGCTGCGGCCGTCCTCGGGGACGATGCGTGTGACCAGCGAGGCCGCGTCCACCGTGCCGCGCCCGGCCACGGTCAGAACCGGCTCCGGGCCCTCCGTCACGATCCGGGCGCGCAGCATGTCGTGGGTGTCCAGTACGGCGGCCAGCCCGCCCGCCAGCACGTCCCGCGTCAGCCCGGCCGGCGCGCCGACCATCACCCACTGCGCGAATCCGTTGCCCGCGCCCCGCTTCCCCAGCGCCCGCATCACCGGGGTCCAGGGCACGTCCCCGGCCCCCGCGTCGTCCGCCGTGGCGTCTTCCGGCCGGTCCGAGACGGTCTCGGCCACCGCCGCCAGCCGCTCGGGCGTCATGAGGCCGAAGACCTGACCGGACGTCAGGACCAGCCCGGCCCGACGGGCCCGCGACACCAGCTGCATCGAGCTGATCGAGTCACCGCCCAGCGCGAAGAAGCCGTCCCGCGCCCCCACCCGGTCCAGCCCCAGTACCTCGGCGAACAAGCCGCACAGGGTCGCCTCGGCCGCCGTCCGCGGCTGTTCCGGCGCGGCGGTGCCGAAGCCGGGCGCCGGGAGGGCCTTGCGGTCGACCTTGCCGTGCGGGGTGAGCGGCAGCCGGTCCAGCGGTACGAGGGCGGCCGGGATCAGGTAGTCGGGGAGCGTCGCGGCGAGGTGGTCGCGCAGGCCGGCGAGGAACGCGTCGGGGTGGCGGCCGTCGGGGTGTTCGAGACCGGCGTGGCCGGTGGGACCGGTAAGTTCTGCGGGACCGGCATGACCGGCGGGCCCGTCCGGCTCCGTCGCCGCCTCAGGGCCGACGGCAGGAACGACGTATCCGACCAGCCGCCGCTCGCCCGGGTGGTCCTCCCGGGCCACCACCACGGCCTGCCCGACCGCCGGATGCGCGGCGAGGGCCGCTTCCACCTCGCCCGGCTCCACCCGGAACCCACGGATCTTGACCTGCTCGTCGGACCGCCCGACGAAGACCGGTTCGCCGTCAGCGCTCCACCGCACCAGGTCCCCGGTGCGGTACATCCGCTCACCGGGCGCGAACGGGCAGGCCACGAAGCGCTCCGCGGTGAACCCCGGGCGCCCCAGGTACCCGCGGGCCAGTCCGGCCCCGGCGAGGTACAGCTCCCCGTCCGTACCCGGTGCGACCGGCCGCAGCCACGGGTCGAGCACGTGCAGGCGGCGGCCGGCCAGCGGCAGCCCGAGGGGCAGGACGTCCGGCACCTCGTCGCCCGGCCGCACCGGACGCGTCGTCGCACACAGCGTGGCTTCCGTCGGCCCGTACAGATGCTGCACGGTCACCTCCGGGCACGCCTCCCGTACGCGTGCCACCGCCGCGGCCGGTACCACGTCCCCGCCGCACATGACCTGCCGGAAACCCCGGAAGCACTCCGGCGACTCCTCCGCGATCACCCGGAACAGCCCTGCCGTGAGCTGCACCGCTGTCACGCCGTCGGCCGCCGCCCGGCCGAGGCGCCGCGCGTCCGGCGCGCCCGGCTCCGCCATGACCACCGTGCCGCCGACCGCCAGCGGCAGCCACAGGTCGAACAGCGACGCGTCGAAGGCGTACGGCGCGTGGGCCAGCACCGCGTCGTCCGGGCCCACTCCCCACCTCGGGTCGCTCACCAGGCCCGCCACACTGCCGTGCGGGACCAGCACGCCTTTCGGCTGCCCCGTCGAGCCGGAGGTGTACATGACGTACGCCGCGTCCTCCGCACCCACCACCGTCCCTGGGCGGCCGGGCGGACAGGCGGCCACCGCCGCCATCACCCGCGGATCGTCCAGCACCACGGTGCGCGCGCCGGCCGGGACCAGGTGTCGTGTCACGGATCGGGTCGCCTTCGAGCACAGCACCACCACCGGGGCCGAGTCCGTCAGCAGGAATGCCACCCGGTCCGCCGGATATCCGCAGTCCACCGGAACGTACGCGGCCCCCGCCTGCCACACCCCCAGCAGCGCCGTCAGCAAGCCCGCCGACCGCTCCAGCACCACCGCGACCCGGTCACCGCGCCGCACGCCCCGGGCGGTCAGGTACGCGGCCAGCCGGCTCGACGCCGCCGCCAGTTCCTCGTACGTGTCCTTGCGTCCGGTGTCCGCCACGGCCACCGCGTCCGGTGTGCGGGCCACCTGGCGGCGGATCAGTTCGGGCACCGAGACGGCCGCGGCTCCGGCGGACACGCGCTCCCGGCCGGTCATCGTCCGGTCCCCGTGCCGGGCCGACGGCATTTCCCGCGTGCATCAGGTTCGGAGGGGGCCGTTGCCGTTGTTCCTTTCCGGTGGCAGAAAAGAGACGAGCGCAGGGGCAGGGGCAGGTCCGAGTACGCCAGGCCGTTCATGATTCCCCCTAGGATGGCAACGACCGAAATGACCGGCGACCCCGTGGCCGCAGGCGCGGCGCGTTCCCGCGACTTCCGCGCTTTCCGCGTCGGTCTGGACCGATCGGCGTGCCATGATTCGAGGGTCGGCAGCCCTCACTTTGCGGTCCGTGAAGTATGGGGTCAACTGCACCCAGTTGGACGAGCACTTGGTCCGCGCGCGTCCAACTGGCTGTTTTCCGCGCCCCGGACGCCGGACCGGCACGGACCGCCGTCAGGCATTCCCGCCGAAGAAGGCGGCGCGCTTCTCCACAGCCTGACCGAAGATTTCACAGCCGTCCCGGTACGAGCCGAAGTCGCCGGGCATACTGCCGACGACCTGCAGCAGCTGGGTCAGCAGCAGCTCCGCCAAGTGGAACGCGCCGAAAGCGAATGCGGCTCCGGGACCGAAGAGGGGAGCCGGTTCGGGGAGTCGGGCGCGAGCTCCACCGAATTCGCCGGGCGAGGGGGTGCACACCTGCCAGGGAACTGCACCCCCGTGCCTCGTCTTCGACCGTCACACCCGTCACTTCCCCGTACAAGGGGACGCTTCCGTCCCCGGATCGCACTCTCCGGGGATACATGTGGCCGACCTTCCCGGCACGCCGTTTCTGCGAAACTCGTACCGTGACCAGAACACTCACAGAAAAGAGCTGAGTGAATGCGGCGGGAGGCAGCCGCTCTGCTCAAGGATTTCTCCCGGATTTCCGAGGAGCACCGGAACTATGTGCGGTCGGCCTTTTTCGGCCCGGCCGTGCGGGCGGCGCCGCCCGGTCAGCGGCCGAGGGCCGCGAAGGTGGCTTCGAGGTCGGTGGCGCGGGGCTGGTTGTGCGGAAGCCTGGCCAGCAGGGCCGCCATGCCGCAGGTGTCGGTCGCGGCGGAGAAGACCAGGCCGCAGCCGATCGCGGCGGACAGCCAGCGGGCGTGCCGGTAGCGGGCACCGAAGGCGAGTCCGGCCACGACGAGGGAGCCGGCGGCCAGGCGGACCTGGCGTTCCATGGGCCAGGCGGTCTTGCCGCCGGTGTCGTCGCCGCGCTCCACCGGATGGCCCTGTGCGGCCCAGGCGGCGGTGCCGCCGGTGAGGGTGGCGGCGGGGATGCCCGCGGCGGCGAGCTGTTCACAGGCGGTGGCGGAGCGGTTGCCGGAAGCGCAGACCATCAGCAGTTCGCCGCGGGCGGCTGCCGCCTCCATGACGGGGACGGCCCTCGCGAGGTGGTCGAGGGGGATGTTGTGGGCACCGGGCAGGTGGCCCGCGGCGTATTCGCCGGGGGTGCGGACGTCGACGACGGTGTAGGCGCTCAGCCGGCCGGCCACCTCGGCGGGACGGACGGCGGCCTGGGTGATCATGTGCATGGGGTTCCTTTTCGTTGCGTCCCCCGGGCCCCGGGGAAGCGGGCCCCGACGGACTAGAATACCCGCGGGGGTATCCGGAGAGCCCGGAGCCGCACCGGGGACTCCCGGGGTGTCCCCGGGACGCGGGTCTGCCGCGGAGGAGGAAATGTGGAGCTGGAGATGGCGGCCGACGAGCTGAAGAGCGTGCTCAACCGGCTGCGACGGGCACAGGGACAGATCGCCGGAATCATCAAGATGATCGAGGACGGCCGCGACTGCGAGGACGTCATCACGCAGCTCGCCGCGGTCTCCCGCGCGCTGGACCGGGCCGGGTTCGCGATCATCGCGACGGGCCTGCAGCACTGCATGGCCGACGGGGAGCAGGCCGGCGGCGACCGGGAGCAGATGCGGGCGCGGCTGGAGAAGCTGTTCCTCTCGCTGGCCTGAGAGGGCCGGACGCCTGCTCGCCCGAGGCGTCCGGCCGCGCGGCGGCCCGAGACGTCCGTCCGTTCACCGGCCCGAGACGTCCGTCGCCGCCCCGCCGGACGCGTCATGTCACGGCCTCCACGAGCATGAAGGCCGCCACCGCCAGCAGGGCGAACGCGAACAGGCGCTGCAGACGGGGCCCCGAGACCTTCCCGGCGAGGCGCTTGCCGTCCCAGGCCCCGAGGACGGCGGCCGCGGTGAACGGGCCGACGACCGCCCAGTCCAGGGCACCGGCCGCCCCGAAGCGGGTGGCCAGTGAGGCCAGTGAGTTGACGGAGATGACCAGCAGGCTGGTGCCGACGGCTGCCCGCATCTCGAAGGCCAGCACCGTGACCAGGGCCGGTACGGCGAGGAAACCGCCTCCCACGCCGAGCAGCCCGGTCAGGGCGCCGAGCCCCGCGCCGGCCCCCGCGGCCCGCCCCTTGCGTACCTCGCGGTCCCCCTCCACCGCGGCCGCGGGGCGCAGCATCCTGATTGCGGCGAGGGCGGCGACGCCCGCGAAGGCGAGGGTGAGGGCCGCCTGCGGAAGGCGGGCGGCGGCCGCTCCGGCGAGGGCCGCGGGCAGCACACCGGCGGCGGCGAAGGCCGCGCCCGCCTTCCACCGCACGTGACCGGCCCGCGCATGTGCGTACAGCGCGGTCAGGGAGGTGGCGGTGACGATGAGCAGGCTCGCGGTGGTGGCCTCGGCAGGAGTGAAACCGAGCAGGTAGATCAGCGCCGGTACGGCCAGGACGCTGCCACCGCCGCCGAGCGCGCCGAGCGCCAGGCCGACCACGCCGCCCGCCACCAGGGCCAGGACCAGTGCGCTCATGCTGCCGGGCCACCCCGTCCGCACACGCCGGCGACCGGCGGGACGGGAGCGACGGGACCGGGAACGGGCATCAGGAGCCGGCCACGGTCAGGCCGGCGTCGGCCGCGGCGTCGAAACCGTCGTCGACGGCGACGACCTGCCGCCCCACCGCGTCCAGGAGGGAGGCGGCGATCGCCGCGCGCATGCCCCCGGCACAGTGCACCCACACGACGCCCGGCGGTATCTCGCCGATCCGGCCGTGCAGCTCGTGGACGGGGATGTGCACCGAGCCTTCGACGTATCCGCCGGCGCGTTCCGAGGCGCGGCGCACGTCGAGCACCACGACCTCCGCGCCGCGCTCACGGGTGGCGGCGAGGTCGGCGAAGGCGGCGCGCGGGAACGAGGCGAGTTCCTCGCCGTCGCGTATCCAGCCGGCCGGGTCACCGGTGGCGGCTGCGGCCGGGCGGTCGATGCCGACCCGGGCCAGCTCCCGCTGGGCGGCGGCGATCTGCTCCGGCGTCGTGGCGAGCAGGGTGACCGGCTTGCCCCACGGGATCAGCCAGGCCAGGTAGGTCGCGAGCTTGCCGTCCCCTTCGAAGTTGAACGATCCGGCCACGTGTCCGGCGGCGAAGGCGACGCGGCTGCGCAGGTCCACCACCCACTCCCCCGCGGCCAGCCGCTCGGCGATCCGCCGGGCGTCGGCGGGCTCGGGCGGGGTCAGGTCGACGGGAGCCGGGCCCGCGGCGTTGGCGGGGCCCATGTGGGCGTAGTAGGCGGGTACGTCCTCCAGGCCGGCGAGGGTGCGGGCGACGAAGGTGTCCACGTCCAGCGTGAGCGCGTCGTTGGCCGTGCGTTCCTTGCCGATCGTGGTGGTGTCGCCCGCGGCCTGCGAGGAGGAGCAGAAGCTGCCGAATCCGTGGGTGGGCAGCACCGGGACCTCGTCGTCGAGCTCGTCGGCGAGGCGGTGGGCGGAGGCGTGCTGGGCGCGGGCCAACCGCTCGGTCAGCCGCGGCTCGACCAGGTCCGGGCGGCCGACCGTGCCGATCAGCAGCGATCCGCCGGTGAAGGCCGCCACCGCCCGGCCGTCGTCCTCCAGCGCGTACGAGGTGTGGTGCGGGGTGTGGCCGGGGGTGGCGATCGCGCGCAGCACCAGGCCCTCGTCCACCGCGACCGTGTCGCCGTCGGCGACGGCCGTGCGGGCGAACGACACGCTCGCCGCGGCCGGGACCAGGTAGGCGGCGCCGGTGACGCGGGCCAGCTCCAGGCCGCCGGTGACGTAGTCGTTGTGGAGGTGGGTCTCCGCGACGTACGCGATCCGCACCCCGCGCCGCGCCGCGGCGGCGATCACCTGGTCGATGTCGCGCGGCGGGTCGATCACGACCGCGGCACCGCCGCCACCGGCCAGGTAGCTGCGGTTGCCCAGACCCTCGAACGTCAGGGTGTCGACGAAGAACACAGTGGTGCCTCCTCCATGGAACGGGAGTGACGGGTGTGGAGCATGTACCCCCGGGGGTATCTGTCATCCACCTTAACAGGGATACCCAGGGGGGTATTCCAAGGTGCTGGGACTCCGGGGATTCCGGCGGCCCCCGGGGACCGGAACCCCTGCGTCCGACAGCGCCCCACTGCGACGGGTACCCGGTGGGGTATCGGGGAATCCGGCCGGGCCCGGGGCGTCGGCGCGCGCGGTCCCGCCGCGGGAGCACGGACCGGGCTACAGTCGAAGTCGGTCAACTCCGCGCGGGGCACCGCCCGTTGCCGTCCTTGGTTCCCACTCCGCCCCGCCCCCGGCCACTCACCGCCGTACCGCTGCGGGTACCCCTGACGTGCCCCTGACACGGAGCCTTCGTCATGACCACCACACCGCGGGACCTCCAGATCGTCGCCGTGCTCGTCTCCAGGGACCCGGCCGCGCCCCGAACGGTGGATCCGGGTGATCTCTCCCTCGCCCTGGCGGGAGCCGAAGTGATCGACCTGTTGCGCGCCGGGATCCTCACCCTGGACGGCGACCGCATCGTTCCCGCCGACCGCGACCGGAGGGCACCGGCCGACCGCCTGCTGGACGCGGCGGCGACGACACTCGCGCGGCAGACGCCCCACGAGTCGGTCGAGGACTGGCTGTGGCGCCGGGGCCGCGGCCTGTCGGCGGTCTACCGGGCCGCCCTGACGCAAGAGGGGACCCTGACCCGCGAGCGCCGTCGGCTTCCGTTCCTCAAGGGCCGGACGACGGTGGCCGCCTCGTCCGCCCGCAGCCACGCGGCCGGCCGCTGGGCATCGGGCGAACCCGTCCTCGCCGCCCTCGCGGCGGCGGCCGGAATCCGCGAAGCGCCGGCCGACGATTCCCTGGGCGGGACCGACGACGCGGTCGTGACCGTCCTCGCCGCCGTCAACGAGGCGGTGGTGGAGCTGGAGGGCGTACGGCAGCGACGCTCCGTCGAGCAGGCGGCCTTCGACAACATCTGGCGAGGCGTGTGACGGGAGGGGACGGTGCGGCGTGGGCCCGACGGACGGAGGCGGACGGTCCGGCCCCGCAGACCGCCCGCGCCGCCGCCCACCGCCCCCTCAGCGCAGGCGCCGTACGAAGATGTCCGTCGCGCCGTTGGTGTCGCCCCGCACCAGGTCGTCACCGGCACCGGCGAAGGCGACCAGCCGGCCCCCGCGGCCGGAGGACACCCCGAAGGAGGCCTCGGCGGAGGGCCCGCCGTCGGGCGTCGAGCTGAGGCGGGTGACCCGCCCGGTCCGCAGGTCGCGTGCGAAGACGTCCCAGGTGCCGTTGGTGTCGTCCGGGGCCAGGTCGGGGGCGTTGGTGGTGAAGTAGGTGGTCCGGTTGTCCGCGCTGAGCCCGCCGCCGGTCACGCTGCCCGTCGGGGGGCCGCCGTCGGGACGGGCCGCCAGTCGCGCGTAGGAGCCGGTGCGCAGGTCACGGGAGTACGAGCCCCACATGCCCGGCCGGTCCCCGGGCAGTACCGCGTCGCCGGTGTCGAACTGGAGGTACCGGCCGTCCGGGGAGAACCGCAGCCCGTACTGGACTTTCGCCGGTATGCCGGACTGGTTGTACGCGCCCGCCCGGGTCTCACCGGTGCGCCGGTCGTGCACCCCGAAGGAGACGTAAGGAGGCTGCGGCCTGACGATGCCGGGCGCGCCCTGGGGCCAGGGGAAGAGATTCCTCGCCTCGGTGGTGAAGGCGACCTGCCGTCCGTCGGCGCTGATGACCGGGTCGGAGGAGGGCGCGGTGCCCTGCGTCCCGTCACTGGCCGCACTGACCAGTTCGGTGCTGCCCTTCCGGAGGTCCCGGACGAAGACGTCCGCCTGCGCGTTGATGTCCCCTGGCACCAGGTCGGCGCGCAGCGAGGTGAAGGCGAGGTGGTGCCCGTCGGCGCTGATCGAGGGCGCGAAACTGCGTCCGGCGGCCGGGTCGCCGTCGTGCCGGGTGACCAGTTCGGTGGCGCCCTTCCGGCGGTCGCGGACGAAGACGTCCATGCCGTCACCGCGGTCGCGCGGGTCGAGCGTCTTCGACGGCGAGTCGAAGGCGACGAACCGTCCGTCGGCGCTCACGGAATGGGTGTAGCCGGGCTCGTACCCCGGTGAGCCGTCCGGATTCGCGCTGACGAGATCGACGCGCCCGGTACGGAGGTCCTTGGCGTACAGCTGGATGCCGGTGCCCTCGGGGGTGCCCGGTACGAGATTGCGGGCCCGGCTGGTGAAGACGAGGACGCGGCCGTCTGCGCTCAGTACCGGGCCGGAGGAGTCGCCGTCGGCCTGTTCCCCGGTGGCGCTGACGCTGACCCGCTGGAGGGCCCCGTACGGACCGGCCGGTGCGGGGCCCGCCCCGTGCGCGGATACCGCGGGCAGCGTCGTGGCGCAGGCTCCCGCCAGCACCGCCAGAACTGCGGTCCGTCGACGCACGGTTCCTCCCCTGGCCCACGGGCACCGAACGGAGCCGTAGATAGCCAACCGGTCCGGCGTCGCACCGGCAACGGAGGAACCGGCCATCCGCAGGTCCGCGACGACGCGCGGCGGCCCGCAACCCCGGTGACGGCTCACGGGGGTTGCGGGCCGCCGCCCGGATCACTTCCCCGTCAGTCCGGTGGGGCCGCTCCAGTAGGTCCGCTCCCACCGCTTGGCGTCGGGAGTGAACTCGACCTCCATGCGGTCGGCGGCGTCCGGCGGCAGCGAGAACGCGTACTTGCCGACGACCTCCCGGCCGGGCAGGACGTACCCCTTGAGGACCTTCTGCCGCCCGCTGCCGTCGATCACCAGCTCCGTCGAGGCGCCGTCGGCGTCGTTGACCGAGGGCAGTCCCGTCTCGATCTCGACCCGCTCGGTCCCGGTGTTGACCACCTTGATCGTCACCTGGACCGCCTTGTTGCCCTTGGCGTGTCCCAGGACGTAGCCGTCCGGTACGAACGGCTGCGGCTCGGCGACCGTCACCTTCAGACCGTCCCCGAAGGTGTACGAACCGCCGAACGACGGGTGCCGCGCCTTCCTCTCGGCCTCGGCGGACTCCTTCGCCTTCTCGATCCGGGCACGCGCGTCGTCGTTCGCCTTGTGCACCACGGTGGCGAGGAAGAACCCGCCGGCGATCGCGCCCAGCAGCCCGGCCACGCCCAGCAGCACACCGGCCAGCGCCATGCCCTTGCCCCGCGCCCGGCCCTTGCGTACCAGGCCGAGCCCGACGGCGCCGAAGATCACGGCCAGCAGCGCCGGCAGCCAGGACATCCAGAACAGGACGAGGGGCAGGGCGAGTACGACGCCGAGGACACCGAGGACCAGCGCCGTGACGGCCATGCCGTTGCCGGGCCGCGGCGCGGGCGGCAGGCCCGTCGGGGGCAGACCGGTCGGAGGCGGGCCCCACGGGGCGGGGGCCGGCCCGTGGCCGGGGGGCGGCGGGCGCCACGGGTCGCGGTCGTCCGGCGTCGGAGCGGCGGGCTGCTCACCGTCGGGCGGAGTGGATACGGTCACGCACAGTCCTCGTAAAGGGTCGAAACGGACAAGCTGTTGACCTTATCAGTCAGTCGGACAGCATCAGTCAGGCAGGCAGACGGCGGTCGGCCGCCCCCTGTCCAGCGTTCGAGGGCCTGCCGTTCCCAGCAGTGCCGCTCACGACCCGTTCACCGCACCCCGCAGCGCCTTGGTGCGGTAGCGGCAGTAGGTCTTGGCCGGGGAGGGGCGGTAGCTCCACGGCAGCGCGCCCACGTATCCGTCCACCGCGCGGAACTGTTCCAGGGCCGCCTCGTGACGGTCCTGCTTCGTCAGGAAGTACGCCAGCAGGTGCCTGACCTCCGCCACCCGGCGGTCGTCCGGCCGCGCCGCGCCGACGTCCCGCAGCGCGTCGTCGGTCATCCCCAGGACATCGGGCCAGCCGTACGCCTCCGACGGCGCCTCGTCGTCGTGTTCGAACCAGGCGATGAGGCGCAGCACCGTCAGCAGGCTGCCGGGCGGGGCGGTCGCCGCGGCCTGTCCCGCGAAGTCGCGGGCGGTCTCGGCGGAACCGCGCCACTTCGCGCACCAGTACTGGAGTGCGCGCACGTGCCCTTCGAAGTGGTGCGGGGCGCGGGTGGTGACCTCGTTCCACAGGTCGAGCATCATCGCGTGCGAGGCGCCCAGGCCCATGTACAGGGGGATCTTCTTGACGTACGGGGTGGGGTCGCCGGGCAGCGCCAGGGCCTCCGCCCGTTCGAACGCCTCCCTGGCTTCCCGCAGCACCCGGTGGAATCCGGCGAACTGCTCGGCGGTGGTGTGCTCGGCGGTGTACGCGCCCCGGATCTTCCAGGCCAGCGTCACCTGCGCGGAGGCCCGGACCACGGCCGCGTCCGGGTCGTCGGGGCGCTCCGCCTCCCAGGCCCGCAGCCAGGTGTCGTCCTCGGCCGCCCGGTCGGCGACGACGCCGACCAGGTGGGAGCGGTGTTCCCAGTCGGTGCCCGCCGCACTGATCATCTTGGCGGCGGTCTGCCACTCGCCCCGGACGAGGGCCTCCGTCACGGCGTCCGCCTCGGGGTCGGCGCAAGGCCGTTCCGTGTCCTGGCGGTTCGGCGGCAGCAGCTCCGTACCGGCCGCCGCGGCGAGCTTGGTGGTACGCCTTCTCTTCCACAGCCAGGTGCAGACCGTGACGGTGAGGATGATGAGGGGAAGAATCCCGTGCATGGGTGCGATTGATCCGATCGAAGGTGTGCTCGCCGGGCGGCCTCGGTGGCTGCCGGCGTGGGGAGTGGTCAGTGACGGGTGACGTGATGAGTGGTCGGTGGCGGGTGCTACGTGATCCTGGGCGGGTGCCGCGTGGCGTCGGCCGGAGCCGGAGCCGCCCCGCGTCCGGTCAGCCGGCGAGGAGGCCGCGCAGCGGTCCGGTGTCGGGGTCGTCCGCGACGGCCGCCCGTACCGCCGCCGCCAGTTCCTCCTCGACGTCCCGCTCCCCCGGCAGCCGGAGCCGGGGCCCGGCGGCCCAGGACGGTTCCCAGCGCGCCCCGGCCGCCTCCACGAGGGCGAGTTCCGCGAGGTTGCGCGCCCCCTCCTCCAGGTCCGGGCGCAGGAATTCACGTGCTGCCCGGCCGCTGGCACGGGCCGCCTCCGGAGACTTGGGCAGGTGCCGGGCGACCCACCACAGCCGTCCCGCGTCGACGGCGTCCAGCAGGGCCGCCAGGTCCTCCGCCGCGCTGCCCGGTGTGATGCCGAAGGCCGCCATCGCCGTCCGCAACGGCCGCGCGTCCGCTTCCGTCAGCGTGTGCACGGCCCGGTGCGTCAGGTCCGGCCAGTCGGTGCGTTCCATGACCAGCGCCTCGGGCGTGAGGACGGTGCCCTCCACCTCGACCAGCACCCGCTCCGCATCGCGCAGCAGGGCCAGCGCGGGCCGCGCCGGGGACGCGGCCGGGCCGTCGTCGGGCAGTGCCTCGATCAGCCGGATCCGTTCGGCCACCGGCGGGTGCGAGTCGTACGGGGTGGGCTCGCCGGACGGCGGTTCCCCGCGCAACTCCGCCAAGTCGGCCCGCAGCTCGGGATCGTCGAGCAACTGCCGTACGCCGCCGACGACCTCGCCGTGCGGCGGGAGCAGGCCCGCCCGGGCGCCCAGGCCGACGTACCGGCCCACGTAGACGTCGTGGACGACGTCCAGGACCGCGGTCTCCCGCAGCGCCGCGACCGTGGCGTCCCGGCCTGCGACCCGGGCCGCCACCCGGTCCGCGGCGAGTTCCTGCTGCCGGCCCACGCTCTGCGTGGCCCGCAGGTAGAACCGCGCGTACGCCTGGAACGGCCTCGCCACCACCCCGTACAGCAACGGCCCGGCGATCCTCCCGAGTCCGCTCCGGACCGCCCGGACCGCGACCGCGGCCGTGCTCCCGCGCCGCTCGGCCCCTGCCTCGGCGGCGGCTGTCCGGCCCCCGTCCCGACCGGGCTTCCTCCGGTCGCCCCGCGTCCGCCCGGGTGCCTGGAGTCCCGCCACCGTCCGCAGCACGCTGTCGCGGCCGCGCAGGGTGATGCCGGCGAGCCGGGTGTCCGCGTTGCCGTAGTGGCCGAGTTCGTGGGCGATGACCGAGTGCAGCTGGGGTTCGCTGAGGCCGATCAGCAGCGGTACACCCAGGTACAGGCTGCGCCGGCCGGGCAGCAGGCCCAGCAGCCGGGTGCGTTCATGCACGGCCGCGTTCACCTCTTCGGTGAGGAGCAGCCTGTCGGGCGCCCGGGTGCCGGTGCGTCCGGCCAGCGAGCGGACGGCGTGCCACAGCTCGGGCTGTCCGGCCTCGGTGACCGCGAGCCCGTGCTTGCCGTCCCCGTCGCCCGTACCGAGCGTGCAGACGCCCCGCAGAATCGGCAGGCCCACCAGGACGGCGAGCACGGTCGCCGTGACCGCGCCGCCGGTCGGCGCCCAGGCCCAGGCCGCCAGTGCGGCGCCGGTGAGCGCGCAGAGTACGGCGAGGGCGAGGACGTAGAAGCCGGCCAGCAGGAACAGTGCGCGCAGGGCGCGCAGAGTGGTGCCCACAGGGCAGAGTCCCCCCACAAACAGAAAAACGGAGCGAGAGGATCATAAGTGCGACATGGTCATGACCTGAACCGATTTCGCGGTCACCGAACGGGCCCCGGCCGCTCACCGGGCGGGCCGGCAGCCGGGGGCCGACCGCGACCGCAGTCCTACGGCCCGGCGGCGGGCCGCCGGGACACCGTGCGGCAGGCCGAGCGTCCGACGGCGATCACCCGGCTCCTCCCCGGCTCGCTCCCCGACCACCCCACAGAAGTTCCTCCGAGCCCTCCCCCTCACGAGAAGTGCGCGCCGCCGCAGCGCTCCCCGGCCTCGTCCACCGCCCCGCGGGTTTCGACCGTCTTGAGCTGCCGGACGACCTGACGGCTCACGTCGTGGACCTGCTGCCCGTACGGCCGCGGGCGTCACCGCCGTCCAGGTTCTGGGCGCGGTCGACGTGCTGATGGACGCCGAGCCGTACGCCGACGACCGCAACCCGGGCCAGGCCCGGGTCCCCGCCGATGACGCCGCCGCCCTCCGTCTCACCCGCAGTGTCGAACCCGACGGCAAGGACGAGACCGTCTCACTCGGCCGGCGCGTCCTCGGCCGGGTGGTGCGGGCCGGCCGGCGGCCGGGGCAGGTCTCCGGTGTCGATGGCTCGCTGCGCGACGGTGGACAGCAGCAGGCCGTGCCGTCGGGCATGGTCACGCAAGAGGTCGAAGGCGTCTCCGAGCGAGACGTCACGGTACGCGGCGAGGTAGCCCTTGGCCTGTTCGATGAGGATGCGGCCGTGCAGGGCGCCGTGCAGCTGTTCGTTGATGGTGCCGGTGTCGGTGTGCCGGAGGGTACGGGCGTGGATCAGACCGATGGTGGCCGCGTCGGCGAACGCCTGCGCCATCGCGAGGTCGTCCAGCGGCACCGGGCTGTCGGTGGCCCGCAGGAGCAGCAGACTGCCGAGGGTCTCCCGGCGCAGCCGCAGCGGGACGGCGCAGGCATAGGTGTAACCGGCGCCCCGGGCCTGCGTGGCGAAGGCCGCCCAGGCGGCGGGAGCTCGGGAGAGGTCGCCGGGGGCGACGGGCTCGGCGGTGCGGTAGGCGTCCAGGGCAGGGCCTTCGCGCAGCGCCAGGTCCAGCACCTTGGACAGGGCCGG
The DNA here is from genome assembly GCF_003865155.1 of Streptomyces paromomycinus. Taxonomy (NCBI): domain Bacteria; kingdom Bacillati; phylum Actinomycetota; class Actinomycetes; order Kitasatosporales; family Streptomycetaceae; genus Streptomyces; species Streptomyces paromomycinus. Next base: position 9,219,187 of record NZ_BHZD01000001.1, on the reverse strand, counting down.
GCTGGGGTCGCAGGGCGCGGGGCTGTACATCTGCGGCCCCGGGTAGGCCAGTACGACCGCGGCGTCGGTGACGGCGAAGATGTCCCGGCAGCGAGCGGTCAGCTGCTGCAGGAAGTCGATGACGTCGAAGTCCGCGACAAGGGTGTCGGCGAGTTCGACGAAGGTCTGGGCGATCTTGCCCTCTCTGCTCATGTCCCTGCTCCTCGGTACGCGGGTGCGGGCACGGCAGGCCCGTGCCGGGCGGCGGTGTCATGACGGCAGGTCCCGGAGGACGCCGCGGACAGTCGTGGCGGTGACGGACGTCGCGTGGTGGTCATGGCGGCAGGTCCTGGAGGATGTCGCGGGCGGTCTCGGTGAGGGGCCGGCCGGAGGCGAACGCCCGGGCCCGCAGCCGGACCAGCGCCTCCTCCAGCGGTACGCCGAGCCGGCAACTGAGCACGCCGGTGGCCTGGTGCACCTCGACCCAGTGCAGGTCGACCGCGCCCGCGGCACCCGGCCCGTCGTGGGGCATGGCCTCCCCGGTGTCCGGCCGCCAGGTCAGCAGCCGGCCGGCCAGCGCGTCGGCCACCCGCAGCCCGTCCGCCGCCTGCCCCGCGGACAGCGGCCCCGGCGTCCTGCGGTATCCGGTCAGCGCACCGAACCGGGCGCCGCCGGTCCGTACCGGCCACACGAACACCGCCCGTACGCCCAGTGACTGTGCCTCGACGACGAAGTGCGGCCACCGTTCACCCGCGCCCGCGCCCAGATCCGGTACCTGGTAGGGCACCTCGCTGAAGTCCGTCGTCACGCCGGGGCCCTCCCCCAGGGTGAACTGCGCGTCCTCCAGCCGCGCGCTGATGTCGTCGCTGAACCACACCAGTTCCGCGCCCCACCGCAAGGAGACCGCGATGCCCTCCAGCCCCAGCGCGTGCGCGCACCGCACCGCCCAACTCCGGTGTTCCCCGGAGTCGACGGCCAGCTCCAGACCGACCAGCAGTTCCTGCACAGACACCCGGTGCTCCATCACTGAGCCTTCCGCGCCGAAGGGCGGACCGGCACCGAAGACGGCCGTGTTCCGTAGCTGAAGGCTACTCTCCACGGCCCCCTCGGGAGCCGGTACAGGAGGAGCGGTTCCCCTCTGCCGAGGCATTACTTCCAGGCGGTGGCGTCCGTCACGACAATGCAGTACTTGCTCCACCTGCCGGTACGTGAAGCGGAGATCGTCGGCTCCGCGCAGGCGGTGGCCCGAAACGTTTCGCCCACCGACACCATCGGCGTGTACTGGTCCTTGCCGTACTCGACGACGGCGCTGCGGGCCGAGCCGCCTTCCACCCGGACGGTCACCACGTCCCCCACTTCCGCGCTGGTGATCCGCCCCCACACGACGCCGCAGCGCTTGCTGCGCCGCACCTGCAGCGAGACCGGGTTGTCCGCCGGCGGGAGCCAGGTGACCGCATCGGCGGAGCACCCCTCCTTCTGCGGGTCCTTCCCGTCGCATCCGGCTCCCGGGCAGGTGGCCGGTGCAGGTGCCGGCGGGGAGAGCCAGTCCTGCAACGCACCGGTCAGCAGGACCGGCACCACCCCGCCCACCACGGCCGCCGCGACCGCCACCAGGAGCGCGTGCGTACTGTGGTCACGCAGCCAGCGCCACACCCGGCGCAGCCGCGACCGGCTCTCCGTGCCGGCATCCTCGGCCTCGCCCGCTGCCTCGCCCTCGGAATTGCTCACCCTGCCTCCCGGAGCCCCCCGCTGCCTCACCAGCGTCGGCGGCCCCGCGGCGCGCGGTAAGAATGATTCACGCCTCGTCCGAATCCGGTGCAGGGACCGGAACATGAGCATCGTCGGCGCGACACCGGAGTGAGACGGTGACGCCACGATCGGACCCTCCGCAACGGCCGCTCGACGAGGACGACCGTGAGCGGGCCCTGCAACGCCTGCGGGATGCGTATGCCGACGGGCTCGTCCCGCACGAGGAGATGGACGGACGTCTCGACCGGGTGCTCGCCGCCAGGACGCACGGTGAACTGGCATCGCTCCTGGCCTCGCTGCCACCGGAGCGCCCGGGCACCACGCCGACGATCGCGGCCGCCGGCGGACGGATCCGGCGGCGGGGCGCCTGGCGGGTGCCCCGGGTCCTGAAGGTCGGGTCCGCGTTCGGAAAGGTACGGCTGGATCCGTCCCGGGCGGTCATCGAGCATCCGGTCGTCGACATCGAGCGGCAGCTCGGTACCGGCGGGGACGTTCACCTACGGCGCGCGCCGGGGGCGCGCTGTTTCCGGTGTGCGCCAAGTGGCGGCGGCACGGCGTACCCGCGTCGTTTGCGACCTGCGACCGGAAGGTAAAGAGAAGGTATAGCGGCAGGTCAGGCAGGGTCTTCCGGGCGGGGCGGTGCGCGGGTGGCATCGGTGGCGTCGGCCGGTGGGCCGCACAACGGAGGTGAGGGGGAGGAATCGTGTTCGACCTCAAGGCCGAGGCGGAGATGCGCCTCTTCTCGGAGAAGCTGGCCAGGGAGCTCGCCGGGAAGCGTCCCGGCGCTCGGGAGGACGCGGGCGATCGCGCCCCGGACGGGCCTTCCACGGCGGAAGGGCTTTCGGCTGCCGGCCGGCAGTCCGCGGACGCGGCGGACGGACCGGATGCCGCGGAGACGCCGGATGCGACGGAGATACCGGGCGCCGCGAAGGCCTAGGACATACCGGGCGCGAGCGGTTCCCCTCCCGCCGGTCCGTAGCCGGCCGCACGGTCACATGGTGCCCCGGGTCGGCCACGGATCGTCGGACGGGAGGCGGCTGACGGCCCGTTCGTCCTCCGGAGGTGCCGTGGGCGGTGGGCCGGGCGGGGTCCGGCCGGGGCGGCAGCGCAGCGCGGCCCGCAGGTGGTGGGCGGCGGGGTCGGCCCAGCGGGCGGTGAGTGTGCCGAGGACGACCGTGAGCAGGACGTAGGCCGTGGCGATGGGCCCGATGCGGGGTTCCGTCGCGGTGGCGAGTCCGGCGATGACGATGGAGAACTCGCCGCGTGCCACCAGCGTGCCGCCCGCGCGGAGGCGGCCGCGGGACGCGATGCCGGCGCGGCGGGCCGCGTACCAGCCGGTGAGGATCTTCGTGGTGGTGGTGACGGCGGCGAGCAGCAGGGCGGGGAGCAGTACCGGGGGAATGGCGGCGGGGTCGGTGGACAGGCCGAAGAAGACGAAGAAGACCGCGGCGAACAGGTCGCGCAGCGGGGCGAGGAGGGTACGGGCGCCTTCGGCGACCTCGCCGGACAGGGCGATGCCGACGAGGAACGCGCCCACGGCGGCGGAGACCTGCAGCCGCTGGGCGACTCCGGCGACGAGCACGGTCAGGCCCAGGACGACCAGCAGGAGCATCTCAGGGTTGCCTGAGGAGACCGCGCGGCTGATCAGCCGGCCGTGGTGGAGGGCGAGGTAGAGGACGGTGGCGGCGGTGGCGAGGGCGACGAGCAGGGTGATGCTGCCGCCGGCGAAGGACGCCCCGGCGAGCAGGACGGTGAGCAGCGGCAGATAGACGGCCATGGAGAGGTCTTCGAGGACCAGCAGGCCGAGGACGACCGGGGTTTCGCGGTTGCCGAGGCGGCCGAGGTCGGTGAGGACCTTGGCGACGACGCCGGAGGAGGAGATCCAGGTGATGCCCGCGAGGGCGACGGCGGCCACCGGGCCCCAGCCCAGCAGGACCGCCGCCCCCGCGCCGGGCAGTGCGTTGAGGGCGAAGTCGACGGCGCCGGAGGGGTACTGGGTCCTGAGGCTGGTGACGAGTTCGGAGGCGCTGTACTCCAGGCCGAGGAGGAGCAGGAGGAGGATGACGCCGATCTCGGCACCGACCGCGGTGAAGCTTTCGCTGGCGTCCAGCGGCAGTACTCCGCCCTGCCCGAAGGCGAGTCCGGCCAGCAGGTACAGGGGTATGGGGGACAGCCCGACGCGCCCCGCGAAGCGCCCGATGAGGCCGAGGGCGAGGATGAGGGCGCCCAGTTCGATCAGCAGCGCGCTGGTGTCGTGCACGGTCAGCCTCCGGCGATGATCGCGGCCAGGGTGTCGACGCCTTCGCGGGTGCCGACCGCGATGAGGGTGTCGCCGATGGCGAGCCGGAAGTCGGGGCCGGGGGCGGGGTGGGCGCTGGTGCGGCGCAGGACGGCGACGATCGAGGCTCCGGTGCGGGTGCGGGCCCGGGTGTCCCCCAGGGGGCGTCCGCCGTACGGTGAGCGGGCGTCGAGCGGGAGGTGTCCGGTGACCAGGTCGAGCCCGTCGGCGGGCACCCCGTCCAGCGGGGAGGGGGTGACGAGGCGGGCCAGTTCGGTGGCTTCGTCCGGTTCGAGGGGGACGGATTCCTGGCAGGCGTCCGGGTCGTCCGCCGAGTAGAACCCCAGAAAGCGGCGGCCGTCCTGGTGGACGACGACGGACAGGCGGCGCCCGCCGCGCGTGGCGAAGTCGTACCGGGTGCCGACTCCCGGCAGTGCGGTGCGTCGGGTGCTCATGGCTGCCTCCCGCGTGCGTGCCCCGGCGGCCGGTGCCCGCACCGCGCGAGATCTCCTGCACACCATCATTACAGAGGCGGCGGCACGCCCGGGGGCGCCGGCGGGCCTGGTCGCGCCCGCCCGCGACCGGGACGGAGCAGCGTACGGGACGTAAGGTAAGGGTGACCTTACCCGTCGGCCTGGAGACCATCCGATGACCGTCACCGCCCCGCCCTCCGACACGCCGCGGCACCCGCCCCGGGTGCCGCGGCCCTCCCCCGTGCCGCGCGTCACGGACGAGCGCGTCGTCCGCCGGGCAGCCGCGCTGTCCGGGGCGGAGTTCTGGCGGGCGGTGGAGCGCGAGGGTACGCCGCTGACCGGACCCGACCCGTACGGTGCGGCGGACCACGCGCTGGTGACGTTCCTGTGGCGCGGCTCCCACGCCACCCGCGCGGTCCTGGTGTCGCCCAACAAGCTCGCCGATCCGCGCGACCCGTCCGGGAACCTCATGGAGCGGGTCCCGGGGACGGACGTGTGGCACTGGTCGGTACGGATGCGCCGGGACTGGCACGCCACGTACACGCTGTGTGTGGACGAGGGCGACGGCCCGGCCGACGACACCGCGTACTGGCCGTGGCTGCGTACGCAGCAGCGCTCCGACCCGTACAACAAGCGCGCTATCGCGAGCCGCTGGGGCAAGACACCGGTGTCCTGCGTCGCGCTGTCCGGTGCGCCGCAGGGTGAGATGTGGCGGGAGCGGCCCGGCGTACCCCGCGGCACGGTCTCCGTGCACACCGTACGCAGCGCGCTGCTCGGCAATGAGCGCCGGGTGTGGCGGTACGCGCCCCCGGGCGGCCCGGGCGGCACGGAGCCGGATGCGGATCTCCCCGTCCTCGTCCTCCTGGACGGAGAGATGTGGCAGCCGGGGCTGGGGGTGGCCACGCTGCTGGACAACCTCGTCGCGGACGGCCGCATCCCCCCGCTGGCCGCGCTGCTGCCGGAGTCGTTGGGCGCGGACACCCGCTGGGCGGAGATGACGTGCGACCCGCGGTTCACCGGCTTTCTCGCGGACGAGTTGCTGCCCTGGGCGAGCACGGACCTGCCGTTGACCGCCGACCCGGCCCGTACCGTCGTGGCGGGCCAGAGTCTGGGCGGCCTGACCGCCGCGTACGCCGCGGTGTCCGCGCCCGGCCGGTTCGGCTGCGTGCTGGCGCAGTCCGGCTCCTTCTGGTGGCCGAACGGTCCGGGCGCGCAGTGGCTGACCGAACGGATCGCGGAGTCCCCGCGGCTGCCGGTGCGGTTCTGGCTGTCGGCGGGCGAGCAGGAGTGGGTCGCGCTGCCCGCGAACCGCCGGCTGCGCGACACCCTGGCGGCGAAGGGGTACGACGACGCGGTGTACCGCGAGTTCAACGGCGGCCATGACTACCTGTGCTGGCGTACGGAGTTGGCCGACGGGCTGTGCGATCTGCTCGGCCCGGGGGCGGGAGCAGCGGCCGGCTGACGCCCCGCCGGATCCGCGGCCTGCTGACGCACCCCGGGCCCGGCCGCTGGGGTGCGGCCGGGCCCGGGGCGCCGAGGCGCCGTCGAACGCCGTCAAGTCCGGTTCCACCGCACCGGGAGCGTGCGCGGCGGAACCGGACTCAGGGGCGCGTGCGCGGCGGTACCGGCCTCAGTGGGAGCGCGTGAGGCTGATGCGGTGCACCGAGTCGATCCGGTCGGCGCCGGCGGCGGACTTGTCGACGACGTAGGCCGTGCCGCGGCGGACCGTGACGTGGTTCGGGTTGGGGCCGGTGGCCAGGTCGGCCAGGACGGTGCCCTTCCTCGGGTCCACGACGGTGGTGGTGCCGCTGCCCCGGTTGGCGACGAAGACCCGGCCGGAGCGGTGGTCGGCGGCGACGGAGATCGCGCCCGCGCCGGTGGTGACGGTCCGGGTGACGGTGCCCTTGCGCAGGTCGACGACCGAGAGGGTGCCCGCGGCCTGGTTGGCGGTGTAGGCGGTGCGGCCGTCGGCGGACAGCTCGATGCCGATGGGGGCGTCACCGGTGGGGATGAAGCGCGGCTCGGCCTTGTACGGGCTGACCGCGATGATCCGGTCGTTGGTCAGGTCGGTGGCGTAGGCGGTGCCGGTGCGGGTGTCCACGGCGAGTCCGGCGGTGCCGGCGCCCTCGACCTTGACGCGCTTCTTCTCCTTGAAGGTGCGGGTGTCGAAGGCGACGACCGAGCCGTCGCCGAAGCCGCTGGCCCAGGCGAGGTCGTGGCGCTTGTCGACGACGATCTCGCGGGCGTGGGCGACGTCGGGCAGGGTGGCGAGGTGCTTGCCGGTGCGCTGGTGGTAGACGGCCACCGAGTTGTTGCGGGTGTTGGTGGTCCATACGGTGTCGTGCTCGTCGTCCACGGCGACGCCGTAGACCGCTTCGACGGCGCCGGTCGCCTGGTCGGTGACCGGCGGGGTGTACGCGGCCTTGGTCTTGAGCGTCTTCGGGTCGACCTTCAGCAGTCTGGACTGGGTGACCGGGGGCCGGCCGACGGCCGTCGTGGTCCACAGGACGTGGTGGCGCTCGGAGTAGGCGGACTGGTAGAGCCCGGTGGCCAGTTGCGCGGTGTCCACCTGGTACGACGCCCGGTGCGCGGGCCGGTCGTGGGCGACGGCGGTGCCGCTCACCGCCAGGACGCTGCCCGCGGCGACGGCGAGGGCGGTGGCGTTGCGGACGAGACGGCGGGCGGCGGAGCGGGGCTGCGTCTTGAGGGCGCTCATGGTCTGGACTCCTCCTGAAGAGGCGGGCGGGGCAGGACAGTCGGGGGAGATCCACCCGACGCGGTCAAAGATTAGCTTAGCCTTACCTAAGTTTCACTCCCTCGGCGGGACCGGCGGGGCGCGGAAGGCGAGTCGGGCACACCGGCGCGATGTGCCCGACTCGCCGGTCCGGGCGGCTCGTTCAGCCGTCCAGCTCCGCCAGACGCCCCGCGACCACCGCCGCGATCCCGTCCATCCAGCGCGGCTGCGTCATCTGCGGGTGCAGGCAGTCCACGTCGTGGTTGGCCAGCCCGCCCCGGATGTACGGCGCCCAGGCGTCCCGCGTCAGCCAGTCCTCGGCACGCGGGGCGGCGGCGGTGAAGAACAGCGCGTCGCCGGTGAACACCCGGTGCTGGTGTTCCCGCATGAGACGGGCGTTGTTGACGACGATGTCGACAACGGCGGACAGCGTACGGTCGGACAGCCCGGCCAGCGCGCTGCCCTCACGGCGCAGCGTCTCCAGGACGTCCTCGCGGGTCAGCTCGCCGGTGCGCTCGAACCCCGCCATCCGCAGCAACGCGGTCAGCGCGTCGGCCTCTTCGGGGACGGCCTGGTCCCGCCACTGGTCGGAGGGGTAGGCGTCCAGCAGCGCGAGGAACTCGACCCGCTCCCCCGCCTCTTGGAGCTGTACGGCCGCGGTGTGGGCGAGGACGCCGCCCACGGACCAGCCGAGCAGCCGGTACGGTCCGTGCGGCCGCACGGTACGCAACTGCCGTACGTAGTCCGCGGCCATCTCCTCCATCGTCGCCGGAAGCGGCTCGTCCCGGGCCAGACCGCGCGCCTGGAGGCCGTACACCGGTTGCGCGGGGTCGAGCCGGGAGAGCAGGCCCGAGTAGCACCAGCTGATGCCGCCCGCCGGATGCAGGACGAACAGCGGTACGCGATCGCCTGCCGGGCGCAGCGGCAGCAGGACGTCCAGGGCGTCACCGCCCTCCCCGTCGCCGTCCAGGCGGGCGGCGAGCGCGGCCGGAGTGCGGTCCTGGAAGAGGGCGCCGATGGCCAGGCTGGTGCCGAGCGTGTCCCGTACCCGTGCCATCAGCCGGGCGGCCAGCAGGGAGGTGCCGCCCAGGTCGAAGAACGCGTCGTCCACGCCGACCCGGGGCAGACCCAGCACTTCGGCGAACAGCCGGGTGAGGGTCTCCTCCCGGTGGGTGCGCGGGGCGCGGCCGGGTCCGGCCTCGAAGGAAGGGGCCGGGAGCTGTTTGCGGTCCAGCTTGCCGTTGGGGCTGAGCGGGAACGCGTCCAGGGCGACCACGCTGGTGGGCACCATGTGCTCCGGCAGCGTGCGGGCGAGCGCGGCGCGCAGTTCCTCCGGGTCGGGCGGGGTCTCGCCGTCGCGGTGTTCGTACGTGACATAGCCGGTCAGCCGCTGGTCGCCGGGGCGGTCCTCGCGTACCACCGCGCAGGCGGCGGCGACGGTGGGCAGGGCGGCCAGGGCCTCCTCGATCTCGCCGAGTTCGACGCGCTGGCCGCGCAGTTTGACCTGGTGGTCGGTGCGGCCGAGGTAGAGCAGTTCGCCGCGGTCGGTCCAGCGGGCGAGGTCACCGGTGCGGTACATCCGGCCGCCGTCGGGCCCGCAGGGATCGTCGACGAAGCGGGTCGCCGTCAGGCCGGGCCGTCCCAGGTACCCGTCGGCGAGCTGGGTGCCCGCGAGGTACAGCTCGCCGGGGATGCCGGGCGGGCAGGGTTGCAGCGCCGCGTCCAGGACGTACAGGCGGGTGTTCCAGACCGGCGCTCCGATGGGCACCGGACCTTCGCCGTCGGGTGCGCAGGCGTGGTACGTGACGTCGACGGCCGCCTCGGTGGGGCCGTACAGATTGTGCAGTTCCACGTCCGGCAGGGCGCGCGCGAACTCCCGTGCCGTCTCGCGCGGCAGCGCCTCGCCGCTGCAGAACACCCGGAGCAGCCCGGTGCAGTTCACCGTCTCCGGCTCGGCCAGGAACATCTGGAGCATGGAGGGCACGAAGTGGCAGGTGGTGACGCCCTGTTCACGGATGACGCGGGCCAGGTACGCGGGGTCCCGGTGTCCGCCGGCCTCGGCGACCACCAGCGTGGCGCCCTGGCGCAGCGGCCAGAAGAACTCCCACACGGACACGTCGAAGCCGGAGGGCGTCTTCTGGAGCACCCGGTCCCCCGGTTCCAGGCCGTACTCCCCCTGCATCCAGCGCAGCCGGTTGTCGATGGCCCGGTGGCTGACCACGACGCCCTTGGGGCGTCCGGTGGAGCCGGAGGTGTAGATGACGTACGCGGGGTGGTCCGGGGTGAGCGGGCGCGGCGGAACGGTGCCCGAGTACGCGCCCAGGTCGAGGCCGTCCAGGACGACCACCGGCCGCTGCCCGTCGCCGGGTACGCGGTCGTCCCGGTCGGTGATCACGCACACGGGCCGCGCGTCGTCGAGCATGTACGCGAGCCGGTCGGCGGGGTAGTCGGGGTCCAGCGGCAGGTAGGCGCCGCCCGCCTTGAGCACGGCCAGCAGGGTGAGGACGAGGTCCGCCGAGCGCGGTACGGCGACGGCGGCCAGCGTGCCGGGCCGTACGCCCAGGGACGCCAGGTGCCGGGCCAGCCGGTTGGCGCGGGCGTCGAGTTCGGCGTACGTCCAGCTGGTGTCCCCGAAGACCAGCGCGGTGGCGCCGGGGGTGCGGGCGGCCTGTGCCTCGATGGGCCCGACGAGCGTGGTGGGCGGCAGGTCACGGGCCGTGGCGTTGAACTGCTCCAGCACCAGGGACCGTTCAGCCGCGGTGGCGATGCCGTGCTCGCCCTGGGGGACGTGCGGGTCGGCGTGCGCGAGGCGGGACAGCAGGTCCAGGAACCGCTCCTGGTGGCGGCCGAGCTCCGGGTCCTCGTACAGCGCGGGGTTGGCGTCGTAGTCGAGGCGGAGGCCGCGGCCGTCGGCGCGGTCGTAGACGTTGACGGTCAGCTCGTCGACCGGGCCGGTGGAGAGGTTGTGCGCGGTGGCCGGGGCGCCCGCGAAGTCCAGGCCGTAGTCGAAGGGCATGACGTTGACCAGCGGCCCGACCAGCGCCCGGTCGGCGCCGAGCAGGCCCAGGTCGCGGCGGATGTCCTCGTAGCGGTAGCGCTGGTGGCGGCGGGCCGCGCGGATGCCGAGGACGACCTGGCGGGTCAGTTCGGCGAAGGTGGCGCGCGGGCCGGTAGTCAGCCGCAGCGGCAGGACGTTCATGACCATGCCGGGGACGCGCAGCGCCACCGAGCCCATCCGGCCCATCATCGGCAGCCCGAGGACGACCTCTTCGGCGCCGGTGGCCCGGGACAGATACAGCGCCTGGGCGGCGATCAGCACGTCGGGCCAGGTGGCGCGGACCGAGGAGGCCAGTTCCTTGAGCCGTTCGGTGGCCTCGGGCCCCAGGTAGGCGGTGCGGCGCAGGTGCGTACGGGAGGGCAGGGCGGTGCGCCCGGCCAGGTTGACGGCCTCGGGCCGGTCCGCGAACGCCTCGTTCCAGTGCCGCCGGTCGGCCTCGTACGTGTCCGAGGCGCGGTACGCGGCGTCGTCGTCGACCAGGTCGGTGAGCCGCCCGAAGGGGTCGGATCCAACGGGTTCGCCGGTCGCGAGCGCCGTGTAGACCTCGGCGGTGCGGCGGGCCAGCAGCGAGTAGCCGAAGCCGTCCATGACGACGTGGTGGACGCGCTGGTACCACAGCCAGCGGGTGTCGCCGACCCGGAACAGCGCGTGCGCGAACAGCGGTCCGGCGGCGAGATCGAACGGTTCGGCCAGGTCGGCGCGCATCCAGGCGAGCGCCGCGCCGTCCGGATCGGCCTCCGCGCGCAGGTCCGCCAGATGCAGGGGCAGCGGCGCCGGGCCGGTGGTCAGCGGGAGCTGGCGGGGCCCCTCGGGTGTCTCGACGATCCGGACCCGCAGCGCGTCGGCCTCGGCGACCACGTGGTGCAGCGCGTCGGAGAACAGCGCCGGGTCCACCGGGCCGTGGATCTCCAGGTACTCGGCGGTGTTCTGCGCGGGGCTCGCCGGGTCCAGGGCCTGCGCGTACCACAGACCGGTCTGGGCAGCCGTCAGCGGCAGGCCTTCCGCGGTGAGGTGCCGGCCGGCCGCGGCGGCGTCGAGCAGCGCCGTCATGAGTCCGCGCCCAGGATGCGGGCCCACGCCTCGATGGCGGGCTGCTCGGCGAGGTCCACGAAGCCGGCCCGGGTGCCGTGGTCGCGCCGCCATCGTTCCAGGAGCGCCATGATGCGGACCGAGTCCATGCCGTAGTCGACGAGGTTCTCGTCGACGGGGATGTCGGCCGGGTCCTCGCCCAGCACGTCGGCGACGTCCGCGCGCAGGTGGTCGATGGTCAGAGCCATGACAGGTGGTTCTCCTTGAGGGGTGGGGCCGGTGGTGACTGAGGGCGTGCTGCCGGAGTGCCGGCGGACGGCCGGGACTCGCGGGTACGGGCGGGTTGCTGCCGGTGCGTACGGCCACGGGCGGGCGCCGGGCCGGGCGGAGTGAGCCCGTCCGGCCGGGCGCCGGGCGTCACTTGGCCATGGCCTTCTCGATGTCGTCCAGGACGGACAGGGCCGCCAGGCCGCCGCCGAGGCTGGTCCACTTGGAGCCGTCGATCTCGGTGGCGTGGCCCTCGCGGACCGCGCCGAGCTGCTGGTAGGCGGGCTTGGTCTTCAGCTCGGCGAACAGGTCGGCGTCCTTGCCCTTGGCGGCGAGGGTCCCGATGAACAGCCAGTCGCCGTCGATCTGCTGGATGTCCTCGTCGCTGATCGGGGTGGAGTGGCCCTGGCCGCGCTCGTTCTGGATGCCGGGCCGCTGGAAGCCGAGGTTCTTCAGGACGTCGCTGATGAACACGCCCTGCTGCATCACGGCGGTGCCCTTGGCGGAGTAGCGGGCGACGGAGACGGTGGCGCCGGCCCGCGGGCCGAGCTTCTTCTTCAGGGCCGCGGCCTTGTTCTCATAGCCGGTGAGGAAGGCCTTGGCCTCGTTCTGCTTGCCGAGGACCCGGCCGGTCAGGTCGAGCGCCTTCTTCCAGTCCTTGTCCTTGCCGACGGTGACGACGGTCGGCGCGACGGCCTTCAGCTGCTGGAGCACCTTCGGGTCGGCGAGCTGCCCGGCGAGGATCACATCGGGCTTGGCGCGCAGCACCTTCTCGACGTCGGGGCCGGTGACGGCACCGACGACCGGTATGTCCCCGGCCCGGTCGGCGAGGTACCCGGGGGCGCCCTTCTGGCCGCGGCCGGCGGTCAGCCCGATCGGCTTCACCCCGAGGGCCAGCGCGGAATCGAGATCCAGCTCGCTGAGCGCGACCACCTTGGCGGGCTCGGCGGGCACCTCGACCTCGGTGCCGGTGGCGTCGGTGACGGTGACCTTGCCGCCGCCGGTCTTCGCCTGCCCGGAACCGGACGCGTCCCCTCCGCAGGCGGTGAGGGCCAGCGCCAGAGCGGTGGTGGCGACGGCCGCCGCGGTCCGGCGGACGCGCGGCAGGGTGTGGGTGGACATGTCTGTGCTCTCCGAGTGGTGAAGTCCGGCGCCGGGACGGCGTTTGACGGAACAGCGGGTGCCGGGCATGCCGGGGGAACCCCGGTGTCCGGGCCTGTCGGGCGACGAAAGCCCCGGTCAAGCCTTAGGTTAGGCTAACCTTATGTTGGTTGCGCAAGAGGCCGGGCCCCCCGTGGGCGACACCCAGCCCCCTCCGTCACGGGCGTCCGGCCACCGCCGGCGCATCCTGACCGCCGCGGTCGCCCTGACCGTGCTGCTGGCCGTCCTGGTGCTGCTGTCCCTGCTCATCGGTACCGGATCCAGCCCGGTCGCGCGTGCGTGGGACTTCCTCCTGGGCGATCCGGCGGCCCGCGCCGACGCCCAACTGCGGCTCGCCGTCCTCGACGTACGGCTGCCGCGGACCCTCGCCGCCGTCCTCGTCGGTGTTTCCCTCGGCGCCGCAGGCTGCCTCCTCCAGGCCGTCACCCGCAACCCTTTGGCCGAAACCGGTCTGCTCGGCGTGAACTCCGGCGCCGCACTCGGCGTCGTCATCGGCCTCACCTACTTCGGGGTGGACTCCTCCTACGCCCTGCTCGGCTGGGCCCTCGTCGGCGGCATGGCCGCCAGCGCGGTGGTCCTGCTGCTGGCTGCCTCCGGCCGGGCCGCGGCGTCACCGCTGCGGCTGGTGCTCGCCGGCTCCGCGCTCGGCGCCACCTTCCACGGCATGACCTCTTACGTCCTGCTCAGCACCCAGTCCACCTTCGACACGTTCCGCTACTGGACCATCGGATCCCTGGCGGGCATCAAGACCTCGGACACCTACCCGCTGATCCCGCTCGTCGTGGCCGGCCTGCTGATCGCCTTCGGCGCCGCCCGCCCGCTGGCCGCCCTCGCGCTCGGCGACGACAGCGCGCGGTCCCTGGGGCACCGCCCCGGGCCGGTCCGCGTCGTCGTCGCCGGGGCGGTGACCCTGCTGGCCGGGTCGGCGGTGGCGATCGCCGGCCCCATCGCCTTCCTCGGTCTGCTGGCCCCGCACGCCGCCCGTGCCGTCACCGGCCCGCGGATCGCCGCACAGCTCGCCCTGTCGGCGCTGATCGCCGCCGACGTGATGATCGCGGCGGACATCTTCGCCCGGATCGCCATCCGCCCCTGGGAAACCCCCGTGAGCGTGCTCCTCGCCTTCGTCGGCGGGCCGTTGCTGATCTGGATCGCCCGCTCCCGGCGGATGTCCACGGCGGGAGGGACGGCATGACGGAACCGACGACGGGCGAGCCGGCGGCCTCCGCCCGCCCCGGAGGAACCGCCCCGGACGTCACGCCCCCCGACAGCCTCGTCCTGCGGACCGGCGCCTTCTCCTGGCTCTTCCCGCGCCGCGGCTCGCTGGTCGCCGTCGCGCTCGGCGCGCTGATCCTGGTCATCGTCGCGCTGGGTACGTTCGCCAGCTCCACCGGCATGAGCCTCGCCGAGACGCTCTCCGGCCTGTTCGGCACCGGCGACCCCGCGACGGTGTTGCTGGTCCAGGACTTCCGGCTGCCCCGGATCGCCGTCGGCGTCCTGGTCGGCGCGGCCCTGGGCATCGCCGGCTGCCTCACCCAGACCCTCGCCGGCAACCGTCTCGCCACCCCCGACCTCATCGGCGTCAACGAGGGCGCCACCGCGGCCGTCGTCGCCTCCGTCGTCGGCTCGTCCACCGGCATGATCGGCGAGTGGTGGCTCGGGCCGGTCGGCGCCGTACTGGCCGCCGCGCTGGTGGTGCTGTGCGCGGGCGGTGCGGGCCACCGGGGGCACCGTGTCCTCGTCGTCGGCATCGGCGTCTCGACCGTCGTCGGGGCCGTCACCGACCTCGTCATGTCCCGCCAGAACGACAACACGGCCGGCGGCGTCTTCCTGTGGACGGTCGGCAGCCTCAGCGGGCGCGACTGGTCGGTGGGTACACCGCTGCTGCTGATCCTGCTCGTGCTGCTCCCGTTCGCCCTCGCCGCCGGGAACCGGCTCCAGCTGCTGCGCTTCGACGACGACACCGCCGCCGGGCTCGGCGTGCCCGTACGGCGGGTCCGGGCACTCGCCCTGGCCCTCGCGGTGGTCCTCTCCGGCGTCGCCGCGGGCATCGGCGGCCCCATCGCCTTCGTCGCCCTCGCGGCCCCCGTACTGGCCGACCGCCTCGGCGGCCGGGCACGCGTACCGGTACTGGCCTCCGGCCTGGTGGGCGGCGCGCTGATCGCCGGTGCCGACGCGCTGGGGCGGGTGATCGCCCCCGTCGAGATCCCGGTGGGCGTGGTCACCAGTGTGCTCGGCGGCCCCTTCCTGCTGTGGGTCCTCTTCCGCTCGGACCGGGGCGCGGGCCGGCCGTAAGGGAACGAGGCGGGCCGCGCGCGGCGCCGGGCACGTACGGGGGGCGGGCCGGATCCTCGTATCACCAACGGCTCGCGCGAGCACCGGCCTTCCCTGTCCGCGCTCCGGCCGGAGCGCTACCGTGAGGGGTGCACCGTGAGACCGTCCAGAGCCGGGTGGAACCGGCCGACGCGACGGTCCCGGATGGGCCAGGTGAGAGACGAGGCGGCCGGCAATTCCTGTCAGCGGGCATCAGCGGTCCCTGAGACCGGACTTCCTTCTCCCACCGCCGCGGGCGCGCGCCGAGACCCCGCGTCCTCGTCGTGGAGGCGGGAGCCTGCCGATCGGCGGCCATTCATGCCTGCGACCGAACGTGAGGCGCGTATCGCCGAAGCGGTACGCGATCTGGTGCACCGCAACGCGGACTTCGATCCGCTGGAGCTGCTGCACGACCTGACCGAACACACCACGAGCCTGCTGCCGGTGGCCGGAGCCGGGGTCACCGTCGTCGACGATCTGGGGCGGGTGGAGTACGCCACCGCCTCCGACGAACGCTGCCGCCGGCTGGAAGAGGTCCAGATCGAACTGGACGAGGGGCCCTGTCTCGACGCCACCCGGGGCGGTACCGCCCTGGCTCCGGCGCCGCTGACCGGCCCCGCGGCGATGCGCTGGCCCCGCTTCGCCCGCCGCGCCCGGCGCGTCGGGGTCACCGCGGTCGCCGCGGTCCCGCTGCGCACCCCCGGCTCCACCGCCGGCGCCCTCAACCTGATGAGCGGCCAGGAGACCGAGATCCCTACCGCCAACGACCTGCGCATCGCCCAGGCGCTGGCCGACGCCACCGCCGCCTGCTTCGGCCACCAGCACGACCTGCACGACCAGGCCGTCCTCATCCAGCAGCTGTCCACCGCGCTGGAGAGCCGCCTGGTGATCGAACAGGCCAAGGGGGTGCTGTCCGAACGGCTGGGGCTGAGTCTGGACGACGCCTTCGTACGGCTGCGCGCGCACGCCCGCGCCCGGCAGCTCAAACTCACCGACCTGGCGGCGAGTGTCGCCCAGGGCACCGTACCCTCCGAACTGTCCGAGCCGTGATGTCCCGGCCGGACGGGCCGCGTCCCGCACGCACCGCCGGCGCCGCGCACGCCGGCCGCGCCGGCCGCGCCCGCCACGAAAGGTAGCCATGTCACCCGCCGAGTGGGAGACGTTGCTCGACCGGTTGCGCCATGCCGCGCGCACCGGTCAGGGCCTGAACGGCGTGAGTCCGGGAACCGCCGCGCGGTTGCTCGGCCATGACGCCCTGACCCTGTGCCTGGCCACGCCCCGCGGCCAGCTGGAGCTCCTGTGGTCCGACGATGCCGCCGACCGGCTCGGCCCGGCCATGGACGACCTGCAGTACGTCCTCGGGGAAGGGCCCACCCTGGAGGCGCTGCACACCGCCCGTACCGTCATCGAACCCGACCTGCGGAACACGCCCGTCGGCCGCTGGCCCCAGTTCCTGCCCGCCGCCCGTACCGACGTCCGTACGGTGGTGGCCGTCCCGCTGCTCCTGGGTGTCGTGTCCGTCGGTGTCCTGACCGCCTACCGCACCCGGCCCGGTGCCCCGAGCGCCGAGCAGACAGCAGCGACCGACCGGTTCGCGCGGGCCGCGCTGAACCTGCTGCTGTACGCCTCCCCCGCGCGACTGCTCACCGGTGAGCACGGCGCCGGGCTGGCCCTGCACCGTGCCGAGGTCCACCAGGCCACCGGCGTCCTCTCCGTCCAGCTCCGGGTCGCCCTCGACCAGGCCCTCCTGCGGCTGCGGGCCCACGCGTACGCCCAGGACCGCGCTCTCCTCGACGTGGCCCGCGACGTCATCGCGCACCGTCTCCGCCTCGACAACGGCTCGTCGTGACCGTTCCGGCACGGCCGGGCACGGCGATCGTCGCGCGCCCCGAAGACGTCGCGCGCTCCGAAGACTTCGGCCGGCCCGGAAGACGCCGGCCGGCCCGGAAGCACCAGACGGCCCGGAAGCATCAGGCGGCGCGGAGCCGGAAGACCATGTCCGGAGCGTCCCCCTCCACGGCATTGCCGTCCGCGTCCGTCACCGACACCGTACGCAGCCCGGCCTCGGCGGCGAGCTTCTCGAAGCCGGAGCGGGTGTACCAGTGCAGCAGCCAGGGACGTTCCACCACGGTGGGCCCGCCAGGGCCGTGGCGTTCGTAGCGCAGCACGGTGGTCCTGGTGCGCGCGGTCTCGTCGCGCTGCTCCGACACCACGGAGAACCGCAGCTCGGCGCCGTCGTCGGCGGGAGCGGAGCGGACCTGCCCGATCCGGTCGGCGGGGGTCGGGGGCGGGACGTGCAGCGGGATCAGCGCGGTACCGCCGTCGGCCAGGTGGCGGCGGATGCTGTGGAGAGCGGCCGCGGCGACACTGTCGTCCGGCAGCAGGTTGAAGGTGGGCCCGGCCAGGAAGACCGCCTGGAACCGGCGCGACAGGCTGAGCGCTTCCATCCGCTGATGGTGGACGGTGACGGTGACGCCCGCCTCGTCGGCCCGGCGGCGGCAGCGTTCCAGCATGTCGGCGGACGAGTCGACGCCCTCGACGTCCAGGCCACGGCGACGCAGGGCGAGCAGCGGGTCACCGTCTCCGCAGCCCAGTTCGAGGGCCGGGCCGCCCACTTCACGGAGGAAGGCCGCACAGACCTCGGGGTCCGGGGAGAAGGACCGTAGCGGGGCGAAGGACTCGGCGACGAGGCCGGTGTAGAAGTCGGCTGGGTCCACGGACGTCTGCCGGTCCTTTCTGCGGGAGGCCGGCTCCGCGGACCGGAGCCGGGGGCCGCCGGCCTGAGTTGACGGCAGCGACCGCCTCCGCAGGGTAAGTTCCACGAGATCGGCGCCGCCAGCGGTTTTCGTGCTACTTGGCCAGGTATCCGCCGTCCACCACATGGTCGCTGCCGGTCATGTACGAGGCGTCGTCGGACACCAGGAACGCGATGAGGGCGGCGACTTCGGCCGGCTGCGCGGTGCGCTGCAGCGGGACGGAGGCGATGAGGTTGTCGGTGCTGCCGGGCGGCAGCGAGGTGACCATCGGGGTGCCGACGACACCCGGTGACACGGACAGGACCCGGATGCCGTGGTTCGCGTACTCGCGGGCCGCGGTCCGGGTCAGGGCGAGGACGCCCTGCTTGGCCGCCGCGTAGGCGGCGTGACCGCGGAAGGCCGAGTGGGCGGCGATGGAGGAGAGGTTGACGATGACGCCGCCCGTCGCGGCCATCGCGGGGAGCTGGCAGCGCATCGCGTGGTAGACGCCGTAGAGGTTCACCTTCGTCACGGCGTCGAAGTCGGCGGGTGACAGCTCCGCCAGCGGGGTGAGGGGCCCGCTGATCCCGGCGTTGTTGACCGCGATGCGCAGGCCGTCGCCCATGGTGGCGGCCTCCTTGACGACGCCGGTGACGCTGTCCAGGTCGGTGACGTCCACCCGGCGGGCCAGGGCGGTGCCGCCGGCCGCGGTGATCTGCCCGGCCACCCGGGCGGCACCGTCCTCGTCGAGGTCGGCGGCCACCACCACGGCGCCCTCCGCGGCCAGCCGCTCCGCACACACCGCGCCGATTCCGGAGGCGGCGCCGGTCACCAGGGCGACCCGGTCCCGCAGCCGGCCGGGCCGGGTTCCGTCGCCGGACGTGGGGAGGGGCGTGGTCATGTGCGGCTCCTAGAGTGGGGCGGAAGGGGTCAGGAAGTGCGGGGGTGCGCCGTGAGCAGCAGCCGGTCCGGGCGCAGGACGGTGCCGACCAGGGGGCGTACGGGCGCGGCGGCGACCGGCTCCAGGCGCCGGTGGGCGGTGAACGCGGCCACCGCCAGCGTCAGTTCCGTCCAGGCGAAGTCCTCGCCGATGCACAGACGGCTGCCCGCGCCGAACGGCAGATAGGTGTGCCGCGGCGGCTTCGCGGCCGCGTCCGGCGGCCAGCGGTCGGGGCGGAACTGCTCGGGGTCCTCGTACAGGTGCGGGTCGTGGTGCAGGGCGTACGGGCTGAAGAACACCTCGGCGCCCGGGGCGAGCCGTACGCCGCCGAGTGTGACCGGCCGTACGGCGCGGCGCATCAGCAGCCACGACGGCGGGTGCAGCCGCAGGGTCTCGGTGAGTACCTGCCGGGTGAAGACCAGCGCGGGTACGTCCTCGAAGCGGGGCGGCCGTCCCGCTTCGAGGACGGTGTCGAACTCGTCGTGCAGGCGCCGCTGGACGTCGGGGCGGCGGGAGATCTCGTACAGCGCCCAGGCCAGTGACGCGCTGACGGTGCCGGTGCCGGCCAGGAAGAGGGTGATCAGCTCGTCGGTCACCTCGGTGTCGGTCAGGGCGCCTTCCGGGCCGCCCGCGAGCAGGAGCATCGAGAGCAGGTCGCCGCGGTCCCGGCCGTCGGCGCGGTAGCCGTCGACGATCCGCTGCTGGACGGCCACCAGCCTGCGCAGCGGGCCGTCGTCCGGCGGCCGCCAGCCCGGCAGCAGCGGGAGGCGTTCCGCCCAGGCGTGCAGGGGGGACAGGGCGAGGCGCATGGAGTGGTACTTGACGGTCAGCCAGTCCTTGACGGCGGTGCGCAGCTCGGGGTCCTGGTGGTCCGCGAAGAGGGTGCGCAGCAGGATGTCGAGGGTGAGGCGGTGGATGTCCGGCACCAGGTCGCGGGTGGTGCCGGGTTCCCAGGCGGCGGAGCGTGCCAGGGAGCGTTCGGACATGGTGCGGGCGTAGCCGGCGATCCGGTCGTGGTGGAAGGCGGGCTGCATCGTGCGGCGGTGGCGGAGGTGGCGGTCCCCGGCAGCGGTGATCAGCCCGTCGCCCAGCGGGACGCGCAGGGCGTCGAACATCGCGCCCTTGTCGAAGGAACGGGCCTGGGCGGTCAGGAGTTCCCGTACCAGCTCGCCGGAGTTGACGACGTGGACCGGCCGCGGGCCGATGTAGACCTTCGTCACCGGGCCGTGGTGCCGCTGCTCGCGGACGAAGCGCAGGGCGTCCCGCCGGAACCGCGGGGCGTGCCCGGCCAGTGGGACGCGGCCTGGAGCGACGGGCGCTTCGGTGGGGGCGTCGGCGGAGGAATGCCGGGGGCGCGCGGCCGGCCGTGCACCGCTGCTGTTCACGCCGGTCCCCCTCCCGTCCGGCCGCAGGACAGCTCCTCCCCGTGGGGCTGGAGGCAGCCGCCTCGCGCGGCGGCGCGGAGCATGCGCTGCCCGGCGAAGAGGCCCTCCACGGTGAACGCGTGGGTGTGCGTGGGGAAGTGGGTGAGGAGCGGCCGCGGGCCGTACATGAGCGGTACGCCCGGCCAGGTGCCGTCGTCGCGCTGGGTCTCCACGAGGTACGTCAGCCCCGGCGCCCAGAGGTCTTCGTCGCGGAGTCCGCCCCGTTCCAGAGCTGCCAGCGCCAGGCCGGTGGCGGCAGGCGTGCTCGGGCCGCCTGCCTCGACGGGCCACCCGCCGTCCGGGTTACGGGTTCCGGCCAGCGCGCGGGCGGCGGCATGGCCGTCCGGCGGTGCGGGGGTGTCGAGGGCGGGGAGGACTTCGGCCGTGGCGTACGCCAGGCCCCGGTACCAGCCGGCGTGCCAGCGTCCCTGGCCGACGAGGCGTCCGGTGAGCCAGGCGCGCGCCGGGGCCAGGTCCACGCGGTGGCGGCCGGAGTGACGGGCCAGCGCGGTGACGACATGGGCGATCACGTCGTCCACCGGGGGATCTCCGGCGGACTGCCAGGTGCGCCAGAGCCCGTCGTCCCGCTGCTGCCGGGCCAGGTGCCGCACCCCGGCCCGGATCACCCCGCCGGGAGCGCCGCTCGCGCCGTCCAGGGCGATCAGGGCGGCCCCGGTGGTGTCGTTGTCGGACTCGACGCCCAGCCGGAACGGCCAGCCGCCGTCCGGGTTCTGCGCCGCGACCAGGTAGGTGACGGCGGCGGGCAGCGCATGGCGGTCGAAGTCCGGCGCACCCCGGAAGGCGCGCACGGCCAGCGCGGTGTCCCAGACGTCGCTGGTGGTGAAACGCCAGGTGCCGTCGACGTGTTGGCTGGTGAGGAGGTACTCCGTACAGCGGCGGGCGGCGGCGGTGCCGGGCGCCGCGGACTGGAGGGCGAGCGACGCGAGAGCCGTGGTGACCGGGTTGGCGGAGAAGTCGCCCGCCGGGGACTGCTGGTCGGCGATCGTACGGGCGGCCTGCAGGGCGGCCTTGCGGTCTCCGAAGTGGGCCGCCACGAGGGCGTGCGCGGACCAGAGTTCCACGCGTGACCAGCGCTTGAGCCGTCCCGGGGCGGCCACCGCGGCGGCCAGCTCCGTGCGCAGCGCGTCGGGTCCGGCGCCGCCGCGAACCGTCCGGCCGGCGCGCAGGGCGAGGGCCTGGAGTAGCCGGGCCCGGGCCGACAGCGCCGGGTCATCGAAGGCGGGGTGGCTCACGTCGATGGAGCCGTCGGCGCCCAAGGCCAGGGAGAGCAGCGCGCTTTCCACGGCCCGGGCCACCGGGTGGTGGTCCTGCGGGGCGGCTCCGGCGGCGAGCCAGGCCCGGCCCCGGGCGGCGGCGTGCCCTGCGCCGGGTTGCGGTGAACACGCCAGGGCCAGGGTGCACAGCGCGGTCTCGGTGATCCGGGGGCCGGGGACGGCGAGCCAGGAGCCGTTGTCCCGCTGGGTGGTGAGGGCATGCCGGGTGGCGAGGGCGAGGGAACGGTTCACCCGTGGTGCGAGCGTGGGTGACAAGCGGGCGACCGGTAGGTGCGGTAACGCGCGTCCTGCTGACATCTTGCCTCGATTTCTGCTGGTCCCGCTTGTGCTTCGTACACACGCGCCGTCAGCGCGACGGCCGTTCCCGCGTACTGCCGGGCGGCCGGGAGACGACCGGGCGGCCCGGCCGCGCACGGCGGCTCCGGAGCGCGCCGGGGTACGGGGCGGCGGACCGCGCCCGGACTCCCGGGACATAACCTGACGGCGTGCACACCTCACAGCCGGCCGGCCACCCTCCCCCGGAGATCGTCTCCATGGCGGACACATGCTCCGCCGCTCTGCAAAACATGCCCAGGCTCGAAAACTGGCTGGAAAAGCACGGTTTACCCGTGGACACCGCGCTGGTCCCCCTCATGTGCCTGCAGACGGCGTTCTTCACCCCGTGGCTGCCGCCCGACACCTGTCTGCGAATGTCCCGGCTCACGGTCTGGCTGATGGCCATCGACAACGTCCTGGACGCGCCCGCAGCGCCCGGCTGCCCGGGCCCGGACTGGCCCGCGGCCCGCGTCGAGGACTGGCACCGGATCCTCGACGGGCACGACGGCGGCAGCGACGATCCCGTGGCGCGCGCTCTGGCCGAGATCATCCGGGACGTGGACGGGGACGGACGGCCCGAACTCCTCGCCGTGTGGCGCGAAAGCATGCATCAGACCCTGACCGGCATGCGGTACGAACACGAGACGTCCCGGACGGCCGCCGCCGGCGGCACACTGCCCGGGCTGACCGACTACCTCCGGCACGGCGCTTGGAGCATCGGCGTCGAACAGCAGGTCACCGCCCTGTGGGCGCTCCTGGACGAGCCCGGCCTGGCCGGCCGCCTGCCGGTGCTGCGCACCGCGCTGCACGCGGCCGCGACCGCGATCCGGCTGCTCAACGACCTCCGCGGCCACCACCGGGAGCAGGCCGAGGGCAAGCCCGACGCCCTGGCCCTCGGCCTGACCGAACGGGAGGCGTACGAGCGCGCCGACGCGGGGCTGGAAAGCTGCCTGCGGGCCCTGGCTCCGCTCACCGCCGCCGGGTACGGTTCCGCGGTGGCACTGGAACGGGTGGTGATCTGGCACGCCCGGATGTACCACCGCTTCGACCCCGTACGGCCCGGCCCGGCCGCCGCCCCTCCCCTGCCGGGCAGTACCGCGCCCGTCCCGTCCGTCCCGTCCGTCTCCCGGCCGAAGGAGGCCCCGCCCATGGGTACCGAGCAGGAAGTCCTGGACGCCGTCGCGTCCGGAGGCACGTACGACACCGCGGAACTCGCGGCCCTCTTCGACAGGTTGGCCCCCGTCGACACCGCTTTCCTGATCGGTACGTGGCGGGGCGGCGCCTTCGAGCACACCGGCGAGAACGCCGAGCTGCTGACGAAGATGCGGTGGTACGGCAAACGGTTCGTCGACGCCGACCACGTGGAGCCGCTGCTCTGCCGCGACGAGGGCGGGGCGGTCTACTCGTACACGGAATCGGGCCTGGCCTCGCTGCGCGAGGTCGTCCACCGCGGCAAGCAGTCCGCGGCGATGGTCTACGACCAGTTGCCGGTCATCGATCACTTCCGCCGTCTCACCGACGACGTCCTGCTGTGCGTGATGGACAAGAAGGGCGATCCGGAGGACTTCTACTTCCACCTCACCCGCGTACCGGAGCCCGAGGCAGGGGCCTGACGTCGGACGTCACAGGAGCGAGCGGGAGGCCGTCACTCCGGCCCCTCCACCACCTGCCGGGCCCGCTTGTTGCGCGTGCCCACGACCAGCGCCGTGGCCGCTCCGGTCACCGCGAGGGCCACCGGGACCATCCAGCCGCGGTTGACGGAGTGGCCGAGCGCGTGGTCGAGGGAGATCCGCCCGGGTCCGGTGACGCTCAGTCCGACAGTGGTCAGCCCGAGGAAGGCCGGGTGCTCGTAGCCGCCGCTCTGCGCGAAGAACCCGTTGGGGGTGTGTACGGCGGCGGCACCCGCCATCGCGCCCGCCGCGGCCGCGCCGGCGGCGGGGGTGGCCAGCCCGAGCGCCAGCAGTACGCCGCCGCCGGCCTCGGTGAGTCCGGCGACCGTGGCGTTGGCCTTGCCCGGCGCGTAGCCGACGGACTCCATGAACTGGCCGGTGCCCTCGATGCCGCCACCGCCGAACCAGCCGAAGAGCTTCTGCGCGCCGTGCGCGGCCAGCACTCCGCCGGTGCCCACACGCAGAAGCAGCAGGCCGAGGTCTCGTCGGTCGAAACAGGTCACGATGGGCTCCCGGGGCAGCCGGACAGAGACGGTCCCCTCCCGCGTGCCCATCGTCCCTCCCCGGCACGCCACGGGCTTTCTCACTCGGCCGTTCAGGTGACGGGCCGTGAGGAGAGCCTGCGCGCCCGTAGGGCCTACTTCACTGCCCGGAGCGCGCGCTCCGGTGTCCGGGTGCCGTCATCGAGTTCGCGCAGGAACCAGGTGAGGACGAAGCCGGCCAGCAGCACGGCTCCGGCCGCGAGGAACACGACGTGGAAG
Source organism: Streptomyces paromomycinus (assembly GCF_003865155.1). Taxonomy (NCBI): domain Bacteria; kingdom Bacillati; phylum Actinomycetota; class Actinomycetes; order Kitasatosporales; family Streptomycetaceae; genus Streptomyces; species Streptomyces paromomycinus. Next base: position 9,195,009 of record NZ_BHZD01000001.1, on the reverse strand, counting down.
CCGTGGGCGAAGGACTCGGTGACCGACTGCGCCAGCCTGGTGTCGATGCCCTGGAGCAAGGACGTGTCGTCGAGGTCGATGCCCGTACCGCGCCCCGAATCGACCATGGCGAGGAAGCGGTGGTTGGCGGGGTCCCCGGTGACCGACGGGTCCGTGAGGACACTCTCGAAGCGGCCGGAGTGCAGCAGGTCGGCCAGGCGGCCGAGCGCCACCGAGAACAGGACGGAGAACAGGACCGCGATGCCGGTGGAGCCGCCGATCTGCCGGCACAGACCGGACGCGCCGTTCGCCACCCCGAGCTGGCTCTTGGGCGCCGCGTTCTGCATGGCCAGGGTGATGACGGTCTGGGACAGTCCGATACCGACGCCCAGCCAGCCGACGGTCAGCGTGATGCCCCACATCGGGGTCGTGGGGCCGGCCGCGGCGAGCGTCAGCAGCGCTCCGGCCATGGACCCCAGGCCCACGACGGCGAGCTTCTTGAACCGGCCCGAGTCCGCGATCAGTTTGCCGGACACGACCTGGGAGGCGATGGTGCCCACCATGAACGGGACGACCACCAGCCCCGCCTCGGTCGGCGTCCGCCCCTGCACCAGTTGGAGGAAGAGCGGCAGGGTGGTCACCGTACCGAAGATGCCGACGCCGATCGTGAAGTTGACCGCCGAGCACAGGGCGATGCCACCGCGCCGGAACAGCCGCAGCGGCAGTACGGCCTCGTCGCCGCGCCGCAGCTCGACGGGGACGAACAGCGCCAGTCCGGCCGCGCCCAGCGCGAAGAGGACGAGGGAGACCGGCGCGGTCCAGCCCCAGGACCGGCCTTGTTCGGCCACGATCAGCAGCGGCACCAGGAACAGGGCCAGCGCCACGGCCCCCAGTACGTCCATCCGGTGCTCCCGGCGCTGGTGCGGCAGGTCGAGGGCCCTGCGTACGGTGACCAGGGCCAGCAGCCCCAGCGGCACGTTCAGCAGGAACACCCACCGCCAGCCGTCCACGCCGAACACCTCACCGGCCTCCGCGAACGTCCCGCCCGCCAGCGGCCCGACGACACTGGCCGCAACCCAGGCCATCTGCAGGAAGGCGAAGTATCGCCCCCGCTGCCGTACCGGCGCGAGGTCGGCGACCACCGCGGTGGGCAGGGACATCAGCCCGCCGCCGCCCAGCCCCTGGACCGCCCGGTAGAGGGCGAGTTCGGTCATCGACCCGGCCGTACCGCACAGGACCGATCCGGCGACGAACACGGCGATCGCGATCAGGTACATCGGCTTGCGCCCGTGGATGTCGGAGAGCTTGCCGTAGAAGGGCATCGCCAGCACGGAGGCGATGAGGTACGCGGTCGTCGCCCAGGCCTGCTCGGTCTGGCCGTGGAGGTCGTCCGCGACGGTGCGCATCGCGGTGGCGACGACCGTCTGGTCCAGGGCCGCGAGGAAGACGGCCAGCAGCAGCCCCGACATGGCCGTCAGGATCTGCCGGTGGGTGAACGTCCCGCCTGTCTGGGCGGCCTCGTCGGCGGTGCCCGGATGCGCGGATGACACGGTGCCTCACTCTCCAGGCCGGGGTCACGGCGCCGTCCGCGCAGCCTGTCCGCTGCCTTCTGCACACGGCCTGCTGTTCGCTGCCTGCTGCTCGCTGCCTGCTGCTCGCTGTCTGCCCGCGGTCGGCGCCCCGGCCGGACGCCGAGCGTAATCACCGGAGCGGATTTCGACAAGTCCTTGTCGTTCTTCCCGGAGCGGCGCCCTCCAGGAGGCCGTTCCCGGAGGCGCGGAACTCCCCGTGGGACCGGGGATCTACGCTGTGGCCATGGATTCCTCACCCCCGGACGTGGACGTCGACGCCTTGGTCGAGGTGACCGCCGAGGTCTTCGCGGTCAACGGCCGCCTGCTGCGCGAAGGGGACTGGCTCTCCGCCCACGCGGGGCTCACCTCGGCGCGCTGGCAGGTGGCGGGGCTGCTGCTGGACGGGCCGTCGACGGTGGCCCGCCTGGCCCGGGAGCGAGGACTGCGGCGCCAGGCGGTCCAGCAGACCGTCGACCGCCTACGGGCCGAAGGCGTCGTGACGACCCGCCCCAACCCGCAGGACCAGCGCAGCCCGCTGGTCGAACTCACCCCGGGCGGCCGGCAGGCCCTGGACGATCTGCGCCCCCTGGAACAGCGCTGGCTGGAGCACCTGGCCGGGGACATCCCGTCCGAGGACCTGCACGTCGCCCTCTCGGTGCTGCGTCGGCTGCGGGAGAACTTGGACGCCCGGCCGGTGCTGGACGCCCGTACGGCGGGGGATGCCCGTACGGCGGTGGAGCCCGGCGCGGGGCAGCAGACGTCCTGATCCCTGGAACGTCCCCCTGCCCTCCGGGACGGCGCTCCCGCCCGTCCCGGGCGACGTCCCCAACGCCTGCCCTCGCCCCTGTCCTTGCCCCTGTCCCCGCAGTCAGCGCCGAGCACCGCACCAGGAGCCCCCACGTGATCCCCCGCCGCACCCTGCTCATCGCCTCCACCGGTATCACCACACCGGCCGCCGCGACCGCCCCCTCCTCCCCGCGGCCCGGGCCCCGGTCCGGCGCCCGGAAGGCCGACGCCGAAGCTCTCCACCTGGCGCCCGCCCGCGAACAGGTCGCCGCACTGTGCCGGCGCGAGATCAGCAGCCGCGACCTCCTGGAGCAGTACCTCCGGCACATCGCGCGAGCCAACCCGCAGGTCAACGCCATCGTGACCCTCGACGCCGACGCCGCACGCGCTGCCGCGGACCGGGCGGACCGGCACCTCGCCGGGACCGGCCGGCCCCTCGGCCCGCTGCACGGTCTCCCGATGACGGTCAAGGACGCCTTGGAGACGCAGGGCATGCGCACCACCAGCGGCTCCCCCGACCTCTCCGGCCACGTACCGGACCGGGACGCCGACGCCGTCGCCCTCCTGCGCGCCGCCGGCGCCGTCCTCGTCGGCAAGACGAACGTGCCGGTCATGTGCCAGGACATCCAGACGTCGAACCCCCTCTTCGGGAAGACGGACAACCCGTACGACAGCACCAGGACCGCGGGCGGCTCCTCCGGTGGCGCGGCCGCCGCCGTCGCCACCGGCCTCACCGGTCTCGAAGTCGGCTCCGACCTCGCCGGTTCGCTGCGCCTGCCGGCCGCGTACTGCGGTGTGCACGCGCTGCGGACCTCCCGCGGCGCCGCGCCCGTCGTGCCCGTACGGGGCCACATCCCCCGCCTGCCCGGCTGGGCCACCAGCAGCGACATGGTCACCCTCGGCCCGATGGCCCGTACGGCCGACGACCTCGATCTCCTCCTGGACGTGCTGGTCGCGCCCGCCCCCGCCGACCGGAGCGGGTGGACGATCACTCTCCCGGCCCCCGCCAGGACCGAACTGGCCCAGTACCGCGTCGGCGTCTGGGCGGACGACGCCTACTGCCGCGTCGACGCCGAGACCCGTGCGCTTCTCGATCGGGTCACCACGCTGCTGCGCTCCGTCGGTGCGAGCGTCGACGACGTCACCCGGCCCGTCGACTTCGCCGAGAGCAACACCCTGTTCCAGCGCCTCCTGTTCGCCACGGGCTCCGCCACCGCCACGGACAGCGCGTTCGCCGCCGATGTGGCGGCGGCGGAGAAGATCCCCGCCGACGACCCGGCCGGTCTGTTCCTGCATTCCCGGACGATGCGGCACCGGGACTGGTGCGTCGCCGACGAGGCGCGGCAGAAGCTGCGGGCCGCGTGGGACCGCTACTTCGCCGACCATGACGTCCTGATCACCCCGGCGGCGCCGACGGCGGCCGTGCCCGACCAGACCGGCACCCCGCCGCCGCAGCGGTTCATCACGGTGGACGGCGTGCGGCGCCCGTTCTTCGACCAGACGAGCTGGGTCAACCTGGCGAGCTTGGTGGGCCTGCCGTCCGTGGTCGTGCCGGCCGGCCGGACCGCCGACGGGCTGCCGCTGGCCGTTCAGATCATCGGCCCCTACCTGGCGGACCGCACACTCGTCGCCATGGCAAAGCAACTCGCGCCGCATCTGCCCGGTCCCGGCCGGCCGCCTGCCCGGACGGCCTGAGCCGGTACGGTCTTCCCGGCCTTATGGGAATTTCACCCTGAACAAGCATTAATGTTGCCCGGCACGGCTAGAGTCGCCGTTTGACTTGTTCGACCGAAGAAGGCGTGGCGAGAAGTGGTTCCACCGTCGAAGAAGGCCCTCATCACGGGCGGGGCCGTAGGCGGAATCGCCCTCGTCGCGGCCGGAGTACTCGCCTTTTCACTCCTTCCCTCCCCACCGGTGATCGAGAGCGCACCGAACGCGGGCCAGCCGCTCTGCGACAACATCGCCCGGAACTACCCGCGCAAGCTCCTGGGAGAGGACCGAACCGATGCGGAAGGGGAGGGAGTTGCGGCCTGGGGAGATTCGGCCGTCATTCTCCGCTGCGGCATGAAGCCGCCCAAGCCGACCACCGACTTGTGCCTCAACGTGAACGGAGTCGACTGGGTATTGCGAAGCGACTCGTCGAGCGAGGGCGAGGGCGGCGGCAAGAGCAAGAAGACCCTTCTCACCTACGGGCGCGATCCTGCCGTCGAAGTGACGGTGACGGCGGACGCGACGACCGCTGCCGGGGACACGCTGGTCGACCTCGGCGACGCGGTGCGGGCGATCCCGCAGAAGGCCAAATGCATTTAGCGAGGGCATTTCCTGACGGGAAATCGGCTGCTTCGCATTCTGCGGCGGCTGAGGTCAGCCGGCTCCCCAGCCGCCGTCCAGCGGGACGGAAGCACCGTTGATGTACGCGGTGTGCGCAGAACACAGCCACAGCACGGCCGCGGCGACCTCCTCGGGCTCCAGCAGCCGCTTGATCGGCGACCGGGCCAGCAGGACGTCGGTGAGCACGTCCGACGCGTCGATCCCGTGAGCCGCGGCCTGGTCGCCGACCTGTTTCTCGACCAGAGGCGTCCGCACGTAACCAGGGTTGACGCAGTTGCTCGTCACGCCGTGCTCCGCCCCTTCGATGGCGGTGACCTTGCTCAGTCCTTCCAGAGCGTGCTTCGCGGCGACATAAGCGCTCTTGTAGGCGCTCGCCCGCAGACCGTGGACGCTGGAGATGTTGATGACGCGACCCCAGCCGTTCGCGTACATGTGCGGCAGTGTGCGGCGCAGCAGCAGGAACGGCGCGGTGACCATGACCTGTTGCATGAGCGCGAACCGCTCCGGAGGGAACTCGGTGAGCGGGGCCACATGCTGGAATCCGGCGTTGTTGACGAGGATGTCGACCTCGGCGGGCAAGGACTCGATCGCGACGGGATCGGCCAGGTCGACGACGTGCGCCCGGCCGCCGGTCTCCGCGGCGACAGCCTTGGCCGACTCGCCGTCCTTGTCGACCACGTGCACTGTGGCGTGCGCCGCCGCCAGCGCCACAGCGCACGCCTTGCCGATGCCGCTGCCGCCACCGGTCACCAGGGCAGTACGTCCGCCGAGGTGCACGTCGGCGGAAGGCGTGGGGGCTGATGCGGAGGCCGGGAAGACGTTCGTCATGGGTGGCAACGCTAAGGGGTGTACCGGAGGGGTGCCACCCTGCCGCGGTGCGGCAGTCCCCACAGTGCCGCGCAGGCGCGCGCGACCTCCAAGAGTGTCAAGTCCCCATCCGTCGGGGCTTGGAGGTCGATGCCGAACGGGAGCCCGTGTTCGTCGCGAACGGCGGGCAGGGTGATGGCGGGCCAGCCGACGATGCTCGACGGGTCGGTGTTGCGCAGGAGGGCGGGGAACGCCGGTACCGGGCGGCCTGCGAGCAGGATGTGTTCGCCGGGGAGCAGGCGTGGCGCGGTCACGGGCGCGGTGGGCAGCAGGAGGGCGTCGAGCCCGCGGTCGGCGAGGTGGGCGTGCAACAGGGCGTCGAGTGCGGGCCGGTGGACCGTCAGCGCCTGCTCGTACGCGTCTTCGGTCGGTCCGCCACCGGGCAGCGGGCGCAGGAGCCGGGCGACGTCCGGGCTCGCGATCCGGGCGGCGACATCGGCGAAGCGCAGGGGCAGCCCGTGTTCGCGGAGATACCCGTCGAGGGCGCGGGACGCCTCGTACAGGGCGATGGGCAGTCCGGCGGCCGCCACATGGGAGTGGGTCCCAGCAGGCAGCTCGTCTTCGACGATGGTGGCTCCGGCCGCGGCGAGTTCGGCGAGCCGGGCGTCCAGTGCCGCGCACAGCGGCGGGGCGATGCCGTCCCGGAAAGGGTGCCGTGGAGCGCCGAACCGCAGGCCGCGCAGCACGGTACGGGGATCGGGCGGCGACGCCGAGCGCGCGGGGCGGGCAGGGTGCGTGCCGGTGATGACGGCGTCCAGGAGGCAGACGTCCTCGACGGTGTGCGCCAGGACGCCGATGGTGTCCCGGGTCCACGACAAGGGCAGTACGCCCCGCGCGGGATAACGGCCGGGCGTCGGGCGGAAACCCACCACCCCGCACAGGGCTGCCGGGAGGCGTACGGAACACCCCGTCTCGGTGCCGAGCCCGGCCGTGACCAGGCCGGCCGCCACGGCAGCGGCGGTGCCGCCGCTGCTGCCGCCCGCCAGGCGGTCGGGCCGCCAGGGGTTGCGCACCCGGCCGTACGCGTGATTGTCGCTGGTCGCGCCGAAGGCCAGCTCGTGCATGTTGGCCTTGCCCAGGACGGCCGCTCCCGCGTCGCGCAGTGCCCGCACCGCGGCGGCGTCACGCGCCGGGCGGTGCCGACGCAGCGCCGGTGTCCCGCCGGTGGTGGGCAGCCCCGCCACATCGATGTTGTCCTTGACCGCCAGGAGTACGCCGTGCAGAGGGAGTCGGGTGCCGGAATCCGTACGGGTCCGGTCGGCGCGCTCCGCGTCGGCCAGCACGCCGGCCGGCTCCACGCTGATGAAGGCACGCAGGTCACGGGCGTGGGACAGACGACGGGGCTGCAACGCCCGGGCCGCGTGTCCGCGCGCCGTGAGCCGTCCCGCCGTCACCTCGGCGGCTACCTCGTACGCCGTCCGCGGGGCGGGGCCCTCGCCAGTGGCAGCGGTCATCGTCCCGTCCCCTTTCGAGGTGTGCCGGCCAGTATGGCAGCGCTCTGCGGGGCGCGCTCCGGGTCCGGCTCCCCCGGCCCGGCGGGTACGGAAGTCAGGCCGTCCGACGGCTCACGCGCTCGCCGCGGCCAGCGACGTGACGAGGTCGGAGGCGGCCAGCAGGGTGGCCGTACCCGCGTCCAGGCCCGCCAGGTGCAGTGCGTACACCTCCGCCTGAGCGGGCAGCGGAACGTCCCCGCGCAGCAGGTACGCCAGCCGCGCCCGGCGGAGGTCCGGGGCCGGGCCGGAACCGTCGTCGGTCGCCGGGGTGCCGATCCGGCCGGCGAACGCCGTGGTGTCCTCGCCGCCGCGGCGCCGGTAGGTGCTCCGCGAACCGTCGTGGTGGCGTACGACGACGGTGCTCGCGCGGGCGGCGGCCTGCCAGGTGGCCAGCTCGCCCAGGCCGACCCGCGCACCGGAGGTGAACAGGCCGGTCAGTCCCCGGCCGAGGGCGGCCAGGGCGTCCGCGTGGCGGTGTACGGCGTGGTGGGTCCCGGTGACGCCCTGGGCGATGTCGAGCCAGCGCATCGTACGGCCCGCCACGTCGATCACCATCGGCACCGCCACCCGGGCGCCGCCCGTCAGGTCGAAGCGCTGCTCGACCTGACGCGGGTCGAACACCGGGCCCGCCGTGCCGGGCCGGTCACGGTCCATCAGTCCGGCGAACGCCTCGGCGAGGTCCTCGAAGGGCACGTTGTTGAAGGCGAAGACCACGGCGACGACGTAGCGGACACCCGCCGCGTCCAGCTGCTCCAGGTCGAGGTCGACGAACTCGGCCGCGCCTCGGGGCGCCGGGGCGCTGGTCAGGTCGCCGGAGTGCACGGCGGCGGTCTCGGCGTAGCGCAGGCTGGTGTAGTCGCAGGTGCCGGTGTGCTGCCAGTCCGCGGTGTACATCGCGGCGGACAGGTCCAGGTCGGTACGGCCGGAGGCGGCGCTCTCCATCCAGTGCAGGAAGAGGCGGAGCGTGCGCCCTTCGGGCAGGGGCAGTTCGCTGCCGCGCGGCAGCGTCACGAGGGCGCGCGAAGCGGTCCGCTCCGCGAACGGCGCCATGACACCGTTCAGGTCGGCGTCGACCACCGCCAGCTCGACCGCCGGCCGGGCGGCCGCGCGGCGCAGGACCTCGCCGGTCAGCACGGCCACCGTACGGTCGACGGCGTCCGCGGGCAGCGGGGCGCGTTCGTCCTCGATGATGTGCGCCTCGGCGTTGCCGCCCTTGGGGAAGAACACCCGGTCGTGCCCCGGGGTCGCCCGGGTCCGGATCTCGCCGAGGGCCGAGAGCAGCACGGCCGGGGACACCCGCCGTACGGCCTTCTCCAGCGCGGTGAGGACGGCGTCGGTGGCGTTGTCCGGCTGGTCGGCGCCGGTCACGGCGTCGCCGACCGGGCCGCCGGCCGAAGGGCTGCCGCCGGTCAGGTCGTCGTCCGACGGGCCGTCACCCGGCAGACGGTCGCCCGGCAGTCCGTCGACCGACAGGCGCAACAGGTGGTCCAGGCGGCGCAGCAGTTCGCCAGGGCGCTGGGCGAGCAGGGTGACGGCGGTCGCGACGTCCCGTTCGGCCAGGGCGGCTTCGACCCGGCCGGGCCAGTGCGGGAGGCGGATCCGGTCGCCGGTGGCGTCGGCGTCCGGCAGGTGCCGGGCCGCTTCCCGCAGCCGCCGGGACAGGGCGTCGTCGGTGAGCCGGACCTCGCGCAGGACGGCGGCGGCGAGCGCGGCCCGCGGGTAGCGCCCGGCGTACTCGAAGGGGTGCAGGCGCTCGGCGGCGTGCTTCCACGCGGCCGGGTGGCGGCGCATGTCCTCGACGGCGAGGGCCGGTTCGAGCCGGTCGAGCACGGACAGCAGGGCGCGGCGCAGCGGGCGCGGCACCTGGGTGAAGCGCGGTACGTCGACCAGCCCGGCGTCGCCGCCGGAGCGCACGACGAGCAGCCGCAGCACATCGGTCGCGGTGTCGATCAGGCCGGCCGCCGCCGGGAGCGTCACGGGGTACACGGCCGGGTCGGCGAGCAGCCAGGCCAGGACGCGCGCCTTGGTCTCGCGGCCGGGGACGGTGCGGGGCAGCCAGGACAGGTCGGTGCGGTCGCGGGTTCCGAGGAGTTGGTGGAGGTCGTCGGTGTCCTGAGGGCTCGGCGCACCGGTGCGGGCGAGCAGGGTGCTCAGCTCGCGGACGACGTCGGCCGTACGGGCGGTGAAGTCGCCGCCGTGGGCGAGGACGCGCAGCCGGTCCGGCAGCGCCCGGCGGGCGTCGGCGGCCGGGCGCGGCGCCCGTGGGCGCAGGAACGGCTCCTCGGTGTCGAGGCGCCGGTTGCACACGGGGCAGGCGGAGTAGTCCGTACCGTCGAAGCACACCCGGCACACCAGGTGCGCGCACGGCGAGAGCGCGTGCACCGAGCCCTCGGTGCCGCACAGGACACACGGCTGCCGAGGCGCCTGAAGGAGCACCGACAGGACGCGGTCGACGTAGAGGGCGGACGTGTCGGCGGGCGTGGTCTGCGGGAAACCTCGGAAGAGCGGGGTGTGGTCGCGGTCGGCGCCGAGTGCCTCATCGAGGTCCGCCAGCAGGGCGCGGCCCGCGGCGGTCAGCGCCCCGGCGCTCAGCGTGGCCAGCGCGTGCCGCAGTCCGGCCGACAGCAGGTAACCGCGTTCCAGCAGATCGGCCTCCAGCAGCGCGACCCCGGCGAGGCTGCCGACCACCGGCCGGGCGGTCTCCCCGCCCGAGGCGGCGGGCAGGTAGACCGCGCCGCGACGGGTCAGCAGCACGGCGGCGAGGCTGCGACGGCTGTCGGTACGGGTCGAACTGGTGGTGCTGGTCAAGGCCGTTCCTCCCCCACCCGGCGGATCTGCCGGTGGCCGACGTGACACCGGTCCGTAAAACCGGTGCCACGCGCGTTCTTCGATGACGCGGGCGCGACGGGACCGACCGGTTCTTCCGTCGTCAAGCCCGCACGGCCCCTCGCCTCCGCACGGTGCTGCGGACCACGAGCAGGCGGCGCCGAAAGACATTGCCGCGGGGCGGAAAGGGAGCGCGCTCGATTCGTTTCAGGAAGGAGAAGGAAGCACGCTGCGGAGCCGCCCCGCGTCGCACACGCTATCAAGCGGCGGGACGGCGTCCTAACGGTTTACCGGGGCCCCGAGGGGGCGACCGGCGCAGGTGGCGGCCGGTGCGGACGGCGTCTCCGGTGCTCGTGCTCCCTCCCAGGGCCGCCGCCTAACACAGACACCCACTTGCCTAAAAGCTTTAGGCGTATGCATACTCGGTTAGGCAGGTACTTGCTGGCATTAGCTCATCGCCGGACAGAAGGAAGACCATGGCGCCACGCGTAGGGCTCACCCCGGACCGGCTGACCCGGGCGGGGGCGGAGCTGGCCGACGAGGCCGGGTTCGAGGAGGTGACCGTCTCGGCGCTGGCCAGGAGGTTCGGCGTCAAGGTCGCGAGTCTGTACTCCCACGTGAAGAACTCGCACGACCTCAAGACCCGGATCGCCCTCCTCGCCCTGGAAGAACTCGCCGACCGGGGCGACGCCGCACTGGCCGGACGGGCGGGCAAGGACGCCCTGGCCGCACTGGCCAACGTCTACCGCGACTACGCGCGGGAGCACCCCGGCCGGTACGCGGCGGCGCAGCTACGACTCGACCCGGCGACGGCCGCCGCCAGCGCCGGTGTCCGGCACGCCCGGATGACACGGGCGATCCTGCGCGGATACGACCTGACGGAGCCGGACCAGACGCACGCGGTCCGGCTGCTGGGCAGCGTCTTCCACGGCTACGTCAGCCTGGAGCTGGGAGGCGGGTTCAGCCACAGCGCCCCCGACTCGGACGAGACCTGGTCCCGGGTCCTGGACGCCCTCGACGCCCTGCTGCGGAACTGGCCGGCACCACAGCTGCCCTGAGGCAGCACCAGGGCCGTACGGACCGCCCACCGCACCCGCACCACACGCACCCCTCGCACCACCCGAACACTTCGATCAACAGGTTGAGGCCATGCACACCGACAACAACTGGACCAGCACTCCCGTCACCGCCGGCCTCCTCCGCGGCGCCCTGGACGTGGAGCACACCGAGCAGGGCGTTCTGCCGCACCGGCTGCCCGCCTGGGCCCGCGCCCAGAACACCGACGGACAGCTGGCCATGGCCGAGTCCCAGCCCTCCGGCGTACGGCTGGCCTTCCGCACCCGGGCCACCGCCCTCGAACTGGACACCCGGCCCACCAAGCGGGTCTACACCGGTGTCCCGCCCCGTCCGGACGGCGTGTACGAGCTGGTCGTCGACGGCCGTCCGGCCGGGCGGGCGAGTGTCGCGGGCGGCAACACGCTGACCATCGACATGACCGCCGGAACCGCCGAACACCGGCCCGGCCCGGCCGGCACCCTGCGCTTCGACGGCCTGTCCGGCGAGCTCAAGGACATCGAGATCTGGCTGCCGCACAACGAGACGACCGAACTCCTCGCCCTGCGCACGGACGCCCCCGTCGAGCCCGCGCCGGACCGGGGCCGCAAGGTGTGGCTGCACCACGGCAGTTCGATCAGCCATGGTTCCGACGCCGCCGGCCCGACCACGACCTGGCCCGCGCTGGCCGCCTCCCTGGGCGGCGTGGACCTCGTCAACCTGGGGCTGGCCGGCAGTGCGCTGCTCGACCCGTTCACCGCCCGGACGATGCGGGACACCGCCGCCGACCTGATCAGCGTCAAGATCGGCATCAACGTGGTCAACGCCGACCTGATGCGGCTGCGCGCCTTCGGGCCCGCCGTCCACGGGTTCCTCGACACCGTCCGGGAGGGGCACCCCACCACCCCGCTGCTGGTCGTCTCCCCCATTCTGTGCCCGATCCACGAGGACACCCCGGGGCCCAGCGCCCCGGACTTCTCCGGGATCAGCACCGGGCAGCTGCGCTTCCGGGCCACGGGCGACCCGGCGGAGCGCGCGGCCGGGAAGCTGACCCTGAACGTCATCCGGGAGGAACTGGCCCGGATCGTGGCCCAGCGGGCGGCCGAGGACCCGCATCTGCACCACCTCGACGGCCGTGAGCTGTACGGCGAGACGGACTTCGCCGAGCTGCCGCTGCCCGACGGCCTGCACCCGGACGCCGCCGCCCACCGCCGGATCGGCGAACGCTTCGCCAAGCTGGCCTTCGCCGACGGCGGCGCCTTCGCGGACCGGAACGGCGGCGCCTGACGCCCGGACCTACTGCTGCCCGTGGGCGGCGAACACGCCGAGCAGGCGCTCCAGGCCCCGGTCGCCGAACATCAGGTCCAGGCTGCCGGCGGACTCCGCGGCCGATGCCTCGCTGCGGGGGAACAGGGCCGTCTCGTACGCGGTGAGGGCGGCCTCGGTGTCGCCGGGGTGGGCGGCGATCGCCCGGCCGAGTTCGGCACCGTCGAGCATGGCCAGGTTGGCGCCCTCGCCGGCGAACGGGGACATGAGGTGGGCGGCGTCGCCGAGCAGGGTGACGCCGGGGACCCGGTCCCAGCGGTGGCCGACGGGCAGGGCGTGGATGTGCCGCGGGACGAGGGCGCCGTCGGCGTCGGCGATCAGCGCCCGCAGGCTGTCGGCCCAGCCGTCGAAGGGGGCGAGCACGGCCTTCTTGGCGGTGTCGGTGTCGGTGAAGTCGATGGTGCCGAGCCAGTCCGGTCCGGTCTTGAGCGCCGTGTAGATGTGCAGGCTGCCGTCGGATTCGCGGTGGGCGAGGATGCCTTTCCCGTCCCCGAGGCAGAAGAAGGAGCCGCCGCCGATGAGCGCGGCGCTCTCCGGGTGGCGGGTATCGGCGTCCAGCAGGTCGGATTCGATGAAGGAGATGCCGGTGTAGGCGGGGGTGGCCGGCGAGACCAGTGGCCGGATCCTCGACCAGGCGCCGTCGCCGCCGACGAGCAGGTCGGTGGTGAAGGCGGTGCCGTCCGCGAGGGTCACCTCGTGGCGGCCGCCGCCCAGCGTCCGGGCGCCGGTGACCTTGCTCCCCCAGCGGACGGTGCCCTCGGGCAGAGAGTCCAGCAGCAGGTCGCGCAGCTGTCCGCGCTCCACCTCGGGGCGGGTGCCGTCGCCCGCGTCCGCTTCCCGCAGGCGCACGGTGCCCTGGGGGTCGACGACGCGCGTGGCCTCACCGCCCGGGTGGACGAGGGCACGAAAACGATCGTGCAGGCCCGCGGCGTGCAGGGCCTCCTGGCCGCTGTCCTCGTGGATGTCGAGCATGCCGCCCTGGGTACGGGCGTTGCGGTTGGCTTCGAGCTCGTAGATCACCGCCTCGATGCCGTGTACGTGCAGGACGCGGGCGAGCGTCAGGCCGCCGAGGCCCGCTCCGACGATCGCGACGGCGTGGTGGGTGGGAGTACTGGTCATGGCGGTCTCTCCGTTCCGTGGGGGACGCGGCCGGTGCGGCGGCGTGCGTGAGGCGGCTCAGTGCGTGCGGGCAGTGGTCTCCGTGCCGTTGATGACGACGCGGAAGATCCAGGCCAGCCGCTGTTCGGGGCTGCCGGAGAACAGGTCGTCGCCGAGGGCGGCGATCCGCGGGTGGCCGGTGGACGTGGCCTGCCGCAGTGCTCGTACGAGCGCCTCGTGCTCGTCCTCGGCGGCGGCGTCGCGGTCGCGGGTGGACTGTTCGGCGGCGGTGGCCGTGGCCACCTGGAGCAGGACGTCCACGCCCCAGGCGGCTTGCGCGTCGGGGACCCCACCCTCGTGCAGCAGGGCGAGGACCGACTCGACCAGGGCCAGGTAGTTCGGCCCGGAAGGGCGGGCCACCAGCGCGGAGTGCGCCAGGCCGGGGTACTGGAAGAGGGTGCGCGTACAGGAGCCGAGGAGGGTCACCAGCCGTTCCCGCCAGTCGCCGGGCGCACGGACCGGCGAGAGGTCGACCTCGCCGAGGAGGTCCTCCAGGATCGCGGCGTGCAGTTCGGCCGTGTTGGCCACGTACACGTACAGCGAGGCGGGGCCGGTGTCGAGCTGCTGGGCCAGGCGGCGCATCGTCACCCGCTGCAGCCCTTCGGACCGCATCAGGGCGACGGCGGTCCCGACTATGCCGTCGTAGGTGAGGGCGGGCTTCGCGGGCCGCTCCCGGCGGCTGCGGGAGGCGGGGGTGGCTGCCGGGGGCTGCTCAGGGGGTCGCGGGGTCACCCCGCCACCGTAACGAACATGTTCGTTACGAACAAGTTCGTCACGGTGGCGCGCGTCACGACAGGAGCAGCGGAAGCGGCGGGGTCGGTACGGCACGGCGCGGCCGGCGCCCTCCGACCGCGCCGAACGCTCAGAGAGTCTTCAGGAAGCCGCCGACGGCCTCGTTGAACTCGTCCGGGCGCTCCATGTTGGGATAGTGGGCCGCCCCGTCGACGGAGACCGCACGGCCGCGCTTGACGGTACCGACGAGGCGCTCGGCCATGCCGATGTTGTCGGGTGAGTCGATGCCGCCGTTGACGGCGAGCACGGGGACCTCGATACCGGCGGCCCGCTCCCAGGTGTCACGGACCGGGACGATCGGATCGGCTTCGTCGCTGGTGTGCTTGGACAGGGTGCCGCGCTTCATGTCGCGGAGTTCCTTCACGACCTCGGCGTCGACGTCGCCGAGACCGCGGTGCGGACCCACGGCCAAGAGCATGAACGCCTCCGTGCACGCGTCCAGGTCACCCGACGCCATCGCCGCGTGCCAGGCACCCATGGTGCGGACGGTCCAGGGGTCGGAGTAGTACGGCTCGCTGGTGCCCGCGCCACTGACCACCAGACCGCTGACCAGTTCCGGATACTCCAGCGCGGTGTCGACTGCGGTGGCCGCCCCCATGGAGAGGCCCACCAGGATCGCCGGACCGGCGCCAAGGTGACGCAGCAGCCCGGCGACGTCGTCGGCAGGCCGGAACGGTCCGGTCGCGTTCGCGGAGCGGCCGTGACCGCGGGCGTCCGGTGCGATGACGCGGTACCGCGTGGCGAAGGCGGGGACCTGACGGTCCCACATGCGGTGATCGAGGAAGCCGCCGTGCAGGAGGACGAGCGGGCGGCCACTGCCGGTGTCGAGCCAGAACAGGTCATCCATGACAACCAAGCTGTCACAACCTTGACCCCATGACAACCAAGTTGTCACATTCCGATCCAGGGTGTGCAGCCGGTCAGCCGGGCGGCCGCCTCAGTTCACGTCCACGTCGTCGAGGGAGCGCAGAAGGCGGGAGAGGACCCGGACACAGGCGTCGATCTCGTCGTCCGTGAGATCGGCGCCGGCTTGGCGCAGCGCCGCCCGTTCCCGGTCGAGCACGGCGGTGACGGCGGCCCGGCCCTTACCGGTGAGGGCGATGAGCGAGGACTTCTTGTGCGCCGGGTTGGGGTGGAACTCGACCAGTCCGAGTCCCGCCGCGTCATTGGTCATCCGCTGTACGAACTGACGGCTCAACGCCTGGGCCCGGCCCATCTGCGGCACGGTCATCGGCCCGTCCTCGCGGAGCATGTTGAGGACCGCCCGCACCCCCACCGACAGCCCTTCGAGGGGCGCGTCCTGCTCGACCTTGCGCTGGGCACGCCGGTACAGCGGCCCCACCAGGTTGAAGATTTCCACGAACCGGTCGCCCGTATCCCCGGACGCCCGGGTTCCGTTCTCCTCGCTCACTCCCCCATCATGACACCGTGGTTGCCATGTCGGGAATTGCGGTGCGGCCGACCGGTCCCGCCGGTTAGGTTGACCGATGTGAGCGACGCGTCATCCGCATTCCGTACGCTGCTGCCCTCCGACGGTGGCGGGTGGGAACCCGTCACGGACGGGGAATCCGCGGCCACCGTCTTCCGTTCCGCCGACGGCAAGCGGTACGCCAAGTGCGTCCCCGCCGGTCACACGGCCGCGTTGGAGACGGAACGGGACCGCGCCGACTGGCTCGGCACGCAGGACGTGCCCGGCCCGCGCGTCCTCGACTGGCGCGAGAACGCCACCGGCGCCGCCCTGGTGACCAGCGCCGTCGAAGGCGTTCCCGCCGACCGGGTGACTGCCGCGGCGCTCCGGACGGCATGGGAGCCGATCGCCGACGCCGTACGCCAACTGCACGGCCTGTCCGCACCGCAGTGCCCGTACACGCGCGATCTCACCCTGATGTTCGCGACGGCCCGCGATGTCGTGGCCCGGGGAGCGGTCAACCCGGAGTTCCTCCCCGTCGCACAGCAGCGGACGGCTCCCGGCGAACTGCTCGCGCGCCTCACTCCGCAGCTCACGCAGCGCCTGGCGCAGGAGGCCGCGGAGGCCGTCGTCTGCCACGGGGACCTGTGCCTGCCCAACATCGTGCTCGATCCGGACACCCTGACCGTGTCGGGCTTCATCGACCTCGGCCGCCTCGGCCGGGCCGATCCGTACGCCGATCTCGCGCTGCTCTTCGCCACCGCCCGGGAGACGTGGGACGACGAGGCGCTGGCGGCCGCGGCGGAGGACGCGTTCGCCGTGCGGTACGGGATCGCGCTCGACCGCGCCCGGGAGCGCTTCTACCTGCATCTCGATCCCCTCACCTGGGGATGACGGGCACACCACTGTGATGCACACCCGTAACTGACGGCACGGCACAACCATTTGCCTCACCAGGAGTCACCTAGGCGTACGTGCCTGACACCAACCTCAGGTGACATCTCAGGAAGGTCTCGTTGATGAAGTTCCGCCAGACCCTGACGGCTGCCGCGGCAGCGGCCGTGCTCGCACCCGCCGCCGTACTGGCCACGCCCGCCGCCGCGTTCGCGACCGCCGCGGAGGTTCCGGACCGGCCGGCAGACACCGACACGTCGCAGCAGACAGGAAACCCGGAGGACGGCGGCAAGCCCGGACAGCCGGGCGGGACGACGGAATCGGGCGGGTCGTCCGGGGCCGGGAAGCCGGCCACCGGAAACGACGGAAACCAGAAGCCCGGTACGGGGAACGGCACCGGTGCCGAGACCGGCACCGGTAAGGACACCACGACCCAGCCCGGCAAGGGAACCGGAACGCAGCCGGGTCAGGACCCGAAGACCGAGCCGGGCACCACGACCGGCGGTTCGAAGTCCGAGGACGACGAGCCGAGCGGGGAATGCGACGTCGAGGCGGGGCGCCTGCAGATGTCCATCGAGGGGTGGCAGGGCGACTTCGTCGCCGGCGCCGGCTGGAGCCGTTCCTCCATCAAGGTCTCCAACACCACCGGCAAGGCGATGGAGAAGATCAGGCTGGAGCCGCTCGCCTACTCCTTCGAGCCCGTCGACTACCCGTACTGGGAAGTGCAGGGGGAGATCCAGGATCCCCGTACGGGCAGGTGGGTGAGTTTCGACGACGCCATCAACGACAGTGAGTTCGTCGGGCTCTCCGTCGCTCCGCACAGCTCGGTCAGCCTGCCGCTGCGCCTCCGCGCCATTCCCACGGCCACCCCCGGCCGCGGTTGGGTGATCATGGAGGGAATGTTCTTCGACAAGGACGGTTCCTGTGGCGCCTCCAACCACGGGGAGTACTACTTCAACATCCGCGCGGCGCACGACAAGCCCGGGAAGCCGGGTACGCCCGGGAAGCCGAGCAAGCCGGGCAAACCCGACGAGAGCGCCCAGCCCGGCGCCGGCAGCACGGGCGGCAACACGCCGCAGGTCGGCCTGAAGACCCAGGGCGGCGCCCAGGAGACCGCCGGCACCGGCGAACTGGCCGCCACGGGCTCGTCCTCGGCGCTGCCGACGATCGCCTTGGTGGGCGGCGTGGCCATGGCCGTGGGAGCGGGCGCGGTCATCACCGTACGCCGCCGCAAGGCCGGCGCCGGCTCCGGCGGTGGAGCCGCGGTGTAAGTGCCGGAGGCCGGGCCCGGCATCGGTCCGGGCCCGGCTCACCAACCCCGCCGGGCGGCCGGCGCCATCGGCCGCCCGGTACCGTCAAGCGCCCCGCCCCGTCGGCCCCGTCAGGCGTCCGACGCCCGCACGGCCCGGCGCAGCGCCAGTTCTGCCAGGGCCTCCGGGGCTCCGGCCTGTCCCCTGATGCCGGGAAAGGCGTTGATGTCCACGATGAGCGGCGCGCCGTCGCCCGCGTCGATGACGTCCACGCCGTAGACGTCCAGCGCGAAGACCTCTCCGACCCGGCGCAGCAGGCCCGGCCAGCCGGCCGGCAGGGCGTCGGGGGCGAGCGGCCGGTCGGGACCCCGCCCTTCGGGTGAGAGTTCGGAGCGGCGCAGGGCGGCGAAGAGGCGGCCGTCGACCGCCCAGAGTTTGTGGTCCCACCCGCTGTTCGGGACGAACTTCTGGACCACGACCGGCTCCTGCGGCCGAGTGGCGGCGAGTTCGCGCAGCTGCGTGTCGTCGTCCAGGCGGGCCACCAGGTCCCGCTTACGGCTGTGCCGGCTCTTGACCACGACCGGGCCGGGCAGTCCCGGCCCGTCGGCCAGCTCCGCGAGGGTGGTGAAGGTACGGGTGGGTACGAATGGAAGACCGGCTCGCCGGGCGTGTTCCGCCATCGCCGTACGGTCCTGGCACAGCGTGGTCGCCGCGGCACTGTTGACCACGGGGACACCGCGCCCCTCCAGGGCCCGGGCGAGGGCGAGGGCCCGTGGCGTACGGGACTTCAGCA
This sequence comes from Streptomyces paromomycinus, assembly GCF_003865155.1. Classification (NCBI taxonomy): domain Bacteria; kingdom Bacillati; phylum Actinomycetota; class Actinomycetes; order Kitasatosporales; family Streptomycetaceae; genus Streptomyces; species Streptomyces paromomycinus. The sequence goes on along the minus strand of NZ_BHZD01000001.1, from coordinate 9,176,482 downwards.
GGTAGACGTCAGCGGGCCGCTCGGGAGCTGCGTCCACCGCGTCCGGGTCCAGCGTCTCCACCCGGTGCTCGGCGGTGAGCAGGGCGGTGGTGGCGGCCAGCACGGGATGGCCTGGATCGCCCGAAACGAGGCCGATTCTCATGCGCTCTCCCCGGCCGTCGCGGGCACGTGCACCGGGGCCGGGACCGGCGCCCGGCCACCACCGGCCAGCCCGAGTACGGCACGCGCCACCCGCGCCACCGCGTCCGGCACCTGCCGGAAGCTGGGGAAGTCGTTCACGTCGACCACCACCGGGCCGTCGGGCCCCAGCAGGACGTCCACGCCGTACAGGTCGAGACCGTAGACCGCACCGACCTGCCCGGCGATCGCGGCCACCTCCGCGGGCAGCGGCACGCGGCGCTCGCGTACGCCGAGTTCCGGGTGCAGCGGGGAGCAGCGCTCGGTGGCGTAGAACTCGCCGTCGACGCAGTACACCTTCAGGTCGATGCCGGAGTTGGCGACGTACGGCTGGGCGATGAGCAGTCCCTCCCGCGCCAGTTCGGGGGCCATGGCGGCCATCCGGTCCGGGGACGCCACCAGGTGCACGGCCCGCCCCGAGCTGCCGTCGGCGGGCTTGACCACCAGCGGGTACTCCGACGCCGGCAGCTCCGCCAGCAGTTCGGGGCGGGCCGCGGCGTAGGTCGGCGGTACGGGGAGCCCACGGCTGCGGCCGATCGCCGCGGCCAGCGCCTTGTCCCGTACGCGCCGTATCGACCGGGCGTCGTTGACCGTCGTCAGCCCGGCCGAGGCCGCCGCTTCGAGCAGGGTGAGCCCCGGACCGCCGGAGACCGTCTTGAGCACCCAGGCGTCGTGCGAACCCGCCCGTACCGCCTCGGTCATGCGCAGCAAGGAGCCGCCGGGCCGCAGTACGTCCACCTGGTGCCCCCAGGATTGCAGCTGACGGATCACCTCGTTCGGCATTCCGTCGTGCCGGTAGTGTTCCTCCACCAGGAAGCAGAGCTTCATCGATCTTCCTTGTAATCCGCCGCGCCGGCCCGGCGCGCGTAGCGAGATCACAGGATGTCATGGCCGGTCGGCGGCGCTGTCCCCGGCGCCGGACCGGTCCGCTCCGCGGGCTTCGCGGTGGTGGGTGCCCGTAGGGGCCGCGTCACGGGAAGGGACGACGCCTGCGGCCGACCCTGGCAAGTCGGGGGCTGTGGGGGCTACGGGGAGGAAGCCGGGGCGCTGGGTCAGTGCCCGGCGGCGGCGCCTCGCCCGTGCTCCGCGTCGGCGTACTCGGAGCACAGGCAGCTCACCCCTTTCCCGATCCATTCCCGCCCGGACCACTGCGGATACCGCCGGATCATCAGCTCCGCGACCTCGTCGGCGATCGCCTGCCCGCCGACCGCCGCGTCGCGGCGTGTCCACGTCTCGTGCCGGAGCAGTTCGAGGTAGTCGCGCACGTCGGTGAGCAACTGCGGGCCGCCGACCGCGCCGTGGCCGGGCACCACGATCCGCGGGGCGCGGTCCGCCAGCCGCCGCACGACGGCGAGCCAGCGGGTGCCGGAGACGTCGGTGTCGTGCGGCGGAAACCACGGGAAAATGGCGAACTGTCCCGCTTCCACCAGGTCTCCGGTGAACAGCACGCCCGCATCGGGCACCTCGATCACCTGGTCGCCGCGGCTGTGCGCCCGGCCGGTGGCCCGGAGGCGCACCACCCGGCCGCCCAGGTCGAGGTCGTGGGCGTGGCCGTAGACACGGTCGGGCCGTGCCGGGACGACGCCCGCGAGCCGGCGCGCGACCGGCTCGCCCAGCTGCCGGAACATCTCCAGGTAGCCGGGCCCCCGCTCCCGCAGGTCCTCGGCCTGGTCCCGGTTGACCAGGTAGGTCGCCGCGCCGACGAAGACCTGCGCGCCGAAGGCGTGCTCGGGGTGGAAGTGCGTCGTCGTCAGGTACAGCCTGCGCCCCCGCGCGTAGTCGGTCGCGAACTCCCGTACCGCTTCGGCGTTCCGCAGACCCATCCCGGTGTCGACGACCAGGACCGCGTCCCGGCCGCCGATGACCCCGATGTTCGGCACGAGCGGCACCCCCTGGTCGGGGACGACCACCACGTCCCGGGCGATCTCCTGGGCCGCCGCGACGCGCACGGCGGGGTCCGGGAGCGTCTGCCCGGCCATGTCGGCCACCTTGGGCATCTCGGTCATCTCAGCTATTTCGGCCATTTCATCCATGTCAACTCCTCGACACGTGCGGCATATACGTCAAAAAGGGTCGCGTGAAGGCGCAGTACACCCGTACGTACGGCAGTACGCCTGCGCGGCTCCGCCACGACGTCGAGTTCACCGCCCGGCGCCCCACGGCGTCCAACACCGATCCCGTCCTCCCGATACCGCACGGGTATCGTTGCCGGATGGAGCTACGCGTGCTGCGCTACTTCGTCGCCGTCGCCGAAGAACTCCACTTCGGCAGGGCCGCCGTACGGTTGCAGATGACCCAGCCGCCACTGAGCCGGGCGATCCGGCAGTTGGAGGCCGACCTGGGCTGCGTCCTGCTGGACCGCTCCCCCGCCGGAGTCGCCCTGACGCCCGCCGGAGCCGTACTCCTCGACGAAGCCCGTACGCTGCTGGAGCGGGCCGATCAGGCACGCGTCAGAGTGGCCGCCGCGGCGGGGACGGCCACCCTCACCGTCGGCACCCTGGCCGACAGCGCCGGACAGGCCGGAACCCGGCTCGCCGCCGCCTACCGGGCCCGGCACCCCCACGTGGAGGTCCGCATCCGCGAGGCCGGTCTGACCGACCCGACCACCGGGCTGCGCGCCGGCCTGGTCGATGTGGCCCTGACCCGCGCGCCGTTCGACACCACCGGTCTCACCACCCACGTACTGCGGTCGGACCCGGTCGGCGCCGTCCTGCGCACCGACGACCCGCTCGCCGGGCGCGGCAGTCTGCGGCTCGCCGACCTCGCCGGCCGGCCGTGGTTCCGCTTCCCGGACGGCACCGATCCCGTGTGGGCCGCCTTCTGGGGCGGCCGGCACACCGCCCGCCGGAGCGGGCCCGTCGTACGGACCGCCCAGGAATGCCTCCAGTCCGTCCTGTGGAGCGGGACGGTGGGACTGATACCGCTGGGCCACCCCCTTCCCGAAGGGCTCACCGCCGACCCGCTGGCCGACATGCCGCCCAGTCACCTGGTCATCGCCTGGAACGGCGCCGACCCCGGGCCGCTCGTCCGCTCCTTCGTGCGCATCGCGACGGCGGCGTGGAACCACGGTGGCGCCGCCGCGGCCTGACGCCCGGGGCCGTCTGTCCAGGCCCGTCTGTCCAGGTCCGCTGCGCAGGCCCGCCGCCGGGTCCGCCACGCCCCATGGTCCATTTCCGGCCCCGGTGCCCCTTCTGGTACGCCCTCGACTCTTTGACCTCGTAAGATTCCCGCCGTAACGACTCGGTCAAGGGGAGAAGACGCTGATGGACTTCCGGCTGCTCGGGCCGGTGTCGGCCTTCTCGGGGGACGTGCCGGTGCCGATCGGACCTCCCAAGCGCCGGGCCGTACTGGCACTGCTGGTGCTGGCCGAGGGCGCGCCCGTGGGGGCCGAGCACATCATCGAGGCGTTGTGGGACACCCGCCCGCCGACCCACGCGCGGACCATCGTCTACGGCCATGTGTCGGCCCTGCGGGGGCTTCTGCACGCGGATCCCACGGCCTGTGTCGCCACCGAGAACGGCGGCTACGCGCTCCAAGCCGCGCCGGAGGCGGTGGACGTGTGGCGCTTCCGCGAACTGGTGCGCCGGGCCACGGACGGTTCCCCCGGCGAGGAGGCGGCCGCCCTGCTGCGGGAGGCTCTCGGGCTGTGGCGGGGCCGGGTGCTCGGCGGAACCGGCGACACGCGGCTGATGACCGCGGCGGCCGACCGGCTGGTGGAGGAACGGCTCGCCGCGCTGGAGCACTTCGCCGGGGCCCTGCACGCGTGCGGCCGAGGCCCGGAGGCCCTCGTACCGCTCCGGACAGCCCTCGAACGCCACCCGCTGCGCGAGTCGTTGGTCGCGGTCACCGTCCGCGCCCTGCACGACGCGGACCGCCAGGCCGACGCCATCGACCTCTACCACCGTACGCAACGCCTGCTCGCCCAGGAGCTGGGCGTCGACCCGGGGGCCGCGCTGTCCGAGGCGTACCTCGCCATCCTGCGCTCCCGGCCGGCCGTCGACCGGCAGCCGAAGACGCAGCGGGACGTGCCGGCGCCCGCACCCTCGGCGCCTCAGGCTCCACCCCACCAGCCCGCCGCCCCTGCCCCACTCACCGCCCCCGCTCCCTCCCCCGCCCCCGCAGACACTCCCCCGCCCCCTTTCCTGCTCCCCCGCGCCCCGGCCGGCTTCGTGGGCCGTACCGAGGAGTTGGCACGGCTCTCCGAAGCCGCGCAATCGGGCACCCCGGCCCTGTGCGTGGTCACCGGCCCGGCCGGAGTCGGCAAGACCTCGCTGGCGGTCCACTGGGCGTACACGTACGCCGGTGACTTCCCCGGCGGCATCCTCTACGCCGACCTGCACGCCACGGAACCGGACGGCACCGGCCCGCAGCCGGCCGGTGTCCTGCACGACTTCCTCCAGGCGCTGGGCATCCCGGAGGAACGGCTGCCCGCCGACGCCCGTGCCGCGGAGCAGCTGTACCGCTCGCTGCTCACCGGCCGCCACGTCCTCGTCCTGCTCGACAACGCGCGCGACTCGGCGCAGGTACGTCCCCTGCTGCCCGGTACGCCGGGGTCCACCGCTCTGGTCACCAGCCGCAACCGGCTGGAAGGACTGGCCGCCACCGACTGCGCCCGGCTGCTTCCCCTGGAGCGGCTGGCGCCGCCGGACGGTGTACGGGTCCTGCGCACCGTGATCGGCGAGGTCCGGGTGGCCGCCGAGCCGGTCGCCGCGGCGGAACTGTCCGCCCTGTGCGACGGCCTGCCGCTGGCGCTGCGGCTGGCCGCGGCCCGGCTCGCCGCACGGCCCCGCCTGTCCCTGCGCGCGATGGCGGACGATCTGGTCGACGAGCACCGGCGACTGTCGCTGCTGTCCAACGAGGATCTCGGGGTCGAGGCGACGCTGCGCCTGAGCGTGCAGCAACTGCCGCCGGCCGGCGCGCTGCTCTTCCGTCAGCTCGCCCTGCACGTCGGGTCCGAACTCGACAGCGGCGCCGCGGCGGCGCTCAGCGGCCTGCCGCCCGCCGAGGCACGCGCCGCCCTGGACGAGCTGGCCGCCGCCCACCTCGTCGAGGAGTGGACCGGCGACCGGTACCTGATGCACGACCTGACCAGGCTGTACGCGCGTTCCGCCGTGGCGCGGGCCGACACGGCCGGGCTGCACCGGCTGCTGGTGCACTACCTGGCCGCCGCCCAGGCCGCGGCCGCCGCGGCCGAACCCGGCAGCCAGCCCTGCTGCACGCTGCCCCCGGGTGTGACGCCACCCGCCGCAATACCGGTCTTCGCCGGCCGCGCCGACGCGATGGCGTGGTACGTCACCGAGCGCGCCAACCTCACCTCGGCGGTGGCCGCCGCGGCCGACGCCGGGCACCCCGAACTGGCCTGGCGGATCGCCGTCCAACTGTGGCCGCTGGTCGTGCGCCAGGTGCACGACGGCTGGGAACCGGCCCTCGAACGTGCCCTGGCCGCCGCCACCGCGCTCGACGACCCGGACGCCGAGTCACGGCTGTGTTCACTGCTCGGCTGGGTCCTCACCGAGAACGGGCAGCACACCGCGGCGCTGGAACACCTGTGCCGCGCACCGGACCTGGCCGTACGGGCCGGGGACCCGCGCGGTCAGGTGATCGCGCTGATCAACTGGGCGGCCGCGCTGGAGCACGTCGGCGATCTGTCCGGCGCCGGAACCCGGCGGGAGATGGCGGCCCGGATGGCGCACGCCCTCGACCACCCGCACACCGAGTCCCTGTCCCTCTACCACCTGGCGGCCCACTGCCTCGCCGTCGGCCGGCCCGACGAGGCGATCACCCACTGCCGTCAGGCCCTCGCGCTGGCCCCTGAAGAACAGTCGGACGAGCGCCGGGCACTGCTCCTCGACACCTGCGGCAAGGCGCTGCAGGCCCTCGGGCGCGACAGCGAGGCCCGGCGCTGCTTCAGCGAGGCCGCGGCCCTCGCCGGTCCACCGCTGCCGGTGGACGGGGCGGCCGCCGGACAGGGCGGCGTCGCCCTGGGCGGCGGGGGCGCCCCCGGCGGGAACCTCCGCGTCGTCGCGAGCTGACCACCCGGTTCCGGCAGGACCGGTCCCGGCAGGGCCCAGGGAGCACCGGCCACCTCTCCGCACTCACCTGTCCAACCGTCAAAACGGAACCTTGGATTACCACAGGGCGCACCGTAGGTTTCTTGTGCCTTCCGATGCGCGGCGGCTGCTGAAATCACCTGCGGCTTCCGCTTCAGGCCGATGCTTCCGACGGTTCCGTGCCACGGCACGGCAGGGGGAATGCTCATGTCTTCCGGATCGAGACGTCCGGACGTCTGTGTCGTGGGAGCGGGACCGGTCGGTCTCACCACCGCTCTGGGACTGGCGGCCGCGGGGGTCGGCGTCACCGTCCTGGAAAGCGCTCCGGACATCGCCGCGTCCTCCCGCGCTCTGGTCCACCAGAGCCACACGCTGGAGGGTTTTGCGCGCCTCCAGGTGCTCGACGCCGTCCTGCGTGCGGGAACGCCGCTGCGTGCCCGGGATTTCGTGGTACGCCGCACGGGCGAGCGCATCCGTCATCCCACGCCGGATCTCCGTACGGGCTCCGCTCCGGCGTACAACCTGATCCTGCGCCAGGACGGGCTCAGCCGCATCCTCCTCCGGCAGCTGCTCCGCTTTCCGGACGCCGAGGTGAAGTTCGGCTGCGCGGTGGACACGGTGCGCCAGAACGGCGCATCGGTACGCGTCGGCTACACGCACGAAGAGGGCCGCGGACAGCTCGAAGCGCGCTGGGCCGTCGGCGCGGACGGCGCCCGCAGCACCGTACGGAAAGCCCTCGGTGTGGAATTCGAGGGGTTCACCTGGCCGGAACGCTTCGTCGCCACGGACATACGCTATGACTTCGCGGCGCACGATTACGCCGACGCCAATTTCGTCATCGATCCGGACGACGGGGCGATCATCGTCCGTATCGATTCCGGAAATCTGTGGCGGGTGGCCTGGACGGAGTCCGCGGCCCTCCCGGAAAAAACCCTCCCGCGACGGCTGGCGGACTTCTTCGCGCGCAGCCTTCCCGGGCCCCGGCCACGGAATTACGACCTGGTCGCGCACGCCCCGTACCGCGCCCACCAGCGGACCGCCGAACGGTTCCGCGTGGGCCGGGTCCTGCTGGCGGGCGACGCCGCGCACGTCACCAACCCGACCGGCGGCATGGGCCTGACGGCCGGGCTGCACGACGCCTTCCCGCTGGGCGAGGCGCTGGCCGCCGTCCTTCTCGGGCAGTGCGGTGAGGACGTGCTGGACCGTTACGCCGAGGCCGGCCGGGCCGCGTTCCTGACCCGGTTCTCGCCACTGGCGACCGACCTGAAGCGCCTCGTCTTCGACACCCGTGACCCCGCGCGGCTCGCCGAGGCCCTCGCCCCGCTCCGCCGGCTGGCGGCCGACGAGGAGCTACGGCGCTCCCGGGCCACCGCGCTCCGCTCGGTCCTGCCGCTCTCGCTGCTGGACGACGGGCGGGCCGCGGGCCGGCTCCGCCCGGACCTCGGCGCAACAGCCGCAAGCCCCCTTGAGCCGCAGGGACACGCGGGCCACCACTCAGGACCACAGGAGAGGCAGACAGCAGAATGACACCGACGCAACCGGCGTTGTCCCGGAGGTGGAGCGGCTTCGAGGAGCTCCACGCGCTCCAGCGGGAACGTATCGGCACGGCTCTGTGCCAGGCCGCGCACTCCCCCTTCTACCGGGACAGGTTCCGCCTGCGCCAGGGCGGGACGATGCCCGGCAGCCTCGCCGACGTCCCGGTGACCACCAAGGACGACCTGCGCGCCGCCTACCCGTTCGGCATGCTGGCGGTGCCGCGGGAGCGGGTCGCCACCTACCACGAGTCCAGCGGGAGTTCGGGCCGGGCGACCTCCTCGTTCTGCACCGAGGACGACTGGGTGGACATCGGTGAGCGCTTCAACCGGATGCCGGCCGGCATCGGCCCCGCCGACACCCTGCTGGTGCGCATTCCGTACGCGATGGTGCTGGCCGGGCACATCGGGCACTTCGGCGCCCGGGCGAAGGGCGCGACCGTGGTGCCCGCCGACAGCCGCAGCTTCGCCACCCCGTACGGACGCGTCGTCCGGCTGCTGCACGACCTCGGTACCACCCTGACCTGGTCCAATCCGACCGAGCCGCTCATCTGGGCCGCGGCGGCCCGCGCCGCCGGGCTGGACCCCCGCACCGACTTTCCGCACCTGCGCGCGCTCCTGGTCTGCGGCGAGCCGCTGAGCGAGGCGCGCCGCGAGCGGCTGGCCGAGCTGTGGGACGCGGCCGTGATCGAGGACTACGGCGCCACCGAGGTCGGACCGCTCGCCTCCGCCTGCCGCCACGGGCGGCGGCACTTCTACGCCGACCGCGTGGTGCCCGAGGTCCTCGACCCCGCCACCGGCGAGATCACCCCGGACGGTACCGGCGACCTCGTCATCACCCCGCTGTACCGCGAGGCCATGCCGCTGCTCCGGTACAACCTGGAGGACACCGTCCGGCTGAGTCACGAGCCGTGCCCCTGCGGCAGCTGGCTGCCCGTCATCCGGCTGGCCGGCCGCGCGACGCAGGCCTTCGACGTCGCGGGGCGGCAGGTCTCCCAGTTGCAGCTGGAAGAGCTGGTGTTCCGCCTGCCTGCCGCGTACGGCGTGCTGTTCTGGCGGGCGCGGGCCGAGGCGCGACGGCTCGTCGCCGAGGTGGAGGTGGCGGACGCGTACGCCGCTGACGCCTGCGCCGAGCTGGCCGCTGCCGTACGGGCCCGGCTGGGCGTGGACTGCGCGGTGGCGCCCGTGCCGCCGGGCACCTTGATGCCCGACGAGGTGCTGTCCGCGCCCGGCGACGTGCTCAAGTCCCGCAGCCTGTTCGGCCCCGACGAGGACTGGTCCCGTGGTCTCCTCTACTACTGATTCCGCCCCGGCCCCGGCGTACGGCCTGGCCGCGCTCCCCTCGTCCACCCGCATCCTCCTCACCGGGGACGGCGCGACGACGGTCATGCTGGAAGCGCTGCTCGAAGTGCCGCTGCGGGTGCGGGTCGTCGCCCAGCGGGTGGTGGACACGGCGGCGGTGCCGCCCGCGGTCCGCCGGGCCCTCGCGGCCGAGCGGATGCCTTGGCTCCTGGAGCGGCTGTCCGAACTGGTCGACCCCGCCGGACGGCCGGTCAGCCGCAACCGTGTCGTCTCCGCGGTGGCCGCGACCGGCCAGCTGCCGCCGCCGACGGATCCCACACCCCTCGGTGTGCGGCTGCGCGAGGAACGCCGCGCACAGCACCGCGAATTGCTGCGGTGCGGTGTCGGGCACGCGCCCGAGGCGCCGCAATTCGGCCGGTGCGCCTTCAAGGAATACGTGATCAGAAGCCCGGACCGGTATCCGGTCTATGTCGCGGAACGGTTCAATCCGGCCGTGGTGGGCGTGGCCTGACCGGCGGTCGCCTCGGGACGGGGTGTCTCGGCGCGCGTTCCCGGAGCGCCGCGGTGGTGGGCGCGGCAATACGCGTCGCGCACGGCGCGGTATCCGGGTACGTGCACGGTGTTCAGCAGCAGCGCCCAGCGGGCCGCGTTCGCCTCGATCCGCCGTTCGACGGCGCGCCGGGCGGCGGGCGTGGTGGCCGCGGCGAGCTGCTGCGCGTAAATCCACGCCTGCTCCCGCCAGATGCGGAAGAGCCGGCCGGCGGTGTATCCGGCGATGGGATTCCACCGGGCGTCGGCCAGGGCCAGCACCGGGTCGTAACGGCGGGCGATCTCCTGGACCGCGGGCGCGTACGCGCGGTCCAGGACCGTCTGGAAACGCCGGTAGTCGGCCTTGTGTGACGCGCCGCCGGGACGGGTGAGCCCGACAGCGGCCAGCACGTAGGGCATGTCCCGCTGGATGTGCGCGTTGGCGCCGAGCAGGACGTCCTGGCCCGCGTTCACATCACCGGTGCGCGCGGCCTCGAAGGCCGTCTTCCACGCCTGCGGAACCGGTCGTCCCTGCCGGTCCGCGTGGTAGGCGTCCAGATACAGGCTGACGAAGCCGGTGTTGAGGTCTCCGGCCAGCCAGTCCGGGTCGTCGAAGGAGCCCGGCTTCGCCGCGGCCGCTTCCAGGGCGCGTTCGAGCTGGACGTAGATCACGGGGAAGGGCGCCCGGTGGTCGCATCCCAGTCGGTCGCGGAGCCGGGTCAGGGTCCGGCGTGCTTCCTGGACGCATCCGACCACCGGCCCCTCGCAGGAAAGGCGCCGGACGTCGTCGCGCGGTGGTGGTGCGGCGAGGGCCGGGCCGCCGGCCAGGAGCGCGGCCCCCGTCACTGCCGCGGTGGACAGCTTGAAGAATGCGCCACGCTCAGCGGCCATGCTCCCCCGCCTCCTTGTCGCCCGCCCGATACGTCTCTCCCCTCTACCGAACGACCCGGTGCGACAAAGGTCACGGCGAGGGGCTGCCGGGGAGAAGGCCGGCCTGGCGGCCGGAAAGGTGCGGGCGGAACGGTCAGGAGCCGGGGCGGTTCACGAGGCGCCGGCTTCGCCTCCGCGGCGGCGCGCGGCGAGGGCCGCGGCAGCGGTGGGATAGGCCGGCAACAGGGTGTCGAGACCGGTGATGTTCAGCAGGCGGGCGAGCCGGCCGGAGACGGCGGCCAGGCTGAGGGTGCCGTCCGCCTCCTGCGCGCAGCGCCAGATCGCCACCAGGGCGTTGAAGCCGGAGGAGTCGCAGAAGGAGACGGCCTCCAGGTCCAGGACCAGGTGCCGGTGTCCGCGTCCGATCAGGTCCAGGGCCTCGGCGCGCAGGGCGGGCGCGGTGGTCAGGTCGAGATCGCCGGCGAGGGCGGCCAGCGCGAGGTCGCCTTCGGCGCGCCGGGTGGTCAGGCGGAAGATGTCGTTCACGGTCGGTTCTCCGGCTTCCGCCCGGAGGGGCGAGGCGGGGCGGGTCAGGGACGCCGTCCATGGTGACACCGGCCGCGGGAGCGGGCCGGCCGGTGCGGGCGGCGAGGAAGCCGAGCAGCCCCTCGCCGCCGAGCATAACGCCGCCTCCGGTGCCGGCCGTGGCGGGCCGGTCCGCCCGAAGACGCGGTCAGCGGCTCATTTTGGTCATCTCGAATGGCCGGTTCTGCACGAGTTGACCAAAAGTGGCGTGCTGTCGGTGGCGTGAACCGGGGGTCGCAACTCGGCCGCCCCGCCGGTGTCCAGTGGGTGAGACGGCGCCGCCCGGCACCCCTGCGGACGCCCTCACCGCAGTTCCGGCGCCGTCACAGGATCATCACACGTCCTCTACAACCTCTGCATCGAACGAACCCGGCGTACCGCCCCAACCATGTCATGCACGGGCAAATGAGGTCGACCGGCGCCGGCGCGGCGGCTTTTCTTGATGACCGGAACCTTTCGTTGACAGTCCGGAAATGCGGTCTCTACTGTTACGTGCAAATTCCGGCTCTACCCCTCCTTTCAGCTCATAGTGAGCGGACACAATCCGTTCACCGTTTGCACGTGCGCATGTTTTCTGTCGTTTGCCGATCAGGTTCGCGCCTTTTCGCGGCCTGAAGAGACAGCTCGAACGCAGCAATCAAGTACAAGGAGAAACGGTGACCACCGCACTCGCCGAACAGCAGACCTACCGCCTGTCCGAGGCCGAAACACACAAGCTCTGGCGGCTCTCCCAGCTCGCCGCCGGCGCCTCGGAGGCATCTGCGCTGGCGCTTTCCGGTCTACTTCTCGATCTGCCGAAATCCGTGCGCACCGCCCTGCTCGAATTCGCGGAGGCCGGTGCCGACTCGGGATTCCTCCTGCTGCGCGGCGTCACCGTCGGGGACCTTCCCGACACCCCCACCGTCCACCACTCCGGCGCCCTCCAGGGACACCCCACCGACGGCACCCTGACCCTCGTGGCGGACCTGCTCGGCTCGCTCGTCGGCTACCTGGACGAGAAGGACGGCGCGCTCATCCACGACGTGCACGCCGTGCCCGGGGAGGAGACGCGCATCGAGAACAGCGGCTCGGTGGCCTTCGACTTCCACACCGAGAACGTCCACCACCCGCTGCGCCCCGACTACTTGGGCCTGCTGTGCCTGCGCCAGGACCACGAGGGCGTCGCCGCCACCCGCGTCGCCTCGGTGCGCGAGGCCGTCCGGCTCCTGACCGAGGAGCAGGTGGCGATCCTGCGCACGCCGCAGTTCTACAGCTCCTACCCGGCGTCCTTCACCCGGGGCAGGACCGGCCCGGTGCCGCGCTCCGGCCCGCACCCCGCCGTCTTCGGGCCGTACGACCGGCCGTTCATGCGCTTCAACTCGCACACCACGCACGCCGCCGGCGCGGAGGCGACCGCGGCGCTGAAGGCGCTGGCCGAGGCCCTGGAAGCGGTCTGCCACAACGTCGTGCTGGAGCCCGGCGACCTCGTCGTGGTCGACAACCACGTGGCGGCGCACGGCCGCAGCGCGTTCGTCCCGCGGTACGACGGCCGGGACCGCTGGCTGCGCCGCTTCTACTCCGTACGCTCTCTCCCCGGCTGGACGCAGCACATGATGCCCCGTCAGCGCGTCGTCCCGACGCTGGAGGACATCCAGGGCGTGCTCTGAGCCGCGCCCCGGGATGCGTGTGATTCGCCCTGCCCGCGCAGTCGTCGCCCAGGACTGCGCACCCTTGCACTGAGGACCGGAATACCTTGGATTTCATAGACGTCATAGGGCTGCTCACCGCCGCGGTGGCCGCCGGGTGGGTGGACGCGGTGGTCGGCGGGGGCGGGGTACTGCTCATCCCCGTTCTGCTGCTCAGTTTTCCGCACCTGCCGCCGGCCACCGCCCTGGGCACCAACAAGATCGCCGCGATCACCGGCACGGCGACCGCCGCCTACATGTACGCGCGGCGTACGGCCCTGGACCGGAAGATCCTGGTCCCGGCCGCCGCCTGCGCGGTACCGGCCGGCGCGCTCGGCGCGCTGTCGGCGGCCACCGTCCCCACGACGTACTTCCGCCCGGTCATCATGGTCCTGCTGATCTCGGTCGCCCTGTTCGTGGCGTTCAAGCCGAGCTTCGGCACCCAGCCGCTGGCCCGTGAGGTGACCCGGCGGCGGCGCGTCGTCGCGGTGCTCCTCGGCGGCTGTGTGGTCGGTTTCTACGACGGGCTTTTCGGGCCCGGCGTGGGCACCTTCCTCATCATCTCCTTCACCACGCTGCTCGCCACCCAGTTCCTGGAGAGCGCGGCGATGTCGAAGGTCATCAACGCCTCGTCCAACCTCGGTGCCCTGCTGGTCTTCGCGCTCCAGGGCAACGTGCTCTGGGCGCTGGGGCTCGGGATGGCCGTGGGCAATGTGACCGGCGCGCTGATCGGTTCGCGCATGGCCCTGAAGAAGGGGTCCGGATTCGTCCGTACCGTGCTGGTGCTCGTGGTGGTCGGCATGGTGACGAAGATGGCGTTCGACCAGTTCGCCTGAGGCGACGGCGGACCGGCCCGGCTCCGGACGGACCGGCCGGGCCCGGCCGGTCCGTCCGGTTCCGCCAGTACATCCAATTCAGTCAGTACATCCAGTACGGCCAGTACGGCCAGTACGGCCTGCACGTCAGCACGTGAGCACGTCAGCACCGCCTGCACGTCAGCACTTGATGGGAACCACACGAGAACGCATTCATCGACCACGCTACGAGAGCCCGGAGGCCACCATGGACCCCGTACGGAATCTCGCCGAACTACTGACCCTGCCGGACTTCGAGGCCGCCAGTGACGCGGTGCTCGACCAGGGCTGCCGGGCCTACGTCGCCGGCGGCGCCGGTACCGACCGCACCGTACGCGCGAACATCGCGGCGTTCGACGACATCTGGCTGAGACCACGGGTCCTGGCCAGTACGACGACCGAACCCCGCACGGACGTCACGGTCCTCGGCCATCACATGTCCATGCCCGTCCTGCTCGCGCCGACGAGCCCGCAGCGGCTGCTGCACGAGGACGCGGAGATCGCCACCTCGCTCGCCGCCGAGGCGGCCGGCGTCGTCCCCGTCGTCAGCACGGACAGCCACGTCCCGTTCCCGGAGATCGCCAAGGCGTCGGGCCGGGCCGGCTGGTTCCAGCTGTACGCCTACCGGTCGCGCGACGACATCGCCGCGACGATCGACATGGCCGAGACCGCCGGCGCGTCGGCCCTGGTGGTCACCGTGGACGCCAGTCACGCCGCACTGCGGGTGCACGCCCAGCGCGCCGGGTTCTCCACACCCGGGCACGTGGACTTCGGTACGCTGCGCGCGCTCGGCATCCTGGAGGGTGAGGTGCCGGCCGGCGCCCGCATCGACCGGTTGTCGCTGAGCTGGGAGGACCTGCTGTGGATCCGGGCCAGGACCCGGCTCCCCCTCCTGGTCAAGGGCGTTCTGCGGGCCGACGACGCCCGCCGCTGCCTGGACAGCGGCGCGGACGGCGTCATCGTCTCCAACCACGGCGGACGGCAGCTGGACGGGGCGGTGCCCGGTGTGGTCGCGCTGAGCGAGGTCGCGGCCGAGGTCGACGGCCGGTGCGCCGTCCTGATGGACAGCGGCATCCGCTCCGGCGTACACGTCGTCAAGGCCCTCGCGCTCGGCGCCGACGCGGTCTGCCTGGGACGCCCCTACCTGTGGGGCCTGAGCGTCGCCGGGCGCGAAGGGGTCGAAGCGGTGCTGCGGCTGCTGCGCCGGGAGATCGAGGACACCCTCCGGCAGCTCGGCGCGGCCGATGTCAACGAGCTGGGGCCGCACTTCGTGGCCAAGGCCGGCGCCGGGGCGGCAGCCGGGACGGCCTGACGGCCCCGCAGCACCGCTTCCGTACCCGCGCCCAGAGCTCCACCCGTACGAAGAGCTCCACCCGTACCGCACGCCGTACCCGTACGACGTGCCCGCACCACGACTTTCCGAGAACGGAGACCCACGCATGTTCCACTTCTCGCGCGGCATCCCCCCGCAGGAAGCGATCCCCTCGCGGCAGCTCGCCGAGCACACCGCCGCCGTCCTGCGGGACAGCGAGGACCGGGTGTTCCAGTACGCGCCGATCGGCAACCACACGGGGGACGCGGCCCTGCGCGAGCAGCTCGCGGCCTTCCACTCGGTCGGCGCCGAGCAGATCTTCGTGACCAACGGTTCCCTCCAGGCGCTGGACCTGCTCGCCGCGCACCTCCTGGCGGGCGACCGCAAGGACGTGTACGTGGAGGCGCCCACCTACGACCGCGCGGTGCAGATCTTCGAGCGGCACGGCGGCCGGGTCTCCGGCATCACCCTCCAGCACGACGGCCTCGACCTGGACGCCCTCGAAGCCCGGCTGGCGACGCGCGTCCCGGCGCTCGTCTACGTCATCCCGGACTTCCAGAACCCGAGCGGCGTGACGATGAGCGAGGACAAGCGCCGCCGACTGGTGCAGCTCGCCGAGACCCACGACTTCCTCATCCTGGAGGACATCCCCTACCGGGAGCTGCGGTACGGCGGCCAGGCTCCGGCCGGCTTCTTCGAGCTCGCGCCGGCCGGGCGGGTGCTCACGACGGGATCGCTGAGCAAGATCCTCAGCCCCGGTCTGCGCGTCGGGTACGTCATCGGCGCACCCGAGACGCTCGGCGCCCTGGCCGCGCTCGCCGAGGGCACGTACCTCTCCCCCGCCCCGCTGCTCCAGGCGGTCGCCGCGCAGGCCCTGGCAGCGGGCCTGGCCCAGGAGAACGTGGCGGGCATCCGGGAACTGCTCGGGCCCCGGCACGACGGTGCGGTCAAGGCCGTACGCGAACTGCTGGGCGAGGACGCGCTGCTCGCCGTACCGCACGGCGGCTACTACGTGAGCGTGCACCTGCCCGTCGCCACGGACGAGGCCACCTTCCTCAAGGCCGCGGCCGCCGACGGCCTGAAGCTGACCCGGGGTTCGGGCTTCTACCCGGGCGACGCCGCGCCGCCGGAGGGCAAGGTCTTCCTGCGGCTGCCGTTCCAGTCCTTCGAGCCGGACGAGTTCGCCGCCGGCATCGAGCGGCTGGCCGCCGTGGCGTCCAAGGGCTGACCTGCGGACACCGGCCCAGGGCCGTGGACGGGACGATCCCGCCCGCGGCCCTGGCCGGTTCCGGGTCCGGACGCGGCGCCGCGCCTCAAGGCGGAGGACGCCGTCACGGCCACCGAGTACGTGCCCCACCGGCCCGGCGCACGCACTCCATGGCTCCGGTGATCTCCGAGCGCGCACGGCGTTCCGTCGTCTCCGTCCCCTCCGAAGGGGAGCAGCCGGCCGCCCGACTCGTCCTCGCATGCCCCTCCCCCCGCTTTCCTCCCCCCAGAGAGCGCTCTCTCCCCTCCGAGCGTTCGCACCTTGAAGCCCGGACGGGCCGACCGGCCGGCCGGCCGAGATCGAGCGGGCGGGCACCGTGGTCCTCGGCCCCGGGTACGCCACGATCGTCCAGGACCGCCGGCGCTCCCACCTCCGGCACGGACACCGTCCCGTGGAAGGTGGCCCCGTACCCTTGAGCCCGAGTGAGCCGACTGCCGCCGGCTGATTCCGGCCGATCCCGGCCGAAGCCGACTGCCCCTGGTCCGGGAGGTGACGAGAGCTGACGGTGCCCGGTACCGGCGCCGCGCCGGATCCGTACCCGCCGCCGCCCTGGCGCATGAGAGGCCACCTGTGGGGCGGCCTCTTCGCCACGGACGCGGCCCCGCCCGTCCCCCCGGACCTCGCTCCCCTGACGGCCCGTTCGCTGGCCGTGTTCGTGATCCGGTACCGCGAGGGGACCCTCCGCTACGACGAGCTGATCGTGGGGTCGCCCGCTCGCCGCGGCCGACGGGCCGGTCTGTACGTGCACCGGATCTGGGTCGACGACGAGCGGTCGCTGCGGGGCGGACGCCGTATCTGGGGAGTGCCCAAGGAGCTGGCGGAGTTCCGCTGGGAGGGGCCGCGGGTCCGGGTGACCGACGGTCAGGGTCTCGTCGCCGCTCTGCGCCTGTCGGCCAAGGGCCCGTCACTCCCCCGGCTTCCCCTGCCGATGACCGGCTTCGGCACCCTGGACGGGGCGCGGACGGTCCTCACCGCACGGTTCACCGCTCGCCCGGGGGCCGCTTCGGTACGCGTGGAGGAGTGGCCGGCGAGGCTGCCCGCACTCCACCACGCCGGTGCTCGCCCCGGTTTCAGTGCGGCATCTTTCACCATGCTCCTGCCCGTCCCCACATTCCACCCGCTCCGCCCCGCCCCGCCGACCGGCTGAACACCGAATTCACCCGGCGGCCCGGCGGCGGGGGGACGGATCCGGGCAGGACCCGGTAAGGGCTTACAGCTATCGGCAATCAACCTCGGACGGCCGTTCGAAGAATGGGGGAAATCGGCTGCCCGAGGAGAGAAATGGCGGCTCGGCATGCACCGCCCTTTACATAGCCGCACGGGCTATAACGGCGGCATGATGCGTACGACTCCACCGGCCGGGCGCACCCGGAGCGGCCGGGGACCAGCGCCCACAACCGGCCCCCGCGCACCCTTCATCCCTTTTTCGAACACGAGAACGTGTCATTCAGGTATCCCCGCGGCAACCACGGCAAAGCACGGGGAAAATAACTTCCAGACCTGGCCAACTGGCGAAAAAGTGTCCCTGTTTCCGCCGGACGCGGGAGGAATCTGGGGACGTTTCGTGGAGTGGCGTGCCCAGCGAGTCCGCCACACGGCCCCAGGAGGAGCCTTCGTATGTGGCGTGGCAGGGCAAAGGCGGAACGTGCTGCGGCGGACGCGGCCGAACGGCTCATGGCGGCCGGCCGGCTGCTGAGCCGGGCGCCGGTTTCGGAGGACGGGCGGGCGGTTTTCCGTACGGATCAGGGCGTGAATGACGCGCCTTACCGGGAACGGTGGGCCCACGACAAGGTGGTGCGTTCCACCCACGGGGTGAATTGCACGGGCTCCTGTTCCTGGCAGGTGTACGTGAAGGACGGGCTCATCACCTGGGAGACGCAGGCGACGGACTATCCGACGACGGGTCCGGACCGGCCGGAGTACGAGCCCCGGGGCTGCCCGCGCGGCGCGTCCTTCTCCTGGTACACGTACTCCCCCACCCGGGTGCGTCACCCGTACGCGCGCGGCGTGCTGGTGGAGATGTACCGGGAGGCGCGGGACCGGCTCGGCGACCCGGTGGCGGCCTGGGCGGAGATCACCGGCGACCCGGAGCGGCGTCGGCGCTACCAGCGGGCGCGCGGCAAGGGCGGCCTGGTGCGGATCGGCTGGGACGAGGCGCTGGAGATCGCGGCCGCCGCCCATGTGCACACCTTGCGGGAGCACGGGCCCGACCGGATCGCGGGGTTCTCCCCGATCCCGGCGATGTCGATGGCCTCGCACGCGGTCGGCGCCCGGTTCATGGCGCTGATCGGCGCGCCGATGCTCTCGTTCTACGACTGGTACGCGGACCTGCCGATCGCCTCGCCGCAGGTCTTCGGCGACCAGACCGACGTTCCGGAGTCGGGCGACTGGTGGGACGCGGCGTACCTGATGCTGTGGGGTTCCAACGTGCCGGTGACCCGCACGCCGGACGCCCACTGGATGGCCGAGGCCCGCTACCGCGGCCAGAAGGTCGTGGTGGTCTCCCCCGACTACGCGGACGCGACGAAGTTCGCCGACGAGTGGCTGCATCCGCATCCGGGCACGGACGGGGCGCTGGCGATGGCGATGGGCCAGGTGATCCTGCGCGAGTGTTTCGTGGACCGGCAGGTGCCGTACTTCACCGACTATGTGAAGCGGTTCACGGACCTGCCGTTCCTCGTCGCACTGGAGGAACACGGGACGGGCGGGGCGGGTACGGAAGGAGCGACGGGAGAAGCGGGTGCGGCAGGTGAGACGGACGAGTCCGGTTCGGACGGAGCGGCGGACGGCGCCGTCCGGGTGGTTCCGGGCCCGTTCCTGACGGCCCAGGACGCGGGACTGGCCACGGACGCCGGTGCGGAGGCCCGGCGCTGGATGCCCGTCCTCGTCGACGCGGCCACCGGCGGCCCCGTGGTACCGGCCGGAACGCTGGGCGACCGCTGGCGCGCGGGCGGCGAAGGGCGCTGGAACCTGGACCTGGGCGAGGTCGATCCGCAGCTGAGTCTGTACGGGCGGCCGGACGCGACCGTGGCGCGGGTGCTGCTGCCGCGCTTCGACCAGGAGCGGGGCACACTGGAACGGGAGGTTCCGGCCCTGCGGGTCGGCGGGCGGCTGGTGACCACGGTCTTCGATCTGCTGCTGGCGCAGTACGGAGTGGGGCGCCCCGGTCTGGACGGGCAGTGGCCCGCTTCGTACGAGGACGCGGACGTGCCGTGCACTCCGGCGTGGCAGGAGACCCTCACGTCGGTGCCGGCGCGGGCCGCCGTGCGGGCGGCGCGGGAGTTCGCGCGTACGGCGGAGCAGACCCGGGGCCGCTGCATGATCGTGATGGGCGCGGGCACCAACCACTGGTTCCACTCGGACACCATCTACCGGTCGTTCCTGTCCCTGCTGCTGCTCACGGGGTGCCAGGGCGTCAACGGCGGCGGCTGGGCCCACTACGTCGGCCAGGAGAAGGTGCGCCCCTACGCGGGCTGGCAGCAGCTGTCCACGGCCGCCGACTGGGTGCGCCCGTCCCGGCAGATGGCCGGCACGCCGTACTGGTATCTGCACACGGGCCAGTGGCGGCACGACCGGGCCCCGGCCGACGCGCTCACGTCCCCGGCCGGCCGGGGTCTGTTCGCCGGGCAGCACACCGCCGACCTGGTGGCCCGCTCGGCCCGCCGGGGGTGGATGCCGTCGTACCCCACCTTCGACGCCAATCCGCTGGACCTCGGGCGGCGGGTCCGCGAGTCCGGCGCCGATCCCGGCCGGTGGGTCGCGGACGAACTGGACGCCGGCCGGCTCTCCTTCGCCTGCGAGGCCCCGGACGCACCGGCCAACTGGCCGCGCGTGCTGACGGTGTGGCGGGCCAACCTGATCGGTTCCTCGGCGAAGGGCAACGAGTACTTCCTGGGCCATCTGCTGGGCGCCGACGACGACGCGAGCGCGCAGGAGGTGCCGCCGGAGGTCCGCCCCAGGGATGTCACCTGGCGCGAGGAGGCACCGCGCGGCAAGCTCGACCTGCTGCTGGCGCTGGACTTCCGTATGACGTCCACGACCCTGTTCGCCGATCTGGTGCTGCCGGCCGCGACCTGGTACGAGAAGCACGACCTGTCGAGCACGGACATGCACCCGTACGTGCACGCCTTCTCGCCCGCGATCAGCCCGCCCTGGCAGGCCCGTACCGACTTCGAGATCTTCCACGGCCTCGCCCGGGAGGTGAGCCGGCTGGCCGCCGGGCACCTGGACACGGCCTGCGACCTGGTGGCCACGGCGCTCCAGCACGACACGGCGGCCGGTGAGGCGCCGCCCCCGGGGCCGACGGCACCGCGCTACACGCTCGTGGAGCGGGACTACACCGCGCTGGCCGACCAGTTGGCGGCCCTCGGCCCGCTGCCGCGGGAACAGGGCATGACCGTCAAGGGCGTCACCGTGCAGGCCGGTCCGGAGACGGACTGGCTCGCCAAGCGCTGCGGTACGGCGGCCGACGGCACGGCGCGCGGCCGGCCGCTGCTCGACACCGACGTGAAGCTGTGCGAGGCGATCCTCGCCCTGTCCGGCACCACCAACGGCCGGCTGGCCGCCGAGGGCTTCCGCGCGCTGGCCGGGCGCTGCGGCACCGGCCGCGGCCTGGAGGAGCTGGCCGCCTCGGTCGCCGAGCGGCGCGTCGTCTTCGCCGACACCCAGGCCCGTCCGGTGCAGGTGTCGGCGAGCTTCGAGTGGTCGGGCAAGGAGGGCCCGGAGCGCCGGTACGCGCCGTTCACGGTCAACACCGAGCACCGCAAGCCCTGGCACACCCTCACCGGCCGTCAGCACTTCTACCTCGACCACGAGTGGATCGCCGAGTTCGGCGAACAACTGCCCGTCTACCGGCCGCCGCTGGACCTGGCCGCGCTCGGCGAACAGCCGCGCGCCGGCGCGTCCGCCGAGCGGTCGGTGACGGTGCGCTACGTGACGCCGCACTCCAAGTGGTCCATCCACTCCGAGTACCAGGAGAACCTGCTCATGCAGACCCTGGCGCGCGGCGGCCCGGTGATCTGGATGAGCGTGGCGGACGCCGAGGCCGTCGGGGTGGCGGACAACGACTGGATCGAGGCGGTCAACGCCAACGGCGTGGTCGTCGCCCGCGCGGTCGTCTCGCACCGGATGCCGCCCGGCACGGTGTTCATGTACCACGTGCAGGAGCGCCTGGTGAACGTGCCGCTGTCGCAGACCACCGGGCGGCGCGGCGGTGTCCACAACGCGCTGACCCGGCTGCTGATCAAGCCCACCCACCTCATCGGCGGCCACGCCCAACTGGCCTTCGCCCCCAATTACTACGGTCCCACCGGCAACCAGCGCGACGCGGTCACCACCATCCGCCGCCGCTCCCAGGAGGTCAGCTACTGATGCGCGTCATGGCGCAGATCGCGATGGTCATGAACCTCGACAAGTGCATCGGCTGCCACACCTGCTCGGTCACCTGCAAACAGACCTGGACGAACCGTTCCGGCACCGAGTACGTCTGGTTCAACAACGTCGAGACCCGGCCCGGCCAGGGCTATCCGCGCACCTACGAGGACCAGGACGTCTGGCAGGGCGGCTGGCAGCGCAAGCACGGCCGGCTGGTGCCGCGCAGCGGCGGCCGGGCCCGCCGCCTGGCCCGGCTGTTCGCCAACCCCCGGCTGCCCACGCTGGACGCCTACTACCAGCCGTGGACCTACGACTACGGCATCCTGACCGACGCGCCGCTCGGCGACGACGTGCCCACCGCGCCGCCCCGCTCCCTGACCGACGGGCGGCCCACCGCCGTCACCGGCGGCCCCAACTGGGACGACGACCTCGGGGGCGGGCCGGAGCACCTCGCCGGCGACCCCGTGCTGAAGAAGATGAGCGAGCGGGTGCGCCTGGAGTACGAGCAGGCGTTCATGTTCTACCTGCCCCGGATCTGCGAGCACTGCCTCAACCCGTCGTGCGTGGCCGTGTGCCCGTCCGGCGCCCTCTACAAGCGCATCGAGGACGGCATCGTCCTGGTGGACCAGGACCGCTGCCGGGGCTGGCGGATGTGTGTGACCGGCTGCCCGTACAAGAAGGTCTACTTCAACCACCGCACCGGCAAGGCCGAGAAGTGCACCCTGTGCTACCCGCGGCTGGAGGCGGGCGAGCCCACGGTGTGCTCCGAGACGTGTGTGGGGCGGCTGCGCTACCTCGGCGTGGTCCTCTACGACGCCGACCGGGTCGGCGAGGCCGCCGCCACCCCCGACGAACGGGACCTGTACGAGGCCCAGCTCTCCTGCTTCCTCGACCCGTCCGACCCCGAGGTCGCCCGCGCCGCCGAAGCCTCCGGCATCCCGCACGACTGGGTCACCGCGGCCCGCAACTCGCCGGTGTACGCGCTGATCAGCACCTATCGGGTGGCGTTGCCGCTGCACCCGGAGTACCGCACCATGCCCATGGTCTGGTACGTGCCGCCGCTGTCCCCGGTGGTGGAGTCGCTGACCGCCACCGGGCACGACGGTGAGGATCCGGCCAAACTGTTCGCCGCCATCGACGCGCTGCGGATTCCGCAGGAGTACCTGGCCCACCTGTTCACGGCCGGCGACACGGCGCCGGTGGAGGCGGCCCTGTGCCGGCTGGCCGCGATGCGGGCGCACATGCGGCGCGCCAACCTCGGCGAGGAGCAGGACCCGGCGATCGCCGCCTCGGCGGGCCTGACCGCCGCGTCGCTGGAGGCCATGTACCGGCTGCTGGCCGTGGCCAAGTACGAGGAGCGCTACGTGATCCCCACCAGCTACGCCGTCACCGGTCCCGACGCCGCGGACTCCGGGTGCAGCCTGGAGGGCGCGGGGGCGCCGGGCATGTACGACCCGGAAGGCTTCCACGCCCCGCCCGCCACGCCGCCCCGGGCGGAACACGCGGGCACCTCGCTGCGGGACCGGGTGAACCTCCTTAACTGGAACGGCCGCGGACGCCCTGCCGGTCTCTTTCCCCGCCGGCGAGGAGAGTCGTGAACGTCCCACTGGTCCACCAGGCCGCGTCCCTGCTCCTGTCCTACCCCGGGTCCGACTGGCCCGCCCGGCACCAGAGCGTCCGCGCCGCCCTGCGGCCGGAGACGGGCGGACCGGCCGCCCTCCTGCTGCGGTTCTGCGCCCGCGTCCAGGACGTGCCCACGCTGGCCCTCGCCGCGCAGTACGTCGCCGCCTTCGACCGCAGTCCCCGCCGGACCCTGCACCTGACGTACTACACCGACGGCGACACCCGGCGGCGCGGCGCCACCCTCGCCCGGATCAAGGCGCGCTACCGCGCCGAGGGCTGGCAGCCGGCTCCGGACGAACTGCCCGACCACCTTCCCCTGATGCTGGAGTTCGCCGCCCGCGTCCCGGCGGCCGGCCGCGCCCTGCTGCACGAGCACCGGGCCGCACTGGAGCTGCTGCGGCTCGCTCTGGAGGACCACCGCAGCCCTTACGGCCACGTCCTCGACGCCGTCTGCCGCACGCTGCCCGGGCCGCGACCCGCCGACCGGGCCGCCGCCCGCCGCCTGGCCCGTACCGGGCCCCC
The DNA here is from genome assembly GCF_003865155.1 of Streptomyces paromomycinus. NCBI lineage: Bacteria > Bacillati > Actinomycetota > Actinomycetes > Kitasatosporales > Streptomycetaceae > Streptomyces > Streptomyces paromomycinus. The sequence goes on along the minus strand of NZ_BHZD01000001.1, from coordinate 9,152,823 downwards.
ACCCGTGGAGACCGTGGGCCTGGATCCGTTCCCCGGCTCCGAACCCCGAGGAGCCCGCCGGTGAACCCCTTGCACACCGCGCTGTGGGGCGTGCTGCCCTACGTCGTCACGACCCTGCTCGTCGCGGGCACCGCCTGGCGCTACCGCTACGACCGTTTCGGCTTCACCAGCCGCTCCAGCCAGCTGCACGAGAGCACGCTGCTGCGCATCGGCTCGCCGCTGTTCCACTACGGGCTGCTGTTCGTCGTCGCGGGCCACGTCACCGGCCTGCTCGTCCCCGAGACGTTCACCGAGCGCGTCCACGTCCACGAGTGGCTCTACCACGCCAACGCCCTCGCGGTCGGCGGCGTGGCCGGGCTGGTCACGACGGCCGGCCTGGCCGTGCTGATCTACCGGCGGCTCCGCGTCCCCGCGGTGCGGGCCGCCAGTCTGCGCACCGACCGCGTGGTGCACCCGCTGCTCGTCGCGACCCTGGTCGCCGGGCTGGCCGCCACCGCCACGACCACGAGCGACCATCCGTACGACTACCGGCAGGGCGTCTCCGTATGGTTCCGGTCACTGTTCACCTTCAGCCCCGACGTGCCGGTCATGGCGCACGCGCCGCTGGTCTACCAGCTCCACGCCCTGCTGGGCATGGCGCTGTTCGCGCTGTGGCCGTTCAGCCGCCTCGTGCACGCCTTCACCGCGCCCGTCGGCCATCTGTTCCGCCCGTACGTCGTCTACCGGTCGCGCGGGACACGGGGGCAGGGCGTCGGACGCGTCCGTCGGTGAGGGGGCGGACAGCTGTCCGAAGCGCACCGGGACGAAAACACCGGTTCGGTGCGGACGAAGTGGGTACACCGTTCACAATGAGGCTTTTCACCCCCATTGCGGCGCGACCCACCTGCCGGTACCGCGCTCCGGACGCAGGACGCCGGGCGGCGCCACCGGCCCGCCGGCGTACGGCTACTACTGGTCCAGCATCCCCTTCCGCAGCTGGTCCAGGGTCCGGGAGAGCAGCCGCGAGACGTGCATCTGCGAGATGCCCAGCTCGGCGCCGATCTGAGCCTGCGTCATCTCCTGGACGAAGCGCATCTCGATGATGCGGCGCCGCCGGTCGTCCAACTCGTGCAGGAGCGGGGCGAGCGCGTTCAGGTTCTCGACCAGCTCCATCGCCGGGTCGTCGTCGCCCATGACGTCGGCGATGGCGCGGCTCTCACCGGCCGCGCCGGAGCCGTCGCCGGTGCCGTCCAGCGAGCCCGCCGTGTAGCCGTTGCTGGCGGCGATCGCGTCGACGACCTCGTCCTCACCGATCTTCAGGTGGGCGGCCAGTTCGGCGGCGGTGGGTTCGCGGCCCAGGTCGGCGGCGAGTTTCTCGCCCGCCCTGGACAGCTCGACCCGCAGTTCCTGGACCCGGCGGGGGACGTGCACGGCCCAGGTGGAGTCACGGAAGAAGCGCTTGATCTCACCCACGATGTACGGAACGGCGAAGGTGGAGAACTCGACCTCGCGCGAGAGGTCGAACCGGTCGATCGCCTTGATCAGGCCGATGGTCCCGACCTGGATGATGTCCTCCGCGTGCCCGAGGTCCTGGCGGCCGCGGAAGCGGGCGGCGGCGAAGCGCACCAGTGAGAGATTCATCTCGATGAGGGTGTTGCGCGCGTACTGGTACTCGGCCGTCCCCTCCTCCAGCTCGGCCAGCCGGGTGAGGAAGAGCTTCGACAGGGCCCGGGCGTCCCGGGGCGCGACCTTGGTCGCGTCCGTGACGCGGGGCAGCTCGGGCGCCTGCGGCGGCACACCCGCCGGCTGCACCCGCGTCGGCTGCGCTGCACTGTCCTGCACGGCAAGCATGGTCACGTCTTCACCCTTCACAGTACGTACGGTCAGGTGCACCTGCCCTAGTCTTAGGTGTTCAACCCTTGCCGATGGGAAACAGTTGCTCATGAGGGCGGCGGACGACCCGCCGGGGCGGGGCAGGGGGTGCGGGAGCGGTGGTCCGGCCTTCAGGCCCCGGCCCGCCCTCGGTAACATTTGCCGGACGGCAATCGAAGATCGCGTGCGGTTGAATACGCACCGCACGGGCAGCACACGATGCGCGCTTGTGCTCCCGCCAACCACCGAGAAAGGACCATGGGTTGAGTTTCACCGAGGCCGCGGCACGCGAGCGTGTCATCGGCGCGCTGCGCGCAGAGTCCGACACCGTCTCCGACCGCTGGGTACAGCTGCAGCTGGCGCAGGAAGAGATGCGCGACATCGTCAGCGAGAGCGAACTGCGGGAGGAAGCGGACGCCTTGCTGGGCGCCCTCCTGCAGAGTCTGGAGAGCGACATCCCGGCCAACCGGGTGGTGGCCACCGACCGGCCGCTGCGCCAGGCCGTGATCGATCTCTCCATGCGCAGGGCCCGCAACGGCGCCATGCCGACCGTCACCTCGCTGGCCGTCCTCTCCCTCAAGGAAGCGCTCCTGGAGGCGGTGCAGCGGCAGACCCGGGACACCGAGGAGCTGTTCACCACCGCCGTCCTGATAAACCGGCTGCTGGACAGCGCCGGCGCGCTCTCCTTCGAGACGTACGTGGAAGGCCGCGAAGAGATCATCCGACGGCAGAGCCGCCAGCTCCTGGAGGTGTCCACGCCGGTCGTCCGGCTGTGGCGCCAGGTCCTGGCCGTACCGCTGATCGGCACGCTCGACACGACCCGCACCCAGGTGGTGATGGAGAACCTCCTGGAGGCCATCCAGGAGCACGAGGCGCTGGTCGCCATCATCGACATCACCGGTGTGCCGACCGTGGACACCGCGGTCGCCCAGCACCTGATGCAGACCGTCAACGCGGTACGGCTGATGGGCGCGGACTGTGTGATCAGCGGCATCCGGCCGTCCATCGCGCAGACCATCGCGCAGCTCGGCATCGACCTGTCGACCATCCTGACCCGCACCACCCTCGCCGACGCGCTGGCCGCCGCCGTCAAGCTCACCGACGAGGCGTCCGCCCATACGGCCGCGGGCGTGCGGGAGAACCGGTGAACGCGCGGCCCTCGGCCGGCGTGCCCATCCTCAGACTGGGCGACGTCCTGGTCACCGGGCTGCTCAACGAGCTGGACGACGCCACGGTGGTCGCCTTCACCGAGGAGCTGACCACCCGTATCACGGCCGACCGGGCCCGCGGTGTGCTCATCGACATCTCCCGGCTGGAGATCATCGACTCGTTCGTGGCGCGGACGCTGATGGAACTCACCACCATGGCGCGGCTGCTGGGTGCCCGGGTGATCGTCGCGGGTATGCGTCCCCCGGTGGCCATGACCCTGGCCGAACTGGGACTGCGGCTGACCGGCGTGGAGACCGCCCTGAACACGGAACACGGCATGGCGGCCCTGGGCTGGCATCAGAGTCCCCGTCCCTCAGGAGAGGTTCTGCATGACGGGACCCGGTGAATTCGCCCGTACCGGCGCCGCCGGTACCACGACGCTGACCGGTGACAGTGCCGGGCAGGCCGGTCTTCCGGCCGAGCCCACGGTGCTGCACGTGCGCAGCGAACAGGACCTGCTCGCGATCCGGCACGCGGTGCGCGACGCCACCCTCACGGTGGGCTTCAGCATCGTCGACCAGACGCGGGTGGTCACCGCCGCCAGCGAGCTGGCCCGCAACGCCTACATCCACGGAGGTGGCGGCACGATACGGATCGAGTACCCGACCCGGCCCGGCGCGGTGGGTCTGCGGCTGACCGTCGACGACACCGGACCCGGGATCGCCGACATCGACGCGGCGCTCACCGACGGCTACACCACCGGCGCGGGTCTCGGGCACGGGCTGGGCGGCGCGCAGCGCCTGATGGACGAGTTCGAGATCCGTACCCGGGAGGGTGGCGGTACGACCGTGACCGCGACGCGGTGGGCCGACCGTTGACCCTCTCCCCTGCTGTACACCCGACCGCGTACATCCCGGTCGATCACTACAGCGCCGTGCACCTGGCCGCCCAGGCCGCACGGTCGGTGGCGCAGCGCTGCGGACTCCAGGGGGCGCTGCCCGACCAGGCCGCGGTGATCGCGTCCGAGTTGGGCAGCAACCTCGCCAAGCACGCGGTGGACGGGGCGCTGTACATCCAGGCGCTGCCGCTGGGCAACGGCGTGGAGATCCTCGCCGCCGACCGGGGGCCGGGCATGCGGGAGTTCCAGCGCTGTCTGGCCGACGGGTACACGACGACCGAGACGCTCGGCGCCGGCATAGGCGGCGTCAACCGCATAGCGACCAGTTTCACCGTCCGTACCCACGAGCCCGGCGGCACCGTGGCCTGTGCCCGGCTGACGCCGCCCGAGGACGCGGACGCCGGCCGCCGGGCGGTCGGCGCCGTCTGCCTGCCCGCCGAGCGCGAGGAGGTCAGCGGCGACGCGTGCACGGTCGCCGAGACCGAGCAGGGGCTGACCGCGATCGTGGTCGACGGCCTCGGGCACGGCCCGGAGGCGGCCGAGGCGGCGCAGCTCGCGCTGCGCACCTTCGCCAGGGCGCCGGACCAGCCGCTGCCCGGCCTGATGACCACCGTCCACCGCGCGCTGCGGCGCAGCCGGGGCGCGGCCGTCGGGCTGCTGCGGCTGCACGCCGGGCGCGCCCAGTACTGCGGCGTCGGCAACGTACGGTGCCTGACGCTCTCGCAGCAGGACATCCGCAACCGCCACACCGGGCAGCCCGGCGTCGCGGGGCTGGAGATGCCGCAGCCGCTGGTCCGCGAGATCCCGTGGGAGCCGCGGCTGACCGCCCTGCTGCACACCGACGGCATCGACCACCGCTGGGCGTACAGCCCGGACCCCTTCGTCCTCCGGCTGCCCGCGCCGCTGCTGGCCACGGCCCTCGTGCACGGGCACCGCCGCAGCCGGGACGACGCGACCGTATTCACCGCCAACCTCCACCAGAGACTCTCGTGAGACGCCACACCTTCCATGCGCTGCCGCCGCTGCGCCACGCCGTACGCCGGCTGGGCGCGGCCAACGCCCTGCCCGTCGAGACCCGGGCGCGCCTCGTCCTGTCCGTGAGCGCGCTGGCGGACACGGTGATACAGGCCGGGTACGGGGTCACGCTGGAGTCGTCCCGTACGTGTGCGATGGATCGTTCCTCCTCGGGCGGTTCCCAGGACTCGGGCTCCCGCGGTCCCGGCGGGGCGCCGTCGCCGGGGAGCGCCGCCGGTTCCCAGGACGCCGAGGGGCCGGGGGACGGTTCCCGCTGCGGCGCTTCCCGTCGCCGCGCCTCCGGTGACGGGGCGTCCCGGGACGGACACGGTCCCGTGACCGGGAACGAGGCCGGCTCCGGGGCCGGAGGCGGCACCGGGGCCGAGACCGGACAGCAGGACGGCCCCGAGGCCGCCGCCGGGGTCCCGCAGGCCCGCTCGGGCGACGGGGACACCGCGCCCGCCGCTGCCCGGAGTGCCGCGGACCCCTCGGGCGCCGCCGGGACGGCCGCCGTCCCACCGGCCGCGAACGCCCCGGCCGGCTCCGCCGCCGCAGCCGGGTCCGGTTTCCTCGCCGTCACCCTGCGCACCCCCGCCCCCGTGCTCGCCCCGCCCGCCGGAACCGCCCTGCTGCTCCCCGCCGAGGTGTCACCCGACGCGGCCACCTGGCACGTACCGCTCCCCGCCGGGACACCGGAGGTCCGTATTCCCGCAGGACGCGGGCCGGGCGACGCGACGACGGGCGGCAGCGGCCGGCCGCGCGGCAGCGGTCCCGCTCCGCTGTCCCCCCTTCCGACGAGTGCCCCGGACGGCAACGGGGACGGTGCGGCGACCGATCCGGCCACCGAGAACCGCCTCCTGGAGGAGGAGCTGCGGGTCGCGCTGGCCCGGGTGGACTCCCTCGCCGCCGACCAGCGCCGTCTGACGCACGAGCTGGCCGAGACGAACAGCGGGGTACTGGCCCTCTATGTGCAGCTGGAGGAGCGCGACGAACAGCTGCGCTCGGCCCATGGCCACATCCTGCGCGAGCTGGAGGACGCGCTGCGCCCGCCGCCGATCGCGGTGGACGGGCTGGACCTCGCCGTCCACTACGCGCCGGCCGGTACCGACGCGCCCACCGGCGGGGACTTCTACGACTGGTTCACGCTACCGGACGGGACGGTGCACATCACCGTCGTCGACGCGCTCGGGCACGGCGTACGCAGTACGCGCAGTGCGCTGAACGTCACGCACGCGGTGCGGACGCTCGCGCTGGAGGGGCACCCGCTGAAGTCCGTCGTGGCCCGGACGGACGAGATCCTCGCGCCGCTCGACCCGGAGCTGATGGCCACGGTGCTGCTGGCCCGGATCGACCCGGCCAGCGGGGACCTGCTGCTCGCCAACGGCAGCCATCCGCCGGCGCTGGTCGTGCGGGCCGCCGGCGGGGAGGAGTATCTGGAGGTGCGGGGGCGCGGGGTGGGCTACCCGTTCCCCGGCAGTGAGCGGCTGCTGCACGCGAAGCTGGACGAGGGGGACCTGCTCGTCCTGTACACCGACGGGCTGACCGAGAGCCGCCGGGACCCCAGGGAGGGCGAACAGCGGCTGGCCGAGAGCGCGCGGCGGCACCGCGACCGGCCGGTCCGGGAGATTCCCGGCGCCATCGCCGAGGACATGCACACCGTCATCCTGCACTCCGACGACACGCTCGCCCTGGCCGTCCGGCTGACGCCGCGCTCACGCTGAGCGCCGGCCCTCCCGGGCGACGACGGCGCTGACCGTCTTGCCCTGGGCGGAGATCTCCACCGAGGTGGAGGCGGCGAGGCGGCGGACCATCGGCCATCCGAAGCCGCCGCCCTCGCCGCGTACGTCCGGGTTGCGCTCGCACGGCGGCCGGGGGCTGGCGTCGGCCACGGCCACCGTGACGGTGCCGGGGTCGGCCGTCAGACTCAGCGTGCAGGTGCGGGCGAGGGTGTGCCGGACGGCATTGGTGACCAGCTCGGAGACGATCAGCACGACGGCGTCGGAGGCGTCCCGGCCCGGCGGCGGGCCCAGGCCTTTCAGGAAGTCGCCGGCCACGTCCCGTGCGACGGCTGCCGCCTCGGGGGTGTTCTCCAGCGTCACCATCAGTGAAGGCGCAGCGGAAACCCTGTGCGGGGCCGTGGCGCTGCTCATCGGGCTCACCTCGTTTCGCGTTGGACCGTAAGGCGTACAAGTAGGCAGCTTTCCCGCCGGAGAACGACACAATCCACCCCGATGCACAGGGAACCGTACGTTCCCCTCGGGTGATTCACCGCCCCCGGCGGGCCACTCGTAAGCGCTGCCCCACAGACCGGGTACCCCGTCCGTCCCGGGGTACAAGGGCAACCTCCGGCCGGTTCACGACAGGACCGGCCGGGAGAACCGGACACCCGCGGACACGGCCGTGCGCGGCCCTGCGGCCGGGTGTCCGCCCCTGACCGCTCATGAGATCAAGGAGGAATTCGCCATGTCGTCCTCGCTGCTGGAGAGTGTGGACATCGAGGCTCCCGTCGCGGTGAGCTGGGCGCTGTGGTCGGACGTCACGCACTGGCCGAAGTTCCTGAGCCATGTGCGGACGGTCGAGCGTCTGGACGACACGCATTTCGTCTGGCAGCTCGCGCTGCCGGGCGCGGACAAGAATTTCGTGGCGGAACTCACAGAAGTGAAACCACAGGACCGTATCGCCTGGAAAACGACGGAGGGCGTCCATCACGCGGGCGTCGTCACCTTCCACCGGCTCAGTGACACATCCAGCCGTGTCACGCTGCAAATAGAGTACTCACCGGAAGGTTTTGTGGAGCATCTGGGGGCCCTGACCAACCTGGATTCCGCCCTCGCCAACTACGACCTCGGGGAATTCCGGAAACTCGCGGAGACCGCCGCGGCGGGCTGAGCCGGGCGGGCCCGGCAGCCGCCCGGCGGTGCGTACGGCTACGCCCCCGGGCGGGCCACGCCGTCGGCGGCCGCCGCCTCCCGCACCGTCTCGTACAGCGGCAGCACCCCGTCGAGACCGGTCATCTCGAAGAGGCGGCGCAGCCCGGGCGACGGGGCGGCCAGGCGCAGCCGGGTGCCGAGGGCCGCGTGCTGCTGCAACAGCACGTTGACGGTCGTGGAGTCCGCGAAGTCCACCTGGGACAGATCGACGACGACCGGCCGCGGATCACCTCCGGCCGGCCCGGCCCCGTCCGCGTCGCCACCCGTCGCGCGAAGGGCGTCCTCCAGTGGTGCGACGGTGTCGATGTCGAGCGGTCCGGTGACGGCGACGACCACCGCGTCCTCGGCACGGTGGCCCTCCCGCACCACGACCTGTGTCGGCCGGTCTGGGCTGGACTGTGACTGCACGGTCATCCTCGGCGGTTACGGGATCGGTGGCCGGATCCGGACTGCTGTCCGGCCGGATCGGATGATCAACAATAGAAGCGATTGTTGCCGTTTGACAATATTCCAGAAAGGCAACAATCTTGTCCCCGTCACTGAGCAACACGGCTCTGCCCGGAGTGACTTCGGATCGAGAAGCGGGGCCTGAATGACTTCACGCGGTGTCCGCGCTGTCTGCGCTGTCCGCACCGAACGTGCGGCGCCCGGCGACCGGGCGGCCGTCCTTGGCGTCCTTCGCCTCCTTGGCCGAACGGTGCAAGGCCGCCGCCCTGCGGAACGCGGCCAGCCCCGACGCCAGATCGGCGACCTGCGCCGGATCCATCCGCGCCACGATGGCCGCGACCTCGCCGGTACGCGCCGCCCGGTACTCCTCCAGGAAGGCCCGCCCGCGCAGGCTCAGCCGCAGCTCCACCTCCCGCCGGCTCGTCGCGCTCTGACATCGTTCGGCCAGCCCCATGGCTTCCAGACGGTCGCAGAGACGACTCACCGCGGGCGGTCGCGAGCCAAGTTCGTCGGCGAGCGCCCGCAGGTTAGTACCCTCGTGTTCCTCGATCACCAGAAGAGCCCGCAACTGGGACGGCGAGACCTGCGCCGAGCGTGCCGTCTCCTGACCGCGGCCCCACAAGACCTCCAGCAACTCGGAGGCGGCAAGGGCGGCCTCGGTCACCTGCTCGCGTGGGTACGACTGACCGGGAAAACGGGACACACGACCACTCTGTCACCCTCCGGCCGCCCGCGTCAGCCCGGCCATGTCGAAATCCACCGAAATAAGAATGTTTGAGAGACCGTGACCCTGAGCTGTGATGTCGAAAGAGCGGTTCGCGCGGCGGCGCCGCACGCCTTGGTGGACGCGCTGCGCGCAGCGCTCGCCGCGGCCTACGGAGCCACCGCCGTGCATCTGTTCCTCGCGGACTACGGCGGTACGGTGCTCAGGCCGTTCTCCTCGCTCGGCGAGGACCCCGCGGCCGCGCTGTCCATCTCCAACACACCGGAGGGACGCGCCTTCGGCAGCCAGGAACGGCACGAACGGCAGGCCGGACAGGACGGCGCCGTCGACCACCACCTGCCGGTGACGGTCCGCGGCGAACGCCTCGGCATCCTGACCGTCCGGCTGCCCGCCGACCGCAACCTGCCCGGCGTCGCCGACGACCTGGCGCACGCGGCGGACCTGCTCGGCCACGAGATCTTCGTCGCCGAGCGCGACACCGACGTCTACCAGCGGGCCCGCCGTACGACCCGGCTCACCCTGGCCGCCGAGATGCAGTGGCAGCTGCTGCCCGCACGCGCCTGCGTGGCCGAGGAGTACGCCATCGGCGCCCAGCTGGAGCCGGCCTACGCGATCCACGGCGACAACTACGACTGGGCCGCCGACGCGGACGAGCTGACGCTCGCCGTCACCAACGGCATGGGCACCGGCATCGAGGCGTCCCTGCTCTCCCACCTCGCGGTGAACGCGCTGCGCAACGCCCGCCGCGCGGGCATCGGCATCGCGGACCAGGCGGCCCTCGCCGACCAGGCCCTCTACGCGCAGTACCGCGGCTCCGCCTACGTCTCGACGCTGCTGCTCCGCTTCCGGCTCGCGACCGGCCGGGTGGAGGTCGTGGACGCCGGTTCGCCGCAGCTGTGGCGGCGCCGGGGCCGGACCATCGACCGCGTCCCCCTCGAACCGCAACTGCCGCTCGGCATGTTCGAAGAGACGCAGTACGTGGCACAGGAGTTCGAGGTGCTCCCCGGCGACCGGCTCCTCTTCGTCAGCGACGGCGTGTACGCGGCGGTCTCACCGCCCGGCGAGGAGTACGGCGAGCACGCCCTCGCCCGCGCGATCCACGCCACCAGCCTGCTCCCCGCGGCCGGCGTCCCCCGGGCCGTCCTGCGCGACCTGGCCGAACACCGCGACGCCGAGTCGATGGACGACGCGCTGGTGCTCTGCCTCGACTGGTTCGGCAAGGCGGGGCACCGGGGACGGTGAGACGGGGCCGGCCGTAGGGGCCGACCGCAGGGGCGACGGCCCGCGCCCCTGCCGCCCCGGCCCGGCCCTACTTCTTGATCCAGCCCTTCTTCACCAGGGCGTCACACGTGGCCACCGGGTCCTTCTTCCCCTTGTACTGCCTCTTCACTTCCTTGAGACAGTCGGCGTACGGGAACGGAGGACCGCTCTTCGCCGCCTGCGGGGGAACCGTCGCGGCCGCCTCGACGGCCGTCCCGGCGAACAGCACACCGCTCGTCGCAACCGCCGCGGCCAGGGCGAAGCTCATCCGTCGCATGGTCGTCATCTCTTCTGGTCTCCTCGGGTCTCCTCGCGCCGGAACCCAGCGCTCCGCACGCGCGTGAGCCTTCCGGCAGCTCGGCGGTGACCGGCGGCGCGAAAGGACTCGACCCCACCCAACGAGCCGGCCCGCCACGGGAAACGCCGTCCGGCCCGTGGTCGCACCGTTGCCACGGACACGGAATCCGTACGGGTGCACTTGCGGACGCTGCGGGCTCGGACGCACCGCAGACGCACCGCAGAACGCGGCGGCCCCTGCGCGGCGGGCCGGTTCCGGCCGTTCACGCCCCGGAGGGGTGACGGACACGTTACCCATTGGTAAATGGTCACCCACGGACGCCAGACTCCCCGTGCTTCCCCCGCCCCTTCGACACCGAGGAGTTTCCACGTGGCCACCTCCCGCAGCGCCCGTACGGCAAGACGCTTGCTCGCCACGGCACTTGCGGCGCTCGCCGTCACGGCCGTGCCCTCCCCCGCCGGAGCCGCCCCGTCCGCCGCGCTGCCCGCCGTCACCCCACGGGCCGAGACCGCGGCCCTGCACGACGACGCGGCCGGCGGCGACGCCGACGCGGACGACCCGGCGATCTGGCGCGACTCCGCCGACCCGGGCCGCAGTCTGGTGATCGCCACCGCGAAACAGGGCGGCCTGCGGGTCTACGACCTCGACGCGCGCGAGGTGCAGTCCCTGCCCGCGCCCGCCGCGCCCGGCCCGGGCCACGCGCCGGGCCGCTACAACAACGTCGACCTGATATCCGGCCTGCGGCTGTCCACGGGCCGCGCCGACCTCGCGGTGACCAGCGACCGCGGCAACGACCGGCTGCGCTTCTACCGGATCGACCGTGACCGGGCCGGCGGCCCGCTCACCGACGTGACGGACCCCGCGGCGCCGCCCGTCTTCTCCACCTCGCAGCAGGAGATCGACGGGCAGCGGACCGCCTACGGCCTCGCCACCTGGACCGACAAGGCCAGCGGCCACTCGTACGCGCTGGTCAGCCGCCGCGAGCGGACGACCGTCGCGCTCTTGGAGCTCACTCCCGGTTCCGGCGGCACCGTCGGCTACCGCAAGGTCCGCACCCTGGACCTGCCCGCCGCCTTCCGCCTCCCGAACGGCAAGTCGTGGTCCCCCTGCGCCGAGCCCGGTGAACTGCCGCAGGTCGAGGGCATGGTGGTCGATCCGGACAACGGCACGCTGTACGCGGGCCAGGAGGACGTCGGCATCTGGCGGCTGCGCGCCGACCTGACCGGCACGCCGAAGCTCGTCGACAAGGTCCGCGAGTACGGCGTCCCGGCCACGTACGACGAGGCGAGCGAGGAGTGCGTCGCGGGCGCCGACCCGGGCTACGGCGGCAAGCGGCTGACGGCCGACGTGGAGGGCCTGACGCTGGTCACCGAGCCCGGCGGCGACGGCTACCTGCTGGCGTCCAGCCAGGGTGACAACACCTTCGTGGCCTACGACCGCGAGCTGTCCGACCACAACGAGTACGAGGGCGGCTTCCGCGTCACCGCGGCCTCGGCGGCCCTCGACGGCTCGGAGGAGTGCGACGGCGCCGCCGCGCTGGCGGCGCCGCTGGGCGCCAAGTACCCGAAGGGCCTGCTCGTCGTGCAGGACGGCCACGACACTCCCGAGGACGCCGAACGCCCCTCGACCGGCTTCAAGTTCGTCGACCTCGGTGACGTGCTGAAGGCCGTGGACGACTGATCCGCAACGCAGCCGGGCGACGGCCTTCGGGGCGGCTCCGGCGGTAGGGGTCACCCGCGGCGGATGAAGCGGAGCCCGTCGTACGGCGTTGCCATGCGGCCATGGGTGCACACCACGGCGCCGGCAGCGCGCCGGGAGCTGTCCTGTTGCTCGGCCCACGGCTGGCCCTGGGGGCGGTGGTCGCCGTGGGTACGGCGGTGGGCACGGCGGCCGTCCGGATCGGTGACGGGATCGACCGCGCCCGGCGGGCCGCGCTGCGGCGGGCCGTCGCCGCGGTCGTCGCCCAGCTCGACCTGGACGCCCTGGTGGCGCGGGTGGACGTGAACAAGGTGGCCGACCGGGTGAAGGTGAACCGCGTCGCCGACCGGGTCGACGTCGACCGGATCGCGCGCCGGGTCGACATCGACGCCCTGCTGGTGCGGGCCGATCCGGTCGGTCTGACCCGGCAGGTGCTCGAAGAGATCGACATCGGCCGGATCGTCCGGGAGACGGGCGGCAGCATGACCGGCGACGCGCTGGACGCCGTACGGCTGCGGAGTGCGCGGGCCGACCGGTTGGTGGATGCCTTCACCGACCGGCTGCTGCGACGGAACGGTAGCGTTCCGTCGTCGTCACCGCATCCGTCGTCGTCACCGCACCCGTCGTCGCATCCGTCGTCGCCCCCCTCACCGCCGTCGCCCCGGAACGGCGGAACTGTCGAGGGGCCCGAGGGCTCCGCGGACTCCGCGTCCGGCGCGCCGGCCCGCCGGACCGCCCCGTGACGCCTTTCTCGCCCGCCATCAGCCCCTCCCACCTGCAAGGCCGCACCGCGGGGCCGGTCTCCCGCACCCTGGCGGCGCTCGCGGACGCCCTGGTCGTGCTGGGCATCGCCGTGCTGACGGGACTGGTCCTCGGAGCCGTCCGGTTCCTCGTGTCCGGGCCGCCGTTCGCGGTACCGAGGCCGTCGGACCAGGTCACCGGCATCTTCGGGTGCTGTTTGGCCGTCGGGTACCTGGCCGCGGGCTGGTCGGTGACGGGCCGGACCGTGGGCGGCCGGGTGATGGGGCTGCGGGTGGTGCACCACTCGGGCCGGCGGCTCCGGCCGGGCCGCGCCCTGCTCCGGGCCGTCCTGTGTGTCGCACTGCCGCTGGGGCTGCTCTGGGCGTTGCCGAGCAGGCGGAACGCGTCCGTGGCCGATCTCGTCGTACGCAGCGCGGTCGTGCACGACTGGCACGGCCGGTACGGCGGGCGGGCCGTCCGGGGCACGGGCCGCGCCGCGTCAGCGCGGCGCCCGCTGTCGCGGGAGCAGCGTGGCGGCGACGAATCCGGCGCAGCCGACGGCGGCCAGCACGATCAGCGCGGCGGCGTAGGAGCCGAAAGCCAGGTCGGCGACGAGGACGGTGCCGGCGACCGCGGTGCCGAGTGAGGAGCCGAGGTTGGACACGCTGCGGGACAGGCCGGAGATCTCGCCCTGCTGGTCCTCGGGGAAGCTGGACTGCACGACGTTCACCGACGGGGTCAGCATCACCCCGAGTCCCAGGCCGATCATGAGCAGTCCGGGGGTGGTGGCCCAGGCGCTCGGGGAGCCGCCCGCCATGGCGAGGAGCGTGCCGATGCCGGCGACCGTCACGGCGAAGCCGGTCATGACCAGGGTCCGCGGCGTGCGCCGCTTCGCGAAGCGCTCGGCGGCCAGCGAGGCCGCGAGGAGGCCCGCGGTGGCCGCCGTGAAGATCACTCCGGTGCGGACGGCGTCGTAGCCGCGGACGACCTGGAGGTAGGCGGCCACCACGAACGACACGCCCATGAGGATCAGCCATTGGAGGTTCTGCGTGAGCAGGCCGAGGTTGGACGTGCGGTCGCGGAACAGGCCGGTGGACAGCAGCGGTTCGCGGCCCGCACGCTCCCGCGCCCGGATCCACCGGAAGAACCCGGCCAGTACGAGGGCGCCGAGCAGGAGCAGCCCCGCCATCAGCCAGCCGTTGTCGTCTGCGGCGAGGATGCCGGTGACGACGAGGACCAGGCCGACGGCCGACAGGACCGCCCCGCCGGTGTCGAAGGGCCGGGTGGGCTCCGGGGGCAGCGGGTCCGCGATCCGGCGGCTCAGTACGACGATCACCGCGACCACCAGCGCCTGGAAGACGAAGGCCGCCCGCCAGCTCAGCCCCGTGGTGATGAGCCCGCCGATCAGCGGCCCGGCGGCGGCGCCGACACCGCCCATCGCCATGATCACACCGAACGCGCGGGCGCGGGCGGTGATGTCCGTGAAGAAGAGCGTGGTGAGGATGTAGACCGGCGGGATGAGCAGGGCCGTACCGACGCCTTCGAGGATCGAGTTGCCGAGGATCAGCACGCCGAGGCCGGGCGCAGCCGCGCTGAGCAGGGCGCCGACACCGTAGACGGCCAGTCCGGTCACCAGGCAGCGCTTGCGGCCGATGCGGTCGGTCAGCTTGCCGCCGGGGATCATCAGCGCCGCCATGACCAGCAGGAAGATGGTGATGGCGAGTTGTACTCCCTGCACGGTGGTGTCGAGGTCCGCGCTGATGTCGTTGATCATCACGTTCATGTTGGAGCCGGCGAAGCTGCAGATGAACTGGGCGAGCGCGAGCGGTACCAGCACCTGGCGCGGTGGGCTCGGCGCGGGCCCGCGGGTCCCCGTGCCGGGTCCGGTGGGGCCGGTCGGTGCGGTCATCGTCTGGCCTCCGATCGCTGCTGCCCGGCGGACGGCACGGGCCCGTCCGCCGGGCGCCGTTCATCGTCCCGGCCGGGTGATCGCGCGTCGTCACCCGCCGGGGGTGACGACGTGCCCCCGGCGCCCGGGGCACCCTCGGCGCCGACGCGGGGCAATCCGCACCCGCCTCGGAGACGGAGGGCCTGTCATGGCCACCACGACCAGCCCGCACCACCGCTCGGCAGGAGTCACGGCCGCCGCGAGCGGTCTGACCATCTTCGCCGCCGTGATGCTGTTCATCTCCGGTGTGCTCGACCTCTTCCGGGGCATCATGGGCATCGCCGAGAACGAGGTCTTCCTCAACACCCCCAACTACGTGTTCAAGTTCGACCTGACCAGCTGGGGCTGGATCCACCTGGCCTTCGGGGCGGTCGCCGTCGTCGTGAGCCTCGGTCTGTTCACGGCGGCCACCTGGGCCCGGGTCCTCGCGATCGGCATCGCGGCCCTGCTGATCATCGTCAACTTCCTCACCATTCCCTACTATCCGGTCTGGTCGATCACTCTGATCGCGCTGTACGGGGCCACCATCTGGGCCCTGTGCGTGGTCCGCCGGGACACGCTCAACGCGTAGCCGGAGCGGTTCCGTGCCGGGCCGGGCGGTGCGCACGGCGGACGAGTGGGCCGGGCGGATCGCGCGATTCATCGCGCCCCTGCGGGTGGAGCCGGGGTCGGAGGTCGATCTGGGCAAGGACTTCGACCCCGGTCACAAGGCGGGTATCAGGCGCAAGAGCGACGGTGAGGAACTGCTGCGGACCGGTGTCGCCCTGCTGGCCGACCAGCAGCGGCGACTGGCCGCGCAGGGCACCCACGGGGTGCTGGTGTGCCTCCAGGCGCTGGACGCGGGCGGCAAGGACGGCACGATCCGGCACGTGATGACGGGAGTGAACCCGCAGGGCGTGCACGTGGTCGGCTTCAAACAGCCGTCCGCCGAGGAACTCGACCACGACTACCTGTGGCGCTACGCCTGCCATCTGCCCCGGCGCGGGGAGATCGGCATCTTCAACCGGTCGCACTACGAGGAGGTCCTGGTGGTGCGGGTGCACCCGGAACTCCTCGACCGGCAGCGGCTGCCGGGCCGGGGCCGGCGGCAGGACCTCTGGCGCCGGCGCTACCGGGAGATCAACGACTGGGAGCGCTACCTGACCGACAACGGCTTCCGGCTCGTGAAGCTGTTCCTGAACCTGTCCAAGGAGGAACAGCGGCGCCGGTTCCTGAAGCGGATCGACGTCCCCGAGCGCAACTGGAAGTTCTCGGCGGCCGACACCCGCGAACGCGCCCGGTGGGACGACTACCAGCGGGCGTTCTCCGCCATGCTGTCCGCCACCAGCACCCGCTGGGCGCCGTGGTACGTCGTTCCCGCCGACCACAAGTGGTTCGCGCGCATCTGCGCGGCCGCGGTGCTCTCCCACGTCCTGGCCGGCATCGATCCGCGGTACCCGGACGTCGGCGAGCAGGCACGGCGCGAACTGGCCGAGGCCCGCAAGGCATTGGAGGCGGAACGCGGGCGGCCGCGATGACCGGTGCCGACGGCGGAGGGGGCCGCCGGCCGCCGGCGGGCCGGGGTTCCCGGGCCCTGGCGAAGGCCCGCGGAGCGGCGCCCGGCCTCCGGACGCTCTCGGGCTACCGGCGGCAGTGGCTCGTCAAGGACGTCGTCGCCGGTGTCGTGCTGACCACGCTGCTGGTGCCGCAGGGCATGGCGTACGCGGAACTGGCGGGGCTGCCCGCGATCAACGGCCTGTACACGTCCGTCCTGTGCCTGCTGGCGTACGCGCTCTTCGGCCCGTCACGGATCCTGGTGCTGGGCCCGGACTCCTCCCTCGGCCCGATGATCGCGGCGACGGTGCTGCCGCTGGCCGCCGCCGGGGGTGACAGCGGACGGGCGGTGGCACTCGCCTCGGTGCTGGCGCTGCTGGTCGGTGCGGTCATGGTCCTGGCGAGCGTGGCGAAGCTGGGCTTCATCGCCGACCTGATCTCCAAGCCCACCATGATCGGCTACATGAACGGTCTGGCGCTGACCATTCTGATCGGACAGCTGCCGAAGCTGTGCGGCTTCTCCACGGACGCCGACGGGCTGCTCGGCGAGACGTCGGGGTTCGTCCGTGGCCTGGCCGACGGGAAGGCGGTGCCCGCCGCCGTGGCGGTGGGCGTGGGCGGGGTCGTACTGATCCTGGTGCTGCAGCGGTGGCTGCCGAAGGTGCCCGCGGTGCTCGTCATGGTGCTGCTGGCCATGGCCGCGACGCCGCTGTTCGGCCTGGCCGCGCGCGGCGTCGGCCTGGTGGGCACGCTGCCCACGGGCTTCCCGCCCCTGACCGTCCCGCACCTGGCATGGGACGACCTCGCTCCCCTGTGCGCGGGGGCGGTGGGTATCGCCCTGGTGTCCCTCGCCGACACCATCTCCAACGCGTCGGCGTTCGCGGCCCGCACCGGACAGGAGGTCCAGGGCAACCAGGAGATGCGTGCGATCGGGGCCGCGAACCTGGCCGCCGGGCTGTTCCAGGGCTTCCCCGTCAGTACGAGCGGCTCGCGGACGGCCGTGGCCGAGCGGGCGGGCGCCCGGACCCAGCTCACCGGAGTCGTCGGAGCGGTACTGATCGTCGTGATGCTGGTGCTGTTCCCCGGCCTGTTCCGGAGCCTGCCCCAGCCCGCGCTGGCCGCGGTGGTCATCACCGCGGCGCTGTCCCTGGCCGACCTCACCGGGACGGCGCGGCTGTGGCAACGGCGCAAGACGGAGTTCCTGCTGTCCGTCGCGGCCTTCCTCGGGGTAGCGCTGCTCGGTGTGCTGCCCGGCATCGCGGTCGCGGTCGGCCTGTCGATCCTCAACGTCTTCCGGCGCGCGTGGTGGCCGTACAACACCGTGCTGGGGCGGGTGCCGGGACTGGAGGGCTACCACGACGTCCGCTCCTACCCGGAGGCCGAACGCCTGCCCGGCCTGGTGATCCACCGCTTCGACGCGCCGTTGTTCTTCGCCAACGCCAAGGCCTTCCGTGACGAGGTGCTGCGCCTGACCCACGGCGAGCCGCCGCCCCGGTGGGTCCTGGTCGCCGCCGAGCCGGTCACCGACGTGGACACCACCGCGGCCGACGTGCTGGAGGAACTCTGCAAGGGGCTCGAAGCGCGGCACATCCGCCTGGTGTTCGCCGAGCTGAAGGACCCGGTGCTGGCCCAGCTCAGACGTTACGGGCTGGCCCACTCCTTCGGCGGCGACCGCTTCTTCCCCACCGTCGAATCCGCCGTCGCCGCGTTCCGTGCCGGGACCGACGCGGTGTGGACGGCGGCCGGGCCGCCTTGCGGTCCCGGCACGGACGGCGGCCCGCCGCGGGCGGACTGAGCCCGCGGCGGGCCGGTGTCAGGCGTTCGGTGCGGCGGCCCCGTTCAGTCCCGGTCCCGGCCGACGGCCAGGAGGTGCGTGCCCCAGGCGTCCAGACCGACGAACAGGCCGGGGCCGGTCAGCTCGGTCCCGGAGCGGGTGTACCGCTCGCCGTCCAGCAGCCCGGTCAGCACCCACGCGCCGGGGTCCAGCTCCGGCCACGGCAGCCGGACGCGTCCCTGGGCCGGCCGGTCCGAGAGGTTCAGCACCGTCAGGAAGCGTCCGGCGGGGCCTTCCCAGCACCAGGCGAGCAGGTTTCCGGCGGAGGCGTTGTCGGGCCAGCCCGCGCACTCCAGCAGCCGCCACTGGCCGGTTCGCATCCCGCTGCGGTGCACGCCGGCCAGCAGCCTCTCGTGGAAGGCCCGCAGCGCGGTGTCAGCGGGCTCGTCCGGGCGCCGGTCCAGGAAGACCGGCAGCCGGGTGCGGCGCCCGGTGAACTGGCCCTCGTGCCACAGCGTCGCGCCCGGCAGCGTGGCGATCAGGACCGCCGCCGCGCGCTCCTTGGCCGGGTGCAGGGTCTCCGCGGCCCGGGGCTCGTCATGGTTCTCCAGGAACCGTACGAGCTTGCGCTGGTAGGTCTCGTCGGCCGTCAGGTGCTGCCGCACCGACTCGGGGCTCTCGTTCAGCACCCGGTCGTAGAGACGCTTGTCGTAGCAGAAGTCGAACCCCTGCTGTTGCAGGTCCCATTCGAGGTCCCAGTACGCCTCGGCGACGAACGTCATGCCGGGGTGCCGCTGCCGTACGCCGTCGATGACCGTGGGCCAGAAGTCGTCCTGCGGCGGGCTTCCCGCGCGCTGGCCCCAGGTGCGGGCGAAGATGTCGTTCATCAGCAGCATCGCCATGTCGCAGCGCACCCCGTCGCAGGCCTGCCCGATGTGACCGAGCACGTCCGTCGTCGCCCGGCGCAGGGCGGGTTCGAACGCGTTCAGCTGCACCACGTCCGGCCAGGGCGGGAAGAAGGGGTCACGACCGCGGGCCAGGACGGCGGAGCCGGTGTCGAGGTAGGCGGCCGGATCGCGCCGTACGTCGTCGGCGGTGCCCCGTACGAAGTACTCGGGGTGCTCGGTCACCCAGGGGCTGTCCGGGGCGACGTGGTTGGGGACGTAGTCGAGCAGCAGCCCGATGCCGCGGCTGCCGAGTTCGGCGCGCGCGGCGGCCAGCCCTTCGGCACCGCCGAGCGTCGCGTCGACCTCGTAGCGCCGGATGCAGTACGGCGAACCGGCGATCTCGCCCTCCTCGACGCCCGGTACGGCCCGGTCGAACGCGGTACGCAGGGACGGGTCCCACAGGGCGATGCCGCGGCCCCGCGGGCTGCGCTCCCACACCCCCATGAGCCAGACGGCGTCGATGCCGTGCGGGGTGATCTCGTCCCACGCGTCCTTGGGCACGTCGCCGAGCCCGGCCGGAGCGCCGGTGCGGCGCCCGGCCTCGCGCAGCCACACCCGGGTGTTGACCTCGTACACGACGGGCTGTGCCGGCAGCTCGGTCATGGCCTCTCCTTCCGGGCCGGCTCCGCCAGGAAGTCGCCGGGCGTGAGCGTGCCGAAGATCTTCATCAGGGTGACGAGCAGGCCCGTCCAGCCGGTCTGGTGGGCCGCGCCGATCCCGGCGCCGTTGTCGCCGTGGAAGTACTCGTGGAAGAGGATCAGGTCGCGCCAGTGCGGGTCGTCGCGGAACTTCTCCTGACCACCGTAGAACGGCCGCCGGCCGTCCTCGCCGCGCAGGAAGATGCGGGTGAGCCGGCGGGAGATCTCCTCGGCGGCCTCGAACAGGGTCATCCGCACGCCGGAGCCGGTCGGGCACTCGACGGTGAACCCGTCGCCGTAGAAGCCGTACAGATTGAGCAGCCCGCGGATGACCAGGACGTTCATCGGGAACCACACCGGACCGCGCCAGTTGGAGTTGCCGCCGAACATCCCGGTGTCGGACTCGGCGGGCAGGTAGGACACACGGTATTCCTCCCCGTGCACCCAGAAGGTGTACGGGTGCTCGGCGTGGTGGCGGGAGAGGGACCGGATGCCGTACGGGCCGAGGAACTCGTCCTCGGACAGGAGGTGGCCGAGGACCCTCAGCAGCTTCTTCTCGTCCACGACGGACAGCAGCCGGGCGCCGCCGGTCTCGCCCGCCTGGGCCGAGGCCAGGGTGACGGACAGGGAGGGGTGGCGGTCCGCGAAGCGGCGCAGGCGCTCCCTCAGGCCCGGTATCCGCTCCAGCTGCCGCGGGCGGAAGACGGTCGACGCGCACAGCGGCAGCAGTCCCACCATCGAACGGACCTTGAGCCGTACGGCCTGTCCGTCGGGCAGGCGCAGCACGTCGTAGTAGAACCCGTCCTCCTCGTCCCACAGGCCGTCCCCGAGGTCGCCGACGCGGTCCATGGAGCCGGCGATCCACAGGTAGTGCTCGACGAATTTCAGCACCAGTTCCTGGTAGGAGGGGTTGTACTCGACCAGTTCCAGCGCGATCTGGAGCATGGACTGGCAGTACAGGGCCATCCAGGCGGTGCCGTCGGCCTGTTCGAGCCGGCCGCCGGTGGGCAGTGGGGCGCTGCGGTCGAAGACGCCGATGTTGTCCAGGCCGAGGAAGCCGCCCTGGAAGAGGTTGCGGCCCTCGGGGTCCTTGCGGTTGACCCACCAGGTGAAGTTCGTCAGGAGCTTGTGGAAGGTGCGCTCCAGGAACGCGGGGTCGGCGTGGCCGGTGGTGCGTTCCTCCACCAGGTGGACGAAGTACGCGGCCCAGGCGTGCACCGGCGGGTTGACGTCGCCGAAGTTCCACTCGTAGGCGGGGACCTGCCCGTTGGGGTGCAGGTAGGCGTCCTGGAGCAGCAGTTCGAGCTGCTGCTTCGCGAAGCGGGTGTCCACGGCCGACAGGGCCACGGCGTGGAACGCCAGGTCCCAGGCGGCGAACCACGGGTACTCCCACTTGTCGGGCATCGAGATGATGTCGTCGCTGACCATGTGGAACCACTCGCGGTTGCGGATGCCGGGCCGCGGCAGGCTCCACGGGTCCAGGCCGTGCTCGGACAGCCAGGTCTCCAGGTCGAAGCCGTAGTACTGCTTGGTCCACAGCATTCCGGCGACGGCCTGGCGCAGCACCCGGGCCTCGTCCTCACTCGCGTCGGGCGGGGCCAGTTCGCGGTGGAAGGTGTCGGCTTCGGTGATCCGCTCCCGGAACACGGTGTCGAAGCCGCCGGTCAGTGACAGGGAGGAGCCGGTGGGCGCGAGGCGCAGCCGCAGGATCTCCTCGCCGCCGGCGGGGACGGTCAGGGTGTAGTGCGCGGCCGCCTTGGTGCCCTCCGCGGCCGGGTTGACGGCCTCCTTCTCCCCCTCGACGACCGCGCGGCCGATGCCGTCCTTGACGTACGGCGAGGCGTTGGGCGTGCCGAAGAGCCGCTCGTTGTTGCTCTCGTTCTCGGTGAACAGCAACGGGACCGCTTCGGCGCAGCGCAGGTCGTAGCTGCCCAGCTCGGGGTGGACGGCCCGGACGGTCGCCGTGCGGCGCGGCCCGGCGGCCGCGGCCAGCCGGGGCGCGGCGACGGCGCCTGCGTACCAGGACCAGGTGTTGCGGAACCACAGGGTGGGCAGGACGTGCGCGGTCGCCTCGTCGGGGCCGCGGTTGGCGACGGTGATGCGGATCAGGATGTCGTCGTGGTCGGCCTTGGCGTACTCGACGGTGACGTCGAAGTACCGGTCCTCGTCGAAGACGCCGGTGTCGAGCAGCTCGTACTCGAACTCCTGGCGGCTGCGGGCCTGGTTGGTGGCCACCAGGTCGCGGTAGGGGAACTCGGCCTGCGGGTACTTGTACAGGTAGCGCATGTAGGAGTGGGTGGGCGTGCTGTCGAGGTAGAAGTAGTACTCCTTCACGTCCTCGCCGTGGTTGCCCTCGCCGTTGGTCAGGCCGAAGGCGCGCTCCTTGAGGATGGGGTCGCGCCCGTTCCACAGCGCGAGCGCGAAGCACAGGCGCTGCTTCGCGTCGCAGATGCCGCCGAGGCCGTCCTCGCCCCAGCGGTAGGCCCGGGAGCGGGCGTGCTCGTGCGGGAAGTACGACCAGGCGTCACCGCCCGCGCTGTAGTCCTCGCGGACCGTGCCCCACTGGCGTTCGCTCAGGTAGGGACCCCACAGCTGCCGGCGGTCGCCGTCGCCGGCCGGTCCGGATGGTCCGGATGGTTCCTCGTTGGTCTGCGTGTTCATGCCTGCCTCCCTGCCTCGCGGGCTCCCCCGGCACCAGGCTCGGCGTCCGCTCCGGGGGCCGCCTCACCTGACCGGGGTGAGGGACTGTCGCGCAGCGCGAGCGTGACCGCGGCCTCGTACGCCGCCAGCAGCATCGCGATGACGAGGAGGCCGGCCCAGGACGACAGCAGCAGGGCGACCAGGGCGGCGACGACCACGCCGGCGACCCGGAGCACGTCGGCGTGGTCGCGTACCCACGCGTGCGCTCCGCTCCCCGTGGACACCTTCCGGCCGGCGCGCGCGGCGAACCGGCCGGTGGCCCGGGCGCCCCGGGACGTCCGGTGGCGCAAGCCGGCGGGCAGCCGCCCGGGGCCCACCAGGTACATCACGACGGCCAGCGCGACACCGAGCCACAGCAGCAGGTCGCCCCGGTCGCGCAGCGTCGTGAAGACCGTCCACAGCGCGTTCCGTACGCCGTCCCGGTAGACGCCGGACGGCACCTGGGCGAGGAGCTGGTCCCGTACCGCCCGCAGGACGGCGGAGAGCGCGGTGACGCTGACCACCAGCCACAGGCCGAGCTGGAGCAGGGTGCGCCGGCGGTTCGGGGAGACCCACAGGGCGAGGCCGAGCAGGAGCGGCACGGCGAGCACCAGGCCCACCAGCCCGCGTTTGAACAGCACCACGGCCTGCTGCACCTGCCCCAGCGTCTCGCGGTCGTAGAGCTTGATCTGCGCGAAGTCGGCGGGCAGTGACACACCGAGCGCCTTCTCGATCCGTTCGCGCAGCCCGGGCGGTACCTCTCCGGACGACAGGGTGGGCAGGTCGAGCCGCTTGCCGAACAGGGCGGGGAGCCGGTCCTCCAGGGCGTTGAGGAGGTTGTTGACCAGCGGCAGCAGATTGAGGGTGACCGTGTCACCCTGCACCCGCACGCCCTCGCTGCGCCCCTCCAGCACGGCGGTGATCCGGGCGTGCGCGAAGCGGTTGGCGGAGCGCCACAGGTCCTGGAACTGTTCCGTACCGAGGAGCTTGGTGACCGTGTCGCGCACATAGCCGTGCACCGCACCGGTGACCGGTCCCGCGACGAACGACGCCCGGGGCGGCAGTGCCTCGGACAGCCGCCGCTCGACGTCGAGCTGGTCGAAGATCTCGTCCGTCAGATAGGCGGAGACGGCCTTGTTCACGGCCGGGTCCTCGGGCAGCCGTCCCACCGTGGCCACCCAGCGGTCCGTGTCGAGCGCGGTGCGCGCGCCCCACACCCCGACGACCGAGGTGACCGTGAGGACGGCCACCAGCGCGATCACCACGGCCGCGACGAGGCGCCGCAGGGCCAGCAGCCTGGCCCGCCGCCGCTCCTGCGTTCCGGCGCGGGCCCGCAGCTCCCGGACCTCCGCGCGCAGCCGCTCCAGTTCGCCGGCGGGCGCGGAGCCCGCGCCGGCCGGGCCGTCGTGCGCCGTTCCCTCGTGGGTCATGGCACCGCACCTCCGCCGCCCACCGTCCCGGAGCGCGCGCCGCCGGGCCCTCACCTGTCGTGGGTGACGCGGCCGGCGGCGGGATCCGGCTGGATGGTGGCGGCCCCGGCGCACGGACCGGCCGGCGGCTGTCCTGTCCCACATCAGGCCGGACGACCGGCCGTTCCACCAGGAGGCAACGATGGCCGATCTCGTCGTACTCGGGTTCTCGGACCGGGAGAAGGCGGACGCGGTGCTGCGGCTCGCCAAGGACCTGTCCCACCAGGAACTGCTCGACCTGGAGGACGCGGCCCTGGCCTGGCGCACCATGGACGGCAAGATCCATGTCCGGCAGTCCTACAACCCCACCGCGAGCGGTGCGGCCGGCGGCGCCCTGTGGGGCACCCTGCTCGGGATGCTGTTCCTGATGCCGGTGTTCGGCGCCGCGGTGGGCGCGGCCACCGGCGCGGTCGCCGGCAAGCTCAGCGACGTGGGCATCAACGACGCCTTCGTCAAGGAGATCGCGGGCACCCTGGAACCGGGCAGCGCCGCGGTGTTCGCCCTGGTGCGCCGCTCCACACCGGACCGGGTGCGTGAGGCGCTGCGCCCCTTCTCCCCGCACGTGCTCCGTACGTCGCTGACCAAGGACCGCGAGGAAGAACTGATCGCGGCGCTGCACTCCGTGTGAGTGTTGCGCCCGGGCGCAAACCTCACCCGGGTGAAACGGCGCCCGTCGCGCTGCCCGTACCGCCGTGCCCGTCCCACACTTGCCTGAGCAGCACCCTCCCGCTCCGAGAGCGAGGTGCCGCCCATGGACACGGGTCCGAGGGAACGGCGCGACGGGTCCCCGGCCACCGTGCCCGCGCTGCCACGGTGGCTGGTCCCCAGACCCCGGCTGACGGACCGGCTCTCCTGGGGCACCTGCGGGCCGCTGACCGTGATCGTCGGCCCGGTGGGCGCCGGGAAGACGGCGCTCGCCGTGGAGTGGGCGCACACCGGCCGGTCGCCGGGCCCGGTGGCCTGGGTGACCTGTGACGGCCGGGACGAGCAGCCGGACATGTTCTGGTCACGGGTGGCCGGCGCGCTGCGCGCGGCCGGCGCGGACGTACCCCCGTTCGTGGCGGCTTCCGGCGGCCCGCCGTCCGTGGCCGGCCCGGTGTCCGGGCCGGCCGCACGGCGTGCCCCGGTGGTCCTCGTCCTGGACGACTTCCGTACGGAGCCCGGCTCGCCGACCGCCGAGGGCGTACTGGGGCTGCTTAAGCAGTCGGCTCCCGCGCTGCGCCTGGTGGTGCTCGCACGCCGGGACCCGCCGCTGCATCTGCACCGGTTCCGGCTGTCCGGCGAACTCACCGAGCTGCGCACCCGCGATCTCGCCTTCGACGACCGGGAGACGGCCGCGCTGCTCGCCCAGCACGGCGTCGAGCTGGCCAAACCGGTGGTGGGCGCCCTGCGGGAGCGTGCGGACGGGTGGGCGGCCGGCCTGCGCCTGGCCGCCATGTCCATGGAGAAGCAGCCCTCCCCGGAGAAGTTCGTGGCGCAGTTCGCCGGGGACGACGAGGCGGTGGTCAGCTACCTCGTGGAGGAGGTCCTGGACGTACAGCCCGTGGGGATGCGGCGGCTGCTGCTGACGACGAGCGTCCTGGAGCAGATGAACGCCGAACTGGCCACCGAGCTCGCCGGTGAGGAGGCGGGCAGCCACTTCGCGGCACTGGTACGGGAGAACTCCTTCCTCCAGCCCACCGGCCACGGCTGGTACCGCTGCCACCGGATGTTCGCCGACGTGCTGCGGATGCGCCTGCGGCACGAGACGCCGGCGCTGGTGCCCGAACTGCACCGCCGGGCCGCCGCCTGGCTGGGCGACCACGGGCTGCTCGCCGACGCGGTACGGCACTGGTCGGCGGCCGGCGACCACCGGCGCGCCGACCGGCTGATCGTCCACCGGCTGGCGATCGGCCAGGTCCTGGGACTGACCGGGGACCGCCTGCCGGACGGCCTGGTCCGCCGGCCCGAGGCCGGGGCGGCGGACGGGCCCGAGTCCACGCTCGTCAGCGCCGCCGCGGCCCTGGCCCAGGGCGACGACCGGGTCTGCGCCGACTCCCTGGCCGGCGCCGGACGGCTCGTCGGTGAACTGCCCGCGGACGAGGAAGACCGCAGCACCCGCTGCCGCCTGACGCACGCCGTGATCCGCATGGCCCGGGACCGCTCCCGGGCTCCGGAGGCCGCCCGGTCCGCGGCGGCCGAGGCGGAGTCGTTGTGCCCGCGGCTGACGCGGGCGACGCTGGCCGCGCATCCGGAGATCCCGGCGCTCGCCCTGGCGATCCGCGGTCACGGCCAGTTGCGCGACGGCAGCCTGCGGGCCGCCTCGGTCTCCCTGACGGCCGGCCTCAAAGCCGCGTGCGCCGCCGGGAACGGCGTACTGCGCCGGGACTGTCTCGTCGATCTCGCCCTGCTGGAGACGTTGCGCGGCCGCTTCCGCGCCGCCGGCGAATTCGTCACCCACGCCTGTCAGCCGCCCCTGCCGGCCTGGACCCCGACGGACCGCTCCCGGTCCTCGCTGCACGTCGTACGCGCCTGGACCGGGCTCGCGCGCGGCGAACCCGCGCAGGCCCGCCGGGAAATCGGGCACGCGCGTGCCGTACTGCGCCACGCGCCCGACCCGTTCGTCGCGGAGATCTGCACCCTGGTGGCGGGGCTCACCGAGGCGGCGGAGCAGGGCGGGCCGTCCGCCGCCTGCATCGGCGACGTCCTGGCCGGCTGCCGGCTGCCGGCGGAGCTGCTGCGGACGATGGAGCCGGGGTGCACCGCCGTGCTCGGCCCGTCCGGCGGCCCGCGTACCCGCGTCCTGGCACGGCCCGAGCCGCCCCTCGTGGCTCCGCACCCGGTCGAGCGGCTCAGCACACGGGAGCGGGAGGTGCTCGGCCGCCTCGCGCAGATGATGACCACCGAGGAGATCGCCGCGGACCTGTACCTGTCGGTCAACACCGTCAAGACGCATCTGAAGAGCGTCTACCGCAAGCTCGCCGTGACCCGGCGGTCGGCGGCGGTCCGGCGGGCCCGCGAACTGGACTTGCTGTGACGCCTCGGGATCTGCGGGCCACCGATTACGGGACGAGCCCTCGCTCCCGGGCCCGGTGCAACGCCTCGGTCCGGGAGTGCGCGCCGAGTTTGCGGTACACCGCGCGCGCATGACTCTTGACGGTGTTGTGCGACACGAAGAGATCCTCGGCGATGCAGCGCAGCGAGACCTTCTTCCGCAGCGCTCGCAGCACGGTCAGTTCACGTTCCGTCAGCGGCTCGGGCAGCGCTGCCGGGGGCCGGGCGCCCCGGTCCCGCCGGGGCGCCGAGGCCAGCACGGCCGCCGCCTCGTCCACCAGCGCCGCCGCGCTCCGCTGATCGTCCAGTCCTTCCCCGATCTCCACGAGGAGGTCGGCCAGCCACGCCAGACAGGCCGTCACGGCCCGGTCCGCCGTCCCGGCGTCCTGGCCCAGGTCCCGTAACCGTCCACGCAGGGCAGCCGCCCGGCCGCCGTCTCCCGGCCCGGCGGGCCTTCGGACTCTTCGCGCGGTACGGAGCGTGGCGGGCATGCCCTCACCTCCCGGCGGCAGGCGATACCCACCCAGCCTCGCGTGGAACCGGGCGGTGCCGGAAGAGGCCTTACGGCCCTTCGGCGCGCGCGTCCGGCCCGCCGGCCCCGGCCGTTCCGGGCAGCCGGCGTACCTCCAGCAACTCCAGTCCCAGTGCCTGGATACGGTCGAGGATGCCGTAGAGCGCGGCCTGGTCGAGCTCCGCCCCGTACAGCACCGTCTCGGCCGGGCGCAGCCGGACCGTCAGCTCGCCGAAGGCCGAGGTGAGGGCAGCACCGACCCTGCCCCGGACCCGGATCTCGAAAGCGCCGCCGCCGGGCGGCACGCCCGCTCGCTCGGGCCCCGCACCCGCCTGTGCGCCCATGGAGTCACCTCCGCTGCGGCGGCTTGGCCTCCCTGCCATTCTCGCCGGTCCGCGCGGGACGGCCTCACCTCGGGAGGGTGACGGCGCGCCGGTGTCCGCCCGGTCTCATCCTCCGTGGGTGAACCGGGCACGGGGCCGCTCGGGCATGCTCCGGCCCACCGAGGAGGAGGTCCGCATGGCTGAGCAGACTTCGGCAGAGCAGAGCCGGCCGGGCACCCCGGCCCAGGAACCCCGCATCCGTCCGGTCGCGTTGGGCGGCGTGGTGTTCGCCGTCTGCATCCTGACCGTCATCGGGGCCTACCACGCGATCGCGGGACTCGCCGCGATCATCGACCACAACTTCTACCGGTCCCAGGAGAACTACGCGTACGACTTCAGCATCAACGGGTGGGGGTGGCTCCAGCTGCTCTCCGGCATCATCGTCTTCGCGGCCGCGTTCAACCTCTTCAAGGGCCGCACCTGGGCGCGTGCCGTCGGCATCGGGGTCGCGATCTTCAGCGCGCTGGAGAACTTCTTCTTCACGCCGTACTACCCCGTGTGGTCGGCGATCATCATCGCGCTCGACGTCCTGGTCATCTGGTCGCTGGCCACGTACGGCCACCAGGAGGCGCACAAGGTCTACAACGCGCCGCTGTAGTCCTGTTCAGCCGGGTCCGTACGTCCGGCCCCGTACATCCGGCCCGACCGGCCGTCCCGTAGGAGGCAGCTCCACCGTCAACTCCGCGCCGGCCCCAGCCCCAGCCTGGCGAGCAGGCGCCAGTCCAGCGGCGGCCGGGCCAGGCGCACGCCCGGCCGCCGCCGGGGCACGACCACCCGCAGGGCCAGCGGCCGGATGTCGCAGTGCACCGGTACGCGCAGCCGCAGCGCCTCTCCGTCGACGCCGACCGGAATCCGCTCCTGATCGGCGTCGACGACGACGTGCGTGGCCGTCACCCGCGTCAGACCGGCGGCCCGCCTCCCCCGTACCAGACCGGCGGCGTGTGCGGCGCCGCTCACCTCGATGCCGACGCAGCCCAGCACTCCGCCGTCCAGTCGCGCCCGGCGCCCCAACCCCGCGATGTCGCCCGTGCCGTACGGGTTGTTGCTCACCAGCAGAGCCTGCGGCCCGCGGAAGGTGTGCTCCCCGGCCCGTGCGGTGAGCTGCCCGCCCCGGTGGCCCACGAGCAGGTCGGGCAGCAGGTCCAGGGTGGTCCGGGTCTTGCCGTCGCGGTACGAGGGGCTCTGCACCACCTCGGCGTAGGCGCCGAACGACACGTTGTTGACGAAGGGCCGGCCGGCGGCCCGGCCGAGGTCGACGCGGAGTTCCACGCCGTCGTGCAGGGCGTCCAGGGCCTTCGACGGGTCGTCCCGGTCCAGGCCCAGGTCCAGGGCGAAGTGGTTGCGCGTACCGGCCGGAATCACCAGGAAGGGCAGGCCGAGAGCGGCCGCGACCTCGGCGACCAGGGCCTGCGTGCCGTCCCCGCCCGCGACGCCGAGCAGGTCGGCGCCCCCGGCCGCCGCCTTGCGGGCGAGCTCGGCCACATCGGTCTCCCCCGGCCCCTCCAGGAGCAGCACCTCCGCTCCCAGGGCCGCGGCCTTCTCGCTCAGCCCGAACCGGCCCACCTTGCCGCCGCCCGAGCGCGGATTCATGATCAGTACGGGGTGGCGGGTCTCCGGCGCCGGCCGTTCGGGCATCGGGACCGGCCTGGTGTGCAGGACGAGGGCGGCCCGGCCCGCGCCGACGGCGGCCAGCCACAGCCCCACGGACAGAGCGGCGACCCAGGCCAGGTGGGCGCCGGTGTACTCCAGGAGGACCCAGGCCGGAGCGGCCAGGGCCAGCAGGAAGGCGAGGACGCGCAGGACGCCTCGCCGGCTCAGGGTCCACCAGATTGCGGCGGCGGTGACCGCCAGTCCGGCGAGTCCGACTCCCACCAGGGCGAAGGTGCGCACCCCCGCGAACACGCCCAGTACCAGCACCGCCGCCACGGCGGCCGCCAGTGACGCGCGCGCCAGCCACCGCTGTTTCCGCATGGTCGCTTCCATGCCGTCACCGTGCGCCGGCCCGGCCGTACGGGCATCACCCGGGCCAGGCGACCCGCACCGGCCGGGCCGGGCACCCCGGGGACCGACGCCGGGCCGGCACCGGTCCGACGCCGGACCAACCGTCACAAACCTCCCCCTCCCCCACTCTCTCCCCGCCCCCGCTCCTCCCGCCTCACACCGCCGGGGTGATGACGAACCGGCCGCACGGGCCGACATTCGTGCCTCGTGTCCGGCAGGAAGGAGGCGCCATGCCCGGCGCCGAGCGCACCCACGCCACCGCACAGGAACGGGCCGCCCGCGGCCGGGCGGCCCGCGCCCTCGTACCGCGGTCCGGCCACGCGGAGTTCACTCCCGCGCCGGACCGGCCGGACCCGGTCGCCGTGATCGAGCGGCAGTCGGCGAGCAGGCTCCCGGAACTGGTGCCGATCCGGTACGGGCGGATGCTGGAATCCCCGTTCCGCTTCTTCCGCGGAGCCGCCGCCGTCATGGCGGGCGACCTGGCCGGCACCCCGTCCACCGGGCTGCGGGCCCAGCTGTGCGGGGACGCCCACATGCTGAACTTCCGGCTGCTCGCCTCCCCGGAGCGGCATCTGATGTTCGACGTCAACGACTTCGACGAGACGCTGCCGGGCCCCTGGGAGTGGGACGTCAAACGGCTGTCGGCCAGCCTCGTCATCGCCGGCCGCGCCAACGGTTTCAGCGAGCCGGAGCGGTCCCGCGTGGTCCGGGAGGCGGTGCGCGCGTACCGCGAGGCGATGGGCGCGTACGCCGCGATGCGCCACCTCGACGTGTGGTACACGCGTATCGACGCGGACGAGCTGTACGGCGCGCTGGGCGGGGAGCTGGACCAGCAGGCCCAGCGGCGGATCTCCCGGGCCCTCACCAAGGCCCGTACCCGCGACCACCTCCAGGCCCTGGAGCGGCTCGCCCACGTCGTCGACGGCGAGCTGCGGATCACTGCCGACCCGCCCCTCGTCGTACCGCTCGGCGACCTCCTCCCCGACGTCGAACGCGCCCGCCTGGAGGAGCAGTTACGGGACCTGGTCGACCGCTACGCGAGGACCCTGCAAGCCGACCGCCAGGCACTCCTCGCGCAGTACCGCGTGGTCGACATGGCCCGCAAGGTGGTCGGTGTCGGCAGCGTGGGAACCCGCTGCTGGGTCCTGCTGCTGCTCGGACGGGACGACGCGGACCCCCTCTTCCTCCAGGCCAAGGAGGCGCAGGAATCGGTACTCGCGCCGTTCGCGGGCCCGCCCCCCGGCGGAAACCAAGGAGAACGGGTCGTCACCGGGCAGCGGCTGATGCAGGCGGCCGGCGACATGTTCCTGGGCTGGGAACGCGTCGAGGGACTGGACGGGCGGCAGCGCGACTTCTACCTGCGGCAGCTGCGCGACTGGAAGGCCGTCCCCCGAGCCGACACGATGACGCCCGGCATCATGCGGCTGTTCGGCCGGCTGTGCGGTACGACCCTGGCCCGCGCCCACGCCCGGTCCGGTGACCGCATCGCCATCGCCGCCTACCTGGGCCGCTCCGACACCTTCGACCGCGCACTGGCACGGTTCGCCGAGCGCTACGCCGATCAGAACGAACGCGACCACCGGGCGTTGGCCGATGCGGCGCGCGACGGCCGGGTGACGGCGGCGCAGTCAGTCCGACGGGACGTACGGCAGCCTCAGCCGGCGCCGGACGGCCTCGGTACGGGCGAGCACCTGCCCGACGGCGATGCCGAGCACGACGGTGGCGAAGAAAAGGATCAGCCAGGACAGCAGCGTGAAGACGGTGCCGAGCGGCCCGTACCGCTCGACGCTCCGGGTCAGCGCCCGCGGCAGCCAGAGCCCCGAGAGCAGGGAGAACGCCACCACTCCCGTACCGGTCAGCAACGCCCCCGGCAGTAACGGCATCCAGGGCAGCCGCCCGGCGAGCAGCAGGTGCTGGGTCCACCACCACATCAGCACGGAGCACGCGAGTTGCAAGGACACCCCGGGAACGGTCCCGGCGCCGAAGGCGCGATGGATCATCCCCTGATACACCAGCGTCACCACCCAGACCACGAGCCACAACGCCCAGCGCCACGCCACGATCCGCGCCCCTGAATGCGGCAGGTGCCAGGAACGTTCACACACCCGCTGGAGCACCCGTGTGAAGGCCGTGGCGGACACCAGGGCGACCAGCACACCGACCGCGCCCCAACTGTGCGACACCTGCTCCCGGTACCCGTAAGCCGCCTCCACCTGACCGCGCAGGGGGTTGTCCGCCCCGAACACGGAACGCAGCGAACTCAGCAGCTCCTGCCGTACCGCATGCGGGCAGAAGGACGAGACGGCGATGAGCATCGGCAACGCGGCCAGAAACGCCTGTGCCGCCAGCCGGGTGGCGAGATCCAGCACATTGACCCGCACCACCTGCCGCACGACCCGCCCCACCAGCGGCCGGACCGGACAGAGTTTCGCCATGCCACCGCCCCCTCCCGCGACAGTCCCTCCCCGGCCCGCCCAGCCTCACAGCCACCCGCCCGCGGTGAGTCGCCCGCGGCGGGTGGTGCGGCGGCCCTAACTCCTGCCGTCCGCCGCGTCCTCGTCCGGCACCCACCGCGGTGCGGGCGTGATGCCGACGGCGTCGGCGAACACGCCGACGGACAGGTTGCGCCGGGTGAGCAGGACGTCGAGCTCGACGACGATCGCCATCAGACCACTCCGGCCCTCTCACTCCGCAGGTCGGCCGCTTGCGCAGCAGGCTCCGCTTGACAGGGCCCTGTCTGAGATCAATCGATGCCGCCGTCGTCCAGCAGGACGGCCGGCGGGCGCTTCCCGTCCCGGGCCGTGGCCCGCAGTGTCTCGGCGATACGGGAGTAGAGAACGCTCGCCAGCGCCCATGTGCCGTCCAGATGGCTGGCGTCGCGGGTACGGCGCAAGGCGATCAGTGCGCCGATGACGGAGCGGCCGGACAGCATGGCCCGCACCCGGCCGCCGCCCTCGTCCGTCAGCTCGTACGCGAAGCAGAAATGCTCTTCGCCGGCGGCGCGGGCGGCGAGGAACTCCCACACCTCCCGGTGACAGATCAGGGCGACCGGCCCGGTCTGAGCCGCCTTCAGGAGCAGCACGCCGTGGTCGACGTCCTCCTGCGTCTCATGGCGGCCGGGGGTCGCGTCGATCTTCTCGCTGAAGACGCCCTCCCTGTCCGCGTCCGTGCCCAGGTCCGCTCCCACGTCCGCCTCCTCGTCGTCATCTTGGTCGTCCAGGAGAGGGGGGAAGGGCGGCTCCTGGCCGGTGTCGGCCAGGTCCGGGTCGGCCCACTCGGGCTGCGTCGCCTCGGCGGGGTCCGCACTGGTCGCCTCGGCGGGGGCCGCGCTGTCAGCGAGTTCCGTACCCTCGGGCGGCTCCGTACTCCCAGGCGGCTCCGCGCCGCCGGCCATCAACTGCCGTACGTCGGCGACCTCCTGCCGCAGCAGCGCCACCTCGCCCCGCACGTCGTCCAGACGCCGGCTCAGCCCCGCGACCCCCTTCGAGAGCGCCTTGCGGGCCATGAGCAGAGCCGTCATGAAGTCCTTGTTGCGCCCCACCGGTACCCCCGTACTGCACGTGTTCGGACGGTGTAGGCGGGGAGCCTGCCCGGCCCGACCGTGCGTCGACGCATCCGGGGCGCGGCCGGTACGCGACCGCTGTGCACCCGGCCGAAAAGGCGCGGTCGGAGCATCAACTACGCGCCATTCGGCTGAGCTTGCGAGCGAACGGCGCACACGCGGACGAGATCGCGGGACGTCCGGGACGGCTGACCCCCGAGCGGGAAGGGGACCCGACGGGGGTCAGCCGGACGGCGGCACTCAGGCGTCGTCGCGCAGAGCAATCCTCGAAATCGCCGCCCACAGCGCCTTAACGGCGACTGCGACGGCGAATCGTGAGGCCAGCTCCTTGATCCACGACCTCTTCTCCTTCGCGGCCATCTTGCACCTTCCTTCACTCCAGACGTCGCAGTGAAGCGGACGTGCCTTCACTGCCAGGGCGAGAAAGGGAGCTCGCCCTGCCCGGCGAAGGGACGCCGGGCCCCGCAACGCCCCCTTGTGTCGCGGGGCCCGGCTTCCCTTTATGCGCCTGGAGTGACTAGGTGCATGGCTTCATATTAGCCGCGCGGGGCGCCAAAGAGGCTTGCCGGTGGCCGAGTTCGCGCCGGGCCCGGCGGTCGGCGGCACGTCAGGGCACGGGTGGCCGGTCCGGCGCCGGGCCGACGGGACCGTTCAGCGGCCGAGGACCATCCACTGGGCCGGCAGGTCGATCCGTACGCCGTCCGCGCGGTGTTCGGTCATCACCAGGTCGATCTCACCGTGGTCCAGCACCGGCACGCCCAGGTCGCGGAAGAAGCCGGGGACGGCGGCGTCCTCCGTGGCTGCGGGTGTCAGGCCGTGCGCGAAGATGCCGGCCAGCTTGGGGGGCGGGCCGTCGGCACCCTGGGCCGCCTGGGACAGCACGTCCTTGGCTCCGGCCAGCAGTTCGACGACGAAGGCGCGTCCGCGGTCGCCGATCAGGGTGGCGATCGCGGGGCGGGCGTCGGGTTCGCTCTGGTGGATCACCGCGCGCAGGTAGACGTTGGCGTCGCCGAGACGCTGGTGCAGCCGCCGGACGGCGTCCTGGTCGGTGGCGTCCAACTGCTCGAACCGGGCAGCACCCTCGGTGTCGGCCCGCCGCGCGTGGGCGACGGCGGCTTCGGCGAGGTCCACACCGACGGCCAGCGGGAAGTGCCGGGCCAGGTGGCGGGTCTGGGTGCCGGTGCCGCAGCCCAGGTCGACGACGGGCAGTGTGACGTCGGCGAAGGGAGCCAGCAGCGGCAGGTGGTGCCCTGCGGCCAGTTCGGCGGCACAGTCGAAGATGGCCGCGCCCGGCGCGTCCGAGGTGTCGCGCCAGTAGCTCTCCCACGCTGCGCGGTACCGCTCCGACACGTCCATGCGCCCTCCCGGGGCCGGGGATACGTTCTTGTCTCCGGATGTCTCCGGATGTCTCCGGATGTCTCCGGCGCTCCGGTACGACGCGCACCGCACGTCCGTTGCTGATCAGGATTCACCGTACGCCGCGCCGAGGGTGGGTGCGGTGCACCCGGGCACGGTCCGTCCTGGTGGCGGTGTACGCCGTGGGCCAGCCTCTGAAGGCAGACGAACGAGCCGCAGGCAGTCGAGCCTCAAGCAGTCGAGCCTCGGAACAGCACCTTCGAAAGGCAGTACACAGCATGAACGCGAAGACCCCCGTGCCCACGAGTCCCGCTCCGGCTCCCGGCACCGGCGGCCCGGAGGACGCGGACGGCAAGGTCGTCCTGATCACCGGCGCGAGCAGCGGCATCGGCGAGGCCACCGCGCGGCGGCTGGCCGCCGACGGGCATCACATCTTCCTCGGCGCCCGCCGCACCGACCGGCTGGCAGAGCTGACCGGGCGGCTCGGCGACGGGGGCGGCTCGGCGGCGTACCGGCGCCTGGACGTCACCGACGCCGCCGACGTGCGGTCCTTCGTCGGCGCGGCACAGGCCACGTTCGGACGGGTGGACGTCCTGGTCAACAACGCGGGGGTGATGCCGCTGTCGCCCCTGGAGGCGCTGCGGACCGAGGAATGGGACCGGATGCTCGACGTGAACGTCCGCGGTGTGCTGCACGGGATCGCCGCCGCGCTGCCCGTGATGCGGGCGCAGGGCGGCGGGCACTTCGTGAACATCGCCTCGGTCGGCGCGTACGAGGTGTCGCCGACCGCCGCGGTCTACTGCGCCACGAAGTTCGCGGTGCGCGCCCTGTCCGAGGGGCTGCGCCAGGAGTCCGGGGGAGACATCCGGGTCACCGTGGTCTCCCCCGGCGTCACCGAGTCCGAACTCGCGGACGGCATCGGCGATCCGTCGGCCCGGGAGGCGATGCGCGCCTACCGCGCGGTGGCCCTGCCGGCCTCCGCGGTCGCGGACGCCATCGCCTTCGCGGTCGGCCTGCCCGCGGACGTCGACGTGAACGAACTGGTCGTACGGCCGACGGCGAGCGCCCAGTAGCGTTCCGGCGGTGCGGTCGCCGCCGGGCCGTCAGGCGCGGTACGGGGGCGCCGCGCCGGGTGTGCGGCGCCCCCGTACCGTACGGTCAGCGGCCGGATGCGGCCGTCTCGGACTCCGCGGCAGCCTCCGCCAGGGACCGCAGTGCCGTCGGCAGCGTCCCGGTGTGCACCACGCCCAGCCGCTGGGTCGCCCGGGTGAGGGCGACGTACAGGTCGCTGGTCCCGAACCCGGCCGGTTCGACCACGA
Organism: Streptomyces paromomycinus; assembly: GCF_003865155.1. Lineage (NCBI taxonomy): Bacteria > Bacillati > Actinomycetota > Actinomycetes > Kitasatosporales > Streptomycetaceae > Streptomyces > Streptomyces paromomycinus. The sequence continues at coordinate 9,116,660 of NZ_BHZD01000001.1, read as the reverse complement.
GCACGGTGTCGAACTCCAGACCCTTGGCCTGCCGGGGGCCGAGCAGGACGACCGGGCGGGTCAGGTCGAGGTCCGCGCCGGTGGACACGTCCGGCAGGGCGGCGGAGAGCGCGGCGGCCAGGGCCGGGTGGTGGGCCTTCGGGGCGATGACCGCGAGCCGGCCCTCCCCCGGACCACCGTCGCCGCCCTCCCCCGCCTCCGCCGGGCGGGACCGGGAGCCGTCGGCCGTCTCCCGTACGACCGCTTCGGCGACCGCCCGCGGCAGGTCGTCCGCGGCGGCGCCGAGGGCCCAGGGCCGTACGCCGGTGGACCGGATGGAACGCGGCGGCTCGAAGGAGGCGTCCGCGGCGCGGGGCACCTCGGCCGCCACGTCCATGATCTCGCTGGGGGTGCGGTAGTTGACGCCCAGCCGGACCAGTTCCCAGCGGTCGTCCACGTACGGGGCGAGGATCGCCTCCCAGGCGCCGCAGCCGCCCGGTTCCGCGGTCTGCGCCGGGTCGCCGACCAGCGTCATGGAGCGGGTCGGGCAGCGGCGCATCAGCAGCCGCCACATCATCGCGGACAGCTCCTGCGCCTCGTCCACGATGATGTGGCCGAAGGCCCAGGTGCGGTCGGCCGCGGCCCGTTCGGCGGCGCTGCGGTGGTCGGCCTCCTCCTGGCGGTCGGCGAGCCGGTCCGCGTCGATGAGGTCGTGCGCGGCCAGCACCTCGGAGTCCTCGTCGTCCTTGTCCTCGAACTCCTGGGTACGGGAGCCGTAGGAGAGGTCGAGCACGCCCTGGGCGTACTTGATCCGCTCCTGGCGTTCCGCCTCCTGGGCGGCGCGGGCCGCCGAGTCGTCCTCGCCGAGGAGTTCGGCGGCCTCGTCCAGCAGCGGGATGTCCGCGGGCGTCCAGGCGTCCTCCTCCGGCCAGGGGCCGTGGTGGCCGTTGGCCCGGCGGATGGCGTCCGCGTCGGCGTCCGGGAGGTGGACGGGGTCGGCGAGGAAGTCGGCGACCAGTTGCTGCGGGGTGAGTTCGGGCCACAGCTCCTGGATGGCGGCGTGCACGTCGGGGCTGGCGGCGACCGCCTTGCCGAGCTGGGCGACGTCGTCCGGGCCGAGGAGGTTGGGCCCGCCGTACGGGTCGGCGCCGATCCGGTCGGCCAGCTGCGCGGTGAGCGCGTCGATGACGTGGAAGGCGAAGTACGGGCGGGCGAGGTTGTGCGGCAGCCGGGTGGTGCGCGCGTGTTCCCGGGCGGCGGCCGCGATGTCCGCGTCCAGCAGCAGTTCGCCGTCCTCGTGGTCGATGACGAGGGCCGGTTCGGGCAGGGCCTGCCGGTCGCGTACGAACCGGGCCAGCGCGTCCGCCATCGCCGCACTGCCCTTGACCTCGGCGGCACGTGCGGTGTCGGTGCCGGTCGCGGTCACGCCGGGGAACAGTTCGGCGGGTGTGGCGAGCAGGACACCCGTCTCTCCGAGCGAGGGCAGCACCTCCTCGATGTAGCCGAGGAAGGCCGGGTTGGGGCCGACGATCAGCACGGCGCGGCGGGCGAGCTGCTCGCGGTGCGCGTACAGCAGGTACGCGGCGCGGTGCAGGGCGACGGCGGTCTTGCCGGTGCCGGGGCCGCCTTCCACGACCATGACGCCGTGGTGCGGGGCGCGGATGATCCGGTCCTGTTCGGCCTGGATGGTCTGCACGATGTCGTGCATCCGGCCGGTGCGGGCGGCGTCGAGGGCGGCCAGCAGCACCGCGTCCGCGTCGGAGCCCTCGTGGCCGGTGCGTTCGGCGTCGGTGAGGTCCAGGATCTCGTCGTGCAGGGCGGTGACCCGCCGGCCCTGGGTGGTGATGTGGCGCCGGCGGCGCAGGCCCATGGGGGTGTGGCCGGTGGCGAGGTAGAAGGAACGGGCGACGTCGGCCCGCCAGTCGATGACCATCGGCGTACGGTCGGCGTCGTCGCGGCGGATGCCGATCCGGCCGATGTGGTGGTCGGCGCCGTCACGGAACGCGAGGCGGCCGAAGCACAGGCCGTTCTCCCCCGCGTCGAGGGCGGCCAGCAGCCCGGACTGTTCGGCGACCGTCACATCGCGTTCCAGCCGTGCCTGGAAGTTGTTCCCCTCCAGCGGCAGCGCGCGCTGGACGGCGGACTCGGCCCCGGCCCGCAGTTCGGCGAGGCGTCCGTAGAGCAGATCGGTGAATTCCTGCTCCTGCCGCAATTCCTCGTTTGACAATTCAGCTCCGCTCCGATACCGTGTTCTCTAGTGGCAAGTCATGTATTGAAGAAATACCCAGACATGCAAACGCCTAATATACGCAGAGATTCACCCCGGCCGTCAATACGGACCGGGGTTTTTGTATGGGCGCGCAGGCCCCGCACGCCCCGTACGGCGCGCGGCCCGCACCCCCTGAAGGCCCAGCCCGAAACATGCAGAGAGTTCTCTGTAACCACTGTGCAGAGAATCCTCTGCAACCTATGCTGCTGCCATGTCCGCCCAGCCCGAACCCGCCCCGGAGCACAGCGCCGCCACCGGCCCCGCGCACTCCCGCCCCGCCCGCCGCCTGGACGCCCGCAGTCTGCGCGGGCTGGCCCACCCGCTGCGGATGCGTATCTTCGAACTGCTCACCCTCGACGGCCCGGCCACCTCCGCCCGGCTCTCCGAACGCCTCGGGGAGAACACCGGCACCGTCAGCTGGCACCTGCGCCACCTCGCCGAACACGGCTTCATCGAGGAGGAGACCGGGCGCGGCACCAAACGCGAACGCTGGTGGAAACGGGTCGATGTCACCAACGATCTGCATACCGCCGACTTCCACGACGACCCCGATTCCCGGGGCGCCCTCTCCGTCTATCTGCATGAACTCGTGCAGCAGTACTTCAACCGGGTCACGGACTACGTCGCCGAGGACTGGGACCAGACCTGGCGGCAGGCGGGCACCGTCGCGGACTGGCACGATCTGCGGCTGTCCCCCGCGCAGCTCAAGGCACTGAACGCCGAACTGTTCGAGGTCGTCGCGCGCCACACCCCCGCCCCGGACGCCGACGCCGCGCCGGACGCGCTCCCCGTCGTCGTACAGCTCCAGTCCTTCCCGCGCAGAGAGCGGGGCGACGCGTGAAGCGGAACACCGCAAGGCGCGGCAGTCTGCTGCGGCGCCACCGCGACTTCCGGCTGCTGTGGTGCGGCGAGACCGCCGGCAAGTTCGGCGCCTCGGTGACCGGGGTGGCGATGCCGCTGGTCGCCGTGTCCACCCTGCACGCCGGGGCCTTCGAGGTGGGGATGCTGAGCGCCGCCGCCTGGCTGCCGTGGCTGGTCATCGGTCTGCCGGTGGGCGCGTGGGTGGACCGGCTGCGGCGCCGGCCGGTCATGATGACCGCCGCCGCGGTCGCGTGCGCGTTGTTCGCCAGTGTGCCGGTGGCCGCGTGGTGCGGCTTGCTGAGTACGGGCCTGCTGCTGGCCGTCGCCCTCCTGACGGGTACGGCGACGGTGTTCTTCCAGACCGCCTACACCGCCTACCTGCCCAGCATCCTGGCCCCCGACGACCAGGCCGAGGGCAACGCCAAGCTGCACGGCAGCGCGTCCGCCGCGCAGGTCGCCGGGCAGGGCTCCGGCGGCCTGATCACGCAGGCGGCGGGGGCGGTGAACGGGATGTTCGCCCAGGCCGCGACCTTCCTCGTGGCGCTGCTGTGCCTGTCGGGCATCCGGCACCGCGAGCCCCGCGCCGAACGGACGGAGCGGCGCCCGGGAGCGCTCGTCGCAGAGGTCGGCGAAGGACTGCGGCTGATCGCCGGTGATCCCTGGCTCCGTACGCTGACCCTGTTCGGCGCCGCCTCCAACCTGGCCCTGATGGGGTACCAGGCCGTCTTGGTGATCTTCCTCGTGCAGACCGTCGGCCTGTCCCCCGCGGCGGTCGGCGGTCTGGTCGCGGCGACCGGCGCCGGGGGCGTGGTGGGCGCCTTCCTCGCCCGCCGGGCCGCCGTGCGGGTGGGGACGGCCCGCGCGACGCTGCTGTTCGAGTTCGGCCTGGCGCTGTTCGCGCTGCTGATCCCGCTGACCACGGACGGCGCCGGAGTCGTGTTCTTCGTCGCGGGCGGCTGCTGCGTCTCGGCCGGAGTGGTGGCCGGGAACGTGATCAAGGCGGGGTTCCAGCAGCGGTACTGCCCGCCGCAGCTGCTCGGCCGGGTCACCGCCGGTTCGACCTTCCTCGGTTACGGCACGATTCCGCTCGGCGCGCTGCTCGGCGGTGCGCTCGGCTCCGCGCTCGGCCTGCGTGCGGCCATCTGGATCACCACCGCGGGGATTCCGCTGGCCGCCGTGTTCCTGCTCTGCTCGCCGCTGCGGCGGGTCCGTGACCTGCCGACGTCCCTTCAGGAGCCGCGGGAGGGGGACGGTGGGGGCGGCGGGGACGGCGGGGACGGCGGATTGTCGGCCGCGGGTGAGGGGGAGCCGGCGCTGCCCCGGTCGTGACGCACGGGCGGCGCGCCCGCCCCGTACCGCCCGTACCGGCCCCGAACCGAGTTGGTCCAGACCTATTGACGGTCTCCATGGGTGACCCTACGGTTCGGGCAACGCACCGTGCAGTGCACCATTCACCCCCCGCGCACCACCAGCACCACGCGTCCCCGCCCCGCGCTCCACCAGCACCACGCGTCCCCGCCCCGCGCTCCACCGTTCCCCCTCCTCCGTCCCCCCGGCCACGCCACGGCCGGAAAGGAGCACACCATGTTCGGTCGGGCGTCCCGCCTGCTCGGCATCGGCCTGGCGTCGGCCTGTGCCGTCTCACTGCTGACCGCCGCGGCGCCGGGCGCCGCACCACGGGAGACCACCTGTCCGGTCAAGTCCAAGCCCGCGGGCAAGGTGCTCCAGGGCTACTGGGAGAACTGGGACGGCGCCGCCAACGGCGTCCACCCCCCGTTCGGCTGGACCCCGATCACCGACTCCCGGATCGGCGCGCACGGCTACAACGTGCTCAACGCCGCCTTCCCCGTCATCCGCTCGGACGGCACGGTCCTGTGGGAGGACGGCATGGACGCGACCGTGAAGGTCGCGACGCCCGCCGAGATGTGCGAGGCCAAGGCGGCGGGCCAGACGATCCTGATGTCCATCGGCGGCGCCGCGGCCGGCATCGACCTCAGCTCCAGCAAGGTCGCCGACCGGTTCGTGGAGACGGTGGTGCCGATCCTGAAGAAGTACAACTTCGACGGCATCGACATCGACATCGAGACCGGTCTCACCGGCAGCGGCAACATCAACACGCTCTCGGCCTCGCAGGCCAACCTGATCCGCATCATCGACGGCGTGCTCGCCCGGATGCCGTCGAACTTCGGCCTGACGATGGCCCCGGAGACCGCCTACGTCACCGGCGGCAGCGTGACGTACGGCTCGATCTGGGGCGCGTACCTGCCCATCGTGAAGAAGTACGCGGACAACGGCCGCCTCTGGTGGCTCAACATGCAGTACTACAACGGCAGCATGTACGGCTGCTCCGGCGACGCGTACTCCGCCGGTACCGTCCAGGGCTTCACGAAGCAGACGGACTGCCTGAACAAGGGGCTGGTCATCCAGGGCACCACCGTCAAGGTCCCGTACGACAAGCAGGTACCCGGCCTGCCGGCGCAGCCGGGAGCGGGCGGCGGCTACATGTCGCCGGGGCTGGTGAGCCAGGCGTGGAACACCTACCGGGGCGGGCTGAAGGGCCTGATGACCTGGTCGCTGAACTGGGACGGCTCGAAGGCGTGGTCGTTCGGCAACAACGTCAAGGCGCTGCAAGGACGCTGATCCCCGCGTCGCGAGGGGCGCTGATCCCCGCACCGCGCCGAGCGGACGGCACGCGGGCGGGTCCGGTCACCAGGCCGGGCCCGCCCGCGCACCCGTTCAGCTCTCGCCCTCCTGGGAGGGGTGCAGGCCCAGCATCTCCAAGAGCATCTTCAGCTCGTCGGCGTCACGGGCCTGGCCCGCCAGGGTCAGCCGGGCCTGCCGCCGTACGGTGTCCGCCTCGGCTTCCTCGGAGGCGGCCGGGTCGGTCTGGTTCTCGCTGCGGTGGTCTTCCTTAATCATCACCGCCATTGTCCCATCACCCGGAGGGTCGCCGGTGCCCCGGGGGCCGGTCCGGGTCAGCCGCGGCCCCGGACCGGTCCCGGCTCGGCCTCCGTGCGGCGGAGCGGGCCCCGCGCGGGTGAATTCTGAACGCGTCTTCAGAACTTCCCGAGCCCCCCGCCAGGTGAATCCTGAACGCCTCCTCAGGAATTACGGATTCTTTTCACCGGACTCTTCCCGAAGCTGCCGTACGCCGATTTCCTGAAGAGGCTTTCAGCTTTACGGAAATCCCACGCGAGTTTTTGACCAGGCCGCGCATTGCGTGCCATCATTCTTTTCGGCGCCGGCCGTCCGAGGCCGTGCCGCCCCGTGCCGAAGAATTCGAGGAGGTGGTCGTTGTGCAGTACGGCGATCCTCCCAGTCCCGCTGGCCGCCCTCCCCGCTGACCGGGCCGTACGGCCCGCGGCATCCGCCTGCCGGGCAGCGTGCCCGCCCCGCGGCGACCGTTTCGCCGCCGCACCGGCCTGCCCGCACGAATTCTCTCGGGTACCTCCATGACGAAACTCCGCCAGTTCCCGTCCGGCGGCGCGATACGCGCTGCCCGAATGCGCCCCGTCGATCTCTTCGTCATCTGCGGCGTCGTCGCGCTCTTTTACCTCGTGGTCCGCGTCGGGGCCACCACCGACCAGCCTTTCCGTCCCGGAAACCCGCCGGCCGTCTCCACCGATCCCGGAAATCTGCCGTACTACGCGGCGCGTTCCATCCTGCGGATGTTCGCCGGACTGGTGCCCGCGGTCGTCTTCACCTTCGTGTTCGGCACCTGGGCCGCCCGCTCCCGGCGGGCCGCCAAGGTGATCGTCCCGGCGATCGACATCCTGCAGTCCGTACCGGTCCTGACCTTCCTCAGCATCACCGTCACCGGCTTCGTCGCCCTGTTCCCGCACTCCACGCTGGGCCTGGAGTGCGCCTCGGTCTTCGCCGTCTTCACCGCGCTGGTGTGGAACATGGCGCTGGCCTTCTACCAGTCGCTCGCCACCCAGCCACGGGAGCTGGACGAGGCGGCCCGGCTGATGGGGCTCACCCGGTGGCAGCGGTTCTGGAAGCTGGACGTGCCCAGCGGCATGATCTCCCAGGTCTGGAACGGCATGATCAGCTTCGGTGCCGCCTGGTTCGCGCTCAGCGCCTCCGAGACGATCAGTGTCAACCACCGCGACAACGCCCTGCCGGGCATCGGCTCGTACGTGGCCCAGGCCCTGGACGACGGCGAAGGCGCCCGGGTCGCACTGGCCGTCGGCGTGATGATCGTGACGGTGGTGTCGGTCAACTTCTTCTTCTGGCGGCCGCTGACGGCCTGGGCCGAGCGGTTCCGCACCGAGGAGTGCGAGATCGCGGAGCAGCCGCGTAGCTGGTTCCTGCAGCTGCTGCGCCGCTCCACCCTGCCCGGTCGTCTGGCGCGCGCTCTGCGCCCGGCCGGTGAGCGGCTGGACCGGGCCATGCGGGTGCTGGGCACCGCCCGCGGGCGGCTGCGGCACGACGCCGCGCGCCGCAGGGCGGCGGACATCGCCTTCACCGTGCTCTGCACCGCGGCCGTCGCGGCCATCGTGTGGAAAGCGTTCTCCTACGTCCTGGCCCATGTGCCGCTGCCGGAGATCGGCCACGACGCACTGCTGGCGCTGGTCACCTACGGCCGGGTGCTGCTGCTGGTCGCCTTCTCGACCGTCGTGTGGGTGCCCATCGGCGCGTGGATCGGCATGAACCCGAAGGTCAACCGGATCGCCCAGCCGGTCGTGCAGGTCCTGGCCTCCTTCCCCACCAACTTCGTCTTCCCGCTCGCGGTGGTGGTGCTGGGCGCCTCCGGCATCTCGCTGAACTGGGGCTGCATCGTCCTGATGGCGCTGGGCGCCCAGTGGTACGTGCTGTTCAACGTCATCGCGGGGGCCGGGGCCATCCCCGGCGACCTGCGCGAGGCCGCCGCCGACCTGGGGCTGCGCGGGTGGCTGCGCTGGCGGAAGCTGATCCTGCCGGCGGTCTTTCCGTCCTACGTCACCGGGGCGCTGACCGCGTCGGGCGGCGCCTGGAACGCCTCGATCCAGGCGGAGACCGTCAGTTACGGCACCACCACGCTCACCGCGTTCGGCATCGGCGCGTACATCCAGCAAGCCACCACCGACGGCGACTTCGCCCGCAACTTCCTCGGCGCCGTCCTGATGAGCGTCTACGTCGTCGTCATCAACCGGCTGTTCTGGCGGCGGCTGTACCGCTTCGCGATGAAGCGCTGCGCGCTGTAGCGGCGCCCACGGCCCTGCTGCCCGCTGCCCCGCCGCACCCGGCCACCGGCCCGCCCCGGCCGCCGCCGCCGCCGACCACCTCACCACTTCACACCACCTCGGAGCATCACCGTGAACACCTCCGTCATCAGCGTCCGCAACCTCCGCAAGACCTTCCCCGCCCCCTCCGGCGGCGTCCTGCCGGTCCTCGACGACGTGACCTTCGACCTGTACGAGGGCGAGGTCATCGCCCTGCTCGGTAAGTCCGGCTCGGGCAAGTCGACGCTGCTGCGCCACGTCGCCGGGCTGCTCACGCCCTCCGGCGGCACCGTCCACTACCGCGGGAAGCCGGTCACCGGCCCGAACCCCGGTACGGCGATGCTGTTCCAGTCCTTCGCCCTGATGCCGTGGCTGACGGTGCAGCAGAACGTCGAACTCGGCCTCCAGGCCCGGGGCGTGCACGCCGTCGAACGGCGGGGCCGGGCGCTGCGCGCCATCGACATGGTCGGCCTGGACGGCTTCGAGAACGCCTACCCCAAGGAGCTGTCCGGCGGGATGCGGCAGCGGGTCGGCTTCGCCCGCGCCCTGGTCGTCGAGCCGGACGTGCTGCTGATGGACGAGCCGTTCTCGGCCCTGGACGTCCTGACCGCGCAGACCCTCCGCAACGAGCTGCTGGACCTGCTCGCCCACCCCGACTCCCCCACCCGCACCGCCCTGCTGGTCACCCACTCCATCGAGGAGGCCGTCCAGCTCGCCGACCGGATTCTCGTGCTCGACACCGACCCGGGCCGGGTCAAGGCCGAGCTGCGCGTCGCCCTGCCGCACCCCCGCGACCGCCGCGACCCCGGCTTCGAGGCGCTGGTCGAGGACGCGTACGAGGCGCTGACCGGCCGGCGCACCGGGGCAGCGTCCGACGCCGCGGCCGCCCAGGACCCGCTGCGGGCCGCCGGTCCGCTGCCGGACGTCTCCGTGGAAGCCCTGACCGGGCTGCTGGAGTTCCTGGACACCCGCGGCGGTTCGACGGACCTGGCGGCGCTGGCCGACGCGCTGTCGTACGCGGTCGACGACCTGATGCCGCTGGTCGAGGCGGCGCAGTTGCTCGGTTACGCCAAGCTCACCGCCAACCGGCTGCACCTGACGGTGACCGGCCGCGGCTTCGCGCGCGCCGACATCCTCCCCCGCAAGCACCTGTTCGCGGCCGCCGCCCTCGCCAACGTCCCGCTCATCGCCACCATCCGCACGCTTCTGCTGGCCTCGGCGGGCGGGCGGCTGCGCGAGCCGTACCTGGTCGGCCGGCTCTGCGGCCACGTCCCCGAGCACGCCGCGCGCCGGCAGCTGGCCACGGCGGTCACCTGGGGCCGCTACGCGGAGCTGTACGAGTACGACGCCGACGACCGCGTCCTGCTGCTGCCCGCCGAGCACCGCCCTGCGAACGCCGCCTAGACGCCTGGCCCCCGGACGCCCGGGACACCACCCGGAGGCGTCCCGGGCGTCCGGGAGCCGTCACCCGAGAACGGCTCCGGCCCGTACCCGAGGAGAAGCACCATGCATCAGTCCCAGCGCAAGACCGCAACCGGCTCGTCCGGACACCCCACCGGCGTGGCGGAGGGCCTCCGCGCCCTGCTCGCCGTGGCCGTCCTCCCGACGGTGGTGGTGACCGCGGTCGCCCTGTCGCCGCCGGCCGCCACCGGGCTGATCTGCGCGGGGCTCCTGGGGGCCGGCTGCACCGCGGTCGGGTTCGCTGTCGCGGGCTGGCGCTGCCTCTCGCACCGTACGGACGGACGGCGTCGGTGAACCGACGGCGAGGCCGGGCCCGGGGCGCCCCCGGGGCCCGGCGGCCCGGCCTCCTGACGGCCGTACCGGCCCTGCTCCTCGCCGCCCTGCTGGCCTTCCCCGGCCAGCTGCCCGACACGCCGGGCCACCTGGGCAGCCTGGTCGAGACCGCGCTGCCCTGGTTCGGCGCCGCGGTCCCGGTCCTGCTCGGGTGGGCGGCGCTGCGGCGCTCCGTGGTGGGGGTGGCCGCGGCGCTGGTGCCCGCGGTGGTGTGGGCCTGTCAGTTCCTGCCGGGATACCTTCCGGGCGGGGACGGGGCGCGGGCCGACTTCCACGTCCTGACATACAACGTCGGCGGCGACCGTACCTCCCCCGCCGACATCGCCCGGCAGGTGACCGGCACGGACGCCGACGTGGTGGCGCTGGAGAAGGTCCCGGCCTCCGCCCTGCCCGCGTACGAGAAGGCGCTCGGCGCGGCCTACCCCCACCACACCACGGCGAACACCCTGGGCCTGTGGTCGCGTTACCCGGTGAGCGAGGTGGCGCCCCTGGATCTGGGCGGCGCCTGGCCGCACGCGATACGGGCCCTGATCCGCACCCCCGGAGGCGACACCGTCTTCTACGCCGTGCGCCTGCCGTCGGTGCGGGTCCGTGCCGACGCGGGCTTCACCGTAGAGGCGCGGGACCGCAGCGCGGCCGAGCTGGCGTCCCGGATCGGCGCGGACCGGGCCGCGCGCGTGGTGCTGCTGGGCGACCTCAACGGCAGCCTGCGCGACCGGGGCCTGGCGCCACTGGCCCGGCAGCTCGTCTCCGCCCAGCACGACGCCGGGCGGGGCCCCGGTTTCACCTGGCCCGCGGCGTTCCCGCTGGTCCGCATCGACCACGTGCTGGTCCGCGGGCTGCGCGCCACGGGGGCCACCGTGCTCCCGGACCGCCTCGGCAGCGACCACCGGCCGGTGCTGGTGGGGCTGCGCGGGTGAGGGCCGGGTTTGTGCGGGCGGGCCACCGGACACCCAGTGTGCGTACGTTCGAAACGATCTCCAGGAGGCGTCCATGACAGCGCAGATCGACGACGGGCTGTGGGACGAGTTCCACAAGGCCGTCAACATGACCTCGCGTGAGCTGCGGGAATGGCTGAGCGTCGAGGCCGCAGGCGAGAACAGCGAGGAGGTCCCCGACCGGGCCGGGCGGCCCTTGGGACGGCAGGTGCTGGAGATCCTGGGCAAGCGCCGCACCGACCTCACCGGGAGCGACGCCGAGGCGATGCGCCGCGTCGTGGAGATCGTCGGCAGCCAGCACCCGGAGGGCACGGACCCGAAGGCCGGCGGCGCGGACTGGCGCCACGGCCTGATGGACATCGGCCACGACCCGCTGAAGGAGTGAGCTCCGGGCCGTCCCGTCCGCACGGCGGCCCGCACGGCCCGGAGCCGGTGTCAGCCCCGTAGCGCCCGGGTACGCAGCGCCAGCAGCGCCTCGAAGCGGAATCCGGGGTCGGCGAGCCGGCCGTCGAAGAGCACGTCCAGGTGCCGCAGGCGCTTGCGTGCCGTCTGCGGGTGGATGCCGAGGGACCGGGCGACCTCGGGGGCGGTACGGCCCCAGGACATCAGGAGCGCTTCGAGCGTCTCCGCCAGCCGTGCCGCCCGGCCCGCGGGCAGCCCGTCGAGGACGCCCAGCGCCCGGTCCCCCAGCAGGCGTCCGATGGGCGCGCCGCCGAGCAGGTGGACGTCGGCCAGCCGGTCGCCGACGATCAGGAACTCGCCGTCCGGCGCGCCCGTGTCCCGGTGGTGGTTCAGCGCGAGCCGTACGCAGACGAGGGACACCCAGGCGTCGTGCGGCGCGACGGCCGGTCCGAGCGCCGCGGTGCGGCCGCGGGCCGCGGCGCGTACGTCCGCGGTTCCGGCGGGGCCGCCGCCGGCCGGCTCCGGGAGGACCGCCACGAGGTCGGCGCCGCGCGGCAGCACCAGCGCGTCCGGCCACGGCACGGTGCGGCGGCTGCCCGCCGCACCGCGGACGACGAGGCAGGCGACCTGGGCGGGCAGCGGCCAGCGGGCCCGCGCCGCGAGGGGTTCGAGCGGTTCGCGGGCCGCGCCGTGCGGCTGTTCCAGCAACGCCTGCGCCAGGGCCCGCCGGCTGCGCTGCACCTCGTCCTCCGCGTGGGCCTGGGCGGCGACGAAGCCCTTGACCGCCTCGTTGGACAGGGCGTTGATGTGGGTCAGTACGGCTTCGTGCAGCGGCAGGACGATCTCGGCGGGCAGCGAGGCCGTACGGGCGATCTCGGCGTACCGGCGGCCGCCCACCCGCGCGCCGACCCGGAAGGCGGCCTGGAGCCCGTCCGTGGTGCGCCCGTTGAGGAACTCCACGCGCCCCAGGTGGCGGAAGTGCCGTGCGTGGTGGTCCTGTGCGCTCTCCGGGGCCTCGGTCAGCTCCGCGAACTGACGCATCGCGCGGCACACCGAAGCGACCAGGTCCCGGCCCACGGAGGAGTCGAGCGGGCGCCGGTACGCGGGCACCTCCTGGCGGATGGCCTCGACCATCCCGGAGGCGATGGCGTCGATCCGGGGCCGCAGCAACGCGCCGAACGCCGCGGGCAGTTCGTGCCAGGGGCCGCGCGCGAACGTGTCACCCGGCGGACTGTGCATCGCGGGCCTCCTCCGGACCGTGGGCGGGACAGGTACGTCCCCGGGCCGGGATCGTGCCCTCTCCCGGCCCCGCCGGTCCAGCCTTGTGCGGACGGTCGCGCATGCCCTACCGCCGCCGGACCGCTGCACGGACGCTGCGGCGGCTGACCCGGCGAGGTACGGAAGTGTCACGCGGGTGACACCTTTCCCCTCTCCTCACCTTTTTCCCTGGTGCCACGGGCCGTACGGCGCGAACGTGGTCCCGACGTTACGCGCCGGTAGCTTCCCGGGGCCGCCCGCACGCACCATGTGGCCCCGGTACGCAGGTCCGACGCCGTGGCGTCCGCCCTTGTGGCGCCCGTACCGAACCACGGCATGAGGAGAACAACTGATGCGCAGCAACGGGACCATGCGCGCAAGACACCGGCGGCGGCCGGCCGCCGCGCTGACCGGGCTCGCGGTGGCGGCCGGCCTGGTACTGGCCGGAGCGACCGCGGCACCCGCGACGGCACGGACGGCGACCGAGACGCCGGGCGGCCGGGCCGCGCCGACCGCGCAGGCCACACCGACCGCTCAAGCACCGGCAGGCCGAGCCGCGCCCGCCGCGTCCGGGACCGCCGTCCCGACCGCCCCGGGCGCCTCCACGACCGCCGATCCTGTCGGCCCGCCGCAGGGCAACTTCCTGTCCGCCTTCCTCTACTCCACGACCCGGCCGACCGCCCTCCCCACCGGCGCCGACGACTGGACGTGCAAGCCGGGCCGGGCGCACCCCCGGCCGGTCGTCCTCGTCCACGGCACCTTCGAGAACCGGTACGCCAACTGGGCCGCCCTCTCCCCCGAGCTCAAGGACGACGGGTACTGCGTCTTCGCCCTCAACTACGGCGGGTCCAAGGGCCCGGTCCTGGGCACCGGCGACATCGCCGCCTCGGCGGGTCAGCTCGCCGCGTTCGTCGACCGGGTGCGGACGGCGACCGGCGCGGACAAGGTCGACATCGTCGGGCACTCGCAGGGCGGCATGATGCCGCGGCACTACATCAAGAACCTGGGCGGGGCGGCGAAGGTCGGCCGCCTGGTGGCCCTCGTCCCGTCCAACCACGGCACCTCGCTGCTCGGCCTCGGCCTGCTGGCCCGCCTGGTCCCCGGCGCGGACGCCGTCGTCGGCGCGGCCTGTCCCGCCTGCGAGCAGCAGATCGTCGGCTCGCGCTTCCTGAAGGAGCTGAACGCGGGCGGCGAGACCGATCCGGGCGTCGACTACACCGTGATCGCCACCTGGTACGACGAGGTCGTGACCCCGTACACCTCGGCGTTCCTGGCCCCGGCCCGCAACGTCAGCAACCAGACGATCCAGGGTTACTGTCTCGTCAACACCACCGCCCACATCAACATCACCTACGACCGGACGGCGACCCGCCTCGTCCGGAACACCCTCGACCCGGCCCACGCGCAGCGCCCCACCTGCTGAGCCGGTGCGGCCCCGGTGGGCGGGCGGGCAGCCGGCCGCCTGCCCGCCGGGGCTCCGGGTGCCGGACGGGCCGGTGGTCAGCACGGGCCGTGAAGACTGGCAGTATCGAGGGATGGCAGAACAGATCACAGCCGCGTGCGACGGGGCGTCGAAAGGGAACCCCGGGCCCGCGGCCTGGGCATGGGTCGTCGGGGACGGCGCGGGAACCGTGGAGCGCTGGGAGGCCGGCCCGCTGGGGACCGCGACCAACAACGTGGCGGAACTGACCGCGCTGCGGGAGCTGTTGGCGGCCACCGACCCCGCCGTGCCGCTCCAGGTGCGGATGGACTCGCAGTACGCGATGAAGGCGGTCACCACCTGGCTGCCGGGCTGGCGGAAGAAGGGCTGGAAGACCGCGGCGGGCAAGCCGGTGGCCAACCGTGACCTGATCGTCGGCATCGACGAGCTGCTCACCGGGCGGTCGGTGGAGTTCGTCTACGTACCGGCCCACCAGGTCGACGGCGACCCGCTGAACGCGGCGGCGGACGGCGCCGCCAGCGAGACCGCGCGCACCCAGCAGGCCATCAGCAGCGCCCTCGGCTCCGCGCTCCCCGCGCCGGAACCGGCCGGTGCGGCCTCCGGCGGGCGGTCCCGGCAGCCGTCGGCCGCCCGCGTCCCGTCCGCGCGAACGGGCAAGAGCCCGCGGCCGCGGGGCGGTTCCGTCAAGGCGCGGTTCCCCGGTCAGTGCCGGTGCGGACAGTCGTACGGCAAGGGCGAGACGATCGCGAAGAATCCGGACGGGTGGGGTCACCCCGCGTGCGCCGGAGCGGCCGGATAGCACCGTACGCGCCGCCCCGCGGAATGCCCGCGGGGCGGCGGCGCTTTCCCGGCGCGTACCCGGCCGGAAATGCGCGGGCACTGGAGCGTGCCGGAGAATTCGCGCACCCCATTATTCCTTCAAAAGCTCATCCTATTTTCCGACGAAAACGTTTCAGCACCATCGTCGCCCTCGCCACGCATACCTCGTACGGGTGAAGTACGCGCCTGTTGACGCCGACGTACTCCACCAAGGCGGCCCATCAGTGGAATCCTTTCTGCGTGATCAGGGAGCTGCCATTCGGGGAGCCCCATGACGCTGCAACCACCTCCCCCCGCCCCGCATCCGCACCGCGCCGCGCCTTCGCGCCGCCGTGCGCGCGGTCCGGGGACGGAATTGCGGAAAGAGTGGCTGGTAGAATTGAAGTTTTCTCGGTGTACAGCCCTGGTGGCCGCCGTAGGGTCCTTGGCGGCCGCCCTCACGGTCGGCGCCCCGGCGGCGACGTCCCAGGAGCCGCCGCCGGCCGCCGCGGACTCGTCGCGCTTCTCCCACGAGGGCGAGCAGCGGGCCTTCCACCACGAGCAGCTCCCGCAGCGGGCCATGCCCGGCGGCAGGTCCAGGGGCGTCATCACCCCCATCGGCCACCAGGGCTTCCAGCTCCGGTACGACGGCTCGGACCGCGGGCGCGTGCTGGCGCTCGAACGGCGCCACCGCCAGCTGCGCCCGGCTTCCCTCACGTCCTGGCTGAACTCCCGTTCCCAGGCGGCGGTGCACCTGTCGCGCTGTCCCACCCGGGTGCCGCTGTCCGGCGCCGACGGCTTCTGCTGGCAGCGCGGGTCGGGGGACGACCTGGGCTGGGCGTACGTCCCGCAGGGGCTCACCGGGTCCGGTGAGGCCGAGCCGCGCTCGGGCCGCTGGCAGGGGCGCAGCATCGTCGCCGCGAGCTGGGCGTCCAGCTACGACCACCCCAGTGCCCCGCGCAACCCCGCGAACCGGCCCTGGCGCGGCGCCAAGCAGGTCGACCACTTCATGAAGGTGTCCTTCACGGACGTCACCGACCGGGGCCGGCCCCGGTACCGCAGTGCCCTGCTCGTCGCCCCGCACGGCCAAGGCGGATTCACCGCCCTGAAGGGGCACGGCGACACCCTCTCCTGGTACGGCCCCTACCTCTTCCTCTACAGCAGCGAGCGGCTGCGCGTCTTCGACGTACGCCACCTGTGGGCCACCACCACGTCCTCCGGGCGCGTGGGGGTGCGCCGCGGTGCGGTGAGCGCCAACTGGCAGGCGGCGGCGCTGCCGCAGGTCGGGCAGTACTCCTTCGTCGGCCGCAGCGGGTGCGGGAGCAGGCCGAGTGAGACGCCGTGCTTCAGCGGCGCCTCCATCGACCACGGTTCGTCGTTCGCGCCGTCGCTGGTGACCGTCGAGACCAGCTCGCCGACCTCCCGTGTGGTGCGCTGGCCGCTGAGTCCGTCGTCCCACCTCCTGCGCTCCGACGAGCGCGGCCTGGTGCGGGCCAGTGCCGGCTACCGTGTCCCGCTGGCCGGTCCGCAGGGCGTCGTCCAGCAGGACGAACGGTTCTACTTCACCGCGATGTGCCCGGATGCCCGCCGGGTGTTCGGAGAGCCCTACTGCCTGTACCGGGGCGACTCCGGCGGTGCCGTGCGCGTGTGGAGCCGTACCCCGGCGGCTGCCGAGAACCTCTCGTACTGGCCCGCCACCGAACAGCTCTGGGTCTCCAACGAATCCCCGTACCGCAAGTACGTACGCCCCCGCCCCGAGCTGAACGGCCGCGTCGTCTACAACGTCCCGCTGTCGGACGACTGATCCCGTACGCCTGACCCGTACCGGTCGGCAAGCACGACGGCCGGTACGGTTCCGCTGCCCTCCGCGCACTCAGTTCTCCGCGCGGGGGGCTCTCTCCTGCTCGTCGCCCCGGCCCCGGCGGGGCGGGCGCAGTTCGCCCGGTGTCCGGCCGAAGTGCTCGCGGAAGACCCGGGTGAAGTGCGGCTGGCTGGCGAAGCCCCAGCGGTGGGCGATGTCCGCGACCGTCAGCCGGGCCGACGCCGGGTCGCGGAGCTGCTGCCGGGCCCGTTCCAGGCGGCGTTCGAGAATGTGGCGGGACGGGCTCAGGCCGGCCTGCCGGAAGTCCCGGCTCAGCTGGCGCGTGGAGATGCCGAGCGCGGCCGCCACGTGCGCGGCGCACAGCCGGGGGTCGGCGAGGTGCCGGTCGATGTGGTCCCGGGCGAGCAGCAGCCGGGCGCCCCGGTCCGCGCCGTCCGGGCCGCCGCGTACGGCCAGGCAGTGCACCAGCTCCAGCACGCGGCGCTCGGCCGCCGCCGGGTCGCCGGGGTCCGGGCGGCCGAAGCGGGCGGCCAGTACGGTTTCGAGGCGGCGCAGGAGCGGCGCCTCGGCCGCCGTACCGCTGCTGAAGACCAGCGGCACGGGCACTCCGCCGGGCAGGCACCGCTCGGTGAACACCTCGCGGGGGACGTCCACCAGCAGTTGGCGCATCGCGGTGGGGAATCCGAGCAGGTACGAGCGGCGGGTGTCGTAGAGGACCAGGTCGCCCGCGCCGAGGGTGAAGCAGCCGCCGCTGTGCAGGAAGACCGCCTGGCCGGAGACGAGCAGTGAGGCGAAGACCGAGTCCTTGGGGGACGTCCGGCAGGTCTGCGGGCTGCGTTCGACGACGTGCTCGTTGCCGGCGATGTCGGCGAGCCGCAGGCTGCCGAGCCCGGTGTTGGTCTGGGTGGCCAGCAGGCCGTCCTCGGAGTGCGGGGAGCAGCGCAGGCCGACCAGGGCCTGCCGGTTGTAGTCCTCCCACAGGTCCACCCGGTCCGCCGGGGCGACGGACCGGGTCGACATACGGGTGTAGCGGGCGGCGGGATGTCCGGGCAACTCCGCCTCCTTGCGTGAGCGAGTGTCCGACGGCGCGGCCCCGGCCGGACGGGGACATGCCGGGAGGCGCAGCCTACCTCCGGGAGCCGTGCCCGGACACGGCTCGGGAAGGGCGGCGCCCGCTCAGCGGAACAGACCGTCGACGTAGTCGGCGCCGAGGCCCACCCGCTCGTAGTGGGCGCGGCACATCGCGATGTAGTCGTGCACGTCGAAGTAGCCGGTGGGCTCGCCGGCCTCGTCGAGCCAGATGATCGGCCCCTTGACGATGAACAGCGTCTTCATGGGCTCCTCGCTCTCGTACGCGACCAGGGTGTGGCCCTCCCCCGGCGCCTCGTACACGAAGTCCCCGGCCGTCGCGGTCCAGGGCCGCTCCAGATAGCCCCACGTGCCGGAGATCGTGTAGGCGAACACCTCGTGCGGGTGGTAGTGCCGGTTGACCAGCCCCGCCTCCCTGGCGCACAGGATGTCGGACCAGGTGTTGTCCTTGACGTTGATCCACAGCGGGCGGGAGCCCACGGTCTCGGTGAAGGGGGCGTAGTAGCGGTCGTCGTCGGTGGCCGCGTCCGGGACGTACACCTCGGGCAGGGCGTCCGGCTTGAAGGAGTCCTTGATCGGCTGGAGGTTCTTCCAGAACTCGTCGCCTGGCTGCTCGGGCATGGTGTGCTCCGCGTTCCGTCCGGTCGGGTGGGGTCGGTGGCCGGAAGTCAACCCGTCCGGGGCCGCCCTGTCTTTCCCGGGACGGACACCGCGCTTGCCTGTTGCCGCCGTGTCCGCCGCCCCGCGCCGCGGCCGGTGGCGGTGAGGCTGAAGGACGGACCCGTTCACAGCGAACGGGTGGTTGTGGGGCCTTCACCCGCCTTCTGCGGGCAGACGCTTACGGAGGGGGCACGGAAGGCCGGCGACGACGATGGGTTTGGCATGAGCGAATACGAGCGTTCCCGTACGATGCCCGCACTGCCTGAGCATGTGTTCGACCAGGCCAGTGTCGTGGGACAACTCGACAGCTGGCTGCCGCAGGGACTGCACGTGGAGGCGGCGGACCTGCCGGCCGTGACGGTGCACGAGGACCGTACGGGCGAGGACGAGGCCGGCCTCTTCCGCGCCGAGCGGGACCAGATGCGGCTGGAGTGGGGCACCAGGGACAGCGGCAACTACGCCGGCTGGCTCCAGGTCGCCGGCATCGGGAGCGGCGCCAGCGAGGTGACGGTCCACCTGTCCTTCTTCGACGAGCAGCACGACCCCGGGGCCGACGCGGTCACCGACGAGCTGGACCGCAGTCTGGAGCGTCTGGACGAGCTGGTACGGCTGCGCATGGACGGCGGCGGCGCCGGCTGAGAGCCGGGGTCACCGAACAGGCTCCGAGGCGCGTACGCAGGCGTGCGGGCACCGTGCCGTGCCCGCACGCCGCCGCCCGTCAGCGCTTGCGCTGGAAGGTCTCTCCCCGGTGCGCGCCGGTGGAGCAGGACGCCTTCTCGGACGCGGTCATCTTGCGGGTCTTGACCACCACCGCGTTGCTGACGCCGTCCGTACCGTTGGCGGCCGGGCCGGTGACGGTGTCCGGGACGAACCAGTAGTAGTGCCCCCACTTGGGGCTGTCGTAATGGGTCTGCCAGGTGCCCGAGACGGTCTGCATCACCTGGGCGCGCGAGATCCAGCCGACCTCGCCGGGCTGCACCGTCATGTTCAGCGAGCTGTTCTCGGTGTGCGAGCTGGACCAGGTGTGGCTGTACGTGGCGGTGACGCTGAGGTCGATGATGCCCGCGAGCTTGCCGCCCGCGGTGACGGAGACCCCGGCCGAGTCGCTGGAGCCCACCGTGTCCGACCAGCCCATCGACTGGGTGGCGGGGGACGTGGTGCAGTTGTGGAGCGAGTTGGAGACCTGCCGGAAGCCGCCCAGGTACGCCTTGCCGAGCACCGGTTCGTTAAAGGTGCACTTGCCTGCGCCGGATGCGCAGTCGGCTATCAGCTGCTTGCGGTCCGGGCCGTCGGCCGCCGCTGCGGGCGCGGTCATCGCCGCGGTCAGGCCCGCGGCCGTCGCCGCGAGCACCAGCGCACGCCCTCCGTACCGCACGGTGCGGTTCTTCGCCATGTCTCTGTTCCTGCCTCTCGCCTTGCCTCGTGCACGCGGCGGCCGTTGACCCGGCAACAGGTCTACGGCCGCCGCCTGTTGCCTGAGAGGCTGGTGTAAACAGAGCCTCAACAACACCAAGTGACGGTAAAGTTGTAGTTGATTCAGAAACGTCCCGATTGGTCTGGATCAATGGCGTCACCGGCCGGTCCGCCACCGGCTACGACCACCAGCGCAACCGACCGGGACTCCGGACGCGGACCCAACGGCCGATCACACGGCCGGACGCGCCCGCTATCGTCCACCACGGCCCGCCGACCAGCGGCGGACCGCTCCGCACGAGCCCCTTCACCCTCCAGGAGACGGACGAACCCCATGCGCGTCATCGCCTTCGACCACCTCGTCCTCAACGTCGCGGACGCCGAGCGCGCCCTCGGCTTCTACTGCGGCCCGCTCGGCCTCGAACCGGTACGCGTCGAGGAATGGCGCGCGGGCAAGGCCCCCTTCCCCTCCGCCCGCGTCAGCCCGACGACCATCATCGACCTCGTCGAAGGGGACCGCGGCGAGTCCAACGTCGACCACATCTGCCTGGTCGTCGAGCCGCTGGACTGGCAGCAGGTCATCGACTCGGGCGTCTTCACGGTCGTGGACGGCCCCGGCCGGCGGTACGGCGCCCGGGGCGACGCGCAGTCCCTGTACGTCCTGGACCCGGACGGGAACACGGTCGAACTGCGCTGGTATCCGCAAGACGCCGGGGCGTAGCGGCGATGGGGGTCAAGACGGGCCCGGCCGTCCGCGATGCGGCGTTGTGGGCCGTGCTGTCGGCGGCCGCCGTACTGGACTACCGGGACCACCCGCGGTCCTCGGTCGCCTTGGGACTGGTGCTGCCGCTGCTCGTCCTGGCCGCGGCGGTGGCGGGCGGCCGCAGGTGGCCAGGGGCAGCCGTGGTCGTGGCCAACGGGCTGTGCGCGCTGGGCCTGACCGGTTCCGTCACCCCGGGGAACGGCTACCTGCCGGCGCTGGCCGTGTCGGCGTACCTGCTCGGAGCCCGGTCGGACCGCACGGGCCGGGCCCTGCTGGTGTTCGGCGGATGCCTGGCGGCCGACCTCCTGCTGTGTGCCGCGCTGCGGGCCGACCCTGTGTGGTGGTTCTACACGCTGGCCATGCTTCCCACGGCGATGGTGCTGCCATGGCTGGCCGGCCGGTACTGGCATGCCCGGCAGGCTCTGGTGCGCGGCGGGTGGGACCGGGCCCGCGTCCTGGAGCAGCAGCAGCGGCTGGTCGCCGACCGGGCCAAGTTCCGGGAACGGACACGGATCGCGGCCGACATGCACGACTCCCTCGGGCACGTCCTCAGCCTCGTGGCGCTGCGCGCGGGCGCCCTGGAACTGTCCCCGACGCTGAGCGGCCAGGACCGTGCAGACCTCGCCGAGCTGCGCGCGGCGGTGTCTGACGCGGTCGAGGAGCTGCGGGAGACCATCGGCGTACTGCGGGGTGATGCGGACGGCGATCCGGCGGTGGCGCCGAGGGAGTCGGTGGACGACCTCGTCGCCCGGGTGCGGACCTCCGGTGTGGCGGTGGACATGCACCGGGAGGACGCGCCACCTCGGCTTCCGCCACTGGTCGACCGGGCGGTGTACCGGGTGGTGCAGGAAGCGCTGACCAACGCCGTCAAGCACGCGCCCGGCAGTGCGGTGCGCATAGCGTTCGGCCGCGCGAGGCGCGGTACGGAGGTGACGGTACGGGTGACCAACTCCGCGCCGCCCGAGGGCGGTCCGGCGAAGGCGGTGACGGGCAACCGGGGTCTGGCCGGTCTGCGGGAACGCGTCTCGCTCGTCGGGGGAACGCTGCGGGCCGAGCCTTGCGGAGACGGCGGGTTCGAGGTGGTCGCCGTCCTGCCGGTCCGGGTGAGTACGGGCCGTCCGCCGACCGCCGGGGAGACCGTAGCTGCGGCCGCCGGGACACAACCGGCGTCGCACGGTGGGGACGCGCCGGAGTCGGCGCGGGGGCTCGCGGCCGCCCGGCGCCGTGCCCGCCTGCGGTTCGCCTCGGCGTTCGCGGTCCCGGCCGGAGCCGGACTGGTCCTGCTCGGGTCCGCCGCGCTCCTCGCCCATCAGCTGGCCTCCTGCGTACTGCGGCCGGCCGACTACGCGGCCCTGCGGACGGGAGAGGAGCGGGCCCGCTTCGCGGACGTCCTGCCGGAGCGGCCGTACCCCTACCCGTCCGACGCCATGCGGGCGTGGCCCGCCCCGCCCGGAGCCGCCTGCGACTTCTACCGGTCGAACGGCAGCCTGCTGGGCGAGGCCGACGTCTACCGGCTCTGCTACTCCGGTTCGCGGCTGGTGGCGAAAGACGTGCTGCCCGCCGAGCCGGAGCGCGGCTGACCGGACGGCACAGCGCGACTCCGGCCCGTGCGCGTCACTCAGGCATCGCGCCGGCCGAGTACCGCCCGGCCCACCAGGTGCGCGGCGGCCGTCCACACCAGCACGATCAGCAGCCCGACCGGCGCGGCGTAGGGGGCGCCGCCCCGCATGAAGTAACCGCCCGCGGTCTGCGGCAGGTAGTCGTTGACCGTCAGCAGTACGGGGCCTCCCAGGCCGGTGAGCATGTTCGGCAAGGCGGCGAGGAGGATGGCGAGCACCGACAGCACCGCGGCGGCATGCCGCAGGGCGAAGGCGGTGCCCACGGTCAGTACGGCGGTCAGGGCGCAGTACAGGCCCATCGCGAGCAGGTGGGAGAGCACCTCGGTGACCGTGAAC
This sequence comes from Streptomyces paromomycinus, assembly GCF_003865155.1. Classification (NCBI taxonomy): domain Bacteria; kingdom Bacillati; phylum Actinomycetota; class Actinomycetes; order Kitasatosporales; family Streptomycetaceae; genus Streptomyces; species Streptomyces paromomycinus. The sequence continues at coordinate 9,094,015 of NZ_BHZD01000001.1, read as the reverse complement.
GTGGCGTGGCCGCCGAAGGGCACCCAGGCCACCGCCACGCCGAGCACACCCCACAGCACACCGGCGGCGAAGGACACCGCGCCGGTCACCAGCGACTTGGCCAGCTGGACGCGGTGCCGTACGGGCACCCACAGCAGCGAGGTGCGCACACTGCCCGTCGCGTACTCGCTCGTCACGGCGGTCATCGCCAGGACGACGACCGCGAACTGCACGAGTGCCACGGAGGAGACCGGCGCGTTGCCCACCGGCTGGAGCGGCTCGCCGTTGATCCGCGCTATCGAGCCGTAGTAGAAGGTGAAGACCGCCGTCACCGCGGTCCCCGCCAGGAGGCATGCGTACGGGGCGCGGAGGGACCACAGCTTGGTCCACTCGGCGGCGACCGCGCCGCTGAAACCCCCGCCGCCGGGGCGGGAGGGAGCGCGTCCGGGTGCCCGGGGCGGCACGTCTGCCGACATCACACACCCCCTGCCGTACGCGCCGGAGCCGGGGCGGAACGGGTGGCGGCGCGTTCAGTGCTTTCAGTGTTTCCCGTGTTTTCCGTGTTTTCCGTGCCGTACTCCACGCTCTGCGCGGTCAATTCCATGTAGGTCTCCTCCAGCGAGGCGCCGACGCCGCGCAGTCCGTGCAGCCGTACCCCGAGCCGGTGGGCGAGATCACCGACCTCCCGGGCGGTACGGCCCCGGACGACGAGGTCCTCCGCACCGTCCGCCGTCACCCGTACGCCGTCCTGCCCCGTGAGGTGATCCGCCAGTCTGCGCCGGTCCTCCGGATCGGGCACGCACGCCTGGACCGAGCCCACCGAGCCGCCCGACAGCAGGTCCCGCAGCGGCGCGTCGGCGAGCAGTCTGCCCTTGCCGATGACGACCAGGTGATCGGCCGTCAGCTGCATCTCGCTCATCAGATGGCTGGAGAGGAACACCGTCCGGCCCTGGGCGGCCTGGTCCCGCACCAGCTCCCGTATCCAGCGCACTCCGTCGGGATCGAGGCCGTTGACCGGTTCGTCGAGGACCAGCACCTTCGGGTCGCCGAGCAGGGCGCCCGCGACGCCGAGGCGCTGGTACATACCGAGGGAGAACGCCCCGGCGCGCCGCCGCGCCACCGTGGCCAGTCCCACCGTCTCCAGCACCTCGTCCACGCGGCGCACCGGAATGCCGTTGCTGCGGGCCTGCGCGACGAGGTGGCCGCGCGCCGAGCGGGCCGGGTGCAGTGCCTTCGCGTCGAGGAGCGTGCCCACCTCGCGGACCGGGTGGCGCAGCGAGGCGTACGGCCTGCCGTCGATGAGCGCGGTGCCCGAGAACGGCCGGTCGAGACCGAGGATCATCCGCATCGTGGTCGACTTCCCGGCACCGTTGGGGCCGAGGAAGCCGGTCACCCGGCCCACGGTGACGTCCAGTGTCAGATCGTCGACGGCGACGGTGCCGCCATAGCGTTTGGTGAGCCCTCTGAGGGTGATCACGTGCGTCCTTCCGGGGTGCGGAGTCGTCTGCGGTGCTCCGACCGTAGGGAGCTGCGGCCGCGGTCCGCGTCGCCCGTGCGGCGGTGATCCGGCCCCTTACTTCCGTCAGGGGTCCCTGACGGAAGTGACGGGCCCTCGCCGATCGTCGTACCGGGGCTCCGGCTTCCGCACCGAGGCCCTCCGGCCCGTCGTTAGACTGCGCCGATGGTCCGGGTACTGCTGGCTGACGACGAGGCGATGGTCCGTGCCGGGGTGCGCGCCATCCTGGACCGGGACGGGGCGATCGAGGTCGTCGCTGAGGCGGCCGACGGGCAGGAGGCGATCGACGCCGCGCGCGGGGTGCGGCCGGACGTGGCCCTGCTGGACATCCAGATGCCGGGGCCGGACGGGATCGCGGTGGCCGGCCGGATCTACCGGGACCTGCCCGGCACGGCCGTGGTCATGCTCACCACGTTCGGCGAGGACGAGTTCATCACCCGGGCGCTGCGGGCGGGAGCCGACGGGTTCCTGCTCAAGGCGGACGACCCGCGGGAGTTGCTGGCCGGGGTGCACGCGGTGGCCGCCGGCGGGGCCTATCTGTCGCCGAAGGTCGCCGCCCGGGTCGTGGCGGGGCTGCGCGGCCTACGGCCGGCCGGTGCCGGGCGGGCCGTCGCGCCGCTGCCCGAGGGGCGGCTGACGGAACGTGAGCTGGACGTGCTGTCCCTGCTCGGCGCGGGTCTGTCCAATGCCGAGATCGGCCGCCGTCTGGGGCTGGTGGAGGGCACGGTGAAGGCCCATGTCAGCGCGATTCTCGGGAAACTCGGCGTACGGAACCGGGTGGAGGCGGCCATCTCCGCGTACGAAGCGGGGCTGGTCGTCCGCGCTCATTGAGTTCCGCGGGAAGGCCCCGGATCCGGTCCCGGGAGAAATGGGCCGGGCGGTGGTCCGGCGGGAATTCCGCCGAGCCACCGCCCGGAACTCTGAGGTGTACGCACAGCACCGCGTACGTGTTTCAGAGGGTCGCGCAGAAGACTGCGCAGGGGGCACAAAGGGTCACGTCAGGACGCTGCGCCTGGAAGGGGCAGTCACACCGGCAACGTCACCGCTTGAAGGCGTCCTTGGCCTTCTCGCCCGCCTCGCGTATGTCGCCCTTGGCGCGTTCCGCGCGGCCCTCCGCCGTCATGCGTTCATTGCCGACGGCACGGCCGACGTTCTCCTTCACCGCGCCCTTGGCGCGCTCGGCCTTCGTGGAAGTCTTCTTCTCGGCGGTCATGGTCGCGCTCCTTTTCGGTCGAGCCGTTTCCCTTGACAGTCAGTCGCGTGCCCGTAGGTCCGGCCGGTAAACAGACCGATTTCGAACGGCCGGAAACTCCGCGTCGACCAGGGCGCCACGGGATTCCGGTACAGGATTCCGGTACGGGATTCGGCCGGTCCGCGCAGGGCACCCGCCCCAGGGCGCGCCAGTGGTCGGCGTAATGAATCCGGACGCGCGGAAAGCAGGGGTGTACTCGAACGATGAACTGGTATCCGATGCGGCTGACCACACCGGTCAAGCAGCACGTCTTCGGCGGCCGGGCCGTTCCCGAACGGCTCGGCCGGACCGGGCTGCCCGCCGGGCCGGTGGCGGAGACGTGGGAGGTCAGTGATGTCGAGGGGGAACACTCCCACGTCCTGAACGGCGCGCTGGCCGGTCACACCTTGCGGGAGCTGGCCCTGAGCCACCCCGACGAGCTGGTCGGGCGCGGCTGGCGCGGCCCCCGCTTCCCGCTGCTGACGAAGTTCATCGACGCGCACCGGCCCCTGCCGGTCCACCTGCACCCGGACGACGCGGCGGCCCGTGAGCGGGAGGGCGAGCCGAACGGCAAGACGGAAGCCTGGCACATCCTGTACGCGCCGCCCGGCAGCACGGCGCTGGCCGGCGTACGGCCGGGCGTGGACCACGAGCGGCTGCGGCAGGCACTGCTCGACCAGGACTTCGACGCGGTCCTGCGGCGCCTGCCCGTGCGCGCGGGCCAGACCCTGTACGTCCCGGGCGGCACCCCGCACAGTTTTGGCCCCGACACCCTCGTCTACGAGATCGAGCAGACCTCCGACCTGCAACAGCACGCGATGCGCCACCGGATGGAGGACGGCGCGCCGATCGACGACGCGCAGTGGCGGGCCAACGTCGAGGCGCTGCTGTGCGAGTGGAAGCCGGAGCACCGTCCGGACTTCCACGGCGGGCTGCGGCTGCCGGCGGAGGGCGGGGTGGAGCGCCGGATGCTGTGTGCCGGGCCGTACTTCGCGCTGGAGAACTGGCGGGTGCGGGCGCCGGGGGACGCCGTGCCGGCGTTCGACACGTGCGTGGTGCTCAGCAACATCGGCGCCGCGACGGAGGTGACGTGCGGGGCGGTGCGGGAGACCCTCGGCCCGGCCGAGACGCTCCTGCTGCCCGCCGCGGCGGTCTCCGGCGTGCGTATCCACGGTCCGGCCGACGTGCTCCTCGGCTACCTCCCCGACCTGGAACGCGACGTCCGGGCCCCGCTCCGCGCCGCGGGCCACGCACCCGAAGTGATCGCCGCGCTGGGCGAGGGTCTCGGCACGGCGGCGTGAACCCTGCCTCCGCCCAGCGTTTACTGCAAATAGGGAAAAACACGCCTGTACAGGCATGTTTTCCTCGGATTTCGGTGTACATCAACTAGGCCCGCTCTTCGTTCGGAAGCACGGGCAGAAGTTGACCGAAGGATTGGATGAATGAACAAAACGCGCGTTCGGCCGGCCCAGACCTCGCCGGCATTGGCCCAGTCGGGCCGTGCTCACCGCGGCTTTGCGGTGCCGGGGGCCCGGCGGCCCTGCGGCCCGTCCGGCAGCGGTCCGCACCTCGTCGGGCACACGCCCGAGTCGGCCCTCGGAGCGGGGACACGCCCTTCCGATGCGCACTGAGACGCTTCCGGTCGAGTCCGAGTTCTTCGCCCCCCGCGCCGCCATCGACGACCTGTTGTCCTCGTTCCTGACGGAGAGGGCGCAGACCTCCGAGGTGCCCGGTCAGTCGGCGCTCGTCCTCCTGCTGCGCGACTTCATCGACGGGGGCAAGCGGGTCCGCCCGCTGCTGTGCGTGGCCGGATGGCGCGCCGCGGGCGGCGAGGGAGACCCCGCGCAGGCCGTCAGGCTGGCCGCCTCCATCGAATTGGCGCACGCCTGCGCCCTCGTGCACGACGACATCATGGACGCGGCCGACAGCCGTCGCGGACGGCCCTCGGTGCACCGGCAACTGGCCGACCGGCATCCCCTGCCGGAGATGGCGGACCGTTTCGGCACCAGTGGCGCCATTCTGGTGGGCGACCTCGCCCTCGTCTGGTCCGACGAGCTGCTGCACACCACGCTCATGCCGGACGCCCACCGCGTCGCCGTACTGCGCGTCGTCGACCTCGCACGCGCCGAACTGATCGCCGGCCAGCACCTGGACCTGCTGACCACCGGCGATCTCGACGTGAGCATGGAGACGGCGCTGACCGTCGTCCGCTACAAGACGGCCAAGTACACCATCGAACGGCCCTTGCAGGTCGGTGCCGCCCTCGCGGGCGCCGACCAGCGGGTTCTGGACGCCTGCAGCGCCTACGGTGTGCCCCTCGGCGAGGCGTTCCAGCTCCGGGACGACGTGCTCGGGGTGTTCGGCGACCCGGACCGGATGGGCAAGTCACACCTGGACGACCTGCGTGAGGGCAAGTGCACCAGCCTCGTCGTCCGCGCGCTGCGGGCCGCCGCTCCGGCGCAGGCCGACCGGCTGCGCGCGCTGATCGGCGACCCCGGGCTGGACGACCCGGGCGCCGCGGAGGTCCGCGACATCCTCACGAGCACCGGGGCCCGGGCCGACGTCGAGCGGATGATCGAGGAGCGGTACCGGCAGGCGCTGGACGTCCTGGACGGGGCGCCCTTCACGCACAGCGCGGTGCGCACGCTCAGGGCCGTCGCGGAGGCGGCCGTCCACCGCACGGCATGAGCGCGGCGGCCGCGTCCGCCGACGGCACCGCGAGCCGAGCGGACCGGGACCCGCTGCCCGACCAGTACGGAGCCGCCCCATGACGACCCCGACGACGAGCGCCTCCACGACGGTGGCACAGACCGTCTGGCGGGAGATCCGCCTGAGCTGGCTGTTCATCCGCGTCGACCGCTGGACCACGGTCTTCCCCGCCACCTGCTTCGTCGTGGCGGCCACCGTCCACGCGCGGCTGCCGCTGGGCGAGGCCGCGGTCGCCGCGGCCCTGGGGGCGGTGTACTTCTGGCTGTTCATCTACGAGCACACCCTGGCCAACCAGCTCGTCGGCGTCGAGGAGGACCGCCTCAACAAACCCTTCCGGCCGCTGGTCACCGGGGAGAGCACCGTCCGGGGCGCCCGGCTGCGGCTGATCGCCGTCCGGATCACCTTTCCCGTGTACGGCTACTGCCTGGGCGTGCTGAAGTGGGCGCTGATGTGGCAGATCCTCTCCCTGCTCCAGCACGAGTACGGTTGGGGCCGCCACTGGCTGGGCAGGAACCTGTACGCCGGGATCGGGGTCATCGCCCAGCTGATGGCCGCGTGGGAGATCGTCACCGCGCTCACACCGGACGCCTGGCGCTGGATCGTGACGCTGACGATCACGGTGACCTTCCTGATGTCCGTCCAGGACCTGCGGGACCTGCACGGCGACCGCGCGGTCCGCCGCTCCACCATGCCGCTGGTCTTCGGCGAACTGCCCACCCGGATCTTCCTGTGCGCCGGTTTCGCCGTCGGCCCCGTGTTCATCCACCACTTCCTGATGGCGCCCGCCGGGCCGCACTGGTGGGCCGTCGCCACCGACGTCTTCCTGTGCGGCCTGAGCCTGCTGCTGGCGGTCCGGGTGCTGCTCCTGCGCGGGCCGGAGCACGATCAGCGCAGTTACCGCCTGGTGGAGCAGTGGTACACCTTCGCCCTCGCCGCCTCCATCTACACACTTCGCTGACGAAAGGGCCCATGTGCCGTCAGAGGTCACGCAACGGCAGTCACGGCTGCGCATCGAGGGCGTCTGGAAGGCGTACGGTCGCAGGCAGGTCCTGCGCGGCGCCGACCTCGACGTACCGCCCGGGGCGCTGGTCGGTGTGGTCGGCGAGAACGGCGCGGGCAAGAGCACGCTGCTGCGCATCGCGGTGGGACAGCTGACACCCGACCGGGGCACGGTGGTACGCGCCGGGGCGGTGGGGTACTGCCCGCAGCAGGCCGTGCTGAACGATTCGTTCACCGTCCTGCAGCATCTGCGGTTGTTCCAGGTGGCCTACCGGCTGCCGTCCCTGGCGCGGGCCTACGAGCTGATGGACGTCCTGGGCTTCGCCGGCTGCGGGCGCCGGCGGACCGGGGAGCTCAGCGGAGGGACACGGCAGAAGCTGAACCTGCTGATCGCCCTGATGCACGACCCGCAGCTGCTGGTGCTGGACGAGCCCTACCAGGGCTTCGACTGGGACACCCACCAGCGCTTCTGGGCGCTGGCGGCCCGTTTGCGCGACGCGGGCCGCTCGATCGTCGTGGTCTCGCACCTGCTGCACGACCTGCACCACTTCGACGCGGTCCGCCAGCTGCGCGAGGGCCGCCTGGAGACCGAGGAGACCGCCCGATGAGGCCGTACCCGGCGGCGTTCGCCGAGATGCTGCACTGCACGCTCCTCGGCCAGCTGCGCAACCGCATGGCCCTGCTCCTGGCGGTCGCCTTCATTCCCGCGTGGATCGCCGTGGCCCGCCTGTGCGCTTCGGACCGGGAAGTACGTTTTTCCCTGGACTCCCTCGGCACCCGAGCCGTCTCGCAGGCGAGCCACGTCAGCCAGGTCGTCAACGCGCTCGCCGCCGTCACCCTGGTCACCGGCTTCGTGACGTTCATGGAGACGTTCAAGGCCGGGGAGATGGACCGCCGGCTGCTGCTGGCCGGCTACCCCCGCGTCCCCATGCTGCTGGCGAAGGTCACCGCCGTCGCCATCATCGCCGCTCTCCTGGCCCTGTACACCGTGACCGTGCTGGGCGCCTCCGTGCCCGTACGGCAGTGGGGCCCGGTGGCCCTCGGTCTCCTCGGCGCCGGCCTCGCGTACGGCGGCATCGGCCTGCTGCTGGGGTCGCTGGTCCGGGGCGAGCTGGAGGGCTTCTTCCTCGTCATCATGCTCAGCCTGGTCGACACCGGCCTGCAGAACCCGGTCTTCACCGTGGTCGACCTGTCCGGTCTCGAAGTGCTGCCCCTGTACGGCGCGAACCAGCTGACGCTGGCCGCCGCGTTCACCTCCGGCACCCCCTGGTCGCACAGCCTGCTCTCGCTCGCCTGGGCCGCCGCGACCAGCGCCGCGGCCCTGCTCGTCTTCCACGTCCGCACGCGCTCCCACTGCGCGGTGGGCGCCGCGGCCACCGGGGTTCCCGCACCGGTGACCGCGGCCGGTCCGCCGGAGGCGGCCGTGCGGGCCTCCCTGCGGCGGTCCCGTTAGGGGGTGTCCTCCGGGCCAGGCCGGTGGGCGTAACGGGCCAGGGCCATGAGGGGGAAGACATGCCGGTAGCACCCGTAGCGGCAGGCCACGGCCCGGGGGACGAGTACACCGGTGAACTGCGGTTCCTCCCAGGTCCCGGCGTCCGTCTGCCGGTCGGTCAGGTGGCGCACCCCGGCGCGCGCCGCGTCGCTGTCGTGTTCCCCCGCGGCGAGCAGTCCGAGCAGCGCCCAGGCGGTCTGCGACGGGGTCGAGGAGCCATGGCCTAGACGCTCCGGATCGGCGTACGACTCCCAGTCCTCGCCCCACCCGCCGTCCTCGTTCTGCACCGACGTCAGCCAGGCGACCGCACGCCGGACGGCGGGATGGTCCCCGGGCGTCCCGGCGGCGGCGAGGGCCTGCAGGACGCTGCCGGTGCCGAAGACGTGGTTGACGCCCCAGCGCCCGGACCACGCGCCGCTGGCCTCCTGCTGCCCGAGCAGCCGGCGCACCGCGCGCCGGGTGGCGGGGTCCCGCTCCATGCCGAGGGCCGCCAGCATCTCCACCACGTGGGCCGTGACATCGGCGGTCGGCTGGTCGGCGCAGTACTCGCCGAAGTCGAAGAAGGGAAGCTTGCTGGGCAGGGAACTGGTGTTGTCGGCGTCGAAGGCCCCCCACCCCCCGTTCGCGCTCTGCATGCCCAGGCACCACCGCACCGCCCTGCGCACGGCGCCGTCGACGCGTGCCGGTTCGGGGTGATCGACGCGGAGCAGCGCGAGGACCACCTCGGAGGTGTCGTCGAGGTCGGGATAGTTCTGGTTGTGGAACTGGAAGGACCACCCCCCGGGAGCCAGGTGAGGCCGCCGTACGGCCCAGTCGCCGGGCCGGTCGGTCTGCCGGAGGAGCAGCCAGTCCGCGGCCTCGACGAGCGCGGGGTGACCGGCGGGCAGGCCGGCGTCGCGCAGTGCCGTGATCGACAGGCAGGTGTCCCAGACCGGACCGTGCACGGTCTGCAGTTGCCGCACGCCGTCCGCGGGCCAGGACGCGCAGTCGTCCAGGAAGCCGAAGGCGGCCTTGAGCACCGGGTGATCCGTGGAGTACCCCTGCAGGTGCAGGGCGATGACCACCCAGGTGGTGATGGGGGTGCACGCCCCGAAGCTGCCGTCCGCCTCCTGTCGTTCGACAAGCCAGCGGGCCCCCGCGTTCGCCGCGGTCCTGCGCACCGGGCGGGGCGTGACTCTGCGGTACGCGCGCAACGCGGTGTTCGCGCGCCGGAAGACGCCCTCCCAACTGATGACCGGGGCCGCCGTACGGCGCGCGGGGTCGGTGCCGTCGGACGTGGCGAAGAGCTCGTCGATGCCGAAGGGGACCGGTCGTACGAACCGGTGCGCGCTGATGATGCTGAGGGAGACGAGCGCCTGGCGCATCACGAAACCGAAGGAATAGATGTTCAACGGCGCCCACTTGGGCACGGCGATGATCTCCGGCGGGACCTCGGGCAGGTCCTCCCAGCTCCACAGGCCCAGCATGGCGAGCCACATACGGGCCTCCAGCGGGGCGGCCGCGACGCCGCCCCGCTCGCGTACCCGTGCCGCGCTCCGGAGCATGTGCTCCTCGTCCGGACGGTGCCCGGCGAGCCGGAGCGCCACGTACGCCTGCACGGTGGTCCCGAGGTGGCCGGCGCCGTCGAAGACGAGCGGCCAGGAGCCGTCCGCGCTCTGCTGCGACCGGATCCACCGGCCGCTCGCGGCGGCCACCCGCTCGTCCAGGACGCCCAGCAGGTGCCGGAGGAACAGGTCGTGGGCGTCATAGCTCACGTCCGTGCTGAAGTTCTCCTCCCACCAGCCCCCGGTGTGCTGCCGGGCCAGCAGGTGATCCGTGGCCCGCAGCACCGCGCGCCGGGCCGCTTCCTCCGTCCCGTCGGACGGGGGGCGCGCGAAACTGATGCCCGCCTCCCCCACCGGAAGCGGGCTCTTCTCTCTCGCCGCGTCGTCGGCCGTCGTCGTCATGGAACTCCTGCACCTCGCTGGTGGTCCGGACACCACGAAGCTGCCCGCATCTCCCGAGTGGTCTCACCAGGCGCGCGGGATATCACCTGTCTGCCGCTGTCTGCCCCACGAAGGGGTACCCCCGCTCCCCGGGCAGCCCGCGCGGGTCATACGCAGTTGCGCAGCACGCCCCAGAGGAGCAGGACGGCCACGGCGGTCACGCCCGCCCACACCGACGTCAGCACGGGCGGCCGGCCCCGGACCGCGCGCAGCCAGGAGAACAGGGCCAGGGGCAAGGCGGTGACGAAGAGCGCGTTGTGGGCCAGGGCGGCGGCCACGTCCCCCTGGGTGAGGTCGCGCAGCGCCCGTAAGGTGCCGCAGCCGGGGCAGAGGAGGCCGGTCGCGGAGCGGAACGGACAGCTGGGGTAGTGACCCGGTGCCTCGGGGTCGCGGAACGCCACGAGCGCCGTCAGGGCGGCGAACAGCACGGCGCCGGACCAGGCTTCGAGCGTCCGGCGCCGGGCGCGGTGCGGCGCGGGCCCGTTCAGTAGCCGCCGCCCGCGGCGTTGGCGAGGATGACGAGGAGGCCGCCGACGAGGCCGATTCCGAGGCTGATGAACGTCCACAGCTTCGCCTTCTTCGACGCCGCCTCGGCACCGGCCCAGTCACCGGTGCCGGCCTTGGCGTTGACCTGGGTGGCGAAGACGATGGCGGCGATGCCGGTGGGCAGGAAGCAGAAGAGCGTCACCAGGATCGCCGGGATCAGGTAGTTCTGGGGCGGCCTGGCGTACTGCTGGTACCCGGGGCCGTACTGCGGTGGCTGGTACTGCGACTGCTGGTACTGGGGCGGCTGGTACTGGGGCGGCTGGTACTGGGGCGGCTGGTACTGGGGCGGCTGGTACTGGGGCGGCTGCTGGGACGGTTGCGGGGGTCCGGTGGGCGGTGGCTGGGACTGTTTGGTCCAGGGGGTGTTGTCACCCCAGTCCTCACCGGGCGGGCCTTGCGGATAGGCCATGACGGCCTCCTTGTCCAGTGGTACCAATGGTTCCGGTCGTTGAAGCCTCCGGTCTCGGTCATGGGGTTTTTCCGGTGTCCGGCCCCGAGGGGGCGACGGTGTGCGGATGCAGCTGTACGAGGCCGTCGTCGGCCGCGGTCAGTACTGTGCCGTCCTCGCCGGTGAAGGCGACGCCGACCGGGTGCCCGATCTGCTCGGTTCGGTCCAGCGGAGCGCCGTCGCGGTCCCAGCGGACCAGGACGCCGTCGTCACTCACCGCGGCGAGCACCGTGCCGTCCGCCGCGAACGCCAACTGCCGTACGGCGCCGCCCTGGTGGACGCGGTGCAGCAGCCGCCCGTTCCAGGACCACGCGCGGACCCGGCCGTCGGGGCTGCCGGTGACGAGCCGGTCGGCGCACCCGGCGAAGGCGCAGACCGGCTGCGGGTGCGGCCACTGCGCGGTGGTCCGCCCGTGCACGTCGAGCCGGCGCACGACGCCGTCGCCGGTGCCCGCCAGCAGGCTCCGGTCGCCGGGCGCGAAGGCCAGGCAGGGCACCAGGGGCCCCGGAGCGGCCACCAGACTGCGCACCGTACGGCCGTCGGCGTCGTACACCTGGATCCGGTCGCCGCCGCCCGTGGCCAGCCAGCGGCCGTCGCCGCTGAAGGCCAGCGCGGTGGTCTGCCCGGCGTGCCCCGGCAGGGTCCGTACGGGCACCTCCGTCTCGATGTCCCAGACGACGGTGGTACCGCTTTCGTGCAGTGTCGCCAGGGCGCGCGGCCAGGGGCTCCACGCCAGGCGCAGGGCGGGCCCGTGCCGGCCGAAGGCGCACTCCGCCAGCAGTTCCGGCGGCTCCAGCCGGAAGACCCGCAGCGAGCCGTCGGCACAGGCGGCGGCGAGCAGGCCGCGCGGGCCCAGGGCGACGTGCGAGCAGGGACCGAGGCCGGGCAGCAGTCCGGGGGCTCGGGGCGGGCCGGCGGGGCCCGGGGGGAAGACGGGGGGCGTGCGTGCGGGCGTGGGGGTGGGCGTGACGGGTGCGGCAGGGGTGGCGTGCGGCGGCGTGGCCGGGTCGGCGCGGAGATACCGCGCGAACTTCTCCCGGACGCCCGCCGTCCAGGGCTGTGTCCGGGTGGGCAGGGCGGCCGGGGCCGGCTGGTACGGCGGGTACGCGGGCGGGGGCGGGGGCGGGGGCGGGGCCGGCGCCGAGGGCTGCGCGGCCGGTCCGGGATCCGGGACCGTACCCCCACTCCCCTCCCCCGCCTCCCCCGCCTCCCCCGCCTCCCCCGCCTCCCCCGCCTCCCCCGTCTCCATCCCTTCCGCGTCCGCGTCCACCTCCGTACCCGCCCCTGCCCCTTCCCCTGCCCCCGTGTCCGCCTCCGGCACCACGAACAGTCGCGCCTCGTCGGAGTGCAGGAACAGCACCGGCGTGGCCCACTCCAGGCTGCCGGGCAGCGTCATCTTCACGCTCTCGCGTGCCAGCGTCATCGCCCGGTCGACCGGCAGTCCGCGGGCCGTGCCCGTGTAGAAGGAGGACGCGAAGGCGACCGCGGCCGGGTCGGTGATCTCGTACTGCATCGCCACCACCGCGGGCACCCCCTCCCGCATGATCTTCGCGGCGGTGCTGCTGAAGACGCCCTCGGCGCCGCCGGCCGCCGACTCGCAGGCGTTCAGGACGACCAGCCGCAGCTGCGGGCTGTCGTGCACCAGGCGGCCCAGGTCCGTACCGGAGACGTGCATCGCGGTGCCGTCCTCGGCGGACAGCTCCAGGTACCCGGACCCGGCCTCGGGGTCGAAGCCGCCGTGGCCGACGAAGTGCAGGACGTGCGGGGCGCGGGTGCGGACCGCTTCGGCCAGTTCGTGCCAGCTGTCGCCGTGCAGCCAGTCGACGGCGACGTCGGGGCTCAGCCGCCGCAGCGCCTGGGTGATCTCGTCGCGTTCCCGCTCGCTCTGGAGGGTGGGCAGGTCCGTGGGCCGGGAGAGCACCCCGAGGACGCGCAGCGGTGGCGTCATGCGCAGCGGCGCCGGGGCCCCCATGAGCTGCGGGGAGCGGACGACCGGCATCCGCAGGGCCAGGTAGCTGTCCCGCGCGTACGGGTCGACCGCGAACTCCCAGGGGATGGCGCAGACCTGCGGGCCCTCCAGGCCCAGTACGACGCGCAGCGGTTCGCCCTGCTGCCGGGCCTGTTCGCGGCAGCGGTCGAAGAGCAGCCGGATGTCACCGGACAGCACGGTGTCGGAGAGCCGTTCACCGAAGTCCCGGACGCTCTGCTCCACCAGGGAGGCGCGGCGGGTGACGACCGTACCGGCCGACCGGAACAGGGCCATTCTGATCTCGGAGAGCAGCAGCGGCAGGGCGTCGGGCGCGTACGGCGCGCGCACCTTGGCGCCGGCCCGGCCGAGCGGTGACGTACACATGATCACCCACTCGTCCCGGACCTCGAACACGTCCAGGTGGAACGGCAGTCCCTCCATGCTGCCCCCTCCCCCGCGTGCCGTCACGCGTCTCTGGTCAGCGCCTCCAGGACGCGCCGGGTCTTGCTCTCCTGTTCGAGGTCCGGCTCCAGCCCCAGCTGCCGGAGCAGGGCCAGCAGCGACGCCCGGACGACCTCGGAGCCCTCGGGCTCCACCCGCTCGGAGACTTCCAGCCAGTCCAGCGGCGGTCCGGTGCGCGGGGCCACCGACCAGCGTTCGACGGTCAGTTCGTGGTGCCGGCGGCGGACGTCGCGCCAGCGCTGGGCGCGCACCGGCCCGTACACGGTCAGCTCTTGGAAGTCGACGGCGAGGTCGGCGCAGTCGGCGAGGAAGCGTTCCTGGGCGGCGGAGAAGGCGGTGTGCAGCGGGCGGTGCCCGGAGGTCACCGCGTCGACGTCCTGGCGGTCCCGGGTCCGGGTGAGGGAGGCCGCGAGGACCTGGCGCTCGCCCGCCCAGTCGCTCTCCAGGCGGAGTTCGTCGTCGCCGTGCCGGTGGAAGTCCAGCCAGTGGGCGGGGACACGGGCCCGGCGGCAGGGCCGGAGTTTGGCCGTGGTGTCGCCCTTCTTCCCCTGGCGGGAGCGCAGGCGCAGGATCACGCCGGCCTCCAGCAGCGGCAGTTCGCCCGGATGGCGGTGGCGGGGACCTTCGCAGAAGAAGACCTGGCACCAGACGCCCCCGTCGTCCGGTGCCAGAGCCTTGGCGGCCACCTCCGCCCGCGCGCCGGAGAACGTGGCCTTGATCTCGACCGCGTCCAGCCGAGGAACGGGCCCTGCGGAGCCTGTCATGACGCGCCCCCCGTGTTCTCCGTGTCCGCGCGTGCTGCCACTCAACTCCTCGTGCGGCGCGCGCGCTTCGGGGAGGTCCCCACATGTGTCCGCAGAATGTGCGAGGCCCTTCAGGGGCGCTTCCCGGGAAGGCATGATGGTCCCGGCGCCGGAGTACGGGCCGCACAGGGCACCTGCGAGCGCCCGGGGGGCGACATGGACGGCAGGCGACGGACTTCCGGCTGGTCCCGGCTCTCCCGCCCGGCGGGGCCGGGCCTGGTGGGCCGCGGGCGCGAACGCCGTCTGATCGACGATCTCCTGGCCGCCGGGGCGGACGGGGGTGCGGCGCTGCTGCTGTGGGGTGAGCCCGGGGTGGGCAAGACGGCGCTGCTGGAGTACGCCGCCGAGCAGGCCGGGGAAGCCGCCCTGTGGGCGCGGGGCATCGAGTCGGAGACGGTCCTGCCGTTCGCGGCGCTGGCCGACCTGTTGCTCCCGTTTGGTGCAGAATTCAGGGAACTCCCCGGGGTGCAGCGCGCGGCGCTGGAATCGTGCCTCGCCCTGTCGGGGGAGCCGCTGGCCAATCCGTACGCGGCCTGCATGGGCGCGCTGAACGTGCTGGCCGCGCTCGGCGAGAAGAAGCCGGTGGCGGTGCTCGTGGACGATCTGCAGTGGGTCGACCCGTCCTCCCAGCGGGTGCTGCTGTTCGTCGCGCGGCGGGTGGCGGGCGAGCGGGTGGCGCTCGCGTTCACCTCGCGCGAGGAGCCCGGCGAGCCGGGCGCGCCGCACAGCCTGCCGTCCGTCGAGGTCACCGGGCTGTCGCGGAGCGAGTGCGGGCAACTGCTGCGGCGGTCGGGCGTGGTGACGGCGCCGGCGGTGGAGGCGGACCTGGTGAAGATCAGTGGCGGCAATCCGCTGGCCCTGCTGGAGGCCGCCCGCTCCCTCACCCCGGAACAGGCGCGCGGCGAGGAGCCGATGCACAACCCGCCGTCGCTGGGGCGGCACCTGGAGCGTGCCTGGTCGGCCCGGATCAACGCGCTTCCCGAGGCCACCCGGCAGGCCCTCACCGTACTGGCCGCGCACCGGTCGACCGAGCTGGCCGGGCTGTGCGAGGCGCTCGGGGTGCTCGGCCTGTCGCTGTCGGCCCTGTGCCCGGCCGAGGAGGACGGCCTGGTGACGGCGGCCGGAGACGGGCTGGACTTCCGGCATCCCGTCCTGCGCCCGCTGGTGCTCGGGCGGGCGCCGCTGGCCCACCGGCTCGCCGCGTTCGGCGCCCTGGCCCAGGTCACCCGCGGCCCGCTGCACGCGTGGTACCGGGCGGCGGCCGCCACCGGTCCCGACGCACCGGCCGCCGCCGCCCTGGCGGAGGCGGCGGAAGAGGCCCGCAGACGCAGCGCGTTCGAGGAGTCCGCGCTGGCCTGGCGGCGGGCCGCAGAGCTGACCGAGGACCGGGTGGCACGCGCGGACCTGCTGCACCGCGCCGCGTCCGACGCCTTTCTGGGCGGCTCGGCGTCCAGTTCCCAGTGGTGCGAGGAAGCGCTGCGTACGACGACGGAGCCCTTCGTGCGCGCCGACATCGAGCTGCTGCTGGGGCGTATCCACACGTGGAACGGCGAGCCCGCGCGCGCCTACGAACTCCTCGCCGAAGCCGCGCGCACCATCCGCCGCACCGATGCCGTACGGGCGTGCGTCCTGCTCGCCGAGGCGGTGGTGCCCGCCAGCATGGACGGCCGGGTGGCCGCCGCCGTGCGGACCGCCGAGGATTCGTTCCGCCTGGCCTCCGAGTCGGGTCCGGACCGCTGGCTGAGCATGGCCCTGCTCGGATCGGCGCTGGCGGTCTCCGGGCAGATCGGCCGGGGCGTCGCCATGCTGGGCGCCGCCGACGGGCACTGCACCGGCGACCCCGTACGCAACCAGCAGCTGTACGCGCTGGCCGGGCAGGCGTGGAACTGGGTCGAGGACCGGGACCGCAGCCGTCGGCTGCTCAACTCCGCCGTGGAGTCGGCCCGCCGGCACAGCGCGCCCGGCGTGCTGCCGTTCACCCTGGCCGTACGCAGCGATCTGGAGGCCCGGGTCGGCCACTGGAACGCCGGGTACGGCGACGCCACCGAGGCCCTGCACTGGTCGGAGGAGCTGGGCCAGATCTCCTGCGTCGGCTACAGCCTGGCCTGTCTGGCCCGGCTGGACGCGCTGCGCGGCGACCGGGTGCGGTGCGAGGAGCAGGTCGGCCGGGCCCGGCGGGAGGTCGGCGGGTACGGCATCGGCTGCCTGGAGAGGCATCTGACCGCCGCGCTGGGGCTGGCCGCGCTCGCCCAGGGTGACCACTGCGCCGCCGCCGACCAGCTGGAGCAGAGCTTCGCGCTGGTCACCGCGCAGGGGGTGGGCAATCCGCTGGTCGTGCCGTGCGCGGCCGATCTCGTCGAGGCGCAGCTGCGGACGGGCGACACCGCCCGCGCCGGGGAGGTCGCGGACTGGCTGGAGGAGCGGGCACGGGCCACCGGGCTCGCGGCCGCGGAGGCCGCAGCCGCCCGCTGCCGGGGCCTGCTGGCCGCGTCGTACGAGGCCGCGCGGGCCGCGTTCGCCGCCGCGCTCGCGGCGCACGAGCGTACCCGGGAGCCGTTCGAGCAGGCCCGTACGCTGCTGTGCGAGGCGGAACTGCTGCGCCGCTACCGCCACCCCGCCGCCGCCCGGGCCCCGCTCGCCTCGGCGCTGGCGCGCTTCGAGAGCCTGGGCGCGGTGCCGTGGGCGCGCCGGGCCGCCGGTGAACTGGCGGCCACCGGCGCTCCGCCGACGGCGCCGGCCGCGCCGGACGGCGTGTGGGAGCTGCTCACGCCGCAGGAGTTCCAGGTGGCCCGCGCGGTGGCCCGCGGCCTGAACAACACCGAGGCGGCGGTCTCGCTCTTCGTCTCCCGCAAAACGGTCGAGGCGCACCTCACGCGCGTTTACCGGAAACTGGGCGTCCGTTCCCGGACCGAGCTGACGCGGCTGATGGCGTCCGGCGAACTGGTCGACTGACGCCCGTCGCACACTGAGTGACCCTTGCCACAAGCCGCCCGAAATGTCTACTTCCTTCGGGGCGTTCCTGGTGGATGGGTTAGGTTCGCAGAGGTCGAGGTGCCGCCCGAGCAGCCGACCGCTGACTGCTCGCGGCGCCCTGGGAACGGCCCTATCAGGGAGAGTATCGACATGCACGAGCCAGTGGACCCACCCTCAGCGGCGCACGGCCCCGACCCGGCCGCCGTACCGGCGGACGCCGACGGGACGCGGATGCCCGAGTCGTCGGAGATCGACCGGCTCCGCCGGGAAGTACGGGACCTGCGGGGCAAACTGCGCGCGCATCCGCTGATCTCCCAGGCGCAGGGGATGCTCCAGGAGCGCTACCGGCTGCCGGACGCGGACGCCGCGTTCGAGCTGATGAAGCGCTGTTCGCAGCAGCACAACCTGAAACTGCGCAACCTCGCGTCCGCCGTGGTCTCCGTCCCCCGCCCCGACGACGAGCGGGGCCTGTGGTTCCCCGGCCGGTCCGGCCGGACGCCTCCCCCGCTGAAGTTCCTGCCCGGTCACCGCCCGGACAAGGTCAACCGCAGCACCGTCCTGAAGCGGGTGCTGCACCAGGCGCTGGCGTTCACCGAGGCGCCCATGGGTGATCTGCAGGTGGTGGAGTCCGCCGTCGGTCTCCAGATGGCGCACCATCGCGGGCTCAGCGAGGAGTTCCTCGACTTCTTCGCCGTGGTCGAGGAGGGCACGTCCTGCTCGCTCGCCGCCCGGCGCCGGGCCCGCGTCGTCTCGGACGTCGCCACCGATCCGGCGATCAGCGAACCGGCCCGCGAGATGATCCTCGCGGTCGGCAGCCGCACCGCACACAGCCTGCCGATGCTCTCGTCCGCGGGCCGAACCGTCGGGGTCTTCTCCCTCCACCTCCCCCAGCCGGGACGGGACCTCACACGGGTACAGGCCACCGCGCTGGACGGGATGGCGGCCCAGGCGGGCCGATGGCTGGAGTGGCACCAGCACACGATCCTGCTGAACGCCCTGGAGGACCTGCACCGGCGCGGCAGGGACCTGCGGTCCGGGCCGGGCCGGCGGCGTACGGAATAGCGGATACGGGCGGCCAGGACCGACCGCGCCGGAGAGCCCCGTGCCATCGGCTGCTTGCCATGCCGGCGCGCAAGGTCAGGGCGTCGAGATGGCTGGGGGGTGCCAACGTGGCACTGGGTACGGCGGACGACGGCACGGGTCGGCGGGCGAGGCGGCCGCGTTCCGGGAACTGCGAAAGCGGCTGCGCGGACCGTTCGGGAGCGACGGGGTACGTGCGGGCGACGGGCCGCCCGGGGTCGTCGTGGTCGTGCCGAGCTTCATCCTCGACCAAGCCGGGATGGACAAGGCCCCCGGGGGCCTCCACTACGAGGAACGCCTGCTCGCCTTCCTGCACCTGCTCCGCGACCCGCGCCGTCGTCTCGTGTACGTCACCAGCCTGCCGCTGCCCGAACCGCTGGTCGCCTACGCTCTCGGGCTGGATCGTTCACTGTCCGTCCCGGACGCCCGGCGCCGACTCGTCCTCCTGGACTGCGGGGACGACCGCCCCGCCCAGCTCACCCAGAAGGTTCTCCGGCGCCCCGGCCTGCTGGCGCACATCAGCGGCTTGGTGCGCGAGCCGGAGGACGCCTGCCTGCTCGCCTTCAACGGTTCGCGGCACGAGCGGTCACTGGCCGTACGGCTCGGCGTGCCGCTGTACGCGTGCGAACCGGACCTGGCGCACCTGGGGACCAAGAGCGGCGCACGCGCCTTGTTCAAGTCCGCCGGTGTGCCCGTGCCACGCGGCGTCGAAGGGTACGGGACCGGACGACCTGGTCGCCGCGCTCGCCGAACTCCGGGCGGCGCACCCGGACGTGGACCGCGCCATGATCATCCAGCTGAATGACGGCTTCGGTGCCGACGGCAACGCGATGTTCACCTTCCGCGGGGCGCCTCGGGGCAGCGGCGCCAGGCGCTGGATCCAACATGTCCTCCCGAACCGCATCGAGTTCGCCACTCCGCCCGACACCTGGGCGCACTACGCCGGGAAACTGGACGTCCTGGGCGGTGTCGTGAAGGAGTTCCTCCACGGGCCGAATCTCGACAATCAGCACCTCTAGAGGCAATGCCGTTGCGTTATCGGTGCAGGATTCATGGTGCGCGGATGACGATGGCTTCGGCGGGGTTGCTGGCGGGCTGGGGCCAGGTGCGGTGTTCGGCTCGCTTGAGTCGATAGTTGGACATCTTGCGTTTGACGACACGGGGCTGGCTGCGGATTCGTCGGGGTGGCAGCAATCGGGCAAGAAGGTCGTCCCGGAGCCGTGCGAGGGCGGCGACAAGCAGTTCAGGGGGAAAAGACGCCCGGCGTGGTGGTGACGCTGCGCCGGGCGGCCCGCAGGGTGTCGGTGAAGGAGATACGGTCGGGATCGATGCCGCGGGCGGCGGCAGTTCTGGTCATCAGTTCCCGCAGCGCATGGTGGACCAGCAGATGGGCCCAGATCTGCTGGCGTACTCCGTCGGGGGTCCTGCTCGCCAGCACCACCCCGGCACCGCGCTGGTGAGTCTTGATCTCACCGAGGACGGACTCGATCTCCCAGCGTTCCCGGTAGAGTCCCGCCAGCTCGCGAGCCGGATACCGCCCGGCGTCCAGCAGGTCGGTGACCAGCCGGTATCCGTCCGGATCGGCGCCAGGCACCCCCTGGAGCCGGTAGGCGATCACCCGCACTCGCACGGGATGGTTCTTCTTGCCGTCGGTCTGTGCATGGATCGCGGAGAGCCAGGAGCCGTCCGGCAGGTGCTGCTGCACCGGCAGCACCCGGTTGGCCGGCACCCGCCACAGCAGATGGCAGCCGGTGGCGGTGAACGCCTGCCATAAGGGCACACCGAGGAACTCCCGGTCGGCCAGGACCAGCTGGCCCGGCCCGCACGAGCGGACCAGGCGGGCGGCCAAGGTGACCTCGCCGGTGCGGCAGCCGGCCACCTCCGCGTCCAGGACCGCATGGGTGCCGACCTCGACCAGAGCGGCCATCCTCACCTGCGGGAACGCGGCCTTGTTGCCGGGACGGGTGTTGCCCGGACGGCCGAACTCCTGCTCGTTGGCCGGTGTGTCGGCCGCATCCCAGCAGGTCCCGTCCACCGCGAGCAGCCGCAGCCCGCGCCAGAAGGCCCCGGGCACCCCCTGCCCGGCCAGCGGCCGGGCGGTGGCGGCGAACAGCACCCGCAACGGCTCCGGCCCCAACCGGTCCCGCGCCCGAAACAGTGACGACTTCGCCGGCAGACGCCAGTCGCCCCACAGCCCCGCCCCGCGCAGCCCTTCCACCAGATGCCGCAGCACCTCCAGATACGAGGCCGGCGAGAACAACGCCAGACCGAGCATGAAGTACACCGTCAGCCGGGCCGGCAACAACCGCCTGCGCTGTTCGGACCGTCCGCACGCCGCGACCACCCGGTCCACCAGACCCGGCGGATACAACCAGGTCAACACCCCAAGACCCGTCAGCTCGGGCACACTCTCGGCCACCGGCACCACCCCCGACACCGTGCCAGCACAGTACGCCTACCGATAACGCAACGGCATTGCCTCTAGAGGGTGTCTGAGAAGTCCTGGTTCGATGTCCTGGTTCGATGTCCTGGTTCGATCTTCCCGTGCCACCATTCCCTGCGCCCGATCACGGATCGCTCCGTCCAGCCGTGGAGGCGGCAAAGAGCAGCAGCCCACCGCACGGCCGCGTCGAGCTGCACCTCGGGCCACGGGTCCGTGCCGGTACCGCGGTTCACCAGTTCCAGGCCGTAGAAGCGGGCGTTGCCGTCCTTGGTGGCCTGCCGGCCGGGAGCGGAGACCGTTCTTCGATCACCGCTTGCAGGACCAGAGGATCCCCCAGACCCGCAGGAATGACATCCGAAGCCCACCACGTAGATCATCCCATCGTGCCCACGCCGTGACACAGCGGGCCAGGCAGGCCGGGGCGGCTTTCGTAACACAGTTCACGGAGGCCGTGGAACCGGAACGACGCAGTGTGATGGAGCATCACGCCGTGCACGCCCTCCCAGGGCCCCTGGCGGTTGCGGTGGTGGGTCCGCCAGCTGCGGTACTCCCGCACCCGGCAGCCCTCGGTGCGCAGTGCCATGAGGAACTGGACCGCCGCCATGGGATCCCACCTCCTCGCCATGAAGACAGACAGCCCGCTCGGTGTGTTGAAGAAGCCCAGCCTCCCGCCCGCGCGCTGCTTATTTGAATTGCGAACAGCACTAGCCGGGACAGCGACGGAAGCGTTGTCAGTGGCTCGCGATAGGTTGTGGGTACACGCGAAAGCACAGTTTCTGGGGGGGTCCTATGGCCGGTGACGGCTTTGACGTAGATACGGACCAGCTCAAGTCCGCTGCGCCGCGTTTCCACCGGGAGGCGGACGCGCTGGCGAAGGCGACGGCGAGACTTAAGGGCTCGCTGGACGGGCTCGGTTCGCCGTGGGGGAACGACGAGCAAGGCCAGAAGTTCCAGCACATGTATGCCCCGCACCGCGAGCAAATAGAAAAAGCCGTCCAAGCCTTGGTCAAGGGACTGGAAAGTATCTCCAAGGCCATGAAGGACATGGCGGACAACCACGAGGAAGCAGACCGCTCCTCCTCTTCCAGCTTCGGCAAGGGCGGTGGAAAGTGAGCGCCGCCGACAAGGCCAAGGAGATCGTCCAGGACCTGACCGGCATGTGGTGGCCGGAAGGTGACGAGGACGAGCTGCGCGAGGCCGCCCGTACGTGGCGGACGTTCGCCGATGAGGTCAAGGACGTCACCGCCGCGGCGCACAAGCCCGCCCAGGACGTCATCGACAACAACAAGGGTCCGGGCATCGAGGCGTTCGGCGAGTTCTGGCGCAAGTACCACGGCGGCGGCAAGGGCTACCTGGACGATGTCGCGTCCGCGGCGCAGGACATGGCCAAGGCCCTGGACAAGTTCGCCGACGAGATCGCCGAGGCGAAGAAGAAAATCGAGCACGCGCTGGAGATCGCGGGGGCGGTGCTGGTCGCCGGGACGGCGCTGGCCCTGTTCACCGGCGGCATCAGCGAGCTGGCGGCAGCAGGCGCCACCGAGGCGATCGTCGCCGCGGCCAGTACTGCTGGGGTCGCGGTGTCTGCCACCGTGACCGAGATCGCGGGAACCGTCCTGGCCACCGCAGCCATCGGCGGCGTCGAGGCGATCACGGTGGACGTGGTGGTGGCGCAGGGCGGCCGCAACCTGCTCGGCGAACAGAAGGGCGTCAACCTCGCCGAAATCCGGGACGCCGGCGCCTCCGGCCTGCTGATGGGCGGCGCATTCGGAGGAGCCGCCCGAGGTGTCAGGGCGGTGCGCGACGCCGGTGGCATCAAGAACGTTCTTGGTGGCATGAAGCTGAACGGCCTGCGGGACTTCGAACTGACGCTGCCCAACCTCGGCGGTCCGCGTCTGTCGATGGCCGGCATGGAGTCTGTCGGGCCTACCGGGCGCCCGTTGATGCGGAGCGCTCAGCACGGTGGAGGCGGGGGCGGAAGGACGCCTCAGAAGCCGATTCCCTCGTACTGCAAGCCACCTGACAGCATGGGGCGGGCGACCGGCGTGGAAACGCATATCAGCCGGGACATGCTGGACACCGGGACCAAGGCGTCCAGACGGGTGAAGCCGCCGGGCTGGATCGGCGACACGGCCGGGCACACGCGCGGGCACCTACTGGCGCGGTCGCTCGGAGGCGACGGCCGGGCGGAGACCAACATCGTGATCATGTATGACAAGGCCAACAACGAAGTGATGGAAAAGCTGGAAGAGCGAATCTACGAGACTGTCAGTAAACGTGGTGATGTCGAGTACTCGGCCTCACCTGTCTACGCACGTCCTGACGACATCATTCCCACGGGCGTTCATGTCAGAGCTGTGGGGCCCGGTTTGCACATCGACCAGACCATCATCAACAAGTAGGTAGGACATGACTGATCTCGACATCTTGGCAGCATTTCCGGCAGCAGGCGAACTCGGCCCGGTCCTGAACGACTGGGAGGAAGCCGAGACGGTTCTGGGCACCACGTTCCCACCGGCCTTCAAGGCATTCCTCACAGCCTTCGGAGGTGCGAAGTTCGATGACTTCCTGCGTGTCTACCGGGCGGGCGCTGAGAACGAGCATGTGGACCTGGTGGCCATGACGCTTGCAGCACGGAAAACGATGGAGGATTCGCGCCCCCATATCCGTGCCCTGCTCAAGGAGCGCGCGGTCCAGCCTTCACAGCTCATCCGCTGGGGAGGCACGGACAACGCGGATATGTGCTTCCTGGTCCCCCACGCCGACCCGGACCGCTGGTGCGTACTGATCGTCATTGGCCGTGGCAACGAGTTCGACCTGTACGAAGGGCCGGTGGAGAGCTACCTGCTGCACGTCCTTCGTGGTGACCTCGTCAGTGACGTCTTCCCCGAAGACTTCCCTGACGAAGACCCCGGCTACGAGCGCAACCCCTGGATCTGAGCCGAAGACCGCGGCAGCCGGCCCCGGCCCGCAGGGCCGCCCTGCCCAGCACCGGCACAGCAGGGCGGCTTGTGCAGCATTCAGTCCAAGAAGTGCTCGGTGTTGTTGAAGTTGAAGCTGATCCACACCGGGCTCAGAAGTTGTTTCAATTGGTAAGCTTGCGGTAGCTGATAAGTGCTGTGGCGATGCCGACGAAGGCGAGGAAGTGTTCGGCCTTGCGCTCGTTGCAGCGGTGCAGGCGACGGCACCCGGCCGGCCAGGAGACGGTTCTCTGGACCATCCAGCGGTGGCGGATGCCGCGTTCACGGAGCCATCTCCGCAAGTGGTCGTAGTCATAGCCTTTGTCCGCGTGGAGCCTGGCCGGTCGTCGGCGACGGGGCCCGCGGCGGGAGCGGATGAGCGGGATGCCCCGCACCAGCGGCTGCAGTCGCCACGAAGATGATCGCGGCCAGCGCCTCGCGATCTCCCGCCCACCGCCGGCCACCCCCGTGTAGGCGCTTGACCTCCGTGGTCGGCACCACCCGTCGGAACAGCACCCACAACTCTCCCGGCGCCAACCACTCAACCAAGCCCGTCATGAAGCACTCAACGACTCACGACGTAGACGGTGCGGCCGGGCGAGACCCTGTCCCTCCCCGCACGGGCGGAGTACCGTCCGGCGCTGCGGTAACTGGCCCACCGGGCGGGCCGTGCCCTCGCCGCCGCGGGCATGGTCGGTGTCGCCAGTGTCGACTTCGTCTCGGTGCGCGGCACGTCCGGATCCCGGCAGCACGCCGTGGAGATCAACCTGCGGATGGGCGGCGGCACGGCGCCCGGACCGGGGAGTTCATGACCCCGGAGGGGGAACCGCGCTGTTACGTCGCCTCCGATCGTCCGCACCGGGACTCCTACCGCTCGCTCACCCCGGAGCAGTCCTCGACGCCGCCTCCCGCGCAGGACTGCTCTACCGGCACGAGGACCGCCGAGGGGTCATCCTGCACATGCTGGGCGCCCTGCCCGGCTTCGGGAAGCTCGGTGCCGTCGCCGTCGACCGTACGGCCGAGGCGGCGCACGGGCAGTTCCGCCAGCTCGTCGCTCTGCTGGACACGCTGGGGCCGCCGGGCGCCGCCGCCCCAGGCACCGGGTGCTCCGTACGCCCGCCGGCCGTGCGGAGCAGCTATCCGGAGCCGGGCGGCGCGGAGCACGTCGTGGGGCGGAGCCCGCCGCCCTGCGCCTCACCGGGCTCGCGCGGGTGCCACGGTGACACCGTAGAGGCGGATCTTGCGGTAGATGGTGGCCCGGGAGATGCCCAGTTGCCGGGCCGCCGCGTCGCGGTTGCCCGCGGCGTCGTGCAACGCCCGTACGATCGCGTCGCGTTCGGCGGCCTCCCAGGGAGTGAGGGTGCGGCGGCAGGAGCTGTGGCACTCCGGCGCGAGGTCGTGCGGTTGCAGGTCGGCCTGCCGTCGCCCGCGCGCCGCCTGCTGGAGCACCCGGCTCAAGTGCCGTACGTTGCCCGGCCAGTCGCAGCGGGTGAGGACCTGCATCGCCGCCGGGGTGCAGGAGACGGTGCCGCCGTGGCTGTGCCGGGCCAGCAGCGCGGGGACGAGGTCGCGGATGTCCTCGGGACGGTAGCGCAGCGGTGTCACCGCGACCGTGCACGGGAAGACGGCGCTGTCCAGTGCCGGGGGTGCGGCACCGGTCGGGGCGGCTGCCGGGACGGGTCCCTGCCCGGGGGCCGTGTACAGGCCGGCGACCCACGGGCCGGTGCCGCGGTCGCGCCGCGCCTCGGCGAGCAGCGTCTCCAGACAGGACATCAGTTCCCGGTTCGCTGCTTCCAGATGCTGGAGCACCACCGTGCCGTCCTCGTCCCGTAATGCCTCTTCGGCGCGGGCCAGGAGGTCGGCGGTGTCCTGATGCGCCGTCAGGTCGAGGACGTGCAGCCGCTTCCGGGGCCGTACCCAGTGGTGGGCGGCGCGCACCAGGGCCAGCTTGCCCACCCCGGCCTCGCCCACCACACGGGTCGGCAGCCGCTGCCGGCAGGCGGAGACGACGTCCCGGCTCGCCGAACGCCAGGACGGCGAGCGGCCGGCCAGGCCCGGCAGCAGAGCCGGGAGCGGCGCCGGGGTCGGCTGTGCCCCGGTGCGCCCGCCGGGGGCCCGGTCCGGCGCGGCGGGAGCCTCCCGGCCCTCCGCCGCCGTCATGCCGACGACGCAGCCGATCGGCCGGTCGGGCGGGCCGACCAGGGTGCAGCGGATCCGTACGTCGGCGCCGGAAGCCAGTCGCAGCGTCACGTCGACGCGCTGTCTGCGGCTGCCCGCCGGTGCGGCCAGCAGGTCGGCGGCGAGCGCGCCCGCCTGGCGCAGGTCCTGCGGCTCCAGGAGGCGTACCGCCTCGGTGTTGGCCGTCCGCAGGGTGGGCGTCACCAGGAGCACCGGGCCGCTGGTGCGCCGGCCCGCGGCGAGGAAGGCGTCCAGGGCCGCGCGCTCCTTGCCGGAATACCGGTCCAGCAGCCGCTCCTCGATGTCGGCGGCGGCCTGCCGTACCACCGCGGCCATCAGCGGGGAGGCGTCCTGCCGCAGGCACGTCAGGTTGACGACGCCTTCCTGCCGTCCGGTGAGCGGATTGCGTACGGGGATGCCGGCGCACGCGGCGCGCTGCAGCGGCCCGGCGAAGTGCTCGGCGCCGAAGACGGTGCTCAGCCGCCGTTCGGCGAGCGCGGTGCCGATCCCGTTGGTGCCGACGGCCTCCTCCGCGTAACTGGATCCGGGGACGAGGTGCACCCCGTCCATCAGGCGCACGACCGCCGTGTCACCGCCCCGGCGGGACAGGACCCGGGCTTCGGAGTCCGCGAGGACCACGCCGGCCGTGCAGTCGGCGAGAAGCTGCTCGACGTGGTCGAGGACCGGCGCCGCCGCGGCCAGGAAGCGGCTGTCCCAGTCGATGTGCTGCTCCACGTGCGGGACGTGCAGCCGGTCGGCGTCCACCGCGTGCAGACGGCAGCGTCTCCAGGAGGTGAGGACCGTTTCCCGGACCCGGGGGTACGGCACTCCGGGGGCCGCGGCGCCGGGGGTGGCCGGAGCGGGGGAACCGGCGGCAGCGGCGGGGCCGGCCGTGCCGCGCCCGTCCGGTCCGCGCGCCGCTGCCGGCGCCTCCACGGCACCGCTGAGCATCCGCTCGCGGGCCCGCATGGCCGCTTGCTCGGGGAACTGCCGGAAATCCATGGTTGCAGACATGCCCCGGGGGCCGAACCGCGATCCCCGCGAGCGGGCTCGTTCGCACCACCGTGTACGGCGCTTCTCTTCCCCGGCCGGAAAACCCTCCGGGATGGAGGGTGTCGCCGCCGTACCGTCTCAGAGTGAGACAGCCCGCACCACCGGTGGCGTGCTGTAATTCCCAGTGCGGCCACCCGACTCCGAGCGCCGTACGAGGGCGTGGACGCGACGCCCGGCGCGCGGCCCCGGCACCGGCCCGGCGCGAACGGCCGGGCTGACCGGGGGTGGCCGCGGCAGCCCCGGCCGTACCCCGACAGACACCCGAGGACCGCCCATGCCGAGCACGCCGCAGGAGCCGACCGTGACAACGCGCTGGAACGGACGTCCCCCGCTGCCTGACGCGAGCCGGTGCCCTGACCCGTACACACTGCGGCTGACCGAGGCGAACCGGTCCGCGCTCGCCGACCTCTTCGCGGCGCTGGACATGCTGGAGAACCTGATCGGTCAGATCCGGGACCACGCGCACGACACCGTGGCGGGCGCCCACACCTGTCTCGCCCAGTCCCTGCACCAGGTGCAGACCAGCCTGGCGACCGTGGAAGCACTCGATCAGCTGACCCGCCGTCCGCTGCCCCGGCCGGCGCCGCCGCGCGGCAGCGGCCGGGCCTGAGCGCAGCCGCGCCAAAGGCGGGCCGTTCACCGGCCGGCGGTCAGTCCCGGCCCGCGCGGAGCTCGCTCCAGTCCAGCAGTTCGTTGGCCTCGCGCTCCGTCTCCTTGGCCAGCTGGCGCACCTGCGCCAGTACGTCGCCGTGCTCCTCGATGAGGCTCTCGTAGATCGGTGGGCCGGCGGGCAGGCGGGCAGCGGTCATGTGGGGTCAGTCCTCGAACCATTCAGCCGCACCGTCCCCCGCCCGCGGCGGGAGTGCGCATGCGGAAACTACAACGACGCCGGAACGGCGGGCGGCGCGCGTGTCAGGCGGCGAGGAGGAAGTCCTCCCGTACGCCTGTGCCGGGCAGCCGGTGCCCGGCCGCGACCAGTGCCGCATCAACATCCTTCGTTCCGGTGGAAACGCACAGCGAGCGGGCGAGGCCGTGCCCCGTCCCGCGCGGCTCAGGACTGCCGTCCTCAGCGCGCAGCACCCGCGGTGTCCGTACTGCTCGACGCAGGTTACCCAACACCACCGGGTGCGCCAACAACATCCTTTTCCCCTTCCATCACATGATCGCCTTCATGCATCGCCGCAGCTACCCGCCTTACGGGACTTCATGCAGCACGGAGGGGGAGATACATCACACGCCTCATGACACCCCCCGTGTCCCGCGCGCCCCGTACACCGGACGCGCCGCACCCGCGATGCTGGCAGCGGACGTACACGACAGCGACGCACCAGCGAAGGGAGCCCGGACATGCACATCGACCTCTCCGGCCGGACGGCCGTGGTGACGGGTTCGTCCCAGGGCATCGGCCACGCCATCGCGACCGGTCTCGCGCGGGCGGGCGCGGGCGTGGTGCTGACGGGGCGCCACTCCGGGCGGCTCGACGAGGCCGCCGGGCAGCTGCGCGACACGGTGCCCGGCGCCACGGTGACCGGCGTCCCGGCCGACCTCGCCACCGAGGCCGGCGCGCGGGAACTCCACTCGGCCGTACCGCACACCGACATCCTCGTGAACAACCTCGGCATCTTCGGCGCGCGCCCGGCCCTGGAGATCACGGACGACGAGTGGCGCACCTACTTCGAGACCAATGTGCTCAGCGCGGTCCGGCTGATCCGGCAGTATCTGCCGGGTATGACGGAACGCGGCTGGGGACGCGTACAGAACATCGCCAGCGACTCCGCGGTCGTGGTGCCCGCCGAGATGATTCACTACGGGATGTCCAAGACGTCCCTGCTGGCCGTCGCGCGGGGCTTCGCCAAGGAGGCCGCCGGTACGGGCGTCACCGTCAACTCCGTGATCGCCGGGCCGACGCACACCGGCGGTGTCGAGGACTTCGTATACCAGTTGGTCGACCGTGACCTTCCGTGGGACGCTGCGCAGCGCGAGTTCATGCGGACGCATCGCCCGCAGTCGCTGCTGCAACGGCTCATCGAGCCCGAGGAGATCGCCAACATGGTCGTGTACCTCAGCTCGCCGCAGGCGTCGGCGACCACGGGCGGCGCACTGCGCGTCGACGGCGGTTACGTGGACTCGATCCTGCCCTGACCCCACCGACCGCAGAGGAGCGAGCGCCCGAGATGCCCGACACCCACCACGACCGGCACCAGGCCGCCGACGGCGGAAGCCGGTTCAGCGGACAACTCCGCGAGCGGACCGCCGTGCTCCGCACCCTCGACCCCGAGGAGCCGCTGGACGATCTGGAGCCGCTGCGGGCGCTCATCGGTGACGCCCGGGTCGTCGCGCTCGGCGAGAACTCCCATTTCGTCGAGGAGTTCGGCCTGGCCCGCGAACGCATGCTGCGCTTCCTCGTCCAGCGCTGCGGATTCACCGTCCTGGCCTTCGAGTTCGGCTTCAGCGAAGGCTTCGCGCTGGACGCGTGGGTCCAAGGACAGGGGGCCGAGGAGGACTTCGCGCGGCAGACCGCGGCGGCCGTCCCCATCGGGCTGTCGGGGCCGCTGCACTGGCTGCGCCGTCACAACCGGACCGCGACCCCGCCCGTACGGTTCGCCGGTGTCGACGTGCCCGCGGCCGGGGGCTCCCTGCTCCCGGCCCTGGCGCCGGTCGCCGAGTACCTCCGCGAGGTCGATCCGGACGGCCTGCCGCTCGTGCAGGACGCCATGAAGACCGCCGAGCGGTTCGGCGCCGCCTCCATGGCGCTCGCCGCACCCGCCTGGTCCCGGCTGGGCACCGACGAGCAGGACGCCCTGAGCGCGGCGCTGGTGCGCCTGCGAATCCGGCTGCGCGCCATGGAACCGCTGTACGTCGAGCGCGGCGGCCGGCGCGAGTACGACATCGCGCTGCGCCGCGCCGAGGCGGCGTGCCACACCGACCACCAGTTCCGCGCCATGGCCGCGCTGTACGCGGGCGGCGGCTCACCGGCCGACACCTCGTCCCGTGAGGTGTTCATGGCCGACTCGGTCCGGTGGCTCCTGGACCGCGCCGCGCCGGGCACCCGTGTCGTGCTCCCCGCGCACAACGCCCACATCCAGCGGACCTCCGTCTCGTTCGACGGCCGCCTCACGGGGCTTCCCATGGGCCTGCACCTGAGCCACGCGCTGGGCGAGGACTACTTCGCCCTCGGTATGACCAGCGTGCACGGCCGGACCGCCGAGATGCACCTGGACGAGAACACCGCCTTCGGCTTCCGCGTCGAGGACACCGCGCTCGGCACACCGGAACCCGGCAGCGTCGAGGCCGCCTTCGAGGAGGCCGGGCTCGGGGCCGGCATCGGCCTCGCCGGGCTGCGGGACCTGCGAGGCACGGACGGCTCCGGCGGTCCCGACCGCATCCGTATGCAGAGCGGCTATCTGCACACCCCCGTGGCCGAAGCCTTCGACGGCATCCTGAGCGTCCCGTCCTCCACCGTGGTCGACGATCTCGGCTTCTGAGCGACGCCCTGCCCCGATGCCGGGACAGCGGCCGGGAGCGGGCGGCACAGTGGAAGCCGGTGGCCCGTGCGGGGCTCGCCGGGGGCGGAGGCCGTCATGACGTACCGGCTGGTGGTGGCACGGGAGGCGCGGAGCCGGCTGAACGCCCTGCGCCGCGACGACACCCGGGCGGCCCGGCTCGTCGGGGAGGCGGTCACCGCGCTCCTGGAGCAGGGGCCGCGGCTGGGGCCTCCCCTGGTGCTCCCGGTCGGGGCCTCCCTGCGGGCGGGCGAGCCGCGGGAGGCCCTGGACTACTGGTACCAGCGCCAGCTCACCCTGCTCCAGAAGGTGCGGCGGGCGGTGACCGAGACGGCCACGTGCCGCCGCCAGCTCGACCAGCACATCGCCGAGTTGACGAAGCGTTCCCGGCGGCTGGCCGACTTGGGAGCGCAGGCTGCCGCATCGGGCCGGAGAGACCTCGCAAGGGAGGCGAAGGAGCACTGGTCGGCGGTGCGGCACCAGCAGGTACTGCTGGGAGAGTCCCGCGCCGACGTCCGCGAGCGGGAGGCCGCCCTCCTGGGAATCAGCCGGCGGGTGCAGAACGAGGTCGACCTCTTCCGGTCCCGCAGGGCTGGGGTGGAGGCGGTCCAGCGGGCCGGGCGCGCACAGCAGGGTGTCCATGAGGCGTGCGGCGAAGCGGACGGGGCGGCCGATGCGGACGCAGCTGCGTGCGCCGCTGCGGACGGCGCGGTCGCCATGGCCCGGGCGGCGGCCTGCGACATGGTCGCCGATGCCGAGCGGCTGGAGCGTGCGGTCCAGGAGCCGCTGGGGGCCCGGCCGTCGGAGACGGAGCTGTACGAGCTGCGGCTCCGCGCGCTGACGGGCCGGGACCTGCGGGTGCTGTGCACCGTCGAGGCCGGGAAGGCCGCCGGGGGCACCGGAGCCGCCGAGGCCGTGGTGCTGCTCGCCGTGGCCGCGGACCATACGCAGTGGTGGGAGTGGTACGCGTACGCCCTGCCACTGGCCCGCAAGCGCCTGGCCAGGCGGGAATCGGCGGGCCGGGAGCCCGGCGCGGAGGACGAGAATTTCTGCGGCGGCGGAGACTTCCTCCGCGACTGGTACCCCGGCCGGGACGAGGACCGGCACCGCGGCGCGGCGTCGCTCACAACGCGGAACCGGGGGCAGCGGCTGGCGACGGTGCGCCGCCACCGGGGGCTGACTCAGGAGCAGCTCGCCGTGCGGATGGGTGTTCCGGCCGCCCGGGTGGCGGCGGTCGAGGAGGGTGGACCGGGCAGCATGGAGGTGCGCACCCTGGTGGCCTATGTGGCGGCGCTGGGCGGCCGGCTGGAGATCGTCGCGGATTTCGACACGGAGCGGTTGGTCCTGGGCTGAGACCCCGGACGGTCCTGGGCTGAGACCCCGGGCAGTCCTGTACGGCCGTGGGCAGTCCTGGACGTTCTGGGCGGTTCTGGATGTTTTGGGCGGTCCTGAGCGGTACGTCGTGGGCCGGATCCGGTGCGTCCGCTCACCGGGGCCGGAGGCCGCGTACCGGAGAACGGGCGCGCGGAGGAGGCGAACGGGCCGGGGCAGGGCGCCGCGGCCCGTAACGGCGATACCGAAGCGGGCCGAAGCGGGCGGGTTTTGCGCCGTGACGGGCATCGGAATGCGCCCTTCTGCTTGCTATAAACCTGGTGCCGGGCGGAAACGGGCAGGACGATGACCGAACGGAACGCCGTGGAACCGAGGGAACCGAGCAGGAGTGCGCCGTGAGAGCCGAGGAACGCCAGCACCGCATCCTCGTGCTGGCCCGCCAGGCCGGCCGGGTGGACGTGACGGACGTCGCCGGGGAGTTCGGGGTGGCGCGCGAGACCGTCCGGCGGGACCTGAGCGAACTGGAGCGGCGCGGTCTGGTCCGGCGGACGCACGGGGCCGCTTACCCGGTGGAGAGCGCGGGTTTCGAGACGACGCTGGCCCGGCGGGAGACC
This sequence comes from Streptomyces paromomycinus, assembly GCF_003865155.1. NCBI lineage: Bacteria > Bacillati > Actinomycetota > Actinomycetes > Kitasatosporales > Streptomycetaceae > Streptomyces > Streptomyces paromomycinus. The sequence goes on along the minus strand of NZ_BHZD01000001.1, from coordinate 9,061,743 downwards.
CAGCAGGTGGCGGAGAAGCGGCGGATCGCGGCGGCCGCCGCGCAGCTCGTCGGCGAGGCCGAGACCGTGTTCGTCGACGAGGGGTACACGCCGGAGCTGCTGGCGATGCTGCTGCCCACCGACCGGCCGCTGACGGTGGTGACCTCCTCGCTGCGCACCGCGTCGCTGGTCTCCGCGTCCGACACGACCACCGTGCTGCTGCTCGGCGGCCGGGTGCGGTCCGGCACGCAGGCCGCGGTGGGTTCCTGGGCCCGGGACATGCTCGCCGGGTTCGTCATCGACCTGGCGTTCCTCGGCGCGAACGGGGTGTCGCGGGAACACGGCCTGACCACCCCCGACCCGGCCGTCGCCGATGTGAAGGCGCAGGCCGTGCGGTCGTCGCGGCGGCGGGTGCTGATCGGCGTGCACAGCAAGTTCGGGGCGAGCAGTTTCTGCCGGTTCGCGGCCGTACGGGACCTGGACACGATCGTCACGGACACCGGGCTGTCCGCCCCTGAGGCCCACCGCTACACCCTGCTGGGCCCGCAGGTCCTGCGGGTCTGACGACAGCACGCGCCCCACACATCACCCGCACCACGCGCGAGGAGTACACGCCGTCCCGCACAGGCGTGCGCTCCGGGCGCGCGGGCCGCCGTGCGCGCGGACCCGCGCTGCCGCGCGTCCCGGGCCGCACCGTCCGGTGCGTTCCCGGCCTTTCCCCACAGCCCCCAGCAGAGAGGTGTCGAGCCGTGCGAGCACGATCTCCCGGAAGGACCGGCCGGCCACGGCGGTCCTTCCCACCGGCCGGACGGCGTGGCCCGCTGGGCCTGGCGGCCGTCGTGGTGGCCGTCTCCCTGGCCCTCGGGGGCTGTTACCGGGGCGCCGGTGCCCTCGGCAACGAGGGCCGCGACACGATCAACGTCCTGATGGTGAACAACCCGCAGATGGCGGACCTGCAACGGCTGACCGCCGAGCACTTCACCAAGAGCACCGGCATCAAGGTCAACTACACCGTGCTGCCCGAGGACGACCTGCGCGACAAGATGAGCCAGGACTTCTCCAGCCAGGCCGGCCAGTACGACGTGGCCAGCCTCAGCAACTACGAGACGCCCATCTACGCCCGCAACGGCTGGCTGACCCCGCTCGGCGACCGGGCCGCGCGGGACACCGGGTACGACCAGGCGGACCTGCTCGCCCCCGTACGGAAGTCGCTGACCGCCGCCGACGGAAAGGTCTACGCGCAGCCGTTCTACGGGGAGTCGTCGTTCCTGATGTACCGCAAGGACGTGCTGCGGGACCTGGGGCTGACGATGCCCGAGAAGCCGACCTGGAAGCAGGTCGCGGCGCTCGCCGCGAAGCTCGACGGCGCGCGCCCGGGCATGAAGGGCATCTGCCTGCGCGGCCAGCCCGGCTGGGGACAGCTCGCGGCGCCGCTGACCTCGGTGGTGAACACCTTCGGCGGCACCTGGTTCACCAAGGACTGGCAGGCCCGGGTGAACAGCCCGGAGTTCACGGCCGCCACCAGTTTCTACGTCGGCCTGCTGCGCACGCACGGGCAGGCGGGCGCCCCGCAGGCCGGGTACACCGAGTGCCTGAACGACATGCAGCAGGGCAAGGTCGCCATGTGGTACGACGCGACCGCCGGCGCCGGTTCGCTGGAGAGCGGCGAGTCCAAGGTCGCCGGGAAGGTCGGCTACGCGCCCGCGCCGGTCGAGCGGACGGCGAGTTCGGGCTGGCTCTACACCTGGGCGTGGGGCGTGCAGAAGGCGAGCACCCACCAGGACGCGGCCTGGAAGTTCATCTCCTGGGCCTCCGGGAAGGACTACGAGCGGCTGGTGGGCGAGCAGTTGGGCTGGTCGAAGGTACCGGCCGGCAAGCGTGCCTCCACCTACCGCGACCCCGAGTACCTGCGGCACAGCGGGGCGTTCGCCGCCGCCACGAAGAACGCGATCAGCTCGGCCAGGCCCGACGATCCCGGAGTGCAGCCGCGGCCTGCGCCCGGCATCCAGTTCGTCGGCATCCCCGAGTTCTCCGATCTGGGCACCAAGGTCTCGCACGAGGTCAGTTCGGCGATCGCCGGGCGGCAGAGCGTCGCCGAGGCGCTCGACAAGAGCCAGCGGCTGGCAGCGGAGGTGGCCCGTGCCTACCAAGAGCGCTGAGACGCGCAACGAGCCCGGCGGCCGGAGCAACACCCGGCGGCCGAGCAGTGCGCCGCGCCCCCGCGGGGGCGCGGGAACCGCCCGGCGCGCCGCGGGCTGGGCCCGCCGCGCCCCGCTGCTGCCCGCCCTGGTCTTCCTGGTCGTGGTGACCCAGCTCCCCTTCGTGGCCACCGTCGTCATCTCCTTCACCCGGTGGAACGCGCTGGCCCCCGACAACAAGGGCTTCGCGGCCTTCGACAACTACCAGGCCGTCTTCACCGATCCCGCGATGCGCTCGGCCATCTGGACCACGGTCCTGCTGACCGTGACCGTCGTCCTGGGCAGCCTCGTCCTGGGCCTCGGCCTCGCACTGCTGCTGGACCGCAAGTTCCGGGGACGCGGCGTGGTCCGTACGATGCTGATCACCCCGTTCCTGGTCGTGCCGGTCGCCGCGGCGCTGCTGTGGAAGCACGCGCTCTACAACGCCTCGTACGGGCTGATCAACGGCACGCTGACCTGGATATGGAAGCTGTTCGGCAGCGCCGACCCGCCGCAGCCGGACTGGATGACCGCCTCACCGCTGGCGGCCGTCGAGGTGTCCCTGATCTGGCAGTGGACGCCGTTCATGATGCTGATCCTGCTGGCCGGGCTGCAGAGCCGGCCCGCCGACGCGGTCGAGGCGGCCCGGGTGGACGGTGCCACCGCATTCGACGTGTTCCGCTACCTCACCCTCCCCCACCTGCGCCGCTACCTGGAGCTGGCCGCGCTCCTCGGCACCATCTACGTGGTGCAGAACTTCGACGCGGTGTTCACCATCACCTCGGGCGGCCTGGGCACCGCCAACCTCCCGTACACCATCTACCAGACCTTCTACCAGGCCCACGACTACGGACGGGCCTCCGCGCAAGGCGTCGTGGTCGTCGTCTGCTCCCTGCTGGTGGCGACCTTCGCGCTGCGCACCGTCTCGTCCCTGCTCCGTGAGGAGGTCACCCGATGAGCGCGAGTACGGTACGGGGCGTCGCGCCCGCCGAACGGCGACGGCGGCGCACCGGAAGTCTGCTGGGCCTGGCGGCCTGGCTCTGCGGCATCGCCTTCTTCCTGCCGGTGGCGTGGATGGTGCTCACCTCCTTCCACAGCGAGACGGACGCGGCGACCAACCCGCCGAGCGTCGGCGCCGGGCTGACGCTGCACGGCTACCGCGAGTTCTTCGGGGCGGGCACCGGCATCAGCCCCTGGCCGCCGCTGGTCAACTCGCTGACGGCGTCGGTGGCTTCCACCCTGCTGGTGCTGGCGCTCGCCGTCCCGGCGGCGTACGCGCTCTCCATCAAGCCGGTGCGCAAGTGGAGCGACGTCCTGTTCTTCTTCCTGTCCACCAAGATGCTGCCGCTGGTGGCCGGGCTGCTGCCGGTCTACCTGATCGCGCAGAACACCCGGATGCTGGACAGCATCTGGCTGCTCGTCATCCTCTACACCTCGATGAACCTGCCGATCGCGGTGTGGATGATGCGGTCCTTCCTGGCCGAGGTGCCGGTGGAGATGCTGGAGGCGGCCTCCATCGACGGTGCCGGGCTGCCGACGACGCTGGTGCGCATCGTCGCGCCGGTCGCGCTGCCCGGCATCGCGGCCACCGCGCTGATCTCGTTCATCTTCAGCTGGAACGAGCTGCTGTTCGCGCGGGTGCTCACCGGCATCGTCGCCGGGACCTCACCGGTCTTCCTGACCGGGTTCGTGACCAGCCAGGGCCTGTTCCTGGCGAAGGTGTGCGCCGCCGCCACCGTGATCTCCCTGCCGGTGCTCGCCGCCGGGTTCGCCGCCCAGGACAAGCTCGTCCAGGGCCTCTCGCTAGGAGCCGTGAAATGAAGGCCGCAGTCATCAGCGCCCCGGGCCGCGTCGAGGTCACCACGGTCGGCGATCCGGCGCCCGGGCCGCGGGAGGTCGTCGTGGACGTCGCGGGCTGCGGGCTGTGCGGCACCGATCTGCACATCCTCCAGGGCGAGTTCGCGCCGAAGCTGCCGGTGGTGCCCGGTCATGAGTTCGCCGGTACGGTCGTCGCCGCCGGGGGCGAGGTCACCGGGCTGGCCGAGGGCGACCGGGTCGCCGTCGACCCCTCCCTGTACTGCTACGCGTGCCACTACTGCCGCATCGGCCGCAACAACCTGTGCGAACGGTGGGCCGCCATCGGGGTGACCACGGCGGGCGGCGCCGCCGAGTTCGCCGTCGCGCCGGCCGCCAACTGCGTGAAGCTGCCCGAGCACGTACGGACCGAGGACGCGGCCCTCGTCGAGCCGCTGTCCTGCGCCGTACGGGGTTACGACATCCTGCGCTCCCAGCAGCTCGGCACCCATGTGCTGATCTACGGCTCCGGGACGATGGGGCTGATGATGCTGGAGCTGGCCAAGCGCACCGGGGCGGCGGGCGTCGACATCGTCGACGTCAACCCGCAGCGGCTGGCCACCGCGCGGCAGCTCGGGTGCAGCGACGCGGCGGCCTCCGCCGACGAGCTGGACCGGCCGCGCGGCTGGGACGTGGTCATCGACGCCACCGGCAACGAGCGCGCCATCCAGGACGCGCTGGGCCGCGTCGGCAAGGGCGGCACGTTCCTGCAGTTCGGTGTCTCCGACTACGCGGCGCGCGCCGTGATCGAGCCGTACCGGATCTACAACCAGGAGATCACGATCACCGGTTCGATGGCCGTCCTGCACAGCTACGAACGGGCCGCCGAGCTCTTCGCCGCGGGCGTCCTGGACCCGGACGTCTTCATCAGCGACCGGCTGCCCCTCGATCAGTACGCGACGGCGCTGGACCGCTTCAAGGCGGGTCAGGGCCGGAAGATCCTGGTCACGCCCTGACCGGAAGGTCCGGGGCACGCTCCGGAGCCGGGACCGCCGTCCCGGCTCCGGGCCGTTGTCAGACCCCTGCGGCATGATGCGGTGGTGGGCCCGGAACGCCGTCGGGGCGGGCCGGCCCACCGCGCTCAAGGGGGATGAGCATGGCGAGCGAGAAGTGTTTCGTCCTGATCCCGGGGGCCGGGGGCGTTCCCTGGCACTGGCACCGGGTGGCGGCCGAACTACGACGCCACGGCCACAACGTGGTCGCGGTGGACCTGCCGAACGACGACCCGGCGGCGGGTCTGGCGGAGTACGCCGACGCGGTGGTCCGGGCCGCCCGCGGCCGTACGGGGGTCGTCCTCGTCGCCCATTCGCTGGGCGGGTTCACCGCGCCGCTGGTGTGCGGGCGGATACCGGTGGAGCGGATGGTGCTGGTGGCGGCGATGCCGCCGGCGCCCGGCGAGGCACCGGGCGCGTGGTGGGCGAACACCGGCCATGCCGCGGCGCTGGCCGAGCGGGAGCGGCTGGACGGCGGCCCGCCCGACGAGGACGCGCTCTTCTACCACGACGTACCGCCCGAGCTGGCGGCCGAGGCGCGATCCCGGGAGCGCGCGCAGTCCGGCGGCCCCTTCGGCCGTCCGTGGCCGCTCTCCCACTGGCCGCGGACCCCGACCTCCTTCCTGCTCTGCCGCGACGACCGGTTCCTGCCCGCGGCGTGGCTGCGGGGCCTGGTGCGGGAGCGGCTGGGCATCGAGCCGGAGGAGATGGACGGCGGCCATGTCCCGCTCCTCAGCCGTCCCCGGGAGCTGGCGGAGCGGGTGATGCGGTTGAGCGGAGGCTGAACCGGGGCTGGGGGTCGAGGGCGGGGCCGGGGCCGGGGTCGAGGTGGGTGAGGGCGGGGCTGGGGCCGGGGCGGGGCCGAGGGGCGGGAGGTCGGGGCGAAGTGGTGCGGTCCGGCCCGGGGCGAGGCTGAGAGGCGGGAGGTCGGGGCGAAGTGGTGCGGTCCGGCCCGGGGCGAGGCTGAGAGGCGGGAGATCGGGGCGAAGTGGTGCGGTCCGGCCCGGGGCGGGGCGGCCTGCCTGGCCGGGAGCGGGCCAACCGGGGGATTGCCGGGGGCTGATCGCCGTCGGTGCGCACGTCCTGGAGGCGGTGGTGCGCGAGGTGTTGGAGCCTGGGCGGAAGGCGGGGACCATGGCCCTGCCGGCTCGTACGGGATCTGCACGAGAGGACGCCGATGGACGACGCGACGCGGCCCGGGTCCGGTGGCGGGCTCGCTCGCGGTGGCCGGGCCGGGGTGCGGGGGCGGATGCGGGTGCGGGACTTCGCGCCCGGGGACGGGGCGCCACTCCTCACGGCGTGGGCCCGCAGCACGCCGTACGATCCCGTGTCGCGGGAGCGCTTCCGCCGGCAGGTGCTGCTGGATCCGAACTTCGATCCGGCGGGGCTGCGCGTCGCCGTGCGGGACGGTGCGGTGGTCGGGGCCGCGTACGGGGTACGCCGGACGGTCGCCCTGGCCGGGGACGATCTGGAAGCGGAGCAGGGCTGGATCCCGTTCTTCTTCGTGGACCCGGCCGCCCGCCGCGCCGGGCTCGGGCGCCGGCTGCTCACCGACGTGCTCGACTGGCTCGCCGGGCACGGCCGCACCCGGGTGGACTTCGCCTCGTACACACCGCACTACTTCCTGCCCGGCCTGGACCGTGCCGCCTACCCGGAAGCCGCCCGGCTGCTGGCGGAGCTGGGCTTCCGGCCCAGGGGCGAAGCCGTCGCGATGGACCGCTCACTGGTCGGCCACCGGGTGCCCGACGCGGTGCGCGAGCGGGCCGCCGCCCTGGCCGCCGAGGGCTACCGCTTCGGCACACCCCGGGATGACGACCTGGTGGGGCTGCTGCGGCTGGCCGGAGAGGAGTTCGGCCCCGACTGGCCGTGGGCGATCCGCCGGGCGCTGGACGGCGGGGCGCCGCCGGACCGCATCGTGACGGCTCACGATCCGTCGGGCCGGGTCGTGGGGTGGGCGATGCACGGGGCGTACGAGGGGCTGGTGGAGCGGTTCGGGCCGTTCGGGGTACGGGCGGACCAGCGCGGCACCGGCCTGGGCAAGGTGCTGCTGCACCTGACACTGGAGCGGATGCGGGCGGCGGGCGCGCACGGTGCGTGGTTCCTGTGGACGGGCGAGCGGAGTCCGGCCGGGCAGCTGTACAGATCGGCGGGGTTCGGCACGACCCGTACGTTCGAGATCCTGCGGCGGGAGGTACGGCCATGAGGCGGCGCCGGGTGCTGGCGGGGCTGGCGGGAGCGGCGGTGACCGCGGCGGGCTGCGGCGCCCCGGGCCGGAGCGGGAGCGGCCGCCCCGGCGACCCCGTCGTGCTGACGCTGCTGTCGCACTATGCGACGGAGCCGCTGAAATCGGCGCTCCAGCGGACGGTCGACACCTGGAACGCCGGGCACGACCGGGTGCACGTCCGGACCACGGCGGTCCGTTTCCAGGATCTGCTGACCACCTTGATGGTCCGGCAGGCCGCGGGGCAGGGCGCGGACATCATCCACCCGTACAGCCTGTGGGCCGGTCAGCTCGCGCAGGCCGGGGTGGTGCGGCCGGCCCCGCCGGAGGACGCCGCCCGGATCGCGCGCGGCTTCGCGGGCGCCGCGGTCCGGGCGGCTTCGGTACGCGGCCGGATCATCGGTTATCCCACGGAGGTGCAGTCCTACGCGCTGTACTGCAACAAGCGGCTGCTGCGCGCGGCCGGGGTGGCCGGGCCGCCGCGCACCTGGCGGGAGCTGGAGGAGACCGCGTACCGGACGGCGCGGCGCGACCGGCACGGCAACACGCTCGTACAGGGCTTCGGGCTGTCGCGGACCGATGACGCGACCGTGGTGAACCAGACCCTGGCGCTGCTGGCCTCCCGTGGCGGATCGTTCCTCCACCCGGACGGCGCGCGCAGTGCCCTCGGCTCCCCCGCCGGCCGGGCCGTCTTCGCGCTGGAGCGCCGGCTGATCGACCGGGGCGCGAGCGACCCCGGCATCGACCTGATGAAAGCTTTCCCCGCAGGGCGGGTGGCGATGGCGGTCAGCGGCGCCTGGTGGACCGGCAGCCTGCGGCAGACGATGGGCCGGGACTACCGCGATGTCGCGGTGGCGCCGGTCCCGGGACCCGAGCCCGGCAACCGGGGCACGGTCACCACCGGCTTCCTGCTGGGCGTCAACGCCAAGAGCCGGCATCCGCGGGAGGCCTGGGAGTTCCTGCGCTGGCTGAACGACGAGGTGGTGCCGGCCGGCCCGCGGGCGGGCCCGGCCGCCGCGGTGCGCGCCACCCGGATGAGCGTCCTGCAGATGTCGGTCGGCACGATGACCGGCCGCACCCGGGACATGCGGGGCCTGCTGGCCGCCGGCGGCGACCCGAACCTGGGCCCGTTCGTCGACGCGCTGGACTACGCCACGCCGGAGCCGAACGGGCCGCGCGCGCAGAAGGCGAAGGCGCTGCTGCGCAAGAACATCGAGGAGATGTGGACCGGCCGCCTGTCACCGGACGGCGCTGTCCGCAATGCCGTACGCCAGGTCGACCAGGAACTCTCCCGCTGACCGCGCGCCCCGCCCCTCGGGCCCTCACCCGTCGGCCCGCCCGTCCCGAAAGGCTGGTGCTGCATGGCGACAACGGTCAAAAGCGCGGACGACGACGGGGACCGGGGCGGCGGGAGAGACAGCACGGACGCCGTGCGCCGCGGTGCCGAGGGCGGCGCACGGGAGGGCGTACGGGCGGCCGGCAGCAGCGCCCGCGCCGCCGCACACCGGCGCCGCCGTCGGCAGACCGTCGTCGCCTACCTCTTCCTCACCCCCAGCCTGCTCTTCTTCGCGGTCTTCCTCGTGCTGCCGCTGCTGTTCGCGGTGCTGCTGTCACTGTCCCGCTGGGCGGGCTTCGACCTCGCCGACATACGGCCGGTGGGCACGGACAACTTCGCCGCCCTCTTCGCCCGCGGCTCGTCCTTCCTGAGGCCGGTCCTGAGCAACACCCTGCTGTACGCGCTGGGCACCGTGGTCCTGGCGCTGAGCGGCGCCGTACTGGCCGCCCACTGCATCACCAATCTGCGGTTCCAGGGCCTGTGGCGGACGCTGTACTTCCTGCCGATCGTCACCACCGTGGTCGCGGTCGGCAACGTGTGGAAGTACATGTACGAGCCGGGCGGCCTGGTCAACGGGGTGCTCAACGCGCTCGGCCTGCGTTCCGTGGCCTTCCTCCAGGACCCGGCGACGGCACTGCCCTCGATCGTGGTGGTCCAGGCGTGGGCCTCCCTGGGCTCCGCGATCCTCGTCCTCACCGCGGGCCTGAAGGCGATCCCCCGCTCCTACTACGAGGCGGCGGAGCTGGACGGGGCCGGGCAGTTCACCGTCTTCACGCGCATCACGCTGCCGCTGCTGCGGCCGTCGCTGCTGTTCGTGTGCGTGACCCAGTTCATCACCGGGCTCCAGTCGTTCGCGCTGATCATCGTGATGACCGGCGAGGGCGGGCCGGGCGACGCGACCGATGTCGCCGCCCTGGAGATGTATCAGCGGGCGTTCAAGTACGGGGACTGGGGGTCGGCGAGCGCGGCGGCCCTCGTGCTGTTCGTCCTGATCCTGGTGATCACTCTGGTGCAGTTGTGGCTGTTCCGGCGGAAGGGAGAGGACGCGTGAGACGGCGCAGGCGCTTCCCGTGGCTGTCGTACCTGCTGGTGGGGGCGGGCGCGGTGGTGACGGTCGTACCGTTCCTGGACATGCTGCTGACCTCGTTCAAGGGGGCGGGCGAGTACGGCAGGCTCCCGTACCGCTTCCTGCCGGAGGCCTTCGAGCTGTCCAACTACCGGGAGGCGTTCGTCCGGCTCGACCTGCCGCTGCTGTTCCGCAACAGCGTCGTCGCCACCGCCGTGATCACCGGCTCGGTGCTGCTGACGTCCTCCCTGGCCGGTTACGCCCTGGCCAAGCTGCGCTTCCCCGGCCGCGACCTGATCTTCCGGCTGGTGCTCGCGACGATGATGTTCCCGCCGTTCGTCTTCTTCGTCCCGCACTTCCTGATCCTCGTGCACTGGCCGCTGGCGGGCGGCAACGGGCTGCTCGGCGACGGCGGCGCGGGGCTGACGGTCAGCCTCGCCGCGCTGGTCATGCCGTTCTTGGTGTCCGGGTTCGGGATCTTCCTGATGCGGCAGTTCATCGTCTCCGTACCGGACGAGATGCTGGAGGCGGCCCGGATCGACGGCGCCGGGGAGTTCACGGTGTGGTGGCGCATCGTCGTACCGCAGACCAGGCCGGTGGCCGTGACCCTCGCGCTGCTCACCTTCGTGAGCGCCTGGAACGAGTACATCTGGGCGCTGCTGGTGTCGACCGCGAATCCCCGCCTGATGACGCTGCCCGTGGGCATCCAGACCTTGCAGAGCTACCTGGACCCCAACCGCATGGTGCCCGTCATGATGGCCGGGCTCATGCTGAGTGTGCTGCCCGTGCTGCTCTTGTTCCTCCTGCTGCAGAAGTACTACATCAGGGGTGTCATGCTCAGTGGCCTCAAATAGGACAGCGGCCGCACGGCCGCGGTATCAGGCGACCGTGCCGTCCTGCTGCTCCTCGAAGGTGAGCAGCGGCCGGAGGGCGGGTACGGCGATCCCCGGCAGCAGGTACCTCCACAGAGTGGTGATCCGCTCGTGCAGGTCGGCCCGGCCGGTCGAGATCTGCGACAGCAGCTGGGTGCCGGAGTAGGAGCTGACCAGCACCCAGGCCAGCTCGTCCACGTCCACCTCCGGCAGCAGCTCCCCCTTGTCCCGGGCGGCGCGCAGCTGGCCGGCGAACTCCTGCACCCAGTACTGGTACGGAGCGTCGTCCTGGACACCGAACTCACCCTGTTCGATCGCCAGCCGCACCCCGGCCCGCAGCGCCGGATTGGTCTGCAGCTGTCCGGCGAGGTACAGCGTGGTGTCGATCAGCCGTTGCAGCCCGTCCTCCCCGGACGGCAGCTCCAGACCGTCACCCTGCTCGACCATCACGGCGTGGGCGAGGGCCACCTTGGACGGGAAGTGGAAGTACATGCCGCCCTGGGTGACCCCCGCCCGCTTCATGATCTTGCTGACACTCGCGCCGCTGAATCCGAACTCGTCGAACACCTCGGAAGCCGCCCGGAGAATAGCCTCTCGGGTCTTGACCGCCCGTTCCTGCACTGACCGCACCATTTCCCTCGGCAAACACGTGAATGGTACGAAGAAAACGCGAGCCCTGCCGCATCGGTACCGGCCCGGCCCCGGAGAGTGATCATTACGGGGGATCCCGGCCGGAGACGGAGGGTGCCGCGGCCCCATTGTGCAGGGCGCGCAGACGGCCACCGCCACGGCGGCCGCCAGCACCGCCGCCGCCGTCACCAGCCACCGGGGGCGCCGCACAGGTGATCAGACGCGAAGGCCCCCGGGCCGCGGTGCCGGCCGTCACCGTACGCAGTGGTAGCCCCGCCCGGGCAACCCGTTCGCCAGCCCCCGCGTGCGGCGCCTCACGGGCCGGGTGAGAGTCGACTCAAACATCCCCCTCCCTGAGGAGAGACCATGCGTCGCACCGCGATAACCGCCGTCGGCATCATCGCTGCCGGATTCCTCGCCGCCACTCCCGCGGCAGCCGCCACCGCCGGTGGCGGGGGCAAGCACCTGCACCACCACACCGCCAGCCACTACCAGGCCGCCTACCAGCAGGCCGTGAACGCCGGCGGCCCGGACGGCGTGACCATCGGCGAGTCCGGCGCCGTCTCGCACAAGAAGGTCAGCGACCTGAAGAAGCACAAGCACTTCTACCACCACTGGGTGCGCTGACCACTCGCCACCCGGTGCCCACCACGGTCCCCCCGCCGCACCGGCCCGCAGCCCTTCGTCGCCCGCCTGGCGCGAAGGGCTGCGCCGTGCGGCCGGGCGCGCCCGTGTTCACCAGTCCACCGGCAGGGCTTCCACCCCGTACGCGGCGTTCAGCGGTGTGAAGCGCAGGTCCCCGAGCGGGACGCGCAGCCGGAGGCCCGGCAGCCGCCGCAGGACACGGGGGACGCAGACCCGCAGTTCCATCCGGGCCAGTTCCGCGCCCAGGCAGTGGTGCGCTCCGTGGCCGAGGGCCAGGTGGGGCGGTGGTTCGCGGGTGACGTCGAGGCGGTCCAGGCCGTCGGCCAGTTCCTTGTCGCGGTTGGCCGAGGGCAGGGAGCACAGGACGTACTCGCCCGCCGCGACGTCCTGGCCGGCGATCGTGACGTCCTGGGTCGCCTGGAAGACCTTTCCGAAAGCCACCACCGACAGGTGGCGGATCAGCTCCTCGGCCATGCCGGCGGGCCGGGCCCGGCCGTCGCGCACCAGCGCCGCCTGGCCGGGGTCGCGGATGAGCGCGAGCAGGGACAGCCCCAGGGTGCCACTGATCGTGGCATACCCGGCCAGCAGCAACTGGCAGGCTGTTCCGGCGAGTTCGTCGTCGTTCAGGTCGGTGCCGTGGGCGGTGACCAGGTGGCCGAGGACGTTGTCGCCGGGTGCGGCGCGGGCCGCTTCGACCAGCGCCCGCAGGTAGACGTCCAGGCGCCGGAACGCGCCTGCCTGCGCCTCGTGGACGGGGCGGAAGTCGTGCAGCAGCGCGAGGTCGTGGTGGAGCCGCCCGGAGTCCTCGACGGGAACCCCCAGCAACTCCAGGAACAGCAGCCGGGGCACCGGCAGGGCGAAGTCGGCGATCAGGTCGGCGGGCGGGCCGGCGCGCTCGACGGCGTCGAGGTGCCGGTCGGCCAGGGCTTCGGCGCGCGGTTCCAGGGCGCGGGCACGCTGGGCGCTGAATTCCGGGGTGAGCATCCGGCGGATGCGTGCGTGTTCCTCGGGCCCGTAGGTGTAGAAGACACCGGGCCGCGGCGGCGGGAACCCTTCGGGCGGTTCCGGGGGCGGCACCGGCCCGTTCACGGCGGCACGGGAGCTGAAGCGCCGCTGGTCGGCGATGACACGGCGGGCGTCGGCGTAGCGGGTGACCAGCCAGGCGCGGGCGCCGGTCGGCAGCGTCGTACGGACCACCGGCCGTTCCTCCCGGAGCCGGGCGAACTCCTCCGCCGGGTCGAAGGGGCAGGACGGGGAGCGGCGTACGAACAGCGGTACGTCCCGGTCCGCGCCTTCCCGGGCCTCCGCCGTCCCGCCGTCGCAGGCGTCCACGACATCGGCCACCAGTCCGGCTTCCTGCGCCGTGAGGTAGAAGTGGTCGCCGGGCAGCGCCCGGTACCGGAAGGCGGAGCGGGTCATCGCCTGCCAGGACCACATGTCGTCCTCGGTGGCCCTGGAGTCGTCGGTGCCCCGGTAGGCGACGATCGGTGCCGTCAGCCGCGGGGTGCGGGCGGGGCGGTAGGCACGGAGCAGGGCGTGGTCGGCGCGCAGGACCGGCATGACGAGGTCCAGCAGTTCGGGTGAATGGCGCAGGGCCGGATCAGCGGCGGCTGCCAGGGCGGCGATCTCCCGGTCGTCCGCGGCGGCGTCCGGCGGCGCGGACGCCGCGCACAGGTACGGGGCGCCGTGCCCGGACACCAGCAGGGCCGCCGGGGTCACACCGTCGCGTTCGGCCAGCCGGACCGCCACCTCGTAGGCGACGACGGCCCCCATACTGTGCCCGAAGAGCGCCAGCGGACGGTCGAGCAGCCCGCGCAGCGCCGCGTGCGCCTGGTCGGCCAGCTCGGTCATGGAGGTGAGCGGCGGCTCGGCGATACGGTTCTGCCGTCCCGGGTAGCAGACGGCACTCACCTCGGTACCGTGTGGCACCCGGTCCTGCCACCCGTGGAAGAACGTCGCGGCGCCACCCGCGTGCGGAAAGCAGACCAGCCGCAGCGCGGGGTCCGGCAGCACCCGTCGGCGCAGCAGCCACCGGGAGGCGTCCGTACGGCCCGGAGCTGGTTCCCGGGCGGATACGCCGGTCATACGGGGTCCTTCCGCTCGGGGGCGGGACCATCCGGCCCGGGTGGCGCGGAGGTGTCGCGCAGCGCGGCCACTTCGGCCGCCAGGCGCGCGACGGTCGGCGCGAGGAACACGGTCTTGACGGACAGGTCCACGCCGAAGCTGTCCTGGCAGCGCTGTACGACCTGGAGCGCGGCCAGGGAGTGTCCGCCCAAGGCGAAGAAGTCGTCGTGCAGGCCGATGCCTTCGTCGTTGCCGAGCACGTCGTGCCAGATGCGCTGGACTGCGTGCTCCAAAGGGCTCCAGGCGGCGGCGTCGGCGACAACGGATTCCTCCCCGGAGAGCGCGCTTCCCGGCCCGTCACTCTGGTCGTTGTGCCGGTCCCCGGAGTCGGGCTGCCCCTCGATGCTGTCCGTACCGGGCGAGACTGCGGAGGTGTCAGAAGGCAGGGCAACGGTATCCGGCGGCAGGGCAGATACGACGACTTGGCCGAGGGAGAGCGCACCGAGACAGCACTCGAACGCGGCGATCGCGTCAGCCGGCTCCAGCCCGCCCCGCGGCGTCCGGCCGGTGAGCGCGCGCTGCCGCCGTTCGCCCTCCCGTCCCATGCCGACACCGTTCCAGCGGTCCCAGTTCACGGCGACGACCGCGGGGCCCGGCGTACGGGCGGCGGCGTGCGCGTAGGTGTCCAGGAAGGCGTTGGCCGCGCCGTAACAGGCCAGGCCGGGCGCCTGCGAAAAGGCGGCCAGGGACGAGAAGAGCAGCACGAAGCCGGGTTCCGCGCCGGTCGCCCGGAGGGCGTCGAACAGGGTGACCGTGCCGGTGGTCTTGGCCGCGATCGCTTCCGACACCGCGTCGGGCGTGAGCAGTTGGGTCAGGCCGCCGGCCGGCACACCGGCCGCGTGCACGACGCCGTCCAGGCCGCCGAACCGCCGCAGTGCCTCGCGCAGGACGTCCCGGGTCCGCGCGGCGTCGGTGATGTCGGCGCTGCGGGCGAGGAGTTCGCCGGGCAGCCCGGTCAGTTCGGCCTCGGTGGCGCGGACCCCGTCCGGGTCGCGTCCGAGCAGGACGACCCGGGCGTGGTACCGGCTCAGCAGATGAGCTGCGAGCAGCCGCCCGATGCCGCCCGTACCGCCGGTGACCAGGTACCGCCCGCCCTCCCGCAGGGCCGTCGAACGGGGGGCGGGCGGCGTTCGCAGGGGCTGGAAGCTGCGCACCCAGCGCCGTCCGGCGCGCAGGCCCACAGGGCCGGGGGCAGCGGGCCGGGCGAGTTCCCGCAGGAGGCCGCGGGCCAGGGCGCGGGCCTGCGCCCCGTCGGGGTCATCGGCCGCCCGCCCGTCGGTGTCCACCACCCGTACGGTCACGGCCTCCCCCAGTTCGGCGCGCAGCGCTCCCGCCGCGCCCACCGGGAGCGCCGCCCAGGGGTCCAGGTCCTCGCTGCCGGTGATCTCCAGGGCGCCTCGGGTGACCAGGCACAGTTCGACGGCGGCGGCCGGGGCCGTGAGCGCGCGGGCCAGCCCGGCGAGGTCGCTCAGCGGCGTGCAGGCCGGGTGCGACGGCGCGCCGTTCCAGGTGCTGACGATGCGCAGCGGCAGGTCCGGGTCGCCCTCGGCCGTCTCGACGAGCTTGGCGTACTGGTCCGCGGCGCGCGGGTCGAGCGGGACGGTCCGGCCGCCGGCCCCGTCGTGGCCGTGCTGCGGGGCCACGGTGTCCGGCACGACGGTGGTCAGCGCCGCGCCGCGGGCGGTCAGTTCGCGGTGCAGGGCGTCGGCGGTCGGGCCGCCGTCGTGGAGCAGCAGCCACCGGTGTCCGGTGACGTCCGTATCGGGGCCGGCGGTTTCCGGTTCCGGTTCCAGATCGCGCTGCCAGGCGACTCCGTACCACGGGCCGGTCCCGGCCGTCCGGTCCGGCGTGGCGGCCGGTGCCGGACAGTGGCGGGTGGGCGCGAAGGGGTACGGCGCGGCGGGCACCCGGGGGCCGGGCGCCGGCCACAGCGCGGCCGGTTCGAGGTCGGCCCCCGCTTCCCAGGCGCGGGCGAGCGCCGCGAGCAGCACTTCGCGGTCGTCGCGTTCCTCCAGCGGGTGCCGCATGACGGTAACGCCCCGGTCCAGGCCCTGGGTGCGGGCCAGGGTGGTCAGCGTGGTGCCGGGCCCCACTTCGAGCAGGACGCGGGGGTCGTGGTCGCGTAGGCAGGCCAGGCCCAGGTCGAAGCGGACGGTGTTCCTCAGGTGGTCGACCCAGTACTCGGGGTCGGTGAAGTCCGCGTCGGCGGTGCCGGTGACGTTGGAGATCAGCGGTATGCCGGGCGGTGCCAGGGCGATGCCCCGCACCACGTCGCGGAAGGTGCCGAGCACCGGCTCGACGAGGGTGGAGTGCGCGGCGGTGGCCAGCGGCAGGACGTTGCAGGCGATGCCGTCCGCGGTCAGGCGGCGGCAGGCCGCCTCGATGCCGGGTGCGGGCCCGGACAGGACGCACGCGTCGGGCCCGTTGACCACCGCCAGGCAGACGCCGTCGCGGAGCGAGGACTGGAGGCGGAGCGCACCGGCACGGACGACCAGCATGGCGCCGTTGTCGATGCCGGAGAGCAGTTCTCCCCTGCTGCTGACGAGGGCGAGCGCGTCCGGCAGGGACAGGACGCCCGCGAGGTGGGCGGCGGCGTACTCGCCGAGGCTGTGGCCCGTCAGTACGGAGGGTGTCACTCCGCAGGAGGCGAGCAGCCGGGCGAGGGCGACTTCGGTGATGAAGACGGCGGGCATCGCGACGCGCGGGTCCGGGTCGGCGTCCGGTGCGGCGTCCTCGCCGGACCCGGACGGCCACCACGCGCGCAGATTCCGGGCCGTCTCCCGGTCGGGCAGCAGGCGCAGGCAGGTGTCCACGGCCTGCCGGAAGACGGGTTCGTCGCGGTAGAGCTCACGGCCCATGCCCGGGTACTGCGAGCCACCGCCCGGGAAGACGAAGGCCACCTCGTCCGCGCGCCCCCCGCCGGTCCGCAGCGCCGCGTCCGTACGGAAGGCGGCTTCGGTGAGGGCGTGGGCGCGGTCGCGCAGGACCACGGCGCGGCGGCGCGCGAACCGGCGTCGGCCGACGGCCAGCGTACGGGCGTAGTCGGCGAACTCCTCGTCGCGCAGGCCGCGCAGCGTACGGGCGTGCGCGGCGGCCATCTCGTCGAGGGCCCGTTCGTCGCGCGCCGACCAGGTCAGCAGCTGCCACGGCCGGGCCGGTGCGGACGGCGGGGGCGGCGGCGGTTCCTGGAGGATGACGTGCGCGTTCGTGCCGCCTACCCCGAAGGCGCTGACGGCGGCGCGGCGCGGGACGCAAGCGAGCGGCCAGTCCTCGCCCGCCTCGGCGGGTACGAACGGGCTGCTCGCGAAGTCGATGTCGGGGTTCGGGCGGAACGGCCCGTTCGGTGACGGCGGGATGCGCCCGTGCCGGACCATCAAGGCGGCCTTGATGAATCCGGCCACTCCGGCGGCGGCGTCGGTGTGGCCGATGTTCGCCTTCACCGAACCCAGCCGGCCGCGGCCGCGTCCGGTGGCGCCCGCCGCGCGGTAGGCGCGGGTCAGGGCGGTGACCTCGATGGCGTCGCCCAGCGCGGTGGCCGTGCCGTGGGCCTCGACGTAGCCGACGGTGTCCGGGTCGACGGCGGCGTCCCGCAGCGCCGCCTCGATGACGGCCTGCTGGCCGGCGACGCCGGGCGCGGCGTAACTGAGCTTGTCGTTGCCGTCGTTGGTGACGGCACTGCCCTTGACGACGGCATGGATCCGGTCGCCGTCGGCCAGGGCGTCGGCGAGCCTGCGCAGGGCCACGATGCCCAGCCCGTCGCCGGACACGAAACCGGAGGCGTCCCGGTCGAAGCAGCGTACGTACCCGTCGGCCGACCAGACACCGCCCGCGCGGCGCAGATAGCCCTGGCGGCGCCACGGCGACCAGGACACGCCCCCGGCCAGCGCCAGGTCGCAGTCGCCGGCGGCCAGCGCCCGGCAGGCGACGTGGACGGCGACCAGCGAGGTGGAACAGGCCGACTGCACGGCGAAGGCGGGGCCGGTCAGTCCGAGTTGGTAGGCGGCCCGGGTCGGCAGGAAGTCCTTGTCGTCGGCGGCCATCAGCAGGTCGGCGGAGGTGCCGAGGAAGACCGAGCTGTCCGGGGTGCGGTGGGTGCCCACGGTCTGGCCCGCGAAGATGCCGACGGTCCCGGGAAACCGTTCGGGGTCGTGGCCGGTGTCGTCGAGCGCGTGCCAGGCGGCTTCCAGGAACATCCGCTGCTGGGGGTCCATGACGGCGGTCTCGCGGGCGGAGTAGCCGAAGAACGCGGCGTCGAACCGGTCGGCGTCCCACAGGATGCCCGCGGCGGGCATCAGCGCGGGGTCGGCCAGGCGCGCACGGTCGGCGCCCGCCTCGGTGAGCTGATCCGCCGTCAGCTCGCGTATGCCGCGCCGCCCTTCGGACAGCATGCGCCAGAACTCCTCCGGACCGGTGGCCCCGGGGAAGCGGCAGGCGATACCGACGACCGCGAAGCCGGTCTCCGGCGCGGGGTCCGTACCGGCCGGTGGGCCGCCGCCGGCCCGTGGGTCCGTACCGGCCTGCGGGTCACGGCCGGAAGTGGCGGCGGGCCCGGTGCCGTCCGCCGTCTGCCCGGTGCGCGCTGCGGTCACTGGAGTCCGCCTTTCACCGTGCGTACGGCAGGTAGGGGGTGGCCGGCGGCCCGTCCGGCGCCGGGTGGTGCGGTGCCGACGGCCCGGGCGCCGTTGCGGGTGCGGTCGAGGAGGGCGGTGAGCAGCCGTACGGTGCGGGCGTCCATGAGGTCGGCGGCGCCGAGCCGCGTTCCCCAGCGCGCGCGGACGGCCGCCTGGATGCGGATCACGTCGAGCGAGGTGGCGCCCAGGTCGGCGAAGTCGTCGTCGGGGGCGATGTCGTCCACACCCAGCACCGCGGCCACCAGCTCCGCCACGTCCCGCTCCCGCCCGGCCGCCGTAGCCCGCCCACGGAGCGGGACGTCCCGCCCGTCGTCGCGCGGTGCGGCGGGCGGGGCCAGAGCCGTGCGGTCGATCTTCCCGTGCGCGGTCAGCGGCAGCCGTTCCACGAGGACGAAGGAGGACGGCACGAGGTGGGCGGGCAGCAGCGCGGCCAGGTGGCGGCGCAGTACGGCGGCGGTGACGGTACCGCCGGGTGCGGCCTGCACGTACGCCGTGAGCCGGTCCGTCCCGCCGTCCTGCGGCGGACGGCCGGAGCCCGGCGGCGGTACGGAGGTGCCGAGCGCCCCGCGCGTCGCCGTCACGGCTGCCGCGCTGACGTCCGGATGGCGCAGCAGGGCCGTCTCCACCTCGCCGGGCTCGATGCGGTAGCCGCGTACGTTGAGCTGTCCGTCGATCCGCCCGAGGAAGAGGTAGGAGCCGTCCGGGAGACGGCGGGCCAGGTCGCCGGTGCGGTAGAGCAGGCGTCCGGGGAGCGGGCCGAAGCGGTCGGGCACGAACTGGCGCCGGGTGTCCGCCGGGCGGTCGAGGTAGCCGAGTCCGACGCCGGGGCCGCCGATGTGGACCTCGCCGGGCTCCCCGTCCGGCACGGCCGCTCCCCGCTCGTCCAGAAGGTGCACGGCGACACCGGGCAGCGGGTGCCCGATGCCGGGAGTGCCCTGTCCGGGGCGGCAGCGGCCCATGGTGGCGCAGACCCCTGCCTCGGTGGGCCCGTAGGCGTTGAACAGCCGTACGCGGCTGCCCCAGCGCCGTACGAGGTACTCGGGCAGCGGCTCACCGCCGGAGGTGAGCGTGGTGACCGGTATCGGCTCGTCCGCCGGCAGGGTGGCCAGCAGCGAGGCGGCGCCGGAGAGATGGCTGATGTCCAGCTCGCGCAGGGCGCGGCTCAGTTCGGGTCCGTGCAGGGGCACCCCGGGACGCGGGACGACGAGAGTGCCGCCGCTGAGCAGACTCATGGCGAGTTCCCAGATCCACACGTCGAAGGTGAACGGCGCGAACTGCAGGACGCGCGCCCCTTCGAGGTCGCCGTAGACCTGGTGCAGTCCGCGCGCGAGGTTGACGACCGCGCGGTGCGGTATCCGTACGCCCTTGGGCGCACCGGACGAACCGGAGGTGTGCAGGACGTAGGCGAGATCCTCGGGACCGGCGGCGTCCTCGCCCGGGGCCGGCCGCTCGGGCGCCGCGGCCGGGCCGTTCAGGGTCCGGGCGGTCAGCCGTACGCAGGTCACCTCGCCGCCCGCGAGCCCGGACAGCACGGCGGGGTCCGGCTCCCGGTCGGTGATCACCGTACGGACGCCGGCTTCCTGGAGCACCGCCCGGTTGCGGGGCGCCGGATGCGACGCGGGCAGCGGTACGTAGGCGGCGCCCGCCGTCCAGAGGGCGAGCACCGCCACGGGCAGCAGGGGCGAGCGCTCCGTCGTCACGCCGACCGTGTCCCCCGGCCGGACACCGGCGCGGTCCAGCCGGGCGGCCAGATCCTCGGCCCGGCGGGCCAGTTCGGCGTAGGTCGTCCGGCCGCCGGGGTGGACCAGCGCGTCGCGCCCGGGAACCGCGCGCACCCACTGCCGGAAGAGCGCGACCGCACCGGCACCGGGCCCCTCCCCCGCGCGGCTCCCGCCCGTCATGCGCCCTCCACCGGGTGCGGTGCGGCGGCGGCGCTCCGGCGGGCGCGGAACTGCTCGGTGAGGATGGCGATGTGCTCCCGCCGGTGGCCCTGTTCCAGCGCGGTGCGCACCCGGTCCCGCAGGGCCGTGAGGTACGACGCGTCGACCCCGGCGTCCTCGGCCGCGCCGGCGAGGTTCTGCAGGACGTCGATGTGGGTGGTCAGCGGTGCCTGTTCGTACGCGTAGTCGCGGCGCTCGATCAGGTCGAGGCCGACCCGTACGGTGTTCTCGAAGCCCGGGTCGTACAGCGGCACCGAGTCGGCGAACGCGTTCAGGGGTACGCCGACGTGCTCGGCGATCGCCGCGCACTCCAGGAAGCCGCTGACGAACGCGTAGTAGAAGGCGCTGGCGACGACGTGGTACGCCTTCGCGTAGCGCGGTTCGTCGTGCAGGTGCACCTGATGGCCGGCCATCGCCTTGGTCACCGGACCCAGTTCGGCGAAGTCCTCCGGCGCGCCGCCGTAGACGGTGAAGCAGGCGTCGGTGCCGATGGCGTCCGGGTAGTTGAGGACGGCCGCCTCCACGAAGCGGCCCCCGGCACCGGTGATCCGGTCCTGGAGCGGCCCGACGCTCTCGGGCACACCGCTGGAGTGCTGGACGAACAGCCGCCCGGACAGTTCGGCGCCGGCCTGCTCCAGGACACGGTGGGTGACGGGGTAGTTGAGCAGACACAGCAGGGTGATCCGGGAGGCGCGGACCGCCTCGGCCGCGGTGGCGTGGACCTGGACGCGCGGGTTCGCCTTCGCCACTTCCCCGGCGCGCCGTCCGGTGCGGTTCCACACCGCCACCTCCAGGCCGGCCGCGGCGCAGGCCCGGACCACTCCCGAGCCGATCACACCGGTCCCGATCACGGTCACGTCCGCCATGTCAGTGCTCCGTCCTGGTGAAGGTCATGAGGATGGCGCCGACCTCGGGAGCCTCGGCCCAGCCGGCGAAGGCCGCGAGGAGGCGGCCGGCCTGTTCGTCCCCCAGCGTGCCCGCCAGGCGGGTGCCGGCCTTCTCCAGCCGGGCCAGCAGCCTGCCGAAGGAGCCCCGGACGCTCTCGGTGAGGTCCGAGAGTTCGGTGATGTGCAGCCCGGCCTGCCGGGCCGCCGCCAGGTGCACGTGCGGCGGGTCCAGCGACACCGCGTTCAGCAGGCTGAGGTACGGGCCGATGCGGTCCAGCAGTTCCCGGGTCGTCCGGCCGCGTACGTACGGGGTCTCGACGACGAGCCGGCCGCCCGGCCGCAGCACCCGGGCGAGCGCCCCGTACAGCTCCGCGACGTCGAAGTGCGGAGTGCTCTCGAAGGCCAGCGCCGCGTCGAAGGACGCGTCCTCGAACGGCGGCCGCAGCGCGTCCGCGTGCTGGAAGCGCACCGCGTGGCCCAGCCCCAGCTGCCGGGCGTACGCGGACGCGGCGCGCAGCGCCCGCTCGTCGATGTCGATGCCGACGACGCTCGCGCCCGAGGTCTGTGCGAGCCGTACCGCGGGACGCCCGTTGCCGCACCCCACGTCCAGGACCCTGCTGCCTCGCCTGGCCCCGAGCCGGGACAGGACCCGTCCGGTCAGCCGCTCGGTGGCCTCCTCGACGGAGGCCGGGTCGTCGGCGCCGTGCCACAGACCGAAATGCCGGTCGGGTCCGGCGGCGTCCTCTTCGAGGACGGTGAGCATGGCGTAGGTGCGCTCGATCTCCCGGTGGGAAAAGGTTCCGGTCCAACTCGGTTCGGCGGACATGCGAAACACCCTCCGTCGCGGTCTGTACCGAATACGGACCGGCGGGACCGGACCTGCTGCCGTCCCCCTTCTGTCACCCGGTGCCGGCACATGGACGTGAAAAGGAAGTGCGAGCGGCCGCGAGGGCATTGCGGTCCCCGCGGCGACAGGAAGTGCGGCGGTACGAAATCCACGCGATGCCGCGAGCACCCCCCAGAGATCCGGCATCCGGCTGCAAGAGTTGCCGAGGGCCGGGCAGCCGTCAAGCAACGGTTTTGGCCACCCGGCCGACGCCGGACGCACGCCCCGGCGGGCCACCGCGGACGCATCCGGCGGAACAATTCGATCGAGCCCCACCCTCCTCTTGGACACCTCGTGATCCGGCGGAATCGGCCACCTTGCGGATGCGGCCCGGGAAATGACTAATAGGGGACGCCCCTCGGCGGCACCGCGGCACTAACGTCTTTCCGGTGAGTTGCCGCGCCGGGCGCCCCGGACGCGGCACAGGCACGGAAAGCACCGCACGCCCGGGGCACCGACACCGGGGAAGAACGGTCGCGGGCAGGGCTCCGACTTCCGTACTGGAGATTCCGTGGACACACACCCCGAACCCATCGATTACCCTTTTTCCGAACCGTCCGGGCTCACCGTCGACCCGGAATACGAACAGTGCCGCAGCCGCCCCGGTCTGACATGGGTCCGCCCGCCGTACGGTGACAACGCCTGGCTGGTGACGCGTTACGCGGACATCCGCTTCGTGCTGCGGGACCGGCGGTTCGTCCGTACGCCCCCGCCGGGCAGCGACGAGGCGCGGCTGACCCCGCTCCCGCTGCGGGACAGCATCCTGAACACCGATCCGCCCCAGCAGCCGCGCCTGCGCAAGGCCCTCGCCCAAGGGCTGATGTTCAACGCCGAGCATGTCCGGGACCTGGAGGAGCTGGCCCAGCGTGAGGCGCGGCGGCTGCTGGCGCGCTGCACGGCGCAGCCGCCCCCCGCCGACCTCGCCGCCGCGTACACCAAACCGCTCACCGTGGCCATCCTCTGCCCGCTGATCGGCATCCCCGAGGAGGACCTGGCGGTCTTCCTCGACTGGTTCGAAGGGTTCGCCGGGACCGGCCTGCCCGCCGACGTGGTGGCGGAGCGGATCGAGGAGATCTCCGGCTACACGGCCCGGCTCGTCGCCGACCGCCGGGAACGGCCGCGGGACGACCTGGTCAGCCGCCTGGTGGCGCGGCTGGGCCAGGACGACGGGCTGTCCATGGAGGAGCTCGGCGAGCTGGTCAACGACATCCTGCTGGCCGTCGACAACGTCACCACCCAGCTCACCAACGCCTGTTACGTGCTGCTGTCCTCCCCCGGCCACTTCCGGGAGCTGACGGCCGATCCGGAGCTGCTGCCGCGGGCGGCCGACGAGCTGCTGCGCTACGCGCCGTTCCCCTCGCACGTCACCTTCGCCCGGTACGCCACCGAGAACGTCGAGGTCGGCGGCACGCTCGTGCGCGCCGGTGAACAGGTGCTGCCCGCGCTGCCGGCCGGCAACCACGACCCGCGGATGTTCGCCGACCCGGAGCGGCTGGACTTCCACCGCGGCGGCAACCCGCACCTGTCCTTCGGCCACGGCACGCACCACTGCATGGGGCCGCCGCTGGTACGGATGCTGGTGAAGGTGGCGGTGGCGGCCCTGCTCGACCACCCCGGCCTGCGGCCGGCCGCGGCGTCGGAGGAGCTGCCGTGGCGCGCCGACCTGATCATCCGGCGCATCGAGTCGTTGCCGGTCACCTGGTGAACGGCGGCCCCCGGCCCCCGGGGGCGGGCGCGACGAAGGCGGAGACCGGGCCCGGCCCGGTCTCCGCCACGGTTCTCCGCGGCAGCCGCGGATTCCGCTCTCCGTGTCCCGCGAATTACCGTGTACCGCGGGATTTCAGGTACGGGTCAGCGGCCCGAACACCTGGCTGCTGCGGTCGTCGGCGACCTCCCTGGAATAGAGGTCGCGACAGGCCACGAAATACTCCTCGGAGCTGATGCGGCCGTCGTTGTCGGTGTCGATGCTCCGGGCACCGACCCGGGCGTCGCGAATGGAGAGACCGAACGCGCGGAGCAGTTCGGCGTACTCGTCCGGAGACAGGTAGCCGTCGTCGTTCGTGTCGGCCACCTGGAACTCCGCGTCCGTGATCGGACGCAGCAGACCGTCGGCCGTCGACGGCTTGGCGTGGCGGTCCATGTAGGCCTGGAACTCGGACCGCGAAATGCGGTTGTCCTTGTCCGTGTCCGTCAATTCGTACATGATCTGCCAGGCCTTGGCGTACGCCTCGTGCACGCGCGCCCACTTGGGGCTCTCCTTGGTGTACCCGAAGTGCGTCAGCGTCCGTTCGGCCAGCCGCTGGAGGTCGACTTCCTCTATGTAGCCGTTACCGTCGACGTCCGCCAGGTTGAACCACTGATCCGATTTCTGCGTTATGACACCGGCGACCATTCCGCTCTCCGTTCTTGTAGACGGCTAGCTGCGATTCGCGCATCTCGCACTCTACAGAGACGGAAGAATCGGTCCACCTCGAAAACGCGACATTCGGCTGCCCGCACGGGAGTTCCCGGCGGGATTCGCGGGGTCTCAGATGGCGGGTGCCCGCAGCGGTACCGGTGAGAAGGAATCCCCGCGACGGGCTGCCGGGGCGATCCGGCCCCGCGAACCGTCCATGCCGCCTGACGCGTCCCCGCACTCAAGCGGCAGCCGGACCGTCCTGCTCCGCGTTCCGGTCGACCTCCGCCCGGACTCGGGCCAGCGCCCGGCTGATCAGCCGGGAGACGTGCATCTGGGAGAGGCCCAGTTCGGCGGCGATGGCACTCTGCGTCATGTCCTTGAAGAACCGCAGGTAGAGGATGCGGCGTTCCCGTTCGGGCAGCCGGGCCAGGGCGGGCTTGACCGTTTCGCGGTCCTCGATGAGACCGAAACGGCCGTCGGCCGAGCCGAGGGTGTCCATGAGCGTGTAGTCGTCGTTGTCGCCGCTGCGGTCCAGGGCCACGTCCAGCGACAGGGACCGGTAGGTCTCCAGCGCCTCCAGCCCGAGCACCACGTCGTCCTCCGGAAGCCGGGCGTGCTCGGCGATCTGCGCCACGGTCGGCGACCGGCCGTCCAGGGTGGTGCTCAGCTCCCGTACGGCCTTGCGGACCTTGTTGCGCAGTTCCTGGGTGCGCCGGGGCACGTGCACGTCCCAGGTGTGGTCACGGAAGTGCCGCTTGAGCTCGCCCGTGATCGTGGGTATGGCGAACTGCTCGAAGGCGTCGGCACGCTCGGGGTCGAAGCGGTCGACCGCCTTGACCAGGCCGAGGGCGGCGACCTGCTTGAGGTCGTCGAGCTGCTCCCCGCGCTCGCGCAGCCGCACGGCCTGCCGGTGGGCCAGCGGCAGCCAGGCGGTGATCACGCGCTGGCGCAGCCGCTCCTTCTTGGGCCCGTCCGGCAGCGTGACGAGCAGCCGGAGTTCCTCGCTGGTGTCGGGGTCGTCGTGACGGCGCCCGTGGCGGCGCGCGATCATGGTGGTGGCCATCGCCGGCTCTCCTTAGACGCTGGTGGGCGGTTCGCAGGCAGATGAGTGGCCACTCACCGGAAATCGGCAGACTGGCCCCTCTGGGACGGGGTGCCTGCGGTTCCGAAGCACTGACGCTCTTGTGTCCCGGCGTCCGTGCCTCACACTCCGGGGCCGAAATTTTTTCTCACCGCTTCTTGCCTGGGGGGCAAGAGCCCTGACCAGCGTCCTCGTTGCCGATGTGGGCAGCGGTTGCTTCGTCCACCCCCGCGCGCGAGGTCGTGCGCGGGGTACCGGTCGTCCACAGCGTCCTCAGGGCCGAACGGCCCGCACTCCCCAGGGCCGGACCGCTCCCCTACTCCTCCAGCACCACCTTCCCGAACACCGTCGTCGTCAGCCCGAAGAAGTCCGCGTGGACGAGGCGCCGGGACACCGGGCGGGTGACGCCGTTCGCGGTGAGGGTGCCGGTGGCCGTCGTGCGGTCGGTGAAGTAGGTCTCGGACTCCTCGACGAGGAGCCGGTACAGGCTGGGGGAAGGGAACCGGGAAGGCGGCGGGGTCAGTTCGCCGGTCCAGGTGAAGCCGGTGCCTTCGGGGGTGCAGGTCAGTTCGGCGGTGGCGTCGGTCGCCGTCCAGTCCAGATCGCTACCGGCGCGGGCCCGCTGCTGGACGGTGACGGTGACGCGGCGGCTCGCCGCCATGCCGTCGCGTCCCGGGCCGGTGAACTCGCCCGTGTCGTTGGCGGCGGCCGGGCCGCCCAGTGCGACGCGGATCCGGCCGTCGGCCGTCATCGCGGCGGTGACCGTACGGTCGGGCAGCAGCTGGACGAACTCCCCGGTGACCACCTTCGACAGGTGCAGGGGATCGACGGCGTACGGCTGGTAGCGGGCGAAGACCGGCCGCAGGTAGGGGAAGTAGGCGGGGCTGTCGGCGAGGTCGCCGAGGTTCACGTCGATGTCGCAGGTCCACAGGCCCAGCTGCGCGTCGTACTCCGGCGGGTACGCGGCGACCGTGACGGCCGCGGGCGAGCCGCCGACGGTCTCCGCGAGGAGCCGGTCCGTGGCGGTCACCGCGGCGTTCGGGAAGTTGGCGGGGCGCAGGCGCGGCAGGACGGAGTCGTCCGCCCAGACGGGGTCGGTGCCGCAGCGGGTGACGAGTTCGGCCGGGAGCCTGCTGCCGGGGTCGAGGACGACGGCGAGGAGTTCGTCGTCCCCGGAGCTGAACCAGGGGCGGCGGAGGTGGACGCGTACGCCCGCGGTCCGGCGGGTCCGGGTCACCCGGTGTGCCGCGGTGTCCACCGTGCGTTCCCAGGTGAAGGTCGGGACGGTGTGGCTCACTTCGGGCGGCTCGGGACGGCGGGTGGCCGGCACCGGCCAGCCCCGGCCGGCGGGTCCGGCGGCGGCCGGGCCCCGGCTGGTGATCAGCTCGGGCCGGTCGGTGATCGCCGGGTGGAAGTACTCGCGGAAGCGGGTGGTCGCGGTCGGCGTGTAGGTGACGTTGCGGTGCCGGGTGTCGCGGAACTCGTGCCGTACGCCGGAGAAGCTGCGGGTGTCCCGGAAGCGGTCCGTGGTGAGGTCGCCCACATGGTCGCGGCCGGTCACCCGGCGGGGCGCGGCCTCCTTGACGTCGTCGAGCCACTCCTCCCAGGTCGCGTCCAGGTCGATCCGGCCGGTGCTCCTGGCGTGCAGGGACAGGGTGCCGGAGACCAGCGCGAAGGTCTCCCCTGCCGTACGGAGGAAGCGCAGGGCGGCCAGGGACGGCGGGGCCAGCGGCTTCTCGACGGCGTGCACGAGGGTGAGTTCCGTCCACGGGGTGATCATCCAGTTCTCGCCGGCCGCCGACGCGGCCGTGAGCTCCCGCTGCTTCTCCGGGGTCAGCCGCAGCGGGTCGTTCCACAGGGGCGAGGCGGTCAGCAGCCGCCAGACACGGAACAGCGGAAGGTCCGCCTCCGCGACACGGCAGCTCATACGGACGGTCACCACCTCCGCCTTCGGCACGTACACGGTCAGGACGCCGCCCACCGGCGGGTCCGGCGGACGGTCCCCCTCGACGATCCGCAGCCGCAGCGGCCGTGCCTGGGGCCAGGTTCCGGTGAAGTCGTACGTCCGGTGGGGCTGGTCGCCCGTGCCCGGCAGTCCGCGCAGGGCGACGCCGCGGGCGGGGACGTCGGGCAGGTACGGGAGCAGGAGCCGGTCGGCGTCGTGGACGACGTACTCACCGGTGTGCAGGCCCTCCCCCCGGGCGACCGGCAGTTCGGTCAGGGGTGAGGTGTCGTGCGGGCTGTGCTTGGCGACGTGGATCTCCTCCGCGGCCTTCAGGTCGCGGGTGACGCGGGGGTCCTCGGGGAGGCTGACCACGGTGTCGAGGTAGCTGCCCGCCTCGCGGGACGCCGCCGCGAAGTACTGGCGGCGCACGGCCTCCGATGTGCCCGGGCCGAAGGCCGCGTCGTACACGCCGTGCTGCTCGGCCATCTGGAGTGCGCTCTTGGGCGGGCTGATGTGCCGTTCGTCGAAGGCGCGGTAGCGGCGGTCGAGGCCGTCGGCGGGCGAGTTCTTCCCGTGGTCGGGGACCTGCGGGTTGCGGAGGTCGGCCCATTCCCTGGGGGTCAGCGGACGTCCGTCCGCGTCGACGGTGCTGCGGATGACCAGGTGCGGTTCCGACTCGCCCTCCAGGAACGGCCACCTCGGCACGATCACGGGCGGCGGTACGGGCTCCCAGCGGCCGTAGGTGACGGGCTCGGTGGCGGTGCCCTCCACGGCGGGCGCCCCGGGGGCGAGGCTGTTGCCCGCGAGGTCGACCAGGCGGGCGCGCAGCCGGTAGGTACGGCCGTAGCGCAGGGCGGGCAGCGTGCCGGGGGTGGGCCGGAACGTGGCGGCGAGCGGGAAGCGGTCGGAGATCTCGGGTGCTGGCACCTGGGGCCGGTTGTCGGCACCGAGGGTCCGGCCGGGCGGCGGGGCGGCCAGGCTCCAGCCGTGCCAGCCGAACAGCGCCTGGTGGACGTAGAGCTGGTGGTCGGCGGCGCGGTCGCGGGTGACGGCGGACGCCTTGACGTGCCCTTCGTCGGGTGCGGCGGCGATCGGTACGGCCGGTGCGCCGGGCCGCCTGACCGCGTACTCCCCCGTCCGCGCGCACAGCGGGTACCAGGTGGTGACGCGCCCGGTCCGCTCGTCCGCCACGCCGACGTCGACGCGCAGGCCGCGGACGAGGTGGGTGGCGTCCAGGACCGCGGCGGCGACGGGCTGTCCGTCGGGGCCGACGCCCGCCGTGTGCCGGGCGTCGGCCTCCAGCTGGTCGGCGAGGGCCCGGTCGCGGTCGTCGTGGACGACGGTCAGGCCCGCGCCGTGCAGGGCCGGTACGGCGGTGGGGTCGGCGGCGACGGCCGTGCCCGGTTCGCCCGTACCGCTCAGGTACTGGTCGATGACGCGGGAGAACTCGACGAACTTCATCGCGGCGCCGTCGAGGTCCAGGTCGGTGGTGCGCACCGCGTCGGCGCCCAGCTTGAGCATCCGGTGGCCGTGGAAGCCGTCGTCGGCTGCGTACGGTTCGAAGCGCCGGCCGGGGACGTGGCGCAGCGCAGTCCAGGGGCGCAGCGTCTCGTCGGCGTTCAGGTGCTCCTGGGCGGCCGTGAAGGTCACCCGGGCCTGCCAGCGGTCGGCCAGACCGGCCGGGGGCGTGACGAGCAGGTCCAGGGCGAGGCCGAAGCGCCGCAGGAGTTCGGGGTAGTCGGCGAGGAGGGCGCACGCGGTGTGGAAGTCGAAGTCCGGTTTCTGCGGGGGCGGTTCGGCTTCTGGTGCGGCCTGGGGCGGTACGGCGGAGGCGGCCGGGCGCGCGGCCCGGTCGTAGAAACGGTACATCTCGGCGAGTCCGAGCAGTGCGCTGTCCTGCGTGTAGTCGCGCGCGGTGCGGTCCATGTGCCGGGGGCGGTAGAGGTTCGGCTCGGCGGTGGCGTCCTGCCGTCCGGCGGGCGGGGCGCCGATGAGGCTGTCCAGCCGGGGGTAGGTGGTGCCGACCTGGCCGGAGAAGGCCCGGATGGTGCGGGTCAGTACGTCGGTGAGGTCGCTGCCTTGGGGGTGGTCCCAGTCGGCGCCGGCCCCCTGTGTCTCCAGGGCCGCCGCGAGGTTCAGTTCGCCGCCGCCGGTCGGCGGGTTCGCCCGGCGGTCGGCCGTCGCGCTCACCGCCGCCTCGTACAGTGCTGTGACCTGGTCGTGCACCGCTCCGGCGGGGAACGAGCGCAGCACCGGGAGCTTTTCCGCCGTGGCGGCGAAGGCCCCGGAGGGCGCGTGGACCACCGTGTCGGGTTTGAACAGCTCGGTCCACAGCGCGCTGTCGGCCGCCGGGAAGCGCCCCGTCTGGGCCGTGGCGGGGACGAGGACGCCCGGCCCGGTGGTGCCGGGCGCGCGGAAGGCGACCTGGAGCGCGGGCGCGTACCTCCGCAGGGTGTCCGGCCAGTCGCGGAAGCCTCGGAAGGCGTCGAGTCGGCTGCCGCCGGTGAGGCGGGGGCTGACCAGCACCGTCAGCCGCAGTGTGCCGTCGGCGGCCGGGCCGTCGGGCAGTACGGTCCACCGGATCGTCTCGGGCATGGCTCAGCTCACTTCCGCGAAGGCGGTGCAGTACTCGGTGACGGGGTCGCGCCGGGCGCCGGTGACCGGGTCGGTGTAGGGCGCCATCATTTCGGCGAAGGTGGGCGGCCGGGGTGGCTCCTGCGCCGCCGCCCCCGCGCCGCCGAGCGGGGCGGGGGGCGGTCCGCCGCCCACGAAGCGCTTCTCGCACTCGATCGTGACCGACTGCGACCAGAAGCCGATGTGTACGCTGACGGAGATCCTGGCCCGCCCGTAGACGGTGCCGGTCGCGGTGTCGAAGGTGAGGTCGAGATAGATCTCGATGGAGGCGGAGACGATGCCCAGGACGTCGACCTCGCCCCGGGCCCGGAAGTAGCCGGTCAGCCGGGACTCCCCGGTCTGCAGCTCCAGGCGGAAGTAGATGCCCGCCATGACGGACAGGCTGCCGCTGGCGACACCGAAGTCGAGGGAGACGGCGGCGCCGAATTCGAGGCCCGCCTCCAGGACGGCCACCCGCTGGGGCGTGAGGACGATGCCGAAGAACCCGCCGCCGCCGAGCAGCGAGACGGTGAGCCGGAAGGGGGCCTGCCGGCTGCAGAAGGAGAAGCCGATCTCCAGTGACCGGCCGAGGAAGGGCAGGTCGAGGTAGGCGTCCAGACGCAGGTTCTCCAGGCTGAACACGCCGATGGCCAGGTTCGGCAGCGGCAGTCCGTACCGGGCGACGATGCCGGAGGGCGTGACCTGGATGCCCGGCGGGTCGCTGAAGCCGTCCACCGGGATGAGCTTGCGCAGCGTCTGGACGAAGGAGAGCGGGCCGATGAAGTCGACGCTCTTGAGGACGACGTCGATGTCGGGCTTGCGGCCGGCCCGGGCGGTGAAGCGGACGTGTCGGAAGCTCAGCCGCAGCGCGTTGAACTTCGGCACGAGGATCAGGGCGAAGTTCTCCAGGCTGCAGCTGACGTCGGCGCCGACGCTCAGGTCCTGGCGCAGGGAGCCGCGCAGGTCGACGACGAGGGACAGCCGTCCGTCGGCGTCCGGCAGGAAGACCGGCGAGCCGTCCAGGAGGACGGGCTGGATGTCCGGGTTCCACTCCAGGCGCGCGTTGACGGTCTCCGGGAGCCGGAAGCCGTTGGCGGCCTGCTGTACGGCGTCGCGCAGCGCGACGACCTCTCCGGCGGCCCGGGTCCAGGTCGCGATCTGCTGCTGGACGCGGGTGAGCAGGGTCCGTACGCCCGGGTCGGCGCCGGCGGGCAGGGTGTTCAGCAGGTTGGTCAGGGTGGTGGCGAAGGCGGTGAAGGCGGTGTCGACCTGCTGCATCGTGATCGGTCCGGTACGGCCGGCGAGCCCTTGGGCCACGAAGTCCCCGACGACGGTGACGAACTTCTCCGCCGTGTCGGCGACCTGGCGGGCGGCGGCCGGATAGCGGTCGAGTTCATGGGTGAGCAGTTGGCGGACGCGGCCGAGGTCGGAGAGGAAGCCGGTGACCGCACTGACGGTCTCGGTGAAGAAGTTGGGCACCTTCAGGGCCTTGCCGAGCCCGTCCACTGCCTTGATCACCTCGGCCAGCGGCACCACGCCCAGCAGGCTCGGTCCGACTGCGTCGAGGACGTCCAGCGGGCGGAAGAACTCCTCCGGGCGGAAGGTTCCGTCGGCGATGAGCTGGAGCGGGTCCTGGCCGCCGACGGCCGGGACGCCCGAGACCGGCCCGGTCAGCCGGGACAGTCCGGACACGATCATGCTGGGCGCGGTGAGGCCGCCGGACCGGTCGCTCTGCCGGCCGAAGTCCATCCGCAGCGGCTGGCCGGCGGGGGTGAGCAGGCTGAGGAAGACCTGTCCCGCGTTGGCCTTGCGGACCGGGCCGCCGACGGTGTCGAAGCCGGACAGGGCGTACCGCTTCGCGTAGGCGACGGGCACCGTGGCGTCCGTGCCGCCGATCCGTCCGACGGCGGGCACGGAGGCCTGTGCCCAGCGCAGTTGCGGCAGGAACTGGGCGTTCTTCGACACGGCCGGGTCACCCGGCGCCGGGTCGGCCAGCGCGGGCGGCGCCGCCATGCCCCACACCATCCGGGTCACGTCGAGCCGGGTGTCGTCGGGCCGGAGGACGGGCGCGAGCGCCACCGACTGGCCGAGGAGGTCGGCGCTGGCCTCCACGGGGTGCTCCGGCGCCACGGCGCCGGGTCCGGCGGCGGCGGTGGGCGGGTTACGGTCCAAAGCGTTGTACTCGGCGACGGCCGCGGCGAGTCCGGCGCCGGTGGCCAGCGTCTCGTCGAGGAAGAGCAGCGGCGTACGGAACTCGACGGTGTTCCCGCCGTGGTCGACCGCGGTGACCTTGAAGTGGAACGGCCGCTCCGCCGGGGTGGCGGGGAAGAACTTGCGCCGGTCGGCGGGCGGTACGAGGTCCGGTGTCTCCACCGTGTCCAGGCGCACGCTGGTGAAGGGGAACAGCACGTTCGCCAGGTCGCTCGTGGGCTCGGGACCGGTGGGCAGCGCGGTCTTCGGGTCGTACGTGCGCAGCGGCTGCCGTACGACGACGAACTCCCGCTGGATCAGGTAGGCGGCCTGGGAGGCGTCGAACTTCCGCTCGGTGACGCGGACATGCACCGCCTTGTGCCCGAAGGGGCACAGGAATCCCTCGCGCATCACGCGGACGTAGTGGTCGCGTCCCATGGCGGCCCGGTGGCGCCATTCGGAGAGCGAGACGCCGCGCGGCCGTCGCGGCCAGGAGCCGAGGCCGTCCAGCCAGCCGCCGGCCGTGGAGAGCATCAGCAGCCGTACGGCCACGGGCTGCGGCACGTACGGGCTGCCGTCCGGCTCGATCAGGCCCGCGCCGGTGGTGAGGTCGACGATGTCCCGCCGGTCGTCCGGCTCCAGCGCCTGCCGGAAGGCGTACGGGGCGCCCGGGTCGCCGCCGCGTTCGCGGTTCCACACCGCGCGGACCGTCCCGGCGTCGAGCCGGGTGTGCCAGAGGGGGACGCGGGCGCCGGGCTCGGGCGCCGGAATCCTGCCCCGGTGGATCCACCTGCCCTTCTGCGAGGGAGACAGGTACAGCCGGTAGGGAAGTTCGATGCCGGTACGGGGGCGGGCCGGGTCGGCGAGCGGGTCCTGCGGCCCGGCCGCCACGGCCGGAATTGCGGCTTCTGTTCCCTCCGCCACCGCGCCCGCCGCTGCCGCGTCCGCCGCTGCCGCGAGGGCGCGCGCGGTCTCGGGGCCGAAGCGGGCGGTGAGTTCGGTCGTCGTCCGCAGCAGCCGTACCAGGGCCATGGCGCGGGCCGCGGCGTCCTGCCCGTCCGGCGCCGCGGGCGGCGGGTGGAACGCCGGTGCCGCGGGAGCCGGCGTGTCCGGTTCGCGGGCCGCGTCCACGACGCGCAGCGGGAGCCTCCGCATGGCGTCGAGCAGTCCGTCCTCGGTGAACGGCACCGCGTCCCGCGGCCCCACCTCGAAGACGAGGACGCTCCGGCCGCCGATGAGGGAGCCCACCGGCAGATCGCGGGGCTCCCCCGGCACTTCGTCGCTGAACGCCTGTTCCACCGTGTGCTGCGGCCCGAAGGTGACCGCGATCCAGCCGTCCGCCTGCGCGTCCGCGCGGACCAGCCGCCGGTCCCCGCCGGTCCCTTCCACCGTCAGCCCGGCGAAACCGAACGACAGGTCCAGCAGGTCGGTGCCGCGCAGCAGGCGCAGCGCTGCCGGAATGCTCATGAGACGCCCCCTAGCTCTGCGCGCCGGGCGGGGCCTGGTCTCCCGTCCCTCGCGCGCAGCCCCGCCTACCTCCTATCTCCAACGGCGCCCCCGCACCAGACGGTGTGCAGCGCTCCACCGGGGCTAAATGCGTTCGAGATGCCTCAGGGCGCCCCGCACGCCTTACGGGGTGCCTCGTCCGGCAGGTAGGCGGCGTGTTCCGCCGACGTCAGCTCGCGGTTGACGGCGCGGCAGATTCTCTTGACGGACTCGTCGGGGCCGGGCAGGGCCACCTCCCGCAGGCGTACCACTCCGTCGCTGCTGCCGGTGGCCAGCGAGCGGCCGTCGGGGCTGAACGCGACCGACCGGACGAGGCCGGTCTGGCCCGCGTAGGTGGCGCGGGTCTGGCCGGTGGCCACGTCCCACAGCCGTACGCTGCCGGTGTCGCGCCCGCTGGCGGCCAGGGTCCGGCCGTCGGGGGTGAAGGCCACCGCGCCCAGCGCGCCGATGGTGTGCCCGGTGATGGTGGTACGGGCATTGCCGGTGACCACGTCCCACAGCCGTACCGACCCGTCCGCGCCGCCGCCGGCCAGGGTGCGGCCGTCCGGACTGAACGCGACCGCTCCGGCGTTGCCCCGGGGACCGGTCAGGACGTTCCGGGCCCGGCCGGTGGCCACGTCCCACAGCCGTACGGGGCCGTCCCGGCTGCCGCTCGCCAGGGTCCGGCCGTCCCGGCTGAACGCGACCGACGTCGCCGGATCGGTACGGGAGGTGGACAGGGTCCGGGTCCGGTGGCTGCGGGTGTCCCACAGCAGCAGGGCTCCGGTCCCGCCGGTACCGGCCAGGGTCCGGTCGTCCGGACCGAAGGCCACCGCTTCCCCCGTGAACCGCGGCAGTGTGGCGAGGAGTCTGCCGGTGGCCACGTCCCAGATGCGCAGGCCGGTGCGTCTGCCGGTGGTGGCGAGAGTGCGGCCGTCGGGGCTGAACGCCACCGCGCGGACGCGGTCGCTCCCGCCGCTGCCGGACCGGCGGCCGAGCGTCCGGCTCCCGCGCGTGCCCAGGTCCCAGACGCGTACGGTGCCGTCGTCACTGCCGCTGGCCAGCGTACGGCCGCCCCGCCCGTACGCCACGGCGCCCACCGGCCCGGTGTGGCCGGTCAGGGTGGTGAGCGTATCGCCGAGGGTGGTGTTCCACAGCCGGACCGTGCCGTCGTCGCTGCCGCTGGCCATCGTGTGCCCGTCCGGGCTGAACGCCATCGAGCCGACGCGGCGCGTGTGGCCGGGGAGGGTGCCGAGGTTCCCGCCGGTGGCCACGTCCCACAGCCGTACGGTGCCGTCGTCGCTGCCGCCGCCCAGGATGCGGCCGGACGGGCCGAAGACCATCGTGAGCACGTAACCGGCGGGCCCGGCGAGGGTGGTACGGGCCTTGCCGGCGGTCAGGTCCCACAGCTTGATGGAGGCGTCGTCGCTGCCGTAGATGGCCAGAGTGTGTCCGTCCGGGCCGAAGGCCACCGCCCTGTTGCCGCCCGCGGGCGAGACGATCCGGGTGCGGGCGGCGCCGGTGGCGGCGTCCCACAGGCGTACGGTGCCGTCCAGGCTGCCGGTGGCCACCGAGCGCCCGTCGGGCGCGAAGGCCACCGAGACGACCTTCCCGGTGTGACCGCGCAGCGTCGCGGACAGCTCGCCGGTGGCCGTGTTCCACAGGCGCACGGTGCCGCCGGTGCCGCCGGTGCCGCCGGTGGCCAGGATGCGGCCGTCCCGGCTGAAGGCCGTGGTCGTCACCGGGCCGCCGTGCCCGCCGAACGTCGCGCGGACACGGCCGGTGGCCACGTCCCACAGCCGCCAGGCTCCCCCGCCGGTGCTGCCCGCCAGTGTGCGCCCGTCAGCGCTGAAGGACAGGGCGGCGAGCGTCTTCGCAGGCGCAGGGAGCGTGGCGCGGGCCGTTCCGGCCGGCACGTTCCACAGGCGCACGGTGGAGTCCCGCGCACCGCCGGTGGCGAGGGTGCGCCCGTCGGGGCTGAACGCGACCGCCCGCACTCCGCCGGAGTGCCCGTCGAGCCGGCGCCGCAGCGGGACGTCCACCGCGCTGAACAGACTCGCGACGGCTTCCTTGGTGGGGGCGGTCCGGTAGGCGTGGACCGCCAGCAGGGAGGACAGGTCCGGCCAGTCCCCCATGAGGGCGGTGGACTGCGCGGCAAGCTGCCGCGACAGGGAGAGACGCTGGGCGGCCACGGCCGCGTCGCGCTGCCGTTCACTCGTACGGAACTGGTCCCAGGCGACCAGCCCGGCGGCGAGGGCGAGGGCGAGGAGGACGGACAGGGTCGCGGCGGACTGGCGCAGCCGGCGGGTGGTCCGGGCGGCGGCGCGCCGCTCGCGGTCGCGCGCCGCGATGCTGGCGGTGAGGAAGGCGCGTTCCTGAGGGGTGAGTTCGTCGGGGGTGCCGCCAGGCGACGGCACAGCTCCGGCCGCCTCCTCCGGAACGCCTCTCTCCTCGGGGGCGAACGCCTCCTCGGCGGCATCCAGACGGGTACCTCGGTACAACGCCCCCGGGTCGTGGTCGAGTTCGTCCCACAGTCCGGCCGCCTCCGTCAGCCGGCGGTGCACGATCAGGCGTCCGCGGTCCTCCTCGATCCAGCCGCGCAGCCGGGGCCAGGACGTGATCAGCGCTTCGTGGGCCAGGTCCACGGTGTCCTGGTCCACCGTGATCAGACGGGCCCTGGCAAGCTGTTCGACGAGCTGGGCGGCGGCCGGGTCACCGGCGTCCAGCTCTCCCCTGGCCGCGGGCCGGCGGGTGTCCGCCGAGCCTTCCCCCGGGGTGATCAGGCGCAGCAGCATCCGGCGCGCCGCCCCGGCCTGCTGCGGCGAGAGCCGGCCGTAGAGCTGTTCGGCGGTCTGGGCGACCGCGCCGTGGACACCGCCCGCCGCCTCGTACGCCTGGAGCGTCAGGGTACGGCCACGGCGCCGCCGCCAGGTCTCCAGCAGGACGTGCGAGAGCAGGGGCAGGCTGCCCGGCTCCTCGGCCATCTCCTCGACGAGGCGGGCGGTCAGCGACCGCTCCACGATCAGGCCTTCGGCGGCCGCCGGCTTGACGATCGCCTCCCGCAGTTCCTGCGGCGACATCGGTCCGATGGGCAGGCTCGCCTCGTGGATCACGTCGGCCAGTTCCCGGTGCGCCAGGCACCTGCCGTAGAAGTCCGCCCGTACGCCCAGCACCACCCGCAGCCGGCTCGCGGGATCGTGGGCCGTCAGGATGCGGCGGACGAACGCGTTCCGTTCGTCGGGGTCGGCGCAGAGGGTGAAGACCTCCTCGAACTGGTCCACCACGAGCCAGGTGTCCCCCGTCGTCCCGGCCGGGGTGAACAGCCGCCCGGCGTCGCGCTCGGGACGGGCGCCGGGGGTGAGGACGCGGATCGCGGCGGGCGGGGGCAGGCCGAGCGGCGGGGCGTCGGCGGGCCGCCGCAGACGGGCGATGAGCCCGGCGCGCAGCAGGGAGGACTTTCCGCTGCCGGACGGGCCGAACACCGCGACGACCCGGCGTTCACGCACCCGCCGCAGCAGTTCCTCGGTGAGCCGCCGACGGCCGAAGTAACGCGTGTGGTCGTCCGGTTCGAAACGGGCCAGGCCGCGGTAGGGCGCGACGGCACCGTCCTCCTCCGCTTCGAGGACGCGGGCCGCGTCCTCCCGTACGGCTTCGTGCCAGCGCCGCTGCCAGTGTCCGGTGTCCCCGCCGCACGCCG
Organism: Streptomyces paromomycinus; assembly: GCF_003865155.1. Taxonomy (NCBI): domain Bacteria; kingdom Bacillati; phylum Actinomycetota; class Actinomycetes; order Kitasatosporales; family Streptomycetaceae; genus Streptomyces; species Streptomyces paromomycinus. The sequence goes on along the minus strand of NZ_BHZD01000001.1, from coordinate 9,024,094 downwards.
TCACGTACGCCAGCGTCACCGGGAGCGACGGCAGCTTCTCCCCCGCCGCCGCCTGGGAGAGCACGGCGGCCGAGTAGGCCGCCCGTTCCGCCATGGCCCGGTAGGTCGGACTGCCCGCCTCCAGGCGCAGCTTGCGCAGTTCGTACGCGAACCGCTGTACCGGACCCGCCCCGGGGTCCACGGGCTTTTCGCGACGCCCCATGCGGCCTCCGCGCCGAGCTGACCGAGGAACGCCACGGTACGGAGGCCGATGGGACCTCACAAGGCCGGTTTCCGGCCGTGCGGGCCATTGATTGGCCGCACGGAAACGGGCTGCCAATCAATGGCCGGTGCGGTGAAGTGGGCCGTACCTGCGCCGGTCACGGTGCCCGCGTCCGCACCCTCCGGCGTCGCCGGGACCGGGCCGGCGCAGCACCGCACCGCGGTGCGGCCGGTGGGTGGACGGGCATCCTCACGGGGGTGGGATGCCCGGCACCCGGATCACGTCAGGCGCATACCGTTGGCGGTGACGATCGCGTCGTAGTCGCCCTTGAGGCCGCCCTCGCCCACGTAGCAGCGGTACCCGCTGGGCTTGTCGATCGGTACCAGCTGCACCTCGGGAGCCTTGTCGCAGCGCAACGAGCCGGCCGCCTTGCCCCCGTACTGCCCGTACTGCTTCCACGCCCGGGCCCGCATCCCCTCGGCGGTCAGCACGCCGCCCTTGGTCGGCGTGGCCGTGTACTGCGTGAGGATGAAGCCGCCCTTGGTCTCGACGCGGAAGGGCACGTCGACTCCCATGTACTTCACGGTGCAGGTGAAGGTCCGGGGCTTCTCGCCGCCGACCTCCTTGGTGTCACAGGTGCTGCTGGTCTGCTTGGGCACCGCGCCGCCCATGTAGAGCACCCGGGTCTCCAGGTCGTACTTGATCTGCTCCAGCACCGGCGCCTTCTTGCCGGGCGCCGGGTGCTGCGGGGCGACCTTCTCGGGCGGCGCGGCCGTCGGGCTCGGCACCGGCGTGCCCTTGGCGGACGCCGGCGCCCCGGACGCTCCGCAGGCACTGGCCGCCGAGACCACCAGGGCCACCGTCGCCGCCGTACGTATCCACTTGTCGCGCTGCACTGCTGCTTCCCCGTCTTCCCCGTTGCGCGCGGGCCGCTGGACACGGCCTGCGCACCTTGTTGCCGGACCGCCCGATCTTAGGACGCGCGCGGCGCGGCGGAGGAAGGGGGTCCGCATGGGGTGCGGGCCGCGTCCGGTCTGCCTCAGCCGAAGTCGTAGTCGAAGGTGTACGGAACGGACGGGCTGCCGTGCCCGACGGTGAACTCTCCGGTACCGCGCAGCCCGGCCAGCTCGCCGGTGGCCGAGCCCGGTACGACCTCGAACGTGCAGTGCACGCTCCCCCGTGCGTCGAACGAGCCGCGCTCCTCCACGGCGAAGGTGCCCCGCCGCCCGTCGACGGTGCCCGTCAGCAGCTCCATCCCGGTGAAGGTGCCGGTCTTCTCCGTGATGTAGACGATGGTGTACTCACAGGTCGTTCGGGCTGCCTCGACGCCCCCGGCGAAGGTGTTGGTGACGGCGGCGTGGGCGAGGCGCGGCAAGGTGTCTTCCCCGCCGAGGGCGCGCTCCTGCCAGTCGGCGTACGTGAAGTGCCCGGTGGTACGCAGGCGTTCGGCGCTGGTCGGTGCGGTCATGGTGCTCCTTTCGTCCGGCCGCGCGGTGCGGTCCGCGCGGTGTGCTCGAAGTCTGGCCGCCGTACCTGACACCTTCTGTCAGGTACGGCGCGACAATGGCCTCATGCGCGCCGACCGTCTGCTCTCCCTCCTCCTGCTGCTCCAGAACCGCGGCCGGATGACCGCCGCCGAACTGGCCGCCGAACTGGAGGTGTCCCTGCGCACGGTCTACCGGGACGTCGAGGCGCTGGGCGCCGCGGGCGTCCCGGTCCGCTCCGAACGCGGCCCGGACGGCGGCTACTCGCTCATGGACGGCTACCGCACCCGGCTGACCGGGCTGAACGACGCCGAGGCGGAGTCACTGTTCCTGGCCGGTGTGCCGGGGGCCGCGCGGGAACTGGGCCTGGGCGCGGTCCTGGCGACGGCCCAGCTCAAACTCCAGGCCGCACTGCCGCCCGGCCTGGCGGACCGGGCCCGCCGCCTCCAGGACCGCTTCCACCTGGACGCCGCCGCCTGGTTCCGGCACACCGACCCGGTACCCCACCTGGCGTCCGTGGCCCGCGCCGTCTGGGAACAGCGGACGCTGCGCGTCCACTACCGGGCGTGGAACGGCGCCGCGGCGCACCGGGAGCTGCTTCCGCTCGGCCTCGTCCTGAAAGCGGCATCTGGTACGTGGTGGCCTGGACCGACGGCCCACCGCCGGCCGACGCCGCCCGACCGGCCGACGCCACCGTGCGGCCCCGGACCTACCGCATCTCCCGCCTCGTGCACGCCGAGACGACGGACACGGCCTTCGAGCGGCCGGCCGGCTTCGACCTGGCCGCCTGCTGGGAGCAGTCCTCGCGGCGTCTGGAGGCACGACTGCACCACGCGACGGCACGGCTACGGATCTCCCCGCGCGCCCAGCGGCTGCTCCCCATGCAGTTCGGCGCGGCCGGCAGCCAGGCCCTGGAAGGCGCCGGGCCGCCGGACCACGAGGGCTGGGTGCTGGTGGACCTCCCGGTCGAGACTCCGGCCGTCGCGGTCGGCGACCTCCTCCGGCTGGGTACGGAGGCCGAGGTGCTGGGCCCGCCCGGCCTCCGCGCCGCCGTCGCCCGCACGGCGTCCGAACTGGCGGAGCGGTACACGGCGACCTGAGTCCACCACCGGAACACGGCTCGTTGCCTCAGCCCCGCGCCCCCGGACCGGGCACCGCCACCGTCGCTTCCAGGTGTGCGGCCACCTCCCGGCCGATCCGGGCCAGGGGTTCCGCCTGGGTCATGGCGTGGTGGGTGCAGGCGATGTCGTGGTTCTCGATGTGGCCGGTGATCAGGTGGCGCCAGGTCTCGGCGGTCGGTGCGTGGGCGGGCTTGCCCTCGGTGGCGTGGAAGTACAGCAGGTCGCCGTCGAAGATGCCCTCGGAGAAGGTCGGCAGCAGCTTCACCGAGTTGGTGAACACCTCGGTGACGGCGGTGAGCCGGTCCTCGCCGAGCGCCGGGTGCTGCTTGAGGGAGTCGAGCAGTTCGTCGCCGCCGCCCGGCCCGCGCAGCACCGCCGCGACGCCCGGGACGGTCAACGGCCGCGCGAACCGGTCCGGATCGTGTCCGGCCGCCTCCAGGAGCAGGGCGAGGATGTCGTGCTCCGTGACGGCGGAATCCGTCGTTCCGTGCGGATCGATGGGGCGTGAGTCGAGCATGGCCAGCAGCGCCACCCGTTCGCCCCTGGCCTGCAGCCGGACCGCGATGGCGTGCGCGAGCGCGCCGCCGAGCGACCAGCCCAGCAGGTGGTACGGCCCCGCGGGCTGTACGGCCCGGATCTGCCCGACGTAGGCAGCGACCATCTCCTCGAAGGTGGCGGGCAGCGCCGCGCGCCCCTCCAGTCCGCCGGCCTGGAGCCCGTACACCGGGACGTCCGGGCCCAGGTGGCGCAGCAGCCCGGCATAGCACCAGCTCAGGCCGCCGGAAGGATGGACGCAGAACAGCGGGGGGCGGCTTCCCCGGGTGCGCAGCGGCAGCAGGGCCTCGAAGCCGTCCGATCCGCCGCCGGTGTGCAGCACCTCGACGAGTTCGGCGACGGTGGGCGCGTCGAACAGCGCGCGGATGGACAGCTCGGTGCCCAGGGCGGAGCGGATGCGGCTGATGAGCTTGGCCGCCAGCAGGGAGTGTCCGCCGAGGGCGAAGAAGTCGTCGTCCACGTCGACCTGCCGTACACCGAGCACCTCGGCGAACAGCGTGCACAACACCCTCTCCTGGGGGCTGCGCGGCTGCCGCCCGTTGCAGGCGGCAGGGGCCTCCGGCGCGGGCAGGGCGGCGCGGTCCAGCTTGCCGTTGGCGGTCAGCGGCAGGTGGTCCAGGAGGACGAAGGCGCCGGGGACCATGTACTCGGGCAGGCGGGCGGTCGCCCAGGCGCGCAGGACGTCCGCGTCGACCGGTGCGGGCGCGGCGGTGCCGGAACCGGAGCGGCGCGATGCGGGGATGCGGCCGGGGGCGGTGCGGCCGGACGGGCGCTGGGGGGCGGGGATGCGGCCGGGCGCGACACGGCCGGCCGGGCGCCGGGGGGCGACGGGCACGACGTACGCGGCCAGGCGCCGGTCGCCGGGGGTGTCCTCCCGTACGGTGACCACCGCGTGGGCCACGCCCGGGTGGCGGGCCAGCGCCGTCTCGACCTCGCCGGGTTCGATGCGGAAGCCGCGCACCTTGACCTGTCCGTCGGCGCGGCCGAGGTATTCGAGGATGCCGTCGGACGTCCAGCGCGCCCGGTCGCCGGTCCGGTACATGCGCGAGCCCGGCGCGCCGCAGGTGCAGGGCACCCCGGGGTCGCCGCAGGTGCCGGCGGCCGAGCCGCTGCCCGCGTGGGCGAACGGGTTGGCGACGAACCGCTCCGCGGTGAGCGCGGGCCGGCGGAGGTAGCCGCGGGCGATCTGGTCACCGGCCAGGTACAGCTCCCCCGGTACCCCGGCCGGCACGGGGTTGAGCGCGGCGTCGAGCACGTACGCCTGCACGTTGCGGCCCGGCCGTCCGATGACGGGCTGTTCCCCCTGGCCGGCGATACGGCAGTACACGGCGTCGACGGTGCATTCGGTCGGCCCGTAGTAGTTGTACGCGGTGGTGCCGGGCAGGGTGCGCAGCGTCTCCCAGAGGGCGGCGTCGACGGCTTCGCCGCCCACCATGAGGATGCGGGGCCGGTGCCGTTCGCCGGTGAACAGTCCGGCGGCGATCAGCTGGTGCAGGTAGGTGGGGGTGAGGTCGAGGAAGTCGACGCGGTGGTCGGCGATGTAGTCGACGAGGGCGGGCGGGTCGAGGCGTACGGCGTCCTCGACGAGGTGGAGTTCGTGGCCGGCGGCCAGGAACAGCGGGCCCTCCCAGGCGGTGTCGAAGGAGAACGCGGCGGTCAGCGCGGTCCGCAGACGGCGCCGGGCGGTGGCCGTCTCCGGGTCGATCAGCTCGGCCCGGTGGTCGAAGAACAGGTTCGTCAGCTGGCGGTGTTCCACGACGACGCCCTTGGGCTGCCCGGTGGAGCCGGAGGTGTAGCTGACGTACGCCGGGTGGCCCGGTGCCAGCGGGGCCACCCGGTCGGCGTCCGTGGGGTCGGTGTCCGGACGGAGGTCCAGCTCCCGTGCGGCGGCCGGGGTGTCCAGGCACAGGGTGGTGGCGGTGCCGGGCAGGTCCCCGGCGGCCGCCGCCGAGGTGAGGACGCAGACCGGGCGGGTGTCGGCGAGCAGGAAGCGGATGCGCTCGGCGGGCAGCTCCGGGTCGACCGGTACGGACGCGGCGCCCGTCTTGAGGACGGCCAGCAGGCCGGCGAGGTGGTCGGCGGTGCGCGGCAGGGCCAGCGCCACGAACGTCTCGGGCCCGGCGCCGCGTTCGATCAGCGCGTGCGCCAGCCGGTTGGCGCGGGAGTTCAGTGCGGCGTACGAAAGGGTGGTGGCGCCGCACACGAGGGCGGTGGCCGCGGGCGTGCGGCGGGCCTGCTCCTCGAAGAGCGCGGGCAGCGTGGTGACCGGCACCGTACGGGCGGTGTCGTTCCATCCGGTGGTCACCCGGCGGCGCTCGGCGGCGGGCAGCAGGTCGATGCCGCCGACGGGCTGTTCGGGGTCCACGCCGGCCAGGGTGTCCAGCAGGGCCAGGAAGCGGCGCTGGTGGGCGGCGGTGACGTCGGCGTCGTACAGGTCCGGGTCGGCCTGGAAGTCGATGCGCAGACTGCCGTCGTCGGTCCGCTCGTAGACGTTGACGCCGAGGCCGGTGACCGGGCCGTTGGAGAGGTTGTGCAGGGTGGCCGGGTGCCGTCCGAAGGCCAGCTCCGGGTCGTAGCCCATGATGTTGATGCCCCAGTCGCCGAGATGGCCGCCGGTGTGCGCGGCGCCCAGCTCCTGGACGAGGTAGGGCGACGGGTAGCGCTGGTGGCGCAGCAGGCCGCGGGCCCGCTCGGAGGTGTGCCGCAGCAGTTCGCGCACGGTCGTGTACGGCTCCAGCTCGACCTGGAGCGGCAGCACGTTGGCGACCATGCACGGTGTGCTGCGCGGTACGGCGCCGACGCGGCCGGTCACGGTCAGGTCCAGCGTCACGTCGGTCGATCCGCTCATGCGGTGCACGTACAGCGCGAGTGCGGCCATCGCCACCACGGGCAGCCCCGACCGGGTCTGCCGGGCCAGCGAGCGCAGCCCGTCGGCGGCGGGCGCGGGGAGGTGGCCGGTCTCGCGCACGAAGCGGTGCGGAACGGTGGCCAGGCGACTGGCGAGGCCGGTTCCGGCGGTGCGGCCGGCGAAGCGCTCGGCCCAGAACGCGCGGTCCCTGGCGCACCGTTCGGAGGCGTGGTACTCGGCCTCGTCGGCCAGCAGCTGCTCCAGGGTGCCCAGGTCGCTGGGCGGGCACTCCTCGCCCGCCTCCAGGGCGCTGTAGATCTCGGCGACCCGCCGGATCAGGAGCGAGAAGCCGTAGCCGTCCAGGACGATGTGGTGCAGCGCCATGTACAGCACGCAGTGGTCGTCGGGCAGCAGCAGCACGGCGAAGCTGAACAGCGGGGCGCGGCGCAGGTCGGTGGGCTTGCGCAGGTCGGCCCACATCCATTCCTTCGCGCGGGTCCACGGGTCGGCCGGCGCGACCACCAGGGCCGGTCCTGGCGGCGGTCCGGCGGGGCTGCCCGCCGCCTCCCGCAGGTCGACGACGGGCAGCGGCCAGTCGTCCGCGAGGTCGGGGACCTGCCAGACGCCGCCGTCCTCGTCGGTCTCGAACCGGACCCGTACGGCGTCGATGCCGGCCACGGCGCGGCGCACCGCGGTGTCCAGCACGGCCAGGTCGACCGGGCCGTGGATGTCCACGTACTCCGCGGCACGGTAGATCGGGTTCTCCGCGTCCAGCTGCTGGGAGAACCACATCCCCGTCTGCGCGACGGTCAGCGGCAATCGGCGACCGCGGTGGCCTGGCTTCCTGTTCATGCTTGCCGTCTCCTGACGAAGGTGCTGGTGTACAACGGCGACCGGGCCGTGGCGGGGCCGGGCGACCGGTCGCGGCTCACGCGCCGTAAAGGGCCAACGAGCACCACACGACGGGTGTATCGGTTCGTCGGCAAATCTCTTTGGACACGTGTACGGAGACGGGGGCGGCGCACGCGCCGCGGGCCGCCCGGGGAACCGCGGACGCGCAGCTCACAGGCGGAACGACGAGAGTGGGGCCGGGCGGTCCCGGGGGCCGGACGGCTTCCCGGCGACCGGCCCGGCAGTCATCCGCACATCGAATGCGTGCGCCAGAACAGGCCGCCGGGGTCACGCACCGGGGCGTACGGGTTCGGGACGTACGGAATCGGGACGTACGGAGTCAGGGGCGCACCAGGTCCGACGGGTCGGTGTTCGCGCCGCACACCACGACGCACACCCGCTCCCCCGGCGCGGGCCGGTACACCCCGGACCGGAGGGCGGCGAAGGCGGCCGCCGTGCCGTGTTCGACCGCCAGCCTGCGGTCGTCCCACAGGCTCCGGCGCGCGGCCACGATCGCCTCGTCCGGGACCAGCAGCGAGATCGCCTCGGCCCGCAGCGCCCAGTCCAGCGCCATCCGGCTGGCGCGGCGCGCGCCCAGCGAGTCGGCGGCGACGGAGTCCACCGGGACGTCGACGACCCGGCCCGCCTCGATCGCCGCGTTCAGCGCCCGGCAGTTCTCCGGCTCGACGGCCACGACCTGTACGCCGTGGTGGTGCGCGGCCGCGGCGACCCCGCTGAACAGGCCACCGCCGCCGACCGCGACGACGACCGTGTCCAGGCCGGGCAGCGCGGCCCGGATCTCCTCCAGCAAGGTGCCGGCCCCGGCGGCGATCAGCGGGTGGTCGTACGCGTGCGCCTCCAACGCGCCGGTCCGCGCGACGTGTTCCCCGGCCGCCTCCAGCGCGGCGGCGTACTCGGTGCCCACCTGGCGTACGTCGGCGCCGAGCAGGCGCAGCCGGGCGACCTTGACCGGCGGTGCGGTCTCGGGCAGGAAGACCGTCGCCCGGACGCCGTGGCGGCCCGCCGCCCAGGCACAGGCCAGTCCGGCGTTGCCCCCGGAGGCGATGACCACCCCGGCCTCGGGCAGGGTGCCGGCCTCGCGGTGCGCGGCGATGAAGTTCGCCGCACCACGGGCCTTGAAGGACCCGGTGTGCTGGGTGAACTCGTAGGCGAGCCAGCCCTCGCCGGGCCCGAACCCGCCCGGGTCGACCGGTGCGACGGTGACCGGCCGCACGTCCCCGGCGATCCGGCCGGCCGCCGCCCGCACGTCGTCGTAACTGATGCTGTTCATCGCGGACCACTCTCCCGGGGTCGGAACGTCGGACGCCGTGTCACGGCGCCACCCGGCGCGGCGGGCGGGCAGCCCGGCCGGCCGGACCAGGCCAGTTGATCACGCGCCGCGAGCCGGGCGCCCGGCCGCCCCGACCCCGGCCCCGGACTCCGGCCGCCCGCCCCGGCCCGCACCGGTTGCACAGCCCCCGGCACCACCCCGCCCCCGTAAGGGCGAAAGTCCCGTCCGGCCAGGACTTTCCGCCCCTGGCGCACGGGACCACCGACCGAAATGATCTTGGTACGCCGAGCCGGCGGCGCGTCCGAGCCGCCGGCCGACCGAAGGAAAGCACCCGCACCTCATGACCTTACGTACACCTGCCGTGATCACGTCGAGCGCCGCGGCCGCCCTCCTCCTGGGCCTGCTCCAGACGCCCGCCGCGCACGCCGCCGACCGGCCGCAGCCGACCGGCGCCCGCTCGCTGGACAACGTGCTCTGCATCTACAGCACCGAGATCACCGACCGCACCACCGGCGGCTACGTCTGGGACATCGGCAAGCGGGCCCACGCGCTGTGGAAGAGCGACGACTTCAAGAAGAAGTACGGCGAGCTGTCCTACGCCCAGCAGACGAACAAGCTGCTCTACGAACTGAACGTGAGCCAGCACGTGTTCGGCCACAGCTGGCTCGTACACTTCACCACCAGCGGAAAGCTGCACCGCAAGCTGGACAGCGGCGAAGAGGCCCGCTACGACACGTATTCCTTCCAGCCGAACGACCCGGACGGCACCAACGGCGACGGTTCCCCGGTCGACGGCATGTCCGTCAACTACACCGGTTACGACATCAACGTACCCGGCAAGCCACTGGTCGAATGGGACCGGCCGAGCCGCAAGCAGGACCAGGGCCAGGCGCACTCCGCGCGCGCCGCGCGCTGTACGACGCTGTCCGGCGCCCAGCAGAGCGCCTTCAAGCAGGAGATCCAGCGGCGTGGCGAACTCAACGAGAAGTACACGCTCCTGCCCAGCTGGAACTTCCTCCTGACCGGCGGCTGGGCGGGCACGTCCGCCAGGAACTGCACCACGTTCGCCCTCCAGGTCTGGGACGCGACGATGAAGGACACCCCGGCCGAACGCATCGACGCGCCCGGCGGCTACCCCGCCGCGGACATCGACAAGCTGGGCGGCAAAGTCCCCGCCGATCTGACGCAGAGCGAGTTCTCGGCCTGGATCCCCGCCCTGGCCGGCAAGTGGATCCGCGAGAAGAACGGCGGCCACGACGAGAACGCGGAGGTGCCGCGCTTCGCCGACGACGCGCTCGCACCGGCCGGCGCTCGGTAGACACCACGCACGCTCCCGGCACCGGCCGGGGCCGGGAATCGGTCCTCCACGGGCATGGGTCAGGCGGGGCGACGGGGGCCGGCCGCCGTACCGGGCCCTCTCGTCACTGCCCCGCCTGCCCCGGCTCCGCCTGACCGGAAGGGTCCTGCAACGCGTCCGCCTCGCGATGCTTCCGCCGTTCCGAGACCGCCACTTCCTGATCGACGGCCCGCTGTTCGAAATCCTCGCGCGCCTCCGCGCGGCGCAGCGCCGCTTCGACCCGCTGGAGCTGATCCTGACTGGCTGTGATCAGGTCCTGCGCCCGGACGATGGCCTCGACGGAGCGCTGCCGGCAGACGGCGGTGTCCTCTCCGGCGGCGCGGGACCGGCGGTCCGCCCGCTCCTCCTGCGCGTCGAGAGCGGCCTGGCGCCGGTCGGCGGCTGCCTCTCGTGCGTCCGCGCGGGATTCCCGCAGGTCGGCGGCGCTCTCCCGGGTTTCCGCGAGGCACTCCCGGCGGTCGGCTGCCTCGTCACGCCGAACCGCCAGCCGTTCCCGCTCGTCGGCATGGCGTTCCCGCTCGTCGGCATGGCGTTCGCGCCGGTCCGCGGCCTTCTCTCGCTCTTCGAGCCGCTACTCCCGGTCGGCGGGCGGCGGTGCGGCAGGATCCTGGGCGCCGTTCGATCGCTCATTGCTCACACAGGCAGTATGCGCCGTTACGACTCCTTCGTGGAACAACGGTGGGCCGCCCGGCGACGCCGCGTCAGTTTCCCGCGGCGTCCAGATAGGCGCCCAGCGGTTGCAGCGGCGTCCACAGTTGTTCGAAGTAGGCGGCGAAGTAGGACATGTACGTCGGGTCCTGGACGCTGAAGCCGTTCAGCTTCTGGCGGGCGCCCCCGGAGAAGGCCAGGAAGACGGTGCTGTCGTCGATCAGCGCCATGTTCAGGCCGTCGGCCGCCGCCGTCCACCGCAGCACGTTGGCCTCGTAGTTGAGCAGCTGGCGGGTCTCCTCCCGGTGCCGTCGGGCCCAGGCCAGGACGTCCCGGTCGGGCACGCCGTCGGTCTCGGGGACGCCGATGATCCGGCGGACGCTGCGCTGGTCCTCGGTGTCCTCGCGCGCCCAGGCCAGAATGTCCGCGAAGTAGTCCGCCGAGGCTTTCGTCGTGTACTGGTCGGGCGGGTAGCGGCGGGTGTACGTCACCCTGATCTCCGCCCGGGCCGCCCGGACGCACCGGGCCGCCGCGGTGTAGAACTCGGGGTTGCTGCGGTACCAGGTCGCGGCGAGGAGCGCGGCTCCGCCGACGTCCGGCAGCGCCGCCGGGCGCGCGGACCCGTCCTGGCCGGCCGGTCCCCGGCGCAGCGCGTCGAGGCGGCGCTTCGCGTCCCGCCAGCGGTCCAGCCAGTCCGCCGGCTCCGCGCCGCACGCGGTGACGAAGGCGGAGGTCAGTTCCCAGCTGGGGAAGCGGCGCCCGTTGAGCATCGCGGACACCGAGCTGCGCCCGCACTTCATCTGCAGGGCGAGGCGGGCCTCGGTCGGTTCGAAGCAGCGCAGCCGTAGTTCGCGCAGCTGCTCCGCGAACGCCTCCACGGGCTCCGGTACAGGTGGGGACGCCGGCCGTTCGGTCAATGGATCATCATCCCCCGGGTGCTCTGCGGCAGCGTCACCGATGTTCCGTGCCTGTCCGTCATTGTCCGCCTGTGCCACCGGTGTCCGCCAGTGTCCCGGCGCGCTGTCGCGGTGCTCAGAAATGCCTGCGCCCGTCGCTCTGCCATAGGCGCAGGTGAGCGTGGGGCCGACACTTCCGGTGTACGGGCCGCACGGCTCCGCGCGGCCGGAGAGCGGGAAGGAGCGGGAAGGAGGCCGCCATGTGACCTGACAGCCGATCGCGACCGGTCAGGACCAACCGGCGGGCGGGCGGCGCCCGTACCGCCACCGGCACACGAAAAGGCCGCTCCCTGGAGCTTCTGGCGGGAAGCAGGGAACGGCCTTCTGCCGAACTCGGAAAACCTCGTGTTCTTCATCCACAAGGAGACCTCATGTCCGTCAACTTCAGGATAGCCCTTCGCTGTACGGGCATCGCCTTCGTGGCGGTGCTCGTCGTCGGCGTCACCCTGGTGACGCCCTCCCCCACCGGATTCCCCGTCCCGCAGGACTCCCTCTGGGTCCTGCTCCTGGCGTCGGCGCTCACACCGGCCGCCGCCGTGCGGGGCGGGACGGGGCCGGTACGGTGAGCGCGGCGCCGACGGCGGCGTGCCGCCGGTGCGGGGCCGCGGAGCCGCGCACCTTCACCACCCCGGTCGTCGACTGCTCCGGGCGGCTGCTCGTCGCCACGTCCGTGATCTGCGCGTGCGGCGGCACCACCCTGGTCGGTCTGCGGCCGGTCCGTACGGCCGACGGCCAGGACGCGCAGGCGGACGCGCCCCGGCGGCTGTTCCCCTTCGCCGTGTACTGACGGGGCCGTCGCGCCGGGCCCGCCGCGCGCCGACGGGTCCGGTACGGGTGGGGCCGGTACGGGCAGGGCCGGCACGGGCAGGGCCGGTACGGGCAGGGCCGGTACGGGCAGGGCCGGTACGGGCAGGGCCGGTACGGGCAGGGCCGGTACGGGCAGGGCCGGTACGGGCAGGGCCGGTACGGGCAGGGCCGGTACGGGCAGGGCCGGTGACCGGCCGCGGACGGGTGCGCCCGGCCGCGGCCGGTCACGCGTCCGCGTCCGCGTGCGACGGCACAGTGCCGGTCTGGGTATCGTCGGCCGTCGGACCGGTGGACCACCGGTGACCGCACGACACGACGAGACGTACGACACGACACGACACGACACGACGAGAAAGGTGCAGGCGCTGTGCCACGCCCTCAAGGCCGGGACCACGACCGCGGACGCGCACACGGCCGGGACCGCGGGCCGACCCGTGGCCACGGCCGTCCACAGGACCGGCCGCGGGCCGACCGCCCGCAAGGGGTCCGGGACGGACTGGCCGGGGAGCTGCGCCGGATGGACGGCGCCTCGTACGGCAGGTACAAGGCGCTCCTCGGCAGCTGGTCCATGCCCGGCTTCACCCTGGAGGTGATCCGCGGGCAGTCCGACCCGTACGCGCCGCCCGCGCGGGTCGCCCTGCGCGTACCGGCCGAGGAGGCCGGGTTCCCCGCCGACCTGTGGGAGTCGCCGGTCCGGCGCCGGGCACTGGCGAGCTATCTGGCGCGGCGGGCCGCCGAGGCGGCGGACCACCGGGCGCTGCGGGTGGACGCCGGCGGCCAGGAGGTGCTGGAGCGCAGTTCCTGCCTGGTCGACGCGCGGGACGGCTCGGTGACGCTGCGGCTGGGAGTCGACCTGCCGGGGCACGGCCGCCGCATCGACGGGCACGCGGCGGAGCACGTGCTGTGCGGTCTGCTGCCGAGGGTCGCCGAGCGCGCGCTGCGGTACGCGGCGCTGGACGCCGACGACGTACGGGCCTTCGCGGACACCGTCGAGGACTCGGCCGCGCTGCGTGCCGCGCTGCCCGGTCTCGGCCTGGTCGCGTTCGTGGCCGACGGCGCGGTGCTGCCGCGGCGCAGCGGCGTGGACGACCGCCCGGCGACCGGTGACGGCGTCGTCCCGTTCGCCTCTCCGGAGGAACTGCGGGTCTCCGTCGATCTGCCGCACGCGGGGACGGTCACCGGCATGGGCGTACGCGAAGGCGTCACGCTGATCGTCGGTGGCGGCTTCCACGGCAAGTCGACGCTGCTGCGGGCCCTGGAGACGGGCGTGTGGGACCACGTCCCGGGGGACGGCCGTGAGCGGGTGGCGGCCCGGCCCGACACCGTCAAGATCCGCTCCGAGGACGGCCGCCGGGTCGAGCGAGTGGACGTGCACGCCTTCGTGGACCACCTGCCGAGCGGCGCGGACACCACCGACTTCTGTACGGACAACGCCTCCGGCTCCACGTCGCAGGCCGCCTCCCTGTGCGAGGCCGTCGAGGCGGGGGCCCGGGCCCTGCTCATCGACGAGGACACCGCGGCCACCAACCTGATGATCCGTGACGCGCGGATGCAGGCGCTGGTCGCCAAGGAGCGGGAGCCGCTGACGCCGTTCGTGGACCTCGTCCGCTCCCTGCACCGCGACCACGGGGTCTCGACCGTGCTGGTGATGGGCGGGTCCGGCGACTACATGGAGGTCGCCGACCAGGTGGTCATGATGGACGCGTACCGGCCGTCCGACGTCACCGGGCGGGCGCGCCGGCTGGCGGCGGTGCCGACCGGCCGGACCGCCGAGGCGGACGCCTTCCCCGGCGTCGCCCACCGCCGCCCGGACCCCGGCTCGCTCGACACGTCCGTACGCGGCCGCTCCCGCATCCGGGCGCGCGGTGACGACGGGCTGACCTTCGGCGAGCACGACATCGACCTCCGGGCCGTCGAACAGATCGCGGACACGCGCCAGGTGGTGGGCATCGGCCTGGCCCTCGAACTGATGGTGCGGCGCGGGTACGTGGACGGGAAGCGCACCCTGGCCGAGGCGCTCGACCTGCTCGACGGCGACCTGGAGGACGGCGCGCACCGCCTCCTCGCCGTCCGCGACGAGGACTTCGCGCTGCCGCGCCGCCACGAGGTCGCCGCGGCCCTGAACCGCCTGCGCGGCCTGCGGGTGCTGGGGCGGCCGGCGGGGGCGGCGGAGGGCTGACAGCCGGGGACTCGTCCGCGTACGTGAGGTGTCTGAGGTGTCAGAGGCTCAGGGCGTCAGAAGCGGCGGGGGCGTCAGGGGTGTCAGGGGTGTCAGGGACGCCCGTGCCTCACGCGATGCCACTGGTACGTACGCGGACGAGTCGCCGCCGGCGCGACGGGTCCCGACCGGTGTGACGGATCCCGACGGGTCCCGACCGGTACGACGAAACGCAGCCGGTACGACGAGACGGAGCCGGCACCACGAGACGCGACCGGATCGTCGAGACGGACCCGGCACGACGCAACGCGACCGGTACGTCGAAACGCGACCGGTACGACGAAACGCAGCCGGTACGACAGGACGAAGCCGGTTCGACAGGACGCAGCCGGCACGTCGAAACGCTACCGGCTCGACGCGTCCCGGCCAGTACGTACGCGGACGAGCCCCGACACGCGCTCCAGCGGCCCGCGTCACGGACCGGAAGGCGCCGGTTGGACGCGGCGGATGCCCGCCCGGCGCACGACCTCGCGCCCCGCCTCCGCGGCCTGCCGTACCAGGGCCGGGCCGTCCCAGTCGAGCGGGCGGCCGTCCCAGAGCCGCAGGCGGCCGCCGACCACGACCGCGCGGATCTGGTCGCGGTTCGCGAGGCGTACCAGTTCCCAGCTCAGGTCCCACGACGGCGTCAGCTCCGGTACGTCGAGGTCCACGACGAGGAAGTCCGCCGCCTTGCCGGGCGCGATCTCGCCGGTGACCCGGCCCAGGCCGAGCGCGTCGGCGCTGCGCGAGGTCGCGTGCTCCAGCCACAGCCGCCCGGCGCCGCACACCGAGTCGCCGCTCTGCAGGCCGAACGCCAGCCGTTGTGCGGTCTCCGCGGCGTCCACCAGGCGGAACCCGTCCCCACGGGTGCCGTCCGTGCCGGTGCCGAAGCGCACGCCCATGGCGGCCATCGTCCCGGCCTGCGCGACACCGTTGCCCTTCCACGCGCTGGCGACGGGGTTGTAGCTGACGGCGGTGCCCGTGTCGGCCAGCAGGCGGAGTTCGCCGGGCGTGAGCAGAGTGGCGTGTGCGCCGAGCGTGTGCGGTCCGAGGGCGCCGACGTGGTGGAGGTGTTCCACCGGGCGCCGGCCGACGGCCTTGAGGGAGCGTTCGACGGAGGCGAGGTGCTCGTTGACGTGCACCTGGAAGACGGCACCCGCTTCGGCGCACAGCCGTGCGGTGCGCCGCAGCACCCCGGCGTCGGCGGCGTCCTCCGGCACGGGGATCGCCAGGGACGGGTGGACCAGCCGGGACCCGTCCCAGCGGGCGAGGTGCCGTTCGCCGCCCTTGCCGTCCGAGCACACCTGCCCCAGCACGCAGCGGATACCGGCTTCCTGGGTGGCCTGGGCCAGGACCGCGACGTCGACGGGCGCGCGGGTCCCGGCGTCGGCAACGGTGGTGAACCCGCCGCGCAGCGCTTCCAGCGCGGCCAGTTTCGCCGCCAGGTAGGCGCTCTCCTCGTCGAGCGCGCGTTCCAGTGGCTCCCAGACCGCCTTGAAGATCTCCGACGGCTGCCCGAACGCCTGCGCCTTGCCGAAACTCTGCGTCAGGTGATGGTGCGCGTCCACGAAACCCGGCATCAGCAGCGTGTGTCCGAGGTGAACCGGGGTCAGGCGGCGATGGGCGCCGATCAGCTTGCGTGCGGGCCCGATCTCCCGGAAGACGCCGCCCTCCACCCGTACGGCATGGTCCGTGACCGGCCCTCCGGACAGCAGGAGCACGTCCGGCACGAGCAGCAGTTCCTCGCCTTCGAACTGCTCGGGGCGCAGCGCGTGAGCGACGGCCGACGCGGGGCCCGCCGCCGTGGTCGCCGCCAGCAGACCGCCTGCCCCGGTCAGCCCCGCGTGCATCAGGAAGGACCGACGGCCCGTCCCCGCCTCCCGCTCGCGGCCCCCCTCGCCCGCGTCCCCGGACCGTTCCCGCCCCGCCTGATTCGCCAACGCGCTCTCCTCCATGGTCGGTTTCCCGCCGCCCCGGACCGGGCGGGCCGACGATAAAGCAGCCCGCAACACGGAACAACCCTTCCGGCATACGGGAGATGCCCCGGGCCCACGAGCGCGCCGCCTCAGGTGGCGGAACTCCCCGACACGGTGCACAACCTCCCACGTCCCAGCGTTGTCGCAGGTCAGAGCGGGTGGCGTAACTTCGGCGAAATGTGCGGAGCCTAGGTTGGGCAGACGCCCGGCACCGAGTCGCCCGGCGTGCCCCGAGCCGAGTTGCGGAGATCCCATGACCGCGTCGCCGTCCGAACCGACCGCCGCTCCCGCAAGCCCCGGCCCCCACCCTCACCCCCGCCCCCGGCCCCGCGCGGACCGGGCCCGGCAGGTCGCGGAAGTACTGCGCCGGCAGATCGCCTCCGGCGCCTTCCCCTCCGGCGTCCTGCCGGACGAGCGGAGCCTGATCGCCGACCACGGCGCCTCACGGAACACCGTCCGCGAGGCGCTGGGCGTGCTGCGCGACGAGGGCGTGGTGGAACGGAGGCAGGGCGTGGGCACGGTGATCCGGCGCCGTACGTACGAGCACACGCTGGAGCGGCTGACCGGACTGGCCGAGACCCTGTCGGCGTACGGGCGGGTCAGCAACGAGGTGCGGGTCGCCGACGTGCTCCGGCCGCCCCGGGAAGTGGCGCGCAAGCTGTGCGTCCCCGACGACGGACAGGTCGTCTACATCGAGCGGCTGCGCCGCCTCGGCGACGACCCGCTGTCACTGGACCTCACCTACCTGACCACCGACATCGGGCGGCCGCTGCTGGACGCGGACCTGGCGGGCCGGGACCTGTTCAGCCTGATCGAGGAGTCGGTCGGCGGCCCGCTGGGTTCGGCGAGTGTGACCGTGCACGCGGTCAACGCGGACCCCGGCACCTCGGCCCTGCTCGGAACCCCGCCGGGACAGGCGGTGTTCACCGTCGAGCGGCTGACCCGGATGCCGGACGGACGCCCCGTGGACCTGGAGTTCCTGCGCGTCCGAGGCGACCGGCTGGCGTTCCGCGCGGAACTGGGCCGGGGCACCGGCGTACCCGACAGCCCGACAGGTGACAACCGATGACCCGCACCACACCCACCTCTTCCGCCTCCCCTGCCTCCCCCGCCTCCCCCGCCTCCTCCGAATCCGCTTCTCCCCACCCCCCGAACCCCGCCCCCACCGGCCCGAACCACCCCACCGGCCCCAACCGCCTCACCATCGCCGTGATGTGCCTGTGCGTCACCCTCGTCGTCGGCATGGTCTCCGCCGTCAACCTCGCCATCCCGTCACTGTCCCGCAGCCCGCTGCACCCCTCCGCCGAGGCGGTGGTGTGGGTCGTGGACGGGTACGTGGTGTTCTTCGCCTGTCTGCTCGTCCCGGCGGGCGCCCTCGCGGACCGGCTGGGCCGCAAAGGCACGCTGCTGAGCGGGATGGCGCTGTTCACTGCGGGATCCGCGCTGTGCGCCGCCGCGCCCGGCATCGCGGTGGTGATCGCCGGCCGGATGCTCAGCGGGGTCGGGGCCGCCGCTGTACTGCCGACGACGCTGGCCCTGCTGGTCGCGGACGCGGCGCCAGAGCGGCGGGCCCGGCTGGTCGCGGTGTGGGCGTCGATGACGGGCCTGGCGGCGGTCCTGGGCAACGTCGGGGGCGGCGCGGCCCTTCAGGCCGGTTCCTGGCGGGCCCTGTTCGTGTGCGTCGCCCCGCCGGCCCTCCTGGCCCTCGTCCTGATCGCCGCCTGCACCCCGGCCGCCGTACGCCACGACCGCCCGGTCTCCCCGCTCTCGGCGGGCCTGCTGACCGCCGGGTTCCTGTCCCTGCTGGCGGGCATCGTCTCCGGACCCGAGTCGGGCTGGCTGAGCGTACGGACCGTGGGCGGCTTCGCCCTCGCCGCCGTACTGCTGACCTGCTGGGTACGGTACGAACTTGGGCGGCCGCACCCGATGCTGGACCCGCGGCTCTTCGCCCTGCCGGTCGTGCGGGCGGGAGCGCTGGGCCTGGCGCTGGCCTTCGTCGGCATGTTCGGCCTGTTCTACGTCAACGGCCAGTACCTTCAGTACGCGCAAGGCCATTCGCCGCTGGGGGCAGGTGTACGTCTGCTGCCGATGGCGGCCGCGCTGCTGCTGGCCCCGCGCTGTGCGACGGCAATGGAGCAGCGGCTGGGCGGCCGGGCCACCGTGGGTACAGGGCTGCTGGTACTGGCGGCGGGCCTGGCCACCGTGTCGACGGTGAGCGCGCACACCCCGTACGTCCGCTACGCCGCCGGTGCGACACTGACAGCGGCCGGCTGCGGCCTGGCCACCCCCCTGCTCTCGCACGGCATGATGTCGGCACTGCCGCCGGACCGGGCGGGAACCGGCTCCGGACTACAGAGCCTCGCCCGCGAGTTGGGCAGCGCGCTCGGCATCGCAATCAGCGGCAGCATCGTCACCGCCCTCTTCACCGCCCACCTGCCCGCCGTCCTGAACGGCCCGCACCCGCCGACAACCGTGGCCGCGGCAGAACGGCAACTGAGCGGCGCGTCCGGCCCGGCGGGCGGCGGCCTGCACGACGCGGTGCTCGACGCCTTCACCGGCTCGCTCGACGTCGCGATGCTGGTCCTGGCCGCGGTGGTCGTGGCGGGCGGGGCGCTGGTGGTCGCGTGGTACCCGGGGCGCCGTACGCGCACCTGATGGCAACCCGGGCGTACGCCCGGGGACGTTCACCGGCAGCCCGCCACCCCGTACGGCCGCTGGCATGATCCACCCATGACTTCAGCCATGCAGGCCACCACGCGGCCCACCACGCCCTCCCCGATACCCCCCGTCGTACCCACCGGCCGCATGCGGGACAGTGAGCAGCCCACCCTCCCGCTCACCACGGACGCCGAGTTACGCCCGTGGCGCCCCACCGACGCGCACGCACTGGTCGCCGCCTGCCAGGACCCGGACATCCAGCAGTGGAACCGGCCCGCGCAGGTCTCACCGGAGGCCGCGCGGGCCAAAATCGCGCACTGGCACCAGCGGTGGCACGACGAACAGGCCGCCATCTGGGCCGTCGCGGACGGGAAGGACGGCGGGAAGGACGGCGGGAAGGACGGCGCGGCGGTGGGGCTGGTCGGACTCGCCGACCTGGACCTCGCAGGCGGCAGCGCGGAGTTCCTCTACTGGCTGCTCCCGGCCGCGCGCGGGCGCGGGCTCGCGGTGTCGGCAACCGTACGGATCAGCCGGTGGGCCCTGGAGGATCTCGGCCTGCACCGGCTGCGGCTCACCCACTCCGTGGCCAACCCGGCGTCCTGCCAGGTGGCGGCCAAGGCGGGCTTCCGGCTGGAAGGCACCATGCGTAGCGCGCTCCTGCACGCCGACGGCTGGCACGACGAGCATCTGCACGCCCGTGCAGCGGGCGACGACTGGCCCGCGGACGCCTGAGCCACCGCTGAGCCACCGTCGCCCCAGAGCATGGAGGCCGAGCGGGCGGGGGCACCGGCCCCCGCCCGGCTCACCTCATCGGCACGACGGCGGTCGGCGCGTGGCCGGGCTCGGTGGCCAGGTCCTCGAACTCGTTGACGCTGCCGATGTCGGTGCCGCTCATCGCGATGTTGGTGACCCGCTCCAGGATCGCCTCGACGATCACCGGGACCCGGTGTTCGGCGGCCAGCTTCTTGGCCTCCTCGAAGGCGGGCAGCAGCTGGTCCGGCTCGGTGACGCGGATCGCCTTGCAGCCCAGGCCCTCGGCGACCTTGACGTGGTCCACGCCGTAGACGCCGAGTTCGGGGGTGTTGATGTTCTCGAACTCCAGGGTGACCTGGTAGTCCATGTCGAAGTTGCGCTGTGCCTGGCGGATCAGGCCCAGGTAAGAGTTGTTGACCAGCACGTGCACGTACGGGATGCGGTGCTGGGCGCCGACCGCCAGCTCCTCCAGCATGAACTGGAAGTCGTAGTCCCCGGAGAGCGCGACGACGCTGCCGTCGGGGTCGGCGGTAGCGACGCCCAGCGCGGCCGGGATGGTCCAGCCCAGCGGCCCGGCCTGGCCGCAGTTGATCCAGTGGCGCGGCTTGTAGACGTGCAGCAGCTGGGCGCCGGCGATCTGCGAGAGGCCGATGGTGGTGACGTACCGGGTCTCGGGCCCGAAGGCGCGGTTCATCTCCTCGTACACCCGCTGCGGCTTGAGCGGCACGTTGTCGAAGTGCGTACGGCGCTGGAGCGTGGCCTTGCGCTGCTGGGCCGAGGCGGCCCACTCGCCGCGGTCGGGCAGTTCGCCGGCGGCCTTCAGTTCCTTGGCGACCTCCACGAACAGTTCCAGCGCGGCCTTGGCGTCGGAGGCGATGCCGTAGTCCGGGGCGAAGATCTTGCCGATCTGGGTGGGCTCGATGTCGACGTGCACGAAGGTGCGGCCCTGCGTGTAGACGTCCAGCTTGCCGGTGTGCCGGTTGGCCCAGCGGTTGCCGATACCGAGGACGAAGTCGGACTCCAGGAAGGTCGCGTTGCCGTAGCGGTGCGAGGTCTGGAGGCCCACCATGCCGGCGTTGAGGCGGTGGTCGTCGGGGAGCGTGCCCCAGCCCATCAGGGTGGGGATGACGGGGACGCCGGTCAGCTCGGCGAACTCGACGAGCAGGTCCGAGGCGTCGGCGTTGATGATGCCGCCGCCCGCGACGAGCAGCGGGCGCTCGGCGGCGTTCAGCATGGCGAGGGCCTTCTCGACCTGCTTGCGCGTCGCCTTCGGCCGGTGCACCGGCAGCGGCTCGTACGTCTCCGGGTCGAACTCGATCTCCGTCAGCTGCACGTCGATCGGCAGGTCGATCAGGACCGGCCCGGGGCGGCCGGAGCGCATCAGGTGGAACGCCTGCTGGAAGACGCCGGGGACCTGGGCCGCCTCCAGGACGGTGGTCGCGGCCTTGGTGACGGGGGCGGCGATCGCGGCGATGTCGACGGCCTGGAAGTCCTCCTTGTGGATCACCGCGGTCGGCGCCTGGCCGGTGATGCACAGGATCGGGATCGAGTCACCGGTCGCGGAGTACAGACCGGTGATCATGTCGGTGCCGGCAGGTCCGGACGTGCCGACGCAGACGCCGATGTTGCCGGGGTGGGCGCGGGTGTAGCCCTCGGCCATGTGGGAGGCGCCCTCGACGTGGCGGGCGAGCGTGTGGTGGATGCCGCCACCGGCCCGCAGCGCCGCGTAGAACGGGTTGATCGCCGCGCCCGGCACACCGAACGCGTCGGTCACACCCTCGCGCTTGAGGATCTCCACAGCCGCACGGGCGGCGGTCATTCGAGGCATCGAGTACTCCTGCGTCGGCCGGTCGGGGTCGCGCTCCGGCCCGGGGGCGGAAGCGGCGTCAGCTTCATTGTTTCCGCATCATGGAATCTAAGTTTTACTTTGCGGAAGTACCGAAGAAAGTAGAGCGTGCCCTTTCCGCCGTCAAGGGATTCGGCTGGCTGATCCGGCGGGCCTGGTCCAGCGGTCCTCACGCACGGATTGGCGCCGCGACGACGGGATCAGGCTGGACACCGGGACCGGGTGCGAGAACTGCCAGCACGTGATCCACATCCGCCACGCCCGGATCGGCACGAACATTGACCGGGACCTCCCCGGCCCGTCCGACGGCCAGCGGCGGCGCGTCCTTGAGGAGCGGCTGCGCGAGCAGGCGGCTGTCGAGGCGGAGGCGGCAACCTGCACGGGTGAAGCCCCGCCCGGCCCGACCTCGTCGGCCAGGTCAGGCACTCCGCTTGGCGGACGAAGAGAGCCAGAGCCCTCGCGGGTCCAGCTGGTGTCGACCGGATTCCGCCGCTTACATGGCCGGATCTAACGTTCGATCCTCTTCGATGACGAACTGCAACTACCCTCTGCATTCCTCACGCCGACAGGTCGCAACGGGCATCGTGAACATGAAGCAACGGGGAGAACTTTGGACGACGCCTATCCGCTTCTCATTGCCGTCGGCGTGGGCTCATTAATCATGCTTACTGGTGTCGCTGGTGGGGTATTCCTTGTCATCTCCGTACTCAAGAACGCCCACCTTGTGCAGCACGGAGGAGCTCCCGGTGACCTGCCAGACAACACAGCACCGGAAGCGCCGACGAGTCGCAGGAAGGCACTCAAGTCTTCCCCGCCTAGCGCAAGTTCACCCTTGAATAGCGAAAGGTCAGAGACGCCGATGCAAGTTACATCAGGGGACGCAGCCGCCAGGGCAGAGCTCCTCATCAAACACAAGAAGGATATCGCTGAACTTCGGGTTGCCTTACGGATCAGAAGTGCCCAGACACTGACCCGCTGGGTCTCCGGGACTCTAGCTGTCGTTCTACTCTTCGCCTTCATCATTGCGAACGTGGCTGCGGGATGGTCTGCGATGGCTCTCGCAAACAAAATCACCATCCCCGTGTTCGTACTCAGCGTCGGAACATTTCTGGCGGTTAATTCCGCAGAAAAGAGAGCGAGAAGCACGCACTCGGGGCATCAGGGAGGAAATCTCTACGGGAAGGCAGCACGTGAACTGAAGATCGAACTCGAAGCAGCGGAAGAGCGGCGCCTGCTGGATGCCGCCCAGCTCGGACTACCAGTAGAAGACCGCCAATACTCCTATAAGGACTCAATTCCAACAGAGCTCGACAGCCTCCGTAGAGACGGAAGAAAGTACAGGAGAAGGCACAACCTGGCTCAAACTATAATCATCCTCGGCTCGCTGGGGGGAACCGCCGTCACGGCCCTTGCCGACACGCCAGCCCCTCTCAAGTACTGGGCCATGGGCATCACCTTCTCCGTCGGCGCAGCGGCAGGCTTCACCGGGTACTACAAGTGGCGCGAGCGGGCGTTCTACCTCCAGCAGACAGCGGACGATATGGAACGCCACGCTACAGCTTTTGAGTTGGGTATTTACCCTTACGACGACTCCGATGAATCCACCAGACTATCCAAACTCGCCAAGGAAATCGAGCTTTTGAGAGTTGAGCAACGCAAACGCGAGCAACAACTTGACCAGCCACATGAAGGAAGTGCAGAAGTTGTCTAGACACTCATCCGCCTAGCGGCATGCACCGTCAGCCGATGGCTACTCGCTTCCGCCGCCACCTGGCGGGGGCAGCCTGAATGATCGCGCGTCTCGCTGCCCGCCCATGAAGAAAAATCTCTGGCTGAAGCACACTGGCTCAAAATCCGGACTGACCAAGGCACCATCAGCCGAAAGAGTCACCGGTCGGAATGAGCTATGAAGTCGGCTTGCCCGGCCAACCAACCGCTGACCCGGCGCACTGGGGAGCGGACAACCACGACAGGAGCGCCAGGATGAGCGACCAGCCGCCCCCGGAGTTGCCGCCCGAGGACGGGCCCAGCATCACCGTGCACGTCACGGCTACGGGCGCCACCGCGGACTATCTGCGCCAGCTGGCAGCGGTCACCGGCCAGTCCCCTCAAGCTCTCGCCATCCAGTGGGCCGCGGGCCAGGTTCTCGTCCCCGAGACGGCGTTCGGAGACGACCCGGCCGTACCCGACTGGCCCGCGCTGTTCGAAGGCCCGCCGGACCTGTCCGAACACGCCCACGCCTACCTGCGCCGGTGACCGCTTCACCGGCCTTCGCCGTCGCCGGCACCTCGGTCCTGCTCGCGGTCTTCAACGCCCGAGACCGCAACCACCACGCCGCCCGCGAGGTGCTCGGACTGCCCCGCACGCTGATCATCTCCCCGCTGTGCCTGGCCGAACTCGACTACCTGCTCACCCGGCAGGCCGGCGAACGGGCCGCCCTCGGTGCCGTACGCCATCTGACCGCCCTGGCCCGTCTTGGCCGCGCACAGATCGCCGACGTGGACGGTGAACTCCGCTTGCGCCTCCGGCTTTCCCCGGAGACAGCGTCTTACCGTTCCGCCATGACCAGACGATTACTCGCGGACACCCAAGCCCTGTTGGCGAACAAACAGATCCACACTGGCACACTGCCCCAGATGGCCGCCGGCCTCGGCGTCACACCAGCCGCCATCCATGCGTTCCTCATGCCCTGATCGCCGGCTTACGCGAGCGCCGCTGGCGTCCTACTGGCGAACTGCCCACCATCACCGCGCTCGCTCGCGAGGCCCGGAACCTCCGTAACCGGCGTTGCCTATTGGCTCAACGGAACGGTGCGCCGTGAAGCCGGGGCCGCTCGGTCCCCCGCCCCGATGGCGCAGGACAGGCGTCAGTGACGGCATGTCGGGCCTGAGCCTTTCCGCCTTTCCGCTGCTCGACTGGCGTGCGATTTAGGTGCGGGTGACCTCTGTGGCCACTGAGAACGAGCTGTTCAACGCCGTCGATGCGCTGCTGGAGCAAGTCGCGCAGGACGACCTGCCGGTCCCGGCTCCTGCAGAGCGCAAGCGTTTGCGTAAGGCGGCGGGCCTGAGTCAGGCGCAGATCGCCACGGCGCTGAACGCCCGCCGCGAGGCGATGGGGAACTGGGAAGCGGGAAGGAGCGAGCCGCGGCCGCCGAAGCGCGCCGCGTACGCCCGGCTCCTGGAGGGCCTCGCCGCCCGCTTCCCCGCCCCAGCCTCCGCCGCGCCCACCGCAGCCCCGGCGCCAGCGGTCCCGGAGGCGTTGACCGGCCCAGCGCCGGAACCGGTCCTGGCGCCCGCGCCCGACGCCGTCTCGCCGCCCCGCCCGAAGGCGGAGGATCGCCATACGGAGCAGGCCTCGGCAGCCCGGTGCGTCGAAGAACACGAAGGCGCGGCCGGGACCGGCCCAGGGCATCGGCCAATGCGCCGCGGCAAGGCCGTGACCAGGCACGTTAAGCTGCCCCTCGCCCTGTTACCGCTTTGCCGCCCCCTCCCGAGGAGACCGCACCATGCCCCCGCGCACCGTCCTGATGCTCCAGCACGTAGAGGTCGAGAAGCCCGGGCTGATCCTGGACGCCCTGGACGGCAGCGGCCTGCGCGTCGACATCCGCAACCTGATCGACACGCCGGGCGCCTCGGCGGACGACCTGCCGCCGCTGTCCGACCTGGCCGGGCTGGTCGTCATGGGCGGCCCGATGAACGCCGACGCCACGACGGAGCACCCGGCGCTGAAGGTCGAGCGGGACCTGCTGGCCGACGCGCTGCGGGCCGGTGTCCCGACGCTGGGCGTGTGCCTCGGCGCCCAGCTCCTCGCCCGCGCCCAGGGCTTGGCCGTACGGCCCGCCGCCGAACTCGGCCGCGGCAGCGAGATCGGCTGGTCCGCGCTGGACGACGTGGACCGCGCCGACCCGTTCGTCGGCCCGCTGGCCGACGCCCCGGCCGTACTCCACTGGCACGGTGACCGCATCGTGCCCGCGCCCGGCACCCGCGTCCTGGCCCGTACCGGCACCACGGAGTGCCAGGCGTTCCGCGCCGGTCCGGCCGCCTGGGGCATCCAGTTCCACTTGGAGGTCACGCCCGGCCTCTTGGACGAGTGGCTCGTCGAGCCCTCCTTCACCACCGAGGCCACGGACGCCCTCGGCCCCGACGCCACGGCCCGGCTGCGGGCCGACGCCCTGGCCGCGGCCCCCGCCCTGCGCCCCCTGGCCGAGCGGAGCCTGGCGCACCTGCGGACCCTGTTCATGGAGCGCGCGGGACTCTGATCGCCGCGGTCCTACGAGGCGGAGCCCCCGGACCGCTCACCGGCCCCGCCCCGCCCCGTCCCCCCGCCGAGCCACACCCCGATCACCTCGAACGCCACCGAGACCACGGACCGCCCAGTCGTGTCGATCACCGTCGTGCCCGGCGGTTCCGGTCGTGCGAGGGCCGCGTGCTGACGGGCCGTACGGGCGAGCTGGTCCGCCGCCCCGGAACCGATCTCCCGGCGGCGGACCCGGCGCTCCAGGGTGGGCACGTCGGCGGTCAGCCGTACGGGGGTGATGCCGGCGTCCGGTACGGCGTCGGCGATCCACGCCAGCTCCCGTTCCAGGGTGACGAACACGCCCGTCAGGATCAGCCGGGTGTGGCCGACCCCGGCCAGGTTGGCCCAGACCGCGGCGAGGTTGCGGCGGGACAGCTCGCTCGGCGCGAGGCCGGGCGGCGGCCAGGGGTGCACCTGGTCCAGCTGGTCGGTGTCGAGCAGGGCGTGCGGGACGTCGGCGCGGCCGAGCTGGTGGGACACCTCGTACGCCGTCGTGGACTTGCCGACCCCGGCGGCGCCGCACAGAACCAGGATCTCCGTCGTGGGCTGCATCGTCCCCATGGTGAGCCGACGGCACCCGCCTCGCCAGCGAATTCGCGGGCCTGAGAAGGTGTGCCCGAGCCCCGGGCGCACACCACGACACGCCCTGGCCGGGCTCGTGTCCGCAACCGCCCCGGGCCCGCCGCCCGGGTCCGACGAGCTGGAGAGACGACCGTGCGCAACGCCGTGGTGACGCCGGAGGGCGACCGTATCCGCTGGGCCGAACTGCCGGGCGCGGAACCGGCCCGCGTCTACCTGCACGGCCTCGGCGCCACCTCGCCCGCCTACTTCGCCGAGACCGCCGCCCACCCACTCCTGGCGGGTCGTCGCTCCCTGCTCCTGGACCTGCTCGGCTTCGGCATCAGCGACCGGCCCACCGGCTTCCCGTACACCCTGGAGGCGCACGCCGACGCGGTCGCCGAGGCGCTGCGCGCCGCCGGTGTGGGCGCGGCGGACGTGGTCGCCCACAGCATGGGCGGCTCGGTGGCGATCGTGCTCACTGCCCGCCACCCGGACCTGGTGGCGCGACTCGTCCTCGTGGACGCCAACCTCGACCGGATCGAGCCGCGGCGCGGCGCCGCGGGCAGCGGCGGGATCGCCGCTCTCTCCGAGGAGGAGTTCCTCGCGGGCGGCTGGGAGCGGATACGTGACGCCGCGGGCGCGCACTGGTGGTCCACGATGCGGCTGGCCGGCCTGGAGGCGCTGCACCGCAGCGCGGTCCATCTCACCCGGGGCAGCGAGCCGGTCATGCGGGAGCTGCTGATGAAACTGCCGATGGCGCGTACGTTCCTGCTGCCTGCGGACGACGGCCCGCTGCCCGGCGCGGACGCGCTCGTGGCGGCCGGTGTACGGGTGGTGGCGGTACCGGACTGCGGGCACAACATCATGCTGGACAACCCGGAGGCGTACGTACGCGCGGTCGCGGCGGCCCTGGCGCCGGAGGCGGGCGCGGCGCCCAGCGCGTAGCCGTACGGGCGGCGGCCGGGAAATGCGGGTGCCCGGCCGCCGCCTCCGTGCGAAGATCCCGCCATGCACACCACACACGTACCCGCCGCCCGGCACCCGCGCCCGGCGCGGAGGGCCCATGACGCGTAGGCGCCCCGCCCAGGTCCGGGGCGGCCTGGCAGCACGGCGGCCCGCCGCTTTCACGGTGGTGGACGGCCTCGACGCCGCCGCCCAGCTCGATGTACGCGCCCTGGAACGGTCACGCCTGACGCCCGGAGCCGTGGCCCAGGCCCTGGAGAGCTGGCGGCAGCAGGTCCGGCTGCCACGCCGTTACGTGGCTGATACGGCGTATTACGGCTGCCCCTGCTGCTGCGACGGCGGGCACGGGCGCACCGAGCTGGAACTCGCGCTGCACGCCCTGCCCCGCCGCAGCGCGCGCCAACTCCGCGCACTGGTCGAGCCGCTGGACCGCACCTTCCTCGCCCGCACGCTTCCCGACCCGCACGCGCCGGAAGACCGGCCCTGGTGGGAGCGCCGCTGCTGAGGGAAACACGTACGACCGGGCGGGCCTCGATTGACGCCGCTGAACGAGCCGTTGAGCTTCTGTTCATCGCCCTGTCGCAAGCTGGCTGAGCCGACGGCGCGGCTGTGCCGACGGGGGATGTTCCGTGCCGAGATGGGGCTGATGTCATGAACGTCGTTCAGGAACCGCTTCGCGTGCCCGCCGTGTCGTTACCGCGCCAGCTGCCCGCGGGCAGCGCCCGGTCGCTGCCGATGCTGGACGCGGTGGTGGAGGTGCTGCGCGCCGCCGGTGAGGACGTGCACGTGGTGTACTCCGCGCACGGCGACGTGTTCAAGGTGGTGCCGCGGCAGGACATGGCCGCCTGAACGGGCCGGGGCCGCCCGGTCAGCTGTCGCCCTGCCGCAGCAGGACGTTGCGGCAGGCGGTGGAGAAGTTGCTGAGACAGGCGTGGACATCCGCCCTGCGGTCCGCGACGCACTCCCGTACGGCGTCGGGCTGCGCCTGTTCGTGGGCCTCCGGCGGCACGGCCAGTTCGCGGTACGCCGCCACGAAGGCATCGGTCGCGCCGATCAGCGCGCGTGCGGCGTCGTGGACCTCCACGGGCCCCAGCATGGCCGTGGGGCTGACCGCGACCGACAGTTGCAGCCGCCGTTCCTCCACCCGCTCGACCAGTTCCTGTACGGGCCTCCGCCGTGAGAGCGCGGTGTGCAGGGCGGCGAGGGCGGCGGCCAGTTCGGCGTAGGCGCGGTTGATGTCGCCGTACACCTGGCGCCGCTCCTGGCGCACCCACTGCTCCTGCTCGTACCGGGCCTGCCCCGCCACCTGCTCGGCGAGGGCGCGCGCCGCCACCTCCGCGCTGCGCTTCGCCGCGCGATAACTGGCCAGCCCGCCGACCGCGGCCCCGAGCACCGCCCCGGCGAGCCCGATCGCACCGGCCAGGAGCGCGGCGAGTTCCTCGTCCACGGCGCCTCCTCGTACGGCGCCAAGGTACTGCCGGCGGGCGGTGCCCGGTACGAGCCGTGCCTACCGGATCGGCACCCCCGCCACCGTCCTCGCGATGACCAGGCGCTGGATCTCGCTCGTGCCCTCGAAGATCGTGTAGATCGCGGCGTCGCGGTGCATGCGCTCGACCGGGTATTCGCGGGTGTAGCCGTTGCCGCCGAGGATCTGCATCGCCTGGGCGGTCACCTTCTTGGCGGTCTCGCCGGCGAAGAGCTTGGACATGGAGCCCTCGGCCGAGGTGAACGGCTTGCCGGCGGTGGCCATCCAGGAGGCGCGCCAGACCAGGAGGCGGGCGGCGTCGATCTGGGTGCGCATGTCGGCGAGTTGGAAGGCGACGCCCTGGTTGTCGATGATCGGGCGGCCGAACTGGACGCGTTCCTTGGCGTAGTCGAGGGCGACCTCGTAGGCGGCGCGGGCGATGCCGACGGCCTGGGCGCCGACCGCCGGGCGGGACGCCTCGAAGGTGGCCATGGCGGCGTTCTTGACGCGCTCGCCGGTGCCGCGCGCCCGCTCCCTGGCCCGGGCCAGGCGCTCGTCCAGCTTCTCCTTGCCGCCGAGCAGGCAGTGGCCGGGGACGCGTACGTCCTCCAGGACGACCTCGGCGGTGTGCGAGGCGCGGATGCCGTGCTTCTTGAACTTCTGGCCCTGGGACAGGCCGGGAGTCCGCGGCGGGACGATGAAGGAGGCGTGTCCCTTGGGGCCGAGGTCCGGGTCGACGACCGCGACGACGACATGGACGTTCGCGATGCCGCCGTTGGTCGCCCAGGTCTTGGTGCCGTTGAGCACCCACTCGTCCTTGGCCTCGTCGTAGACGGCGCGGGTGCGCATCGCGGAGACGTCGGAGCCCGCGTCGGGCTCGGAGGAGCAGAAGGCGGCCACCTTCACGTCGGCGGCGTCGCCGTACATCTGCGGTATCCAGGTGCCGATCTGCTCCTCGGTGCCGTTGGCCAGGACGCCGACGGCGGCCAGACCGGTGCCGACGATGGACAGGCCGATGCCGGCGTCGCCCCAGAACAGCTCCTCCATGGCCATGGGGATGCCGAGGCCGGTCGGGTCGAAGAACTGCTGGGCGTAGAAGTCGAGCGAGTACAGACCGATCTTGGCGGCTTCCTGGATCACCGGCCAGGGGCTCTCCTCGCGCTCGTCCCACTCGGCGGCCGCGGGGCGCATCACGTCGGCGGCGAAGCCGTGGATCCAGTCCCTGACCTCCTTCTGCTCGTCGCTCAGCTCCATGGTGAACTCGGCCATGACCCCTCCAGCGGTGCGGTCCCGGACGGCTGCCGGGCAGTGTCGCCTACCTCATGTTACTTGCGGTAACCCGAGTGTGTTACCCGCGAGTAAGGGATGTCAACTCCCCCAGCCCCCCAATCACCCCGCAGTGGGAGTGTTACGTTGCGCGAGCGTCACGGATACACAAGGGCGGGGAGTGGGACATGGAAAACACCCAGCACGACAGCAGGCAGCAGGCCACCGCGGTGGAGCAGCCCGCCGCTGGGCACGGCGCCTCGGCGGACCCGCCGGACACGGTACGGCGGCAGCAGACGGCCACCGAGCGGCGGCGCCGCGAACTGCTGGAGGCCGCGGACCGGGTGGTGCTGCGCGACGGCCCGGACGCCTCGATGAACGCCATCGCGGCGGAGGCCGGCATCACCAAGCCGATCCTGTACCGGCACTTCGGCGACAAGGGCGGGCTCTACCGGGCCCTGGCCGTACGGCACACCGACGCCCTGCTGGACGGGCTGCGGGCGGCGCTGGACTCCCCCGTGCCGCGCCGGGACCGCGTCGAGGCGACGCTCGACACCTACCTGGCCGCGATCGAGGCCCGCCCGCAGGTCTACCGGTTCCTGATGCACCCCTCCGACGAGGCGCCGGGCGCCGACAAGGACACCGGCTTCGACGTCGGCCGGCACTCCGCGCCGCTGCTGCGCCGGCTCGGCGAGGAACTGGCGCAGGTGATAGGCGAGCGGCTGGACCTGGGGCCGGGCGGCGAGGAGCTGGCCCGGGTGTGGGGTCACGGGATCGTCGGCATGATGCACGCGGCCGGCGACTGGTGGCTGCGCGAACGCCCCTGCTCGCGGGCGCAATTGGTGCAGCACCTGGCGGACCTGCTGTGGGGACGGCTGGCGGCGGCCGGAGACCGGCTGGGCGGGCCCGGGTTCTGAGGAAGCGAGCCCGGTTACGAGCCCGTGGCCCGATCCCGTCCCGCCCACGGCGCGCGGGACGCGGCCCGCAGGGCCCGGCGGCGGCGCAGGCCGGTGAGGTGGTCGAGGTAGAGGCCGCCCTCCAGGTGGTCGCACTCGTGCTGGAGGCAGCGGGCGAAGAAGCCGGTGCCGGACACGGTGCGCGGCTCGCCCGTCACGCTGAACCCCTCCACCACCGCGTGGTCGTACCGCGGGGTGCCGGCCTCGATGCCGGGCACCGACAGACAGCCCTCGGGGCCGCGCACCAGAACGCCGTCGGCCTCCACCAGGCGCGGGTTGACGAGGTGTCCGAGGCGGCGCCGGTCGTCGTCGTCCGGGCAGTCGTAGACGAACACCCGCAGCGGGACGCCGACCTGGTTGGCCGCCAGTCCGACGCCCTGGGCCGCGTACA
Organism: Streptomyces paromomycinus; assembly: GCF_003865155.1. Taxonomy (NCBI): domain Bacteria; kingdom Bacillati; phylum Actinomycetota; class Actinomycetes; order Kitasatosporales; family Streptomycetaceae; genus Streptomyces; species Streptomyces paromomycinus. Next base: position 8,992,606 of record NZ_BHZD01000001.1, on the reverse strand, counting down.
TCGTCGCGAACATGTCCTCGACGAGCGTGGCGAGCCCGGCGTCGAAGTCGGTGACGTCCCGGCAGGCCGCGGCCAGGGCCGGGTCGCCGAGCAGGCGCAGGGGGCGCGGGTGGCCGGAGCTGCCGGGGATCGAGCGGGAACGCATGGGGGTAAGCGTACGTTCTGGAACGTGTGACGGCGCAGGTCGTCGCGGGTCGCGGAGGCCGCGGCACGGGTAGCGGGATTCGGGGCCGCCGCCGGATCTCGATAGGCTGATCCCCGACCGAAGCCTCCGGCCGGTCATCGGCTCCGGAGGAGGCGTTCCACCGGCAGCCCCAAGGGCGGGAGGGCGCCGGATGCAAGGAGGATCAAGGACGATGGCAGGCAACACGGAGCCGCTGTCGCCGCGGGCCAAGCTGGCCGTGACGGCGGGCAAGGCCGCGGCGGCGGTGTCGCGCGCGGCGGGCCGCGGCAGCGGATCGGTGATCGGCGGCAAGGTGGCGCTCCGGCTCGACCCGGACCTGCTGGCCCGGCTCGCCCGGCACCTGGACGTGGTGCTGGTGTCGGCGACCAACGGAAAGACGACCACGACGCGGCTGATCGCGGAGGCACTGCGGGCCAGCGGCCCGGTCGTCTCCAACGCGCTCGGCGCCAACATGCCGGCGGGCATCACCTCCGCGCTGGCCGGCGGCTCCGACGCCCGCTTCGGCGTCATCGAGGTGGACGAGAAGTACCTGGCGGGCGTGGCGCGGGACGTGACGCCCAAGGCCATAGCGCTGCTGAACCTCTCGCGCGACCAGCTCGACCGCGCCGCGGAGACCCGGATGCTCGCCGAGCACTGGCGGGAGGGGCTGGCCGGCTCCAAGGCGCTGATCATCGCCAACTGCGACGACCCGCTGATCGTGTGGGCGGCCTCGTCGTCGGCGAACGTGGTGTGGGTCGCGGCGGGCCAGGAGTGGAAGGACGACGCCTGGTCCTGCCCGTCCTGCGGCGGTGTGATGCAGCGCCCCGGCGACGACTGGTTCTGCGGCGAGTGCGGCTTCCGCCGCCCGACGCCGAGCTGGGCGCTCTCCGGCGACCACGTCCTCGACCCGCACGGCAGCGCCTGGCCGATCCGGCTCCAGCTGCCGGGCCGGGCGAACAAGGCCAACGCCACGACATCGGCGGCGGTCGCCGCGGCGTTCGGCGTGCCGCCGCAGGTCGCCCTGGAGCGGATGTACTCCGTCCAGGCCGTCGCGGGCCGCTACGACGTGGTCTCGTTCATGCAGCGCGACCTGCGTCTGCTGCTGGCGAAGAACCCGGCGGGCTGGCTGGAGACGTTCTCGCTGATCGACCCGCCGCCGACCCCGGTGATCCTGTCGGTGAACGCGCGCGGCGCGGACGGTACGGACACCTCCTGGCTGTGGGACGTCGACTACACCCGGCTGGCCGGTCACCCGATCTTCGTGATCGGCGACCGCAAGCTGGACCTGGCGGTCCGCCTGGAGGTCGCGGGCCTGGACTTCCGGGTGTGTGACACGGTGGACGAGGCGGTGCAGTCGGCTCCTCCGGGCCGTATCGAGGTCATCGCCAACTACACCGCCTTCCAGGACCTCCGCCGGCGAGTGGGGAACTGACGTGAACCAGCGACCTTCCCGACAAGGACGAGCGAGCATGAGTGACAACAGCCTGCGGCTGGTCTGGATCTACCCGGACCTGCTGAGCACGTACGGCGACCAGGGCAACGCCCTGGTGGTGGAGCGCCGGGCCCGCCAGCGCGGCCTGGACGTCCAGCGCCTCGACGTCCGCTCCGACCAGCAGATCCCCACCTCCGGCGACATCTACCTGATCGGCGGCGGCGAGGACCGGCCGCAGCGGCTGGCGGCCGAGCGGCTGCGCCGCGACGGCGGCCTGAACCGCGCGGTCTCCAACGGCGCGATCGTCTTCTCGGTGTGCGCCGGCTACCAGATCCTGGGCCACGAGTTCATCAACGACCTCGGGGAGCGGGAGCAGGGCCTGGGTCTGCTGGACGTGGTGAGCACCCGCGGCGAGGGCGAGCGCTGCGTCGGTGACGTCCTGGGCGACATCGACCCGCAGCTGAACCTCCCGCCGCTGACCGGCTTCGAGAACCACCAGGGCGTGACCCACCTGGGGCAGACGGCCCGCCCGTTCGCCCGGGTCCGCTTCGGCAAGGGCAACGGCGTCGGCGACGGCTACGAGGGCGCGTACAACGACACCGTCTTCGGTACGTACATGCACGGCCCGGTCATGGCGCGCAACCCGCACATCGCCGACCTGCTGATCAAGCTGGCGCTGGACGTCAACGCGCTGCCGCCGGCCGACGACCGCTGGTACGAGGCCCTGCGGCAGGAGCGCATCGCCGCGGCCACGCAGCCCGCGTAACGATTCGCCGCACACCGTACGACCGGGTACGCCCGCAGTGTCCGCACTGCGGGCGTCCGTGTACCGCGGGGCCCTCGCGCTTGTAGGGTGAGCGCCATCCAGCCGGACGACGGAGTCCGGGCGTCCGGTCGAGAGCCCGCGCCCGGCCGTGGCCCGGAGGACGGGCTCCGATGTGCAGAGGGTCTGCGAAACATGCGTATTGGTGTACTCACCTCCGGCGGCGACTGCCCCGGTCTGAACGCCGTCATCCGCTCCGTCGTCCACCGCGCCACCGCCGACCACGGCGACGAGGTGATCGGTTTCCGGGACGGCTGGAAGGGCCTGCTGGAGTGCGACTACCGCAAGCTGGACCTGGACGCCGTCGGCGGCATCCTGGCGCGCGGCGGCACCATCCTGGGCTCGTCCCGGGTGCAGCCCGCGCACCTGCGGGACGGCGTGGAACGGGCCCGCGGCCACGTCGCCGAGCTGGGGCTGGACGCGATCATCCCGATCGGCGGCGAGGGGACGCTGAAGGCGGCCCGGCTGCTGTCCGACGCCGGACTGCCGATCGTCGGCGTGCCCAAGACCATCGACAACGACATCGCCGCGACCGACGTGACCTTCGGCTTCGACACGGCGGTGGGCGTCGCCACCGAAGCCCTGGACCGCCTGAAGACCACCGCCGAGTCGCACCAGCGGGTGCTGATCGTCGAGGTCATGGGCCGGCACACGGGCTGGATCGCGCTGCACTCCGGGATGGCGGCGGGCGCGCACGCGATCGTCGTCCCGGAGCGTCCCTTCGACGTGGCGGAGCTGACCCGCAAGGTCGGTGAGCGGTTCGAGGCGGGCAAGAAGTTCGCGATCGTGGTGGTCGCCGAGGGCGCCAAGCCGCGCGAGGGGACGATGCCCTTCGACGTGGGCGGCACCGACATGTACGGACACGAGCGGTTCGCCGGGGTCGCCCGCCAGCTGTCGCTGGAGCTGGAGCGGCGGCTCGGCAAGGAGGCCCGCGCGGTGATCCTGGGCCATGTGCAGCGGGGCGGCACGCCGACCGCGTACGACCGGGTGCTGGCGACCCGCTTCGGCTGGCACGCGGTGGAGGCGGCGCACCGCGGCGCGTTCGGGATGATGACGGCGCTGCGCGGGACGGACATCACGCTGGTGCCGCTGGCCGAGGCGGTTCGGACGCTGAAGACGGTGCCCGGGGACCGGTACGCCGAGACGGAGTGCGTCCTGTAGCCGGAACGAGTGCCGCGCGGCGCCCCTGACAGCCCGTACGGGTGCCAGGCGCCCGCTGTGACCGCCCCCGGCCGATGCCCCGGCCGGGGGCGGTTCTAGTCTGGTCGCGGAGTATCGGTACGAATCAGGAGCGAGCGGATGGATCACGGCGGGCACGGCATGGACATGGATCTGCCGCCGTTCACGCTGGGGCGCGGCATGGAGTTCGGCGGAGACCCGTTCTTCCTGGTCGGTTGCCTGGTGGGGCTGATTCTGTACGGGTGGGCGGTGGTGCGGCTGCGGCGGCGCGGTGATCACTGGCCGGTGGGCCGGACGGTCGCCTGGGTCATCGGCGTGCTGACCGTGGCGCTCGTGATGTGCACCAAGCTCAACGACTACGGCATGGCCATGTTCAGCGTGCACATGGTGCAGCACATGGTGATCAGCATGCTGTCGCCGATCCTGCTGCTGCTCGGCGCGCCGGTGACGCTGACGCTGCGCGCGCTGCCGGCGGCCGGGCGGGGCCGCAAGGGGCCGCGTGAGCTGCTGGTGGCGCTGCTGCACAGCCGGTACATGCGGGTGATCACCCATGCGGCGTTCACCATCCCGATGTTCATCGCGAGCCTGTACGCGCTGTACTTCACGCCGCTCTTCGACTACCTGATGCAGTACCGGGTCGGGCACATCGCGATGATGGTGCACTTCCTGGTGGTGGGGCTGGTCTTCTTCTGGCCGATCATGGGCGTGGACCCCGGGCCGCACCGGCCCGGCTACGTCATGCGGATGCTGGAGCTGTTCGCGGGCATGCCCTTCCACGCGTTCTTCGGCATCGCCCTGATGATGGGCACCGAGACGATGATCAAGACGTTCGAGAACCCGCCGGCCTCACTGGGGATCGACGCGCTCAGCGACCAGAGCGCGGCCGGCGGCATCGCCTGGGCCTTCAGCGAGATCCCGTCCGTACTGGTGCTCGTCGCGCTCCTCTACCAGTGGTACAAGTCCGAGGAACGGCAGAACCAGCGCAAGGACCGCGCGGCGGCCCGGGACGGCGACCAGGAGCTGGCGGCCTACAACGCGTACCTGGCCTCCCTCCAGGCCCGTGGCCAAGGCGGCGGCGCAGGGTGACCGATTACTGACCGGAAGTCAGGCACGACAGGTAGCGGTGCGGGCCGCGGCCGGGGACGATGTCCTTGAGGCCGCGGCCCGTGGCGTTGGGCCGCCGGCCGCCGTGAGGAGGTTGCGGGGATGCCCGGATCTGCTAAGGCGATGGCGGCGATCACGGTGGGCGGACTGGTCGTGGCGACGGCCTACACCGTGGCGCTGGGCGGCAGTGGCTGGCTCTGGTTCTCCTGGGTGGTGCTGGCCCTGGTCACGATCGGAATTGTGACGGCACGGCCGTCCTGAGGCCGGGCGGGCGCGTGCGGCGTCGGGCCATACCTGCCGCGTCGCGTCCCGAGGTGCGTGGGCCCGTAGCCCGTCCGCCGGGGTTCAGCGCGCGCGGCTGTACTTCCGTACGAGCACGCCGTTGTCGAAGGTGCGGACGGAGTCCAGGGTGAAGTCGGTGACCGCGAAGTCCGTGCCGAACATCGGCATTCCCTTGCCGTACACCTGCGGATAGGTCTTGATCACCAGTTCGTCGACCTCGTCGAGCAGCTGTCCCGCGAGCTGCGAGCCGCCGCAGAGCCAGATGCCCAGGTCGCCGTCCTCGGCCTTGAGGGCACGGACGGCGCCGACGAGGTCGCCGGTGATCAGGTGCACGTTCGGGTCGGGCGACGTGCCGAGGCTGCGGGAGGCCACGTACTCGCGGAGGTGGCCGTACGGGCTGGTGGTGCCGGCGTCCAGGCCCACCTGGTAGCTGCCGCGCCCCTGGATCACCGTGTCGAACTGCTGGTTCTCGGCGTCGTGGAAGTTCAGGGCGGCACGGCCCTCGGCGGAGACGGTCTCCGGGTACTGCGTCTTGAGGAACTCCAGGAACTCCTCGTTCACGTACCGCATCATCGACGACGCGTCACCGTTCGGGTCGCCGATGAAGCCGTCGATCGAGCAGGCGACGAAATAGGTGAGCTTGCGCAAAGGGTCCTCGTTTCCGCCGGCGATGCGGCGGGCGCATCGCGGTCAGGGTCGGTCGTGGGGACGCGCGGACCTGCCTCGCGTCGCAACCACTTCGCATAGAGTGCTCCAGACGTAGTGGTGACGCAACCCTTTTCTCGCGGACGAGCCGGCCGACCGGTCGGACAGTCGGCCGGCCGGCCTTCAGGCGCGGATCACCGGCGGAGCGATCGCACGCCGGCCGCAGCTCAGGAGTGGGCGACATCCACGATGAGCTGGTTCTTCTGCTGGACGACACGGAACGGGAGCCGCTTGGCGACTCCCAGACCTATCTGCGTGTCGCCCTCGAAGCTGGACCCGAACCGGGTGTCCTTGAAGGTGCGGTAACCCTTGACGTCCACCCCCGGGAGCGGCTGGCCGGCCTTGCCCGGGTAGGTCGACTTGCCCGTCTCCGGGTCGTAGCTCGGCGCCGCCACCCGGATCTCCAGAATGGCCCCGCCGCCGACCTTGATCAGGTCGCCGGAACCGTCCTGGTGCAGCTCCTTCACGTAGCCGATCCGGTAGCCGACCGGCTTGCCGCCCGCGGTCGGCACCTCGAAGACCAGCCGGTCGTAGCAGGCGTGCTGCCCGGCCTTGATCTGCTTCAGCGGCTGGTGGTCGCGCGCGTCGGCGGACTTCAGGGCGCTCCCCCAGCCGCCGGTGTCGCATGCGGCCGACGGCGCGGCGGCCGGTGCGGCCCCCGTCGCCGGGGCGGCCGTCGCCGACACCGCCGTCGCCGACACCGCCGCGCCCGCCAGCACGACCGCCGTCAGCACAGTGCCCAAACGTCGCATCAATGACCCCGTATCTCGTTGCCCGTACGGCAACCGCCGGACTTCGGCGGCCCGTTCACTGCGCGGTCCGGTCGGTCGGATCCGGCCGGTCCGTACAGGCGATCATCGCGTACGGGTCTGACAATCGGACATCAGGTCGGCGACTTCCGGCCACCGCCCGCCCGTCCGCGGCCGGTGTGCCCTTGGCGGCACGCAGGGCCTGTGCGAGGCTCGCTGCCATCGCGGAGCCGGGTCCGGGCGTGCCGTCCCGCCGGCGCCGGTTCGTACGCATGCCGATGCGGCCGCCAGTTACGGACAGCCCGGCGCGGTGTCCGGCCCGATCGGCAGGCAGGGCCGGGGAACCGGCCACGGAGCCGAGGAGAGCCACAAGATGACCACTTCCGATCACGCCGGTCGTACCTCCCCCAGCACTCACCCCGACGGCACCGACCACCCGCGGCACACCGCCGAGGCGCACCCCTCGGGCCACCCCGACCCCACCCTCTACCGCACGCCCTCCGAGGCCGTCACCGCTCCCCCGGAGAAACTCGCCTACCTCGTCGGCTTCGACCGCTCCGCCCGGCGCCCGGACGCGCTGATCGTCGTGGACACCGACCCCGCGTCGAGTTCGTACGGACGGGTGCTGCACCTCGCCGACGTACCCGGGCTCGGCGACGAGCTCCACCACTTCGGCTGGAACGCGTGCTCCAGCGCCCTCGCCCATGAGGGACACCACCAGCCCGAACGTCGCTACTTACTGGTGCCGGGACTCCGCTCCTCCCGGCTGCACGTGTTCGACACCCGCCCGGACCCGGCCCGCCCCCGCCTCGTGAAGGTGATCGAACCCGCCGAACTGGCCGACGCGGCGGGCTATTCGCGGCCGCACACCCTCCACTGCGGGCCCGGCGGCGTCCTGCTCTCCTGCCTCGGCGGCGCGCACGGCTCCGACGGTCCCGGCGGCGTCGCGCTGCTCGACCACGAGACCTTCGAGGTCCTGCGCGCCTGGGAGACGGACCGCGGCCCGCAGCGCCTGGCCTACGACGTGTGGTGGCACCTTCAGCACAACATCGCGGTGACCAGCGAGTGGGGCACCCCGTCGATGGTCGAGAACGGCGTCGACCCCGAGCTGCTGCTCGGCCGCGCGTACGGCCACGCGCTGCACTTCTGGGAGCTGGACTCCGGCCGCCACCTGCAACGCCTCGACCTGGGCGACGAACATCAGATGGTGCTGGAACTGCGGCCCGCGCACGACCCGGCGGCGACGTGGGGCTTCGCGGGCGTCGTGGTGAGCGTGGCGGACCTGTCGGCGTCCGTGTGGAGGTGGCACCGCGAGGACGACGGCCGGTTCACGGCGCACAAGGTCATCACGATCCCGGCGGAGCCCGCCAAGGAGGAGGAGCTGCCCCCGGCCCTCAAGCCGTTCGGCGCGGTGCCGCCGCTGGTCACCGACATCAATCTGTCGGTGGACGACCGCTGGCTGTACGTGTCGGCGTGGGGCACCGGCGAACTCCTCCAGTACGACGTCAGCGATCCCGCCCACCCCCGTAAGACCGCGTCCGTACGGCTCGGCGGCATCACCGCCCGGCAGCCGCACCCGGCCGCGCCGGGCCTGCCGCTGACCGGCGGCCCGCAGATGGTCGAACTCAGCCGTGACGGACGCCGCGTCTACCTCACCAACAGCCTGTACGGATCGTGGGACGACCAGTTCTACCCCGACGGCATCCACCCCTGGCTCGCCAAACTCGACGCCGACCCGGAGCGCGGCGGCCTCGCCCCCGACCCCCGTTTCTTCCCGCACGGCGAGGACTTCCGCGGGCTGCGCGTCCACCAGACGCGCCTCCAGGGCGGTGACGCGTCCTCCGACTCGTACTGCTACCGCTGACCGCGGCCGTCCGGTGAGCGGGCGCACGGATTCCGCACCGGAACCGTTCGCCCGCCACACGCGTGACACGGGACACGGGGCACTCGACCGGAACCACCGCCGCGGCCGGCGGACGGGAGGACACAGGACCATGCACGGTGAATCGGGCAGCGCGCGGAGACGTGTGGTGCACCCCTCGGTGGAAGCCGTGGTGCGCGCCTTCCTCGCGAGCGCGGACCGGACGCGTCCCGGCCTCGTCGAAGGGCTGTATCTGACCGGGTCGCTCGCCCTGGGCGATTTCCGGCCGGGGCGCAGCGACGTCGACTTCGTGGCCGTCACCGCACAGCGCCTCTCGGCGGCGGACGTCACGGCGCTCGGACAGGCGCACGCCGAGACGCGCGCCCAGCGTGCGCGCCCGTACTTCGACGGTGTCCACGTCACCTGGCAGGACCTCGCCGCGGGACCCGCCTCGTGCCCCGCCGTGCCGTACACCCTCCGAGGGAAGTTCCGTACGGACGACGCCTTCGAGGTCAACCCGGTGACCTGGGCCGTCCTCGCGAAAAACGCCGTACCGGCACGCGGTCCGGTGCCCGGCGGCTTCGAGGTCGGCGTGGACCGGGCCGCCCTGCACGACTGGACGCTGGGGAACCTCGACGGCTACTGGCGGCGCTGGCACACCGCGCACCGCGCACCGCTGTCCCTGACGGGGCTGGCCGCACTGAACGGCCGGGCGACGGCCTGGGGAGTGCTCGGCGTCAGCCGTCTCCATCACACGGCGGCCACCGGGGAGATCGTCTCGAAGGGTGCCGCGGGCCGCTACGCCCTCAAGACGTTCGCTCCCGAGTGGCACCCGGTGATCGAGGAGGCCCTCCGCCTGCACGGCTCCGTCACCGCGCCCCCGGCCGCTCCCTCCCGTCCCCTGCGCAACCCGTTCGCCCGTCGCAGAGCCGCCACGGACTTCGTCGCGATGGTGGTCGAGGACGCGACGTCGGCCGGCTGAACCGACGGCTCCGAAGGTGTCGGAACGCGCGGCCAGGGCGTGCGCGATGTCGGATTCGCACACGTCGAATGCGCTGGCGCGGGGCTCCGTACGTCGTGTTGCATGCTGCTTCGGAAGCCGTCGAGAAGCCTCCCCGACCGACCGTCAGGAGTCGCACCGTCATGTCCACCGCCGCAGCCCGTCCGTCCTTCCTGCTCGTCCACGGCGCCTGGCACCGGTCCAGGTGCTGGTCCGCCCTCCAGGACGCCCTCGCGGCCGACGGCTTGCCGTCCCACACCGTCGACCTGCCCAGCTCCGGCCCGCAGGCCGTGCCCACCGCCGGTGTGTACGACGACGCCGAAGCGATATCGGCACGGCTGCGCGAGATCGAGGGCCCGGTGGTCGTCGTCGGCCACTCCTACGGCGGCATCCCCGTCACCGAGGCCGCCGTCGGCCATGCGCACGTCACCCACCTCGTCTACCTCACGGCGTACATGCCGTCGGAGGGCGAGTCGCTCGGCAGCCTGCACGGTCGCGACGCGTCCAAGGGCGTGGACCTCAAGGGCGTCCAGCCGCCCATCTTCGAGGACCCGCGTGCGTCGCTGTACGGGGACGTGCCGGACGCCGTGGCCGAGCGGGCCGTCGGCCACCTTGTCGAGCAGAGCCGGCGGTCCTTCCAGGAGCCGGTGACCCGGGCGGCGTGGCGCACCGTGCCCTCCACGTACGTGATCTGCGAAGGCGACCAGGCGCTCCAGCCCGCCATGCAGACGAAGATGGCCGCGAACGCCACCCGCGTCGAACGGCTCGGCACCGGCCACTCCCCCTTCCTGGCGGCACCCGCCGAGCTGGCCGCCCTGCTCGGGCGGATCGCCACCGCTCTCCCGGGGCAGCGCGCCTGAGGTCCGTGGAACGATGCTCAGCGGGTCCGGGTCACGGACACCGCGCTCTGGGCCAGGAGGCACGGCGTCCCTACGGTGTGCCCCGTGGACCGGGGGACTCTCGCGGGTACTGCGCTCGGTGCCCTTCTCTGCGTCAGTACGACCCTCCTGGGCGAACGGTCGCGATGGCATCGGGAGCACGCGTCCCGCGAACGAGCCGCGAAGCAACAGCTGTAAGCGAATACCTCGCGGCACTCTGGCTCACGAGGCACCGGCTACGAGATCTGCAGCGCAGCACGGAACTCACAGCGCAGCACGGAACTCATCAGGGAGGAACGCCGCGAGCGGTCCGGGGACGTCCTCGGGGCCGCCAACGCCTTCCAGCTTCTCTCTCAGATGCGCATCATGACGCCCGAGTCTCTCGATGCCGCGGAAGGCCCCCGCCACATACGACGGCCCGGTCTCTCCTCGCGTCTTCGGGCGAGGGGAGACCGGGCCGTCCGGTGCCGCTCAGCGGCGGTCACTCGTGCGCTTCGGCTGCCACCGGTTTCGGGATCAGGAACGACACCACGAGGGCGACGGCCATGATGACGACTCCCGCGATCATGCCGGCCGTGTAGCCCGAGGCGGACGACGGGTCGTCGGCCGGTACGGCGGTCTTGACCGCGTACAAGGCCGCGAAGCTGAGACCGGAGCCGAGGTTGAAGGCACCGGCGTTCAGGCCCGGCAGAAAGCCCGGGTTCTCCTTGGGCGACAGCACGATGCCGAGCCCGTTGAGCACGATGTTCGCCACGCCCGCGTAGGTGATGCCCACCAGGATGGAGGCGGCCAGCAGCAGCCCCTTGGAGTGGGCGGAGAGCGTGAGAATCATCAGGACGACGGTCGCCGCCGCGCCGACGAGGCCCAGCCGCAGGATGCGCCCGTACCCGAACGTCGCCGCCAGCCGGCCGGCGATCGGGCCCATGGCGAGACCCGCGATGGCGTACGGCGTGAGCGTCCACCAGGCGGACTGCTCGGCCGACATGCCGAGCCCGGCCTGCGCGTCCTGCGCGAAGGCGGGGATGAGCCCGTTCATGACGGCGAAGACGCCCGTCATCGTCAGCATCGTGGTCAGCAGTGTCGCCCAGGTCGAGCGCTGCCGCAGGTGCCTCGTTGCGACCAGGGGGTGCCCGGAACGGTCCTCGGTGCGCCAGAACAGCCAGAACGCGACCGCCGCCACGACCACCAGGACCGCGATCAGCGGCCAGTTCGCGGCGGCCAGCTTGCCCGCCTCGTTGAGCGCGACGAGCAGCGAGCCGACCGACACGACGAGCAGCAGGACGCCCGGCCAGTCCATCCGGTGGCTGTCGGGGGCCTTCGACTCCGGCGCCATGACGGCGACCAGGGCGGCGGCGATCGCGGCGACGACGGCCATGGCCCAGAAGACCGCGGCGAAGCCGTGCCGGTCGGCGAGGTAGCCGCCGGCGAGCGAGTCGATGCCCGCGATGCCGCCGTTGACCGCGGTGATCACGCCGAGCAGCGTGCCGTACCGCTTGGGCTCGGTGACCTCGACCCGCAGCATGATCAGACACAGCGGGACGGTCGGCCCGGACACGCCCTGGATGACGCGGCCGACGAACAGCATCGGCACGCTCTGCGCCAGTGCCGCCACGATGCAGCCGACGACCATCAGGGCCATCATCCCGGCGAGCACCTTGCGGCGGCCGACGATGTCGCCGAGCCGCGGCAGGAACAGCGAGAACAGCGCCGCGGAGGTGAAGAACGCGGTCTGGGTGATCCCGATCTCGGCCGAGGTGGCGCCGAGGCTGTCCTCGATGCTCTTCAGCGCGGGACTGAGCATGCTGGCGTTGAGCTGGAAGGCGACACAGGCCGTCAGCAGCGCCGTGACCAGCACGCCGATCCGTACGGAACGCCCTGGGCCGGTCGTTTCGGCGGGCCGGGCGGTGTGCGGCGCGCTCATGCCTCGACGTCGCCGATGCGCTCCAGGGCGTCCACCACGAGGTTCCAGAACCGCTCGTGGTCGAGCTTGACGGCGACCTGGGTGCGGCAGTCCTCGGGGATGGGCCAGCGGAAGTCGGTGACGGTCATGCCCATGGTGAGGCCGCCGGTCAGCTCGATGTCCACCGGGGCCTTGCGTACGGTCATCACGTCCGGGTCGATGACGTAGGCGACCGCGCACGGGTCGTGCACCGGCGGGAACTCGAAGCCCTGGTTCTCCCGGTAGGCGTCGCGGAAGAAGTCCAGCAGTTCCAGGACGAACCGGGCGGGCTCGGTGCCGACGTCGGCGATCTTCTTGGTGACCTCGGGGGTCGCCAGCGCCTGGTGCGTCAGGTCGAGGCCGACCATGGTGACGGGCCAGCGCTCGTTGAAGACGATGTGCGCGGCGTGCGGGTCGATGACGATGTTGAACTCGGCGACCGCGCTCCAGTTGCCCTCGTGGAAGCCGCCGCCCATCAGGACGACCTCGCGGACGCGCTCGGCGATCCGGGGCTCCTTGCGCACGGCGAGCGCGATGTTGGTCAGGCCGGCGGTCGGGACGATGGTGATTTCGCCCGGTTCGTGCGACATGACCGTGTCGATGATGAGGTCGACGGCGTGCCGGCGGTCGAGCTCGAAGTTCGGCTCGGGCAGGTCCGGGCCGTCCAGTCCGGTGTCGCCGTGGATCTCGGGCGCGTTCTCGATGGTCCGGACGAGGGGCCGCGGGCTGCCGGCCGCGAAGGGCACGCCGGTGATACCGGCGATGCGGGCCACGGACAGCGCGTTGCGGGTGACCTTCTCCAGGGTCTGGTTGCCGACCACGGTGGTCACGGCGACCAGGTCGATGTCGGGATTGCCGTACGCCAGGAGCATGGCGATGGCGTCGTCGTGCCCGGGGTCGCAGTCGAGAATGATCTTTCTGGCCAACGGAAGAGCCCCTTTGCTCAGCTGAAGGTGTTGAAGTGGATCTCTTGGTGCACAGCTGTGAGGGCTGTTACCGGAAGAGCGCGGACGGACGGCGGCGCACCGGGCCCGGCGGACGGGGCCTGCCACGGCTGGTGCTACCGGGCACCTCCCCTTCGACACGGTGCGGGTAATCGATTTCACGGAGGCGTCGCCGCCACCCAGGGCCCTGACCAGCGGTCGGGGCCCTGTCCCGTCATAGTGCCAGAGCAATCGGGCAGGGCGGACATCCGGGCCGCCGCCGGGCCCCGTTCGCCTGCCGCCGGGCCCTCGCCCGCCCGGCGGCCACCCGGATCAGCGGTCGCGGCCGGGCCCGCCGGGGCTTCCGGCCCGCCGGACTCACCCGTCCCCGGCCGCGTCCGTCCCCGGCCGCTCGTGCGCGGCCAGGACCGTCTCCACCGTGTCCGCCTCGGCGGCCGTCTTGTCTTCGCGATAGCGCAGCACCCGGGCGAACCGCAGCGTCACGCCCGCCGGGTAGCGGGTCGAGGTCTGCAGCCCGTCGTACGCGATCTCCACAACCAGCTCGGGGCGTACCGTCACGACGTACCCGCTCTCGTCCACCGCCAGCTCGCGCAGACGTTCCGTCTGCCAGGCCAGCATGACGTCGGTGAGCCCCTTGAAGGTCTTGCCGAGCATGACGAACGTGCCGTCCGGGCCGCGCGCGCCGAGGTGGAGGTTGGAGAGCTTGCCGGTACGGCGGCCGTGCCCCCATTCGGCGGCCAGCACCACCAGGTCGAGCGTGTGCACCGGCTTGACCTTCAGCCAGGCGGCGCCCCGGCGGCCCGCGCTGTACGGGGCGTCCAGCGCCTTGACCATGACTCCTTCGTGGCCGCGGCGCAGCGTCTCGGCCCAGAAGTCCTCGGCAGCCCGGCGCGCCTCGGTGTCGGCCGGGTCCTCGACCACCGTCCGGCGCACCCGGCGCTCCTCGGGGACCAGCCGGACCAGTTCCGCGTGCCGCCGGTCGCCGGGCAGGTCCAGGAGGTCGTGGCCGTCCACGGCGAGGACGTCGAAAAAAACCGGGAACAGCGGCAGCGCGGCCCGTGCGGCGGCCACGTCCACCCGCGAGCCGAAGCGGCCCGCGATCCGCTGGAACGGCAGCGGGCGCCCGTCGTCGCCGAGCGCGATCACCTCGCCGTCCAGGACGAAGCAGGGTGCTTCCAGGGCGAGCGCGGCCTCGGTGATCTCGGGCAGCCGGTCGGTGACGTCGTCGAGGGTGCGGGTGTAGATCCGTACGTCCGTGCCGTCGCGGTGCACCTGCACCCGGATGCCGTCCAGTTTTTCCTCGACGGCGCACCGCCCGGCCTTGTCGACCGCCTCGGCCAGGGACTTCGCGCCGTGCGCCAGCATCGGCCCGACGGGGCGGCCCACCGTCAGCCGGAACTCGGCCAGCGCCGAGGGCCCCTCGGCGAGCAGGCCGCGGGCCACCTCCTCCAAGGAGCCGGCCAGCATCACGGCCCGCCGTACGTCCGCGACGGGCGCCTCGGCCGCCGAGGCGATCGCCTCGGCGGCGACGGCGTCCAGTGCGCCCTGCCGTACCTCGCCGGTCAGCAGCCCGATGAGAAAACGTTGCTCCTCCGCCGTCGCCGCCCCCAGCAGCTCCTGTACGAGGCGGCGCCGCTCGGCCTGCGAACCGGGCCCCGCGACGGCGGCCAGCGCGGTCAGCGCCGTGTCGGTGCCGAGCACGGTCAGCGTGTCGGTGTCCGCGGGCGGCACCGGGTCCCGCAGGACGCTCCAGCCGACCCCGATACGGCCCTGCGGCAACCGCCCGGCCAGGTAGGCGATGGCCACCGGCGCGTCGTCGGGCTCGGCCTGGCGGAACAGTTCGGCCAGCAGTTTGATCTTCTGGGACCGCGCCGAGGTGGCGGCGACCTCCCCGGACACATGGGCGAGACGAGCCAGCAGCATGCAGCCATCCTGCAACGGCACCGCCTCCCCCGCACGATCACCGGCGCCGACGCCCTGCCGCTGCCCCGCTCACTTGCCGATCCCCTCGGACAGCCCGCGTACGAAGTGCCGCTGCGCGACCAGGAAGATCACGATCATCGGGAGCGCGGCGATGGTCAGGCCCGCGAAGAGCACCGGCCAGTCGGAGTTGAGGCGCCCGGCCATGTCGGCGAGCCCCACGGGCAGCGTCTTCAGGTGGCCGTCGGTGATGAAGACGAGCGCGAAGGCGTACTCGTTCCAGGAGAAGAGCGCCTGGAGCAGGGCCGCGGAGACCAGGATCGGCCGGGCCATCGGGACGACTACCCGCCAGAAGATCTGCCGGCGGCCCGCCCCGTCGATCAGCGCCGCTTCCTCCACCTCCACCGGCTGGCCCAGCAGGTAGGCCCGGATCAGGAAGGTGGTGAAGGGCACCTTGAACGCGGTGTAGAGGACGATCAGCGCCCCGTACGTGTCGTAGATGTGCAGCGCCTGGAGGAGCTGCGTCAGCGGGACCAGCGCCACGGTCGGCGAGAGCATCATGGCGCCGAGGACGAGCAGCAGTGCAGGCTGGGAGAAGGGCATGGCGAGCCGGGTCAGGCCGTACGCCGCCCAGGCGCTGATCAGGACGACGGCCAGGACGCTGGCGGCGGTGACCAGCACGCTGTTGAGCAGGTAGCCCAGCACCCCCTGATGCCACGCGTCGGCGTACGTCCCCCAGTCGGGGTGCGCGGGCAGTCCCCACGGATCGGAGAAGATCTCCCCGTTCGTCTTGAGGCCGGACAGGGCCATCCAGCACAGCGGGTAGACGACCGCCACGGCGAGTGCGGCGAGTCCGCAGTACGTGAGCACGCGCAGCACGACCGAGCCGGAACGGGCGGGCCTGCCGCGGCATTCGCCGGGCGCGGCCGGCGGGGCCTTCGCCGGTGCGGGCTCGTGCAGGGTCAGGGTCATGCCGCTACCGCCTTCCGGCGCGAGTGGAGGAGCTGGACGGCACCGGCCACGAAGGTGATGGCGAACATGACGGTACCGACGGCCGCGGCGTACCCCATGTCGTCTCCGGTGAAGGCACTGGCGTACAGCCAGGTGCCCAGGGTCTGGCTGGAGTTGGAGGGCCCGCCGCCGGTCATCACCATCACCTCGTTGAACACGAGGAACGCTCCGGAGACGGTGAGGATGACGAGCAGGGTCGTCATCTCGCGGACCATCGGGACGGTGACGGCGAAGAAGGTGCGGACGCGGCCCGCGCCGTCCACGGTCGCCGCCTCGTACAGCTCACGCGGAATCCGCTGGACGGCGACGGTCAGCAGCATCGTGGTGTAACCGAAGGACTGCCACTGGCTCATGGCCACGACGCCCCAGATGGAGGTGGCCGGGTCGCCCAGCCAGTCGTGCGCGAAACGGCCGAGCCCCAGGCCCTCCAGCGCGCTGTTGAGCAGGCCCGCGTCCGGCTGATAGAGGAACTGGAAGAGCAGGCCGGCGACTGTCATGGAGACGGCTGCGGGGATGAAGTAGACGGTGCGCAGCAGCCCGCGCAGCCGCCGCCCGATGAGCCCTTCGAGGACCGCGGCCAGCACCAGTGCCGCCCCCACCTGGAAGATCACCGACGTGACGGCGTAACCGAGGTTGTTGGCCAGTGCTTTCCAGAAGACCGGGTCCTGGAGGGCCTGCCGGTAGTTCTCCAGGCCGACGTAGCGCATGCCGGGCTGGAAGACGCTGAACTTGAAGAGGCTGAGCCGGATGTTCTCGACGATCGGGTAGTAGACGAACAGGGTGATCAGGGCGAGGGCGGGGGCGGCGTACAGGGCGTGGCGGAATCGGCGTCGCTGCATGGCGGTGGCACCTCCTTCGGGAAGCGGGAAGCGGGAAACGGGCCTACGGGGCCGGGGATCAGTCGCGGACGCGGAACCGGTGGGCCTGCCGCGCACCCTCGCGTACCTGGCGCACCGCCTCCGCGGCACTGCTGCGGCCCCCGAGGACGGCTTCGGCCGCCGAGAGGTACGGGTTGACGATCTTGTCGTCGGCGCGGGTGTCGAGCCACAGCGCCATGTCCTTGGCGGCGAGGGTGCGCTGCGCCTCGGGCAGTCCCTTCAGACGGGCGGCGTCCGCCGTGCCCCTGACCGCGCTGAGCCAGCCCAGGTCGCGCACCACCTTGCGGGCCTGGTCCGGGCTGGTGAGGAACTTCAGGAAGTCGACGGCGAGCGCCTTGTTCGGGGAGGAGTTGGCGACGAGCAGCCCGTCCGCTCCTCCGGCCACGGCACCGGCCGAGCCCGCGGCGCCCGGCACGGCGGGCATGGTGAAGAAGTCCCAGTCCGCCGCGAACTTCGCCGGGGCGCCGCCCTTGGTGCTCAGGTAGGAGAACTCCAGCGTCTCCAGGTACTGCATCGCCGCCTTGCCGTACAGCAGCCGGGTCTGCGCGGACTCGTGGCTCATGCTCGTACCGGACGGCCCCATGCAGTGCTTCCTGAGCTGGGCGAGGTCGTCGAAGGCGCGCTCGTAGCCGGGGTGGGTGAAGGCTTCCGTACCTCCGTCACCGTCGTAGTCCCTGGCCAGGACGGCGGGCGGTACCTCCATCGCGTTGAACTGGGTGAGCAGGTGGCCGGCGGGCCAGCCGTACTGGTTGCCGAAGGCGAGCGGGGTGCGGCCCGCCGCGGAGATGCGGTCGCAGGCCGTCAGCAGTTCGGGAAAGGTCCGCGGCTCCCGGGGGACGCCGGCCCGCGCGAAAATCTCCTTGCTGTACGCGAAGACCTTGGCGTCCATGTCCAGCGGCACCCCGTACCGGCGCCCGCCGAAGGTGAACGCGTCCAGCGCGTCCGCCTCGAACGACCGGCCCCACGCGGTGCCGTCGAGGGGTTCCGACAGGTCGGCGGCGAGCCGGCCGTCGGCGAACTTCCGCGCGTACCGGCCGGGCCAGGCGAAGTAGATGTCGGGCATCTTCCGGGAGGCGGCCAGCACCGCGATGCGGTCCTTGTACGGCTGGTCGCCGACGGCCTGGAGGTCGATGCGCACGCCCGGGTTCCGGCGCTCGTACTCACGGACCGCCGCCTCGAAGTACGGGGCGTACTCCGGGTCGGCCCACTTCTCCAGGACGGTGAGGTGCCCGCGCGGCGGCCCGTCGAGGGCGAAGTCGTTCGGGGTGACGCGGACGGGGGCCTGTCCGCATCCGCTGACCAGCAAGGTCAGCAGGATGACGAGCAGGCGGCCGGCGACGGTGGCGGGAGTGCGGCGCATCGGCTCTCTCCTGGCGGGGAGTTCTGGCGAGGCGGTCAGGGACATCGGGACGGGTCGCGGGGGTGCGCGCCGTCCAGGGCGAGCGGCCGGCCGAAGGCGCCGGGCAGGGTGCAGACGGCCGCCGCGTACGTGGCGGCGTACCCGGCCGCGTCGGCAAGGGGACGGCCCCGGTGGAGGGCGAGGTGCAGGGCGGCGATGAAGGAGTCGCCGGCGCCGAGGGTGTCGGTGGCGCGGACGGGCACCACCGGCTGGTGGTGCGTGGTGCCCTCGTACGACAGGTACGCGCCTCGGGCACCGCGCGTCACCACGGCCAGCTTCGCGCCGAGGCGGTGCGCCGCGGCCAGCAGCCCGACGGCCTCCGCGTCGTCCGCGCCGGGCCGCGAGAGGACGGCACCGCGCACGAACGGCAGCAGCGGCTCGGCGTAACTCCACTCCCGGTCCGAGAAGTCGAAGCTCACCGGGCAGGCGGCGGCCAGCCGCGGCAGCTGCTCCTCCATGCCGCTGCAGTCGCCGGTGTGCACCAGGTCGAAGCCGCGCAGCCAGCGCAGGTCGGCGTCGTCCGGGGTGAAGAGGGAGATCGTCTCGTCGCAGTCGCCGAAGGTGCGGTTGCCGTGGCGGTCGATGTGGACGGTGGCGTAGGCGTTGGGCCCGTCGGCGATACGGGACCGTTCCGTCGATACGCCCTCGGCCGCCAGCGCCGCCCGTACGTGCCGGCCGGCCGCGTCGCTGCCGGTGACGCCGAGGTACGCGGCCTCGGCACCGCAACGTGCCGCGTGCACCGCGACGTTGAGGGCGTTGCCGCCCGGGTACATCAGTCCGCGCCGGGGGTAGCGATCGACGACGTTGTCGCCGAGTCCGCAGATGCGCATACCGCTCTTTCCTCCAGTTGGCTCCGGGGGCCCGGCCCGGCCCGGTGCACGTCGACGCGCACCGGGCCGGGCGGCCGCGGCGGCGCGGACTCAGTACTCGACCTGGAACATGTAGCGGCGCTTGTCGAGGTCGTGGCCGCGCACGGACTCGTAGTGCCGGGCCAGCCGGGTGCCGAAGACGTCCAGCGCGATGGGCGTGATGTCACCCCGTACCGCCTCCGGCACGCCGGGCAGCGAGAAGAGCCGGGAGTCGACGTAGTGGGCCTTGCGCGTGTACTTGTCGAGGAACGCCTTGGTGCGCTCGGCCATCGGGCGGGTGGCGTCCTCGCCGAGGAAGAGGATCACCGGCTGGTCCTCGGTGACGACCTCGAAGGCGCCGTGGAAGAACTCACCGGCGTGGTAGCTGCCGCCGTGCTTCCACTGCATCTCCATCAGGTAGCACATGGTGAATCCGTAGCCCGCGCCGTAGTTGGGGCCTGCGGAGAGCACGTACGTCACCGGTTCGTCGGCCAGCGCGGTGGCGATGGAGTGGGCGAGCGCCTCGCCCTCCTCCTGGGCGGTGTAAAGGGCGTCGGGCAGCGCTTCGTACGCCTTGCGGACGGCCGCGTAGTCGCCCTTCACACCCGTGCTCTCCAACAGCGCGTACGCGAGCTGACCGAAGAGGACGCCCTTGGGGGCGACGACGGTGTCCTCGCTGCGGTACGTGAAGGCGATGTCGGCGGCCTGCGCCAGGGGGCTGTCGTCGTCGCGGGTGAGCGCGGCGACCCTGGCGCCGGTGGAGCGGGCGTAGTGGGCCGCTGCGACGGTCTCCTTGGTGGTGCCGGTGTGCGAGGAGACCAGGACGAGGGAGCCTTCGCCGAGCAGCGCGGGCTTGCGCAGGTTGAACTCGTCGCTGTTCATGTGGAAGACGGGGAATCCGGCGCGGGTCTCCAGGAGGAAGTGCACCGGGTAGGAGGCGGTGAGCGAGCCTCCGCAGCCGACCAGGAAGACATTGCGCAGTCCGGCCGCGACGGCCTCGGCCACGAAGGCGCGGGCCGTCCCGTGCTGGCTCAGGGCGAAGGCCACGGCCTCCTTGAAGTCCTCGGTGATGGGCTTGAGGGGCAGGGTTGCGGTGGTCACGCGGGTCCTCTCCGAGCAGGTTGGGAACGTTCCCACAACGGGCCGGGAACGCCCCGCGACGCGATTGTGGGAACGTTCTCATCGGAATGCTGGGAACCTTCCCACCGCCCTCGGCGGAGCGTCAATACCCCTGCACAGCCGATAGCCTGGCGAGGCCATGACGACGAACCGACGCAGCGGCCCGCACCGGCCCGCCACGATCCCCGACGTCGCCCGCGAGGCGGGCGTCTCCCGGTCCACCGCCTCCCGGGCCCTCGCCGACTACGGCTCCGTCAGCCCCGAGGCGCGCGAACGCGTACGGGCCGCCGCGCAGAAACTCGGCTACCGCCCCAACCAGCTCGCCCGGTCCATGATCACCGGCCGTACGCACACGCTGGGCGCGGTCGTCGCCGACATCCAGAACCCGTTCTTCGCGGGCGTCACCCGCGGCATCACCGACGCCGCCCGCGCCGCCGGCTACCAGGTCCTGCTGGCCAACACCGACGAGGACCCGGCCGCCGAACGGGCCGCCGTGAAAACCCTGCGCGACCGGCACGTCGACGGCCTGATCGTCTCCCCCGCCTCCACCACGGACACCGCCCACCTCACGGCCGCGCACACCGGCGGCTGCCCCGTCGTCCTCCTCGACCGGCGGGTACCCCGCCTCGACCTGGACTCCGTCACCGTCGACAACCACGGCGCGGCACAGGACGCCGTACGCCGCCTGCTCGCCGTGGGACACCGGCGGATCGCCCTGGTCAGCCTGGTCGGCAACGACGCCGCCGACGACCCGGTGGACCCCGGCTCCACCGGCCTCGCGCGCATGGCGGGCTACCGCGCCGCCCTCCGCGAAGCAGGCATCGACGACACGGGGACGTATCTGCGCACCGGCGCCTTCCACGGCCAGGACCCGGCCCTCCTCGCCCGCGACCTGCTGGACTCCCCCGCACCGCCCACCGCGGTCTTCGCCACGGACAGCCTGGTCGCGCTCGGCGTGCTGTCCGCCGCACGCGAACTGAGCCTGCGCGTCCCCGAAGACCTCTCCGTGATCACCTTCGACGACACCGACTGGGCCCGCGCCGTACGCCCCCGCATCAGCGTCGTGGCCCAGCCCGTCCAGGAACTCGGCGCCCAGGCCGTACGCGCCCTGATCGCCCGCGTGGAGGGCGGCACGCACCCCCCCGAACACACCACGCTGCCGACGGAGTTCATCGAGCGGGAGTCGGTGGCGCGAGCGAGGAACAGGGCGTGAAGCACGACAAGTCCGGCGTCCGCCCCGTGGACGAAGCAGCCGCCCGCCTCCAGGCAGAGCTGCACGCCGTCACAGGCCGGACCGCACCACTCACCACCGCGGCCGCGGAACAAGCGTGGCGCGCCTATATCCGCTTCGCCCGACAATGCTTCGCCACCCCGGCGACGCCCGATGCCGACAGCCTGCTGTTCGAGTACGGCACCTTCGCCTTGGACGGTCCGCCCGCGTTCACACTGGACCTGTCCCGACAGTTCGAGGTCGAGGACGAGGACGGCGAGCACGATCACTACGTACAGGTGCACTGCGCACTTCGGTACGCCCCTGCCCCCGGACTGCGCACTCTCGGCCACTTTGGTTCATGGTTCGTCTTCGGCTCGGACGGCGATGTCGACCGGTGGGCCCACGAGGTGAGAAGCCAGGCCGTGTGGAAGACCGTCCGCGACCACGAACCCACCACGATCGCGATCTCTCAGGAGCGGGTGTGACCGCCGGCGTCGGCACGGTGACCGGACCCCGCCCCGGTGTCGCGTCGGGTGGCATGGAGGGTGCCGAGGAGGCCGAGGGCCTGGGCGCTCGGGCTGCCCGGTTCGGCGTGGTAGATGACGAGTTGCTGGCCGGGGGCGTCGCGGACGTCGAAAGCCTGGTAGGTGAGGGTGAGGGGGCCGACGTCCGGGTGCAGGAGGTGCTTGGCGCCCTGGGTCTTGCCGCGTACGGCGTGGGCGTTCCACAGGCGGGCGAAGTCCGGGCTGTGTCCGGAGAGGGTACGGACGAGTTCGCGCAGCCGGGGATGGTCCGGATCGTGGCCGGTCGCCTGGCGCAGGCCGGCGACGGTGGCCTCGGCCGCCGCGTTCCAGTCCGCGTGGAAGCTCCGGCCCGCGGGGTCGGCGAAGACCATACGGGCCAGGTTGTCCGCCGGCCGGAACGGGGCGAAGAGGGCCTCGGCCAGGGCGTTGGCGGCGAGCAGGTCCAGGGTCGGGCTGAGCACGAAGGCCGGGGTGCCGGGGTATCCGTCCATCAACTGACGCAGTGCCGGGGTGACCGTCCGGGCGGCGTACGGAGAAGGCCGGTCGGCCGGGGCCGCCCCGGCCAGCCTGTACAGGTGCGTCCGGGCGTCGGCTCCGAGACGCAGCGCGCGGCTGAGGGCGTCGAGCACCTGCGGTGAGGGGTTGCGCTCACGCCCTTGTTCCAGGCGGGTGTAGTAGTCGGCATTCATTCCGGACAGGACGGCGACCTCTTCGCGGCGCAGTCCGGCGACTCTGCGGGTCCCGTAACTCGCCATGCCGATGTCCTCCGGCCGCAGCCCGGCGCGGCGCGCGCGCAGGAAGTCTCCCAGGTGGTTGTCGTCCATATGGCAAGGCTAGGCGGGGGTTCGGCGTGCTGCCTGGGGGTGCCGTACCCAGGCAGCGGACATCCTGGCCGGTGACGCCGTACGGGCGGGCCTCGGTGCACCCGATGCGCCGGGCCTGCGAGGCCGCATCGGACGCTCGCCGCACCTCAGGCTTCCGCCTCCACCTCCGGCGCCGCCGTGGACCGCTTCCCCTTGCCCGCCCCCGAGGCTTCGGCCGCCGCCTGCAACGACCGGAGGGCCAGCAGGAGCACGCCGATGTCGTCGAGCAGGACCGGGTCCGGCAGCAGGTCGACCGGGGAGATCACGTAGAGCAGCGCACCCCAGTACGCGAGCTTGTTCTCCAAAGGGACGCCCGCGTCGCGCAGGGCGTGGCGCGCGCGGACCACCTTGACCAGGAGCACGATCGCCGCGCCGACCATCGCCGCGAGCAGGACCGCCAGGATCACCACGATCACCCACATCTCACCGCTCATCCCTGACGTCTTCCCTCCGTCGCGTGGGGAATGCCGGTCGGCACCGGCCTTCTTCGTCCGGCGCCGTCGGCACCCGCTTCAACGAGCGGCGAAAGGAAAGGAAACGAAAAGGCGTAGGTGAAACGGGACGGGTTAAAAGGTGCAGGGGAGGACGTACGGGATGGGCGGGGCGGGAGTTCTCTGCGAGTCGCCGCGGTCTCCCCGGACCGTCAGCGCAGCAATTCCGCGTCCGGTTTCCGCTCCTCGCGCACGATGTCCCTGCTTTTCTCCGCCGGCGGCACGGAAGCTCCGGCCACTTTCGCCCGCGAGTGGAATCGCATTTCTTCCACGCTTTTCTGCATGGACGTCCGGAGTTTCCGGCCCAGCGGCCGTTCGACGAATCGGTGCACCAGCCAGGAAAGAGCCAGCATGAGAAGGACGATGCCCGGCAGCAGGGCCAGAGCGGGAACACGGTCGCGCAGCAGGTCGATGAGGGTGAAACCCACGTACATGTGGAGCAGGTAGAGCGGATACGTGAGCGATCCGGCCGTGGACAGCCAGCGCCACTGGAGTCTGTCGAACCACCCGAGCGCGATGGCGGCCATCAGCGCGAAGGCCGCCAGGACGGCCAGCCGTACCGGCCATCCCTGCGCCAGGTCCGCCTTCGCCCCGAGATTCATCACCAGCCGGCCGTGCAGATAGTGCTGGGCCAGCAGGAAGGAGACCGCCACGATCGCCCACAGCAAGGCGGTGGGCCGGAACCGGTGCATGAGGTAGAAGGCGATGCCCGCGATGAAGTACGGGGAGTACGGCGCGATCGCCCACACCGAGAGCAGGTCGCTGTTGGACTTCAGCGCCACCACCCCGGCCACGGTCCACAGGCCGCAGAAGAGCACACAACGGCGGTACGTGACCCCGCGGAAGACCACGACGGCGAACAGCAGGTAGAACTTCAGCTCGATGAACAGCGTCCAGTACGCGTCGTCCACGTCGGGCACGCCGAGTCCCTGCTGGAGCATGGTGAGGTTCGTCAGCACCGTCTCCCAGTTGTCCGCGCTGCGGACGTTCGGCCACACCGTCAGGACCGCCGCCGTCAGCAGCACGGCGACCCAGTAGGCCGGATAGAGGCGGGAGACGCGGGATGTCACGAAATCGCCGAGCGAACGCCCCCAGGCGCTCATGCAGATGACGAACCCGCTGATCAGAAAGAAGACTTCGACGCCCAGCCACCCGTACTCCGACAGGTGGTAGACGAGCGGGGAGAATGCCTGCGGATCGTCACCCCAGCCGTCGCGCAGGGTGATGTAGTGATACGCCAGGACCATCAGGGCGGCCAGCAGCCGCAGCCCGTCGAGGACCCGCAGTCTGGGCCGCCGCACCTCTCCCTGCGGGCCGGGAGGGTGTGGGGGCGCGGCGTAAAGCATCCGGGTCCTTAACGACGGTGCGGCGGCAATCTGTCCGAGTTTTACGGTAAACAGCGGAAAATGCGCGAACGGATCGCGGAGTTTAGCGTACGACACCTCGCCTGCCTCATGTCCACAACGCCCGCGAACTTCCTGGACTTCGGCCGCGGTGCAGGTCGACGAGGTATCG
Source organism: Streptomyces paromomycinus (assembly GCF_003865155.1). Lineage (NCBI taxonomy): Bacteria > Bacillati > Actinomycetota > Actinomycetes > Kitasatosporales > Streptomycetaceae > Streptomyces > Streptomyces paromomycinus. The sequence continues at coordinate 8,967,766 of NZ_BHZD01000001.1, read as the reverse complement.
CCAGGTAACGCCGGACGACGCGCGCCGCGTTTGTGAGAAACGCATGAGAAAACGCGGCGGCAGCCAACCGTCCGGATGCGGGAGGTGTCAGGTTCGGGGGTTCGGTCCGGATTCGTCCCCCGTCCCTCGTCCCGCCGTTGCCCCCACTCCCGGCCGTCCCGCCCACCCGGCACATCCGAACAACTTTCCGCCGGTTACGGCGAACTTGTTGCCAGCAGCCCCCGTTGCCCCAACAATGCGCACGTCAAAGCCGAAGGAACTTCGGCCACAGATTCTGAGAGGACCCCCACATGAGAAGCCCTCTCGTCGGTGCCCTGGCCACGGCCGTCCTGGGTACCGCCGCCCTCGTGGGCACCGCCGGAACCGCCGGTGCCGCCACACCCTCGGACGCCGCCGGGCACACGGCGGCACCCTCGCTCCAGCGCACGACGGACGTCACGCTCACCGGAGCCGGTGCGGCGGCTCCCCGGGCGGTGTCCTTCGCCGGCACGGTGGCCCTCAGCAACTGCTCGGGGGCGATCGTCCGGATGCCCACCTCGACGGACAACGACCCGGCCCTGGTCATGTCCAACGGCCACTGTCTGGAGAGCGGGATGCCCGGTGCGGGCGAGGTCGTCGTCGACCGGCCGTCCAGCCGCAGCTTCACCGTGCTCAGCGCCTCGGCCGGCAACCTCGGCACGGTGCGCGCCACCAAGATCACCTACGGCACGATGACCGACACCGACGTCTCGATCTACGAACTCTCCTCCACCTACGCCCAGATAAAGCAGCGCTACGGCATCAAGGCGCTGGACATGGCCACCACGCACCCCGTGAAGGGCGCCGCGATCAGCGTCGTCTCCGGTTACTGGAAGAAGACCTACAACTGCAACGTGGACGGTTTCGCGTACCGGCTGAAGGAGGGCGACTGGACCTGGAAGGACTCGGTCCGCTACACCGCCCCGTGCAAGGTCATCGGCGGCACCTCGGGGTCGCCGGTGGTCGACGTCGCCTCCGGCAAGGTGGCGGCCGTCAACAACACGATCAATGAGAGCGGTCAGCGCTGCACGATGAACAACCCGTGCGAGGTGGACGCCAACGGCCAGGTGAGCGTACGCCGGGGCATCGGCTACGCCCAGGAGACGTACGAGATACCCAAGTGCTTCGGCACCGGCAACAAGCTCGACCTCGGGCGGCCGGGCTGCGTCCTGCCCAAGCCGTGACCCCCGGCCGGCGGGCGCCCCGGGTGCCCGCCGGTCCGGTCAGCCGCCGGGCGGCCTGATGGCGTGCCGCAGCCAGACCTCGCAGGCCAGGGTGTTGTCCAGGGCGCGCATCACGTCCGGCGGCAGGTGCGGACGGGCCAGGCCGGCCGCGAGGGCCGCGGTGTCCAGGAGCCCGGCGCGGGCCAGCCGCGACTCGTTGAACAGCTCGGCGAGCGCGCCACGGTTGCGGCGCAGGGCGAAGTAGAAGTCGGCGGTGTACTCGCCCTTCGTGGACCGCGCCAGCAGGTCGTCGGGGACGACGCCCCGCATGGCGGTGGCGAGCACCGGCTTGTAGCGGTCGGGGGCGCCGCGGTCGGCGACCCGTACGGACAGCGCGGCCTCGATCACGCTGTCGTCCAGGAAGGGCGCGGCATACGGGAGTCCCAGCCCGGTCGCGGCCTGGTCGACCTGCCGGAACGCGCGGCCGCACATCTGCACACCGGCCAGCGCGGCGTGCTGGCCACGCTGTGCCGCGAGTGCCTCGGGGGCGTCGGCGGCCGCTTCGCGCAGGAGGGACCGGACCGCGCCGACCGCTGCCGAAGTGGCCCACGGCGGCATGGGCGAGAACGTCCCCCAGGCCGTGCCGGACATGAAGCGCGCGGGAGGCGGCTTCGCCGGGTCCGGGACGAGGTGATCGGCCCAGGCGGTCAGCCATCGGCTGAAGGTGCTGCGGTCCGCCAGTCCGCGCAGCAGCGGCAGCAGGGGCCGAGGTCGGGCCGCCCGTTGTCTGCGTACGCGGCCGGGCACGGACCTCGGGTGGCGGCGCAGCACGTCGTGCAGGTACGGCGGAAGGGCGGCGAACAGTTCGTCCCCGCCGCCGCCCGAGAGGTGCAGCGCCGACCCGCGCGCGGTCATCAGCCCGGCCAGGGTGGTGAGTTTGGCGCTGTCCCGAACCCAGACGCCCGGCTCGTCCCCGGCCCCGTCCAGGCCGTCCATGCCGCTGAACCACAGGGGCGCGCCTGCCCGGCCGGGCAGGACGTGCTCGGCGCCGGGGAGCCGGGCGGTCGCCCGCGCGGCCCAGGCGGCGTCGTCGTTCGCCGGATCGACGCTCTCCCAGCGGAAGGTGACCAGGCGGGCCGGTCCGCGCGCGGCGAGGAAGCACAGGCTCGTGGAGTCCATCCCGCCGGAGAGGTCCGAGCTGACGGTCTTGTGTTCGGCGGTGCAGGAGTCCACCGCGGCGGTCAACGCCCGGCGTACCGCGTCCGCTCCCTGAGCGAGCGGGAGTTCGGGGTCCGGCGGGGTCCACCACCGCCGGGCGGTGGCCCGGCCGTCCGCCTCCAGCAGCAGGCCGTGGCCGTCGCGTACGGCGTGGACTCCGCGCCACAGGCAGCCGCCGTCGGCGAGCGGATACGGAGGAGGTGATGCCAGCAGGCGGAGCGCCAACTGGCGTTCGTCCACGGGCGCGCCGCATGCCGACGCCAGGACGTCGGCCCGGCTCGCCGCCACCGTCACACCGCCGACTCGGGCATGGAAGACCCGGCGTACGGACGAGGCGCTGCCGCGCACCCGGACCCGGCCGCCCGCGGAGAGCACCGCGTGAAAGCTGCCCGCGAGCCCGGCGAGCGCGCCCTCGGCGCCGGTGATGTCCCGGATCCGGCGCAGCCGGTCCGTCAGCGCGTCGACGGTGACCGGGCACCGCCCGATCACCGCCAGCCGCGCCGTGCCCACCGCGGCGGTCACCAGCTGACCGGCGGGCCAGCTGCCCACCAGCCACGGGCGGCCGGAGTGGTGGGAGACCACCTCGGTCGCGCCGGACCGCAGCACGCTCGCCGCGGCCGGTGCGTTCTCGCCGTCGGGGAGGACCGCGAACCACATGTCGTCGGTCAAGTCCGGTCAGCCCGTCGGCGGGATCTGCCAGTACCAGGGGGCGTAGCCGCCCTCGAAGAACGTGCCGACGTCCGAACCGAGCGTCAGCCCGGCGAAGTCCCCGAGCTCCTCCACCACGGGCGGCTCGTACACCAGGTCCGCTTCCATGGCGCTCCCCTCTCCGCGCGGCGCCCCGGCTTCCCGACCGCTTCGGGACCGCCGGGCCCTGCGCGCCCAGGGCCTGCCCAGCGCCGCACCGCCGTACGCCGGACGGCGGCCGTCTTCACCCGGCGGAGTGACGTGGCCGGGGACGCAGGCGAAACGCGCGCCGGGCCCGGTGGCGCCCCCGCCGGAAGCGGGGTGCGGTGTGGCACCGTCGGACCATGAACGCGGCATCCGACATCCGGTCCCAGGCCACCACCCTCACCCGCGACCTCGGCGGGCCGTGGCAGCCGGACGACGCGGACCGCAACCTGGCCCTGGCCCTGGTGCTCGCCCGTGACGACAACGGCGGCCGGCTCACCGCCCCCGTCATCACCCACATCCTGCTCAGCGCTTCCTGGGGCCTGAAGCCCATCGGTGCGATGTACCAGCTGCTGGCCTGTACCGCCGACGTCCTCGACGACCCCGCGCAGCGCGACTCCGACACCGGCCGGGAAGCACTGGCCGAGGTCAACCGTCTGCTCGACACGGTCGCCGCCCTTCCCCCGGACGGCATCTGAATCCCGTGAACCGGCGCCTACGGCACCATCTGCCGCATCCGGCCGGGCCCGGTTTCACCCCGCGCCCGGCTCGACGACCCGGACGGCGGCGCCGGTGGCCCGCAGGGCCGCGAGTTCCGCGGCGGGGGCCGCGCTGTCGGTGACGACCGTTCCGTAACGGGCGGCGGTGCCGTACGCGTACGTGGCCCGCCTGCCCAGCTTCGAACTGTCCACCACCAGGGCGGCCCGGTCGGCTGCGGCCAGCATGGCTTCCTTGACCTCGGCGTACTCCCGCAGCGGATGGAAGAGGTGCCCGTCGAGGACGGCGGTGGCGGACATCAGCACCAAATCGGCGTGGCGCCGGGCGAGACCACGGGTGACGTCCGGGCCGGTACAGGAGTTGAACTCGCTCTGGTACCGGCCGCCGAGCAGCGTGACGTCCACGCCGGGTGCCCCGCCCAGGCGCTGCGCCAGGCCGACGGAGTTGGTGACCACGGTGAGCCGCGCGTCCCGGCCCCGCCAGGCCAGCATCCCGGCCAGCGGGTAGAGGGTGGTGGAGTCGTCCATCAGCAGGGTGCTGCCCGGCGTGATCAGGCCGGCCACCGCCGCGCACAGCGCCGTCTTGGCCGCCAGGCCGGCGCTCTCCCGGAAGCGGGTGGCGGTCTCCATGGTCAGCGCGGGGAAGGCCACCGCCCGCCCCCGCTCCTTGCGGAGCAGCCGGCGTCCGGCGAGGTCGTCCAGGTCGCGGTGCATCGTCATCAGACTGACGCCGAAGCGGTCGGCGAGCGCGTCGATACGCAGGGCGCCTCGGTCGGCGACGTACCGCAGGACGTCCTGCCGCCGCTGTTCGACGGCGGCCTGTGACAAGCGTGCCTTGGCGGGCATCCGGCGTTCCTTCCCTCCGTGGCCGCGGCGGTCAGCCGGGCAGCGGACACACCAGGGGCTTGATCGTCGTACGGTCGCGGGCGGCCGCGGTGAGGGCCTGTTCCGCCTGCTCCAGGCCGTAACGGTGGGAGACCAGCCGGTCCAGCCGTACGTCGCCCGAGGCGGCCAGGGCGATGGCGGCGGGCCAGGTGTTGGCGTACCGGAAGGTGCCGGTGACCTCGATCTCGAAGTTCTGCACATGGGCGAGCGGCAGCGGCACGGTGTCCCCGCCCATCCCCACCAGCACCGCGCGGCCGGCCCGGCCGACGGCCCGGATCGCCTCGTCGGCGACGGCCGGGACGCCGGAGCACTCCAGGAGCACGTCGGGGACGTACCCGGTGTCGGCGAGCCGGGCAGTCCGTACGTCGACGGTGTCGGTGGCCCCCAATTCGCGGGCCAGCGCGAGCCGTTCGGGTGCGATGTCGGTGACGACGACCTCGGTGGCGCCGAAGGCGCGGGCCGTCTGGACGGCGACCAGGCCGATCGGCCCGGCGCCGGTGACCAGCACCCGCGAACCGGTGCCGACCCGCCCCTTGCGCGCCGCCCACACACCGACGGACAGCGGCTCCAGCAGGGCCGCGGTCTCGGCCGTCAGCGCGTCCGGGACGGGGTGGGCGAAGTGCTCGTCGATGACGACGTATTCGCACAGGGCGCCGTCGACCGGCGGTGTCGCGTAGAAGGACACGTCGGGGCACAGGTTGTAGCGGCCGTGGCGGCACTGCGTACAGGTGCCGCACGGGATGCCGGGTTCGAGCGACACCAGTTGTCCCGGCCGGTGCAGGCAGGCGCCAGGCCCGAGGGCGGCGACGGTGCCGCCGGGTTCGTGGCCGAGCACCATCGGGGCGCGGACGACGAAGTCACCGATCCGTCCGTGCTCGTAGTAGTGCACGTCGGAGCCGCAGATGCCGACAGCTTCGACGCGGACCAGCACCTGCCCCGGCCCGGGGACCGGCACGGGCCGCTCCTCGATCCGCAGGTCCTTCGGCGCGTGCAGTACGGCGGCGCGCATGGTCGCGGGTACGTGGGCGGGCAGCGGAGCGGGCATGGGCGGGCGTCCCTCGGGAGTCGGCGGGCGGCATCGCGCGGATGACGGCGGACGGCTTGTGCGGCAGAGGCCTGCTGCATTGTTAACACATTTTGCGTGAAGTTGGCGAGAGGGAGGGAGTCGCACGGGCCGGCTCGGCCCGGCGTCCCTGCCACCGGCACCCCGTTCCCGGCACCTCGGTCTCCACTGCCGCACCACGGAGGGCCGATCGATTTCGGTCAGTGGCCGCTCGCCTCCTTGCTCTTGGAGGCAGTACGGCAAAGGCATGGGTCATTACCGGCCACTTCTCACGGTGATCGGATGGGCGCTGTTGAATATCAGCCGTCATGAGGCAGGCTCCCCCGACCGGTCGCGTGCGGGTGCCTTCCGTACGCCGTCCGCGGCGACCGCGGGGCGGGCGCGGGTGCCTTCGAAGAGGCGACGAGGTGCCATGGTCCGGTGCGACAACGGCGTTGCCGGTTCCCGGCCGGAGAAGGGCGGTCCCCCACGGGGGAGCGAGCCGATGACCGGGGCTGTGCCGAGTGCCGCGCGCGTCGCGGAACTCCTCGTCCGGCATCTCGGGTGCGACGCGGCGCAGGCCCGTGCCTGCGCGAGCGGGCTGCTCGGACTGCTGGAGGCTCCCGCGGCGACGGCCGGAGAGACGGTGCGCGACGCGGGGGCGCGGGGAGGGACCGCACGGGTCCGGGGCGTCGCCGATGCGGGCCTCCCTGGCCAGGCGGTGGCCGTCCCGGCGCGTTCCGGTGCCGGAGCCGTTCCCGGTGTCCCGGAGAACGGCTCGGCTGCCTCCGCCGGAACGGTGCGCGGCACCGGAAGCCTGACCGGCGACGCGGAGCACCGCGCCCTGCGGGCAACCCGGGCCGACGGCCGTGCCGGAACGGTCCAGCACAGCTCCGGCCCCTCCCACGCCCCCGGCATCAGCCGCGGCCCGACCGACGGCGCCGTGGAACTGGCCACCGCCCCCGGCCCGGCCGAACTGGCGCAGCGGCTCTACGAACGGGTCGAACCCTCGGGCGCCACAGCGGTGCTGCTGGCCGTCCTCGACATGGAAGGCGCGCTCCGGTTGACCGGAGCCGCCGGCCCCGCCGCGCGGACGGACGGCGACTGGTCGCAGATGCCCCTGCACCGCATCCTCCCGCTGGCCCGCACGGCCAGGACGGACCACCATGTGTGGCTCGACGACGAGGCCGGCGGCCGCACACTGAGCTGGATCTCGGCCAGGAGCGACGCGCCGGACGCGCCCCACGCCGCCGGAGTCCGGAAATCCGCCACCGGCACGGGAGCGAGGACGGGCGCCGGCGCCAACGCCCTGGTCTGCGTCGTCAGCGTCATCAGGCCGGGCTCCGCGCCCACGGCCCCCGCGGCCCGGGCGCGGCTGGAGGCCCTGACGGACTGCGCCGGACGGCGGCTGCGCGGACTGGCCGCCCTGGGACTGCCGGACGACGGCGTGCGGGCGGCCTGGCTGGGCGCGGCCCTCGACGCCGTCCCCGTACCGGCGGCGCTGCTCTTCCCGGTACGCGACCCGCTCGGCCGGGTGGCCCAGTTCACCGTCGACCGCTGCAACGCGCACGCCACCGGCCTCCTGGACCGTACGTCCGAGCAGATCACCGGCAGCCGCCTGCTCGACGTCTTCCCCGGCATGCTCCTCTCGGGGATCTTCGACGCCTGTGTGACGGTCCTGGAGACCGGAGAGCCGCTGGACCTGGACCCGTTCCCGTACGAGGAGCCGCGGCGGGGCGTCCTGCATCCGGCCCTGCTGAGCGTACGGGCCCGGCGGGTGGGCGGCGGGCTGCTGGTGAGCTGGCAGTTCCACGACGAGCAGGCGCGGCTGACGGCCCGCATCGACGACGCCGAGCGGCTGGCCGATCTCGGCTGGGCGGAGTGGAACCTGGCCACCGGCGAGGCCACCTGGTCACGGCGGATGTACGACTTCTTCGGCCTCGCCCCGGGCAGCGGCCCGGTGTCGCTCGGCGCGCTCTGCGGGTACGTCGTCGAGGACGACCTGCCCGCCGTCGTCCGGGCCGTGCAGTCGCTCTCCCGCAACCACGGCCCGGTGTGGTTCGAGGTCCGTACGCGTGCCGCCGGCCGGCTGCGCCACGTGAGCGTCAACGCCGAGCTGGTCCGCGACAGTCTCGGCAATCCGGTGGCGCTGCGCGGGGTCGTCCAGGACGTCTCCCGCGTCCGGCGGGTGGAGGCGGCGCTGGACGCCACCCGGCGGGAGGCCGAACGCCGGCAGCTGCGGATGGCCGAGGAACTGCAACTGGCCCTGCTGCCGCGGGCCCACACCGCCCTGCCGGGCCTGCGCGCGGCCATCCGCTACCAGCCCGCCGAGAACTGCGCCCGCGTGGGCGGTGACTGGTTCGAGGCCACGCCGCTGCCCGACGGCCGGGTGCTGATCGCCATCGGCGACGTACTCGGGCACGGGCTCCAGGCCGCCGCCGGCATGGCGCAGTTGCGCAACGCGCTGCTCGGGATCGCGTACACCGGTGCCGACGCGGCGCGCGTCCTCGAATGCCTCAACCTCGTCGCCTTCCACGGCCACGACGAGTCGCTGACGGCGACCGCCGTCGTCGGTCATTTCGACCCGGTACGGCGCACGCTGTCCTGGGCCCGCGCCGGTCACCCGCCGCCCGTGCTCGTACGCGGCGGACGGGCCACCGAACTGGTCAACGACGACGGGACCACCCTCGGCGCCAGCCTCGACCCCGGCTACGTCTGCAAGACGCTCCCCCTGGCCCCCGGCGACCGCCTGATCCTCTACACCGACGGCCTGGTGGAGCGCCGCGCCGACCGGGCCGGCAACCGCGAGGACCTGCTGCTGGCCACCGCCCGCCGAGGTGCCGCCGGCAGCCCTGAGGAGCACCTGGAGACCCTGCTGTCCGTCCTGCACACCAATCCGGAGGACGACACCTGCGTCATCGTCCTCCACGTGGAGAGTTGAGCGCCGATGCCCGCCACCGCCCGCCGTGCCCGGGCTTGGACGCGGCGCGTCGCGGCCCGTCCGGCGGCGGGCGGGGAGAGCCGCGGGGACGGGGACGGCTCCGGGGGCGGAACGCGGGGCAGCCGCGGGGAAGGCCGATCACCGCCGGGGAACCCGCCCTGGCCGGAAGGCGACGCGCCCATGACATCCCCCGAGACGGTACGTCTACTCTGCGGACCGTCCTGCTGGATCATCAGCGCGTGAAGGAACCCCCGCATGAACCCGAACCGCATACGCACCATATGCGCCGCTCTCGGCCTCGCCGCCGGTCTGCTGGCGGCGCCCGCCGCGAGCGCCGCGCCGCAGCCGGACGACCGGGCCGTCACCGCACCGGTCGCGGCGTCGCGGCACCAGCCCGAGCCCTGCACGGGCACGTACCACGGGGACGCCCGGCTCGGGCCGAAGTGGCTGCCCGGGAAGCAACAGGCGCCCGTGGGACCGCTGCTCAAGGGCTACCAGAGGACCGGCAAGCTGTCGGACCCGGCCTTCCTGAAGAAGTACTGGGAAGGGCCGGCGGACACGGGCGGCTGGAAGTACCCGCCCAACGACGGTTTCGGCGAGGTCAACGGCACGGTCGACAAGGAACCCGCGAAGCTGCGCCCGGGCCAGCGGCTGGACCGCTTCGGCTCGGAGTTCGGCGGCTTCCTGGCACCGGCGGGCGACGCGTACGCCGAGCGCTCGCTGCCGCCGCAGAACCTCAACACGCGCGAGCCCGCGGCGCCTTGCGACTACCACGTCTACAAGGTCGCGAAGCCGTTCTGGGTGTGGCAGGGCAGCATCGCTCCGTGGTTCGAGCAGCCCGGTGGCGGACAGCAGATCAAGCTGGACGCGGTGTTCCTGGACCCGGGCCAGGGGCAGCGGCTGAACGTGAAGTGGCTCGTCGAGCACGGCTTCCTCACCCGGGTGGCCACCTGAACGCCGGAGTGGCGGGCCCGTGGTGAAGTGACCACCATGGCTTCCTCCATGGACAGGGACGCTCCCCCGGACCGGTGGGCGGTGCGCACCGCGCTGCGCGCGGCAGGGGTCGCCGACGGCCACTACCGCATCGAAGGCGTGCACGAACCGGTCCCCACGCCCCCTGACTTCCTGTTCCTGCGACAGGCACCGGACGGCGCGTGGGAGACCGGCGCGTACGAACGCGGCGCCCATCACGTCATCGGCCGCCACCCGGACGAAGCGGCCGCCTGCGCCCATTTGTTCCGCCTGCTCACCTGACCACCCCACCGGGTCGGGCGTCCGTCCTGCCCGTTTCGCCCGAGCCGGTGACCGCTTGTTGTCCGATCCGGAATCTGTACCTCTGCCACCTTGACTGGTACAGACCAAGCGAGTTGAGTACCAACCAACCTGTGATCGCGCTTGCGAACCGGAGCGCGGTCCGTGGTCCTCGTCGTGCGCCGGACCGTCCGTCGCCGACCGAACGCGGCCCTGCCGCACTGAGGAGTGATCACATGTTGCTCAAGCAGCGTATAGCCGCCGTGCTCTCCGCCGCCGCCTGTGCCGCGACCCTCACCGTCGCTGCGCCCTCCGCTACGGCAGCACCCTCCTCCGGCCCCGCGGCACCCGCCGCGAGCTGCAACTTCTCCATCTGGACCGCCGGCAAGGCGTACCGCACCGGAGACATCGTCAAGTACACGAACGGCCAGTACTACCGGGCCACGCACGACAACCCGGGCTACGACCCGGTCATCAGCACCTGGTTCTGGGAGCCGTACAACTGCGGTGGCGGCACCAACCCGTCCGGCTTCGTGGTGAGCGAGGCGCAGTTCAACCAGATGTTCCCGAACAGAAACCCGTTCTACACGTACAACGGCCTGAAGGCCGCCCTGAGCGCTTACCCCGGGTTCGCCAACACGGGCAGTGACACCATCAAGAAGCGCGAGGCCGCCGCCTTCCTCGCCAATGTCGGCCACGAGACCGGCGGCCTGGTCCACGTCGTGGAGCAGAACACCGCCAACTACCCGCACTACTGCGACCGCAACCAGCCGTACGGCTGCCCGGCAGGCCAGGCGGCCTACTACGGTCGCGGGCCGATCCAGCTCAGCTGGAACTTCAACTACAAGGCGGCGGGCGACGCGCTCGGCATCGACCTGCTGCGCAACCCGAACCTGGTCCAGACGGACTCGGCCGTCGCCTGGAAGACCGGCCTCTGGTACTGGAACACCCAGCGCGGCCCGGGCACGATGACGCCGCACGACGCGATCGTCAACGACCGCGGCTTCGGCGAGACGATCCGCAGCATCAACGGCAGCCTGGAGTGCAACAACGGCAACCCCGGCCAGGTGCAGAGCCGGGTCAACAACTTCAAGAAGTTCACCCAGATTCTGGGCACGTCCACGGGGGGCAACCTGACCTGCTGACCCCTCGCCGCAGCGGGCCGAGCAGTTGAGTCCGCGCACGAAGGCCGGCCCCGGATCGCGCACCTCTCTCGGCGGTGTGCCGACGATCCGGGGCCGGCCTCAGCAGCGCTCGTCCGGCGACGGGGCGCCGGAGTGCTGGCCACGCCGGCCGCTCTCGTCGCCCCCGTCGTCCACGTCCATCAAGGCGACCAGCGGGCTCAAGCGGCCGATCTCCACCAGGACCTCGCCCATCGCCGCCCGCGCCCTTTCGACGGCGAGGGCACCCTCCTGGGCACACTCCTCGCCCTGCTCCCGGATGCGCGCTTCACGGGCCGGGGACAGCGGCTCGTCGGAGCCGGGCAACAGCCCGCCGTAGCAAGGCGTACCACGCCGTTCGGTCATGCCGCATTGTCCTCCCGGAGGGCGGGAGGTCGCCATGGTGAGCCGAGGTGAGTCGCGACCGTCTGCCCTCAGCGGCCCGTTCTGCGCCGGGCCGCGCCCCCACTGCACTCACCCCTCCCCCAGCGCCGCCCGGATCACATGCCGGGCGGTGCGCGCCATCGCCGGGTTCGTGCGCCGGTAGTACGGCAGCGCGATCAGCGCCTGCGAGAGGGTGCGTCCCCGGCCCCGGCGCCAGGCCGCCTCGTCCACGTCGAGCGCCTCGCGGAAGGCCGCCCTGGCGTCGGACGGCAGCAGGTTCCACGCCGGGAAGAGGTCGCAGGCCGGATCGCCCGCGCCCGCGCACCCGAAGTCGATCACTCCCGTCAGCCTGCCGCCGTCCACCAGCAGGTTGCCCGGCATCAGATCGGCGTGCAGCCAGACCGGCGGCCCGTCCCACGCCGGGGCCCGCAACGCGTCCTCCCACACGGCGGTCACCGCGTCGCAGTCGACGCCCTCCTCCGGGATGCCGCGCAGTTCCTCGATCGCCGCCCTGGTCTCCGCGTCGAGCCCGCCGACCGGCCCGCCCCGATGGGCCGTCGGCGCCCCCGGTACGGTGACGCTCCGCATCGCCGCCACGAACCCGGCCAGGTCCCCGGCCAGCAGCGCGGGGTCGCTCAGCGTCCCCGCGTCGGGGTTCCCGTCCGGGAGCCATCGGTACACCGACCACGGCCACGGGTATCCCTCGGCGGGCTCCCCGGCCCCCAGCACCTCGGGCACGGCCACGGGCAGCCGGGGCGCGAGGCGCGGCAGCCACTCCCGCTCCATCAGCACGTCCGCGGCCCCGCCCGCGATGAGCGGCAGCCGTACGACCAGGTCGTCGCCGAGCCGGTACATGGCGTTGACCGTGCCGCCCGACGGGAACCGCCGCACGGCCGGCCCCGCCCATCGGGGGAACTGCCCGGCGACCAGCCGCCGTACGAGGTCCTCGTCGACGGGCTGCTGGGCGGGGTGCATCTCCTGCGTCTGCTGCCGCTGCTCGGCGTTCATGGGGCGCCATCCGACGGCCCCGCGTCGACCGACGTCAAACGCTTTCCTGAGGCCGTCAAATGATTGGCGGCAAAACCTGTCATTGCGCACAATGACTTGATGAAACCTGAAATAAGCACCATCACCTTCTTCTGCGTCAGCCCCGACGCGCCGGACGACGGCTACTTCGCTCCCGGGGAGATCCGCCCCCTGATCGACGGACGGGACGTCCTCGACGAGGTCTTCGACGAAGGGGTCACCAATCTGTGGGAGTCGCTGGAAGGGGACGCCCTGGCTGCCGGTGAGACCGCCCGTGAGGTGCTGCTGGCCGGTCCCGAGTGCAGCACGTCGTGTTGCGGCGCCGTCCGGGTGACCATCCGCCGCGAAGGTCCCGACGTGCTCTGGACTGACTGGGAGAACAGCTCCGACGGCCCGGGCCTGCCGGACTTCCGCTTCGCGGCCGGGCAGTACGACGCCGAAGTGGCGCGGCTGGCACGGGACTGAGGCGCTTCCGGCCGGGTTTCTCCCGGTCGACGGCCCGGACCGGCCGTCCGCCGAACCGATCTTCACTCGCGGGAGTGGAGCTGTGCCCGGCTCCCGCCGCCGGTCCCGTTTGCGCGGGACACTCGACGGGCCGAAGCGTCGGGTCGGAGTGTCGGGGCGGAAGGTGGAGGCGGTGACGACGGAACAGCACAGCCAGGGCCGCGAGCTGCTCGGAGCGGACGTACGCAACGAGGTGTCCGCGCCGGTCGAGGGGCATGTGGTGCAGGCCGGGGTGGTGCACGGCGGGGTGCACCTGCATCCCGGGCGCGAGCGCCCGGTGGTGCCGCACCAGTTGCCCGCCGCACCGCGGGTGTTCACCGGCCGGGCCGGAGAACTGACCGCGCTCACGGCCGCGCTGGACGACGCGGCGGACACCGGCGCCACGGTCATGATCTCGGCGCTCGGCGGTGCTGGAGGCATCGGCAAGACCTGGCTGGCGCTGCACTGGGCGCACCGGCACCTCGACCGGTTCCCCGACGGCCAGCTCTTCGTCGACCTGCGGGGTTTCACCCCCGTCGGCGAACCGGTGACGGCGACGGAGGCGGTACGCGGATTCCTCGGCGCCCTCGGCGTGGACCCGGCCGGAATGCCGACGGACCTCGACGCGCTGGTGGGTCTGTACCGGAGCCTGGTCGCCGGCCGGCGGCTGCTGATCGTGCTGGACAACGCCCGCGACACCTCGCACGTGGCCCCGCTGCTGCCGGGGAATTCGGCCAGTACGGTGCTGGTGACCAGCCGCCGTCAGCTGGCCGGCCTGGTCACCACCCACGGCGCCCGTCCGCTGGACCTGGACGTGCTCCCCGAGGCCGAGGCCCGCCAGTTGCTGGCCGGTCACCTCGGCGACGCGCGGGTCGCCGCGGAGCCGGCGGCGGTGGACGCGTTCCTGGAGTGCTGTGGCGGACTGCCGCTGGCGCTGAGCATCGTGGCCGCCCGCGCCACCGCCCACCCCGGCTTCCCCTTGCGTCTGCTCGCCGAGGAACTACGGGACCACACCACCCGGCTCGACGAGCTGGACGCCGGTGAGATTCCGCTGAACCTGCGGGCGGCGTTCTCGTCCTCGTACGACGCGCTGACTGCCGAGGCGGCCGTCCTGCTCGGGCTGGTGGGGCTGGCGCCGGGGCCGGAGATCGGCCTGCCGGCCGCGGCCTCGCTCGCCGGGCTCTCCGTGCCCCGGGCCCGCGCGCTGCTGCGGGAGCTGGAGACCGCGCACCTGGTGTCGCAGCCGTCCCCCGGCCGCTACCGGATGCACGACCTGATCCGTCTCTACGCGTCCGAACAGGCCCACGCCCACCAGGCGGCGGACAGCCGCGACGAGGCGTTGCGGCGGCTGGTGGACTTCTACCTGCACACGGCCTACGCCGGTGACCAGGTGCTCGATCCGCACCGCGAGTCGGTGGCCCCGGCCCCGCCCAGGCCGGGCTGCCGCCCCCTGCCGCTGCCGGACGAGACCACGGCGCTGGAGTGGCTGGACGCCGAACACCCCTGCCTGATGGCCGCGCAGCGGCTGGCCGTCGAGCGGCGGTGGCACCGGGCCGTGTGGCAACTGGCGCCGACGCTGCACACCTATCACTGGCGGCGCGGGCTGCTCGCCGATCAGGCTGCCGTCGCGGGCGACGGGCTGGCCGCCGCGCGGCATCTGGGGGACGAGGCCGCCCAGGCTCCGGCGCACCGCCTGCTCGCCGAGGTGTGCGCCCTGACGGGCCGGCACGCCGAGGCGCTGGAGCGTCTGCACCAGGCGCTGGCCCTCGCCGAACGTACCGAAGACGTGCCGAGCCAGGCACACACCCACCGCGTCCTCGCGTGGGCCTGGGGGCAACAGGGGCAAGCCCGGCCGGCGCTGGATCACGCCACCCGTTCCCTCGCGCTGTTCCAGGCACTGGAGGACCAGGAGTGGGAGGCCCGCGGCTTCAACCAGTCGGCGTGGTACTCCGCGCAGTTGGGCCACTTCGAGCAGGCGCGGGCGTACTGCGAGAAGGGGCTGCTGCTGCACCGCAGTCACGGCAACCGCAACGGTGAGGCGCTGTCGCTGGGCGTCCACGCCTACCTGGGACTGTGCACGGGCCGGTACGCCGACGTCCTGGAACACGGCCGGCAGGCCCTCGGTCTCCTGCGCGACATCGGCAACACCTACCACGAAGCCGTGTTGCTGCACGGCCTCGGCCAGGCGTACGCCGCCCTGGGCCGGTCCGGCCAGGCCCGTGAGGCGTGGGAGCAGGCGCTGGAGCTGTACCGGAGCCAGCACCGGTCGGGCGAGGCCAGGCGCCTGCAACTCCAGCTGTCCGAGCTGATCGAGCGGGAGCGGGAGGGCGGGCGGGAACCGGGCGAGGCACGTCCGCCGGACGATCCTCCGCGTCCTCCCGACGGCCTTCCGCACGAGTAGGGCGGACGGAGCCGGCGCTGATCGCCGCAGTCCGGCACATCGGCCGCCTGCACCTCACGTGGGACGCGAGCCGTTGTGAAAACGGCTGCGGCAGATATCGGCCACGGCTCAGGCGCCGGTCGCGCGCTTCGCCGATCATCCGCACGTCAGCCGGGTCGCGTGCTCGGGGCTGCCGACCATTCCCGGCCACATGATCGCGTCCCGGCCGCCGCGCGACGGCTTCAGTGGCATGCTGTCCCTGCACGTCAACGGAGACTGGCAGCGTTCCCTGCGCACGGCAGAGAACAGCGAACTCTTCATCCGGGCCACGTCCTTGGGCGGGGTGGAGAGCCTGGTGGAGCACCGCCGCGCCTTCGAGGGGCCGGGCAGCACATCCTCAAGGACATGATCCGTCGGTCCGGAGGATCCGGCCGACCTGGAACAGGCACCGGAACGCGCCGCAAAGGAAGACCGTTGAGTTCGGACACCACCCGCGACATACAGCCGGCCGGCACCCCTGTCCCACCGAATCCCCCGGGCCCCGGTGGCCCCGGTGGCCCCACGGAAGGCTCACCACCGGACGGCTCGCCGCGGATACGACCGGCCCTGTTCCGCGACGCGTCGCTGTCGGCCGTGCTGGCCGGCTTCGTCGCCGTCGTCGTGTCGTACTCCGGGCCGCTGGTCATCGTGCTGGCGGCCGCCCACGCCGGGCATCTGGACCAGGGCCGGACCAGTTCCTGGGTGTGGGCCATATCCATCGGCAGCGGCGTCACCTGCATCGCCCTCAGCCTGCGCACCCGGATGCCGGTCATCACGGCCTTTTCGACCCCGGGTGCGGCGCTCCTGGTCACCAGCCTGGGCGCGTACTCGTACGCCGAAGCCGTCGGCGCCTTCCTCGTCACCGGGGCCGTCATCACCCTCGTCGGACTGACGGGGGTGTTCGGGCGGCTGATGCGGCAGATTCCGACGGCCGTGGTGTCGGCGATGCTCGCGGGCATCCTCTTCTCCTTCGGCACCGGAGTGTTCACGTCACTGCGGACCGCGCCGTGGATCGCCGGCGCGGTCCTGGTGGCGTATCTGCTGGGCAAGCGCTTCGTCGCGCGGTACGCGGTGCTGCTGGCACTGGCCGCCGGTGTGCTGTTCAGCGCGGTCACCTCGCGGCTGGACATCCGCATCGACCATGTCGAGCCGGCCGAGCCGGTGTTCACCGCGCCGTCGTTCTCGGCCGGTTCGCTCATCGGGATCGCCGTACCGCTGATCCTGGCCACCCTGGCGTCGCAGAACGCGCCCGGCATGGCCGTGCTCGGCGCGTCCGGCTACCGGCCCGACGACCGGCTGCTCATCGGCTCGACCGGGCTGGCGTCCACGGCCCTGGCTCCGTTCGGGTCGCACGCGATCAACCTCGCCGCGATCACCGCGGCGATCTGCACCGGCCCCGAGGCGCACCGCGACCCGCGCCGCCGGTACGTGGCCGGTGTCTCCTGCGGCTTCTTCTACCTCCTGATCGGCGCGTTCGGGTCGACGCTCGTCGTGCTGTTCGCCGGGCTGCCCAAGGAACTGGTCGCCGCGGTGGCCGGTGTCGCGCTCTTCGGTGCCCTGGCCGGCGGCCTGACCGCCGCGGTCAAGGAGGAGAAGGACCGCGAGGCGGCCCTGATCACGTTCCTCGCCACCGCGTCCGGGGTGACCGTCGCGGGCATCGGTCCGGCCTTCTGGGGGCTGGTGTTCGGCGTCGTGGCACACCTGGTTCTGACGCGGCTGCGTTCCCGGGAGGCCGCGGGGGTCTGATCTCCGGGGCGGTGCGCGGCGGTGGTGCGAGGGGTGGTACGTGGGCCGTACGGGCGGCTTGCGCACCACCGCCGGAGGCCGCTCCCCCCGCGGCGCTTCGGCCGGAACCGGGGCGCGCCCTCTGGCCGTACGGGCGCCGCGATCTCATCATGGGCGCATGGGAGACGACAGCGGGCCCACGGGAGACGGCAGCGGCTACGAGGGCGACCGCAGCGGGTCCCGGGGAGACAGCGGCTACCGTGCGCTCCTCCAGGACGCCCGGCGGCTGCTGCCGCGGATCACCGCCGTGCGCCGTGAGATCCACCGTGCACCGGAACTGGGGACCACCCTGCCCCGCACCCAGCAGACCGTGCTGCGCGAGCTGTCCGGCCTGCCACTGACCGTCGCCACGGGCGACCGGCTCACCTCCGTCACCGCCACGCTGACCGGCGCCCGGCCGGGGCGGACGCTCCTGCTCCGTGCCGACATGGACGCCCTGCCGCAGACCGAGGAGACCGGGCTCGACTTCGCCTCCCGCACGCCGGGCGTCATGCACGCCTGCGGGCACGACACCCACACCGCGATGCTGCTCGGCGCCGCCCGTCTGCTCGCCGCCCGCAGGGAACGGCTGGCGGGCCGGGTGGTGTTCATGTT
This sequence comes from Streptomyces paromomycinus, assembly GCF_003865155.1. Classification (NCBI taxonomy): domain Bacteria; kingdom Bacillati; phylum Actinomycetota; class Actinomycetes; order Kitasatosporales; family Streptomycetaceae; genus Streptomyces; species Streptomyces paromomycinus. Next base: position 8,950,009 of record NZ_BHZD01000001.1, on the reverse strand, counting down.
CCAGCCCGCGGAGGAGATCTGCGGGGGTGCGCAGCCGATGATCGAGGAAGGCGTGCTGGAGACGCCGGACGGCGGGACGGTGGACGCGGCGTTCGCCCTGCACATCACCACCCGGCACCCGTCCGGCACCGTCCACCTGCGGCCCGGCCCGCAGTCCGCCGCCGCCGACATGCTGGTCGTCACCGTCCACGGCCGGGGCGGGCACGCCGCCGCGCCGCAGCGGGGTCTCGACCCGGTGCCGGTGGCCTGCGAGATCGTCCAGGCGTTGCAGACGATGGTGACCCGTACGGTCGATGTCTTCGAACCGGCGGTCCTCACCGTCACCCGTGTCACCGCCGGTGCGGCGACCAACATCATCCCCGACACGGCGGAGATCGCCGGCACCTTCCGCACCCTGTCCGACGCCACCCGCAAGAAGGTCCGTGACGGCATCGTCCGGGTGGCCGACGGCGTGGCGGCGGCGCACGGTCTGACCGCCGACGTGGAACTGCCGGACGTCACACCGGTGGTGGCCAACGACCCCGGCTTCACCGACCTGGTCACCCGGGCGGCGACGGAGCTCCTCGGCCCCGCGCGCGTCCGGCTGCTGCCCCACCCGATCATGGCCGCCGAGGACTTCGCCTTCGTCCTGGAACGGGTGCCCGGAGCCATGGCGTTCCTCGGCGCCTGCCCGCCGGGACAGACCCCGGGCCAGGTGCCGGACAACCATTCCAGCCGGGTCGTGCACGACGAACCGGCCCTCGCCGTCGGCGCGGCCGTGCACGGCGCGGTGGCCCTGTCCTGTCTGACGGCGTAGGCGCCGTACGGCTGCCTACGGCTGCGGGGTGCGCGGACCGGCTGTCCCTACCGCCCGAGTACCTGCTTCGCGTACGCCGCGACGTGCGCCCGCATCCGTTCCGCCGTCATGCCTTCCGTACCGGCCAGGTGCTCGACGAGGTCGGCGCGGGTGGCGGCCAGCAGGGCGTGCGCGGTGAAGCTGCTGTCGGCGGAGCCGCTCACGGCGAAGTGGGGAAGGCCGTCCAGGGTTTGCCGCAGGGTGGAGTGCCACCACTGGTAGTGCTCCGCCTGGTACGGGCTGCCGCTGCCCGCTTCCTCCAGGGCGAGGGCCAGATGCCGGTTGGCCAGCTTGAAGCCGACGACGGCGTCGAGCAGGGCCGGTACCCGTTCGTGCGGCGGGGTGGCGGGGCCGAGCGGTGCCGGCCCGCTCTCGACTGCCAGGCGCAGCGGCGCGATCCGCGCCTCGACGAGGGCGCGGATCAGGCCGGTGCGGTCGCCGAAGCGGCGGAAGAGGGTGCCCTTGCCGACCCCGGCAGCGGCCGCGACGTCGTCCATGGACACGCCGCGCGGGCTGTCGCTGCGGGCGAAGAGGCCGTCGGCGGCGGCGAGCACGGCCTCCCGGTTGCGTGCGGCGTCCACGCGCTCCTTGCGTGCGGTCACGGCTCCTCCTTCAGACGTCACGGCGCCCGTTTACAAAGCGGACTACTGGTCCGTATGGTGGTTCCGCCCAGCTAAGCGGACCTACGGTCCACATCGTACGGGGAGCCCGCCCATGCCCGATTCCCTTGTCCCGGACCCGCCGGCCACGACGGCTCGGCGGACCGCCCGCCGACGCCCCGCCGTCCTGGTCACCGGAGCCACCGGCACCACCGGCAGCCGCCTCGTGGCCCGGCTGACCGCGCTCGGCTGCGGGGTCCGGGCCGCGAGCCGCCGTGCGGCACCGGTGACCGGCGCCCGGCCCGTCCGGTTCGACTGGTACGACCCGGCCACGCATGCCGAAGCCCTGCGCGGCGTGGACCGGATCTACCTCGTACCGCCCGTCGGCGACCGTGACCCGGCCGCCGTCGTACTGCCCTTCCTCGACCGGGCCCGCGCGGCCGGGGTACGGCGCGTGGTGCTCCTCAGCTCCTCGGCCATCGCCCGGGGCGGCCCCGCCGTCGGCCGGGTGCACGACGCGCTGCCCGGCCTGTTCGACGAGTGGGCCGTCCTGCGGCCGTCGTGGTTCATGCAGAACTTCGGCGGCGAGCATGTGCACGCGCGGAGCATCCGCGGGGACGGCGTGATCGCGACCGCGACCGGCGACGGCCGCGTCGGGTTCGTCGACGCGACCGACATCGCGGCGGTCGCCGCCCATGCCCTCACCGACCGGAGCGCCCCCTGCACCGACCTGGTCGTCACCGGCCCCGAGGCGCTGAGTTACGACACGGTCGCCGCCGTCCTCACGCGCGCGAGGGGGCGGACGGTGATGCACCAGCGGCTCAGCCACGAGCAGTACCGCGACCGCCTGGCCGCCGCCGGTGTCCCTGGAGAATTCGCCACGCTGCTGGCCGACTTGGACCGGTCCGTCGCCGACGGATCGGAAGACCGCACCACCGACACGGTGGAGCGCCTCACCGGCCGCCCGCCGCGCAGCTTCCTCACGTACGCGCGGGAGGAGCCGGCATAGACCGGCGCGGTGGGTGGAGTGCTGCCTCGCGCGCGGTGCTGCGGGCCTGGAACCGGTACGCGCGGTACGCCTCGGCGTCGGTGAGGACCTGCGCGGTACTCAGGTCGTTGTCGCCCAGCAGGTTCTCCCGCCCGGCTACGGCAAGGGCCACCAGCCCGGGATCGTCACTCGACCCGAGCAAGGTCACGGCCCCCGCCCGCCAGAATTGCAGGCCCTGGTCGGTGGCCACGTTCAGGTCGGCCTGAAGGTCCCGGCGTACCCCTGCCGCGCACGCCCGGTCCCACGGCACGGCGCCGGGACGCAGGACCAGGTACGGCTCCAGCGCGGACCGGGCGGCCGGCTGCCGCGCCGCGTCGGCCTGCGCCGGCGTCTGGTGGTGCGCAGCCGGCCGACGAGCAGGTCCGAGGCCGCGCCGGTGAGCACCGCCAGGACGACGGGGGTGGCCAGGGCGGCCGCCTCCGGGACGCCGAGGCCCGTGGGGATCCGGCGGTGGCAGGGCCGGTTCGGCCAGCGCGGCCGGTTCGGCCAGCGCGGCCGGTACGGCCACCGGGCGGGCCGCCGCGGTGCGGTACCCACGAGGTACGCGCCAGCGGTCGGGCCGAAGTACGCGGACTCTTCCGGGGCGCGGTTCGCCACCACCCGTTCGGCGAGGTCACGGACGGTCGGCGCGGGCGGGTCAGCGCCGTCGGCCGATACGGGCCTTTCGTCCATGAGGCCCCCGAGGCCCGGACGGACGAGCCGAGGTTCCAGACCAGGCACCCCGCACCGGGCGGCCAAGACGAGCGGTGAACTACCGTCCTGCCGGCCGCTCCACCCCGTCGCTGCCCGCGTTGCTGCCGCCGTCGCCTGCTCCTATCCGGGCGCCGGTCGCTTCGAGCGCCGAGGTCACCGGCTGGAAGAAGGTCTCGCCGCCCCGCGTGCAGTCGCCGCTGCCACCGGAGGTCAGCCCCACGGCCGCGTCACCGGAGAACATCGGCCCGCCGCTGTCTCCCGGCTCGGCGCACACGTCCGTCTGGATCAGCCCGTTGACGATGTCGCCGTTGCCGTAGTTCACCGTGGCGTCCAGGCCGGTGACGGTCCCGTCCGACAGTCCCGTCGTACTGCCGGACCGCTGTACGCGCATCCCCACGGCGGCCTCCGCTGCCCGGGATATCCGCTGGGTGCCGCCGTTCCGCAGGTCGACCGCGCTGTCCGGCCTGGCGGCCGGGTCGTCGTAGGTCACCAGGGCGAAGTCGCTCTCGGGGAACCGGGCGTCGGCCACCGTACCCAGCGGCTGTGCCCCTGACTGGTCGGCCGTCCAGTTCGCGCTGCCCTTGCCGCAGTGCCCTGCGGTCAGGAAGGCCGGAGCACCCTGGACAGTGACGTTGAATCCCAGCGAACAGCGCGCGTTGCCACCGAAGATGGCGCTTCCTCCTACGGGCGGTGCTCCCGTACTTCCGTCGCCTTGTCCGGCCGAGCCGCCGACGGAGCCGCCGGAGCCGCCGGAACCTCCCGTAGCCCCCGAGCCGCCAGAACCTTCCGTACCACCCGAGCCGCCAGTCCCTTCCGAGCTCGCGGAGGCGTCCGGGCCACCGGTGTCCGTCGCCGCTCCCGCTCCGCCACCCCCGCCGTGATACCGCCGGAACTCCCCCGCCGACCGCTTGATCCTCGCCATGCCGCCACCGCCCGCCTTCTCGACAGCTGCGGTGAGAGCGGCGAGGTTCGCACCGGTGACCGTGCGGTCGGCGACGACCGAGACGTGGTTGGTCCTGGGGTCGATGGACCACGCGGTCCCGGGGATGGCCGCGGTGTCGCGCAAGGCGCGCGTGGCCGCCTGGAGTTCGCTCGTGCTGTTGCGTACGACGCGCGCCACGGCGCCCTCCGCCTCGACCTTTCCGGCGTCGTCCGCCGACAGCACGTTCATCACGAGCCGCCCCTTCCCGGCGTCGAGGTACCAGCCCGCCGTCCGGTCGGCGCCGAGTTCCGCCTTCAGGGACGAGGCGGTCCGCGCGGCCGACTCGGCGGAGAAGGTCCGCTGCGGGCCTGGCCGTTCCGGGCTCGCGTCGGCCTGCGGCAGTACGATCGCCGCCGCCACGAGGGCGGTCGCCGCGCCGCCGACGAGGACGCCGGTCCGCTTGTTCACATGCCGATGGCTCTCGCTCGCGTATCGGTGGCTCACTTGTCTGACCTCCAGCTGGGCCACAGGGGGAGCACACGGGGACGTACGCCGTGTGGCGCAGTGGCCCCCGTGCACGGTGGGCACCCAGTTCTACGGAGGACACAGAGGTGCCGACTCAGCGCTTCGCGCAACGCGATGAATTCCGCCCGCCCGGTACGCCGCCCCCTTACACTGTCCCGCCCGCGCGCCGTACCGGCGGCCGGGCCGGGTTCAGAGGTTGTCGCCCCAGCCGCCCTGGATCATGGTCTGGAACGCCCACTTCCCGTCCCGCCGGATCAGGATGTCGGCGTACCGCAGCTGTTGGCTCCGGCCCTCCTGGGTCATGGTCGAGTCCGTGAAGACCACGGCCATCGAGGGCGAGAGGAAGACCGGCGTCCGGGTGGAGGTGAAGGTGATGTCCTCGTTCCCCTCGCCCATCACGTGGGTCATCGTCGCGACGTACTGCTCCCGGCTCCACTGCGCCGAGCGTCCGTCGCCCGCCGAGTCGTCGCTCACCAGGTTGAGCGGGAACACCGCCATCTCGGCCATGCGCTCGACGTCGCGCTTCGCGCTCCGCGCGTCGTACTCCGCGAACCAGGCGTCCAGGCTCGCACGGTCCTCGTCGGTCGGTACGTAGCCGGTGTCGGGCAGAAAGGTCACGCGTGATTCCCCTCGTTCGGTCTCGGGCGCGCACCACCGCACGTGGCTGCGCAGAAGGAAAGTACGCCCGACGGAACAGCTAGTCAAGCTTGATTAGCCGGGGAGGGAGTACCGCCGTTGAGCCGTCGGTCACCGCTCCCGTCGAACGCACGCGACCCGCCTCAGCACTCGAACCGGTGGTTTCCGATCCCCGTACGAGTGAGACGGCCGGACGGCCCCGGGCGGCCGAAGCGACGCTCTCCACGTGCCGAGGCGGCCCTCGCCCGGCACCGGAAGGTCGACATCTCCCTATCTCGACAAGGAGTCATGCACATGAGCCTTCGCCGTTCTCTGCCGGCGCTTCTCGGCGCCACGGCCCTCGCGCTCGGCATGTCCGTCGTGGGCGCTCCCGGCGCGTCCGCCAACCCCTGCGGCTTCTACGAGACTTCGAGGGACGCGTACTACAACCACTGCACGAGCGACGGCTCACGCGTGATCATCGAAGTGGAGGTGTTCGGCCCCAACTACGAGCGCTGCGTGGGCCCGGGGGTCACCTGGCTCGGCTCCGCCGGGAAGATCGACGGCGCGCATTACGTCGGGCGCACCTGCTGACCCGTTCATAGCGGCCGTCCGCACGGGCCGATGAGCCGACGGAGGCCCCTGGCAGCGTCCGCCGCGCAGACAAGCAGGTGGACGCTGCCAAAGGGACTTCAACGTTGGAGGAAGGTGAAGAGGTCCTCCCAGCGCTGGACGATCTCGCCGGTGGCGTAGCGCTGGATGTCGGTGCGGGCGGCTTCGCCCATGCGGTCGCGCAGGGCCTGGTCGCTGAGGAGCGTGTCCAGGTGGCGGGCGAGTTCGCTGGTGTTGCCGGGCGGGGCGAGCAGGCCGTCCTCGCCGTCGCGGATGATCTCGCGGACTCCGGGGGCGACGTCGAAGGCCACGCACGGCACGGCGGTGGCCATCGCCTCCATCGGCGCCAGCGGGAAGCCCTCGCCGCGGGAGCTGAGCGCGAACACCGACGCCTCACGCAGCGCGCCGGGCACGTCGCTGGTGCGGCCCATGAAGGCGACGCTGTCGGCGATGCCCAGCTGCGCGCTCTGCTTGCGCAGCGCCGCCTCCTCCTCGCCGGCCCCGTACAGGCGCAGGGTCCACTCGCGGTGGCGGGCGGCGATCAGGGCCCAGGCCTCCAGCAGCAGGTCGACGCCCTTCTCCTCGTGCAGCCGCCCGATGCTGGCCACCACCTTGTGCGTGCGGGCGGAGGGGGTCTCGGGGAAGAAGGGCAGGGGGTTGGGCATGAAGCCGACGTTGTCCAGGCGCTGGCGGATCCAGGCGTCGGCGTCCTCGCGGGTCAGCGCCAGCATCCGGTCCACGTCCCGGTAGAAGGTCTTCACCCGCGTGAAGCGGGAGGACTTGCGGCAGGTCTCGAAGGACTCGTGGCTCATGCCGATCACGGTGTGGCCGCAGGTGTCGGCCAGCGCCACCCACTCCATCGCCCAGACCTGGGTGACGATGACGACCGCGCCGGGCCGGGCCGCGGCGAACAGCGCGGAGAGTTTGGCGGCCTGGGTGCGCATGCCCGCCTCGCGCGCCGCCCGGCGCCGGTGCTCGGCGAGGTTGGCCCGGTCCTTGAGCGTGCGCACCGGCCGCACCTGCGGCGGATGCTCGTCGTAGAGCGTCGTGGTGGCATACGGCAGGCCGTCGGCCAGGGGGCGGGCGCGGCCGGGCGGCGGCGGGGTGATGCCGATCAGGTGCACCCGGTGGCCGCGGGCCGCGAACAGTTCGGCCATCTGGTGCGACCAGCTGGTGATGCCGCCCAGCTCGTTGACGCTGTTGGAGACGAAGAAGAGGTCGCGCACCGGCACCGCCGTCGGGCTCTGCGCGGCGGTGGCGGGTATGGGGGTGGTGGTCATCAACGGCTCCAGTGGGAGAAGAACTGCTCGACGAGGGTGCGGGCGGCGTCCCCGCGCTCGTACTCGCCGAAGTGGGCAACGAAGCGCTTGCGGGCCGCGGCGTACTCCCGCCCGCCCGCGCCGAGCTCCTCCAGCGCGCCGAAGAAGGCCTCCTCGGTCTCCACCAGCGGGCCCGGCGCGTGCTCGCGCAAATCGAAGTAGGTGCCGCGCTGCTCGTGCACATACGCCTGGTAGTCGTAGGTGAAGAACACCATCGGCCGGTCCAGCAGCGCATAGTCGAACATCACCGACGAGTAGTCGGTCACCAGCACATCCGCCAGCTCCAAGAACGGCGCCACGTCATGGTGCGCCGAGACGTCGAGGACCGAGCCGGCCACGGTGGGCGGCAGGGTGACGTGGTTGAGGTAGTGCGAGCGCACCAGCAGCACATAGCGGTCCCCGAACCGCTCGGCGAACCGCTCGGCATCGAAGGGCAGCTCGAAGCGGTGCGAGCGCCCCCCGCCGGTGCGGAACGTCGGCGCATACAAGATGACCTGCTTGCCGGCGTCGATGCCCAGCTCCGCGGCCAGCGGGCCGCGCACCCGGGCCTGGCCGGCCTCCTCGGCCCGGCGGGCCTGCACCAGCGCGTCGTTGCGGGGATAGCCCACGCGCAGCAGCGCCCGCTCCGGCAGCCGAAACGCCCTGGCCAGGGTGCGCACATCGTGCTCCGAGCGCACCAGAAACCGGTCGAAGCGGTCCAGCGCCCGCTGCTGCTCGGCCTGCTGGGCGCGGGTCAGGGTCTTCTGGGCGGGCTGGTCGAAGCCCATCTTCTTCAGCGCCGACCCGTGCCAGGTCTGGATGTAGGTGGTCTCCGGGCGCTTGTCCAGCTTCAGCGGGAAGGACTGGTTGTCCACCCAGAACTCCGCCTGCGCCAGCGCCTTGAGATACGGCAGCGACCAGCGCCGCACCAGCGTGGCATCGGCCGGAAACGCCCCCGGGTCCCCCGAGTAGGCCCAGTACGCCTCGAACTGCAGGTTCTGGCGGCGCATCTCCTCATACAGCGCCCGCGGACTGTCGCTGTACTGCCGGCCCAGATGGCTCTCGAAGACCACCGTGCCCTTTTTGACCGGCAGCCGCGAAAACACCTCACGATACGCCCGCAGCTTGGCATCGCCCGAGGTCAGCTGCCGGCGCAGCGCCCGGGCCCGCCGGTAGCCGGACTTCGCCAGCGCCCCCGGCCGGCCCTGCACCGACTTGGTGATCAGCTCCCGCGCCCGCTCCCGGCCCGGATCCTCACCCACCAGCTCGAACGCCAGATGCCCCTTGGCCGAGACGTGCGGGCGCACATGGTCGGCGACCATCCGCGTCAGCCGCGGCCGCACCGGCAGCGGCCGCCCCGACAGATCGGTGTCCGCCACACTCAGCCGCGTGGTGGTGCGCACCCCGTCCGCCTCCAGCACCAGCCGCACGTCCCACACCGCATCGATGATGCCCAGCGGCCGCAGCCGCCCGCTGACATCGGCCACCGCCTCCCACTCGATGACCTCCCCGGCGTGGCGCACCGCGGCCACCGGGAAGGTGAACGCCTGCAGCCCCCGGCGCCGCGCGGAAAACTGCAGCTCCGCCCGCAGCCGCGCGCCCTCCCCGATGCGGCCCAGGGCGTTGGTGACGCGCCCGGCCAGCCGCACCCCGCCGCCGGCCGCCGCCTCGAAGGCGGTCAGCTGGTTGCGCAGGAACATCTTCTCCAGCGGCCGCGTGTGATACCCCAGCTCCGTCACATCCAGCACCTCGCGGCCCAGCGGATCCTCCAGATGCTCCGCGCACCAGAACACCCGCCCCTCCCGCTCGGTCAGCGGCACCGCCACCTTGCCCGGATTCAGCAGCGCATCCACCGCCGGAATCAGATTCGCCCAGTCCCCCCGCCCCAGCAGATACCCGCAGACCGCCTGCAACGGCTGCGCCCGCCCGTAGGCCTCGGGAGCCAGCGTCGCCAGATACCCCGCCGACAGCCGCGCGAACTCCGCCCGGTACGCCGCATCCCGAAACGGCAGATCCCGCAGATGCAGCACCAGATCGTGCTTGAGGAACTTCACATCCTTCGCCACCCGCATCTCGGCCATGCCCCGCTCGGCGAGCATCGCATCGATCCGCCGGTGCACCTCCAGCCGGTGCGCGTAATTGGTCATCTCATGGCGCCGGTTGGTCACCGACTTCACCGCCGCCGCCTGGTGCACATGCCAGAAATACACCTGATTCGGAATCAGCGTGATCCGCCCAGCCGCCAGATACGCCTGCGCGATGAACTGCAGATCCTCATAGAACATCCCCTTGGGAAACCGCAGATCATGCTCCAGCAGGAAATCGCGCCGGTAACACTTGTTCGTCGACAGCGTGTCCCACACGAACAGATCCGGCAGCTCCGCCACCGACTCCAGCGTCCGCGTCCGCTGATACAGCCACGCATACCACTCATTGCGCTTTTCCACCGGCGCGTCCTTGTGCAGCCGCACACACAGCCCCGACACCAGATCCGCCCGCGTCGCCTCGGCCGCCTCCACCAGATTCCGGCAGGCATTCCGCTCCAGCACATCATCACTGTCCAGGAACATCACATAACGCCCCACCGCCTCCCGCACACCCCGGTTACGCGGCTCACCCCCCGCCCCGCTGTTCTCCTCCAGCTGAAACGCCCGCACCCGCCCCGGCCACCGCCGCGCCAGCCCCTGCGCCACCGCAAAAGAACCATCCGTACTGCAGTCGTCGACAATCACCACCTCGACATCACCGAACGACTGCCCCAGCACCGACTGCACCGCAGCAGGCAACCGCTCGGCATCGTTGTAGACGATTACGACGACAGATATCTCAGTCACAGAACACCATCTCTGAAGTAAACAGATCCCCGGGGCGGCGCGGTCGCCTCACCGAAGGGGCGGACGCGACGGCCGCGCCGAAAGGGCGCCGCGCACGGACGCGGATGGTCCGTGCGCAGGTCGACCGTCGCGTCGGGCGCGTCCAGTCAAATGGTCACAGGGTCAGAACAGCGGGTCGTAGGTGGGCCGGCCCCCTCCGGACGGTACGGAGCCGCCGAGTGGAACGGCGTCCCGGGCGCGCCCGCCCGCGCGGCACCGCGGCACTCCGCAGCGGCCCGCCGGGCGCCGCGGGGCGGTCGGCGGGCGACGCGTGTGACGACGTGTGCGATGCGTTGGCAACCCGGTTCCCCCCTGTGAAGAGCGCCACCCGCCCCGCATGTCCGGAAGACGGACGGCATCAGCCGCTTTCCGGGACGATACCGCCAGTCGACTGATTGCCGGGTATGAGGTGAATACCTGTGACGGAACGATCGGATAACAGGACCGTCCGTCACCACGCGGCCACGCAGTGCGTGCGGGTGGCCAAGTGACGGATATCGACCAGAAGATCATCGATCATCCGACTGTCCGCCAAAATGATCTTCTTCGGTCACATCCGGACTCCATCGGGTGGTTACGGATTGCCCGCGTCCGCACTTACACTATTTCTTCTCGCACCTCGCCTGACCTGCGAAAACAAAGCACCGTCCGACAGCGACGGGCCGGTTCTGGAGCGTGAGGGGGAAGCCCTGTGTTCTACCAGGTTCTCAAGTATGTGTTTCTGGGACCGTTGCTGAGGCTGCTTTTCCGGCCGCATGTCGAAGGACTGGAGCATGTTCCGCCGAACGGAGCGGCCATCATCGCAGGAAATCATCTGTCGTTCTCGGACCACTTCGTGATGCCGGTGATCGTGCCACGCCGGGTCACCTTTCTGGCGAAGGCCGAGTATTTCACCGGCCAGGGAATCCGGGGCCGGCTGACCGCCGCGTTCTTCCGGGGCATCGGGCAGATTCCGGTGGACCGGTCCGGCGGAAAGGCGGCGCAGGCCGCCTTGAAATCCGGGCTGGCGGTGCTGCGGAAAGGGCGGGTGCTGGGAATCTATCCGGAGGGCACCCGGTCGCACGACGGCCGGCTGTACAAGGGCCGTACGGGCGTGGCGGCGATGGCGATCAAGGCACAGGTGCCGGTGGTGCCGTGCGCGATGATCGGTACGTTCGAGGCGCAGCCCACCGGGCGGCGGCTGCCGCGCGCCATGCGGATCACGATCCGTTTCGGCAAGCCGCTGGAATTCGGGCGGTTCGCCGGGCTGGACGGCGAGCACGCCGCGCTGCGCGCCGTCACCGACGAGATCATGTACGAGATCCTGCGGCTCTCCGGGCAGGAGTACGTGGACATGTACGCGAACGAGGCGAAGGCACAGCAGGCGCCGCGCGGTCTCACCCGGCGCCTGCGCCCCGACCGCCGTGTCAGGTCTTCGGATTGAGCTTCAGGCCGAAGTGATTGAGGATGTCCGTCGCCTCGGTCCAGTACAGGTAGTTGCCCGCATCGGTCTGGTACGGGCCCGCCAGCGCCGAAACAATTCCGCGCGCCTGGCGTACGGAGCCTTTCGGGGTGAACACCAGGGCGCCGCTGTCTCCGTGCGCGGCGGCCCACGGTTTGCCGGGCAGCCTGGTGCCTTCGACACCCCGGACCTTCCAGCCGGTGTCCAGCTTGTAGGTGATGTCGTCGTTGGTGACCTTGATGCCACAGACGGTTTCCCGCTTCATGAAGAACGAGGCGGCGCCGTTGTGGCAGACGAAGTCACCGTTGTGCGAATAGGCGACGCTGGTGAGGGGCCGGTAACTGGTCGTCTCGCTCACATCGGCGTTGTTGTCGGCCCCGATGAGCAGTTCGGCGTCCCAGCCGGTCGCCACGCCGTTCACCGTACCGGTGTAGTTGCCCGTCAGTCCGTTGAGCCCGTCGTAGAACTTGCCGAACGCGGGAGTGGTTCCGGAACCGGTGTATATCTTGGTGCCGTTGGCGAAACAATGGGCGGCCGTCACCATGACGGGCTTGCTGTCCTTCTTTCGTACGGCGGGCAGTCCCGCCGAGCAGTACTGCGCGCCGTCGGTCAGCACATCACCCGCGATGAACGGAGTGGCGTCCTTCCACTTCACGTCGGCCCAGGTTCTGGCGGCGGAGGATATCCGCTGCCCCTGCTTGAAGACGAGCGGCACATCGTGCGCCGGTGCGACGCCGCGCGCGCTCGGGTACCGTCGTGCCTTCGCCTCCGCCTGGGCCGCCTTGGCCGCCGCGTCCGGATTGTCCACGGCTATTTCCAGGGACGAAGCATCGGCCGCGACGGCCACCGTGTGCATGGTGTACGGCAGTTCTCCGGCCTTTTCCCGGGCGAACAGCCGGTCGCGCGCCTCGTGCAGGGCCCGGCGGGTGTGTTCCGCCCGCACCGCGACGAGTTTTCCGGTGTCGGCGCGGCGGTCCGCCGCCGATACGGCGGTGCGGAATGCGGCGGCCCGGGAAAGGTCGGTGAGTTGGACCCGCACCGTGCCGCGAGGCGCGTCGATCCGTACTCCCGCGTAAATGTCCGCCGCCTCACCGCCCGCTCCCACGCGTGCCACGGCGTCCGCCAGGGTGCGGAGCGGCGTGAGCAGTTTCTCCTGCTTCTCCGGGGTCATGGCCGCTATCTCGGCTTCGGTGACCGGCGGGTGCGGCGTGACCGGCCGGGCGTGGACCCCGGGCGTCATGGTGGTGAGCAGCGCGAGACCGGCCGCGCCCAGCACCGAGGCGGTCTTCGCGGTTGTCTGCACGGGTATCTTCACTGGCCCCCCCAGTTCGTCGACATGCCTGACCGGCGCACCGCGCGGCCCGGCGTCAGTCGTGTCACGGCCGGGGCCGAAGTGATCGCGTGCGGCAGCGGGAGCATATAGCAGTCATCAGAACGCATGTTCGGCGCCAGGGGGCCGACAGCTGAACAGCCGCCCGGGAGGGACGGCTGTTCAACGGAAGCGATGGCCGGGGAACCCGGCCCCGGCGGCTGCGCCGGTCAGCGGACCCAGCCCGTGTAACTCTGCCGGCCCCCGTGCCGCTGGTGGCCGGACGGGCGGCCCCGCTCGCCGGGTTCCAGTGCCGAGGCGACGGCCCGTACGAGCCAGGCGTTGACCGACAGTCCCTCCTGGCCCGCCGCGTCCTCGACCCGGGCCTTCAGGTGGGCGGGCAGCCGGAAGTTGATCCGCGCCGTGCCGCCCTCACCCCCGTCGGCGGAGACGGGGGCGGCCGGCGCGGCGGCCCAGGCGCCGCCCGGTGCGCTCTCGGGCTCGTCCCGCTCGTACGGCTGCGGGGCCGGCGGCGCCGTCACCACGAACTCGGGATCGAGTCCGCGCAGCCGTACGTCGACGGACCCCGGCGCCAGGTCCCGGGTGACCTCCCCCATCGCGGCGGACAGCGCGTTCAGCAGGGTGAGGCGGGCGGCCGACTCCAGCGGCGCGGTGAGCCGCTCGGCGAGGGCACGCGCTTCGTCTCCCCCCGCGTCCGCGGCCACCGCGAGCTCGTGCCGGAGGTTGTCGACGTAGGGCGTGAGATCCATAACGCCATGGTGGCACACCTATGGCGCCACATTTCCCCGGGCGGCACCACATGCGCCCCGTCCCACCGGGGTCCGGTTACGCCTTGCCCGGTTCCGGCGCGGCGTGCGGCGCGCACGTCACGTCCTTGGAGTCGGTCTTCCCGGTCAGGAAGTAGGTGTCGACCCGGTTGTTGATGCAGGGGTTGACCAGACCGGCGACGCCGTGCGAGCCGGCCCCCCGCTCGGTGATCAGGCGCGAGCCCTTGAGGCGCCGGTGCAGTTCGACGGCACCGCCGTACGGAGTCGCCGCGTCCCGGGTGCTCTGCACGATCAGGACACTGGGCAGGCCCTTGCCGGTCCGCACCTCGACCGGGGTCCGCTGCTTCTCCGGCCAGGTGGCGCAGGGCAGGTTCATCCAGGCGTTGGCCCAGGTCATGAAGGGCGCCTTCGCGTGGGTACGGGTGTTGTCCCGGTCCCACTCGCGCCAGTCGGCGGGCCACTTGGCGTCGTTGCACTCGACGGCCGTGTAGACCGCGTTGCTGTTCTCGGCGGCGGCGTTGCCCGCCTTGTCGCCCAGGTCCGGGCCCGCGTTCTGGATCAGCGGCTTCGTGTCGCCCGACAGGTACGCGCTCCACACCTGGGCGGTCGAGGCCCACGCGGAGTCGTAGTAGGGCGCGTTCTGGAAGAAGCTGGTCAGTTCGGCCGGGCCGACGACGCCACCGATCGGGTCCTTCTTGGCGGTGGCGCGCAACTGCTCCCACTTCGTCTGGACCTCGGCCTCGGTGGTGCCGATGTGGTAGACGGCGTCGTGCTCGGCGACCCACTTCTTCCAGTCGCTCCAGCGCGTCTCGAAGGCGAGGTCCTGGTCGAGGTTGGCCTGGTACCAGACCTTCTCGCGCGACGGGTCGACGACCGAGTCGACGAGCATCCGGCGGACGTGGTGCGGGAAGAGCGTGGCGTACACGGCGCCGAGGTAGGTGCCGTAGGAGACGCCCAGGTAGTTGAGCTTCTTGTCGCCGAGAGCGGCCCGGATGACGTCCATGTCCCGGGCCGTGTTCGGTGTCGTCAGGTGCGGCAGCAGGGCGCCACCGCGCTCCTTGCAGCCCTGTGCGTACTCCTTGGCCAGCTTGCGCTGCGCGCGCTTGTCGGCCTCGCTGTCCGGCACCGGGTCGGCCTTGGGCGCCTTGACGAACTCCTGCGGGTCGGCGCAGGAGACCGGGGCGGAGTGGCCGACGCCGCGCGGGTCGAAGCCGACGAAGTCGTACGCCTTCGCGGTCTTCGCCCACACCGCGTTCTTGCCGGTGACGCGGGTCGGGAACTTCATGCCCGAGCCGCCGGGACCGCCGGGATTGTAGAGGAGGGAGCCCTGCCGCTCGCTCTTGCCGCCGGTGTTGCCGATCCGGTCCACGGCGATCTTGATGGTGCGGCCGTCGGGCCTGGCGTAGTCGACCGGGACGGTCACGTAGCCGCACTGGATGGGGGCCTTCAGGCCCCAGTCGGCCGGGCAGGCCTGCCAGTCGATGCCCTGCGCGGCCGCGCGGGCGGCGGCGGCCCGCACGCCGCGGTCCTCGGCCGAGCCGCGGTGGTGCTGACTCGCGCCGGCGGGCGCGGCGGTTATCGCTCCGGCTATGAGCGTGCCGGCCACCAGGGTGCCGGCGGCGCCGAGCGCTGCTGTTCGTCTCATGTGGGGGTCCCCCTGTACAAAGCGCCGCGGAAAGGCGGCGGTGATTCACAGAGCTGCACGGGGATCCTGTCTCCTGCCACCCCCCTGTGAACAGGGCTCACTTCCATTTCTTTACCAAACCGCAGGATTCGCTCGGCGATCTGTGGTAGTGACGGGCGCACCATGGCTTACGACCCGGTTTGTGGCCGGATGTACGGCTTGACATACGGCCCGACCCTGAGGCCGCCCGGTTCGGGCAGCACGTCGGCGAAGGGATGATGCGGTGCACGTCTGGTACGTGTCGTACGGCTCCAACATGCACGGCGCACGGCTGCGCCACTACCTGACGGGCGGGCGCCCGCCGGGCGGCCTGCGGACGTGTCCGGGATGCCGTGATCCGCGGCCGCCCGCCCGTTCCGTGCCGGTCGTGCTGCCGGGGACCATGTACTTCGCGCTGGAGTCGCTGAACTGGACGGGCGGCGTGGCGTTCTACGACCCGGACGGGCCCGGCGAGGTGTGGGCCCGCGCCCACCTGGTGACGCGGGGCCAGTTCTCCGACATCGCCGCACAGGAGATGAACCGGAACCCGGCGGCGGACCTGGACCTGGCCGAAGTGCTGCACCGGGGCCGGGCGCAGTTCGGCCCCGGCCGCTACGAGACGCTGGTGCACCCCGGCGCGCTGGACGGGCTGCCGCTGCTCACCTTCACGGCGCCGTGGGGCGCGGGCGAGGTCGCGCGTACGCAGCCGACCGACGCCTATCTGGCGCATCTGTCCTCGGGACTGCGGGAGGCGGGCGGGTGGGACGACGAGCAGATCACGGAGTACTTGGACCGGTGCCGGCTGGGCCTGACCGTGCGGCCCGGGACGGGCAGGCGGCGCGGCCGTTCCGGGCGCGGCACGGGACCGGCCTGCCGGGCCCTGGAGGTGGACCGCTGGGCGCCGGATCCGGAGGTCGAGGATCCGCGACCACGCTGGGTTCACGGCTCGTAACACATTTCGTCCGGCCCGTCAGCAGTCCTTACGGATCCTGAACACACCCAGCCGCACTTACCGGACATTCGCTCGACGGCCGAAAAAATGGTCGCCGAGTGAACGTTTGGTGAGGATGTAGCAGGTCACCTCAGGGCAGGGTGGACCGGAGAGAACGGACGGTTTACGACAAAACATTCGTACGGCGTCCGGAATGCGGATCAAGCTGTCCGGAAAACCTACGGTCGTTTTGACCCGCCCCCTCTTCATCACCAAATGTCAGCCATGTGACCACCTCACGAGCCTCCGGCAGCCGCGCCGGTGACGGGCTCCTCCGCCATCGCGACTTCCGGCTGCTGCTCGCCGGGGCCGCGGCCAGCCAGGCAGGCACCCAAGTGGCCCTCGTGGCCCTGCCCCTGGTGGCCGTCGTCGGGCTGCACGCCTCGGCTTTCGAAGTGGGCCTGCTCACCGCGGCCGAGACCGCCGCGTTCCTGCTCATCGGGCTGCCGGCGGGCGCCTGGGTGGACCGGGTCCGGCGGCTTCCGCTGCTGATCCGTACGGATGTGGTGCGCGCGGTGGCGATGGGCAGTGTGCCGCTCGCCGCGGCGTGCCACGCCCTGACGATGGCCCAGCTGTACCTGGTGGCCTTTGTCACCGGCGTCGCCACCGTGTTCTTCGACGTCGCCCACCAGAGCTACCTGCCGAGGGTACTGCCCGGCCCGCACCTGGTGGCGGGCAACGGGGCGCTGGAGACCGCGCGTTCGGCGGCGCAGGTGGCCGGGCCCGGCCTGGGCGGCGGCATCGTGCAACTGCTCGGGCCGCCGGTGGCCGTCCTGGCCAACGCGGCCGGGTACCTCGCGTCCGCCCTGTTCCTGCGCGGCATCCGCGTCCGGGAGCCGGAACCCGAGGTCACGCCGGGTGTGTCGCTGTCGGCGCAGGTCAAGGAGGGCCTGGCCTTCGTGCTGCGGCACCCCGTGCTGCGCATGATCGCGCTGACGACCGGGGTGGCGAACTTCTTCTCGGCGATGCTCGTCGCCGTACAGACCGTGTTCCTGACCCGCGAACTGGGCCTGCCGCCCGGCGTGCTCGGGCTGATGCTGTCCGCCTCCGCCGTCGGCGGTCTGACCGGGGCCCTGTGCGCCGGGACGGTCGCCCGGCGGCTGGGGCAGGCCCGCATCATCTGGCTCGCTCCCCTGGTCACCGGACCGTTCGCCCTGCTGTGGCCGCTGTCCGGGCACGGGGCCGCCGCCGGATGGTTCGCGCTCGGCTCGGGCGCCGTCTTCTTCGGCGCGGTCGTCTACAACGTGGCCCAGGTGAGCTTCCGGCAACTGCTCTGCCCCGACGCGCTGCTGGGCCGGATGAACGCCACCCTGCGGTTCATGGTCTGGGGGACCATGCCGCTCGGCGCGCTGGCCGGCGGTTCCATCGCCGGAGCGGCCGGCCCCCGGGCCGCCGTATGGGTGTGCGCGGTCGGGTTCCTGCTCGTACCGATCCCCCTGCTGCTGTCGCCCCTGCGCAAGCTGCGGGACCTGCCCACCACCGGAGAGGCGCACGGAGAAGCAGCGCACGGAGCTGGAACCGGAGCGGCCTCCGAGGCAGTTGATGCGCCCGGAGCGGCCGGCTGACCCACCCGCCGACGTGGGTCAGCCGGCCGGCGGCCCGGAGCCTGTGATCCGGGCCGCCGTGCTCCCGCGTGGTTCCCGCGTGCGCGGCTGCGCCCGCACGCCTCACACCGCTCATCCATCTCGTACGTCGCGCGCGGCTCATACGTCTCGCACGTCTCTGCCATGTCTTGTACGTCTCGTACGTCTTACACGTCTCGTACGCAACGCCCCGTCCGCGGCGGCGCGAAGGAGGTCATCGTGGACCCCAGCACGACAGCCGGTGTCACCACCGGCCAGCCGGCCGGCACCGGCGTCCGTACCCGCTTCACCACCGGCACCGGTGCCCCCCGGGCCGCCGGCAACATCACGGAGCAGTACCTCGCCCGCTACGAGAAGGCCGCCGCCGGGGTGAGCGACCCGGCGGCGCTGCTGCCCGTCACCGGCGCGCAGCGCCGGTTCCTGCTCGCCCGGCGGCTGGCGCCCGGCGGGCGGCCCGATGTCGTACCGCTGTTCTTCGCCTTCCCGCGCGGCACGATCGACCTGGAGCGGCTGCGCGCGGCCGCGGGCCATCTGGCCGCGACGCACCCCGCGCTGCGTACCCGGCCGGACGTCCTGCGCGGTGCGCCCGTCCAGCGGCTCGGTGCGCCTGAGGCGCAGGTGAACAGGGTGACTCCGCGGCCCGGCGAGAGCGCGGCGGCGGCCCTGCGCCGGACCCTGCTGGCCTGGTCGGCCGAAGGCCCGCCACTGCGGCTGTTCCTGGCCGACGCCGAGGCCGACACCGACGCCGAGGCCGACGGCTCCGGCACCCACACCGACGGCACCACGGGCCCCGTGGAGATCCTCGCCCTCGCCCTGGACCACGCCGTGTGCGACGAGCAGTCGCTCGGCCGGATCTCCGCCGATCTCGGCGAGGCGTACGGGCACGGCCTGGGTCCCGGCGATGTGCCGCAGGACCGTGCCGCGGTGGAGGTGGCCGGGTACCGGGAGGCCGTACGCCTGCAACTCGACGCGGAGAAAAGGGCGTCGGGGCCGGACGCGCTCGCGTACTGGGCGCGCAGGATCGCCCCGGCGCTCGCGGGCAGTGGCGCGCATGCGGCTCTCGGGCAATCCGCTGCCCGGCAAACGTCCGCACCGGCTGCGCCCCGGCCCACCGGTGCGCTCCAGGCGCGCCTGCCGGTCCGTGGCGGTGACGGACGGGCCACGGCCTTCCCCGTACTGCTCGGGGCGTGCGGCAGTGTCGCACGCGCCCTGGCTGAGGCGGGCGCGCCCGGCCGTACGCCCCTGCTCGGTTACCCGTGGGGCGGCCGCCCCGCCGCGGCGCCGCCCGTCCTCGGATGCTTCCTCAACACCGTCGTGCACCCGGCCTTCGCCGGCGGCCCGGACGACCTGACCACCACCTGGTGGGACGACCTCGACCACGCCGACACCCCGTTCGACGAGGTGGTCCGGGCGGCCCGGACGGCCACCGTCCCCTGGACAGGGCAGCTGGACGGTCTGCTGACCTTCGAGGACCTGCACCGCCGCCCGCCGCTGGAGCTGGACGGCGTCGCGGGCCGGGAGGTGCACATCGACGGACGGCCGCTCCAGGCGCCGTTCGCGGTCTCCGTCTCGTACGGGACCGATCTGCTCGTACGGCTGGCCTGGGACCGGGACGCCTTCCCGGACGGCCTCGCCCGTGACGCCTTCGCCGCCCTGACCGCCGAGTTGTCCGGTGGCCCCGCCGAACTGTCCGGGGAGCCCGCCGAGCCCTCCGGCCGGCCCCGTACCGCTTCCGCCACCCCGGTGGCCTGACCCGCACGCCGGCACCCCGGCCCCACTCAGGGCCGGCCCGGCTCCGCCGTACCGCACCACCTCACCCGCCCCCGCGTCCGACCGACAGCGGGCGCCGGGCCGTGCTCACCCTCATCCACCACCCGAAGGATGGACCATGTTCGGACTCTCACCGTCCCAGGACGTCGTCTGGCTGCACGAGCAGATGCTGCCGGGCAGCCGTGCCTACAACTTCACGGCGTCGATCGACCTCTGGGGCCGGCTGGACGAGGCGGCCCTGCGCACCGCGCTCGGCGCCGCCCTCGACCGGCACGCCGGCCTGCGCCTCGAACTCGTCGAGCGGCCGGGCGAGGTGCCCGAACAGCGGGTACGCGAACGATGTACGCCGCGCATACGCACCGTGGACCTGTCCCAGGAGGCCGACCCGGAGGCCGCGTTCCAGGAGCTGCTGCGGACCGAGGCCGAGACGCCGCTCGACACCACCGAGGCCCCGCTGCTGCGCTGGTGCCTGGCCCGGCTGGGCGAGCGGCACCACCGTGTCGTGCACGTCGAGCACCACCTGATCCACGACGGTCACTCCTTCGCGATCCTGCTGGACGACGTGTTCACCGTGTACCGGGGTCAGGTGCTGGGCGAGCCGGTGGAGCTGTCGGCGGCACGCTCGTACGAGGACCACGCGCGCGCCGCGGCCGTCGCCGACCGGCAGGCGAGCCTGGCGCACTGGACGGCCGAGCTGTCGGACGCCACCTTCGACCTGCCGCTGCCCGGCCTCGCCCGGCCCGGTGCGCAGCGCCGCCACGCGGGCGGGCAGTTGCGCCAGGCCATCGGAGCCGACCTGGCCGAGCGGCTGCGGGAGAGCAGCCGCGCCCAGGGGCACACGCCGTTCTCCACGCTGCTGAGCCTGTTCGCGGAGCTGTTGCGTCGGCACAGCGGACGGACCGACATCGTTGTCGGCACCGCGGTGGGCAACCGTCCGGTGGGCTTCGAGGGCACCGTCGGCATGTTCGTCAACACCATCCCGCTGCGCCTGCGGCCGGACCCGGCCGCCGCGGCGCTGGAGACGGTGGACGAGGTCACCGACACGCTGATCCGGGCGCTGCCGCACCAGGAGGTGCCGGTGCAGGAGCTGACCCGGGCACTCGGCCGGCACACCTCCGGCGCGGACAACCCGCTGTTCAGCGTGATGTTCAGCGCGCACGACGCGGCGCTGCCGGAGATCGAGGTGCCGGAGCTGGAGGTGGCGCTGTACGAGGGCTTCAACACCGGTACCACACGCTTCGACCTGGACCTGGTGCTGATGCCGGACGACCGGCGGACGGTCGGCCCGCGCCAGGGCGCCGCGGGGATGACGCTGGTGTGGGACTACGACCGTGACCTGTTCGGCGAGGACGTGGTCCGGCTCCTGTCGGAACGTTTCCTCGACGTCCTGCGCGCCTACCTGGCGACGCCGGACGCGCCGCTGGCCTCGCTGGGAGCCGACGCGGTGACCGCGGACCGGGCCACCGGCCCGGAGGAGACGGACACCCTCGCGGCCCTCCCCACCGACGAGGTGCTCGACCCGGTCGCCCGCCAGGACCCCGCCCGCCCCGCCCTCGTCGGCGGCGCCCAGAGCCTGACGTACGGTCAGCTCGGTGCCCAGGTCGACGACCTGGCGCGCCGGCTCCGCGCGGCCGGCGTGACCGAGGGCCGTCCGGTGGCCGCCGTACTGCCGCGCGGCACCGACTCCGTCGTCACGCTGCTCGCCTGTCTGCGGACCGGCGCCGTGTACTGCCCCCTCTCCCCCAACGACCCGGCCACGCGCCTGAAGACGCTGGTGGAGCGGCTGAATCCCGCGCTGGTGCTGGCCACCCGGGAGAGCGCGCTGTCCCTCCCGGCCGAAGGGCTGCCGGTGGCGCTGCTGGACGGCCCCGCGTTCCCCGAAGCGGTGGCCCCGGCTCCGGACGCCGGTCCGGACGCCTTCAAGGACGCCGCCTACGTGATCCACACCTCCGGCTCCACCGGCCTGCCCAAGCCGGTCGTGGTGAGCCGGGCGGCGCTGGCGCAGCACGCCCGCGCCACGGCGGGCCGGTACGGCCTGACGGAGCGGGACCGGGTGCTGCTCTTCGCCCAGCCGTCCTTCGACGTGGCGCTGGAGGAGGTGCTGCCGTCGCTGCTGGCCGGTGCCTGCCTGGTGCTGCCGCAGCGCGAGGTGCCCACCCCGGACGAGCTGACGGCGGTCCTCGCGGCCCGTCGCGTCACCGTCGCCAACCTGCCGACCAGCTACTTCCTCGCCGTACGGCAGGAGTTGGGCGAGGCGCTGCGGGACGGCCGCTGGGCGCCGCGCACGATCGTCCTGGGCGGTGAGCGGCTGCCGGTCGGTGCGCTGCGCGAGCTGTTCGACGCCGTGGACGCCGCCGCCGGGTCGCCGTCGGTCGCCGTCCTCAACGCGTACGGCGTGACCGAGGCGGCGATCACCAGCACCGTTCACGAGGTGACCCGCGCGGACCTGAGGGACGGCGCCGAGGTGCCGCTCGGCGCGGAACTGCCCGGCACCCGGGTGCACGTGCTCGACGCCGGGCTGCGGCCGCTGCCCGCGGGCGCGGTCGGGGAACTGGCCGTCGCGGGCGCCGGGCTGGCCGACGGGTACTTCGGCAACGCGCGGGCCACCGCCGAGCGCTTCGTGACGCCGGACGCCCTGGGCGGCGAGCGGGTGTACCGCACCGGCGACCTCGGCCACCGGGACCTGAACGGGCGGCTCTGCTTCCTGGGCCGCCGCGACAACCAGGTCAAGCTGCGCGGCTACCGCATCGAGCTGGAGGAGGTGGAGGCCGCCGCCTCCGCCGAGCTGGGCGGCCGGTCGTCCGCCGTCGTGCTGGACCCGGACGGACCCGCCGGGCCGCGGCTGATCGGCTTCCTGGAGTCCCGCGCCGGGGACGGTGCCGGCCCGGACGAGCAGGAGCTGCACGCCGCGCTGTCCCGCCGGCTGCCCACCGCGCTCGTACCGTCCCGCTGGATACGGCTGGACGCCATGCCGACGCTGCAGGGCGGCAAGCCCGACCGCGCGGCCCTGACCCGCCGGGTGGCCGAGCTGCCGCCCGAGGAGGCAGCCGGGAGCACCGCGGCCGAGGCGTCGGGCGAGCCCGCCGACCCGCAGGTGGCGCTGCTCACCGAGGCATGGCGCGAGGTGCTGGGCCACGAGGACTTCACCCCGGCGTCGCACTTCTTCCAGATCGGCGGCCACTCCCTGCTGGCCGCACAGCTCGCCGCCTGGCTGGAGCCCCGGCTCGGCAGCCGGCCGCCGCTGCGGCTGTTCTTCCAGAACCCGGTGCTGGCCGACCAGGCCCGTGCGGTGCGGGAGGTGGCGGCGTGAGCAGCTGCCCCTCGTCGGTCCTGGAGGCCGACCACCGGGAACTGACCGCCTCCTTCGAAGCGTTCATCCGCAAGGAGCTGGTGCCGCTGGCGGCGGACCTGCCGGAGGACGCCGACCTGCCCCCGGCCGAGCTGCGTGACTATGTGCGCCGTCGCTCGGCGGCCCTCGGCTTCTACGCGGGCGACTATCCCGAGGAGCTCGGCGGCTCCGGTATGCCGTTCACCGCCGTGGTGCTGCTGCACCACGCGGCGGGCCGCAGCGGCTGCCCCCTCGCGCCGTACGCCCTCGCCGGTTCCGACGGCCCGAGCCCGCTGCTGCGGCACGGCACGCCGGAGCAGATCGAGCGCTATCTCAAGCCGCTGGTGCGCGGCGAGGCGGTGCGCTGCCTGGCGCTGACCGAACCGCATGCGGGCTCGGACGCCTTTCAGCTGACCACCACCGCCGTGCGGGACGAGGCGACCGGCGAGTGGGTCCTCAAGGGCCGCAAGACCTTTGTGAGCAACGCCGACCGGGCGGACTTCACCATCGTCGTCGCCTCGGCCGGGGGCGAGCCGACCGCCTTCGTCGTGGAGGCGGGCAATCCGGGGCTGCGGATCGGGCAGCGGTACGACGGGATGTCGGGCGAGCCGCTGTACGAGCTGCTGCTGGAGGACGCGCGGGTGCCGGCGGACGCGGTGATCGGCGGCCCCGACGGGGTCGGTTCGGCGCTCGGCAACGGCATGGACAGCCTGTCCCGGGGCCGCCTGGTGGTGGCCGCGATGTGCGACGGCATCGCCGAGTACGCGCTGGAGCAGGGCATCGCGTACGCCCGCGAGCGGCGCGCCTTCGGCGAGCGCATCGGCGCGTACCAGCATGTGCAGGAGCACCTGGTGACCAGCCGCGCGGAGATCGAGGCGGCCAAGCTGCTGACGCTGGCCTGCGCGCGGCTGGTGGACGACGGCACGGAGGCGCCGGAGAACGCCGCGCTGGCCAAACTGACCTCGTCGGAAACCGCGGTGCGGGTGGTGGACCGGGCCCTTCAGGTGCACGGCGCCACGGGGTGGGTGCGCGGGCACCCGCTGGAGTACCTGTACCGCTATGTCCGGTCGATGACGATCATCGAGGGCACCTCGGAGATCCAGAAGGTGATCGTCGCCCGGTCCATGGGTCTCGGCTGAGCCGTCCGCCCTCCGGGGCCCGGGGGCCGGACCACCGCCCCCGGCCCCGCCCCCTTACGAATGCGTGAACTTGCGAACCGCAGAGGAATCATGAGTACTTCAGCGCACGAGCGTCCCGGCAGCAGTCCGCAGGACGACCGGCTCAGCATCGCGTACGGCGCCACGCCCGGTACACCGGCGGAGGCCCCCGACCGGTCCGACATCCTCGCCCGGTACGAGCACTGGGTGCACAGCGCCCCCCACGCGCCCGCCGTCGAGGACGGTGAACTGTCCTGGAGCTACGCCGAGGTGGACGCCCTGGCGCACGTCGTGGCCGAGTCGCTGCGCGGCCGGGTGTCCCCCGGTGACCTGGTCGGTGTGTGCCTCGACCGCTCGGCCGCGCTGGTCGCGGTGGCGGTCGGGCTCGCCCGGCTCGGCGCCGTCTACCTGCCGCTGGGGCCGCGCCCCGGCGAGCACCGGCTGACGACGGTGACCGAGCGGCTGGGCGTGGCCTGCCTCGTCGGTGACCCCGCGCTGCTGCCGACGGCGTACCGTACGGGGGCCGGGGCGAGCACCATGTCCCTGCCGCTGCCTTCCGAGGGCGCCAACGCGGCCGGCAGTGTCGTGGCCGCGTTCCGCGCCGGGCCCGCCACCGCGGCCGCGCCGACCACTCCGCCCGGCACCTTCTACGCCGTACTGACCTCGGGCTCCACCGGCACCCCCAAGGCCGTCGCGGTGGGCCGCCCGTCGCTCGGCTCGCTGCTGGACTGGTACCACGCGTACACCGGGGCACGGCCCGGGGACCGGCACAGCCTGCTGATCGGCGTCTCCTTCGACCCGCACCTCAAGGAACTGTGGGCGGCGCTCACCTCCGGTGGCACGCTGAGTGTGCCGCCCGAGGAGGTGCGCTGGGACCCGGACGCCCTCACCGGCTGGTGGCGGCGTGCCAAGGTTTCCGTCGCCATCCTGCCCACGCCGCTCGCCGAGACCGTCCTGGAACGGCCCTGGCCCGACCTGCCCGACCTGCGCCACCTGGTGGTGGGCGGCGACCGGCTGCGCCGCCGGCCCGCGCCGCAGGTCACGGCCCGGGTGCACAACGCGTACGGCCCGGCCGAGGCCACCGTCGTCACCACGGTGCACCACGTCGAGACCGAAGACGGCAACACCGCTCCCCCGCCGATCGGCACACCCGTCGACGGCGCCGTCGTCTGCGTCACCGACGAGGCGGGCCGGGTGGTCCCGCGCGGCGAGGCCGGTGAACTGCGCATCGGCGGCGACGTGCTGTCGCTCGGCTACCTGGACGCGGACCTGACGGCGGCCCGTTTCGTGGCCCCGCCGGACGGCGTCACCGGGACCGCCCGGGTCTACCGCACCGGCGACCGGGTACGGATGCGGCCCGACGGGGTGCTGGACTTCCTCGGGCGGCTGGACGACCAGGTGAAGGTGAGCGGCGTACGCGTCGAACTCGCCGAGGTGGAGGCCGCGTTCGAGCACCACCCGGGCGTACGGCGGTCCGCGGTCGCCGTGCAGACCGCAGCGGGCGAGATCACCCGGCTCGTCGCCTTCGTGCTGCCCGTCCCCGGCGCGCCGGCGCCGGCCGCGGACGAGCTGATCCGCGAAGCCCGCGGCTGGCTGCCCGAGCAGGCCGTACCGGCCGTCGTACGGTTCCTCGACAGCTTCCCGCTGGACGCCAACGGCAAGGTCGACCGGGCCGCACTCCTGGCGGCCGAAGAGGCGGCGGCCGACGGAACCGCAGCTCCGGAGGGTGACGGCGCACCGCAGTCGCCCACCGAGGAGCTGGTCCTGCGGCTCTGCCGCGACCTGCTCGGCAGCCCGGCCCTCGGCACCGGCGACAACTTCGCCGCGGCCGGCGGCAACTCCCTGTCCACCGCCCGGCTGCTCACCGGCATCGAGGAGCACTGCGGCGTACGGCTGCGGGCGCCCGAGGTGCTGCGACAGCCCGACCTGCGGACGCTGGCGGCACTGGTGGACACCCGGCGCGCCGCCACCGGCCTGGCGGGGGTGTGAGATGACCACCCTCACGACCGATCCCACGACCGACCCCGCGTCCAGCCTCACGACCGGACTGCCCGGACTCGTCGCGCACTTCGCCCGCACCACCCCCGACGCGCTCGCGGTGACCGACGGGGAAACGTTCCTGACGTACGCGGAACTCGCCGTGCAGGCCCGTGCCTTCGCCCGAGTGCTGCGGGACCGGGGCGTGCGCCCCGGCGCCGCCGTCGGCGTCCTGCTGCCGCACTCGGTGCCCCTCGTGGTCACCCAGCTCGCCGTCTGGTGGGCGGGCGGACACTACGTACCGCTGGACGCCGACTACCCCGCGCCGCGCATCGCGACCATGCTGGAGACGGCTGGAGCGGTACTGACGGTCGGTGACAAGGACCTGGTGGAGGCGGCGGGCATCCCCGGGGACCGGACGCTGCCGCCGCCCGCCCGCGCGGCGGAACACGCCGGGGACGACGTGCCCGCGCCCGCCGAGGACACCTACGCCCCGGACGCCGTCGCCTACGTGATGTTCACCTCCGGCTCGACCGGGCAGCCCAAGGGCGTGGCCGTCACTCACCAGGGCATCGCGCGCCTGGCGCACCGGCCGGAGTACGTGACCCTCACGCCCCGCGACCGGGTGCTGTTCCACTCCCCCGTCACGTTCGACGCCGCCGCCTTCGAGGTGTGGGCTCCGCTGGCCAACGGCGCCGCGGTCGCGGTGTCCACCGCCGACCGGCTCTCGCCGGCCGGCCTGGCGCGGGACGCGGAGCGCCTCGGCGCGACCGTCACCGTGCTGACCACCGCGCTCTTCCACCACCTGGCCGCCCGCCGGTCCCCGCTCTTCGGGGTGCTGCGCGGCGTGCTGGTGGGCGGCGAAGCACTGTCCGCGCAGCACGCGCGCTCCGTACTGGACGCCCACCCCTGGCTGGAACTGGTCAACGGGTACGGGCCGACCGAGGCGACCACCTTCGCCACCGCGCACCGCGTGACGGACGCCGACTGCGACGCCCCGCCGCCCATCGGCCACCCGATCGCCGGGACGACCGCGTACGTCATGGACGAGCACGGACAGCCGGTGGCGCCGGGCGTGCGCGGAGAGCTGTGGCTCGGCGGCCCCCGGCTGGCACTCGGCTACGTCGGGCAGCCGGACCGCACGGCCGAATCCTTCGTCGGCCACCCGACGGCCGGCCGGCTCTACCGCACCGGCGACGTGGTCTCGGCGCGCCCCGACGGCACGCTGGACTTCCACGGCCGGACCGACGACCAGATCAAGGTCCGCGGCTTCCGGATCGAGCCGGGCGAGATCGAGCACGCGCTGCGCGGGCACACCGGGGTCGCCGACGCGGCCGTGGTCGTCCAGCGTCCGGCGCCGGACGACGCGCGGCTGGTGGCCTTCGTCGTACGGGAGGGCGGCGGGGACGGTGCGGCCGCCGGAGCGGCGACGCTGCGCGCCCACCTGGAGGGCCGCCTGCCGGCCCACCTCGTGCCCAACGCGTGGGCGTTCGTGGACGCGCTCCCGATGACCGGCGTCGGCAAGGTGGACCGGCGGGCGCTGGCCGGACGTGCGGTGGAGGGGGGCGGGGAACCGGACGGTGGTCCGGAGGACGGGAACCCCCCGGCCGCTGCCGACGGCCTCTCGCCGCTCCAGCAGGTCGTCGCCGACCTGTGGAGCCAGGCCCTGGGCCACCCGGTGGACGACCCCGAGGCGGACTTCATCGCGCTCGGCGGGCACTCGCTGCTGGCGCTGTGCGTCGTGGAGGACCTCCGCGAGGATCTCGGCGTGGAGATGTCGCTCGCCGACTTCTTCGCCGCCCCCACCGTCGCCGCTCAGGCGGCACATGTCGAACGGGCGCTGCTGCACCTGCACGAGGACCCGGGCGCGCCCGGCGACGGGCCGGCCGCCTCAACTGCTTCGGAGGACCTGCGATGACCACCGCTCCGGACACCGCCCGCGAGGCGGCGCTGCTGCGGATCGCCCGTCAGCGGCAGGCTGCCAAGCGCGGGAGCGCGGCCCCCGAGGCCGCTGTCGGCACGGAAGGCGCAGGGGGCACGACAGGTCCCGCGCCGCTCTCCGCGGCCCAGCGCCGCATGTGGCTGATGGACCGTCTCGGCGGCAGCGGCGCCGCGTACCACGTGCCGTTCGCGGCCCGGGTGCGCGGGCCGTTCGACCCGCAGGCCCTGGGGCGGGCGCTGACCGCTCTCGTACGCCGTCATGCGGTGCTGCGTACGCGGTACGGGCAGCGTGACGGCGAGCCGTACCAGGAGGCGCTGGACGCTGCTCCGGTGCCGGTCGAGGTGGTGGCGGCGGACGGTGACGTGGCGGAGCTGCTGCGGGAGGCCGCGGCGCGGCCCTTCGACCTGGCGAGCGGTCCGGTGCTGCGCGCGCTGGCCGTACGGCATGCCGCCGAGGACCACACCGTGCTGCTGACGTTGCATCACATCGCGATCGACGGCGGCTCACTGGCGATCGTCGCGCGCGAGCTGGGCGCGCTGTACGGGGCGGCGCTCGACGGTGACGACGCGCTGGCCGGGGAACTGCCCGGCACGCTCGCCGTCCCGGCACCGCAGTACGCGGACTACGCGCGCCGCGAGCACGCCGCCGTGGACGCCTTGGAGAACGGCCTGGAATTCTGGCTCGGGCGCCTCGCGGGCGCCCGGCCGGTGCCCCTGCCCGCCCCGGCCGCGGACTCCGGCGCCCCGGCCCGGCGCGGACAGGCCGCGCTGCTCGCCGAGCCGCTGCCGCCCGCCGTCCTCAAAGGGCTGCGCGCGGTGGGCCGGGAGCACCGGAGCACGCTGTTCACCGTCGCCCTGGCCGCCGCGTACGCCGCCCTGCTGGAGCAGACGGGCCGTACGGACCTGGTGCTCGGCTGTGCGGGCAGCCACCGTGACCGGGCGGAGGTCCGGGAGCTGGTCGGTCTGTGCGTGAACACCCTGCCCGTCCGGGTGGACGCGCGGAGCACGGGCACCTTCGGCGACCTGCTGGACCGGGTACGGGACGCGCTGCTGGAGGCGCAGCAGCACCGGGACGTGCCGTTCGACCTGATCGTCGAGCGGCTGGGGGCTGCGGCCCGCGGGGCGGACGGCCATCCGCTGGTGGACGTCACGGCCGACGTGCTGCGGGCGCCCGCCGCCCTGGAGCTGCCGGGCCTGGTGAGCGAACCGGTCGAGGTCGACCTGGAGACGGCCAAGTTCGGTCTCGGCTTCTACGTGGAGGAGGACCGGAGCGACGGCGCCCCGCCGCGCTGTCTGGTGCAGTACGACCGGGCACGGCTCGACGAGCGGACGGCCCGGCGGCTGCTGCGCGGCTTCGCCGGCCTGCTGACGGCGGTGGCGGCCGACCCCAACCACCCGCTGGCCAGGCCGCAGTCCGCATCCGGCGCCCCGGACAGCGCGGCGCCGGCCCACCCGGCAGAGCAGTGCCTCCGCGACCGGCCGGAAGTGGCGGAAGTCTTCCTGCTGGAGACCGACGGCCGCCCGCCGCTGGCGTACGTCGTGCCGAGCCGCACGGGCTCCCTCGACCCCATGGGCCTGCGGGCCGCGTTGCGCACGCGGTTGGCTCCCGAGCTGGTCCCGGCCGCGGTGACGGTCCTGGACGTACTGCCGCGTACGGCCGACGGTGCCGTGGACCGCGGCCGCCTGCCGGGCGCACCGGCGGCGGCCGCGCCCGCCGACACCTCGGGAGTGCGCGGGCAGGCCGTACTGGACGCGTTCACCGAGCAGTTGGGACGGCGGCCCGCACCGGACGACGACTTCTTCCTGCTCGGCGGACACTCGCTGCTGGCGGTGCAACTGGCCGACCGGCTGCGCGAGCGGCTGGGTCTGCCGCTGACCGGCCTCGACGTGATGGAGCACCGCAGCCCGCGCGCCATCGCGGCCCTGCTGGACAGGCGGGGCGAGGAGCGCGCGGCAGCACTGGCCGCCGTCCGGAGCGCGGCCCGGCCCGCGGACACGCCGTCTCGTGACGCGCGGCCTGCGGCGGCCCGCACCGGAACGGTCCTGGTCACCGGTGCCACCGGCGGCGTGGGCGCCTTCGTCCTGCGGGAGCTGGCGGCACGCGGCCGTCCCGTACGGGCGCTGGTACGGCCCGAGTCGGCGCACCTGCTCGCGGCGGACGGCGTCGAGGTGCGCGAAGGGGACCTCGGCGACCCGGACAGCCTGCGGTCGGCGGCCGCCGGTGCGGACGCGGTGATCCACGCCGCCTGCACCTTCACCTCCCCCGAGGTGGACCTGGCGGCCATGCGCGCCGCGCTGGACGGGTGGCGGCGGGGCACCTTCGTCTTCGTCAGCAGTGTGGACGCGTACGGGCAGCCGCCGGTCACCGAGGTGACCGAGGAGACCGCGCCCGCCGGGCCGTTCACCGCGTACGGGCGGGCCAAGCTCGACTGCGAACGGATGCTGCTGGAGGCCGCCGGGACCGGCGGGCGGGGCGCGGCCGCTGTGGTGCGGGTGCCCATCGTGTGGGGCCCGCACGCCAGGCTGCGCGACCAGCTGCGCTGGGGCGCCACCGGCCAGTTCTTCCAGGCCGCGCGGAACGGTGAGCCGATCGAGCTGCCCGCACGGGAGCGCGGCTGGTACGGCGCGCCCTGGGTGCACGGCGCGGCGCTGGCCCGTGCGCTGGTCAGCTGCGTGGAGCGGCCGGGCGGCGGCGTGGTCAACGCGGTCGGCGGCCACGTCGACTGGCGTGACTTCGCCGCCGAGCTGATCCGGCTGCTCAGCAGCTCCAGCGAGATCCACGCCACCCACGCTGGTCCGGGCGCGGACACCGAGGCGGAGCGCGGCACCGGCGCGGCGGCCGGGCCGGACTTCCTGCTGCAGCACCGCCGCCGCTACCGTCCCGCACGCACGCTCGCGGACGAACTGACGGAGCGTCCGGGCGAGGACTGGCGGTCGGTGCTCGCCGCGATGCTGGAGGTCTGACAGGCTGTCGGAGCCGTCGGCCGGACGGGCTTTTCCTGCATTTCGCAGATTCCTGTCTCCCCGACGGCACCGATGCCGCACATCGGCCGTCTTCCCGGGTGCGGCGCTGCTCTCTCCCCCAGGAGCAGCGCCGCGTCGCGCCCAGAAGGCGTCCGCCCCCGCCCCCACCTGAGGAGACACCGTCCGATGCGCGTCGCCCCGGCCCTCCCCCGTACGCTCGCCGCCCTGGCCCTGGCCGTCGTCCCGGCCCTCGGTACGGCGCTGCCCGCGACGGCCGCCGCACCCGACGTCACCGACACGGTCACCTACACGGCGCAGGAGCGCCGGGCGGCCCTGGCGCACTGGACCCCGGCCCGGATGAAGGAGGTCGGCAGCGCCGTCGATCTCGGGCCGACGGGTCCGCTGGCCAAGAAGTGGACCGGTGCGCCCGTGAAGAGCGTCGGCCGGCTCTTCTTCGTCAATCAGAAGGGCGACGACACGTACTGCACCGCGACCGCGGTCGAGAGCGGCAACCGCTCGGTGGTCATGGCCGCCGGCCACTGCGCGCGGCTGCCCGCCTCCCCCGACAACACCTACACCGATCTGGTGTTCGTCCCGGGGTACGACAAGGGCGCCCGCCCGTACGGCGTCTTCCCGGTACGCGCCTCGGTCACCCCCCGCTCGTGGGCGCAGGACGGGGAGAACGACATCGCCGCGTTCACCGTGGACCCGGTGGGCGGGCGCACGCTCACCGACACGGTCGGCGGCCAGCCGGTGGCCTTCGGCCGTCCGGCGGGCGGCCGGATCACCGCGTTCGGCTATCCGGCCACCCGTCCGCAGCGCGGCGAGGAACTGCTCTACTGCGCGGGCCCGTCGA
The DNA here is from genome assembly GCF_003865155.1 of Streptomyces paromomycinus. Lineage (NCBI taxonomy): Bacteria > Bacillati > Actinomycetota > Actinomycetes > Kitasatosporales > Streptomycetaceae > Streptomyces > Streptomyces paromomycinus. The sequence goes on along the minus strand of NZ_BHZD01000001.1, from coordinate 8,918,221 downwards.
AGGCCGAGCCGCGACAGGAATGGAGCGTCCCCTGTGACATGAGCGGCGGTGCGAGCGGCGGCCCCTGGCTCGCGGGCTTCGACCCGCGCACCGGCCTGGGCACGCTCGTCTCGGTCAACAGCCACGGCGACGCGCTGGACCACAGCACCGCGATGTACGGTCCCGTCCTCGGCGCCACGGCGCAGCAGGTCCACGACCGGGCCCAGCGCGCCTGACGCCACGACGGGCGGCCCGGAGGGCATCTCACTCCGCAGCCGCCTGGAGGGCTGCCTCCTCCGAAGCCGTACCCGCCGCGTCCAGGAGTGCGGCTTTCTCCGGAGCCGCACCCGCAGCGTCCAGGAGGCGCCGCACCCGCAGCCCGTCCGGTGCGACAGCGGTCGTCAGCGCGGCAGGCCCGGCCAGCGGGCTGCGGACGCCCTGCCCTTCCCCGGGACCCGTGCCGAGCAGCAGGACCTCGGCCTGCCGGTCGTCGTACGCCGGGTCCACGACGAGCAGTTGGCCCGCGGCGCGGTTGCCGCCGAGGACCGCGGCGGTGTCCCATCCCGTGGCGCCGGGCCCGTACGCCGTCTCCTGGTCGAGCAGCGTACGTCCGGCGCGGCGGACCGTGAGGCGGCTGCTCAGCCGTCCGGTCCGTTCCCCGCTGCGCCCCAGCACCTGCTCCTCCCGCAGTACGAGCCGCGCGGTCGGCGCGAGGTGCACGGTCGTCGTCATCCGCAGGTCGCTGCCCTCGGCGGAGATGAGCGGTTCGGGCAGCCACTCCAGCCGGGCCCCTTCGCCGACGGTCAGCTCCACGTCGTACGTGGCGTGTCCGCCGGTACGGCCCGGCAGCGCGACGGTCGCCGCGGCCGCCGTGACGCACAGGTCGGCGCCGTCCTCGGCGGTCACCTCGATGCGCAGCCGGTCGCCGCCGAGCGGAGCGCTCATGGCGCCGACGACGCACACCCGGGCCTGCTTCCCGTACGCACGGACGCGGCGCAGCGCGAGCGGCCCCTCGCCGTCCAGCACGGGCAGGCGGGTCGTGCCGTCGGCACCGGTCCGCGCGGTGATGCGGGCCGTGGCGCGCAACCCGTGCGCCACCGGAGCGGGGTCGTCCACGCGTACCGGCCCGGGATCCAGGGGCCGGGTCCGCTCGGGAGGCGCGAGGGTCATGCGGGGCCTGCGGTCCAGTCGGCGAGGCGTGCGCGGACCCAGTTTGTCACCGGCTGGACGCCGTTGTCGCTCTTGAGCGAGGTGAAGGTGACGGGCAGGTCGCCGCGCTGGGCCTTGGCGTCGCGGGCCATGCCCTCCAGGTCGACGCCGACGTACGGGGCGAGGTCGGTCTTGTTGATCACCAGCAGGTCGGCGGTGGTGACGCCGGGGCCGCCCTTGCGGGGGATGTCGTCGCCGCCCGCCACGTCGATGACGAAGATCTGCGCGTCCACCAGGCCCCTGGAGAAGGTCGCGGTGAGGTTGTCGCCGCCGGACTCCACCAGGATCAGATCCAGCGGGCCGACGGCGTCCTCCAGGTCCTCGACGGCCTCGAGGTTGGCGGAGATGTCGTCGCGGATGGCGGTGTGCGGACAGGCGCCGGTCTCCACGGCCGTGATCCGCCCGGCCGGCAGCACCGCCTCACGCAGCAGGAACTCGGCGTCCTCGCGGGTGTAGATGTCGTTGGTGACCACCGCCAGGGACAGCTCGTCGCGCAGCGCGCGGCACAGCGCGGCGACGGTGGCCGTCTTGCCGGTGCCCACCGGCCCGCCCAGCCCGAGGCGCAGCGCCCGCCGGGTGCCGTCGGGACGCCCGGGGGCCGCGGCGCTGTAGCTGTGCCGGTGCGGGAAGCGTGCGTCGAGGTCGTGGTCGAGATGCATGACTGCTCCGTGATCGAGTCGGGTGCGGTCGGTACGGGTGAAGCGGTACGAGCGGTGGGGTTCCGGGGGCGGACGTTGTCTGGGGCAGGGCTACGAGGCGAACAGCCGTACCGGCCAGGCGGCGTGCTGCTCGGCGGTGATGTCCAGCAGCGGCGCGGACGCCGCCGGCAACGCGCTCACGCCTTCCAGGGGGATCCGGCGGGCTGCTTCGACGGCCCGCGCGGCGACCCGGTCGAGCGGCCCCGCCAGCCGGGCCAGCACCGCGCTCGCATCGAACGGGTCCAGACTCAGCAGACGGACGGCGGCCGTGGCCGGGCCACTGACGTTCTCGTACCCGGCGGCGTAGGCGGCATCCAGCGGCTCCAGCCCCGCCGAGCGGGCGGCCAGGCCCAGCACCACGGGCTGATGCGCGCCGCGCGGCCGGGCGGCCGCCAGCGCGTCCAGCCCGGCCGACGGCCAGGTGGCCCGGGCCGCGCGCATCATCTGCCGCCCCAGCCGCCGCGCCGTGAGCCGCAACGCCGGCACGGGCGTACGGGCATCGGCCGCCTCGTCCAGCACCAGCGGATCGCACCCTGCCGCCGCAGCCGCGGCCAGGGCGGCCGCGACCAGCCCCGCCGTGTGCAGCCGCCCCCGGCAGAACGCCTCCAGACTCGCCGCGTCCCGGATGCGCCCCGCCTTCACCGCTGCCTCCGCCCCGCCGGAATGCGCATGCCCGCCCGCCGGAAACCGGCCGTCCGCCAACACCAACAACGCCGCCCTGCTCACCGCCACGCCTCCCTCTCCAGCCACTCACCCACCCCGCCCGGCCCCGTCAGAACAAGAAGTAACGCTGGGCCATGGGCAGTTCGGCGGCCGGAGCGGGCTCGACCACGTCGCCGTCGATGGTGACCGTGAAGGTGTCGGGATCGACGTGGACGCGGGGCAGCGCATCGTTGTTGCGCATGTCCGCCTTGGTCACGCCGCGGGTGCTGCGGATGGCCCGGAACGACTTGGCCAGCCCGAGCCGTTCCGGCAGCCCGTCCGCGACGGCCTGCTCGGAGACGAAGTTGACGGAGTTGCTGCCCGGCGCCCTGCCGATGGCCCCGAACATCGGGCGGGGCAGCACCGGCTGCGGGGTGGGGATGGAGGCGTTGGCGTCGCCCATCTGCGCGTACGCGATCTGGCCCCCCTTGAGGACGAGCTGCGGCTTGACGCCGAAGAACGCCGGGTCCCACAGCACCAGGTCGGCCAGCTTGCCCTCCTCGACCGAGCCGACCTCGTGGTCGATGCCCTGGGCGACGGCCGGGTTGACGGTGTACTTGGCGACGTAACGGCGGGCGCGGGCGTTGTCCGCGTGCAGGTCGCCGGGCAGGGCGCCGCGCCGCTTCTTCATCACGTGCGCGGTCTGCCAGGTCCGCAGCACGACCTCGCCGATACGGCCCATCGCCTGGGCGTCGGACGACATGATCGAGATGGCGCCGAGGTCGTGCAGGATGTCCTCGGCCGCGATGGTGGAGGGCCGGATACGCGACTCGGCGAACGCCAGGTCCTCCGGGACGGCCGGGTTGAGATGGTGGCAGACCATCAGCATGTCGAGGTGTTCCTCGACGGTGTTGACGGTGTGCGGCCGCGTCGGGTTGGTGGAGGCGGGCAGCACGTTCGGTTCGGAGACCATGGCGATCATGTCGGGCGCGTGCCCGCCGCCGGCGCCCTCCACGTGGTACGCGTGGATGCCGCGGCCCCCGATGGCGGCCAGGGTGTCCTGGAGGAAGCCGGCCTCGTTCAGGGTGTCGGTGTGGATGGCCAGTTGTGCGCCGCTCTCCTCGCAGACCCGCAGACAGGCGTCGAGCACGGCGGGGGTGGCACCCCAGTCCTCGTGGATCTTGAAGCCGAGGACGCCGGCGCGCAACTGGTCGTGCATCGAGGCGACGGACATGGTGTTGCCCTTGCCCAGCAGCCCCACGTTGACGGGCAGCCCGTCCATCGACTCGAACATCCGGGCCACGTGCCAGGAGCCGGGGGTGATGGTGGTGGCCTTGCTCCCCTCGGCCGGGCCGGTGCCGCCGCCGACCAGAGTGGTCACGCCGGAGGCGAGGGCCTCGTCCACCTGCTGGGGGCAGATGAAGTGGACGTGGGTGTCGATGGCACCGGCGGTGAGGATCTTGCCGTTGCCCGCGATGACCTCGGTCTCCGGGCCGATCACCAGATCGGGGTGGACGCCGTCCATGGTGTCCGGGTTGCCGGCCTTGCCCAGCGCGGTGATCCGGCCGTCCCGTATGCCGACGTCCGCCTTGACCACACCCCAGTGGTCCAGCACGACCGCGCCGGTGATCACAGTGTCGGGCGCGCCCTCGGCGCGGGTGGCGCGGGACTGGCCCATGGACTCGCGGATCACCTTGCCGCCGCCGAAGACCGCCTCGTCACCGGCCCGGCCGGGGCCGCCCGCCCGGTCCTCGGTGATCTCGACGAGGAGGTCGGTGTCGGCCAGCCGCACCCGGTCGCCCACGGTCGGGCCGTACAGATCGGTGTAGGCGGGGCGGGTCAGGTCAGCCATCGAGCGAGCCTCCGGTCTCGCCGCGCAGGCCCGCGACGATCCGCTTGCCCCCGACGGGGACGAGTTCGATCTCGGTGGGGATACCGGGCTCGAAGCGCACGGCGGAGCCGGCGGGGACGTTCAGCCGCTTGCCGTGCGCGGCCGCACGGTCGAAGTCGAGGCCCGGGTTGGCCTCGGCGAAGTGGTAGTGGGAACCGACCTGAACGGGGCGGTCGGCGGCGTTCAGGACGGTCAGCCGGGTGACGGGGAGCCCGGGGTTCAGGCGTACCGGGTCGTCGGCGTGCAGGATCTGGCCGGGAATCATGGTCGCTGCTCCCGTGCTCAGTTGATGGGCTCGTGGACGGTGACCAGCTTGGTGCCGTCGGGGAAGGTGGCCTCGACCTGCACGTCGTGGATCATCTCCGGGACGCCCTCCATGACCTCTTCCCGGGTGAGCACCTTGCGCCCGGTCGACATCAGCTCGGCGACCGTACGGCCGTCCCGCGCGCCTTCGAGGATGTGGACGGTCAGCAGCGCGACGGCCTCCGGGTGGTTGAGCCGTACCCCGCGGGAGCGCCGCTTCTCGGCCACGTCGGCCGCCACATGGATCATCAGGCGTTCCTGCTCGTGCGGGGTCAGTTGCATACCTTCACCTCACCGTCTTCGAACTGGGCGCATCCGCCCAGGTCACGGGTGGCGATACACCCGCAAAAGCAGATGTATCACACAGTAATTAAAGGTGGAGCAAACTGCTCACCAGCTCCGCTCCATCAAAGACCCGTCGGCCGCAGGTTAGTTCGGCGCCGTTTCACCGGCGTTAACGCGGCGGGTCGGCGGCGGAACTTCACCGGATGGGCCCTGCGGGCATCACGAGGGCTCCGCACGCCCCATCCGCACGCCCCCATTCCCCTCATGTCCATGTCAATAGCCGAGGCAAGGCCACCCTCCCGGACGCCGGGCAGCGGCGACCGGCTCACGCAGAGCTGTCAGCGCCCCGCGGTCAGTACCCCACGGTCAGCGCCCCACGGTCAGCGCTCCGCGGCCCCCGAGCCGCTGTGCCCGCCCGCCATGCCGTGCCCGCCGGCCGCCCCGTGCTCGCCCGCCGCACCACGGTGTTCCGCCGCGATGCCGAAGCGCCCCCACTCACCGGGCGGGGCCGGGAACGGCCGCACCGAGGAGACCGTACTGATCACCTGCTCCTCCGCCGCCGCTTCCGCCGCCTCCCGGCACGCGTCGAGGCGCTCCAGGTCGGCGGCGGACACCAGCCCCACCAGCGGCTTGCCGTGGCGCGTGACGACCACCCGCTCGCCGCCGTAGACGACGCGGTTGATCAGGTCCGCCAACTCCGCCCGGGCCTGCGTCACCGGAATCTCATAAGCCATGGTCCTAGCTTAGGTCGCGTCCACGACATCCCGGCCAGGGCCGCGACCGGCCGGATGCGGCGGACGGCCCTGGCCCGCTACAGGGCCGACGGTCCTGGCGCGTAGCGATGCCCCGGCAGCGCTGCCGGGGCATCGGTACGCGCCAGGACACTCAGGTGGCGGTGGTGCGGTCGGTGGGCTCGCGGCTGCCGCACTTGGCCAGGCCGCGACTGATCATGTAGCCGACGGTCAGCAGCGTGACGTAGAACCACGCCTGGTCGGCGGGGAAGCGGTCCACACGGGAAGCGTCGCCGCCGACGACGGCGGAGGCGACCAGGACCGCCACGACGGCGGCGACGTAGACGAAGAACTCGGTGCTCTTGAACGCGGGCTTGGTCTCCGTGCTCGCGTGCCGCTCGGCGCGGGCGGCCCGGGAGCGGCCGGATTCCGGATAGCCGGCGGATGAAGCGGTAGCCATCGCGTCCTCCTGGACTCGGTTCGGCCCGAGGAGCTCGGGTCCGTCCGGCGGGTACCCGGGCGGTCCGGTGCGGAACGGCGCTTTCCGTACGGGCGGATTCCACAGAACTCCTTTGGCCAGGGGCCCGCGCGCCAGGTGTCGCTTCGTGCTGCCCGGCGGGACTGCGGCAGCGGACGCGCAGGGCGGCGGAGCAGGTCAGGGCACACCGTCACGCCGGGCCGGCGCCGGAGCGCCCGGGGACTTCGGCCGGAACGCTGCACCGGCGGCGCGCTCCCGGCCGGGCCCCGGACACCCGGCCTTACGGGCCGTCATGTGCACCGGGAGCGAGTCGACCTGACAGCCCGTGAGCTTTTCGCTTTCAGCGAGCAGCCCTATCCGCCCCGCCGAAGGCATTGCTTTCGCCCGGCGGGACGTGCTCCCATCTAGCTCTGCGTACGTCCTGTACATTTTTTACAGACGCTCAGGAAAGAGGAGCTCCCCATGAACGGCCCCCAGGCCCGATACGTCCTCCCGGAGTTCACCGAACGCACCTCCTACGGGGCCCGGACCATGGACCCGTACTCCAAGCTGCTCGGCGAGCGGATCGTCTTCCTGGGCACCCCGGTCGACGACGCCGCGGCCAACGACGTGATCGCCCAGCTCATGCACCTGGACTACGACGCGCCCGGCCGGGACATCTCGCTCTACATCAACTCCCCCGGCGGCTCGTTCACCGCGATGTCCGCGATCTACGACACGATGCAGTTCGTCGGCTGCGACATCGAGACGGTCTGCCTCGGGCAGGCCGCCTCCGTCGCCGCGGTGCTGCTGGCCGCCGGCGCGCCCGGCAAGCGCCTCGCGCTGCCGGGCGCGCGCGTCCTCGTCCGTCAGCCCTCGTTCGACGAACCGGTGCAGGGGCAGGCCGACGACCTCCGCATCCAGGCGGACGAACTGCTGCGCATGCGGGCCCTCCTGGAGGGCCTGCTCGTACGGCACACCGGCCGGCCTCCCGAGCGGATCACCGAAGACCTCGAACGCGAGAAGGTCTTCAGCGCCGAGGCCGCCATGGAGTACGGCCTCATCGACGGGCTGACCCGCAGCCGCAAGCAACACCCCGCGACACCGGGCGCGAGGTGAGCCCGGGATGTGGCCGCCCGAACTGCCGCCGCTGCCGGCGCTGACGCGCGCCGAGGGGGAGGTCATCGACAGCTACCTGGCGGTCCTGGACCTGCTGGGCCGCATCAACCCCGCCCGAGGTACGGACACGTACGGCGGTCTCCGCGCCGCGCAGGCCCTGGTCGGCAAGACCACCGCGCTGCGGGACGCGTTGGCGCTCATGCACGACCGGGGCGAGAGCGAGCTCCACGCGGCAACGCTGGCGCAGGCCCTGCGCGTACTGGACGGTGAGCGCCGCGCACGGCTGATCTCCGTACCCCCGCCGCGAAGTTGACGCACCGCGTCCCCGACCGGACGGGGACGCGGGCGCCTTCCCTTCCCGTCCCTGATGCACCAGGGCCCCCACCCGTCCCGCGCGGCACACGCCGGGCAGGGGAGACAGGGGCGGCCAGGAGGTGCCGGAGCACCACAAGGGCCCACCCGTTCGGCGACACGGCGCCCGATCGGGCTCGCCCGAACGGCGTAGCCCCGGGGTCGTGTGCGGTGCCACACGGCTTGCGCGACGTACGTACGTGTCGCCCGGAACGTGACGTTCCGGGGCTGGTACGCGGGTCCGCACCCGTCGCGGGCCTCCCCCGGAACGACGTCCGTCCACCCGAACGGCGCAAGCGTGACCAAGCTCACATACAGCCGTTTCTGCTCGGAATCCGGGCGCGAGATGCGCAACGATCGCTTCGACGACAAGCCCCCGCCACAGCGGTGGGGCGGTCCGGGCGGACGCCCAATCCTGCCGCCGTACCGGATGTCTGGCCGATGCGCCTGGACCGGCAGGAGCGGAGGACCCGAGCACGACGGGACCGCCGGCCACCACGGCCGGACGGCCTCTTGGGGTGAAGTCGTCACCACGACCGGGCATCTTCGCCTGCCCGAACCCGACAGGTACTCCTTCGCAGGCGGCTGACGAAGGGTTGCGCATGACTGCGCGTACCAGCACTTCCCCTCTGCTGGCGCGGGCCGGAGTGATCTCCTTCCTCGCCCTCGCCACGGTCGGCGGGACACTGGTCGTACCAGGAGCCACCGAGGACGCGGCAGCCGCGTCCACCTCGGCCTCGGCACTGCGGATCGCCGCTTCCAAGAAGGGAGCGCCCTACAAGTACGGAGCCAGCGGGCCACACCGCTTCGACTGCTCAGGACTGACGCTGTACTCGTTCAAGCGGGCCGGGAAACGGCTGCCGCGCACCGCGGCGGCCCAGTACAACCGCACCCGGCATCTGTCGGCGTCCGCGCGCCGCGCCGGTGACCTGGTCTTCTTCCACTCCCGCCGCGGCATCTACCACGTGGGGATCTACGCGGGGGCGGGCAAGATCTGGCACGCGCCCAAGCCCGGCACCGTGGTGCGGCTGGAGCGCATCTGGTCACGCAGCGTCTCGTACGGGCGGGTGCGCTGACCGCGCGGTCCCGCCAGGGCGGTGCGGGACCCCGTGCGGCCACGAGCCCCGCCCCGCCCGCACCCGGGTGCGTACGCGGGCGCAACTCCCGCACGCCCGTGCGCGTTCGAGGAGTGATCAACGCGTCCGCGGATACCCGCACGCAATGGCCCCCCTCACCGACGAGCACCGGAACGAACTGCCAGGACGCCCCGAACTGCCGGGAACGGGCGAATCGTCCGAGTCGCACCGGCCACCCGGTTCCGCCCGGTACGCCGTGTGCGCGGACCGCAACGAGACGCCCCTGGAGCGCTACGACCGCAACTTCGGCGAACTGCTCCAGGAGCTGCGTGTCCTGCAGACCGGCGTGCAGATCCTGTTCGCCTTCCTGCTGACGCTGGCGTTCACCCCGCGCTTTGTGTCTCTGGACGCCACGCAACGCGCGTTCTACGTGGGCACATTACTGCTGGCAGTACTGGCGACGCTGCTGCTCACCGCGCCTGCCGCGGTGCACCGGGTGCTGTTCCGGCGGCGCGCGAAGGGGCTGATCGTGGAGGTCTCCGCACGGCTGACGGCAGCCGGGATGGCGGTCCTCGCACTGGCGCTGGCCGGTGCCGTGCTCCTCGTCGTCGACGTCGTACTGGGGCGCGGCGCGGGAGTGGTGGCGGGTTCGGTGACGCTGGTGACGTGCGGCGGCCTGTGGGCGCTGCTGCCCCGCGTACTGGGCCGTCGGAACGGGCACATCAAGCCGTCGGCTCGCGACTCCTCCTGAACGCCAGGGGGCCCGGGGGTGGCCTCCTGGGGCGGCGCTTCGGGAGCGGTGCCGTCGAAATCATTTGTGACCTGGTCGTCCTTGCTTTGCCGGCGGAGAACCGATGGAGTCTCCTCAGCACGTGAGGAGACCCATGCACAGGCACCTGCCCCAGCACACGCACACCAGGACCGACTCGTGAACCTGCGCGGACTTCTGCGCCGCCGCTCCCCCGCCACGCACTGCCCGGCCTGCGGCAGCACGGACGTGCTGTGGGAGGACGAGGGTGTCTACGGCGCCGGCGAACTGCTGTGGTGGTGCGCCTCCTGCCTGCATCAGTGGCATCCGGGCGACCTCGGCACCGGGGCGGACGGGGGTTCGGCAGCTCCCGCGAACGGCGCAGTATCGGTCCTTCCCACGCAGCCGACAGCAGCGGTTCCCCCGGCGAACCCCGCGACACCGACTCCTGCCGCGCCTCCCGCGCCATCCGCACCCCCTGCCGTCCCACCGCCCCCGCTCCAGCCCCCACCGAACGCTCCCGGCCCCGTCCCCGCCCCGGCCACCGTCGCCGAACGGGTGATGCACGCCGCCGGGCTGATCCCGCTGGGTCCCTGCCCCGGCGCCTACGAGCCGTGGCCGTGCCGCTGCGCCCGCTGCGGCCGCGCGACCAGCCCCACCTACCGGCAGGTGCGGGACGAGGGCGTGGGCTGTGCCTGCAGCACGGGCCGCCGTCGCAAACCGCGCTTCCTCACCAGACCCTGAAAAACCGCCCGATACCCGCCCGGCATCCTCCGTCGGCCGATTCCGCCGCTACGGCAGGAACAGCTTCCACGGCAAGGTGATCCAGACGGTCTTGCCCCCGGCCGCGGTGGGTTCGACCGTCACCTGTCCGCCGGACTCGGCGGCGAGGAAGCGGACGATCACCATGCCCCGGCCGTTGTCCTGCTGCACGGCGGCCGGCAGCCGCTTCGGCCAGCGCGGATGATCGTCGGTGACACCGACCCACAGCCGTTCGTCGCGGTCCAGCCGGACGTCGACGGTGAACACCGGTGACTGCCCGAACGTGTGCTGCACGGCATTGGTGGCGAGTTCGGAGACCATCAGCCGTACGGCATCGGCGGTCTCCGTCCCGTCCGGCAGGCCCCATTCGGCCAGTACGTCCATGACGTACCTGCGGGCCTCCGCCACCGACACCGGTGCGCTGGGCAGCGTGAGTGAGGATTCCTGGTGGTCTGCCATCGCGACGCCGTCCCTTTCCCACCGAGGCTCGACTCCGGCCCGCCGCCGAAGGAAGCCGCCCTCGCGTGCGGCCTCCCGGGCCCTTTCCGGTCCCTTCGGCCCCGGCCTCGGACTGCTCATGTGCCCCAGCCTGCCACTCATGCTGCGGTGGTGACGTGTCATCCACCAAGAAGTGCATATATCTGTCGCCCGAAGCGGTGAACTCTGCTACGCGAGACCGTATTTGCGCGGCACACTGTCGGATCGGAACCGGCCATCAGGGAGCGGGCGCATCCGCGGCGCACCTGAGGAGACGTACGGAGGGAGCGGTATGCGGTACGGGCCCGCGGTGCGCCGCCGCAAGCTGGGCGCGGAGTTGCGGCGGCAGCGGACACTGGCCGGATTCACCAGTGGTGAGGCGGCCCGGCTGGTCGGCTGGCACCAGTCGAAGGTCAGTCGCATCGAGACCGGGCGCAGCGGCGCCCGGCCGGCCGACGTCGAACTGCTGCTGGACGCGTACGGCGTGCGGGACGCGGAGCTGCGCGCGCTGCTGGCGGCGCTGTGCGGGGGCGGCACGCAGGGTGGTGACGGCGGCAACGGGCGGCCCGGCTGGTGGCACACCTACCGTGACCTGTTGCCGCCGGAGTACCGGGACTTCATCAGCCTGGAGTACGGGGCGTCCCGGGCGCGCACGCTGGAGACGACGGTGGTGCCCGGCCTGCTGCAGACGCCGGACTACGCGCGGGCGGTGACCCGCGCCACGCTGTCGGACCTGCCGGCGAAGCAGGTCGAGGAGCTGGTGGAGGTGCGCATCGCCCGCCAGGAGGTGCTGCGGGGCGAGCGGCCGCTGGAGCTGTGCGCGGTGCTGGACGAGGCGGTGCTGCGCCGGGAGGTCGGCCCGCCCGGGGTGATGGCCGCCCAGCTGCGGCACATTCTGGACGTGGGGCAATTGCCGCATGTGCTGCTACAGGTACTGCCCTTCGCGTCCGGTGTGCACATCGGCATCACCGGCCCTTTCGTTATCTTTTCATTTCCGCTCACTTCTGACTTGGATGTGGTTGTTCTCGACCATTTGACGAGTAGCCTCTACTTGGAGCAGAAAGCAGACCTCAGGGCGTACAGCGATGCGTTCGACATGCTGCGGGGGCGCGCCCTCTCGTGCGACAAGTCAGCGCAATTCATCGCCCGGATCGCCGAGACCTCGTGGGCCGGCTCCGGCGTCTGAGGAGGCACCATGTCACTCCTGCCCGGGCACGACCCGGTCCGCACCGTGCCGCACGGCGCGCGCTGGCGGCGCAGCAGCCACAGCACCGCGATGAACAACTGCGTCGAGACGGCACGCGTCGGCTCCGGCCTGCTCGCGGTACGCGACTCCAAGAACACCGCGGGCCCGGCGCTGCTGTTCACCACGGCGGCCTGGCGGTCCTTCGTCGGCGAACTGTCCGACGGCCGCTTCGCCAAGGTCGGGTGAGCCGGCCACGGGGCGACGGGACCGCACGGCCGGCCCTGGCAGGTGACCGGCCCTGGCAGATGACCGGCCCTGGCAGATGACCGGTCCTAGCAGGCAGCCGGCGCCGTCCGTACGACGGTCCGGACCGCTTCCCTCGCCTGCCGGGGGGACAGGTCGGCGCGGGCCGTCAGGCGCAGCCGGGAGATGCCGTCGGGTACGGACGGCGGCCGGAAGCAGCCGACCACGAGGCCCGCGTCCCGGCAGTCGGCGGCCCACCGGACGGCCAGTTCCGGCGAGGGCGCCCGTACGGACACCACCGCGGCGTCCGGGCGGACGACCGTCAGCCCGGCGGCACCGAGCCGCTGGTGCAGTTCCGCCGCCACCGCGCGGACCTGGGCGGCGCGTTCCGGCTCGCGCCGCAGCAGGCGCAGCGCCGTCCGGGCGCCGCCGGCCGCCGCCGGGGCCAGGCCGGTGTCGAAGATGAACGTCCGTGCGGTGTTGACCAGGTGCTCGATCACCCGGGCCGGGCCGAGGACCACGCCGCCCTGGCTGCCGAGCGACTTCGACAGGGTGGCGGTGGCGACCACGTCCGGGTCCCCGGCGAGCCCGGCCGCGTGCACCGCGCCCCGCCCGCCGTCGCCGAGGACGCCCAGGCCGTGCGCGTCGTCGACGAGCAGGGCCGCGCCGTGCGCCCGGCAGGCGTCGGCGAGGGACCGCAGCGGCGCGGCGTCGCCGTCCACGGAGAAGACGGAGTCGGTGACGGCGAGCGCCGGGCCGGCGTGGCCGTCCAGGGACTTGCGTACGGCGTCCGGTTCGGCGTGCGGGACCACGACGGTCCTGGCCCTGGCGAGCCGGCAGCCGTCGATGAGCGACGCGTGGTTGCCCGCGTCCGAGACGATCAGGCCGCCCGGGCCGCCGAGCGCGGTGACGGCGGCGAGGTTGGCCGCGTAGCCGGAGGACAGCACCAGGGCGGCCTCAAAACCGCAGAACTCGGCGAGTTCGGCCTCCAGGCGGGCGTGCAGCTCGGTGCTGCCGGACACCAGCCGCGACCCGGTGGCCCCGGCGCCCCAGCGGTGCGCGGCCTGCGCGGCGCCACGGGTGACCTCGGGGTGCCGGGCCAGGCCGAGGTAGTCGTTGCTCGCCAGGTCCAGCAGCGGCGACTCGACCGGCCGCGGCCGCAGCGTACGGACGAGTCCGGCCCGGCGGCGCTGTTCGCGGGCCGCATCGATCCAGCCGAAAGCGGCGGTGCGCGCGTCGGCACCCGGCCCGGTGCCGCCGCCCGGCGCGGGCGTCCCGGCGGGCCCGTCGTGCGGCGGCGCCGGTACGTCGTGGAGCAGGGGCGAAGCGGCGTCGTCCTGATGCATCAGCTTCCTTCGTGTTTGTGGGCTGTCGATAGACGTTAGCGGTCGTTACACCGTCCTACGGTGTGGCCATGCACACACCCCGGATCGGCGCCCTTGTTGGGTTCCTCCATGGTCGCGGGCCGTGGCCGTACGCCAGGATCGTCGCCATGGATCTGCTGACAACGCTGGTGGACAAGGGGCTGCGGCGCGAACTGCCGACCCGCGAAGAGGCGCTCGCCGTACTGGCGACGTCCGACGACGACCTGCTCGACGTGGTGGCCGCGGCCGGAAAGGTACGCCGCCGGTGGTTCGGGCGGCGGGTGAAGCTGAACTATCTGGTCAACCTGAAGTCGGGGCTGTGCCCCGAGGACTGCTCGTACTGTTCCCAGCGGCTCGGCTCCAAGGCCGAGATCCTCAAGTACACCTGGCTCAAGCCGGAGCAGGCGTCCGAGGCGGCCGCGGCCGGGGTGGCCGGCGGCGCCAAGCGGGTCTGCATCGTGGCCAGCGGCCGCGGACCGACGGACCGGGACGTGGACCGGGTGTCGCAGACCATCGCCGCCATCAAGGAGCAGAACGAGGGCGTCGAGGTGTGCGCGTGCCTCGGCCTGCTCTCGGACGGCCAGGCGGCCCGGCTGCGAGCGGCGGGCGCGGACGCCTACAACCACAACCTCAACACCTCCGAGGCCACCTACGGGGACATCACCACCACCCACACCTACGCCGACCGGGTCGAAACGGTCCAACAGGCGCAGGCGGCGGGACTGTCCGCCTGCTCCGGTCTGATCGCGGGCATGGGCGAGAGCGACGCGGACCTGGTCGACGTGGTCTTCGCGCTGCGCGCCCTGGACCCCGACTCGGTGCCGGTGAACTTCCTGATCCCCTTCGAGGGCACCCCGCTGGCCAAGGAGTGGAACCTCACGCCCCAGCGCGCGCTGCGCATCCTGGCGATGGTCCGCTTCGTCTGCCCGGACGTGGAGGTCCGGCTGGCCGGCGGGCGCGAGGTGCACCTGCGGTCGATGCAGCCGCTGGCGCTGCACCTGGCCAACTCCATCTTCCTCGGTGACTACCTGACCAGCGAGGGCCAGGCGGGCAAGGACGACCTGGCGATGATCGCCGACGCGGGTTTCGAGGTGGAGGGTACGGACACCACCACGCTGCCGGAGCACCGCGCGGACGCGCTCGCGGGCGGCGGCTGCGGTGGCCACGGGGGTGGCGGCTGCGGACCGTGCGGGGACGGTGACACGGCGGCGGAACCGGCCGTACGGGCCGAGGCGGATGCCGGTGCGGTCCCGGCACCGGCCGAAGAAGTACCGGCCGGCGCTCCCGCCTCCCCGGCCGGTGAAGCCCGTACGGACCTCGTCTCCGTACGCCGCCGCGGCGCCGGTACGGAGCTGCCGCCGAATGCCTGAGGCCGCGCAGCTCTCCGTCCCCGAACTGCTGGCCCTGGACCGGCAGCACGTCTGGCACCCGTACGGCCCGATGCCCGGCCGGGACGATCCGCTGGTCGTCGCGTCGGCATCCGGCGTACGACTGCGGCTGGCCGAACCGGTCGAAGGCCGGACCGAATTGGTCGACGGAATGTCGTCCTGGTGGTCGGCGGTGCACGGATACAACCACCCCGTGCTCAACGAGGCCGCCCGCGGCCAACTGGACCGGATGAGCCATGTGATGTTCGGCGGTCTCACCCACGAGCCCGCCGTCCGGCTCGCCGCCCGGCTGGCGGAGATCGCCCCGGACGGCCTGGAGCACGTCTTCCTCGCCGACTCCGGTTCGGTGTCGGTCGAGGTCGCCGTGAAGATGTGCCTCCAGTACTGGCGCTCGGTCGGAAAGCCGCGCAAACAGCGGCTGATGACCTGGCGCGGCGGCTACCACGGCGACACCTGGCAGCCGATGTCGGTGTGCGACCCGGACGGCGGGATGCACGAACTCTGGCAGGGCGCGCTGCCCCGGCAGCTGTTCGCCGACGCGCCGCCTCCGGGGTTCGACGCGCCACCGGACCCCGCGTACGAGGCGCACCTGCGCGAGCTGGTCGCGCGGCACGCCGGCGAACTGGCGGCGGTCGTCGTGGAGCCGGTGGTCCAGGGGGCGGGCGGCATGGTCTTCCACTCCCCCGGCTACCTGCGGGTGCTGCGCGAGGCGTGCGACGAGCACGGCGTCCTGCTCATCTTCGACGAGATCGCCACCGGTTTCGGCCGTACGGGATCGCTGTTCGCCGCCGGACACGCGGGCGTCACTCCCGATGTGATGTGCGTCGGCAAGGCCCTGACCGGCGGTTATCTGACCATGGCGGCGACCTTGTGCACGCCGGCCGTGGCGGACGGGATCTCCCGGGGGGAGGTGCCGGTGCTCGCGCACGGGCCGACCTTCATGGGCAACCCGCTGGCCGCCTCGGTGGCCGACGCGTCGTTGGACCTGCTGCTGTCCCAGGACTGGGCACGGGAGGTCAAGCGGATCGAGGCCGGGCTACGGGACGGCCTCGCCGACGCCACCGCCGCCGAAGGCGTGCGGGACGTACGGGTCCTGGGCGCGATCGGCGTCCTCCAGCTCGACCACGAGGTGGACATGGCGGCCGCCACGCGCGCGGCCGTACGGGAGGGCGTGTGGCTGCGCCCGTTCCGCGACCTCGTGTACGCGATGCCGCCGTACATCACCGGGGACGAGGACGTGGCACGTATCTGCGCCGCGATGCGCGCGGTGGCGCGCGAGGGCTGAGCGGCCCGCCCCGGCCCCGTAACCATCAGGCCCCGGGGGCTCCGTACGCGGAGCCCCCGGCTGCCGACCATGCTCTACGACAGGAGGACTCGACGTGTCGGTGCTGTTCGTGACCGGAACGTGCACAGAGATCGGCAAGACCGTGACCACGGCTGCCCTGGCCGCGACGGCGCTCGCCCAGGGCCGTTCCGTCGCGGTGCTCAAACCGGCGCAGACCGGAGTCACCGCCGGCGAACCGGGCGACGCGGCGGAAGTCGTCCGGCTCGCGGGCCCCCTGGTCACCACCGCCGAACTGGCCCGCTATCCCGAGCCGCTGGCACCCGAGACCGCCGCGCGCCGCGCCGGCCTGCCGCCCGTACGCCCAGGAGAGATCGCGGAGGCGGCGGCCAAACTGGCGGCCTCGCACGACCTCGTCCTGGTCGAGGGCGCGGGCGGCCTGCTCGTACGGTTCGACGAGCAGGGCGCGACCCTCGCCGACGCGGCGCGCCTGGCCGGAGCGCCCGTACTGGTGGTCGCCCAGGCGGGCCTGGGGGCGCTCAACGCGGTGGCGCTCACCGCGCTGGCATTGCGCACCCACGGGATCGACTCCCCCGGAGTGGTGGTGGGCAGCTGGCCCGAAACCCCTGGCCTGGCCGCCCGCTGCAATCTCGACGACTTCCCCCGAGCGGCCGGCGCACCGCTGCTGGGCCGCGTGCCGGAGGGCGCCGGGAGCCTGCCGCCGGAGCAGTTCCGCGCGCAGGCTCCCGACTGGCTGGCCCCCGCTCTGGGCGGCACCGCCGCGCTTTGACAGTGGTGTCCCGGCGCGGCACGGCGGACACTCGAACCGGCGAACGTCGTACGGCGAAGGGATCCGGCCATGTCACAGCGCACGAGGGTCGAGCGCGGAGTCGTGCACCATCCGGTCTTCGCCCGGTGGTACGCGCGGATCGCGGACCGTCGCACCGGACTCACGGACCTGCGACGCGACATGCTGGCCGGACTCTCGGGCCGGGTGATCGAAATCGGTGCCGGTACGGGCGCGAACTTCGCCCACTACCCCCGAACCGTCGCGGAGGTTGTGGCCGTCGAGCCCGAACGCACCCTGCGGCAGCGGGCCTTGACCGAGGCGGCCCGGGCCGGCATCCCGGTGGACGTCGTACCGGCCACGGCGGAAGCCCTGCCGGTCAAGAGCGAGGCCTTCGACGCCGCGGTGGTGTCGCTGGTGCTCTGCTCGGTACGTGACGTGCAGCGTTCCCTGTCGGAACTGCGGCGGGTCCTGCGGCCGGGCGGCGAACTGCGCTTCTTCGAACACGGACGCTCCCTGCGCCACGGCCCCGCCACCGTGCAGCGCGCCCTGGACCGTACGGTGTGGCCCCTGCTGATGGGCAACTGCCACCTGGCCCGCGACCCGCTGGCCGAACTGCGCACCGCGGGCTTCACCGTCAGCACCTGTCGCCGCAGCCGCATTCTGGGCCCCGGCCCCGCCCTGCCCTGGACGGTGCTGGGTGTGGCGCGACCAGCGGAGGAGGACCGACGAGGGGACGCGGACCGACGGGAGGGTGAGGGCCGACGGGAGGATGAGGACCGACGGATGGAAGAGGGCCGACAGGATGAGGACGGCGGCTGACGACCAGACCTGAGGTTGACGCGCCGGGTCGGTGCCCCGCCCTAACGTCTGGCACATGATCAGACTTTTCCGGGCGGCCGGAACCGCCGCCCTGTCCCTGCTGCTCGGTCTTCCCCTGCTCCCCCAGCCGCTCGCCGCGGCGGCGGACACGTCCTGGGCCGCGCCCCCGTCCGCCACGAACAGTGCGGACGGTACGGACCGTACGGGCCCGAAGGCCGCCGCGCGGCTGCGCCTGCCCGCTCCCACCGGCCCGTACGCGGTCGGCCGGTCCACACTGCCGCTCACCGACCACAGCCGCCCCGACCCCTGGGTCCCCACGGCGACGTCCCGCGAGCTGATGGTCGGTCTCCACTACCCGGCGCGGCGCGGTACGGGCGCGTCCGCGCGGTACGCCACCGTCGAGGAGAGCCGGCACCTGATCAAGGCCATGGGCTGGGAGAACATGGTCACTCCCGAAGCCTTGAGCGCCATGGCCGTACACAGCCGCACGGACGCCCGCCCCGCGTCCGGCAGGTATCCGCTGCTGGTCGTCTCGCCCGGCTTCTCCGCCCCTGGCTTCTCCCTCACCAGCCTCGCGGAGGACCTGGCCTCCCGGGGCTACGTCGTCGCGACGGTCGACCACGCCTACGAGAGCACCGGCACGGCCTTCCCCGGCGGCCGGGTCCTGACCTGTGCCGCCTGCGATCAGGTGTACGGCACCGAGGACGGCTTCCGGCGCGCGGCCGTCGGCCGGGGCCAGGACGTCTCGTTCGTGCTGGACCGGCTCACCGCGCACGGGTCCGCCTGGCGCTACTCCCACCTCATCGACGAGAAGCGCATCGGCATGGCCGGACACTCGCTCGGCGGCGCGAGCGCCGTCTCCGCCATGGCGCGCGACAGCCGCATACGGGCCGGCGTCAACATGGACGGGGCGTTCCAGGACCCCGTACCCGCCGGCGGTCTCGGCTCCCGCCCCTTCCTGATGCTCGGTACCGACAACGAGGTGCACCGGCCGGGCGGCCGGGACCGCACCTGGGACCTGGCCTGGAGCCGGCTGGACGGGTGGAAGCGCTGGCTGACCGTGGCCGGCGCCGACCATCTCACCTTCAGCGACGCCCCCGTCATCGCCGACGCGCTCACCCCTCCCGCAACGAACACCACGGCCCCCGCAGCACCCACTGACCCCACAGCCCCCACGCCTTCGCAGCCCCCGCTGTCCGGACAGCGCTCGGTCGCCCTCACCCGTACCTACGTGGCGGCGTTCTTCGACCAGCACCTGCGGCACATACCGCAACGTCTTCTCCAGGGCCCCACGAAGGACAACCCGGAGGTGACGTTCCACAGTCCGGCACCGGCCTCCCCGGCCGCCGGCTGACGACCGGGCCGCCCGCCGCTCCCCGGGCCGGGCACCGGCGTCCGGAAGCGGGCACGTGGGGGATGCCAGGACGACGGAAGCTGTCCTACTGTCGTGGGCCATGCGGGAGTTGCCGCCCCGTAAGGCACGGGGCCGACGTCGGGAGGCTGACGTGTCCACACCGGTCCCGGGTACGGCGGAGGGTGCCGCGGACGGCGGCGAGGCGGCCGCGCGGGCGGTGTCGCTGGTCAAGACGTACGGGACGGGAGAGGCCCAGGTCGTGGCGCTGGACGGCGTCGACGTGTCGATCGGGCGCGGGCGGTTCACGGCGGTGATGGGGCCCTCCGGCTCGGGCAAGTCCACCCTGATGCACTGCCTGGCGGGGCTGGACACGGTGTCGGCGGGCCGGGTGTGGCTGGGCGGCCGGGAGATCACCGGCCTGGACGACCGGCAGCTGACCCGGCTGCGCAGGGACCAGGTCGGCTTTGTGTTCCAGTCGTTCAACCTGCTGCCCACCCTGACGGCCGAGGAGAACATCACCCTGCCCATGGACATCGCGGGCCGCAAGCCGGACCGGGAGTGGCTGCGCGAGGTGATCAGCACTCTCCGGCTCGGTGACCGGCTGCGGCACCGGCCCTCCCAGCTCTCCGGCGGGCAGCAGCAGCGGGTGGCGTGCGCCCGGGCGCTGGCCGCCCGCCCCGCGCTGATCTTCGCGGACGAGCCGACCGGCAACCTGGACTCCCGCTCGGGTCTGGAGGTGCTCCAGACGCTGCGGGAGGCGGTGGACGACCTCGGGCAGACGGTCGTGATGGTGACCCACGATCCGAACGCGGCGGCCCACGCCGACCTCGCGCTCTACCTGGCGGACGGCCGGATCGTGGACGAGATGGCGCGGCCCACCGCGGAGTCCGTACTGGCGCGGATGCAGGTCTTCGCGGCGGGCCCGAGGCCGTCCCCGTCCGTGTCCCCTCCCCCGTCCGCGCCCACCGGTACCGGCCCCGCCCCGGGCCCGCCTCCTGACTCCGGCCCGGGCCCGGCCCCCGGCTCCGGCCCGCTCCCGAACGGCTGACCCGCCGTGCTGCGGGCCACGCTCCGGAGCTTCTTCGCGCACAAGGCCCGGCTGCTGCTCTCCGCCCTCGCCGTGGTGCTCTCGGTGGCGTTCGTGGTGGGCAGCCTGATCTTCTCGGACACCACGGGCGCCACCTTCGACCGGCTCTTCGCCTCGACCGCCGCGGACGTCCAGATCACGCCGCGGCAGGACTTCGACGCACCGGGCGGCATCGGTTCGGCCGCGACCCCGACCGTGCCGGCCGCCCTGCGGGACCGGGTCACCGGGGTGCGGGGCGTGGCGGACGCCCGGCTCGACGTGCGGGTGGAGCGGGTCACCGTCACCGACGCCCGCCACACGCCGGTGGGGCCGACCCGGAACGTGCCGTCCATCGCCACCAACTGGGCCCCGGGCGAGCGCAGCCCGGTCCGGGTGGCCGAGGGCCGCCCGCCGCGCGGACCGGGCGAAGCGATGGTCGACCGGGACACCGCGGACCGGGCAGGCCTACGGCTCGGTGACACGCTGCACGTCATCGCCCCGCCCGGCACCTCCCCCGTACGGATCGTCGGTATCGCCGCCTTCACCACCACCAACCCGGGCTCCTCCCTGGTCTTCCTGGAGACCCGGGCGGCCCAGCGCGGCCTGCTGGGCAGTACGGACCGGGCGACCGGAGTGTCCGTGGACGCCGCGCCCGGCGTGCCGGACCGCGTGCTCGAACGGCGGATCGGCGCCGCGCTGGGGTCCGGCGCCGCCGCGTACGACATCCGGACGCGGGCCGAGCAGAAGAAGACGCAGGCCGAGCAGTTGGGCGACTTCCTGAGCGTGCTGAAGTACATGATGGTGGGCTTCGCGGGGGTCGCCGTCCTGGTCGGCGTCTTCCTGATCGTCAACACCTTCTCGATGCTGATCGCGCAGCGCACCCGGGAGCTGGGCCTGCTGCGGGCGCTCGGCGCCGACCGCCGCCAGGTGCGCCGCTCGGTGCTGCTGGAGGCGTTGCTGCTGGGCGTCGCCGGTGCCACGGCCGGGCTCGCGGCGGGTGTCGGACTCGCGGTGCTGTTGGTCGTCGCGATGGGCTGGTTCGGGCTGCGGCTGGACGCCGCCGATCTGGTGCTGAACTGGCCGACGGTGGTCGTCGCGTACGTCGTCGGGGTGGGCGTGACCTTCGTCGCCGCGCTGCTTCCCGCGCTGCGGGCGGGCCGCGTCTCCCCGATGGCCGCCCTTGCCGACCTGGAACTGCCGGGAGCCGGGCGCCCGTTGCGCCTGCGCGCCGCCGCCGGGTCGCTGGTGGGCGTGGCGGGGCTGGCCGCGCTCGCGGGCTGTGTGCTGAGTGACCGTACGGCGGCCGCCGGGTCACTGCTGGCGCTCGGGGTCGTGCTGACGCTGGTGGCCGGGGTGATGGCGGGGCCGCTGCTGGTGCGGCCGGTGATCCGGCTGCTCGGGCGGGGCCTGAAGCCGGCGTTCGGCACGGTGGGGCGGCTGAGCCGCCGCAACGCGCTGCGCAATCCCCGCCGTACGGGGGCGACGGCGGCGGCCCTGATGATCGGGCTGGCGCTGGTGACCGGCCTGTCGGTCGCCGGGGCGTCGGCGGCCGCTTCGATCGCCCAGCAGATCGACCGGACGCTGGGCGCCGACTTCGTCGTGCAGAACGCGTCGCTCGCGCCGTTCTCCGACGAGGTCACCGACCGGGTGCGGGCGACCCCGGGGGCCGGCACGGTCGTACGCCAGCGGATCGTCCCCCTGAAGCTGCGGCTGCCGGGCGGCCGGTCGGTCACGACGGTGGCCGGGGCCTTCGACCGCGACTTCGACGCCGTGGCGAAGGTGACGTACGCGGCGGGGAACACCGCGGCGGCGCTGGCGCCCGGACACGTCGGTATCCAGGCGGAGTTCGCCCGGGAGCACGGCCTGCGGGTGGGCAGCCGGCTCGACGCGGTGCTGCCGTCCGGGACGCCCGCCCGGTTCACGGTCGGCGCGCTGACCGAGAACGCCGGTTCCGGGCCCGGCACCCGGGGCGGTGTCTTCATGGGGACGGCCACCCTGGAGAAGTACGCGCCGGGCGGGCAGAATTCCGTGCTGTACGTGAACGCCGCGGACGGCACCGACCCGGCGCGGCTGCGGGCCGGACTGGAGCGGACGCTCAAGCCGTTCCCGCAGGTCCAGGTGCACGACCGGGCCGACTACAAGGAGCTGGTCAGTGGTCAGATCCAGGGACTGCTCAACCTGCTGTACGGGCTGCTGGGGCTGGCCATCGTGATCGCGGTGCTGGGCGTCGTCAACACGCTGGCGCTGGCTGTCGTGGAGCGCACCCGTGAGATCGGGCTGCTGCGCGCCGTCGGTCTGTCGCGGAGGCAGCTGCGCCGGATGATCCGGCTGGAGTCGGTGGTGATCGCGCTGTTCGGCGCGGTCCTCGGGCTCGGCCTGGGACTGGTCTGGGGCGTCGCCACGCAACGGGTGCTGGCGCTGGAGGGGCTGACGGCGTTCGCGGTGCCGTGGTCCACGGTGGCCGCGGTGGTGGTCGGGTCCGTCCTGGTCGGGCTGCTGGCCGCGCTGCTGCCCGCGCTGCGCGCGTCCCGGCTCGACGTGCTGGCCGCCATTGCCCACGAGTGACCGGCACGCCCGCACTCCGACCGGCTCCGATCCGCATCCCACTTCCCGCACCCCGCACCCCGAGGAGGCCCCGTGCCACGCCCGTTCCGCTTCGGCGTCAACATGATCACCATCGAGTCGGGGCCCGCCTGGCGGCAGAAGTGCCGCCGGGCCGAGGACCTCGGGTACGACGTGCTGCTCGTCCCGGACCATCTGGGCTGGCCCGCGCCCTTTCCCGCCCTGGTCGCCGCGGCCGAGGCCACCGAGCGCCCGCGCCTGGGCACCTTCGTCCTCAACGCGGGCTTCTGGAACCCGGCTCTGCTCGCCCGCGAGGTGGCCACCACCGATCTGCTCACCGACGGCAGACTCGAACTGGGCCTGGGCACCGGCTACGTACGCGCCGAGCACGACCGGGCGGGCCTGCCCTGGGGCACCCCCGGCGAGCGGGTGGACCGCCTCGTCCGTACGGTCGAGGAGCTGGAGCGGCTGCTGGGCGACCCCGAGCACGCGCCGAAGGCGGCCCAGCAGCCCCGGCCGCCCCTGCTGATCGGCGGCAACGGTCCGCGCGTGCTGCGCCTCGCCGCCCGGCACGCCGACATCACGGCCTTCACCGGCGGCCGGGCCGCTCCGGGCAAACCGGAGGGCACCCTAGCGCTCCTGACGCCGGACGAGCTCGACGCCGCGCTCACCGTCTACCACCAGGCCGCCGCGGACCGCCCGGCACCGGCCGAACTGAACATCCTGGTCCAGCGGGTCACGGTCACCGGCGACCGCCGCGCGCCCGCCCGTGAGATCGCCGCGCACGGCCTCGGCGTGGACGAGGAACAGGCCCTGCGCATCCCGACGTTCCTGTTCGGCACGGTCGCGCAGATGGCCGAACAGCTCCGCGAGCACCGCGAGCGCTACGGCTTCTCGTACATCACCGTGCTGGACCCCTCCATGGAGGCGTTCGCGCCGGTCATCGAGGAACTGAAGGGCAGTTAGCGCGGCCGGTGGGCCGGTCGGTACGGCCGCGGCCCGCCGTACGGACCGGGACGGTCTCCGGTCCGTACGGGTACGGCGTCTCGTCATACGAAAGCCGATGGCGGCGCCCCGCCGTTCCGTGTTTGGCTCACTCCCATGATCGATCTGCAGATACGGACGGCCGTACCGGACGACGTGGAGGCCGTGCTCGCCTTCTGGCGCGAGGCCGCGGAGGGCACCTCCGTCACGGATGACGCGGACGGGGTGACCCGGCTGATCGCGCGGGACCCGCAGGCCCTGATCCTCGCGGAGTCCGGCGGCACCCTGGTGGGGTCCGTCATCGCCGGGTACGACGGCTGGCGGTGTTCGCTGTACCGGCTCGCGGTGCTGCCCCCGTACCGTCGGCAGGGGGTCGCGACGGCGCTGCTCGAAGCGGCCGAGCGGCGTTTCCTGGCCGTGCGGGGCCGGCGCGGGGACGCCATGGTCCTGGAATCGAACGAGCGGGCCCAGCGAGCGTGGTCGGCCGCCGGCTACCGGCGCGAGGACCACTGGCGACGCTGGGTGAAGCCGCTGACGGGGGCCTGATCCGGCCCGCCCCCCGGCCCCGTCCCCCTCCGTACCGGAACCCGCCACCTGTTTTGCTCATCCTTTACCATGGATGCTTCCTTGTCTCCCGATGAAAGGAGTGAGCGTCCAGCCATGGGCGAGCCTCCCAGTTGTCGTCCCGTCCGCGCCCGAGGCGCGAACCTCCCGGTCCTGTTCGATCATGGGACGGAGGTGACCCGATGACCGAGCTGCTCCTCCTGGCCGTGGCCCTGCTCCTGACCCTGGCCTGCGGCGTCTTCGTCGCGGCCGAGTTCTCGCTGACGACCGTCGAGCGCAGTGACCTCGAACGTGCCGCGGAGCGCGGTGAGCGCGGCGCGGACAGCGCCCTCACGGCCGTCCGCAGCCTGACGTTCCAGCTGTCCGGCGCCCAGCTCGGCATCACCGTGACCGGCCTGGTCATCGGCATGCTCGCCAAACCGTCGATCGCCGCCCTGCTGGCCGGTCCGCTCGACGCCCTCGGCCTGCCGCCCGCCGCCGGAGACTCCGTGGCCCTGGTCCTCGGTACGGCGGTCTCCACGGTCGTGCTGATGGTCATCGGCGAGCTGGTGCCCAAGAACTGGGCCATCTCCAGCCCGCTGCCCGTCGCCCGCCGGGTCGCCACCGCGCAGCGCGGCTTCAGCGCCGCCTTCAAGCCGCTCATCGGGCACCTGAACAACACCGCGAACCGGATGATCCGCCGGATGGGCATGGAGCCCGCCGAGGAACTGGCCTCCGCCCGCGGCCCGCAGGAACTGGTCGCGCTGGCCCGGCACTCCGCCAAGGAAGGCGCCCTGGAACCGGACACCGCCGAGCTGTTCGTCCGCACCCTCGCCCTGGCCGACCTGACCGCGGAGAACGTGATGACGCCGCGCGTGCAGGTCACCGCCCTGGACGTGCAGTCCACCGCGGAGGACGTGGCCGTCGCGACGCGTGCCACCGGCCTGTCCCGCTTCCCCGTCTACCGCGGCAGCCTGGACACCGTGGTGGGAGTCGCGCACATCAAGGACGTCCTGGCCCTGCCCGCGGAGCGGCGCTTCCGCCACCCGGTCGCCGAGCTGCTGCGCGAGCCGCTGCTCGTACCGGAGACGCTGACCGTCGACCGGCTCCTGGACCGGCTGTCCGGCCGGCAGACGATGGCCGTGGTCATCGACGAGTACGGCGGTACGGCGGGCGTCGTCACCCTGGAGGACATCGTCGAGGAGGTCGTCGGCGAGGTACGCGACGAGCACGACCCGATGGAGACGCCGGACCTGGCACCGGCGGGCGAGGACACGGACGGCCGCGCCCGCTACGAGGCGGACGGCGCGGTCCGCACCGACCAGCTGGAGCAGATCGGCCTGAAGCTGCCGGAGGGCCCGTACGAGACCCTGGCCGGCCTGATCGCCACCGAGCTGGGCCGGATCCCGGCCGCCGGGGACAGCCTGGAGGCCGCGGGCTGGCGGATGGACGTCCTGGACGCCTCCGGCCACCGCGCGGCGCTGGTGCTGCTGCACGCGCCGCTGCCGGACAGCGACGACGAGACCGGGGAGGAGACCCGATGACCGCGCTCCAGTTGTTCATCGGCCTGCTCACGCTGGTCGTCAACGCGTTCTTCGTGGGCGCCGAGTTCGCGATGATCTCGGTGCGCCGCAGCCAGATCGAGCCGTACGCCGAGGACGGCGACCGCCGTGCGGACCGGGTCCTGTGGGGGCTCCAGCACGTCTCCGGCGTGATGGCGGCCGCGCAGCTGGGCATCACGCTGTGCACCCTGGTGCTCGGTGCCGTCGCCGAGCCCGCCATCGCCCACCTCCTGGAGCCGGCCTTCGACGCGGTCGGCATGCCGGACGCCCTCGTCCACCCCATCTCCTTCGTGCTCGCGCTGGCCGTGGCGACGTATCTGCACATGCTCTTCGGCGAGATGGTGCCGAAGAACGTGGCGCTGGCCGAGCCGGTGCGTACCGCGCTGCTGCTGGGACCGCCGCTGGTCGCCCTCACCCGCGCGCTGCGGCCGGTGATCTTCGCGATCAACACGTTCGCCAACGCGCTGCTGCGCCTGCTGCGGGTGGAGGCGAAGGACGAGGTGGCCGCGACGTTCTCGGACGACCAGCTCGCGAAGATGGTCGAGGACTCGCAGGCCGCCGGGCTGCTGGACGACCGGGCGAAGGAGCGCCTGCGGGACGCCCTGGAGCTGGGCCGCCGTCCGGTCGCCGACGTGGTGGTGCCGGTCGAGAAGGTCGTCACCGCCCGGCTGGGCATCACGCCGGAAGGCGTGGAGGAGCTGACCGCGACGTCCGGTTTCTCGCGCTTCCCGGTCGTCGACAGCACCCGGCGCATCCTGGGATACCTGCACGTCAAGGACGCGCTGGACGCCTCGCCGCGGGATCTGCCGTTCCCGCTCTCCGCACTGCGGCCGATCGCCCGGGTACGGGCCGGGACACCGCTGGACGACGTCCTGTCGGCGATGCGCGCCTCCCGTACCCATCTGGCGGCGGTCATCGGCACCGACGGCCGCCTGGCGGGCCTGGTCACGATGGAGGACGTGCTGCGTGAGCTGGTGCTCCAGCAGCAGCCCAAGAAGGCCGCACCGGCCGCGGGGGCGTCCCGGAGGTAGGATTCCTCCGCCATGGAGATCAATGCCACCTACACCAGTTTCGTCGCGGTGGGCGACAGCTTCACCGAAGGCATGTCCGACGCGCTGCCGGACGGCTCGTACCGGGGCTGGGCGGATCTGCTGGCCGCCCGGCTCGCGGCCCGTACCCCCGGCTTCCGCTACGCCAATCTCGCGGTGCGCGGCAAGCTGATCGGGCAGATCCTCGACGAGCAGACCGGTCCGGCGGCCGCGGCCGGCGCCGACCTGGTCACGCTGGTGGGCGGGCTGAACGACGTCCTGCGGCCCAAGTGCGACGTGGACCGGGTCTGCGCCCTCTTGGAGGAGGCCGCGGGCCGGCTGGCCAAGGACTGCGGACAGCTCGTCCTGATGCGCAGCCCCGGCCGGCAAGGACCGGTCCTGGAGCGGTTCCGGCCCCGTATGGAACAGCTCTTCGCCCACATCGACGCGCTGGCCGTACAGCACGGCGCGATCGTGGTGGACCTCTTCTCCTCCCGCGCGCTGGCCGACCCCCAGATGTGGGCCGAGGACCGGCTCCACCTGAACAAGGCGGGGCACGAGCGGGTGGCCGAGGCCGTCTGGCAGGCGCTCGGCTTCCCCGCCGAGTCCGACTGGGACGCGCCGCTGCCCGCCTTCGTCCCGCCGGGATGGGCGGCCCGGCGCACCTCGGACGTGCGCTTCGCGCGGCAGCACCTCGTGCCGTGGATCGGCCGGCGCCTGACCGGCCGGTCCAGCGGGGACGGCCGCGCGCCGAAGCGTCCTGACCTGCTGCCGTACGAGGGCGTGCGGCAGCGGGAGGACTGAAGAGGCCGAGCCGGCGCGTCAGGCCGGCCCCGCGTCCGTACTCCCCCGTACGCCGTCACTCCCCCGCGCGGGCCGTCGTCCGTGCGTAGTGCTCGGCGATCTCGTCGCTGGTCGTCAGCCACACGCCGGGGTGGTTCGCGATGTGTTCGAGCGCCTGGTCCAGGTACGTGTGCCGGAACGGCTGGTTGATCACGAACGGGTGCAGGACCAGGGACATCACCCGGCCGCTCGTCGCGGAGTCGGCGTACAGCTGGTCGAGCTGGTCCTGGACGATCCGGACGAAGTCCGGCCCGCTGAGGCTCTTGCCGACGAACAGGCTGATGTCGTTGACCTCGATGGAGTACGGCACGCTCAGCATGCCCGGGACGTTCAGCCGGTACGGCTGGTCGTCGTTGGCCCAGTCGAGCACGTAGTCCAGGCCGAGTTCGGCGAGCAGTCGCGGTGTACGGAAGGTCTCGGTGAGCGCCGGGCCGAGCCAGCCGCGGGGGCGCCGGCCGGTGGCCTCCTCGATGGTGCCGACGACCTCCGTCAGATAGGCGCGCTCGTCCTCGACGCTCATGTCCGCCTGGAAGGTGGAGTTGTCCCGGCCGTGCGCGACCCACGTCCAGCCGCGCGCCCGGCCCGCCTCGACGATCTGCGGGTAGTGGCGGGTGACGTCGGAGTTGAGCATCACGCTGGCGCGCAGGCCGTGCCGGTCGAGGCTCTCGATGAGCCGCCAGATGCCCACTCGGGGGCCGTAGTCGCGCCAGCCGTAGTTCAGCGGGTCGGGCGCCAGGGCGGCGGTGCCCGGGAAGATGCTGGTCGAGGGGCGGTCGACCTGGTAGTGCTCGACGTTCAGCCCCACATAGAAGGCGACGCGGGCGCCGCCCGGCCAGTGGATCGGCTCCCGGTCGACGATCGGGCTGTAGTCGAAGAGTTCGTTGTCCATCGTCCCCCGCCTCGGGCCGGTCCGTGTCCGCTCGGGCGTCCGTACGAGACACCCGCTCGATGTTCACAGTAGCGCGAACATATACCCGCCTCGCCGTGACCCCCGTCACACGCCCGCCCGCACCCCGCTCCCCTGTGCCGAGCCCGCTCCGCGCGCTCACCCGGAACGGCAGGGAACACCGGTCTGCCACGACTCGGTGGAGGCGGCGATGATCGCGTCGAGCCGGTCCCGGGTGCCCACCAGGTCTCCGATCCGCCGGTCGAGCTTCTCCCGTTCGGCCGAGAACCAGGCGAGCAGCTCCGGGGTGACCTGACCGGTGTCGACGCACGGCAGCATCGTCCGGATCGACTTGCTGGACAGCCCTGCGGCGTACAGCTCCTGGATCGTCCGCACACGGACGACCGCACCTTCCGGATAGAGCCGCTGGCCGCTGCCGCTGCGCTCCGAGGTGAGCAGCCCCTGCTCCTCGTAATAGCGCAGCGCCCGCACGCTCACGCCCGCCCGGCCGGCGAGTTCACCGATCCGCATCATGCCCCCTGAGTGTTCCGGCTCACACAGCTTGCCTCTGACGTCAACGTCAGCTTTTAGCGTAGCGAACGCACGCCCCACCCACTGCGCAAGCAAAGGACACCCCTGTGACCAGCCTCTTCGACAGTTTCCCGCTCGGCGGCCTCCGACTGCCCAACCGTCTGGTGATGGCCCCGATGACACGGGCCCGAGCCGCCGCCAACGGCATACCGAACCGTACGGCGGCGGCCTATTACGCACAGCGGGCGACCGCCGGACTGATCGTCAGCGAAGGCGTACAGCCGAGCGCGCAGGGCCAGTCCAACCCGCACACGCCCGGTCTGCACAACGACGCACAGGTCGCCGCCTGGCGACCGGTGACCCAGGCGGTACACGCCAACGGCGGCCGGATCTTCGCCCAGCTCATGCACGGCGGCCGGGTCGGACATCCGGATGTCGTCGGGTACCACCCCGTGGCGCCGTCCGCGGTCGCCCTGAAGTCCGAGCTGTTCACCGGCCCCAAGGGGCGGCGGCCCGCCCCCGTACCCCGCGCGTTGTCGACGGCCGAAGTCCGGGGCGAGGCAGGAGTCTTCGCGGACGCCGCGCGGCGAGCGGTCGACGCCGGCTTCGACGGTGTCGAGCTCCACGGGGCCAACGGCTACCTCATCCAGCAGTTCCTCTCCTCGAACGCGAACCTGCGCACCGACGCCTACGGCGGTTCCGTCGCCGGCCGCATCCGTTTCGCCGTCGAGGCCGCGGAGGCCGCCGCCGACGCCATCGGCGCCGACCGCGTCGGCATCCGGCTCTCCCCCGGCGGCACCGTCTGGGACATGGCCGAGGAGGACGTTCCGGGACTGTACGGCGCCCTGTTCGACGCCCTGGCCCCGCTCGGCCTCGCTTACGTGCACGTACTGGCCACGGCGGAGGAAGAACTGCTCGTCGCGTTGCGCAAGGCGTGGCCGAGCGCGTTCATCCTCAACCCGGGCGGGCAGATCGGTCCGCGGCCGGGCGACCAGGAGAGCGGTGAACACTGGCTCGGCCTCGGCGCGGACCTGATCAGCTACGGCCGCCCCTACATCGCCAACCCCGACCTGGTGGAACGCTTCCGTGCCGGGCTGCCGCTGCGCGAGGCCGACCGGGAGACGTGGTACACGGGCGGCGACACCGGCTACCTCGACTTCCCGAGCCACCAGTACTGACCGCCGCCACGACAACCGGCAGGCGCGGCCCCGGACTTCGGGCCCGGGGCCGCTGATCAGTACGACGCCCGGCAGTCACTCCCACCCCTCCGGGGGGGGCGCACATCAGTCCCCCCGCGCCCCTTTTGGCAACCATCAGATGTTTACGCCTCGCGGACGCGAAGGCGCCCCCTTTCACGCCGTACCGGCGGCACACTTCCACCTGTTTCGCTTATTGCCGCACACGGCCCTCTTGTTCACCAACGGCCTTTCGCCTCACTCCTGTTCACCTCCGGAGGAAATGTGCCCGTACCGGACCGCGTCCCCGACCGTGTCCCCGGTTCCGCAGCCGAAGAGAGCGCCCCCGACCCGTCCGATCCGTCCGGCCCGTCCGGCCCGTCCTCGGGCAGCGTGCTGACCAGTCTCGGCACCCAGGCCGCGCGCCAACTGGCGACCACCACCAAGACACCGCCCCAGATGCAGGCCATCACCTCCCGATGGCTGCTGAAGGTGCTGCCGTGGGTGGACGTCAGAGGCGGCACCTACCGGGTCAACCGGCGCCTGCACCTGCGGACCGGCCGTGGCCGCGTCCAGTTCGAGCACAACGGCGCGGACGACATCAGGGTGATCCCGCAGACCCTCACCGAGCTGCCCGTCCTGCGCGGCTACTCCGACACCGAGGTGCTCAAGGAGCTCGCCGGACGCTTCCGGGTCCGGGAGGTACGGCCCGGTCAGGTCCTCTTCGAGGCGGGGCAGCCCATCACCGAGGCGTACCTCGTCGTCCACGGCCGGTTCGCCCGCTACGCGCCCGGCAAGTACGGCGAGGAGGAGATCGTCGGAGTCGTCACGGACGGCGACCAGATCGGGGACGAGGCGATCGGCCGCCCCGACCCGCGGTGGCCGACGTCGGTACGGGCCCGGACCGCGGGCGTCCTGCTGGCGCTGCCCCGGGACGCGATCCGGGAGTTCACCGACCGCGTGCCCTCCCTGGCCGCGCACCTGGGCGCGTACGCGGAGCGGCAGCGGCGGCCGATGAACCGCCGGGGCGAGGCGGACGTACCGGTGCGGGCAGGACACGTCGGCGAACCGTCACTTCCCGCCGGATACGTCGATTACGACCTCACCCCCCGGGAGTACGAACTCTCGCTGACCCAGAGCGTGCTGCGCGTGCACTCCCGGGTCGCCGATCTCTACAACGAGCCGATGGACCAGACGCAGCAGCAACTCCGGCTCACGGTGGAGGAGATCCGTGAGCGCCAGGAGTGGGAGCTGGTGAACAACCGGGAGTTCGGGCTGCTGCACAACACCGACTACGGGCAGCGCATCAGCACCCACACCGGCCCGCCCACCCCCGACGGCATGGACGAGCTGCTGTCCATGCGCCGCAAGACCCGGCTGTTCCTGGCCCACCCGAAGGCGATCGCCGCCTTCTTCCGGCAGTGCAACAAGCGCGGTCTGGTGCCGGGCTCGGCAGACGTCGACGGGCACCAGGTCCCGGCCTGGCGCGGCGTCCCGATCTTCCCGTGCGGCAAGATCCCCGTCAGCGGGACGCACACCAGCAGCATCATCGCGCTACGGACCGGCGAGGAGGACCAGGGCGTCGTCGGCCTGTACCGGACGGGTCTCCCCGAGGAGCACCAGCCCGGCCTGAACGTCCGCTTCATGGGCATCGACCAGGCCGCCGTCATCAACTACCTCGTCACCGCCTACTACTCGCTGGCCATCCTCGTGCCGGACGCGGCCGGTGTCCTGGAGAACGTCCAGCTCGGCCGGACCGCCGACTGACCAGTGGAGTACGAACCATGAGCACATCCAGTACGACCGCCACCACCGCCGCGTTCAGGATGCCCGGCCCGCCGAGCCTCGCCCCTGCCCGGCCGACCCGGCGCGGCGGCGCCGTCCCCGGACTGCGGTACCGGCCGGCCGTCCCGGCCGACCCGGAGAAGGCCGCGGAGATCGACCGCAGACTGGAGGGCTGGGCCCGCGGGCTGGATCTGTTTCCCGCGCAGTGGACCGGCGACTTCACCGGCTTCCAGTTCGGCCGGGCCGTCGTCCTGCAGCATCCCGCCGCGGCCGATCTCGAACGCCTCACCGCCGCGGGCAAGCTGCTGCTGGCCGAGAACATCGTCGACACCTGCTACTGCGAGGAGGACGAGGGCAAGGGCGGCGCTCGCCGTGGCCTGGGCGGCCGGCTGATCATCGCCCAGTCGGCTCTGGACCCGTTCCACGGCACTCCGGAGACGGAGGAGGAGTGGCGCCAGGGCGTGCAGGCCGACGGGCCCCTGCGCTCGTACTACTGGGCCCTGAAGGACTACGCGGCCCTGGCGACCCCCAGCCAGGCCGCCCGGTTCGTCCACGACATGGCCCGGCTGCACCTCGGCTATCTCGCCGAGGCGTCCTGGGCGGAGGCACGGCACATGCCGCGTGTCTGGGAGTACCTGGTCATGCGGCAGTTCAACAACTTCCGCCCCTGCCTGTCGATCGTCGACGCCGTGGACGGCTACGAGCTGCCCGAGGCCGTGTACGCCCGCCCGGAGATCCAGCGGATCACCGCCCTGGCCTGCAACGCCACCACCGTCGTCAACGACCTGTACTCCTTCACCAAGGAGCTGGCGAGCGACCCGGACCACCTGAACCTGCCCCAGGTGGTGGCCGCCAACGACCGGCGCGGTCTGAAGGCCGCCTACCTGAAGAGCGTCGGCATCCACAACCAGATCATGGCGGCGTACGAGACGGAGGCGGCCGAGCTGGCCGCGACCTCCCCGCTCGTGGAGCGCTACACCCGGAGTCTGTCCGACTGGGTGGCCGGCAACCACGAATGGCACGCCACCAACAGCGACCGTTACCACCTGCCCAACTACTGGTAGACCGATCCAGCGCACCACGGCAAGGAGTCACCGTTGACCACTGCGCACGTCCCCACCGCACGCCCGCTCATGCCGACCCACTCCACGTACCAGGCCCGCGTCGCGGACTACTGGAACACCGAGGAGAACCCGGTCAACCTGGAGCTCGGCAAGATCGACGACCTGTACCACCACCACTACGGCATCGGGGAGGCCGACCGGTCCGTACTGGACGAGCCGGACCCCGTCCGGCGCCGCGAACGCCTCACCGGTGAACTGCACCGCCTCGAACACGCCCAGGCCGAGCTGCTCGCCTCCCACCTCGGCGCGCTGTCGCCCGGCGACCGCGTCTTCGACGCCGGGTGCGGGCGCGGCGGCGGCAGCGTGGTCGCGCACCTGCGCCACGGCTGCCACACCGACGGGGCGACCATCTCCGCCAAGCAGGCCGACTTCGCCAACGAGCAGGCCCGCAAGCGGGGCATCGCCGACAAGGTGCGCTACCACCACCGCAACATGCTCGACACCGGCTTCGCCACCGGCGCCTACGCCGCGTCCTGGAACAACGAGTCGACCATGTACGTCGAGCTGGACCTGCTGTTCGCCGAGCACGCGCGGCTGCTGCGGCGCGGCGGGCGCTATGTGACGATCACCGGCTGTTACAACGACGCCTACGGGCGCGCCTCCCGCGAGGTGTCCCTCATCAACGCCCACTACATCTGCGACATCCATCCACGGTCGGCGTACTTCCGTGCGATGGCCCGCCACCGGCTGGTCCCCGTGCACGTCCAGGACCTCACCGAGGCCACGCTGCCGTACTGGGAACTGCGCAGCCAGGCCGACCACCTGGTCACGGGCATTGAGGAAACCTTTCTGACCGCGTACCGCAACGGCAGCTTCCAGTACCTGCTGATCGCCGCCGACCGGATCTGAGAAGCACTCCGGGGCCCGCCGGGCCGGCCTTGGGGGGCGTTCGGAGCCCCGCCGGGCCGGCCACGAGCCGCCCGGCGGGGCAGCTGCGGTTCCGGGGCGCGGACCGCCACCGGAGGCATGTCCGCACCGTCACATCCCCGCGCCGGTAAGAAGCCGGTGAACGGCGCCTCACCCGCCGTCACCACAAGCAGGCGCGGATCTCGGTACCCAGGAACAGGTGCAGGGCGGTCAGGCCGTCCTCGGTCACGGGAGGGAACGCGGCGGCAGGCAGGTGGGAAACGGCACCGGGCGGCGTTTTCGTTGCCACCACGC
Source organism: Streptomyces paromomycinus (assembly GCF_003865155.1). Lineage (NCBI taxonomy): Bacteria > Bacillati > Actinomycetota > Actinomycetes > Kitasatosporales > Streptomycetaceae > Streptomyces > Streptomyces paromomycinus. The sequence continues at coordinate 8,883,817 of NZ_BHZD01000001.1, read as the reverse complement.
CAGCGACTTTGTTGCCACGACGCCGGCGACCGGCCGACACGTCGGCAACAACCGCGCTAGCCTCAGAGCGAGCACTGCGACCGGAGGCCCCTATGAGCAGCCAGCCGTGGACCATCGATTCCATCGCACACGTCCTGCCGCACCCCGAACTGCGCGCCACCTTCATGCGTGACGTCTCGTTCACCGACGTTCAGTGCCTGCCGGACATCCTCGAACGCTGGGTCCGCTTCATCGAGGATTTCGAGGCGGGCCGACCCCGCGTCGAGAAGCTGCGCAGCCACCTCCGGGAGAGCGGCCACCTGCCGGCCGACTACGAGGCCAACCTCGTCGACGTCGGCACCGAGGAGCTCCGAGCCGACGCCGACCGCTCCCGGGGCGCCGCGTGACCTACCGGCTTCGCCTGGACCCCACCGTCCACGCGGACTACCGCAGCCTCCCCCACGACGCCCGCCGCGACCTCGCCATGTGCCTCATCGACGCCCTCGCTGACCCCATCGCCGCCTCCACCCCCTACGGCATCGACGACCGCGTCTTCCGCACCATCGCCCGCGGCCACACCACCGGCGTCATCCTCATCGGCGAAGACACCATCACCCTCGTACAGGTCACCCACCTCGGCTGACATGCCCGGCCCGGCAGGGCACACCGGAACGTTCCGGTGTGCTCACCATCCGTGAACCCGGAGGTGCCGTGAGTTACCGGCCCGTAAGCCAGCCACGACCACCGCCTACCTATTGGCGGTGCTCGCCCAGCCCAGCCTTCAGCAGAAGACCTCGCCGGCGTCAGGAGATGGCGTGGATTCGCGCGCCTACGAGGTAGCGCGAAGGGCCTTCTCCCTGCCGATACAGGAGAAAAAACGCGTTGGGCGACGCACCCGACCGGCTCGACCCGTCGCGCCGCCGGCGACAAACGTCGTCGGAGAGTGTGCTCACGCCGGCAGGCGCGTGCACAGTCGGGCTTCTCTCCCGCATCCTTCTCCCACATGCGGCGCCAAGGCGTCGGCGAGCAAGCTCTGACCTGGCCTGTGGGCGTCCCACCTGGGCTTCATGGTTATCACGGGCGGCAGGTAAGCTCTCGTCACGTGACTGCCAAGCCCCGCATTCCGAATGTTCTGGCCGGCCGCTACGCCTCCGCGGAGCTCGCCGTCCTGTGGTCCCCCGAGTACAAGGTCAAGCTGGAGCGCAAGCTGTGGCTCGCGGTGCTCCGCGCGCAGAAGGACCTCGGGGTGGAGGTGCCGGAGCAGGCGCTCGCCGACTACGAGCGGGTGCTGGACGACGTTGACCTGGCCTCGATCGCCGAGCGGGAGCAGGTCACCCGGCACGACGTGAAGGCCCGTATCGAGGAGTTCAACGCCCTCGCCGGGCACGAGCAGGTCCACAAGGGCATGACCTCCCGCGACCTGACCGAGAACGTCGAGCAGCTGCAGATCCGGCTGTCGCTGGAGCTGGTGCGCGACCGTACGATCGCCGTCCTGGCGCGGCTGGGCCGGCTCGCCGGTGAGCACGCCGAGCTGGTCATGGCGGGGCGTTCGCACAACGTCGCGGCGCAGGCCACCACGCTGGGCAAGCGCTTCGCCACCGCCGCCGACGAGCTGCTGGTGGCCTATGGACGGCTGACCGACCTGCTGGACCGTTATCCGCTGCGCGGCATCAAGGGCCCGGTCGGCACCGCGCAGGACATGCTGGACCTGCTGGGCGGCGACGCCGCGAAGCTGGCCGAGCTGGAGCAGCGGATCGCCGGGCACCTCGGCTTCGGCCAGGCGTTCACCTCCGTCGGGCAGGTCTACCCGCGCTCGCTGGACTACGACGTGGTCACCGCGCTGGTGCAGCTGGCCGCGGCGCCGTCCTCGATCGCCAAGACGATCCGGCTGATGGCCGGGCACGAGCTGGTGACCGAGGGCTTCAAGCCCGGCCAGGTGGGCTCGTCCGCGATGCCGCACAAGATGAACACCCGCTCCTGCGAGCGCGTCAACGGCCTGATGGTCATCCTGCGCGGTTACGCCTCGATGGCCGGCGAGCTGTCCGGCGACCAGTGGAACGAGGGCGACGTGTCCTGCTCGGTGGTGCGCCGGGTCGCGCTGCCGGACTCCTTCTTCGCCCTGGACGGCCTGCTGGAGACGTTCCTGACCGTGCTGGACGAGTTCGGCGCCTTCCCCGCCGTCGTCGCGCGCGAGCTGGACCGCTATCTGCCCTTCCTCGCCACGACCAAGGTGCTCATGGGCGCCGTACGGGCCGGGGTGGGCCGTGAGGTGGCGCACGAGGCGATCAAGGAGAATGCGGTCGCCGCGGCGCTCGCCATGCGCGAGCAGGGCGCGGAGCGCAACGAACTGCTCGACAAGCTGGCGGCGGACGACCGTATCCCGCTGGACCGTGCGCAGTTGGACGCGCTGATGGCTGACAAGCTGTCCTTCACCGGTGCCGCCGCCGACCAGGTGGCCGCCGTCGTGTCGCGGATCGAGGAGATCACCAAGCAGCACCCCGAGGCCGCGGCGTACGCGCCGGGCTCGATCCTGTGAGGCCCCGCTGAGATGGGATTCACTCCCGAGGAACTGCAGGCCGCGCGCGGCCGCCTCGTCCCCGACGTGGCGGCGCCCGGCCTGCGGGTGCTTTTCTGCGGTATCAATCCCGGCTTGCTGTCGGCCGCGACCGGCCATCACTTCGCCCGGCCCGGCAACCGCTTCTGGCCCACCCTGCACGCGTCCGGCTTCACCCCGCGGATTCTCAAGCCCGCCGAGGAGCAGGAGCTGCTCGACTACGGCCTCGGCATCACCAATGTCGTGAAGCGGGCGAGCGCCCGGGCCGACGAGCTGACCGCGGAGGAGTTCCGCGAGGGCGGACAGGAGCTGACCGAGAAGGTACGGCGGCTGCGCCCGGCGTGGCTCGCGGTGGCCGGGGTGACGGCCTATCGGGTGGCTTTCGACGACAAGCACGCCAAGGTCGGTCCGCAGGAGCGGAAGATCGGCGACACCCGCGTCTGGGTGCTGCCCAACCCCAGCGGGCTCAACGCGCACTATCCTCCGGCCGCGCTGGCGGAGGAGTTCGGGCGGCTGCGCGCGGCGGCTTTCGCCGACGAGGCCGAGGAAGGTGACGCGCGGGACGTGTGAGTCGCGTGTTACGGGTAAGGCGTGCGTTATGTGTAGGGCGCACGGGGTAGTGGGGCCGTGCCGAGCGTTTAGCCCGTTCGGGAACGTTGCGCCGGGTGGATTCGGCCAGTGAGCCGACAGTCCGCCCGGCGTTCCATTAGCCCCATTCGTGTCGCTCCTATGCTGGTTATGCCGATTTCGACCTTTACGTTGATACTCGGAGTTACCGATGTGCCGCTCAGCCCCTAGCGACAGGACGAGATGACTACCGGTCAGCCTCAGCCGCCGCGCGTCCGGCGGAACAAGCGGTCGGACGGAGCAAGAAACTCCGACACCGACCGGCTGCTGCGCACCCTGCTGCGCCGACGCAAACACCAGCTCAGTGTCGAGGAAGTCACCGTCACCCCCGGACCGCAGGTACGCCGCGCGGTCACGGCGGCCGCCCTCGGCAACATGATGGAGTGGTTCGACTTTGGGGTCTACGCCTATCTGGCGGCCACGATGGGCAAGGTCTTCTTCCCGTCCAGCTCCCCCGGCGCCCAGCTCGTCTCCACCTTCGCCACCTTCGCCGCCGCCTTCCTCGTGCGGCCGCTCGGCGGTCTGGTCTTCGGACCGCTGGGCGACCGCATCGGACGGCAGCGGGTGCTGGCCGCCACCATGATCATGATGGCGATCAGCACCTTCGCGGTCGGCTTCCTGCCCGGCTACGACTCCATCGGCTTCGCGGCGCCGCTGCTGCTGCTCCTGTGCCGACTGGTGCAGGGCTTCTCGACCGGTGGTGAGTACGCCGGTGCCACGACCTACATCGCCGAATACGCCCCGGACAAGCGCCGCGGCTTCCTCGGCAGCTGGCTCGACTTCGGCACCTTCGTCGGCTACGCCCTCGGTTCGGGCCTGGTCACCGTGCTCACCGCCGTACTGGGCACGGACGGCCTGGAGAGCTGGGGCTGGCGCATTCCCTTCATGGTCGCCGGGCCGCTCGGCCTGATCGGCCTCTACATGCGCATGAAGCTGGAGGAGACCCCGGCCTTCAAGCAGGAGGCGGAAGCCGCGCGGCAGGAGGCCGAGAACGCGAGCTCCGGCGACACGCCCGTCGAGGAGGCCCGGCAGTCCGGCAAGGGCCGGCTGAAGGAGATCTTCACCGGGCACTGGGAAGCCGTGCTGATCTGCATGGGACTGGTGCTGCTGTACAACGTCACCAACTACATGGTGACGTCCTACCTCCCCACCTTCATGACCGAGACGCTCGGCGAGGACGCCACGACCGCCCAGCTGATGGTCCTGGGCACCATGGTCGTCGTCGCCCTGACGATCACGACCGTGGGCCGTACCTCGGACCGGTGGGGCCGCCGGCCGGTGTTCATGGCGTCCAGCATCGCGCTCGTCGCGCTGGCCTATCCGGCGTTCCTGCTCATTCGCGAAGGCGGCATCCTGATGCCGGCCTTCGGGTGCCTCATCCTGGGCCTGCTGCTGGTGTGCTTCGCGGGCACCTCCGCCTCGACGCTGCCGGCGCTCTTCCCCACCCATCTGCGCTACGGGGCGCTGTCCATCGCGTTCAACATCTCCGTCTCGCTCTTCGGCGGTACCACTCCGCTGGTCGCCTCCGCGCTGGTGGAGTCCACGGGCAGTCACATGATTCCCGCCTACTATCTGATGATCGCGGGTGTCATCGGCTTCATCGCCGCCTTCTTCCTGCACGAGACGGCGGGCAAGCCGCTGCGGGGCTCCGGCCCGATGGTCGAGACCCCGGAACAGGCCCGCGAGCTGGTGGCGCACAGCCGGACCGAGGCGGGACGCCAGGCCCGGGACATCTGGATCCGGCTGCGGCACCCCTGGGCGCACCACCGCGACAAGCAGGGCGACCAGGACAAGTAGGCCGAGCCGGGCGGACAGCCCGCGGAAGAACACAGGGGCGGCCGCGCCGGCACGGTCCGCGCGCGGCCCCCGCACTCCACAGGCCCCGAACGGGTGGCGGTGGCGGTGCCGCCGGTCCACACCGGGCCGGCGGCACCGCCACCGCCACCCGTTTCCCGTGCTCAGCGCATCGCATCCGCCCGGCCCACCGCCGCCAGCAGCTGAAAGACCGGCATCTCGGGCTCGCCCTCCCCCAGGCCGACCGCGATCCAGCGCCCTTCGGCACACCAGGTGTGCACCCGCGGAACCTGGCCGCACAGGATGTCGAGCGGCGGCCGGACCGGCATCCCCATGGCCACCCGCTCCAGATGGCCCGCGAGGTCGAGCACCTCGGGCTCGCCCCAGCGTAAACAGAGAGCCGATATGAGTCCCTCCAGCTCGGCGCGGTACTCCTGCGCGGTCTCCTCGACGTCCGCCGGGTCGGCGTCCCAGAGCTGCTCGTCGCCGCGCAGCTGGGCGACGTGGAATCCCGGGCCGCTCCGGACCATGGCCGAGTGGACCGGCTCGTCGGGGAAGTCGCGGCCGCGGAGGAGGTCGATGGCGGTGAGGTGCTGTGCGGTGGTGGTCGTGTGCGTCATGCCGTCAGTAAACCGCGAGGGTCTGACAATTGGCTCCGCGTCAGGCTCCGGGGGCCCTCGGTGTCCCTCGGCGGCTCCCGCCGCGTCCCGGAAACCGGCGACGTCCTTTGCCATGCATGCTTGACGGTTTGCCATGAGGTTTTGACAGACAGTAGTTTCCTGCCTTCTGCTCCGTGACCGGTCCTCGGACGCAGGCGGACGGTGGCTGTAGCGGCGGTCGCGTACGACGTTCCCGTTCAGTCGGCCTGTGAGCTGGGATTTGTTCGGTGACGAACCCACCCGACGTTCGTTGACCAGGCGCGACCGCACGCACGGCTATGTCCGCACCGGCCCTCAGCGCCGCAGCGACAGGTGCGAGCCTCGCCGTCGCGCCTCCTGCATCAGCCGGAGGAAGCGGCGTCCTCCTGTCACCAGCCTTCAGCACGCTGTGCGCCAACCAGACGGGGGCGCATGCGTCCGGCGCCACCACGATTGGCCTTGGCACCAACCTGCTCTGAGACCCAGCACTCCCTCACCGCGGCCACCGCGGCGGAACGCGCATCGGCCCACGGCCGCCGTGCAGTCGGCCGTACAGCCCGCCGGGTGGCCCGACGCGGTGCCCGGGACTCGCCGCACACCGGCTGACCGGCTACGATCCGCCACACACGCAATGCGAGGGAGACGGACGTTGGGGCGGCTAACCGGCGGGGACCCCTCCCTGCTGCGACGGATCAACTCCGCGGTGGTGCTGCACGCGCTGCGCGCCGCCGACTCCCCGACGCTCACCCACCTCGTGGAAGTGACCGGCCTGTCCCGGCCCACCGTCGAGGGCGTGGTCGAGGGCCTGATCGAGGCCGGCCTGGTGGCCGAGGCGCCCGCCGACGAAGGCACCGCCCGCCGCCAGGGCCGCCCGGCCCGCCGCTTCCGCTTCCGTACGGAGGCCGGGCATCTGCTCGGAATCGAGATCGGCCCGCACCGGGTGGCCGCCCTGCTGTCGGACCTCGGCGGGCGGGTCCTCGGCTCCGCGCAGCGGGCGGTCGAGGAGTCGGCGTCCGCCGACGACCGGCTGGAGAAGGTACGGGCCGCGGTGGCCGAGCTGCTGCGGCGGGCGGGCGTGGCCCGCAGTTCGCTGCGGGCGGTCGGGGTGGGCAGCCCCGGCATCGTGGAGGCGGACGGCACCGTACGGCTGGGCACGGCGCTCCCGGGCTGGACCGGCCTGCCGCTCGGTGACCGGCTGCGCCGCTCCTTCCGGTGCCCCGTCCTGGTGGAGAACGACGCGAACGCCGCCGCCGTGGCCGAGCACTGGAAGGGCGCGGCCGCCGCTTCGGACGACATCGTGTTCGTCCTCGCGGGGCTCAGCCCGGGGGCGGGCGCGCTGATCGGCGGGCGGCTGCACCGCGGCTTCGGCGGCGCCGCCGGGGAGATCGGCGCGCTGCACCTGCTGGGACGCGAGGCCACCCCGGAGAAGCTGCTGTCCACGACCGGGCAGCCGCTGCACCCGTTGGACGAGGCGCAGGTGGCGCGGGTGTTCGCCCTCGCGCGCGACGGTGACGCGCGGGCCCGGGACGCGATGGACCGTTTCCTCCAGCGGCTGGTGCACGACGTCGCGGCGCTGGTGCTGGCCCTGGACCCGGAACTGGTGATCGTCGGCGGCTGGGCCGCCGGCCTGGACGACGTACTGGAACCCCTCCGCGCCGAACTGGCCCGCTACTGCCTGCGGCCGCCCCGGGTGACCCTGTCCGTACTCGGCGAAGCGGCGGTGGCCACGGGCGCGCTGCGGCTCGCGCTGGACCATGTGGAGGCCGAACTGTTCGCGGTGGACGGAACGGTCACGGCACGGCGCTGAGGGGTGCGGACGTGCGGCTGGGCGGGGCCAGGCCCGATCCGAGGCCGACCCGGGCGATACCGCACTCCACGCAGTGTCAGTTGGGCCGCGGAGCCGTACCGGCCGTACCAGCCGCGCCGGCGCACCGCGGGAACCGTGGCCGGATCAGGGGCAGCAACCCGCCGGTGCTGAACGAGCGGGGGCTCGTCGTCTCGTACGCGCCTTCGCCCGGACAGCCGCCTGAAGCGACGGTCAGCGCCGGGCCGGAGCTGTGGCCGGTTCCGCCGACCGGGTCCGGATCCCCCTCGTCCGGGAGGACGCGGCCTCGCCGTCCTCAGCCCGGCCCCGGCGTGACGCGGGGGCGTTGTCAGACCCCCCGGCTAGTGTGCTGAGAGTTACCTCGGAGACCGGCCGAGCAGGCGTCACAGGGCCGGTCACGGGGCCGAGCCGGGGAGAGCGCGATGACTGAGGGACAGGAGTCGGCCACCTATCCGTCGTCCGCCGGATATGCGCGGGTCAACGGACTGGATCTGTACTACGAGGTCCATGGCACGGGACAGCCGCTGGTCCTGCTGCACGGCGGACTGCTCACCATCGACCTGACCTTCGGCGGCATACTGCCCGCGCTCGCCGCGACGCGGCAGGTCGTCGCCGTCGAGCTGCAAGGGCACGGGCACACCGGTGACATCGACCGGGACCCGACGCTCGCGTACCTGGCCGACGACGTGGTGGGGCTGCTGGACCATCTGGGGATCGACCGGGCGGACTTCTTCGGGTTCAGCCTCGGCGGCCTGACCGCCCTTCAGCTGGCGCTCACCTGTCCCGCGCGGGTGAACCGGCTGGTGCTCGCCTCCACCCACTACCGGCCCGACGGCTACCACCCGGACATCCTCGGCCCGCGGGCGCAGTCGGGTTCCCGGCGGATGCCCACCGAGAGCGACTTCCAGGAGATGTACGAGGCCTATGCGAAGGTCGCCCCCGACCCCGGCCGCTTCGAGGCGTTCGCCGAGAAGCTGCAACCGACGGTGCACGCCTTCGAAGGCTGGCCCGCCCGGGACCTGGCCGGTCTGGAAGCGCCCGTCCTCCTGCTGGTCGGGGACACCGACTTCGTCCGGCTGGAACACGCCGTCGAGATGCATGAGCTGATCCCCGGCTCACAGCTCGGGGTGCTCCCGGGGACGACCCACAGCAATCTGCCGCGGCGCGCCGACCTCGTCGTGCCGATGGTGCGGGCCTTCCTGACCCCGCCGGCCGACGCGTCGCCGACCCGCACGGCAGAGGGGCCCGGTGACCGATGAGCCCCCGCGCCGCCCCCGCTTCCCGCACTCCCCCGCTCAGCCGCGTCCGGTGTCGATCACGCAGAAGCGGTTGCCCTCGGGGTCCGCCAGGACGACGAAGTCGGCGTCGTCCGGGTAACGGTCCCAGTCGACCCGCCGGGCGCCCAGGGCCACCAGGCGCTCGACCTCGGCGGCCTGATCGGCGGCGTCACCGGCGTACAGGTCCAGGTGGACCCGTGGATGCTCCTGCACGGGCGTCTCGCTCCGGCCGATCGACACCTGGACGCCGATGCCCTCCGCGGGCTTCAGCACCACCCAGCCGTCTTCCATCTCCTCGCGCGGCTCGTACCCCAGGGCGTCCGCCCAGAAGGCGGCCGCACGCCGCACGTCCGAAGCGCCCAACACGACCGATCCGATCTTCAGCATGGGCCGATTGTCGCGCAACGAGAGCCCCGGCGGCGTGGACGCTCCCGTGCGCCCTAGCTCGCGAGGACAGTGACTCCCGCGCCGGTCTCGTTGTCGCCGAAGGTGAGCCGGCAGGTGTCGGCGCGGTAGGTGGACAGGGCGACGGCAGCGGTGCGGCCGCCCGCGAAGTAGCGGGTGGTGACGACGAGGACGGGGGCGCCGGGCAGGCGGTCCAGTTCCTTGGCGTCGTCCGCGCGGGCCGAGCCGAGTTCCACGGACCGGTCCTGGCCTTCCAGTTCGAGCTGCTGGAGCTCGCGCAGGACGGTACGGGCCCGCGCCTGGGCGTCCACGGCGGCACCGGTGGCCGTTTCGGCCTCCGGCACGGAGCGGGCGGGTACGTAGAGCTGCTCGGCGGCGACCGGCTGACCGTGTGTGACGCGGCTGCGGTGCACGACGTGCACCTGCTCGCCGGGCGCCAGTTCCAGCTGGCGCGCCACGGCCGCGGGCACGTTCCGCGACTCGACGGCGTCGACGGGCTGCCAGTCGTCACCGGGTGCGCCCGGCCAGGTGTGGCGCGCGGGGTCGACGGCCACGCCCACGCGGGGCGGCGCGACGGTCGTGCCCACGCCGCGACGGCGCTGCAGCCTGCCCTCCAGCTCCAACTGTTCCAGGGCCTGCCGCAGGGTGGCGCGCGCGACGCCGAACCGCGCCGCCAGCTCGCGCTCGTTGGGCAGGATCTCACCGACCGAGAACTCCGAGTCCAGCGCCTCGCTGAGCACGGTCTTGAGGTGCCAGTACTTCGGCTCCGGCGCCGTTTCGAGCTGCGTGGTCCCCACCCTGTCCTCCGCCATGGCCGTCTTCCCGGCGGAGGTGGTCCCCACCGGAGTGCGGGCCCGTACCGAGCCCGTACGCGCGCCCGGATATGAGCGCTTCTTTATTAAAGGTTGTTGCAGTATCCCTGTGACGATATGGCCGCCCCCACCCTTGGTCAAGACCAATCGACCGATCCGTTCACGGCCGGTGACCGCGACGACGACCGCGACCCCGACCGGTCACCCTGCCGATCGTGTCCGCGCCGCCGCACACCTGCTCCGTTCACGTTCCGGCCGTCGACGCGCTGCGTGACGAGGCCTCCCCCGGCCGGGACAGAGCGGTACGGGACGTGCTCGTGGAAGCCCCAGGACGAAGGCCGGGCCGAGGCCGGGAAGACGGGAGGCTCACACCGCCCCGGCGAGCGACACCAACTTGTCCGGGTTACGGATGATGTACACGGTCTGGATCCGACCGTCCACCACATCGACCTGGAAGACCCCATCGGCCTTGCCCCCGGAGAGCACCAGCAGCGCGACTCCACCATTCAGCTCCCGGAAGACGAACTCGGCCGACGGGACGCCGGCCCGGGCCACGCCGAGCAGGAAGCGGCCGACCTTGTCGGCGGTCTCGATGACCCGCAGCGGCGCCTTGGCCTTGCCGCCGCTGTCGCCGACCAGCCGTACGTCCTCGGCCAGCAGGCTCAGCAGCCCTTGCAGGTCGTCGCCGGCCGCTGCCGCGAGGAAGCGTTCGGTCAGGTCGCGCTGCCGGACCGGGTCGACCTCGAAGCGCGGGCGGCGCTCTTCGACGTGACGCCGGGCGCGCGCCGCGAGTTGGCGCACCGCCGCCTCGCCGCGTTCCAGGACGGTGGCGATCTCGGCGTACGGATAGCCGAACGCCTCGCGCAGTACGAACACCGCGCGCTCCAGCGGCGACAGCGACTCCAGCACCACCAGGACGGCGAGGGTGACGGACTCGGCGAGGGCGGCACGTTCCCCGGTGTCGGCGCCCGCGTCGCCGAAGTCGGTGGCCAGCGGCTCGGGCAGCCAGGGGCCTACGTACGCCTCGCGGCGCGCCTGAACCTGCCGCAGCCGGTCGATGGCCAGCCGGGTCGTGACGCGCACCAGATAGGCACGCGGTTCGCGGACCTGTTGCCGGTCGGCGGACGACCAGCGCAGCCAGGCCTCCTGCACCACGTCCTCGGCGTCGGCCACCCGGCCGAGCATCCGGTAGGCCACGCCCAGCAGTACGGGGCGGTGTTCCTGGAAGACGTCGGTCGCGGGATCGGTGCGCACGCCTTCATCCCAGCGGGCCGGCCGGGCGTTGTCCAGCGGGCCTGCCGGGCCTCAGCCAGCGAGGACGTCCGTGGGGTGGCCGGTTCGGGCGTGGTGTGCGGGCACCGGACGGAAAATCCGGGACCGGTGCGGCCGCCGTGGCGCCCGTTCCGCCGTACTCTGCAAGCCTCCCGGAGTTCACCGTCCGTTCGGCGGCGGGGCACCGGGTGCCGGTACGAACGGGAACGTCACCAAGATCGGTCGTATCACGGGAGGTTTCACATGGCGCAGGGATCCGGCAGAGCCGTCAACCGGCGGTCGGTGCTGCACGGCGCGGCGCTCGGCACCGCGGCACTGGCCCTTCCCGCCGCCGCGAACGCCGCGGGCGCGGGCGGTTCCGGTGCGGGCGCCGTGCCCCGTACAGCAGTGGCGCAGGCGCGTGCCGGGCGGCCGGGTGCCCCGTGGGGTGTGCAGACCGGAGACGTGACGACCTCCTCCGGGCTGGTGTGGGTACGCTCCGACCGGCCGGCCCGGATGCTGGTGCAGACGGCGGCGACCGAGTCGTTCCGCAACGCCCGTACCTGGCACGGGCCGGTGCTCGGCCCCGGTACGGATTTCACCGGCACCACCGCGCTGCACGGTCTGCCGTCCGGCGAGCAGATCCACTACCGGGTGCTGCTGGCCGACCCGGACGACTACCGGCGTACGGGTGAGCCGGTCACCGGAACGTTCCGTACCGCCTCGGACCGGCGCCGCGACGGCGTGCGCTTCACCTGGTCGGGCGACCTCGCGGGGCAAGGCTGGGGCATCAACCCGGAGCTGGGCGGCTACCGGATCTACGAGGAGATGCGCCGCCGCGATCCGGACTTCTTCCTGTGCAGCGGCGACAACATCTACGCCGACAGTCCGATCGAGGCCAGTGTGCGACTGCCCGACGGCAGGATCTGGCGCAATGTGACCACCGAGGAGAAGTCGAAGGTCGCCGAGACGCTGGCGGAGTACCGCGGCGCGTTCCGCTACAACCTGCTGGACGCGAACCTGCGCCGCTTCAACGCGCAGGTCCCCACCGTCATCCAGTGGGACGACCACGAGGTGCGCAACAACTGGTACCCGGGCCAGATCCTGGACGACGCCCGGTACACGGAGAAGGACGTGGACGTGCTCGCGGCCCGGTCGCTGCGGGCGTTCCGGGAGTACTTCCCCATCCGGACGCTCCGGTCGGACCGGGGCGGCCGGGTCTACCGGGTGATCAACCACGGTCCGCTGCTGGACGTGTTCGTGCTGGACATGCGCACGTACCGGAACGCCAATTCGCCGAACCGGCAGACCGACGACCGGCAGGGCATCCTCGGTGCCGAGCAGCTGGCCTGGCTCAAGCGCGCGCTGTCGCGGTCGCGTGCCGTGTGGAAGGTGATCGCCTCCGATCTGCCGCTGGGACTCGTGGTGGCGGACGGCAAGACGGACTTCGAGGCGGTGGCGCAGGGCGACCCTGGCGCGCCGCTGGGCCGGGAGCTGCAGATCGCCGAGCTGCTGCGGCACATCAAGCGCCACCGCGTCACCGGTACGGTCTGGCTGACCACCGACGTGCATTACACCTCCGCCCAGCACTACGACCCGTCGCGCGCCGCCTTCAAGGACTTCGCGCCGTTCTGGGAGTTCGTCTCGGGCCCGCTCAACGCGGGCGGCTTCCCGGCCGTGCCGCTGGACGGCACGTTCGGCCCCGCCCAGCCCTTCGTCAAGGCGCCGCAGCGGGCGAACGTCTCCCCTGCCGAGAGCCCGCAGTACTTCGGCGAGGTGGACATCGACGGGGACAGCGGCGAGCTGACCGTACGGCTGCGCCAGGACAACGGGCAGGTTCTGTTCAGCCGGTCGTTGCAGCCGGGACGGGTGGGGCAGCCGGGACGGTAGGGAACGACGCACCGGGCGGGAGGGGACATCGGGCCGGGCAGGTGGAGAGCGCCGGGCCGGGCAGGCGGCAAGCACCGCGCCGGGCAGGTGGAGAGCACCGCGCCGGACGGGCCCCAAGCACCGCACCGGACGAGGCGGCCGGCGCGTCCCGCCGTCTTTGCCGCGATTGTGTCCTTTACCCATCGGTCACAGAGCGTTCGCGATCAGGCAACACCCGTCGGCGACGCTGGGCTGCATGACTGACGCGACATCTGCCAAGAGCGCCCGCCGCCACCACTGGCGGCGGGACCTGGTCGAGCTGGCGGCCCTGTTCACCGCGGTGTCGGTGGCGGACGCCGTCGCCAACGCCGTCGTGCACGGCCCCTCGGGGCCGGTGCTGCTGTGCTGCTCGGCCGTCGTCCTGCTCGCCACGGCCGGGTTCCACACCTGGTGGTCAGGGCGCCACGACCACGCTCCGCCGCCGACCGATACGGGCGCCGCAGCGCCCACCGCTCCGGCCGTTCCCGAAGGGGAGCCGCAGGAGACGGCGCTGTGGCGGATGCGTACGACCGTACGGGACCAGCCGGGCAGCCTCGCCGCGCTGTGCACGGCCCTGGCCGGGCACCGGGTGGACATCCTCAGCCTGCAGACCCATCCGCTGTCGGACGGGACGGTGGACGAGTTCCTGCTGCGTGCCCCCGTCCCGCTGCCCGCCGCCGAACTGACCCGGACGGTCGCCGCGGCGGGCGGCTCCCGCACCTGGCTGGAGCGCGCGGACGCCCACGACCTGGTGGACGCCCCCACCCGGATGCTGGGACTGGCCACCCGTACCGCACTGGACTCCGCCGAGCTGCCGCTCGCGCTACGCCAGTTGCTGGGCCGCTGCACCATCCGTTCGGTGCCCGCGGCGGCCCTGAAAGGCCGCCCGCCCGCCGAACAGGTGCCGGACGAGGGCATTCTCGAGGAGCACCGCATGAAGTTCCGCGACCCGTCCGGGGGCACCGTCACCATCGAACGCCCGCATCTGCCCTTCACGCCCACCGAGTTCGCCCGGGTACGGGCGCTGGTCGAGCTGGACGCCCGGCTCGGCCAGCGGGTGCCGCCGCGCCGCGACGTGCTGACCCTGCCCGAGGGCAACGCCATCACGGTCCGCCGCGCCGACACCTCGGACCTGGCCGCGGCCCGTGAGATGCACGACCGCTGCTCGGCCCGGACGCTGGCGATGCGCTACCAGGGTCCGGTCGCCGACGCCGAGCGCTATCTGGACCACCTGCTCACCCCCCGCTTCGGCCGCACCCTCGCGGTCGAGACGGCGTCCGGGCGGCTGGTGGCCCTCGGCCACCTGCTGTGGGACGGCGAGGAGACGGAGGTCGCGCTGCTGGTGGAGGACGCGTGGCAGCGGCGCGGCATCGGCTCGGAACTGCTGCGCCGGCTGGTCGGCATGGCGGCCGACGCGGGCTGCGCGAGCGTGTACGTGATCACACAGGCGTCGAACACCGGCATGGTGGCGGCGATGCGGGGCCTGGGGCTGCCGCTGGACTACCAGATCGAGGAAGGGACGCTGGTGATCAGCGCCCGCCCGGAGGGGCTGCCTGCCCGGCGGGAGTCGGTACGGCCGGAGGCGGCGGCCCGCGTCGTGCCGGGGAGCGGACCGCAAGTGTCGTGACGGCCGGGCGCAGGTGCCGTGCCGGTGTGACGGCGTGACCGCGCGGCGCCCGGGCGCGCGAAGGAAAGTGGGGCCGGCCGGTACGCGAGCGCTCGTACCAGCCGGCCCCGGCGGTACGGAGACCGGTGCGGATCGGTGCCGTACCTCAGTGGTTCCGGGCCGTTCTGTGGTTCTGGGCCGTTCTGTGGTTCTAACCCGTCCTGTGGTTCCGGGCCGTTCTGTCGGTGCTGTACTGCTCAGCCCGTCCCGCGGTCCTCAGCGGCTCTTCGAGGACCCGGCGTGCTGCTGCTCAGACTTGCTCCCACAGCGACGGTGTGTTCGCGGGCTCCCAGCCGGGCTGCGCCTGGTGGCCCTGGAGGCACCGGTAGGTGGTGCCGTCGTACGTGACCTGGGTGCCCGCCTCGTAGACGGTGCCGGCGGCCCAGGTGGTCTCGCCCGGCTGGCCGGGGCCGGGGTCCTCGGAGCCGCTGGTGCCGGTCTTCAGGGTCAGGCCGTAGCCCTGGAGCAGCGGGTTGATGGGCTGGTAGTAGGTCGTGCCGCCGGAGCGGCAGTTGCCGGACCCGCCGGAGGTGACGCCCTGCGCCTGGCTGCCGGAGATGAAGGAGCCGCCGGAGTCGCCCGGTTCGGCGCAGACCGAGGTCCTGGTCACGCCGCTGACGGTGCCCTGCGGGTAGGTGACGCTGGTGTTGTGCTGCTGGACCGTGCCGCAGTGCCAGCCGGTGGTGGAGCCGGAGCGGCAGATCGAGGCGCCGACCGCCGCCTGGGTGGAGCCGGCGACCCGTACGTTCTGGCCGCCCTGTCCCTTGACGTACGGCGTCGAGGTCCAGCTGCTGTTGGTGGCGACCCAGGCGGTGTCCCGGCCCGGGAAGGTGGACGCCTGGAAGCTGCCCTGAGCGGCCTGGTTGTAGCCGGTGGTGGAGGTACCGGCGCGGCCGCAGTGGCCGGCGGTGGCGAAGCCCTGCTGGGTGCCGCGGGTGATCGCGAAGCCGACGGAGCAGCGTCCGCCGCCCATGTAGTACGCGTCGCCGCCGCGGATGTCGTAGAGCGGGCGCGGGCGTTCGGCGGTCGCGCCGACGCTGACGAGGCCGCGGTCCGCGCCGCTGGCCGCGACGAACGACCGGGCTGCGGCCGGGTCGGCGGCGCGCAGCCGCACGGTGTTCGTCCGGACGTCGACGGCCCACGAGGACGCTTCGGGAGCGGCCCGGCGCGCCGACGCGCGGTCCAGCTTGTCCTTGGCGGCGTCGAGTTGGGCGAGGCTGTGCGGTACGTGGACGGCGCGCGCACCCGCCGCCCGTACGGCCGCCAGGCGTGCGGCGTCGGTGGTGGCCACGGTGAGGGTGGCGGACTCGGTGCCGCTGACCCAGGCGCCGGCGAAGGACGTGCCCAGCGCGTTGTGCAGGCGTCCGGCGACCGCGCCGGCTTCCGCCTCGTTGGCCAGGCGGCGTTCGGCCTGTGCCCGGTCGAGGCCGAGGTCGCGCTTCATGGCCTGGAACACGGCGTCGGACGTGGCGTCGACGGACAGGGTCTCGGCGGCCGAGCGGTGGGGGGCCTGCGGGGACGTCGAGTCCGCCCGTACGGTCTGGGCCGTCGCCGAGCCGGGCAGCGCGGTCAGGACGAGCGCTCCGACGGCGGCTATGACGGCACACGCGCTGGTTCGGGCGTGTCTGTGGCGCATGGGGGAGGTCTCCTCGGTCTCGGGGGGGTGGAGGTGCCGAAAACGTAGGTGCCGTGTGCCGGCCCGGAGAAGATGTCAGTTGTCCTTCTGCCAGGTGTTATGGGTGGCGGGTGGGACTCACGGGTAGTCGGTGACGCTCGGCGGCCACGAGCGGCCGGGAGCCGCCGCCCGCCCCTCCGCGCCCCACGGTGGCCCGGGATCGGCCGCGTTCCGGTGATCGGCCGGGTCGCCGTGGTCGGCGAGCCACTGCGTGTAGCTGTCGCTGCGCGCGGCGGCGTCGGCGTGGGCGGCGCGTGCCTGGGTGACGACCTCGGCGGCGGAGTCGGCGGCGGGGGTACCCGGGTGCCAGCCCACGAGGTGGCGCCAGGTCAGCGGCGTGCCGGCCAGCGGTCTGGTCACCATGCCGGGGGTGGGGGGCAGCGTCGCGCGGCACAGGCCGGCGGCCCGGCCGACCTGGACGAGGTGGATGCAGGACGCGGTGTCGGTCTCGTAGACGCGGGTGGGGGTGAAGCCGGCGCGGGCGCAGGCGAGGGTGAAGCAGTCCGCGAAGCAGCCGTCGCCCGGTACGTCCGCCCAGGCTTCCGCCGCCAGTTCCGCCAGACCGATCTCCCGCTTGCCGGCCAGCGGGTGGCTCTCGGCGAGCATGACGAAGACCGGGTCCACCGCGACCTCCCGCCAGCTGAGCCGTTCGGACTCGGGGGCCGGGCTCTCCCCGCACGCCCCGATCAGGGCGAAGTCCAGCCGCCCGGCGGTGACGGACGCGGCGATCTCGCGTTCGGACCAGGTGGTGAACGTGGTCACCGGCACGCCCGGGCGGACGGTCGCGAGCCGGTCCACCAGCCCGCCGAGCAACGGGCCGTGGGTGCCGCCGAGCCGGAGGCCCGCCACGGCGCCGCCGGCGCTGGTGAACCGTACGGCCTCCTGCTGGAGTTCGCTGATCGCGGGCAGCACCACGCGGGCGCGTTCGAGCACGAACTCCCCCAGGGCGGTGGGCCGCACGCCGAAGCGCCCGCGCTCGAAGAGCCGGCCGCCCAGGGTGCGCTCGATGCGTTTGAGCTGGGCGCTCAGGGCGGGCTGGGCGAGACCGAGCCGGGCGGCGGCCTTGGTCAGGCTGCCCGCGTCGGCAATAGTCCGGATCGTCTTCAAATGCCGCAATTCCAGGTCCATTCTGCGAGCTTGGTGCTCCGCTCCGGGCGGGAGCAAGAGTCCGGTACGGACCAATGACGGCCGCGTCACCAGGCGCGGCGGCCGGTGCCGCGGCCCTCCGCTCCCGTTCGCCCTGCGCGGACGCGGCGCCCCGGCAGGAACGTACGGCGCGCTGATGATGACGTACCGGGGGCATCCGTACGAGGATGGGGCGCATGTCCCACACCACTGCTTCCGACAACGCGCCCCTCCCCCGCCAGGTCGCCGACGCCTACGTCGACGCCCTGGTCGACCTGGACCCCATCACCGGCACCTTCCTCGGCGTCCCGGAGAGTTCGAGCCGGCTGCCCGACTTCTCGCCCACCGGCCAGGAAGCCGTGGCCCAGCTGGCCCGTACGACGCTGGACCGGCTCGCCGAGGCCGAGCGGCGGCCGGGCGGGGACAGCGAGCTCGAACGACGCTGCGCCCGGCTGCTGCGGGAGCGGCTGACCGCGGAACTGGCGGTGCACGAGTCGGGCGAAGGGCTGCGCACGGTGAGCAACCTGCACACGCCGCTGCACTCGGCACGCGAGGTCCTGATGATCACGCCGGTCGAGACGGACGACGACTGGGCGGCGCTCGCCCAGCGGCTGCGGGCGATGCCCGCCGCGCTGGAGGGCTACCGCGCCTCGCTGGAGGCCGGTCTGGAGCGGAACCTCCTCGGCGGGCCGCGGCAGGTCGAGACCGTCATCGGCCAGTTGGACACGTGGATCGGTACGGACCGCAGCTGGTTCGCCGACCTGACCGAGCCGGGCCCGGCGGCGCTGCGCGCCGAGCTGGACGCGGCAGCCGCGCTGGCGACCGGCGCGCTGGTGGAGCTGCGCGACTGGTTCCGCGACCGGTACGCCCCGGCGGTCGAGGGTGCGCCGGACGTGGTGGGCCGCGAGCGCTACGCCGTCCTCGCCCGCTTCTTCAACGGCGCCGACCTCGACCTGGACGAGGCTTACACGTACGGCTGGTCGGAGTTCCACCGGCTGCACGCCGAGATGGTCAAGGAGGCCGAGAAGGTCCTGCCCGGCGCCAAGACCCCGTGGGAGGCGCTGGCCTGGCTGGACGAGAACGGTGAGGCCGTGGTGGGCGTCGAGGAGACCCGCCAGTGGCTCCAGGCGCTGATGGACCAGGCCATCGAGGCGCTGGACGGCACCCACTTCGACCTGGCGGAGCGGGTCAAGCACGTCGAGTCGCGGATCGCGCCGCCCGGCGGCGCCGCGGCCCCGTACTACACCGGCCCGTCACTGGACTTCTCCCGCCCCGGCCGCACCTGGCTGCCGACGATGGGCCAGACCCGCTTCCCGGCGTACGACCTGGTCTCGACCTGGTACCACGAGGGTGTGCCGGGCCACCACCTCCAGCTGGCGCAGTGGGCGCACGTCGCCGAGGACCTCTCGCGCTACCAGACGACGGTGGGCATGGTCAGCGCGAACGCCGAGGGCTGGGCGCTGTACGCCGAGCGGCTGATGGACGAACTGGGCTTCCTGACCAGCGCCGAACGCCGGCTCGGCTACCTGGACGCGCAGATGATGCGGGCGGTCCGCGTCATCATCGACATCGGTATGCACCTGGAGCTGGCCATTCCGGCGGACTCGCCGTTCCACCCGGGTGAGCGCTGGACGCCGGAGCTGGCCCACCGGTTCCTCGCCCTGCACTGCAGCCGTCCGGCGGACTTCGTCGAGAGCGAGATCATCCGCTACCAGGGCATGCCGGGCCAGGCCATCGGCTACAAGCTGGGCGAGCGTACGTGGCTCGCCGGGCGCGAGGCGGCGCGGCAGCGGCACGGCGCGGACTTCGACCTCAAGGCGTGGCACATGGCGGCGCTGTCGCAGGGGTCGCTGGGCCTGGACGATCTGCTGGCCGAGCTGTCGCGGATCTGAGGCGGCCGCGTTCGCGGGGGCCGCGGATTTCCCGCTGCCCCCGCACCCGTCATCCGTACCGCGTTCCGCTCGCCCAACTCAGGTGCCGGCGGTACGGACTTTGTCGGCGGTATGGATCTCGTACCGCCAAAAAGCGCGGTGCCGCCAGAATTCCACGGCCGACAGGGTGTTCACGGAATGCCGGCGCAACCGCGCGGCCTGGAATCCCGCACCGGGCAGCGCTCCGATCACGGCGAAGCACCGGAGCATCGGCCACATGCTGCGGGAGATGTCCTCGACGCCGCGCACCGAGAACCCGGCTTCGGTGGTCAGGCGTTCCAGTGTGCCGTAGGTGAAACGCTGGAACGACGGCATGGCGGCCCAGTCGTTCAGCTCCCGGAACACCTCGGCCGCCGGTGCCGGCATCCGGGCGGCGGCCTCCCGGGCGTACTCGAACATGACGAGCCGGCCACCGGGTTTGAGCACCCGGTGGAACTGCTCCAGCACCGCCTCGGCGTCCGCCGCGTGCACCAGCGTCTCCATGGTGTAGACGGCGTCGAAGCTCTCGTCGGGGAAGTCCAGGGCCGCGTAGTCACTGTGCGAGAAGGTGAGCAGGTGGTCGAGGCCGCGGCGGCGGGCCCGGCGCCGGGCCTGGGCGACATGGGCGTCGAGCAGGTCCACCCCGTGAACGCGCAGCCCGAAACGGTCCGCCAGCCGGCCGGCCACGTCGCCCACGCCGCATCCGGCGTCCAGCACGCGCGCGCCCGCCGGTTGCGCGAGCGTCTGCCCCATTCTGTCTTCCATACGGCGCAGCGCTTTCGACCAGGCCCACGGGGAATCAGTCGAACGGTAGAAGCCGAAATGCTTGGTGCCGTTCAGAAAAAGGCGGTAACCCACCCGAGATCCCGGCTGCCGGTAATATCGGATGACTTCGCGTACGTTGCTCGTATTGCTCACCTTCAGCACCATGCCAGCCCGTTCGCGGCCGGTACATCGCTTGCGTACCGGAACCCCCCTTCTGGGGTAGCGAAGACGGCGCCCGGAGGTGACGACCACCGGCAAAAGCCTTGATCCACCGGGGATTCCACTGCTAGACACCTCCCATGACCGGCTATTCCCCTGACGCCACCGACCGGCGCATCCTCGACGTCCTGCAGCACAACGGCCGCGCGGGCTACGCCGAACTGGCCCGCGCCGTGAGCATGTCCGCGAGTGCGGTGACCGAGCGGGTACGGCGGCTGGAGGAGGCCGGGGTGATATCCGGGTACGCCGCGGTGGTCGACCCGGCGCGCGTCGGGCTGTCGGTACTGGCCTTCGTCCGGCTGCGTTACCCGAACGGCAGCGACGCGGCCTTCCGCGGCCTGCTGGAGAGCACGCCCGAGATTCTGGAGGCACACCACGTCACGGGCGACGACTGCTTCGTCCTGAAGGTCGCCGCCCGCTCGATGAAGCACCTGGAGGAGGTGTCGGGCCGGATCGGCGTGCTGGGCGCGGTGACGACCAGCGTCGTCTACTCCTCGCCGCTCCCCCGGCGCCCGATCAGCGCCTGAGGCGCTCACCCGCGTACGGCCGCCCCGCCGTCCGGCCGTCCCACCGTCCCGCCGTTCCGGTCAGTCCGGCACCCGGTGGCGTATGGACGACCCCGCGCGGTCCTTGACGACCTCCAGCTGGGCCGGGATGCGCTGCCGGAGATCGGCGACATGGCTGACGATGCCGACGCTGCGGTCCCGTTCGCGCAGCGAGTCCAGGACGTCCAGCACCTCGTCCAGGGTCTGTTCGTCCAGGCTGCCGAAGCCCTCGTCGATGAAGAGGGTGTCCAGGCGGGTGCCGCCCGCCTCGTCGGTGACGACGTCGGCGAGGCCGAGCGCCAGGGCCAGCGACGCGAAGAACGTCTCGCCGCCGGAGAGGCTGGCGGTGTCCCGTTCGTGGCCGGTCCAGGCGTCGATGACGTGCAGTCCCAGGCCGGAGCGGCGCGCGCCGCCGGCCCGTTCGTCGGAGTGCACGAGTGTGTAGCGGCCGGAGGACATGCGGTGCA
Source organism: Streptomyces paromomycinus (assembly GCF_003865155.1). Classification (NCBI taxonomy): domain Bacteria; kingdom Bacillati; phylum Actinomycetota; class Actinomycetes; order Kitasatosporales; family Streptomycetaceae; genus Streptomyces; species Streptomyces paromomycinus. The sequence continues at coordinate 8,862,375 of NZ_BHZD01000001.1, read as the reverse complement.
GGCGCGCGCTGGCGGCGGCCGCGACCTGTTCGAGGCGGGCGGCCAGGACGTAGGACTCCAGGCGCATCCGCCGTTCGTTCTCCGCCGACGTACCGGCGGCGAGGGCGGCGAGGCGGGCGATGCGCTCGTACTCGGTACGCAGGGGGGCCAGCTGCCGGGCGTCGGAGTGCGCCCGCGCGCCGAGACGGTCGAGTTCGGCGCAGCGTTCCTCGGCGGCGGCACAGGCCGTACTGGCCGTACGCAGTCTGCGGCCGGCGTGCTCCAGTTCAGCGTGCGCGCGGCTCGGATCCGCAGGCGGAAGGCCAGCCGCGGCGGCCGCCTCAGGGTCGGCCAGCTCGGCTTCCACCGCGGCCGTCTCGGCTTGGTGGCGGTCGAGGCGCTGCTGCAGGGCGTTCCAGTCGGCGTCGCTCAGCAGCGCGGCGGACGCGTCCTGCGGGGTGTCGAAGCCGGCGCGGTAGGCGGCGTCGGACAACTGGGCGTCGGTCTCCTTGAGACGCTGGGCGCACGTCTCGGCCGTACGGGCCGCGGCTGCGGCCTCGGCCAGCAGCGCGACCTGCCGCTCCAGGCGGCGGGCACGCTCGGCGACACTCGCGAAGCCGCCGCGCGCCTCCTCCAGAGCGCTGTCGAGCGAAGCGAGTTCACGGTCCAGGGCTTCACGGTGGGAAGTGCGTGCGGCAGCGCGACGCTCGGCCTCCTGCTGCTCGGTGCGGCGGCGCTCGTACTCGCGGTCGGCACGCGCGGACGCTTCGCGAGCGGCATGCAGATCGGCTCCCGCGGCGCGCTCGCGCGCGTACGTCTCGCGCAACTCTTCTTCAGCGCGCGCCAGTTCGGCGACGGAAGTGTCCCCGGCGGTTGCCACGGCGGCGGCCCGCTCCTCCTTCAGGGACTGCTGGGCACGCTCGGCGTCCTGACGCGCGGACTCGGCCTGCCGGTAGGCGCCCAGCGCCGCTTCCTCGGCCGTACGGTCCACGTGTCCGGCCCCGGTGCGGGCCGGGGCGGGGTGCTCGGTGGCGCCGCACACGGCGCAGGCGGCGCCGTCCTCCAGTCCGGCGGCGAGTTCGGCCGCGATGCCGCGCAGACGGCGATCCTTGAGGTCGAGCCAGTGTTCGTGGGCCGCCGCCGCACGCTCCCGGGCGCGCAGCACGTCCTCGTCGGCGGCCCGCAGGCTCTCCGTGAGGTGATCGCGCCGCCGCGCGGCCGCCAGCCGCTGCCGGGCCGGGTCGAGCTGGGCGTGCAGCTGTTCGGCACGGGCCGCGGCTTCCTGGGCGGCCTCGATGCGCCGCTGGTTCTCCTGGTGCGCCGGCTCCCGGTTCGCGAGCCACGCGGCGGCGTCCACCAGCGTCTGCTCGTCGGCCCGCGCCTCCCGCTCGATCCCGGCGCGTTCCGCGGCGATCTCGGCGGCGCGGCTCTCGGCCCGGCGGGCCGCCGTCAGCGATCCGAGGTCCTGCCGTAGTTCGCGTTCGAGAGCGGCGAGCCGTTCGGCGTCCGCGCCGGCCAGATCGGGCGGCAGCTGGGAGCGCCCGCGCCGCTCCTCGGCCTGCGCCGTCCCGTGCTCGCGCCAGGCCGCGTCGCGCAGCGCCAGGGCTGGGGCGACCTCGGCGGCCGCGCGGGCCCGCGCCAGGCGCTCCCGGGCCCGGTCCCGCTCACCGGACCGCGCCGCCAGTTCCGCCGCGTGCCGCTGCACCTCGGCGTACCGGCGCTGGAGGCGGTCCCGCTCACGCTCCTCGTCCGCCCGCGCGCGGGCGGCGGCCTCCGCCGTCTCGGCGGAGCGTACGGCGAGCCGGGCGATGTCGTACCGCTCGCGCGCGCCGGCCCGTGCGACGGCCGCCCGTACCAGTACGGCTTCGGTGAAGCCCGGCTCGCCGGGGCTCGGCGCCTCGGCGGCCTCAGCGGAGCCCGGCCCGTGCTCCGACCCGTACTGTCCCGGCCCGTACTGTCCTGGTACGAGTGCGGTGGCGGTCGCCGTACCCCGGGGAGACGCAGACGTACCGGCAGCGCGCGCCGCCCGGCCCGTACCCCTGCCTGCACCCGTACCGCCACGGCGGCCCGGCGCCGGGGCCGCCGCTTCCGGTGCGCGTCCCGGCGCGGGGACCGAGGGGTCGACGAGGTCGGCCGGCTCGCCCGCCGCCTGGTCCATCCGGTGGGCGAGCCCCAGCAGCCGGTCGTCCCCGGCGGCCACCTGGTCGGCCGCGGCCTTGCGACGGGTGGCCAGCTGCTCTTCGAGGGCGGCGAACCGGCGGGTGTCGAAGAGCCGTCCCAGCAGCCGGGCGCGGGCCTCGGCGTCCGCGCGCAGGAACCGCGCGAAGTCCCCCTGGGGCAGCAGGGCGACCTGGCAGAACTGCTCCTTGTTCATGCCGAGCAGCTGGCCGATCTCCTCGCCGATCTCCTGGTGGGAGCGGCTGAGAGCCTTCCAGTGCCCGCCGTGGGCGGTGGCTGTGCCTGTTCCTCCGTCGCCGGTCACGTACTCACGCAGCCGGCTCTGTGCCTTCTCGCGGGTCGTGCCGGTCCCGCGTTTCTTCGGGCGGGGCTGCTCCGGCAGCCGGGTGATCTCCAGCCGCCGGCCGCCGACGGTCAGTTCGAGGACCACCTCGGTCGGCGTCGACGGGTCGGCGAGGTCGCTGCGCAGCGCCTGGCCGCTCTGTCGCGTCCCCGGCACGGTCCCGTACAGGGCGAAGCAGACGGCGTCCAGGATGGAGGTCTTGCCCGCGCCGGTCGGCCCGTGGAGCAGGAAGAGACCGGCCCGCGCGAGCCGGTCGAAGTCGATGGTCTGGGTCCGCCCGAACGGCCCGAAGGCCGTGACCGACAGCCGGTGCAGCCTCACCCCGCCACCTCCCGCAGCGCGTCGTCGGTGCGTACCTCGTCGAGCGCCGAGCGCAGTACGTCCCGCTCCTCGTCGTCCACGCCGCGCCCCGGCCGTACGTGGGCGACGAAGTCCTCGGCGATCTCCTGGTCGCTGCGGCCGCGCAGCCGCTGCGCGTACGAGGCGAGGGTGCGGGCGGCTCCCTCCTCCGGTTCGAAGGCGAGGCTGAGGATGTGCGGGAAGCGGGCGGCGAGCCGGGCCATCGGTTCGTGCGGGCGGGCGGAGTCGGTCAGCGTCGCCTCGACCCACGCCTCCTCGTGGACGTCGTGCGCCGGGTCGGCCAGCAGGTCCGCCAGCTTGCCGCGGAGGCGGGCCAGCGGGCGGGGCACCGGGCAGTCCAGGCGCTCGGCGGTCACCGTGCCCGCGGCGTCCAGGTCGACCAGCCACATGGACTTGCGGTGCCGTTCCTCGGAGAAGGAGTAGGCGAGCGGGGAGCCGGAGTAACGGACCCGGTCGGTGATCGTCTGGCAGCCGTGCAGGTGCCCGAGGGCCGCGTAGTCGACGCCCTCGAAGACGGCGGCGGGCACCGACTCCACGCCGCCGACCGTGATGTCCCGCTCACTGTCACTGGGTGCGCCCCCGGTGACGAAGGCGTGCGCGAGCACCACCGACCGGGTGCCCGCCGGCCGGGCCGCCAGGTCGTCGCGCACCCGGTCCATGGCGGCGCCCAGTACGTGCGCGTGGTCGGCCCGCGCGGCGCCGAACTCGTCCTTGACCAGGGCCGGTTCCAGGTACGGCAGTCCGTACAGGGCGACCTCGCCGTACGCGTCGCGCAGCACGACCGGGGTGGCGCAGGCCGCCGGGTCGGTCCGCAGGTGGATGCCGGCCTGCCCCATCAGACCGGAGCCGACCCCGAGGCGGCGGGCGGAGTCGTGGTTGCCGGAGATCATGACGGTGGGCACGCCCAGGCCGGCGAGCCGGTGCAGGGCGTCGTCGAAGAGCTCCACGGCGGCCAGCGGCGGTACGGCGCGGTCGTAGACATCACCCGCGACGAGGACCGCGTCGACCCGCCGCGTACGGACCGTCTCGACGAGATGATCGAGAAAGGCGCGCTGCGCGGTGAGCAGGTTCACCCGGTGGAACGAGCGGCCCAGGTGCCAGTCGGAGGTGTGCAGAAATCTCACAGCAACACTCCGGCCTGCATCTTTGTCCTTCCCCGGGCACCGGCTCGGCACCGGGCCGGTACGAGCCTGCATAGCAGCACGACCGACTTTAGTCTCTGCGGGCCCCTTGTCCCTCACTGGCCTCGGCGGAAGGGCTCGGCGGGCTCGGCGGGGGAAGGGCTATGCCGTCTCGGGCATGGGGGCAGGTTCGGCCTCTTCCATGGAAGCGAGATCGGAGCCGGCCTTCTTCCATGCAGTGATCCGTGTCAGACCGGTGGTGCGCGGCACGGCATCCGCCGGCCGTACGTGCTTCTTGTACGTGCCCGGCGGGGACCGGACATGCCCTCACACCCGGCGGCCCCCGGACAAGCCTCTGCGGGCACCCGTCTGGCGGGGACCATGGCCCGCACTACTGGGAGGCGATGCTCGGTCTGCTCGACGGCTGGGCGCTGAGCCACGGAAGCCTGGGGAGGCCCGGGAACCTGGGGCTCCTCCGGTGGCCACGCACGGCGGCTGCCCCCCGGCGGCTGTGCCCAGCGGCTGCGCCCGGCAGCCGCGCTCGGCAGGCGTGCCCGGCAGCCATGTCCGGCAGCCCGTCGGAGCGCCTCCGGACGTGCCGAAGGCGCCGGTCCACCCACCGGCGCCTTCGGGGTACCTCGGTGGGCCGTCAGGACTTCGTCGCCTGCTGCCCCTGCTGACCCTTCTGCCCCTGTTTAGCCGCCTTGTCCGTAATGTCGACCGTGTCCTTCGCCGGGGGCGCGGTCACGTTCACGTCCGTACCGAAGTCGCTGAACTTCAGCGTGGTGCTGACGCTGGTCCGCGCGCCGCTGCTGCCCTGCTTGCCGCCCTGCGGCTTGACCTCGATCTTCTCCTGGCGGACCCGGCCCTGCGCGTCCAGCCAGATGTCGAGCGGCAGCCGGTCGCCGAGCTGCGCCCTGAGCTGCTTCGCCTGCTGGGCGTTGTCCTTGGCCAGCTCCGCCACGTCGACGGACACCTTGTAGTGCGTCGTGGCCGTACCGTCGACGGTCTCGGTGCCGACCTTGGTGACGTCCTTGTCGCTGATGCCCTTGGTGTAGTTGAAGGAGGACGTCGGGTCCTCGTACTGCGAGCTGCCGCCGGACTGCTGCGTCAGCTTCTTCAGATCCACCTTGAGCCACGACTTGCCCTGCGGCAGCTGCTGCCGCTGGGCGGCAGGCGGCTGCTGGTAGAGGACGCCGTCCACCGTCCGCTGATGGATCTGCTGGTTGCCGGTCAGCAGCACCATTTCACTGCTGCCGTTGCCCAGGTCCACGACCCCGGACCCACGGACCTCCGCGTTGTTGCCGCCGCTCCGGGCCCGCGTGAGGAGCGTCATCTTGGCGGTCTTGGCGGCGGTGGTCTTCTGGTGCGCGGCCCGTACCGCCTGCGGCCCGTCCGCCGCGCCGCCCTGGGACGCCGTTGCTCCGCCCTGCTTCCCGGGGCCCTTGCCCGATGCCTGGTCCTCCCCTCCGCCGCAGCCGGTGACGAAGGCCAGGGACAGCGTCCCGGTTGCCGCCACCGCTAAGAGACGCGGACGTTTGCTCACTGTTCTCACTGTGACCTCCTGGTCGCAAACCCGTACAGGGTGACGTGCCGTTGCGGGTGCCCCGCGGTGCGCCGATGAATCACGCGGTCGCGGCGTCCCGCGGACCACTGGATGCCGGTCGCGGGTCGTGCGTTGCGGGTTGCCGGTGGCCGGCCGCCCCCTCCTGCCTGTACCGCCACCTGCCGAATGAGGCGGCAGCGACGGAATAAACGTTCTTTCCGGCCCCGCACCGTCCGGAATCGAGCCAGCTGCGCATATGGCCTGAACACGGTCGAACAAGCCTTCCGCAATTGACGGAGCCACATGCCGCGGGCAGCCTTGCATTCACCGCCACAGCGACGAGATGGGGACGCGAGTGACCACCGACGGAAATGGCAAGAACGCCGACGAACCGTACGTCATCACCGGCCGGGGGCAGGACGCCGCCCCCAAGAACGCCTTCTCCTTGTTTGCCGATGTCAACTACAACGCGGGAGGGCCCCGCACCAAAATTCTCGTCATCCCGGCGAACGGTACGGCGAACAACTTCAGCGATTACGGGTTCGACCAGAGCGACGACGGTGTGAGCAGCGTCGTCAACAACACCGGCCGGGACAACATCCTCTTCACGCGGACCAACCAGGGCGGCTCGCAGTTACCCGTCCCCGCCAACTCCTCGATCACCGACCTGACGCGTATTCCCCTCTCCGGCAGCCCCACCAGCACCTGGAACGACCAGGCCCAGTCCGCCCTCGCCTTCAACAAGCCGGTGCCACTGCCGGTGTTCACCGCGCCGAAACCCAGCGCGCAGACCCAGGAGCGCCGGCAGACGGTCCAGGGCAACGCGGCCCCCGACGTCCAGCAGGTGCTGCTCCACGAAGGGACCAGGCTGCTGGGCACCTGCCCGGTCAAGGACAGCACGTGGGAGTACACCCCGGACACCGACTGGCCGCTCGGCCAGCACGATCTCTCCGCCATCGCGGTGCGCGACGACGTCCTGTCCGGCAAGGCGCCGCTGCGGTTCTACGTCGTCCTGCCGACGCCCGTCGTGGACATCCGGTCGCCCAAGGAAGGCACCGAGGTGGACAGCGGCGCCACCGTCGACGGCGTCGCGTTCAACGCCGACACGGTGACGCTCACCGAGGGCGCCACCCAGCTCGGCACCGCCAAGGTGAACAGCAACCTGTGGAGTTTCGCCCGCGAGGGCGGCTGGTCACCCGGGAAGCACAGCGTGACGGCGAAGGCCGTACGCGGTGGCCAGGAATCCGCGCCGGAAACCGTGAATTTCACGGCGGCCAACAAGAACCTCACGGTGGAAAGCACCTTCAACTCCTCCTGGCAGGACTGGCAGACCCACAAGTACATCCACTCCTACGACGTCACTTTGTATGCCGGTGACACCGATGTGAAGCACTGGCACGTCGGCTTCGGCCAGCTCCCGGACGGCTCGGTGCTGGCACCGGAATTCGAAGCGAGTTTCTGGGGAATGGTCATCCATGACGGCTCCGACGGAAACGTCGTCCTCGGCTCGCCTCCGGAGGGCGTCCACATCGTCCCGGCCAAGGGCCATCTGACCCTTCGTGTCCTGGTGCTCATTCCGACGCAGGACGAGGCGTACAAGAAGCTCTACGGCCTGTTCGCCAAGTCACTGACCGAATAGCGGCACCGCCGCGTCGGCAAGCGCGGAAGGGACGGCCGGCACACCAGGCCCGGACGGGCATCGCGGGGCCCCGGTCGCACACTCCGGGGGCCCGCGGCCGCGCACTCGGCCGGCCGCATACCTCGCGTACCCGGCAGACCGCACCCCTCCCCCCGTATCCGCTCCCGCCCGGCGAGACTCCTCCCGGCGAGGCTCCTCCCGGCAAGGCTCATCTCCCCTCCCCCGCGCCACGCCCCTTGGAATCGGGTACAGCGCTCGCGTACTGAGCGGCCTGGATCTCGTAGAGCGACCGGTAGTGACCACCGTCGAGGGCCATCAACTGAGCATGCGTGCCCTGCTCGATGAGGTGGCCCTCGTCGAGGACGTAGATGAGGTCGGCGGTCGCGGTGGCGGCGAGCCGGTGGGTGATCAGCAGGACGGTGGTGCCGTCGCCGGTGAGGTCACGCAGGGCCTGGAACGCCTCGACCTCGGCCCGGGGGTCGAGCGCGGACGTCGGCTCGTCCACGACCAGCAGCGGGGCTTCGCGGTAGTGGGCGCGGGCGGTGCCGATGCGCTGCCACTGCCCGCCGGAGAGCTGGGTGCCGCGCTCGAAGCCCTTGACGACCAGACTGTCCCAGCCGTGCGGCAGGGAGGTGACGACGTCGGTCGCGTCCGCGCCGTCGGCCGCCCGCTCGACGCGCCACTGTTCGAGCCGCTGGTCGCTGCGCCCGATGTGGATGTTGGCGCGGGCGGTCATCGGCCAGTGCGGGAAGTCCTGGGCCAGCAGGGCCACCTGCCCGAAGACGTCCGCACGGTCGGCGTCCCGGGTGTCGGTGCCGTTCCAGAGCAGGCGTCCGTCGCTGGGCAGGTACAGGCCCGCCACCAGTTTGGCCAGGGTGGACTTGCCCGAACCGTTCGCCCCGACCAGCGCCACCACCGAGGCGCGGGGAATCGTCAGGTCCACCTTGTCCAGGGCGGGCGAGGTGGCGCCGGGGTAGGTGAAGGAAACGTTCTCCAGGCGGACTTCCTCCAGCAGCCCGGTCAGCGGGGCGCCCCCGCCGGGGATGGCGTGCCGCTTGGCGGTGCTGCACGCGTCCTCCCAGTCCTTGAGGTACATGGCCTCCTCGTAGAGGCGGTTGAACTGCATGACCAGGGACATCAGGCCGGCGCTGGACGTCCGTACGGCGATCACGGCGGTCCCGGCCACGGCCAGCGGCATACCGCCGCCGGTCAGCAGCAGCCACAGCACACCGTAGGCGCCCAGGGACGCCAGACCCGAAGCCGCCGAGGCGACGGTCTGGGTGCCGGCCTCGGCACGGGCCAGCCGCTGCTGCTCGCGCTCCACCGTCTTCGACATGTCCGCGTACGCGTCCACCAGCAGCCGCCCGGCGCCGTGCACCCGGATCTCGGCGGCACACGCCTGGTCGGTGAGCTTCTGGGTGATGACGGAGATGGCGCGGCGGTGCTCGATCCACGTGTGCCGGGACTCGTACTGCCTGCGGGCCGAGAGCACCGCACCCCACCCCTTGGGGGCGGCCACCAGGAACAGCATCAGCACGAGCAGCGGGTGCAGCATGAGCAGCACACCGGCCGCGGCGAGCAGGCCGATCAGCGCGTTGAGGACCAGGATCGAGGACCCGAGCATCATCCGGATGGAGTCGGTGCCGAACCGGCCCGCGTCGAGTGTGCGGTGGACCTGCTGGTCCTCCAAGGCGGCGAGTTCGACGTGGATCACACCGTGGTAGAAGCGGGCCGTGCAGACACGCTCGATCTTGGGTTCCAGCTGCCCGGACGCCGCCGTGGACACCGCCGACAGGAGCGCGGAGAGCACCGCCACGACAGCCACGGCCACCAGGGCGGGCAGCGCCTGGCGCAGCCGCTCGGGCGTGGGCCCGGCCGCGAACAGCGCCACGAGCGCCTGGTTGGTGGCCACCAGGGTGAAGGCCCGCAGGACGCCCTGGCCGGCCTCCGCGCCGAGCAGCACCGACAGCGCGACACGGTCCTCACGCCAGGCCGCCCTGGCGACGGCGCCCATCATGGCGGGGAACTGGCGGGCCATCGACCACAGTCCCATCCGCAGGATCGGCATCTCGTGCCGCGTGAACGACAGGTCGTAGCGCAGCGCACCGCCGAACAGCACCCGCTCGCTCTCGGACACCGGGAGCCGGGTCCGGGGCCGGACGCCGCGGCTCCTCACCGTGTCTCCGGCCACGCGGCGTACGCGGTACGGCTGCGGGGCACGCGGGCGGTACGGGTGGGCGGGCAGGCCTGCGCGGGGCGGGCCGGGGCTCCGGCTGGTCCGGTCGGCACCGTCACGGTGTCCCTCATGGCGTCTCCTCCGGCTTGTGTCGTCGTGCCTCCTGCTATGCCCCGTCCTGCCCACCCCGGCACGCCCGCCGCCCGATCCGGTCGAACCCCGCGGCCACCTCCGCCGCGCGGGCCACCGCCGCCGCCACCCGCCCCCGCCGGGTAATACGATTTCCAGCCACGACCGCTCTTCATCGATGTCCAACGGGGGATCTCTTCACGTGTTCGGAATCGTCAGGCCCTGCACCCACCGCCTGTCCAACGGGCTCAAGGCCGAGTGGATGGCCCATCTGTGCGGGCTGTGCCTCGCCCTGCGCGGTGACCACGGGCAGTTCGCCCGGGTGGTGACCAATTACGATGGCTTGATCGTGTCCGTCCTGACGGACGCCCAGTCCGGCCGGGCGGCAGCGCAGCGCCGTACCGCCGGGCCCTGCCCGCTGCGCGGCATGCGGACCGCCTCGGTGGCGAAGGGCGAGGGCGCCCGGCTGGCCGCTTCGGTCTCTCTGGTGCTCGCCTCGGCGAAGATACGCGACCACGTCGCCGACCGGAACGGGCTGCTGCGCCGCCGCCCGGTGGCCGCCGCGGCACGCAAGGTCGCCGCCGGCTGGGACCGGGCGGGAGCCCGTACCGGCGCGACCCTCGGCTTCGACACGTCCGTCCTCGTCGACGCCGTCGACCGGCAGGTGGGCATCGAACAACTCGCGGGCCCCGGCACCCCGTTGACCGTCGTCACCGAACCCACCGAGACGGCGACCGCCGCCGCCTTCGCGCACACCGCGGTCCTCGCGGGCCGCCCCGGCAACGCCGCACCGCTGGCCGAGGCCGGCCGGCTCTTCGGACGGCTGGCCCACCTCCTCGACGCGGTGGAGGACCGCGCCGCGGACGCCGCCGAGGGCGCCTGGAACCCGCTGACGGCCACCGGCGCCTCCCCCGCACAGGCCCGCCGGCTGTGCGACGACGCGCTGCACGGCATCCGCCTCGCGCTGCGGGACGTGGAGTTCACCGACTCCGCACTGGTGCACGCGCTGCTCGTACACGAGCTGCGGCGGTCCGTCGACCGCGCCTTCGGCACGGCGTCGTGCTCGCACCAGGGGCACGGGGCGGGCCCGTACGACGGCGGGACGGGCAATCCGTACGGGCAGCCGCAGCCGTACCCCGCGCCGCCTTCGTACGGCCATGCGCCGCCCGGCGGCCCGTACGCCCACGGCCCGCAGCACCTGAACGGGCCGCAGAATCCTTACGCGGGCGGAGCGGTGCCGCAGGGCGGACATGGGGGGCACGGAGGCTTCGGCGGGCACGCAGGATTCGGCGGCGACAGTGGCTCTGGCGGTCATGGCACCCCTCGCCCGCCGAAGAAGCCCCGCGGCCTCCTGGCCGGCTGCGCGGTCGCCATCGGACTCTGCTGCACCTGCCAGCTCTGCTGCGCCGAGGAGTACGAGGGCCCGTGGTCGCGCAAGAAGCGCGAGGGCTGCTGCCGGGACTGCGACTGCTGTGACAGCTGCGAAGGCTGCAACTGCTGCCCGGACTCCTGCTGTTGCGACGGCTGCTGCTGCGACTGCTGACCGGTACGGCTGCCGCTCCCCGCCCCGCCGCTCTCACCCGTTTCCCCACCCGTCCCGTCCCCTGTCACGTCGACACGCCCCCGTCACGTCGTCACGTCGACACGCCCACGTGACGACGTGACGGGGGCGGCACGTCGTACCGCTGCGGATGCCGGCCCACTGATCCGGACACTCGGCCGGAAAAGCCTCGACACACCCGCCTCCCCGGTCCTTTCCTTGCGCCAACGGCTCATCCACCCCGTACTGGAGGCTGCATCCGTGACGCGCGCAAGGCGATCCGACCCGGCTGGGCGATCCGACCCAGCTGGGCAGTCCGCCCCCTCCAGGCGACCCGGCCCCACCGGGCGATCCGCCCCCGACGGCCAGGCCCTCGCCGACCCCCGGTCCGACCACGAATTCCTGCGCGAGCTGGGCTACACCCCCGTGCTGAAACGGCGGATGGGCCCGTTCGCGAACTTCGCCATCTCCTTCTCCGTGATCTCCGTCCTCTCCGGCTGTCTGACGCTGTACGGATTCGGCCTGGCCACCGGCGGCCCCGCGGTGATGATGTGGGGCTGGATCGTCGTCGGCATCATGGTCATGTTCGTCGGCGCCGGGCTGGCGGAGGTCACCAGCGCCTACCCGACGTCCGGCGCGCTGTACTTCATGGCCGACCGGCTCGGCGGCAAGCGCTGGGGCTGGTACACCGGCTGGCTGAACCTCCTCGGCCTGCTCGGTGCGATCGCCGGCATCGATTACGGATGCGCGCTGTTCATGGGCGCGTTCGCCGGACTGCAATGGGGCTTCGAGCCCACCCCAGGCTCACTCATGGTCATCTACGCCTGCATCCTGGCGCTGCACGCGACGCTGAACCTCTTCGGCGTACGCCTGGTCAGCATCCTCAACACCGTCTCCGTGTGGTGGCACCTGGCCGGGGTCGCGCTCATCGTCGGCGTCCTGTGGCTGGTGCCCGCCCACCACCGGTCCCCCTCCTTCGTCTTCACCACCTTCGTCAACGGCACCGGCTGGAACAGCACGCTGTACGTGGCGCTGATCGGCCTGCTGCTGGCCCAGTACACCTTCAGCGGCTATGACGCGTCGGCGCACCTGAGCGAGGAGACCACCGGAGCGCAGGTGAACGCGGCCCGCGGCATCGTACGGGCCATCCGCTGGTCCTGGGTCGCCGGTTTCTTCCTGCTGGCCGGGCTGACGTTCGCCATCCAGGACTACACCGGCGTACAGAACACCCCGACCGGAGTGCCGCCCGCGCAGATCTTCCTCGACGCGCTCGGCCTCAGCGGGGCGAAGGCGCTGCTGCTGGTGGTGATCGTCGCGCAGCTGTTCTGCGGCAACGCGGAGGTGGCGGCCACCTCCCGCATGGTGTTCGCGTTCTCGCGCGACGGCGCGCTGCCGGGCTCCGGCTGGTGGCGGCACGTCTCCCCGCGAACCGGCACACCGACCCGGGCCGTCCTGCTCTCCGTGGCCGTGGCCGCCGTCCTCGCCCTCCCCTCCCTCTACTCCCCGGCGGCGTACGCGGCCGTCACCTCCATCAACATCATCGGCATCACCCCGGCGTACGCGATCCCCGTCTACCTGCGCCTGCGCCACCGCCGCACGTTCCGTCCCGGCCCGTGGAACCTGGGCCGCTGGGGTGTCCCGGTCGGCCGGGTAGCCGTCCTCTGGGTCGCCTTCGTCACCGTCCTCTTCTGCCTCCCCCAAACCCACCCCATCTCCCTGACCACCTTCAACTACGCCCCCGTGGCCCTGTTCCTCGTCCTCACCCTGGCCACCGTCTGGTGGGCCGTCGCGGGCCGCCGGACCTACCACCTTCCCGAGCCCGGCCCCAACCCCGATCGCGACTTCCCCGGGCAGCACACACCACGCCAGGCCACCGAATAACCGGCCAACCCCCGTCCCCGGCGCCGCACCCCTGGTAAAGGCCCCCGGCGCCGGGTAGTCAGCAGGTCATGGCCAACGCATACGAAAAGACCAGCCGGATGACGGCGCCCCTGCCCCCGCCGCGGACGGTACCGCTCGACGGAAGAGGTCCGGAGGACGTGGTGGTGGACTCGGCCGGGCGGGTGCTCACCGGCCTGGAGGACGGCAGAGTACTGCGCCTGGACCCCTTCCCGAAGGAACCGGGCAACGATCGAACCGGTACGCCGACGCCGCCCCACGCCCCCGTCGGCCCGCCCCGCGCCGAAGTCATCGCCCGTACCGGCGGCCGCCCGCTCGGGCTGGAACCGCTGCCCGACGGCAGAGTCCTGGTGTGCGACGCGCGCCGGGGACTGCTGCGCGTGGACCCGTCCGACGGTACGGTACGGACGCTCGCCGACACCGTCGACGGCGCCCCGCTGCGCTTCTGCAGCAATGCCGCAGCAGCCACCGACGGCACGGTCTACTTCAGTGTCTCCAGCCGCCGCTACCCCTTGGAGGACTGGCTCGGCGACATCCTGGAGCACACCGGCACCGGACACCTGGTCCGGCTGCGCCCCGGCGGCGAGCCCGAAGTCGTACTGGACGGCCTCCAGTTCGCCAACGGAGTCGCCCTGGCGCCGGACGAGTCCTACGTCACCGTGGCGGAGACCGGCTCACGCCGGCTGACCAGGCTCTGGCTGACCGGCCCACAGGCAGGGCAGCACGACATACTCGCCGCCGATCTGCCGGGCTACCCCGACAACATGTCCCGTGGCCCCAGCGGCCTGTTCTGGGTGGCCCTGGCCGGCGCACGCTCCACCGGCCTGGACCGCCTGCACCACACAAAACCGGCACTACGCCACGCCGCATGGAGCGTGGCCCGGCGCGTCCGCCCCCGCCCCGGCCCCCTCACGGGTGTCCTGGCTGTCGACACCTCCGGCCGCATCGTTCACGACCTGCGGCGCCGAAGCCCGGACTACCGCATGGTGACCAGCGTCTGCGAACACGACGGCCACCTGGTCCTGGGCAGCATCCACGAACACGCACTGGCCGTCTGCGAACTCCCCTCCGCCCCACGCGATTGAACCCTGCCCGCACGGGAACCCGGGACATCCAGGTTCCCACGTGCGGACTCGGACAACAGGGGGCCACCAGAGCCGCCCTGCCACAGCCCGCCGCCCCAGGCGTCCGGGCCGTCCGACGTGCCGTCATCACGTACGGGCACTGCCCCCGTGCGCACCTCCGTGGAGCCTGCGACGACACAACACAACCCCCTGAAAGATCTCCACGAGGGAAGGCAGCCATGGAGTGGTGGGAAAAAGCAGCGTGCCTGGACGAGGACCCGGAACTCTTCTTCCCCGTAGGAGTAACGGGCCCGGCCGCCCAGCAGCAGGCGGACGCGAAAGCGGTGTGCCGGCGGTGCCCGGTGGCGGGCGAATGCCTCGAATGGGCCCTCCAGACAGGCCAGAACTACGGAATCTGGGGTGGCACGGACGAGGAGGAACGGCGCAGGCTGACCATACGCCGCCAACGTAAGCGCCGGGCAGCCTGAAGGACTACGACCCTGTGGGAATTCTCCTGGACCTCCCCAGGGCTTCTCCGGGCTTCTCGGGAACTTTGTGCGTCGGGCGAGACAACCCAGGTAGCACCGGTGCCGGACCGGTGCTACCTGAACCGGCCCACACGAAGACCGCGAGCACCAGGCGCCCGCCCGTTCTTCTCAACCACCCCGCGGAAAACACTCCACGAAATACACGGCGTGCTGGCTCCGCATCTCCACCCGGGCCCAGGATTCGTCCGTGAAGCCGATTTCGTAGGTGTCCGCGTCGATGTCCGTACGGTGCCGGACCCACGCCACCTGGGACGCGGGCGTGCTCCAGCCCGCCTCGACCGCACCGAGTTCGCCGCGGCGGCGGCCGCGCTGCACATAGGTGACGTGCAAGTGGCGGTCGGTGAGCTGGAGTACGGGCAGCGCGTCGGTGGTCGGTACGCGGGGCCACAGGGCGGTGGCCAGTTGGCCTGCCAGGCTTTCCCAGCCGCCCTTCAGGGGCTTGCCCTTCTTGCGCCGACCGCCGAAGAGGTCGGGGATCGGCTGGATGATGGCATCGACCAGCCAGAAGACCCGTTTGGCGCCCTCCCAGCGGTCGCCCGGCAGGCGGCGGCCCGCCAGGACGCGGGGGCGGTTCCACCGGCGCGGCTTGGGCAGCCGGTGCCCGGGGAAGACCACTTCGTTCTGTACGAGCCGCTCGTCACCCGGCAGCGCTTCGCCGGCCCGCTCCCTGGCTTCCTTGTACGGGACCCTGCCCAGGGCCACGCGCAGACTCATCCGAACACCTCGCGTACCGGCTTGGCCGCCCGCGGAGCCGCCTCGGCCAGCCGCTCGTCGAAACTCTTGGGGTCGGGGCGGTCGGCGTACTGCTTCTGCTGCTCCGTGAGCGGGGGCGGCTTGCCCGCGTCCTGGTGCTCCACGTCCCACCGGTGGTCGCCGACCTGGACCCACTTGAGGCCGGTCGCGTCATGGAGTGCGGCCTCGCCCTTGTCGGCCCACTGGCCGGCCTTCTCCCCGACATCCACGCCGGTGTGGTGCTCGATGACGCTGTTGGCGAGCGGTGCCGCGTCGATGACGGCCCCGGCGGCCTTGGCTCCCGCGGCCCGCTTGACGACCTGCTTGACCCCTCTGCTGATCTTCTTGCGGGCGTTCTTGTTGCGCCACAGCGCCTTGGCCTTGATACGTGCCCTCCGCAGCTTCTGAAGGGCGCGCATCCGGTCGGCGAGATCCTTGAGCTTGTCCGCCAGCTTGGCGGTGATCCGTACGGCCTTCAGAGCCCGGTGCGCGGCCCCAGCGGCCCCGATCAGCGGGCCGATGGCCGCGCCGACGCCGGCCGTGAGGATCGCGACGATCGCCGCCGTCGCGGCGGCCACCAGCAGCGCCTCGACGATCTCGGTGATCAGCTCGATCATCGTCTCCTCGGCCTCGGTGCAGGCCTCCGCCGCCGTCTCCAGGAGTTCGGCGACCGTGATCATGTCCTCGGCCTCGCCCTTCAAGGCCTGCTCGAACTCGGTCATGGTCGTACCGAAGGCGGTGGACGCCTCCCCCGTCCAGGAGGCCTGCAGCGTCCGGCGCTCGGCCTGGAGGTCGTCGACGACGCCCTGCATCTCGGAGGCGGCGGTCCGCCACTCGCGGGCGGTGGCGATCAGCTTCTCGTTGTCGCCGCTGACCTTCTCCAGGTACTCGTCGAGTCCGAGGCTCTTGACCGCGCCGCGGATCGTGGAGTCGAGCGCGCCCGCAAGCGGGTTGCTCCAGTCGACGTCGAACCCGATACGTTCCAGTACCTGGCTCACGCCTGGCCACCGCCCATGAGCCGGACCTGGTCGTCCTCGTTGGTGTCGTAGCCGTCGGCCGCCAGCCGCATGCCGTCGGCGACGGCTCCCAGGGACTCCTTGACGTCATGGAGATCGCTGACGGCTTCCTCGGACTGCTTGTCGTAGTCCGCCTTGAGACTGTCGGACTCGGAGAGCATCCCGAACACCCCGCCGGACAGTTCCAGACCGCGGACCCGGTTACGGATTTTCTCGACCCGGCCCGCCGACTCGTCCACCGCGTTGGCATACCGGCGCAGAGCAGCGCTCTCGACGTCGTAGCCGTTACCCATTAGGCCCTCCTGTGTCCCCGTTGTCCGTATAGGGAGGCGCTGCAACCACTTGACGCCCCATATACGAATTACTGCCATCTCCATTCCAAGTCTTTACAGAAATGGGATGGCTGATCGCGCGAGATCACTGTAGCCACAGCCGGTGATCGATGCCGCACGGGTATGCCCGCACCCGCAGGCCGTACCGAAGAGCGGAGTGAAACGTGCATCGCATACGGGTCATCGGCGGTGGGATCGTGGCGCGGCAACCGTCTTGGCGCCGCATAAGGCCGGGTCCGAGGCCACCGGGCACAAGGCGCCTCCTGCAATGACCGAGAAAAAGACGTTATCCCAGCGTTCGCCGGGATCTCCGGAAGTAAAGAAAGACCACCACCGCGCCTGACAAAGCCGCTGGTCGAGGCCTGTGGTCCCCGCGCGTGCGGGGGTGGTCCCGGCACAGAAGGCAGTAACTGTGCTAAAGGCAGGTGGTCCCCGCACGTGCAGGGATGGCCCCGTCCGACGTGATCCTCGGCGGCCCCGTCATCCAGCGGCCACCCGCCCCCACCCCCCTTCAGAGCTCCCGCCGAAAACTCACCCGGTCCAGCGCGGGACCGTCGTAATCCGTGATCGGGGCCGACGGGGTGAAGCCCAAGGCGCTGTGGAAGGCGATGGAGCGGGTGTTTTGCGGGGACGTGATGGCCTTGACCACGGTTCGGTCGTGGGCGCGGGCCATGTCGAAGAAGCGTTCGTACAGGAAGCTGCCCAGGCCGGTGCGGCGCCAGGTGGGGGCCACTCCCGTGAAGTGGATGTACGCCTCTTGCGGGTTGGACGGGGAGAGGAAGCCGATGACGAAGCCTGCCAGTTCGCCGTCGTGTTCGGCGATCAGGCTGGTTCCGTAGAAGTGGTTCACGAAGACCCGCGTCAGGTCGCGGGAGGCGGCGCGGCCCCACCAGTCGTCGACCACACCCACGATGGTGTCGAAGTCCTGCGGTGTCGCCGCGCGCGTCGTGAAGGGGGCCAGGGTGCGTACCTCCGGCGCGCCAAGTTTGCGGCGGAAGGCCACTCGGTCCTGGCCCGGGCCGTCGTAGTCGGTGTGGACCGGGAGGCCGTCCACCTCCCGGTCGCCTGCTTCCAGTTCGAAGCCCATGGCTTGGTGGAAGGCGATGGAGCCGTTGTTCCGCGTCGAGGTGATGGCGCGCACCTCGGTGCGGCCGGCCGCTGCCGCGCGTTCGAAGAAGGTGGTGTAGAGGCGGCGTGCCACGCCCTGCTTCCGCAACTCGGGGTCCACTCCGACGAAGTGGATGTAGGCCTCTTCCGCGTGGTCGGCGGAGTAGAAGCCGACGAGGAACGCCCGGATTCCCTGCTCGTCCTCCAGCACCAGACTGGTGTCCGCGAAGTGCTGGAGGAACAACCGGGGCAGCAGCAGGGAGAGTTCCCTTGATTGTTCCGGGGTGCGTGAGTCGCCCCACCAGCGCTGGACGCACTCCACGAGGGTGGTGTGGTCGGTCGTACGGGCCCGGCGTACGTCTTGCATGTCCTGCCTTTCGGTGGGGGGATGGGTGGGGTGAGAGTTCTGCGGGGGTGGGTGGGTTGAGTTGAGGGTACTGCGGGGGTGGGTGGGGTGCTGGTGGCCTGGGTTCGGCTGCTCCCGGGAGTCAGCGGGGCGCCCCCCGGGCCGGTTGAGGGCGTCGCTCCGTCCGCGTCCGAGAGTCGGGGGCTGCTGGGGGTACCCGCCGATGGCTGCCGCCCGCACCGCCTTCAAGAGGAAGTACGCAACCAGTCGTCGAACCGGATCGTGGCCAGCCGGGCGCTGCCCTCGTCCGGGACGAGGCTGCGTTCTGCCAGTTCGGAGCCGAAGTAGCGGGCGTGCGGGTCGGGGACGACCGTGCGCGGGTCGTGCCAGGCGTGCAGGGCCCGGGTGACGAGTTCGTCGAAGCGGAAGACTTCGGGGCCGGCCACTTCGGTGGTGGCCTTCTGCGGAATTCCCACGGCGGCCTTGGTCACCGCTTCGGCTACGTCCTCGGCGGCCATGGGCTGGAAGAGCACGGGTGGTACGCGTACGGTGTCGCCGTCGGTGGCGGTGTCGGCGATGCCTTTGACGAACTCGAAGAACTGGGTCGCCCGGAGGATCGAGTAGGCAACCGGGCTCTGTTTGATCAGCCGCTCCTGGGCCGCCTTCGCCCGGAAGTAGCCGTTGTCGGGCAGGTCGTCGATGCCGACGATCGACAGCGCCAGGTGGTGCGTGACGCCCGCCTTCGTCTCGGCGGCCAGCAGGTTGCGGGTGGAGGTGGTGAAGAACTCCAGGACCGCCGACTCCTCGAAGGAGGGCGAGTTGGCCACGTCCACGACCACCTGGGCTCCGGCCAGCGCCGTGTCGAGGCCCTCGCCGGTGAGGGTGTTGACGCCCGTACCGGGCGCGGCGGGCACGGCCTCGTGTCCGCGCTCGGTGAGTTTGCCGACCACTTTGCCGCCGATGAGGCCGGTGCCTCCGATGACCACGATCTTCACTTCGTGAACTCCTCGCGCTGTGGGCGCCCGCTGGGGCGGAGCGGCGTCAGGGCTGCCGGGGTGCGCGCAGGTGGGCGCGCTGTTTGAGTTCTTCGTCGTCGACCAGGACCAGCATCGGCTGCCCCGGTTCGCAGAGCATGGTGACGACGAAGCGCAGGCGCGTGTCGGTGCGGGCGTTGCCGTCCTGGTAGTGGATGACCTCGCCGCCGGGCTCCCAGAACGCTTCCCCGGCGCGGACGATCCGCTCCGGCTCACCTTCCAGCTCGAAGCGCATCTCGCCCTCCACCACGTACCCGAAAGCCGGCCCGGGATGGCGGTGCGGCGGGGCGCCCTGGTCGCCGGGCGGATACTCGATCTGGACGGTCGACACATGCGCGCCCTCCGGGATGGCGGGCGGTGCGACCTCTTGCAGCACGGTGAGCGCGGTCTTCCATGCCTCCGAGTGCGGGTGCTGGTGCTCGTGGGTGCCGGGCACGGCGGGTCCTCCTTCTGCGGCGTCGGGGCCGGGGCCGGTTGTGATGGCGGTGCCGCCCCGACGCACGGTGCCGGTGCCGGTGCCGGTGCCCCCGGTGTACAGCACCAGACCTGGGCGGACGGTTCGCCGATGCACGGCCCAACCGAGAGATGTTCCATTGTTCAGACCCCCGGCATGCCCGGTGAGCGCCGATCCGGACACATCCGGGGCACCGTACGGGACCTCGGCTCCGCCGTGCCCGCCCGTTCCCGCCTCTGCCCGGCCCCCACCCCCGTGTCCCATCTCACGTACCACCATGTGAACAGGGGTGTCGGTACCGGCTGCGGCCGATCTACGCTGTCCGGTGCAGCTGGTTCGCCCTGCCCGCCAGGCAGGCGCGTCGCAAGAGGGAACCCGGTGGGAATCCGGGACTGCCCCGCAGCGGTGAGCGGGAACGACCGCCGTCATACGCACTGGATCCGGGCCGCGGATCCGGGAAGCGACGGCCAGTAGGTGTCCGCCGGACGACGTCACGTTCCGGCAGGCGTGCCCGCGAGTCCGAAGACCTGCCCGTTGCCCGCGCGCGTCCGTACGTGCGCGGCCCTTCCGGTGACCTTCGAGGGCGGGTCGGCGTGTCATGACAGGCGGGCAGGGGTGTCATCGGACGCTCCGCGGCCCGCCCGACGCGTCATTCCTTCGCGTTCTCGTCCGGTCACCGGGCTCGGAGAAGATCACGCTCGCGAAGGAGAGTTCCGTGACAGCGAAGCCCGCAGCCGCGGCAGCACGGGCCACCGTGTACGGCTACCCCCGCCAGGGACAGCACCGGGAACTGAAGAAGGCCGTCGAGGGGTACTGGAAGGGCCGCGTCATCGCGGACGCCCTCCGGGAGACCGCGCGGGACCTGCGCCGTTCCAACTGGCAGCAGCTGGCCGACGCCGGCATCCACGAGGTACCGACCGGTGACTTCTCGTACTACGACCACGTACTGGACACCAGCGTCATGGTCGGAGCTGTCCCGGAACGGCACCGCGCCGCCGTCGAAGCCGACGCCCTGGACGGCTACTTCGCGATGGCGCGCGGCACGCAGGACGTGGCACCGCTGGAGATGACCAAGTGGTTCGACACGAACTACCACTACCTGGTGCCCGAGTTGGGGCCCGACACGGTCTTCGCCACCGACTCCGCCAAACAGGTCGGCGAGGTGCGGGAGGCGCTCGCGCTCGGCCACACGCCACGCCCGGTCCTCGTCGGCCCGGTCACCTACCTCCTGCTGGCCAAGCCGGCCCCCGGTGTCGCCGCCGACTTCGACCCGCTGACCCTGCTCGACCGGCTTCTGCCCGTCTACGCGGAGGTGCTGGCGGACCTGCGTGCGGCCGGCGCCGAGTGGGCACAGCTGGACGAGCCCGCCCTGGTGCAGGACCGTACCCCGGCCGACCTCAACGCCGCCGAGCGCGCCTACCGCGTCCTCGGCGCGCTCACCGACCGCCCGAAGCTGCTGGTCGCCTCGTACTTCGACCAGCTCAGCGAGGCACTTCCGGTGCTCGCCAAGGCGCCCGTCGACGGGCTCGCCCTGGACTTCACCGAGGCCGCGGCGGGCAACCTGGACGCGCTCGCCGCCGCCGGCGGGCTGCCCGGCAAGCGGCTGGTCGCCGGTGTCGTCAACGGCCGCAACATCTGGATCAACGACTACGAGAAGTCGCTGGCCACCCTCGGTACGCTGCTGGGCCTGGCCGACCGGGTCGACGTGGCCGCCTCCTGCTCCCTGCTGCACGTACCGCTGGACGCCACCGCCGAGCGGGACATCGACCCGCAGGTCCTGCGCTGGCTGGCGTTCGCCCGGCAGAAGACCGCCGAGATCGCCACGCTCGCCCGCGGCCTCGCGCACGGCACTCACGCGATCGCCGCCGAACTGGCCGCCAACCGCGCGGACCTGGCGTCCCGCGCCGGTTCCGCGATCACCCACGATCCCGCCGTACGGGCCCGTACCGCCGCCGTCACCGACGCCGACGGCCGCCGCTCCGCGCCGTACGGGGAGCGGACCGCCGCCCAGCGGGCCCACCTCGGCCTGCCGCTGCTGCCGACGACCACCATCGGCTCCTTCCCGCAGACCGCCGAACTGCGCACCGCGCGCGCCGACCTACGGGCGGGGCGCCTCGACACGGCCGGGTACGAGGAGCGCATCGGGAACGAGATCCGCGAGGTGCTCGCCTTCCAGGAGGAGGCGGGCATCGATGTCCTCGTGCACGGCGAGCCCGAACGCAACGACATGGTGCAGTACTTCGCCGAGCAGCTGACGGGGTACCTCGCCACACAGCACGGCTGGGTCCAGTCGTACGGCACGCGGTACGTCCGTCCGCCGGTCCTCGCGGGGGACATCTCACGGCCCGAGCCGATGACGGTGCGGTGGACGCGGTACGCGCAGTCGCTCACCGACCGGCCGGTCAAGGGCATGCTGACCGGTCCGGTCACCATGCTCGCCTGGTCGTTCGTCCGGGACGACCAGCCGCTCGGCGACACCGCCCGGCAGGTGGCGCTGGCCCTGCGCGACGAGGTCGGCGACCTGGAGGCGGCCGGCACCTCGGTCATCCAGGTCGACGAACCGGCGCTGCGCGAGACGCTGCCGCTGCGCGCCGCCGGCCGCCCCGCCTACCTCGCCTGGGCCACCGAGGCGTTCCGGCTCACCACCGGTGGCGTACAGGACCGCACGCAGATCCATACGCACATGTGCTACGCCGAGTTCGGAGACATCGTGCAGGCCATCGACGATCTCGACGCCGACGTGATCAGCCTGGAGGCCGCGCGCTCACACATGCAGGTGGCCCGTGAACTGGCCGAACACGGTTATCCGCGGGAGGCCGGACCAGGCGTGTACGACATCCACTCGCCCCGCGTGCCGAGCGCCGAGGAAGCGGCGAGCCTGCTGCGCAAGGGCCTCGGCGCCATCCCGGCCGAGCGGCTGTGGGTCAACCCCGACTGCGGTCTGAAGACCCGGGGCTGGCCCGAGACCCGGGCTTCGCTGGAGAACCTCGTCACGGCTGCGCGGACGGTCCGGGCGGAGCTGCCCACGCCATGATCCAATAACGGCCGCATGATCCGGTGACGGCCGGGAGGACGCGTCCGCGCGCCTTCCCGGCCGTTCTTTCGTGCCGTCCGCGGGGAGCTGCCTCGGGAGCCGCCCAGGCGTGCGCGGTCGGCCCGCGGCGCTCGCCGCGCCGCACCGGCTCAGGGTTCCTGGGGTTCTGGAACCGCCCCCGGGTGCCGCCGGGGAAGTGGGGCCGCCCACCGGCCGAGAGCGGTCGCGGGTGGCCCGTGAACTGCCCTTCTCGCGGCTTATCGAGGAACGGCAATTGACCCCGCATTTCTTGGCGTTCTACGTGGACGACGTGACCACCGGGACCGTGCTCGGCCTCCGGCACACCGGCACCCCGATTCTCCCGAGCGCGTCGGCGAAGTCCTCGGTCCGGACTGCGGCGAGAACAGATTCGGTCAGCACAATCTGGGCTATTCCTATGCCCCGCCCGAGTTCTTCCGGCGACGCGATGACGTCCACAACGTCCAGGCGCCGTTTTCAGCCGACGCGGTGGTGTGGCGGAGAGAGCGGGCCGCGGCGTAGGCGACTTGGCAGCCTTGGCAGATCAGCGGGGGAAGATGTGCAGAAGTTGGCATCGCTCCACGCTTGATGGCGCTCAGTGCCACTGCCAGAGTCTCCGTACGGCCGCTCACGGTCCTCGTACCCGGGAGACGCCCCGAACGGCGCCCCTACGCCGCCGAGTGAAAAGCCGTCGTACGACACCGGGTGAGGGCCCGGTCGTACGCCGCCGGGGTGAGGGTCCCGGTCGCCGGAACGGGCGGGCGCGGAGCAGAACTGAGGCTGCTCCGCGCCCGCCCGCGGCACGCGTTCATCCGGTCCGGGCCGGAAAGGGCGTCAGCTCTGCCCCGTGCTCTCCAGGACGATCTGGAGCTCGACCTCCTGGTCGCCCGACACCGTGCCTTCCGTACGGACGGAGAACGCGCGCGTCAGCACGTCCCGCAGCCGGTCGACCGCCAAGTGGCTGCCCTGGAGGTCGGCGGTGACGGCGGCGGACAGGTCCGCGTCCGGCCGGACGTCGCCGCGGACTTCCGAGGTCTCGAAGGTCTCGGTCCAGACGACCGGGTGACCGGGCCGGTGCGGCTGGTCGTGCGCGGTGTCACCGTCGGCGCGGTCGGAGTCGAAGCAGCTGCGCAGCGTGCTGAACACGGCTTCGGCGTCGGCCGGGGACTGGGCGCTGAGCACGACCTGGGCCGGCTCGTCGGTGTGGGGTGTGCGGGTCATGTGGGCTGTGTCCTCTCCGCGCTGTGCGTCGGTGTGGTGCGGCGGGCTTCCTTGGCCGCCCGTTGGGGTACGACGGTGTACTTCGGGTCCTCGGCGGAGGCGATACCGGCCGCGAAGACCCCGAAGCGGGTGCACGCGGAACCGGCGAGCAGGGCCAGCCCGCCCGCGGCGGCCAGCGTGCGGGAACGGCCTCCGAAGGCGGCGCCGACGGCGGCTCCGGCCGCGGTGAGGGTCCGCGCCGTGCGGAGCAGCGTGCCGGCCCGCCTCTGGTGCCAGGTCTCCGCGACCATGCCGAGGCGCCGTTCGACGGCCTTGGTGACCGCTTCGTCGGCGACCGCGGCCAGTACCGCGGCGCACCGGGCGGGCGCCGTCTCCCGTACGGGACCGACGACGAGGGCCGTCCCGGAGGCGGCGGCCGTCGCCGATGCCGCGAACAGGTACGGGAGTTCACGGTGCGCGCCGTGCCACGCGGGGACGGCGGTGTCCGCCGCGAGGACCGCGGTGTAGGTGGCGACGGCCGGCCCGAGGAGCGCCGCGGCGCCGGTCGCCACGGCGCCCGCCCGGGGCAGCTTCCCGGTGACCGCCGAGGCGGCCGCGGCGCCCGCGGCGGGCCCGTAGGCGGCCAGCAGCCAGGAGCCGACGCTCATCGGCGAGGTCGGCTTGACGACCCGGAGCATGTTCGCGAACCGGCCGGGCCTGCCGAGGTCGTTGACGAGTGCGGCGGTGGACAGGGACACCCCCGCCAGGGACGAGATCTTCATCGCGGTGGCGGTGGTGGTGCGGCCGGTCGCGTGGGCTCCGGCGGCCAGCACCGATCCGGCGCCGGCCAGACCGCCGAGGAAGAAGTACCCGGCGATGTCCCGGGCGCGCCAGGCGGGGGCCTTGATGACCGGCCGGCCGTAGTACGACTCGAACTCGGCCGGAGGCGCCATGAGCTGCTCACCGCGGCCGCCACGGCCGCCACCACCACGTTTGCCGCCCTTGCGCCGCCCTCTCCCGTCGCCGCCGGACCCGCCGCGCAGCATCTCCGGCGCGGCGGCGCGGCCCGGCCGCCCGCCCTCGGAGCCTTCACGCGTGACATCGGAGCCACTCATCGCCTCCCCTTCCGTCTTCGCCTCCTCTTCCCTCATCGCCTTCCCTTCCGTCCGGTGGCTCCGGTGGCACGTCCGAACTGCTTCAGCGCGGGCCCGGCGAACGCCAGCGCGACACCGCCGGCCAGCGAGAGCGCCGCGGCGCCCGCGTGCTTCCACATGGCGGGCAGGTCGCGGGTGGTGACGACGGGGTCCGGCGGCAGTCCGTAGACCTCGGGTTCGTCGAGGAGCAGGAAGAACGCGCCGTCCCCGCCGACGCCGTCGTCCGGCTCGTGCCCGTACAGCCGCGCGTCGGTGACGCCTGCCGCGTGCAGCTGGTCGACGCGGAGCGCGGCCCGTTCGCGGAGTTCGTCCAGCGGCCCGTACTGGATGGACTCGGTCGGGCACGCCTTGGCGCAGGCGGGTTCCTGTCCGGCGCCGAGCCGGTCGTAGCACATCGTGCACTTGAAGGCGCGGCCGTCGGAGGGGCGTTGCTCGATGACGCCGTACGGGCAGGCGGGGACGCAGTAGCCGCAGCCGTTGCAGATGTCCTCCTGGACGACGACCGTGCCGAACTCGGTGCGGAAGAGCGAGCCGGTGGGGCAGACGTCCAGGCACGCGGCGTGGGTGCAGTGTTTGCAGACGTCGGAGGCCATCAGCCAGCGCAGCTCACCGCCGGTGCCGCTCCCGTCCTCCGTGTCGGCCAGCGGCAGTCGCGTACGTCCTTCAGCGGTGGGCGGCCCGCCACGCGGCGGCGCCTCCGGCCCGTCACCCGCCGGCACCTCTTGTTCGATGAAGGCCACATGCCGCCACGTGGAGGCCCCGAGCCCCTGCGTGTTGTCGTAGCTCATGCCCGAGAGGGACAGCCCGTCCTCGGGCAGGGCGTTCCACTCCTTGCAGGCCACCTCGCACGCCTTGCAGCCGATGCACACGGAGGTGTCGGTGAAGAAACCGGTACGGGGCGGCGCGCCGGAATGGCCGGCGTCCCCGGCCGGGTCCGGTTCGACGCCGCTGAGCAGGTGGTCGCCGAGCAGGTGGTCGGTCACGGTCGGGGCTCCGTTCCGGTGGTCTCGTCGATGCCGGCGCGCTGCCGGTAGGCCGCGACCAACTCCGGCAGGCCGGGTCCGCGGGGGCGGCGGCCCGGCCGGATGTCGGCGGTGAGCGCCTTGTCCTCCTGGATGTGGGCGTTGGGGTCGAGGGCGATGGCCACCAGTTCGTTGGCGGCGTCGCCGGTGACCACGCCGTTGGGTCCCCAGTGGAAGGGCAGCCCGATCTGGTGGACGGTACGGCCCTGCACGGTCAGCGAGGCGATCCGCCGGGTGACCAGGACCCGGGCCTCGATGGCGTTGCGCGCGGTGATGATCGTGGCCCAGCCCATGTGCTCCAGCCCGCGTTCGGCGGCGAGCTGCGGGGAGATCTCGCAGAACAGTTCCGGCTGGAGTTCGGCAAGGTAGGGCGACCAGCGGCTCATGCCGCCCGCGGTGAAGTGCTCGGTGAGCCGGTGGGTGGTGACGATGTACGGGTAGACGTCGGCGCCCGGTTCGTCGCCGCTGGGGTGGTAGCGGTTGCCCTCGTGGGGGTGCAGGCGGCGGACCGGGGAGCGCGGCGTCGACGGATACAGGGCGTTGCCGAACGGGGAGTCCTGCGGCTCGTAATGGGTGGGCAGCGGCCCGTCCACCAGGCCGGCCGGCACGTACAGCCAGCCCTTGCCGTCCGCCTGCATGATGAACGGGTCGTCGCCGCGCAAGGCGTCGGGTCCGGTCGCGCCGTCCGGCGGCTCGTAATCGGGCGCGCGGTCGGGAATGAAGTCCGGCACGTCGTGCCCGGTCCACTTCCCCGCTCCCGCGTCCCACCACACGTACGCCTTGCGTTCGCTCCAGGGGGTGCCGTCCGGGGCGGCCGAGGCCCGGTTGTAGAGAATGCGGCGGTTGGCGGGCCAGGCCCAGGCCCACTCCTCGGCCACCCAGTCCTGCTCGGTGTGCGGCTTCTTGCGGGCCGCCTGGTTGACGCCGTCCGCGTAGACGCCGCAGTAGATCCAGCAGCCGCACTTCGTCGAGCCGTCGTCCTTCAGCTCCGTGTACGCGCTCAGCGGTCCACCGTCCGGACCGAACCCGTTGATCTCGGCCAGGACGGCCGCGGCGACCGGCTCCTCCAGCGGACCTTGCACCGGATAGTCCCAGGTCAGGTCCTGTACGGGCCGGTCCATGGGGTCGGTGGAGGCGGCCAGCTTCGCCTTGACGCGCCGGCCGAGGTGGTACATGAACCACAGGTCGCTGCGGGCGTCGCCCTCGGGTTCGACGGCCGTGTGGTGCCATTGCACCCAGCGGTTGGTGTTGGTGAAGGAGCCGGACTTCTCGGTGTGCGCGGCGGCGGGGAAGAAGAACACCTCGGTGCCGATGTCCTCGGTGCGCAGTTCGCCGGTCTCGGTCTCCGGGCCGTCCTGCCACCAGGTCGCCGACTCGATGAGCGAGAAGTCCCGGACGACCAGCCATTCCAGGTTGGCCATGCCCAGACGTTGCAGGCGGGTGTTGGCGGAGCCGACGGCCGGGTTCTCCCCCATCAGGAAGTAGCCCTTGCAGGTGCCGTCGAGCTGCGCCATGACGGTCTCGTACGTGGCGTGGGCGCCGGTCAGGCGCGGCAGGTGACCGAAGCAGTAGTCGTTGTCGGCGGTGGCCGCGTCGCCGTAGTACGCCTTGAGCAGGCTGACGAAGTAGGCCCGCATGTTGCCCCAGAAACCCTTCTCGGTACGGCTCGACCGGACGAAGGTGCCCAGGTCCTCGTGTGCGTGGGCGTGCGGCATCGGCAGGTAGCCGGGCAGCAGGTTGAAGAGGGTGGGGATGTCGCTGGAGCCCTGGATGGAGGCGTGGCCGCGCAGGGCCTGGATGCCGCCGCCGGGGCGGCCGATGTTGCCGAGGAGCAGTTGCAGGACGCTGGCGGCCCGGATGTACTGCGCGCCGACCGAGTGCTGGGTCCAGCCGACCGCGTAGACGAAGGCGCTGGTGCGGTCGCGGCCCGAGTTGGCGGTCAGCTCCTCGCACACCCGCAGGAACGTCTCCTGCGGGACCCCGCAGATCCGCTCGACCATCTCAGGGGTGTAGCGGGCGTAGTGGCGCTTCAGCACCTGGTAGACGCAGCGCGGATGCTGGAGTGTCTCGTCCCGCGGCGGCTGCCCTCCGGTCCGCGCCCCGCCGGAACCGTGCTGCTCCGGCCCGCCGGCCTCCTGCACCCGGGCCTCGTACAGCTCGTCCACCTCGCCCGACGGCGCCTGGACGTCGACACCCTCGTACTGCCAGGTCAGGGTGTCGTAGTGAGTACCGTCCTCGCCCAGGCCGGAGAAGACGCCGGCCAGGTCCTCGGTGTCCCGGAAGTCCTCGCCGACCAGAGTGGCGGCGTTGGTGTAGTTCAGGACGTACTCACGAAAGTCCTTCTCCTCCGTCAGGACGTGATTGATGATCCCGCCGAGGAAGGCGATGTCGCTGCCCGCCCGCAGTGGTACATGCAAGTCGGCCAGAGCACTGGTCCGGGTGTACCGCGGATCGACATGGATGACACGGGCACCACGTGCCTTCGCCTCCATCACCCACTGGAAGCCGACGGGGTGCGCCTCGGCGAAATTGGATCCCTGGATGACGATGCAGTCCGCGTGCTGGAGATCCTGCATGAACGTGGTCGCGCCACCGCGCCCGAAGGAGGTGCCGAGGCCCGCGACGGTGGAGCTGTGACAGACCCGGGCCTGGTTCTCCACCTGCACCACGCCGAGGCCGGTCAGCAGCTTCTTGATGAGGTAGTTCTCCTCGTTGTCCAGAGTGGCGCCGCCCAGGCTGGCGATGCCCAGGGTCCGCGCCGTGTAGAGCCCCTCGTCGGACTCCCACTCCCAGGTACGGCGGCGGGTCTCGACCACCCGGTCGGCAACCATGTCCATGGCCGTCTCCAGATCCAGCGGCTCCCAGTCCGTCCCGTACGGACGCCGGTAGAGCACCTGGTGGCGGCGGGACGACCCGGTGGTGAGCTGGAGCGTCGCCGAACCCTTGGGACAGAGCCGACCACGGCTGACCGGCGAGTCCGGGTCACCCTCGATCTGGACGACCTTCTCGTCCTTGACGTACACCTGCTGGCCACAGCCGACCGCACAGTACGGGCAGACGGAACGCACCATCCGATCGGCGGAGTCCGTGCGCGGGCGCAGCCGCTCCGTGTACGGCGACATCGCGGCGCGCCCCCGGCCCAGCGGGTCGCCCCCGGTCAGCTGCCGGTA
Organism: Streptomyces paromomycinus; assembly: GCF_003865155.1. NCBI lineage: Bacteria > Bacillati > Actinomycetota > Actinomycetes > Kitasatosporales > Streptomycetaceae > Streptomyces > Streptomyces paromomycinus. The sequence goes on along the minus strand of NZ_BHZD01000001.1, from coordinate 8,833,234 downwards.
CACGGGCCACTCGCGAACCCGTTTGCGCACGCCCATCGCTCCTCCTCCAGCGGGTCTGCGGTCTGCCACGGCGGGTGCCCCGGCGGCGGTACCTCCTCAAAGGCTCGCCCGCCGGAGGCCCCGCGGCGAGCGGTGGCGGCAAGCGGCGGCAGGCCGGCGCCGCCGACGCGATGGCGGGTTCCCCGCACTGGCCAGGGAAAACCCGTGTGGAACGGCAGAGATCCACAAGGCCCGGGGCGAGCTGGACGGAAGCACTTGCGAACACCCCGGGGCCGCCCTGCCCCCATACGGGTGAGCACCGCTTCCCACCACCCGCCCCGCGAGCCTCACCCCCAGGAGAGGCGGACCCCAGTGTCATTGAAACCTCCCCCCCACCGAACTCGGCTCGCCAAACCGGCCGGAGTTGGCCCCCTGCGCGCCCCCGCCCCCACCACGAAAGCAATGCGAACCGTGCGTCAGCACACCTCCCGCGCGCGAAGCGCGCCCCGTGATTGACCCACCCACCCCCGGGGAACCCCTGCCGCATGGCTGTCGATCACACACAGGCACCGGTACTGGAGGCGCTGTCCCGCTACCGTCAGGCTGGGGAGGTCTCCTTCACCCCACCGGGCCACAAGCAGGCCCGCGGCGCCGACCCCGCGGTGCGGGAGGTCCTGGGCGACGCAGTCTTCCACGGTGACCTACTGGCTTCCGGCGGTCTCGACGACCGGCTCGGCACGAGCCGAGTGCTGGACCGGGCCGAAGCACTCATGGCGGACGCGGTGCACGCCTCGCACACCTTCTTCTCCACCTGCGGCAGCTCCCTGTCCGTCAAGGCGGCGATGCTGTCCGTCGCGGGCCCGCACGAGAAGCTGCTGGTCGGACGGGACGCGCACAAGTCGGTGGTGTCGGGCCTGATCCTGTCCGGCGTCCGGCCGATCTGGGTGGACCCGCAGTGGGACGAGGAGCGCCGGATCGCCCACCCGCCGTCGGTCGAGGCGTTCGAGCGGGCCTTCGAGGAGCACCCCGACGCCCGCGGCGCGCTGGTGACCAGCCCGACACCGTACGGCGCCTGCGCGGACCTGGACGCGCTGGCGCGGGTGTGCCACCGGCGGGGACGCCCGCTGGTGGTGGACGAGGCGTGGGGAGCGCACCTGCCGTTCCATCCGGACCTGCCGTCCTGGGCGATGGACGCCGGCGCCGACGTCTGCGTGACGAGCATCCACAAGATGGGCAGCGGCCTGGAACAGGGCTCGGTGTTCCACCTGCGGGGCGACCTGGTCCGGCCGACCGTACTGAAGTCACGGGCGGACCTCTTCGGCACGACCAGCCCTTCGGTGCTGCTGTACGCGGGTCTGGACGGCTGGCGGCGGCAGATGGCCCTGCGGGGCCGTGACCTCCTGGGCCGGGCCCTGGACCTGGCCGCGCGGGTACGGGCCGCCATCGAGGAGATCGACGGACTGCACGTCAACGACCGGGCCGACTTCTGCGGCCCGGGGCTGGCCGACGACTTCGACCCGCTGCCCGTGGTGATCGACGTGAGCGGGCTCGGCACGTCCGGCTACCGGGCCGCGGACTGGCTGCGCGAACACCGTTCCGTCGACGCCCACCTCGCCGACCACCGGCGGATCAGCGCCCAGCTCACCCACGCCGACGACGACGCGACCACCGCGATTCTGCTCGACGCCCTGCGCGACCTGTCGCGGCACGCGGCGGATCTGCGCCCGGCCCCGGAGGTCGAGGTGCCGACGCCGGGCGAGCTGCGGCTGGAGCAGGTGTGCCTGCCGCGCGACGCCTACTTCGGCGAGGTGGAGGACGTACCGGTGCACGCGGCGGCGGGCCGCGTCGTGGCCGAGATGCTGACCCCCTACCCGCCGGGCATCCCGGCCGCGCTGCCCGGCGAACGGCTCGACGGGCCCGTGGTGCGGTACCTGACGAGCGGGGTGCGGGCCGGGATGAACGTGCCCGACGCGGCCGATCCCGAGCTGAAGACGGTCCGGGTACTCGTCGAAGGGAACGGCTGACATGCGGACGGCGCTCATCGTGATCGACATGATCAACACGTACGACCACCCGGACGCCGAGCAGTTGCTGCCGTCGGTACGCGAAGCGCTGCCCGGCATGCTGCGCGTACTGGAGCGGGCCCGTGCGAAGGGGTCGGACGTCGAAGTCATCTACGTCAACGACAACTTCGGCCGGTGGCGCTCGCACCATGACGAACTCGTCCGTACGGCACTGGACGGACCGCACTCCGACCTGGTGGAACCCCTCCGCCCCGACGACGACTCGCTGTTCGTGGTCAAGGCCCGGCACTCGATCTTCTACGAGACGCCGCTGGCGTACCTGCTCGGCCAGCACGGCATCGGACGGATAGTGCTCTGCGGCCAGGTGACCGAACAGTGCGTCCTGTACTCGGCCCTCGACGCGCACATCCGCCACCTGGACGTCACGGTCCCGCGCGACGCGGTGGCCCACATCCACGCCGACCTGGCGGACGCCGCGCTGCGGATGATGGAGCGCAACATGGGCGCGGACGTGACCGACTCCACGGCGGACGGTCTGTTCGGCTGACACCGGACGCGTGGCGCGCGCCACCGATCCGACACCGCTCGGCGGATTGTGACCGAGGCGCCGATGATCAGGCCCGCACCGAAGCCCGCCCAGAAGTGACCCGCCGTCATGTCGAAGCGTGCGGCGGACAGTGAAACGCCCCGTTCCACGCTGAAGTTGGCGACTGCGGCGACGACCACGGGCCCGGCGTCGAAGAGTTCGGCCATGAGGGCGAGCCCTTTCGCAGCGTCGGTGCGACGGTGCTACCGGTTCGAAGCGCGGGCGACACCTGCAGCCCCGCACAACCCCGTCCAGCCCACACAGCCCGCTCGACACCGCGCGGAGATTGTCCCTGCGCGCAGCCGTCTCCGCCACCCGAAAGGTTTTCCGGCACCAATGGTCGATATGTCGACTTTAGAGTACTTTGGTAGGTGGCATCGGGGGCATCACCGACCTTGGTGATGACATCTCTTCGAGGGAGCGAATGATGCTTGCCCAGACCCTTCAGCCCACTGGCCTCACACTCGACAAGGAAGCACTGGGGTGGGTGGCGACCCAGCCCGAAGCCCCGCTGAGCGACGCGCCGGTCCCCGCACCGCACGGCGCCGCATGGGGAGTTCTGCTCCTGGGCCTCCTGATCTCGCCCAAGGAGCCGAAGGAAACGAAGCGCCGGTGATCTCCGAGCGTTCCCGGACCGCCCACAGCGAATCGGCCGACCAGTTGGCCCGTCGCGCCCTCGATGCCCTCCGGGGCACCGGGGGCGCCGCCGTGGCCGCGAGCCACGTGGAGGCCGCGGCGGCGGAGTCCGGGGGCGACCCGGCGGTGGCGCTGGGCGCCGTCCGCATCCTGGGGGCGGACGTTCTCGCACCGTACGTACTGACCGGTCAGCCCCCGCCGGCCGGTGACACAGCCGCCATCGGCCTGGCACTCAGTGCCCTCCCTCCGGACGAGACGCCACCCCCCGCCCCGCCCGCGGGCACCGAGGAAGCGTGGACCATGGCCTGGATCGACTGGGGCCTCGCCACCGTGCTGGCCCGCCTCGACCCCGCCGACTCGCCGGTACGCGCAGCGTCCCTCCCCCAGGGCCCTCCCCGGTGCGGCGATGCCACGCCCCGCAATCTGCCGCCGACCACCGACACGGACGGTGGCGACCGCCAGGGCACCCCCGGCACCCCCGTACAGGAGGGCTGGATCTCCTGGTCCGTACGCATGGGCAAACTGGCCTCACTCGCCTTGCCGGGACTGGACGGACCGGTGCACGACGCCGCCCGGGCCGGCGCTTTGGGCCTGGCCCGCGGTGCCACCCGTGCCACCCTGCGACGGGACCACCCCACCGCCGCCCGGATCACCCGCTGGCTGGCCTGGCTCCATGCCGACGGGGTGAAGCTGCCGCTGGACCCCGCCGCCCTGACCGAGAACACCGGGCTGCTCGGCGGCGGCGACCGCCCCGCGCTGGACACCGCCATCGCCCGCCGACTGCTCGGCCTGGAGGACCTGTGAGTGACGAGACATGAGTCCGGCCCCGGCGCAGACCGCGCACACCATCGGCTCCCGGGCGCTGGCCTGGCTGCACGCCAACCGCGAGCACGGGAAGCTCTCCGACTGCCCGCGGGCGGACCTCGTCGACGACGCCGACACGTACAAGGGACTGGGCGAATCGGCGCTCGCCGCCTCCCTGGTCCTGCGCAGCGGTGTCGCGGGAACGGCGGAACTCGCCCTGGCCCGTGAGCTGCTGGAGTTCTGCTGGCAGCAGGTGGACAACGGTGCGCTGCTGTACGAGCGGCTGCTGCGGCACCCGCTCAAGACGGACCCGATGGAGACCTACGCCCACTTCGTCCGCGGCGGCTACCGCCACCCGCAGTTGGAGCGGCTGGCCGCCCACACGGTCACGCTGCGCTCGACGCACGCCGTGGAACACGTACCGAACCGGCGGCTCGCGGTCGCCAACTCCGCACGCGTCATCGGCCTCGACCACGGACCGGCCGCCTACGACTGGGCCACGCTGACCCGGGCGACCTGGCTCGGCGCCAGGCCCGAACCCTGGCACATCGACTGGCTGACCGGCTACGGCGTCACCCACGTCGCCTTCCACCTCACCGACTGGGGCCGGCTGCCCGACCGGCTCCCCGACGATCTCGCGGAGTACCTCACCCGGTGGCTCCCGGTGTGGACCGAAATCTGGGCGGAGTGCGGTCAGTGGGACCTGATGGCCGAGCTGATGATCGTCGGTGCCTGTCTGCCGGAGCCCTGGACGGAGACCGACGACTGGCAGCGGCTGATCGGCCTCCAGCGCGAGGACGGCCTGGTCCCCCGCGACGACCAGCCCGTCGAAGGCGACCCGGCCGAACTCTTCGACGCCCACCAGCACCCCACCGTCGTGGCCGTCGTCGCGGGCACTGTCGCCCTCACCCGGGCGCTGGGCGGCGCGGGACAGCCAGGCGCAGCCGGCCCATGATCCAGCCGATGGCACCGGCCGCGGCAGCGCCCGGCCTGCCCGTAGGGCTGCGGTGGGAGTCGGCGGAAGCGCTGCTGTCGGCCGCCCCGGGCGCGAGTGCCGTCGCCGTCGGCCTGTACCGGCGCGGACAGCGGTCCTTTCTCGTCCGGGGCAGCACCGCACGCGAGGGCGGGGTGCCGGTGGAGCCGTCCACCCGTTTCGAGATCGGTTCGCTCAGCAAGACGTTCACCGCGCTGCTCTTCGCCGAGCAGACCGCCCGGGGCGAGGTGGGGCACCACGATCCGGCCGCCCGCCATCTGCCCGCGGGGACGTGCGTCCCCGTACGCGGTACGGACATCACCCTCACCCACCTGGCCACCCACACCTCCGGCCTGCCCCGCCTGCCTCCGGGGCTGCTGCGCTCCGGCATCCGCCGTCTCCCGAGCAACCCCTACGCAAGCTTCACGCGCGCGGACGTGCTGCGCGCCCTGGCCCGTACCCGGCTGCGATCCCGGCCCGGCACCCGCGTGCGCTACTCCAACTTCGGTGTCGGCCTCCTGGGGCACGCCCTGTGCGGGGCGGCCGGCGGGCTGCCGTACGAGGATCTGCTCGCGGCCCGGGTCCTGCGGCCCCTCGGTCTGCACGACACGAGCGCCACCGCCGGTCCGCCTCCCGGCGGCACGCAGGTCACCGGCTACGGACACGGCCGTCCCCGCCCGCCGTTCGCCGTTCCGGGTCTGCCCGGTGCCGGTGCCGTCCGCTCCAGCGCCCGCGACCTGCTGACGGTGGCCGAGGCGCTGATCCGCCCGGGGGGCGCGGACGTCACGGGCGTGGGCGTTTCGAGCGATCTCGGCCTGCGGCACGCAGCCGTCACCGGCGCGCCCTCGGCGCTCTTGCGTACCGCCCTGGAGGACGTCACCCGCCCCCGTCTCGCCCTGCCCCGCACCACGTCCCGGCTCGCCCTGATCTGGAACATCCGCCTCCGGGCCGACGGCCCCGGCCTCTACCACCACTCGGGCGGCACCCGCGGCTGCACCGCCTTCGTCGCCTTCAGCCCGCGGCACGACACGGCGCTGGTCGCGCTGGCCAACTGCGCGCCGGGCCTCCGCGCCCCGTTCGTCCAGCAGGCGTACGACACCGTGTCGGACCTGCTCCGCACCCCGGCCTGACCCAGTCCTGATCCCAGCCTGGCCCAGTCCTGATCCCGGCCTGACCCCGACCTGGCCTGGTCCAGTCCTGATCCCGACCCGCCCCGGATCTGACCGCGGCCTGGCCCGGCCTCTACCCGTACGCCTCGCCGCCCAGTTCCAGACCCGCCGTGCCCGCCGTCGCATCGGCCAGCCAGCCACGAAAGGCGTCCAGGTCCGCTTCCGGCAGCCCGACCTCGATCCGTACGTCGGACCCGTACGTCACTTCGCGCACCGCCCGGCCCGTGGTCCGCAGGTCGTTCTCCACCCGCCCGGCGCGCTGGTGGTCGACGGTGACCGTGACCAGACGGAAGCGCTGCCGGGTGACCGTACCGAGAGCGTCCAGGGCCTCCCCCACGACACCCCCGTACGCGCGGATCAGACCGCCCGCCCCGAGCTTGATGCCGCCGAAGTAGCGGGTGACGACGGCGACGACGTACCTGACCTCGCGGCGCACCAGCATCTGCAGCATCGGCACCCCCGCGGTTCCGCCCGGTTCGCCGTCGTCGCTGGCCTTCTGCACCCCGCCGTCGGCACCCAGGACGTACGCGAAGCAGTTGTGCCGCGCCGTGGGGTGCTCCTTGCGGATACGCGCGATGAAGTCCTGGGCCTCGGTCTCGGTCGCGACGGGGGCGAGCGCGCAGATGAAGCGGGACTTGTTGATCTCGATCTCGTGAACACCCTCGCGCGCGAGAGTCCGGTACTGCTCCTGCATCAGGCCACCCTATGCGCCGCCGGAGGCGCCGGGCGCACCCCCGTGCGCACCCCGTCCTGCGGTCCCCAGGCGGAACCGCGCGCGCATCGGCAACCGGCGCCCGCCAAAGATCGCGGGGTCCGCCGGGATCCGCCGGAATCCGCGGGAATCTTCACCCCCTCGCACACGTTCTCGCATCAGACGGCCGCCGACGCGCGGTCGCATCCGACGGGCCCCGGTCCGACCCACGGGAGGCAGTTGTGTACGGCGATCCGGCGACGATCCGCAGGATCCTTCGGGACTCCGGCGACACCTGGGCCGTCGTGGGCCTGTCCACCAACCGGAACCGCGCCGCGTACGGCGTCGCCGGCGTCCTCCAGCGCTACGGCAAGCGCATCGTCCCGGTCCACCCGAAAGCCGAAGCGGTCCACGGCGAGCAGGGCTTTCCGAGCCTGGCCGCCATACCGTTCCCCGTCGACGTCGTGGATGTCTTCGTCAACAGCGACGCCGCAGGCGCTGTCGCCGAAGAAGCGGTCGAAATCGGCGCCAAGGCGGTCTGGTTCCAGCTCGGCGTGATCGACGAAGCGGCCTACGAGAAGGTCAGGGCCGCCGGGCTGGACATGGTGATGGACCGCTGCCCGGCCATCGAGATACCGAGGCTGGGCTGAGCCCCGGCATGCGGCTCAGGTGCCCGGCGTGCCGTCCTTCAGGCAGCGTCCGGGCATGATCGCGGTACGTGCTGCGGGGCCCGGGGACGCCGAAGAGATCGTCCGGCTGCGCCGGTTGATGTTCCGGGCCATGAACGGACGGGACGAGGGCGGTGCGTGGGAGCGGCTCGCGGTCGAGAGTGCGCGGCGACAGCTTTCGGACGCGGCGCCGTGCCTGGTCGGGTTCGTCGTGGAGGCCGATGACGGCGCCGGGTTGGCGGCGTGTGCGGTGGGGCGGGTCGAGGAGCGGCTGCCGGCTCCGGGGCACCCTTCGGGGCTGTTCGGCTTCGTGTTCACCGTCTGTACCGATCCGGCGTACCAGGGGCGCGGTTATGCGAGGGCCACGACCGAGGCGCTGCTGGAGTGTTTCGCGGAGCGGGGTGTGTCGCGGGTGGACCTGCACGCCACGCCCGACGCCGAACGGCTGTACCGGAGCCTCGGGTTCGCGGAGCACTCCACGCCGTTGTCGCTGGATGTGCGTTCCCGGGGCGGGCGGAGCGGCGGACGAGGGTGAGTTCCGGCGCTTCCGGGTGGGCCGGGGTCAGGGTGCGGGGTCGATGAGGAAGGACTGTTTCTCGCGGCCGGTGCACCGTTGCAAGGTCACCTCGGCCCCGGCGGTCGTACGGGCGTCGCGTACGCCGAGGCACTGCTCGCCGTCGGTGCGGAAGATGTAGCGGGCGGGCTTCCCGCCGTCCGCCTGCCGGGTCGATCCGGAGGGCCCGGGACCCGGGCCGGAGTCGGAGCCGGGGCCGGACCGGGGGTCGGGGCCGGGCCGGAGGTCGGGTTCGACTCGGAAACTGCTGGCCTGGGCGCAGGACTCCCACGGTTCGAGCAGGCCGTCCGCCGTCCCGCCCGACAGAGCCTTCAGGCAGCCCTTCCCGTGCTGGGGGTGCACCCACGCGATGCGGTAGGTACCCGTACCCACCGGTTCGAGTTCGGTGCGCTGCGGTGCGACGCCCCCGCACGGCCGCTGGACCGCCACCAGTGAGCTGTAGCGGCCGTCCTGGACGCGGCCGTCGGTCACGCACAGGGTGGGCGCTCCGGCCGGGCGAATCCGTATCCAGCCGGCGGGAACCGCGGCGTTCCGGGATCGGGCCTCGGGTTGCGGAGTCACAGCGGAGGGCGGACTGCCGGATGGCGGGTTGCCGGAGGGCGTATCGCCGGAGGGCGTGTCGCCGGAGGTCGCCATCCAGGCGATGGCAGCGGCGACGGCCAGAGGGAGAACGATCGCCGATGTGATCAGCAGAGGCCCGCGGCGGGTGTCACGGGTCCTGGCTCCGGTGTCCTCGGGCGCCCCAGCGGCCTGCGGCGGCGTCTGTTCCGTCGCGGCCGACCCCGCCGGGGCCGGTTCCGTCTTCGCCGTACGTGACCTGGCGGCGACATCCGCGCGGGCGTCGAGCCAGGCCGCGGCCCGGTCGCTGCTTTCGCCGCAGGCGCGTACGAAGACGGACAGGACTTCCGGGCGGGGCAGGCGTCTGCCGCTCAGGACGTCCGCGAGGGTGCTACGGGCCAGCACCTCACCCTGTTCGGCGGCGCGCTGTTCGAGCTGCCGGTACGTCAGCCCCCGGCGCTCCTTGAGTTCCCGCAGCATCGCGAGGAATTCGGCCACGTCACGGGCCTCGGCCGGGTCCGTGTTCCCCCTGGTGTCCATGGCGCGAATGATCGGGGCACTGCCTCCCGTACGGCTATTGGAGATTCCGCCAAGACTGCCCGATTCCGGACGGCGGCAGGGCAGGAGCCGGACATCGACCGGCCACAAACCGGACGCACCCGGAACCTTCCGGACAGCGCGCCGACCAGCTCGGACACGCGGCACCGCGCCCCGGACGCCCCCGGACACCCTTAGACACCCCGGACGCCCCCGGACACCCTCAGGCACCCCGGATGCCCCCGGACACACCGACGCCTCGGGACGCGGCACCGGGCACCCCGGCCGCCCCGCCGCTCCGGGCGGCTTCTCGGGCAGCGACCAGCCGCCCTACTCCCCCGGCACCGTCCCCAGCCCGTCAAGAACGGTCACCCCGGGCAGTTCGGCCAGGGCCTTGCCCGGCACGATGAGCTTGCCGCGCCGGCTGCCGCTGCCGATCAGCGCGTACGGGGTGTCCACCACGGCCGCGTCCAGGAGCAGCGGCCAGCTTCCGGGCAGTCCGATCGGGGTGATGCCGCCGTACTCCATGCCGCTCTCGCCGACAGCGGTGTCCATGGGAGCGAAGGACGCCTTGCGGGCTCCGAGCTCGCGCCGTACGGCTCCGTTCACGTCGACCCGGGTGTGCGAGAGGACCACGCAGGCGGCGAGCGTGACGGCACCGCCACGTTTGCCCGCCACGACGACGCAGTTCGCCGACTGCTCCAGGAGCCAGGAACCGTGCTGCTCGACCAGGACGGCGGTGTCCGCGATCGCGGGGTCGGTGTCCACATAGTGGAACTGTTCGACGGGCACGGTGCCCTGCCAGTCGCGGATCGCGGCGGCGACCGGGCCGGGCAGCAGGTCCAGGCAGTCGAGGGCAGGGCGTACGTCGTCGAAGGCGTCCATGGGCTCGGGCATGGCGCCCAAGCTAACAGTCCGGCCGGACCGTACGGAGTGCCGTCTCAGCGGGCGGTCCGGGGTGGGCCAGGGTGCGCGGGGCCGCCGTCGTCACGGGCAGCCGGGCCGTCGCCACCGGCAGCCGGGGCATCGTCTGCGTCAGCCGGACGATGCCGTTCGATGAGCGTACGGGCCATGTCCTGGGCCCGCCGGGCGGCCTCGGTGTCGCCCTCGGCCGCCGAGATGATCGACCCCTTCATGAGGATGTGCCAGGACCGGGCGAAGTTCTCGGTGTCCCGGAGTCCGGCTTCCTCGGCCAGGGACCGCAGGATGGCGCGGATGTTCTCCAGGTGGGCGATGCTCGCCTTGCCCAGCGGATGCTCCCAGCCCATCTCCAGCAGGACGTTCACGAAGGTGCAGGCGTCGAAGTCGGGCCGGCGGAACCACTCGTCGAACACGTCGAAGACGGCCAGCAGCCGCTCCTCCGGGTCCGCGCCCAGCCGCCGTGCCCCGGCCTCCACGTAGCCGCGGGTCCAGCGCTCCTCGCGGCGTTCGAGGAACGCGAGCACCAAGGTGTCCTTGGAGGGGAAGTTGCGGTAGAGCGTGGCTTTGGCCACACGGGAGCGGGCGATCACCTCGTCGACGCCGACCGCCCGGATCCCGCGCCGGGAGAACAGCTCGTAGGCCGTCTCCAGGATGCGCTCGCGCGCCTGGGCGGGCGGACGGACCGCCGGCACCGCCGTTCCCACGGCCGTCGCGTCCCCTGGAGCCATCGTGTCCCCCTGACAACGTGGTGATGATTGTGGACAGGCTCGTCCGACCCTGACACGGTAAGGGCATGGCCCCTGAGACAGAACTGTCTGGCCCGGACTTCCTGAACATCTTGACGGTCCGCACCCGGCTGCACGGCGACCGGGCCGTACTCAGCCCGAGAGGAGAGATCGACTGCGTTTCCGTACGCCTTCTCGACCAGGCTCTGGCCGGTCTGCCGTCCATGACCAGCAGTGTCACCCTGGACATCGCGGAGGTCACCTTCATGGACTCGGCGGGCCTGCACTTCGTGGAGCGCCTGCACGCCTTCGGCCACCGGCGCCGCATCCTGGCCCGCACCCGTAACTGGGGCAGCCAGCCGAGCCGGCTGCGGGAAGCCGCCCGCCACCGCTGACCCGCCACTCCTGAACACCCGCCGCCGGCCTGCCCGCCTGGGGAACTTCCGCGCGGCGGCCGGCTCCGTACGGCACCGGGGTGGCCACAGCGGGCTCCGGCGGTTAGCGTCCGCGCATGGCAGGAGCCCAGGCAGTCTTCGATCCCTGGTCGCCCGATTTCGTCGCCGACCCGTACCCCGCCTACGCCGAACTGCGTGCCCGTGGCCGGGTGCAGCACTTCGAACCCTCCGACCAGTGGCTCGTCCCGCACCATACGGACGTCTCGGCCCTGCTCCGCGACCGCCGGCTGGGCCGTACCTACCGGCACCGTTTCACCCACGAGGAGTTCGGGCGCACCGCGCCGCCGCCGGAGCACGAGCCGTTCCACGTCCTGAACGACAACGGGATGCTGGACCTGGAGGCGCCCGCCCACACCCGTATCCGCCGCCTGGTCGCGAAGGCGTTCACGGCCCGTACGGTCGAGCGGCTGCGGCCGTACGTCGAGGACCTGGCGGACCGGCTGGTCCGGGACCTGGTCGCGGACGGCGGCGGGGACCTCGCGGCGCGGGTCGCGGAGCCGCTGCCGGTCGCGGTGATCGCCGAGATGCTCGGTGTGCCGGAAGCGGACCGGCATCTGCTGCGGCCGTGGTCGGCCGCGATCTGCGGCATGTACGAGCTGAACCCGTCCGCCGGTACGGCACGGCGGGCGGTCACCGCGTCCCGTGAGTTCTCCGGCTATCTGCGGGAGTTGATCGCCGCGCGGCGGGCGGTGCCGGGGGACGACCTGGTCTCCGGGCTGATCGCCGCGTACGACGAGGGCGAGTCGCTCAGCGAGCAGGAGATGGTCTCGACCTGTGCCCTGCTGCTGAACGCCGGTCACGAGGCGAGCGTCAACGCCACGGTCAACGGCTGGTACGCGCTCTTCCGCCACCCGGCGCAGCTGGCGGCCCTGCGCGCGGACCCGGCCGGGCTGCTGCCCACGGCCGTGGAGGAACTGCTGCGCTACGACACGCCGCTTCAGCTCTTCGAGCGCTGGGTGCTGGACGACATCGAGATCGACGGCACGGTCGTCCCGCGCGGCAGCGAGGTGGCGCTGCTCTTCGGGTCGGCCAACCGCGATCCGGCGGTCTTCGCCCGGCCGGACGAGCTGGACCTCACCCGTAAGGACAACCCGCACATCTCCTTCAGCGCCGGCATCCACTACTGCATCGGTGCTCCCCTGGCCCGCCTCGAACTGACCGCCTCGCTCGCGGCATTGCTGCGCAGGGCTCCGTCGCTACGGCTGGCCGCCGTCCCGGAACGCAAGCCCAACTTCGTGATCCGGGGGCTGCGCGGCCTGCTGGTCGAGGTGTGACGGGACGCGTCGGCGCGCGCCGGACCGGCCTCGCACCGCGGGCCGTGCCTCCCGCCGGTCCCGGGAGCCCGCCGTCGAGGCCTACCCGGCCCCGCCGCCCACCGCATCCTCCGGTACGTACACCACCCACACCTGGCCCGCCGCGAAGTTGAGCGGTGTGCCGGCCGACGCCGTGGTGAAGTCCGTGCCGCCGTCGGGGGACGGCCGCGTCCAGTGGGCCTCGTACGCCTTGCCGTCCCGCAGCACCCGCGCGGGCCCGGAACCGGTGGTCTCGGTGTACGGGGAGTAGGCGCCCCAGCGGTCGTGGTAGCGCGAGGGGCGGATCCGTACGCCCTGGACGACGACGGTGGGGGCCACGAGCCGCTGCCCGGAAGCGGTCCTGGCCGGTGCGCCGTCCATGGACACCAGCCAGCCGCGCCGCTCCGCCGACCAGTCGAAGGTGAAGCGTGCGGCCGGGTAACGGGCCGTGTAGGAGGGCGTGCTGCGTCCGCCCGACGGCGCGGCGCCGAAGCGGAAGCCGATGTCGCGGGCGGTGCTCGCGCCGGAAGCCGCCTTGAGGGCGCGTTCGGGGCGCAGGTAGAGGTTGTGCGGCGCCGCGCGGTCACGGCCACGGAAATACGCTTCGGCGGTCTTCCCCGGCGGCTGCGGGTACAGCGGGGCCGCCTCGACGACGGGCTCCAGCTTCGCCTGCGTGCCGGAGTAGGCGAAGGCGGGGTGGCCGAACTGGCGCAGCAGTTCCAGGTCCGACTCACGGGCGCTGCGTACGGGGCCGACAGCCTCCGGCAGCCGGGAGGAGTAGACGGCCAGCAGCCGCGACAGTCCCGACTCGACCCGTTCCACGTAGACGATGTCGGCGGCGTCGAGGCCCGTCTGGGGGCGCGCGGCACGTACGTTGTCGATCTTCACGGCGAGCACCGGGGCGGCCCGCGCGGCCTTCCCCGTGAACGGCGAACGCCCGGCGGGCGTCCCGCTCTGCTGGCAGCCGCTCGTCACACCCGCCAGCAGGAGGCAGGCCAGTGCCGCTCCCAGCGGCGCTGCACGTCTACCCGTCAGCGCCGTACGTCGGCCCGTCAGGGCCGTACGTCTTCCCGACGGCGCCGTACGTCCTCCCGCCGGCCCCGTATGCTTCCTCGCTCGCACCGCCGTCCTCCCGTCAGTGCCACCCCGCCCGTCGAGGACACCACAGGAACGGCCGCGTGGCGAGAGGGCGCAGGCGGCCCCGCAGGGGGCGGCGGGGTCCCGGATGGCCCGGTACGCACCGCGCCACGGCGCGATGGCATGCTGACGGCGTGAACCGACCCGAGATCCATTGCACTGTCGCCCCTGAGCTGCGGCTCTTCGTCCCCGCCGACCGGCGCCAGGGCCGTACCGCCCTGCGCACCGACGGGACCTCCACCCTCGGACACGTCGTGGAATCGCTCGGTGTGCCGCTCACCGAGGTGGGGCGCCTGCTCGTGGACGGGCGGGAGGTGCCGGTGTCGCACGTCCCGCGGGACGGTGAGTCGGTCGAGGTGTGCGCGGTCGGACGGCCGCAGGAGGTGCCGGGCGCGCCGCTGCGGTTCCTGCTCGACGTGCATCTGGGGACCCTCGCGCGACGGCTGCGGCTGCTGGGTGTGGACGCGGCGTACGAGAGCGAGGACATCGGCGACCCGGCTCTGGCCGCGCGGTCGGCAGCCGAGCGGCGGGTGCTGTTGTCCCGGGACCGCGGTCTGCTGCGGCGGCGTGAGAACTGGGCGGGGGCGTACGTCTACAGCGACCGCCCCGACGAACAACTGCGCGACGTGCTCGGCCGGTTCGCGCCGGAGCTCGCGCCGTGGACCCGGTGCACCGCTTGCAACGGTCTGCTGGAGGAGGCCGAGAAGGGCACCGTCGAGGAGCGGCTGGAGGGCGGTACGCGGCGTACGTACGACGTGTTCGCCCAGTGCACCGTCTGCGACCGGGTGTACTGGCACGGCGCGCACCACGCGCGCCTGGAGGCCGTCGTCGACGCGGCGGTGCGCGAGTTCGGCGGCGCCGCGGCCGCTCCCGGTGGCGGTACCGCCGTACCCCGGGACGGCTCTGCCGCGCAGGGGTGAGGCGGGACGCGAGCCGTCCCCACCGCGTCCCTCAGGAAGCGTCGGCGGCCGCCCCCGGCACCGCCGTGCCGCGCCCGGTCACCGCCGTGCCGCGCCCGGTCACCGCCGTGCCGTGCTCCGGCTCCCCGGACAGCGCACCGTCCGCCGTGGCCTCCAGCGCGGCCAGGGCCATCAGCTCCCTGGACGTCACTCCCTCGGGCACCGGCACCGGCGCCGGAGTGCGCAGCGGCGGCTGCCACCCCGCCTCCGGGTCCCAGGAGCGGACCACCTTGGCGGGCGCCCCGGCCACCACCGCGTGGTCGGGCACCTCGCCCCGTACGACCGCTCCGGCGGCGACCACCACGTTGCGGCCCAGCCGGGCGCCCGGCAGTATCACCGCCCCGGTCCCCACCCAGCCGCCCGGCCCGATCGTGACGGGCTCGCTGCGCGGCCACTGCTTGCCGACCGGCAGTTCGGGGTCGTCGTAGCTGTGGTTGGTGGTCGTGACGTACACACCGGGGCCGAAGAAGCAGTCGTCGCCGATGGTCAGCCGGACATCGGCGATCACATGGCTGCCGCGGCCCAGGACGACGCCGTTGCCGAGGGTGAGGATCGGGTCGGCGCCGAGGTCGAGGCCGGGCATCATCCCGGCGGTCAGCGTCACGTCCTGGGCGATGATGCAGTACTCGCCGATCTCGATCCACGGGTCGCCGAAGACGGTGCCCTGCGGGAAGGCCAGCCGGGTGCCCGCCCCCAGCCGGCGGAACCGGTACGGCCCCGGGCGCTCGGTGGTGACGGCGCCCGCCTCCCGTACCCAGCGCGCTCCGCGGTGCACCGCGCGGGACACCGTCCGGCGGCGCCACGCCGCCACGGATGAGAACACGTTCTTCTTCGGCACCCGCTCACCGTACTCAGGCCGGTGCACCGCCCGCCCCGCCACCCCCTGTGATCTTCACCCCACCGGCGGCCGGGTGCGGTCCCGCCGACGCCCGGGCACCGACGGGACAGCGCCCGGCGGCCCGCCTATCGTTGGGACATGGAACCCGCCGAGCAGGCTGTCGACGGTCGTCACGAGTCCGCCGAAGAGCGGGCCGACCGGCGGTGGAACGAACTGCTGCAAGAGGTCCGGGTGGCCCAGACCGGCGTACAGATCCTCTTCGGCTTCCTGCTCACCGTCGTCTTCACCCCCCGCTTCGCCTCCCTCGAACCGGTCGACCGGGCCATCTACGTGGTGACGCTGTGCCTGGGCGCGGCCGCCAACGGCGCCCTCATCGGGCCGGTCGCCTTCCACCGGCTCGTCACCGGGCTGCACCTGAAGGCGCAGACGGTCGCCTGGGCGTCCCGGCTGACCGTCGTCGGCATCGTGCTGCTGCTCGCCACGATCATCTCGGCGTTCCTGCTCATCCTGCGCATCGCGCTGCACGACAGCGCCGTCCCGTGGATCGTCTCGGCTCTGGTCGCGTGGTTCCTGCTGTGCTGGTTCGCGCTGCCTGCTTGGGCCCGGCGCCGGTACGCGCGTGGCAGGTGAACGCCGTCGTGCCGCGCCGTACGTCCGCTCCGTGTCGAACGGCGGGACGCGGGCACCCGGGGTACGGTCCACACCACAGGTGACCCGAGCACCACGGTCTGCTCACACCCTGTCGATCCCCGAGGAGCTGCCATGATCCGCGCCCTGGCGTTCGTCTGCACCCTGAACCCGTCCCCCGCCTCCTCCAGCAGCCAGTTGCTGGCGGACCAGGTGCTCGCCGAACTGGGCGACCTCGGGGTGCAGTGCGAGTCGGTACGCGTCGCCGACCACGACATCCGCCCCGGCGTCGCCACCGACATGGGCGACGGCGACGCCTGGCCGGGCCTGCGCGAGAAGCTGCTGGCGGCCGACATCGTGCTGCTGGCCACCCCGATCTGGCTCGGCCACCCGTCCAGCCTGTGCCAGCGGGTGCTGGAGCGGATGAACGCCGACATCTCCGAGACGGACGAGCAGGGCCGGCAGCTGATGTACGGCAAGGTCGGCGCCGTGGCCGTCGTCGGCAACGAGGACGGCGCGCACAAGGTGAGCGCCGACCTCTTCCAGGGCCTCAACGACCTTGGCGTCTCCCTCGCCCCCAACGCCGTCACGTACTGGGTGGGCGAGGCGCAGCACGGCACGGACTACCAGGACCTGGACGAGCGGCCGAAGAACGTGGCCGCCACGACGCGCACGCTCGCCGTGAACGCCGTGCACCTGGTGCGGCTGCTGCGCCAGTACTCCTACCCGCCGTCGTCCTGACGGGCCGGGCGGCGCCCCCACCTGTGCCTCATCTGCCGCGCCTGCCGCGACGTACGGGCCCCAGTACGGCACCCACCGCCGCTCCCGCCGCGGCCGAGGCGGCCGCCACCAGGACGGGGTGACGCGCGAGGGCCGCCTGGGGCGAGTGCGGGTGAGAGCTGTCGTCGAAGACACCGTGCGCGCCGTGATCGACGCCGTCCGGCCCGTCCGCCGGCTGCCACAGGTTCTCCGGCCGGTGCGCTTCCGCCCGCTGGTCCGTCTGCTGCGCGGCGTACCCCGTACGGGCGAGACAGCGGTCCAGGAGCGCGGGCGCGACCCGGTTGCCCAGGATGGTCGCCACCGTGGAGAGGCCGACGTAGTACTGCTTGCGCCGTGGGTGGGCCGCCGCGTGCAGCACGGCCCGCGCGGCGACCTCCGGCTGATAGACCGGGGCGACCGGCCGGGGTGTCTTCGGCAGCCGGGACAGCACCCAGTCGAACTGCGGCGTGTTGACGGCCGGCATCTGGACGACGGTGATCGCCACCCGGCTGCCCTGGTGCAGCAGTTCGGTGCGGACGCTGGACGTGAAGCCGTTGATGGCGTGCTTGGCGCCACAGTACACCGACTGCAGGGGTACGGAGCGGAAGCCGAGGGCGGAGCCGACCTGCACGATCGCGCCCGCGTCCCGTGGCAGCATCCGCCGCAGCGCGGCCCGGGTGCCGTTGACGAATCCCAGGTACGTCACCTCGGTGGCGCGCCGGTACTCGTCCGCGTCGACCTCCGTGAACGGCGCGAACACCGTGCTGAAGGCGTCGTTGACCCAGACGTCGATCGGCCCGAAGGCGTCCTCCGCCGCCCGGGCCGCCGCCTCCACCTGCTCCGCGTCGGCCACGTCGGTGGGCAGCACCAGCGCCCGGCCGCCCCGCTCCTCGACCTCGGCGGCCGCGGCGTCGAGTCCGGTACGGCCGCGGGCGAGCAGGGCGACGTTCGCGCCCTGCGCGGCGAAGAGCCGGGCGGTCGCGCGGCCGATCCCGGCGCTGGCGCCGGTGATGACGACGGTCCGCGGTCCGGGCCGGTGCCGGCGGCTCACCGGGCACCGCGCGAGGCGCCGCCGAAGAGGCGGGCGAGGGCGCGGAAGGGCAGGGTGACGACGGAGGCGAGCGTGCTCCCGATGGCGCGGAACACGTCGGCGATGGCGCTGAGCATGGGAACCTCCCTGGACGCCGGCTACGGCAGCGGGGTGCCGCCGGTCGCGTTCACGATCTCCGAAGTGATGTAACTGGCCTGCTGGGACGCGAGGAAGACATAGGCGGGCGCCATCTCCACGGGCTGCGCCGCCCGCCCCAGCGGGCTCTGCTTGCCGAATTCGGTGGTGTCCGGCAGCGTCGCGGGGATCAGCGGGGTCCACACCGGCCCCGGGGCCACCGCGTTGACGCGGATGCCGCGCTCGGCGAGGTCACTGGCCAGCGCGTGGGTGAAGGTGACGATGGCGCCCTTGGTGGTCGCGTAGTCGAGCAGCTGCGGGCTCGGCTGATACGCCTGCACGGACGTCGTGTTGATGATGCTGCCGCCCTCGGGAATGTGCGGCAGCGACATCTTGGAGAGCCAGAACATGCCGTAGACATTCGTGCGCAGCACCCGGTCGAACTGCTCCGTGGAAATACCCTCGATGCCCTCGGACTGCGCCATCTGGTAAGCCGCGTTGTTGACCAGGACGTCGATACGGCCGAATTCCCGCACCACCCGGTCGACCAGCGCGCGGCACTGCTCCTCCGTACGGATGTCGCACGACACCGCGAGGGCCCGCTGCCCCGCTTCCTCGATCAGCCGGACGGTTTCCTTCGCGTCCTTCTCCTCTTCCTCCAGATACGTGAAGGCGACGTCCGCCCCTTCACGGGCGAAGGCGAGCGCGACCGCGCGTCCGATGCCCGAGTCACCGCCGGTGATCAGCGTACGGCGGTCCCGCAGCCGTCCGGTGCCCTCGTACGACGTCTCGCCGTGGTCGGGCCGCGGCGTCATGTCGTCCGTAGCGCCCGGATGCGGCTGGTCCTGCTGGGGGAATTCCGGCTTCGGGTGCTCGTCCACGGGATTGCGCTGGTCGTTCCCGGTCATTGTCGATACCTCCACGTGCTGATGTGTCTACGCCGGTACCCGCCTTGCCGACGCGAACACGTGACGTTTTCTGTCCTTTCCGGCCCGGGTGCTGGAGCGGGTCCCGTGCATTTCCACCAGGTCTCGCAGAGTCCCCACGAGAAGG
This sequence comes from Streptomyces paromomycinus, assembly GCF_003865155.1. Lineage (NCBI taxonomy): Bacteria > Bacillati > Actinomycetota > Actinomycetes > Kitasatosporales > Streptomycetaceae > Streptomyces > Streptomyces paromomycinus. The sequence goes on along the minus strand of NZ_BHZD01000001.1, from coordinate 8,814,104 downwards.
CAAAGGGGAAGGGAAAAAGGCGACGGCGAAGCCCAGTACCGGCGGACGCCGTTTCCGGTGCAGGGGGAACAGCGGCCGGACATCCACCGCCGACCTGTCACAGCTCAGCAAGGCCGAACTGTACGAACGCGCCACCGAGGCCGGCCTCCCGGGCCGGTCCTCGATGACGCGTGCGGATCTCGTCGCGGCCCTCTCCGGCAGCGGCCCAGCCCGTCGACGCGCCGGACCGTCAGGCGTCAGGCTGTCGACGCGTCAGGCCGTCAACGCGACAGATCGGGATCGTCGACAATGTGCACCGCGGCCTCCTCCGCCGACGCCGCGCCGCCGTCGATCCCCACGTCACGGCCGATCTCGTCGTTGCGCAGCCGCAGCGCGTCGCCCTCGTCGGTGCCGGTCATCCGGCCGGCGCGCTCGTCACCCACCTGGCGGTCCACCGGTTCGCCCTCGGCGTCCTGCTGGTCGCCGATGCCGTCGCCGTCCGGCGGTTCGACGTCCGGCACCTCCTTGGCGAGCCGTTCGTCGAGGCTCTCGCCCTCGCGCTGCTCGTTGGCGGTGGTGCCCGTCTGATTCACGGCCAGCGGCTTTTCGGGGGGCGAATACCCCTGGTCCAGCATGTCGTCGTAGTCCGGCTCGTCGAGAGCGTCTTCCATGTCGAGTTCGTCGGACGTTCCCTGGTTGTCGGACGCGGTCGGCTGATACACCTCGTCGCCCATGGCTTCATCGGACATGACAGCTCTCTTTCCGGCGCGGTGCCGGTCTCCCGCCCGCTACGGGCCTTTCGGCACGGCCCGTCGTACCGGGCGTTCTCCGGCGACATCGGTAACCGTCGGTGACGGTCGTTCGGGTTCTCGTGCGGTCGCGGTGCCCCGCTACCTGCTGAGCCCCAGTGATTCCACGATGCGCTGTGCGTTCTCGTACCGCTCGTTCTCCGGAAGGCGCTGCGCCAGTGCGACCAGCCGGTCCGGGGCATTGTTCTCCCGCAGCGTGCTGACGATGGTGTCGCGGTCGGCCGGATACAGACTCCGGCGCAGGTGCTGGGCCATTTCGGTACGGATTTCCACGGCCTGCGGCGTCATGCCGTCCGGAACGCTGCCCGGCGCGGGGCCACCGGCGGTCCGGCTCACCTCGGGCTGGTCCTCGCCGGCGGGCTCCAGTTCGTGGTCCTCTTCGGCGCGCAGTGCGCGGTCGGCCTTCAATTCGCCCTGGAGCTCTTTCTTCATCATGTCGTCCCGGGCCGGGCCGGCCTTGTTCGTACCGTGATCCATTGCTTCTCTGCCTCCAGGACTCACCGAATTCTTTCCGTTCCCGCCCCGCACGTCCCACCCCTTTCGTGCCATGCGTTACGGAGTGCCCGCCGGACCTTTCGCGAAACAGCCCGAAGCCGAGAGCGAACGCGGGAACGGCCGGCACCGTGGCGGCCGGACCGGCACGGACGCACCGGTCAGCGGGGCGCGGGCCGGGCGAACGGGCCGGATTCGGCCGGTCCGCCGAGGACCTGCCGGGCGACCTCGGTCAGCTTGCGCTGGTGGGCGCGGGCGTAGCCGCGCATCACCTGGAACGCGTCGTCGGGGGTACGGCCCTGCCGCTCGGCGAGCGCGCCCTTGGCCTGTTCGATGATCACCCTGCTGTCCAGGGCGGCCTGCAGCTGCCCGGACCGGACCCTGAGGTCGCGCAGGTCCCTGCGGTACGCCAGTCCGATGGCCACCGCGTCGGCCAGCGCCTGCCCCGTCGCGACCTCCCTGCGTGCCAGCGCCCGGTGCTCGTGGAAGAAGTTGAGGGAACCCAGCCGACGGCTCCGGTAACGCACCGGCAGGGCGGTCGCCGCACTGAACCCCTCGTCCAGCGCCTGAGTGGTGAAGCGCGGCCAGCGGGCCCGGTAGTCCGGGTGGCTCAGCGGTACGTCGGTGAGCCTCCGCCCCGTACGCCAGGCGTCCCGGCAGGGCCCCTCGTCGAGCGCGGCCTCGACGCGCCCCAGCCGCGCGGCCGCGTCCCCGAAGCCCACCGCCAGCGCGGGCTGCCGGTCGCGCGCCATCAGCACACCACTCGCCTGCACCCCCGGGAGCCGTACGCAGTACTCGGCGAGCCGCTCCACGGGGCCGGTCGCTTCCGGTCCCGTGGCCGGGTCGGCCAGTTCCAGCAAGGCGGTGATCAGCGATTCTTCCCGGTCGGACGCTGACATGGCAGGCTCTCCCTCCGACAGGCCGCTCCAGCGGCTGTCGCTCTTGGGGCGAATGCGCCACCCCGGATATGCCCCCGGGTATCCCGGAACCGGCCGGACAAGCTCCTGGCAGAGGCTCGGGCGTGCACCGGGGCGCGGGGCCCGTACTCCGCGCCGGGCCCCGTACCGCGCGCCGGGACGCTGCGCCGACGGCGGGGCGCTGCGCCGACGGCGGGGCCGCGCCCGGAACCGCCGCTTCCGGCAGCCGGCACGTCCCTCCGGCAGCAAAGGCACCGGTCTGGCTGGTACCAGGGCGCTGAAACAGGCCGTAAGGGGTACCCGCACAGACATGCGCTTAGCCGTCCTCGACGCCGGGTCGAACTCCGTACATCTGCTCATCAGCGAGGTCGTCGGCGGCATGCCGTTGCCCGCGCACTCCCTGAAGGGCCCCGTCCACCTGGCCGAGCAGGTGGCCGTGGACGGAACGGTGCCCCCGAAGGCGGCACGGCGGCTGGCGGAGGCGGTGGCGCAGGCCCGCGAGCAGGCGGGCCGGTGGCGCTGCGACCGGCTGTTCGCGTACGCCACGGCGGTGGTCCGGGACGCCGCCAACCGCGACGAGGTGCTGGAGACGGTACGCGCCGGGAGCGGGATGCGGCTGGCGGTGCTGCCCGGTGAGGTGGAGGCGGAGCTGACGTTCCGGGCGGCGCGGCGCTGGGTCGGGCTGCAGGCCGGTCCGATGGCGCTGCTGGACATCGGCGGGGGTTCGCTGGAGGTCGCTTTCGGCCGCGGTGCCCTGCCGGACTTCGCGTTCTCCCTGCCCCTGGGGGCGGGACGGCTGACCCGCGAGTTCCTGCCGGGCAAGGGCAGACCCGGCCGCGAGGAGCTGCGCGAGCTGCGCCGGTACGTGCGCGCCACGCTCAAGGACGTGGCGGCCCGGGTGCGCTGGGAGGAGCCGCACACCGTGGTGGCCACGTCCCGGATGTTCCAGCAGCTGGCCCGGCTGTGCGGGGCCGCGCCCGGCCGCGACGGCCCGTTCGTCACGCGCCGGCTGGCCCGTACCGATCTGAAGGAGGCGGTGCGCCGGCTGTCCCGGCTGACCGCGGCCGAGCGGGCGGAGCTGCCGGGCATCTCGGCCGCCCGCTGCCGCCAGGCACCGGCCGGGGCCGTCGTCGCCCACCAGGCGATGAAGAGCATGGGGATCGACCAGGTCACCATCTGTCCGTGGGCCCTGCGCGAGGGCGTCCTGCTGCGCCACCTGGAACAGGGCGGCCAGGACTGGTGGCCGAGCCCGGTGCTGCGGAAGGAAGGCTCCGTGTCCGGCCCACTGTCCGGCGGCCCGTCGACCGGCCTCCGGCCCGGCCCGTCAGCCGGCCCGCTGACCGGTTCGTCGACCGGCTCGCCGACCGGCAGCGGGTCCTCGCCACCCGTGCCGCGCCGTCTGCCGCTCGGCCGGGCGCCGGCCGACTGATCCCACACGTACGTACGGGCCGGTGCCGCGGCCGTGAGCGCCCCGCCCACGAAGCCGGGCCCCTCAGGGACCGGCACCGGCCTTGCCGCTTCCGGAACCGTTCCGAACCGTCCACACCGAACCGCACCGGGCGTTCCGCGCCCCGTGCCGGAGTCATCATGTACTTGTCGAACTACCGCATCGCCGACCGCCTCGTGATCGAGGTTCCCGAGATCATCGACATAGCCAACACCGGGCAGGTCGCCGCCGGCCTCCAGGGCCTGCTGCGCGAACCCCAGGCCAACGGGGTCGTCATCGACCTGCGCGCGCCCATCATCACCGTGGCCGGGCTGCAGACCCTGCTGCGCTGCCAGCGGACCGCGCGGGAGCACGGTGTGACGCTGAGTGTGGCCGCGGACCGCCCCATGGTCCGCAAGGCGTTCCGGCTCACCGGGGTGCACCGCACCATCCCGCTGCACAGCTCGCTGGCGGACGCCCTCGCCGCGGCGTAGCTCCTGTGCGGCGCGCCCGCCCCGCCCGCACCTCGCCGAAGTACGCCGTCACGCCCCCTCACCCCCTCGTCCCGGCTGTCACTCAACCCATCACTCAAAAGGGGTGTTTACCGACTGGTGCGGTGAGTTACCCGTCCCCCAGCCTTCCGCAAGCGGCCGCCGGAAGGCAGGCGCCGGGCCGGTTGAGACCACAGCCGCCGGCGCCGCTCCCGGCCATCCGCTGGGACGCTCCCGGCCCACTCGCCGGCCAGGAGGGGTCAGGAGGAGGGCCGGTGCCCGTGGCGCCGAGGAAGCCGCTGGGGCGCGCCGGTCCGGAGGACCAGCGGATGGGCGGGCAGCCTGGTCAGGGGCGAGGAGTGCCGGTAACGGTCGATGGAGGCGGCCCGGCCGTACGGGCCCGTCCTGCGGTGCCGACCGCGGGCGGCCGTGTCCGACGGCTCGGCCGGGGGCGGCTGATGCGGCCGACGGGGGCGGAGCAGGGCGTCTTCGTACCGGCCCAGGGCAATCACGAGTCCGAGCATCGCCAGAGGCCAGAGGGCGGCGAGCAAGGGCATGGCCGCTCCCTTCCTTGCCGGTCGTACACGCTGGCTGGAGCTTCACGTCGACTGTCGGGTCACCCCACGGCGACACGGCAAACCACCGGACAGGACCGACCACTCCACCGGCCCCGCGCGCCGTACTTTTCCCGCCCGCCGCCCTCGGCGCCCGCCGCACCACATAACAGCAGGCCGGCGAGGTGCGCCCGGCCACCACCCCGCTCCCGGCCCGCCCGCGAGCCCGCCCGACGGCTTGCGCGATCGCACTCCTCATGCCGTGTTGCCCAGCACACCCCCACCAGTCCTTCACCAGCCCCCATCACCCCTTCACCCCTCCTCCACCAGCCGCTAGCCCGCCCCCTCAGTCCAGCCGGGTGAGATCAGGGCGCAACCGATGCCAGGTCGGCTGCCGGAGGCGGTCGGCCGAGGTCCACCCGGAGAAGGTCACCTCGGCGACGAGCCGCGGTTCCGCCCAGTGGGCTCCGGGCACGTCGACCGCGTTGCTGAAGGGTGCGGTGTCCCGTCGTACGACCTCCAGGTACCCGGCGAGTTCCCGGCGTTCAGGGCCGGAGAGCCCCGAGCCCACGGAACCGACGTACCGCAGCCCGCCCGGCCCGTCCACCCCCGCCAGTACGGCGCCGGGCAGCCCGGCGAGGCCGCCGCGGCCCTCCGTCCAGCCGCCGATGACCACGTCAAGGGTCACCAGGTGTTTCGTCTTGCGCCACTCGGACGACCGGACGCCGGGTGCGTAGCGGGACGTCAGCCGTTTGGCGACGACCCCCTCGAAGCCGGCGTCCAGGGTCGCCTCCCAGGTCGCCTGCGCGTGGCCCGTCACGTACGAGGGGACCGACCAGTGCGGCCCGTCGTCGAGCCCGAGCCCGGACAGGACGGCGCGGCGGTCCACGTACGGGAGTTCCAGCAGCGGCCGTCCGTCGAGACGCAGGACGTCGAACAGGACGAGGTGGGCCGGACGGTCCCCGGCCAGCGCGGCCGCGCGGCGCCGGCTCGTGACGCCCATCCGGCGCTGGAGCAGCCCGAAGTCCGGCCGCCCTCCGGCGTCCAGGACCACCACCTCGCCGTCGAGGACCGCGGGCCGGTCCCGCAGCCGTTCACCGAGCGGCGCCAGCTCGGGGTACGTCGCCGTCGCGTCGTTGCCCGCCCTGGTGACCAGCCGCAACGACCCGTCGCCCGGCGCGTCGGCCAGGCACCGCGCCCCGTCCCACTTCGCCTCGAACGCCCACTCCCGTTCCTCCCCGGGAGCGGGCAGCGGTCCAGGGGTGGCCAGCATGGGCCGCAAGACGGACGGCGCGGAGGACAAAACCATGCCCCCGATGATCGGCGGCGCCCCCGCACCCGGCCACCGGACGCAAGGGCTCCCCGTCCTCTCCTCCGTGGCCGTTACCGGCCCTCCGCCACCGCCGCATGGCTCTTCGCCAGTTCCAGATACATCGTGGCGTTGAGCCGGATGCCGTCCCGCTCCTCCTCGGTCAGCTCCCGCCTGACCTTGGCGGGCACTCCGGCGACCAGCGACCCCGGCGGCACCCGCATCCCCTGCGGCACCAGCGCCTGCGCCGCGACCAGCGACCCGGCACCGATGTGCGCGCCGTTGAGGACGGTGGCGCCCATACCGATCAGTACGTCGTCCTCGACCGTGCAGCCGTGCAGCACGGCGTTGTGCCCCACCGAGACCCGCTCTCCGACGGTCACGGGAAAGCCCGGGTCGACATGCACGGTGCAGTTGTCCTGGATGTTGCTGTCCGCGCCCAGCACGATCGGGCCACAGTCGGCACGCAGCACCGCGTGGTACCAGATCCCGGCACCGGGCCCGAGCGTGACATCACCGACCACGACCGAGGTCGGCGCGGTGAACGCCGTCGGATCGACCGACGGCTCCTTGCCGCCCACACCCGCGATCAGTGCTCGCTGCTCCATACCCGTACTCCTCGTCACCGGACCGACCGTTCGCGTTCCCGTCCGGGCTCGCGCCTGGGGGCACAGTAGGCGACGGGGCTGCGGGCATCGCGGGCGGGACCGCGGAGCGTGGGGCGGCGCAGGCATCACCTGCCACCGCTTCGCATCAGCACACCACGGCGTGCCCTGTCCCCGGTTCAGGAGTTCGGCCGCGTCTCCATCGGCACCGGCCCGAGCATCTGCTCGCTGATCCAGTGCAGCGACTCCGGCATCCGCTGGATGTACGTGTGGCCGCTGTGCTTGCCGTCGGGGATTTCGAACAGGGTCTGGTGGACGGGGCCGCCGGTGTGCTCCCGGATGAACTTCTTCACGTACGGCACCGCCTCCTCCTTCGAGCCCAGTTCGAAGGCGAGGTAGACGTCCGGGCCGCCGCGGGTCTTGAGCTGATCGGCCAGCCGGCGCGGGTCGTTGGCGCGCTTCTCGGCGGGGTGGCCGTTCCACATCGGCGAGTCCGGCGCGGTGTCGGGGCCGTTCGCGATGGCCGCCTTGAACTTCTCCGGATGCTTCAGCACGGCCTTCAGGCCCGCGAAGCCGCCCGAGGAGGAGCCCATGAACGCCCATCCGTCGCGGCTGTCGTACGTGCGGTAGTTCGCGCGGGCGAAGGCCGGGACGTCCTCGGTCAGCCAGGTGCCCATCTTCGGCTGCCCGGGTATGTCACTGCCGTCGTGGTACTTCTTCTTCGGGTTCAGGACCGGCATCACCAGGATGAACGGCAGCGTCTTGCCGGACTGCGACCATTCGGCGATCTTCTCCTCCAGCTTGAAGTCACCGCCGATCCAGTAGTTGTCCGGATAGCCGTACGAGCCGGGCAGCGCTATCAGGACCGGGAAGGCGCTCTTGGCGTACTGGGGCTGGTCGTACTGCGGCGGGACCCAGGACCATATGGTGCCGGTGAAGCCGGATTTCGCACCGTGCCACCGGGTCTTGACTATCTTCGTCCCGTCGTCGCCCGTGGTGCGCTGCGTCACGAAGTGCGAACGCGGCCCGGTGGGCTGGACGACCTTGGCGGTCCCGCTGCTCGCCTCGCGCGCCTGCTGCCGCAGCTGCGGTACGTGGGAGGCGTCCACCTCGTCCCGGTCCTTGCTGCCGCAGCCGGCCACGAGCCCCATCGCCAACAGGCTCACCGTGGCGACGGCCGCGGTACTGGTACGCAGGCGCTTCATCGGGACGAACTCCTTGCAGACTCGTGTCCGGCGGGGGCAGCGGTCTCCACCTCCACCGCTTCAGGCGAAAGACACCAGAATAAGATCAGCCGACCGGCCGTCCGCGGCTCCCCCAGGGGTGCCGGTCCGGCCGCCCGCCGTACGTGGGCGGCACGGTCGCGCACACCGTCGTGCGTCTCCAGGGGTATGGATGTCGAACAGGCGGGTTCAGGTTCCCTCGATCGGTATGCCGGGTTGTGGTTGATTCGCGCACCGGCTCTGGGCATCGTGTTTTTCCGACTGGCGACGGTGCGGCACGAGGCGGCGCCACGGACGGGGTGACCGATGAGCACAGGGGCCGAGGACCCGCCTCCGCCCGGGATCGCGGGGCGCGCGGCGGAGCGCAGCGCACTGCGCGGGCTGCTCGCCCGTACGCCGCTGGTGACCGTGACCGGCCCCGCGAACGTGGGCAAGAGCACACTCGCCCGCGCCGTCCTGGAAGAGGCCGCGCGGGGCGCCGGCCGCCCCGGTGGCCTCCCCGACGGCGCCTTCGTGCGGGTCGGCTGCCGGGAGGACGTGCACGCTGCGGGCGTCGCGGCGGCCCTCAACCGGGCGGCGGGCCTGCCGGACGACACTCCGCCGCAGACGCTGGCCGTCCACTGCGCCCGGCGGGGCCTGACCGTCCTGCTGGACGACTGTGATCCGGTGGCGGGGGCGTGTGGGTGGTTGGTGCGGCAGTTGTTGCGGGTGAGGGTGGGAGTTGGGGGTGTCTTCCGGCCGGAGGCCGGTGCCGGGGCTGTCGCATCGGCCGGGCTGCGGATCGTGGTCACCGCGCGGCAGCCGCTGGGGCTCGGTGCGGAGCGTGTCTTCGCGGTGCGGCCGCTGCCGGTGACGTGGGGCGGCGGTACGCCGCTGTCCGCACCTCCCGCACCCTCCGCTCCGTACGACATGCCCTGCGGATCGGCCGGCGGTCCGCTGCCCGCGTCCTACGACGTGGCAGTCCGCTCCCCGGCCACCGCACTCGGTGCCTGCTCGCCCGCGGACCGGCTGGTGTGGGCGCGGCTGTCCGTCCTCCCCGGGGACTTCGACGGGTGGCTGGCGGGGTGCGTGGCTGGTCGCAGTGACGTTCCTGCGCATGAGGTCGCGGCCTCGCTCGGCCGTCTGCTCAGGGCTTCCGTACTCGCCCTGGTACGGGCACGGGCGGAGGTACGGCACGCACCGGACGCCGCCCCGACCGCGCGTCCCGCCCCCGGCCTCCACCCCGCCGATACCGGAACCGCCACCGCCACCCAGGTCCGGTCTCCGCACCCGCCCCGCTACCGCCTGCCCGCCGCCGCCCGCGCCGTGGGCCTCGCGCATCTCAGGGCAGCGGGCGAGGAAGCCGCGACGCTGCGCGCCTTCCGGACGGCCTGCGCGGCGCTCGCCGCCGAGGCGCAGATCGCCTGGCAGGGCTCCGACCGCCGGGTGGCCGTACACCTGGCCGAGACCGAGCGGCACCACCTGCGCGCGGCGCTGACCCTGCCCCCGCAGGACGCGGAGGACGCCCTCACCGCGCTGGACATCGCCGTCTCCCTGTGGTTCCGGTGGGCCGCCTGCGGCCGCCGGGACGAGGGGCGCGCCCACCTCGCCCGGCTGCTGCGGCACTCCCGGGACGACACCGCCGTACGGGCCCGGGCCCTGTGGCTGGCGGGCTGGCTCGCCGCACAGGACCACGCCCACCGCACCGCCGAAGCGCTGCTGGACCGGGCCGGCCGGGCGGCCGCCCGGCACGCCGACCCGGACACGCTGGCCCGCGTCGCGCACGCCCGCGGTCTTCTCGCGCTCCGTCGCGCGGACCCCCGTACCGCCGCGGCCTACCTACGCCGAGCGGCCGAGCACACGTATCAGGACGCCTGGTACGGGCCCGGGCCGGCCCACAGCCAGGTTCTGCTCGCCGTCACTCTGGCCGCGCAGGACCCGACGAAGGCGCCCGCGCCCGCGTCCCCCCTGGCGCCCGCCACCGCTCCCCCTCCCGCTCCCCTTCCCGCTGTCGACCTGGCATCCGTTGCCGCGACAGGCGCCACCACCACGGGCCGCGGCACCGTCACGCCCTCGTCCGCACACGACGAAGCCCGCGGCAGCCCCTTCCCAGGGACCCGCCGCGGGCTCCACCTCAGCTGACTCACGTGACGGAACGTCCGCCCGTCACTTCACCGGCCGGCCACCGGACGCTCCGCCCGTCACTCCGCCATCGCATCCGCCGGCCGGTCCGCGGCCACCTCGCGCCGGGCCGCCGCCTTCGCCGCGCGCCGCTTCATCACGAGGAACGAACCGACACCGAACAGCACCGCGGCCACCAGGCCCACCCAGGAGAACCGCTTGAGCCAGGACTCTGCGACGACACCGACGTAGTAGATCAGCGCGGTCGTGCCGCCGGCCCAGACGACGCCGCCGAGCACGTTGGCGATGAGGAACTTCCAGTACGGCATCTTCAGCACACCCGAGAGCGGACCGGCGAAGATGCGCAGCAGGGCGACGAAGCGGCCGAAGAAGACCGCCCACATGCCCCACTTGTCGAACTTCTCCTCGGCCATCGCCACCTGGTCGGGCCCGAAGTGCTTCGGGAACTTCCGTCCGGCCCAGTTGACCAGCGGCTGTCCGCCCTTGCGGCCGATCAGATAGCCGATGGAATCCCCGATGATCGCGCCGGCGGAGGCGCAGGCACCCAGCACCAGCGGATCGATGTGGTCCGTCGTCGCGGCCAGGAGCGCCGAGCTCACCAGGACGATCTCACCGGGCAGCGGAATGCCGAGGCTCTCCAGGCCGATGACCAACCCCACCAGGAGGTACACGCTCACGGCCGGTACCGTCTCCAGCCACTCCATCTGCAACGCCGCATCCTCCACTAGGTGTAGGGCCCCCGTGGGCCGCCGCCCGGCGTCCGACGACGCCGTCGATGACCGCGGTTCTCCCCGCGGGCGCGCGCCACGGCGCGCCCGGGAAGCCTACTCGATCTCTTCGGGCCGCCCCGCTGTCCGGCGTCGCGGCCCCGGCCCGCCGCGGCGGGCGCGACGGGCCGGGGTGAAGCATCGGACGGCGGGCCGGTGACCGGGCCTTTTCTCCGTACGAGACGCGCCTCGGGGGCGTGGAGTTGCCTCGGGCTCGGAGGAATGTGCGGCGGAGCTTGCGGCGGAACCCGCGGACCCGCTAAGCGGCGGGAGCGTTCGGCCGCAGCGTCCACACGATGGTCATCTCGCCGGTGACCGCGCCGTCCTCCCTGGTGATGGCGACGTTCACCGGGAATTCCGGCCGCTCCCCCGCGTCCAGCCGGGCGACGATCTCGGCGGCCGGCCGGCCGAGCTCGGCGGTGGCGGTGACCGGGCCCATGGCGAGCTTCTTGTAGCCGATCTCGGCCCGTACGGCGAGCGGCACGGCCCGGGAGAGCTGGTCGCCGAAGGCCGCGAGCACGATCGCGCCGCTGGCCGACTCGGCGAGCGTGAACATCGCGCCGGCGTGCGGGCCGCCGACGTGGTTGTGGTAATCCGCCTGGTCGGGCAGCCGGACCACGGCCCGTTCGGGGCTGGTCTCGGTGAACTCCAGGTTGAGCGTACGGGCCATCGGCACGGTGGCCGCCATCATTTCGCCGATCGACGGCTTGGTCTCGGAGGACATGGCGGCATGTTACCTACGAGTAGCTTGCCGGGGAAGCCCCGCCCGGCGTTCCGCCCCGCCACCCCGGACGCTTATCGTGGTGGCTCATGTGGCCAGGTCAGCAGCCGCCCGGAGGCGAGCAGAACCCGAATCCCGCGCGGCCCGCGGTCCCGTGGCGGACCCGGGAGCGGCCGTGCTGACCCCCCGTACGGACGGCCGCGACGGCTTCGCCCGCCGCTTCCGCCGCCCCGCCTGGGCCGGCCGCAACTACACCCTGCTGACCACCGCCGCCGTGGTCGCCAACCTCGGCAGCGCCGGTTCGCTGATCGCGGCGGCGTTCGCGGTGCTCGGCACGGGCGGTTCGGCCACCGACGTCGGCCTGGTGGCCACGGCCCGTACGATTCCGCTCGTCGTCTTCCTGCTGATCGGCGGCGCGGTCGCCGACCGGCTGCCGCGGCACCGCGTCATGGTCGCCGCGAACGCGCTCAACTGCGTCTCGCAGGGCCTCTTCGCCGTCCTCGTACTGACCGGGGAGGCAAGGCTCTGGCAGATGGCGGTGCTGGCCGCCCTGGGCGGCACCGGCCAGGCGTTCTTCGCGCCGGCCTCCGAGGGCATGGTCCTCTCCACCGTCTCCGGCGAGCACGCGAGCCGGGCCTTCGCCTTCTTCCGTATGAGCATGAACGGCGCGAACATCGGCGGCGCCGCGCTCGGCGGCGCCCTGGTCGCCGCGGTCGGGCCCGGCTGGGTGCTGGCCGTGGACGCCGCCGCCTTCGCCGTCGCGGGCGCGCTGCGCGCCTTCCTGGACGTCCACCACATCCCCGGACGCGCCCCCACCGCCGGACTCCTCAGGGACCTCCGCGACGGCTGGCGCGAGGTGGTCTCCCGGCCCTGGCTGTGGGCCGTCGTCGGCCAGTTCGCGGTCGTCAACGCCGTCGTGGTGGCGGCGGAGGCGGTGTACGGGCCGATGGTCGCCGAGGAGCACCTGGGCGGCCCCCGCCCGTGGGGCCTGGCGCTGGCCGCCTTCGGCGCGGGCACGGTCGGCGGCGCGCTGCTCATGATGCGGCTCAAGCCCCGTCGCATCCTGCTCACCGGCATCCTGTGCGTCTTCCCGCTCGCCCTCCCCTCGGCCGCGCTCGCCGTGCCGGTGCCGGTGACCGTCCTCCTCCTGGTGATGTTCGGCACCGGTGTCGCGCTCGAAGTGTTCGGCGTGCTGTGGATGGTGGCGCTGCACCAGGAGATACCGGAGGAGAAGTTCTCCCGGGTCTCGTCGTACGACTGGTTCGGCTCACTGGCGATCACTCCGGTGGCCACCGCGCTGGCCGGGCCCGTACAGGACCTCATCGGGCGGACCGCCGCGCTGTGGGGCTGCTCCGCGCTGATCGCGCTGCTGACGGCGGCCGTGCTGTGCGTACCGGACGTCCGGCGGCTCACCCGCCGCCCCTCCGCGGGCTCCCGGCTGTCCGGGGCATCGGCCACGGGGCTGAAGGAGGACGGGACGGTGGCGCCGGGCGGCGGTGCGAGCGGCGCGGGCAATCCGAGCGCTACGGGCGACACGGGCGCTGCGGGCAATGCAAGCGATGTAGGCAGTGCGGTTTCGTCGGCTGCTGGGAGCGGGAGCGCCGTCTCGGCTCCGTAGCGTCACCGTGGACCGGCGCGGCATCGGTCGGCCCGGCGTCAGTCGGCCCGGCATCGGTCGGCCCGGCATCGGTCGGCCCGGCATCAGCTGGCCCGGCGTCGGCTGCTCAGCCATTGCCGGAGCCGCCGGAGCCGCCGACGCCGCCTCATGGCACGTGGGCTCAGCCGATGCTGAAGGCGCCGTCCGGCGGGCGGGGCGACGGCACGGCCTGGGCATCGTGCACGGGGACGGCGTCGCCGGTCAGCCGCCGTAGCGCGGCGCCGTGCTCGACCCGCGCGGGGAACACGTCGGCGGCCGCGCGCCGGGCCACCTGTGTGAGCGGCAGCTCGACGCGGGAAGCGGCCACCACGATGTTGCCGAAGCGGCGGCCGCGCAGCACGGCCGGTTCCGCGATCACACAGAGGTGGCCGAAGACCGACGCGTAGTTCGCCAGCTGGGACCGCAGGAAGTCGAAGGGCGCGCTGTCGGCGAGGTTCGCCGTGTAGATCCCGTCCGGACGCAGCACGCGGGCGGCAGCACGCGCGTACTCGACCGAGGCCAGGTGCGCGGGCACCCGCGAGCCGCCGAAGACGTCCGCCACGATCACGTCCGCGCTGTGCTCGGGCGCCGCTTCCAGTGCCGTACGGGCATCCTCGGCCCGCACCGTGATCCCGCAGTCCGGAGGGAGCGGCAGCTGTTCGGCGACCAGCGCGAGCAGCCCCCGGTCGGCCTCGACGACGTCCTGGCGGGAGCCGGGGCGGGTCGCGGCGAGATAGCGCGGCAGGGTCAGCGCCCCGCCGCCGAGGTGCAGTACGTCGAGCGGCTCGGCCGGGGCGGCGGCCGCGTCCAGTACGGCCGCGAGCCGGCGCGCGTACTCGAATTCCAGGTCGGTCGGCGCGTCGAGGTCGACGTACGACTGCGGAGCCCCGTCCACGGTCAGCAGCCAGGCACGCGGCCGGTCCACGTCCGGCATCAGCTTGGCGGTGCCGCAGTCGACGGTGCGGGTGACGGGGATGGGGCCGGCATCGGCGCCGGCATCGGCATCGGCATCCGCATCCGCATCCGCATCCGCATCAGTCTCCAGCACGGACTGGCCACCGGTACGGGGAGCGATCACCTCAGGAACCGGCCCAACCGGCCCGCCCGGCCCAACCGGCCCGCCCGGCTCGGCCGCCCCGCTCTCCACCGGCGTTCCCGCTATCTGCTCGGCTGCTTCGTCCACCGTCCCATTGTGCCGGTACGAAGGCGCGCGGCGACCCTCCTCGAACCGGCCGCCCGCCCCCTTCCCCGCACCTTTCGCTTTCTCCCCCTCACTCCCCCCACACCGACATCACCTCCTTCAGATGTGCTGCTGCCTGGCGGCGTCCGGCGTGAGCCGCGGCGGCGCGCTTCGACGGGTCCAGGACGTTGCGGCCGAAGGCGGCGCGGGCCGCGCGGTCGGGCACCAGTACGCACACCCGTGCGCCCCGCCGTGCCAGCGCCGCGCCCTGCGACTGCGCGGTGGCGATGGGCCCGCCGCCGGCTGCCACGGGCGCCAGGACGACGACCCGCCCGTACCCGGCGGCGAGGTCCGCGTTGGCGCTGGAGTGCACCCCGCCGTCGATCCACCACGTCTCGCCGATCCGCACCGGCGGCCACACGCCGGGCACGGCGCAGCTCGCGCTCACCGCGTCGACCAGGTCCGCCCCGCTCGTGTCGTCGAAGGCTGTCCGCTGCCCGGTCGTCGCGTCCACGGCGGTGATCATCAGTCGGCGCGCGGGCCAGTCGTGGCTGACCAGGCGCCGGGCGACGGCGTCGCGACGGCTGGGGCCCGCGGCCGCGCGGGAGCCCAGCGCGAGGCGCCCCATCCGCGCGCCGAAATCGACGGCGTCGCGCGAGCGCAGCGCCAGGTACGCGAAGCGCGCCAGTTCCCGCGCCCCCATGCGCGCCGCGGTCTCGCCCGTGACCGGGGCCAGCTGACGCGTGAAGAACTCGTCCGGTGCCAGCCGGCCCGACGTGAGCTGGGCGCCCACGATCGAACCGGCCGAGGTTCCGATGACCGCATCGGCCGTCGCCAGGTCGACGCCCGCCGCGGCGAACCCGGCGAGCATGCCGATCTCCCATCCGATGCCGGTGTAGCCCCCGCCGCCCAGTACCAGCGCCGTGCCCGTCATCGCGGTCCCCTCTCCGGTTGCGTCCGGGTCGCCGCGGTACAGCGGCTTCGTACGGCAGTGTGGCAGCCGTACCGTTCCGGGACCCGGCGCACCGGCGGGCCCGGAGCGGGTGCGGGCGCGAACTCCTACCGCCCCCGCACCCGCACCCGCACCCGCACCCGCACCCGCACCCGCCTACCGCCATGTCCCGGCCAGGCGGGCGCGGCTAAACCTCGGCGACCGTCCGGACCGTCCCCGCCGCCACTGTCCTGCCGCCCTCACGGACGGCGAAGCCGAGTCCGGGCTCCAGCGGGGTGTCACGCCCCAGCTCGACGGTCATCGTCACCGTCTCGCCGGGCCGGGCGATGCCGCGCTCGCCGAGGTCGATGTCGCCGACCACGTCCGCCGTACGGATGTAGAACTGCGGGCGGTAGCCCGTGGACAGCGGTGTGCGGCGGCCGCCCTCCTCCGTGGACAGGACGTACACCTCGGCGGTGAAGCGCCGTCGTGGCGTCACGCTGCCGGGCGCCGCGACGACGTGTCCCCTGCGCACCTCGTCCCGGTTCAGGCCGCGCAGCAGCAGCGCGACGTTGTCACCTGCCTGCGCCGACTCCATCGGTTTGCCGAAGGTCTCCACGCCGGTCACGGTCGTCTCCGTGTCGGCGCCCAGTACCGCCACCCGGTCACCGACGCGTACTGTGCCGCGCTCGACGGCGCCGGTGACGACCGTGCCGCGGCCGGTGATGGTCAGAACGTTCTCCACCGGCAGCAGGAACGGCGCGTCGAGGTACCGCTCCGGCGTCGGCACGTACGTGTCCACCGCGTCGAGCAGCGCGTCGATGGCCTGGCTCCAGCGCGGGTCGCCCTCCAGGGCACGCAGTCCCGAGACCCGTACGACGGGTACGTGGTCCCCGTCGTAACCGTGCGCCGTCAGCAGCTCGCGGACCTCCAGCTCCACCAGGTCGGTCAGCTCGGGGTCGCCCGCGTCCGCCTTGTTCAGCGCGACGACGATGTACCGGACGCCGACCTGCTTGGCGAGCAGGACGTGCTCGGCGGTCTGCGGCATGATCCCGTCGAGCGCGGAGACGACGAGGATCGCACCGTCGAGCTGTGCCGCGCCGGTGACCATGTTCTTGATGAAGTCGGCGTGCCCCGGCATGTCGACGTGGGCGTAGTGCCGGGTGTCCGTCTCGTACTCGACGTGCGAGATGTTGATGGTGATGCCGCGCGCGGCCTCCTCCGGGGCCCGGTCGATCCGGTCGAAGGGCACGAAGGTGCCGCTCCCGCGCTCGCTGAGCACCTTGGTGATCGCTGCGGTCAAAGTCGTCTTACCGTGGTCGACGTGGCCCATGGTGCCGATGTTCAGGTGCGGCTTGGTCCGCACGTATGCCGTCTTGGGCATGGCTGTTCTTCCTCGCGAAGCAATGCGGTGAATACGGCGGCGTCGGCGTGACAGGCCGCCGTGGGAACCCCTGAGCCCCACCGACCCTCCCCCTGCGGGGTCCGCCGGTCGATCCGGAGAGGGTCAGCTTCGCGCGCCGCCGGAGGCGGGGGCGGCAGTGTCTGCCGCGGCCGCGGTTGCGGCGGGGACGGCCGCGACGATGTCGGCGGCGGGGACGGTGGCCACTGCGGCAGCGACAGCAGTCGCGGTGGCGGTGGCGGTGTCCGCCGCGACGGCGCCGGGAGACGGCACCGCGCCGGCCTCGGCCTTGAGCGCGGCGATCAGCGCCGCGAGCGAGTCGACGGCAGCCTTCGGCGCGTCCGCGACTGCGGACGTGAGCGCGAGGTACGGCTGCCGGAACATGCGCCAAGGATCTCGTGCGGGGCGCGCCACGTCGAACGATTTATCAGCGCCGCGAGCGCCGCCCCCGTCCCCCACTCCAGCTCTCCCCCACTCACCACCCCCACCCTCCATCCCCCCTCACCCTCTCCGCCCTCCTTCCTCCCCTCCCCCCTCCCCCCTCCACCTCCCTCCACCCCCCTTCACCCCACAGCGATCGCGAATACACCTCCTCGCCACGCTTGTCGGTTACGCTCCCGGGATGCTCGAACCCGCCGCAACGCCCGACGGCCTCGCCGCGCGCTGCACGCGTGTGCTCTTCTCCCCCTGGGCCCGCCTCGCCGTACTCCTCGTCCTGCTCGCCGGCGCCGCGGCCGCGATGATCGTCTGGCAGCCGCAGCGACTGCTGGCGCACGGCTGGCCGCCCGAGTGGGCCGGCGGCGGCGCCGTCGTGATCTTCGGCCTCGCGTACGGGGTGTGCACCACCGCCTTCGTCCCCCGGCCGGTCCTGAACCTCGCGGCCGGCGCCATCTTCGGCAGCCTGTCCGGCTTCCTGTCGGCCCTGGCCGGTACGGTCCTCGGCGCGGGCCTGGCCTTCGCCCTGGGCCGGCTGCTGGGACAGGACGCGCTACGCCCCTTCCTGCGCGCCCGCTGGCTGGCCGCCGCCGACCGGCAGCTCAGCGAACACGGGTTCCGTTCCATGCTGGCGATCCGGCTCTTCCCCGGCCTGCCGTTCTGCGCCACGAATTACTGCGCGGCGGTCTCCCGCATGGGCTGGGGCGCGTTCCTGCTGGCCACCTTGCTCGGCAGCGTGCCGAACACGGCCGCGTACGTCATCGCCGGCGCCCAGGCCTCCACGCCCACCTCGCCCGCCTTCCTGATCTCCACGGCCTTCATCGCGGTCTCCGGTCTGGCCGCGGTGCTCGTGGCGTGGCGCAAGCGCGCGTCACTCCGGGGGCGTTGACCCGCAGGCGTCCGGAAAGGGCCCTTTGAGCACTCGGACACTTTCGGGCGCTACGCTGCCCCTCGACCGGTCACCGATCCCGCCGACCGCACGCACGCATTCCCGTCCCTTCCGCCCTCGTGTCGCCTGACCCGGGTCTCTGCTGGGTAAGCGCTTGATCACCCTCTGGATAGCGTAGCTACGATGCACTGGTTTGAATCCTTCATCCTCGGCCTGGTCCAAGGGTTGACCGAGTTCCTGCCCATCTCCTCCAGCGCACACCTGCGGCTGACCGCGGCGTTCGCCGGCTGGCACGACCCCGGCGCCGCCTTCACCGCGATCACGCAGATCGGCACCGAGGCCGCCGTACTGATCTACTTCCGCAAGGACATCGCGCGGATCGTCTCGACCTGGGCGCGCTCCCTCGTCAACCGCGACCTGCGACACGACCACGACGCCCAGATGGGGTGGCTGGTCATCGTCGGCTCCATCCCGATCGGTGTCCTGGGCATCACCCTCAAGGACGCCATCGAGGGTCCCTTCCGCGACCTGCGCCTGATCGCGACGACCCTCATCGTCATGGGCGTCGTCCTGGGCATCGCGGACCGCCTGGCCGCACGCGACGAGTCCGGCGGCCGGCACCGCGCGGTCAAACAGCGCAAGACCCTCACCGACCTGAACGTGAAGGACGGCCTGATCTACGGCGTCTGCCAGGCCATGGCCCTGATTCCCGGCGTCTCCCGTTCCGGCGCCACCATCAGCGGCGGCCTGCTGATGGGCTACACCCGCGAAGCGGCGGCCCGCTACTCCTTCCTCCTCGCCATCCCCGCCGTACTGGCCTCCGGCGTCTACGAACTCAAGGACGCCTTCGGCAACGACGCCACCGCCAGCCACGTCTCCTGGGGCCCGACCATCTTCGCCACGGTCATCGCCTTCGTGGTCGGTTATGCCGTCATCGCATGGTTCATGAAGTTCATCACGACGAAGAGCTTCATGCCGTTCGTCATCTACCGGATTCTGCTCGGCATCGCCCTCTTCGCCCTGGTGGGAGCGGGCGTCCTGAGCCCGCACGCGGGGGAATCGGCAGGCTGAGGGGGCGGTTCCGGACGCCGGAACTTGCCGGCGCGGCCCCTGGAACTACTGACCCCTGGAATGAGGGCACCGACGGCGGGCGCAGCGGTGCCTCCCCGTGGAAGCGTGGCGGGGCGCGGCCGTGGACGGCTACGAGGGGTTCGCGCACGGTGCGCAGCTCAGGGCGGAGGCCGTCCCCGGGAGCGATCACCCGAGGCGGGGCCTGCAACGGCTCGTCACAGACCCCGCCAACCGCCTGGGCACCATGCACTACAGGCTGCCCGTGCGCCCTGTGCTACAGGCTGTTGTCCCACACCTTGCGCGGGGCGTCGAAGCCGTTCCCCTTGCTGGTGAAGATCCACAGGCCGGTACCGACACGACCGTCCGCGCCGAGTCCGTAGTCGTACGTGACGCTGATGTCGGCCCGGCCGTCGCCGTTGAAGTCGCCTGCCACCGGCTCACTGGCCTGCCAGTTCCAGCTGTCCTTGCCGCTCTCCCACACCTTGCGCGGAGCGTCGAAGCCGTCCTTGCTGCCGTCGAACACCCACAGCGCGGCCTGGTTACGGCCGTCGGCGCTCTGGCCATAGTTGTAGAGGACGGCGAGGTCGGTCTTGCCGTCACCGCTGTAGTCGCCGGCGACCAGCTTGCTGGCCTGCCAGTTCCAGCTGTCCTTGCCGCTCTCCCACACCTTGCGCGGAGCGTCGAAGCCGTCCTTGCTGCCGTCGAACACCCACAGCGCGGCCTGGTTGCGGCCGTCGGCACTGCGGCCGTAGTCGTACAGGACGGCGACGTCGGCCTTGCCGTCACCGTTGAAGTCGCCGGCGACCAGCTTGCTGGCCTGCCAGTTCCAGCTGTCCTTGCCGCTGTCCCAGACCTTGCGCGGAGACTCAAAACCGTCGCCGTTGCCGGCAAAGGTCATCAGACCGGTCTGGTTGCGGCCGTCGGCGCTCTGACCGTAGTTGTAGAGGACGGCGAGGTCGGCCTTGCCGTCACCGTCGTAGTCGCCGGCCACGACCTTGCTGGACGCCCAGTTCCAGCTGTTCCAGTTGCTGTCCTTGCTGCTCTCCCACACCTTGCGGGGGGCCGCGAAACCGGCGTCGCCCCGGCTGGTGAAGGTCCACAGGCCGGTCTCGTTGCGGCCGTCGGCGCTCTGACCGTAGTTGTAGAGGACGGCGAGGTCGGCCTTGCCGTCACCGTTGTAATCACCGGCGACCAGCTTGCCGGACTCCCAGTTCCAGCTGTCGGAACCGCTGTCCCAGACCGTACGCGGCCCGGAGAAGCCGTCACCCTTGGCGGTGTACACCCACAGTGCGGCCCGGTTGCGCCCGTCCTTGGACCGGCCGTAGTCGGCGAGCAGCGCCAGGTCGGCCTTGCCGTCGCCGTCGAAGTCACCGGTCGCGGTCAGGTAGCGCTTGGGCAGCGAACGGACCTGCTGGACCCAGTGGTTGATGTCGTCGACGCGGCTCTCGACGGCGCCCTTGCGGGTCTCCTGCTCGTTGGCGAAGCAGCCGCCCTGCCAGGAGGCGCTGCTGACGCCGGCCAGTTCGATCCGCCCGTCCCGCTCCCGCAGGGCCGGGCCGCCGGTGTCACCCTTGCACACCGCGGTGTCCTTGCCGGTGATGCCCAGCTTCCCGTCCTGCACCGTGCCCACGGTGAACAGGCCGGCGTGCAGCGTGTCGGGAACCCATTCGGTCTTGGTGCGGCCGAAGCCGAGAACCTTCAGCTCCTCACCCGAGGCCGGAGCGGCCGAGGCGACGGGGACCGGGGCGATACCGTCGGCCGGCTTGGCGAGCCTGGCCATGACCAGGTCACGGTCGCCGCGGGGGACCAGCTCGACGACATCCGTGACGCTGCCGCCGGCCTGGTTCAGGTCGGCGCGGCCGATGGTGGCGGTGGTCTTGAGCTTCGGCGGCCCGGCAGGCACCTTCAGGCTCTGCGCGGGGTCGTCGGCGAAGCAGCTGGCGGCCGTGATCAGCCACTGCTCGTCGACCAGTGCCGCGGAGCAACTGCGCATGCCGTTGCCGATGTCCAGCTTGGCGGTGAACGCGTACGTCCCTTCGGTGGCGGCGCTGCCGCCTGCCACGGCCTGGGCCGGGGCGGCGGCCGCCAGCATGCCGACGGCGACGGTGAAAGCCCCGACCCCTGCCTTCCGCAGCGGTCGGGAGCGTCCTCTCAACATGTTCTGTGTGTTCCTTAATCGCACGGACGGAACTGCGGTCGGCGCCGCGTCGGCGCCCGCAGCAACGCTGCCCCTTCGGACGGCACGGTCCGCTCCCCGCACGCCGACCGTCAGGGTCAGCGGTGGCGAGATCCCGTCACCGGAATCCTTCCGGGGAATTTCGAAGGCCGGCACAGATCCTCAGGAGTAGTCAAGAAATAAAGAGCGGCAGTAAAAATAGCACCGGGTTTCGCGAAGCCACCAATCCGAAACCAAACATAACGAACCGGAAACGATACGACCTTCCGATACAACCTGTGGGTCGGGTGGAATGTCGCAGACGAGTCTGTGGCGGCTCGAAAGCTCTTGGGGCAGAAGAAGTGTGCAATGGTCACTCGACGACCCGGTCCGTGGGCAATGGTGGCGGGAAAAGCAAGCAAGAAATGCCAAGGTTGCGCGAGAATTGGGGATGCGAAGCGTTCTTCGGAGGATGCTCCCGGCGGGATGTATTCCGGCGCAGCCGCCCCTTCCGTCCCGCCACCGTCCAGGCGCTCGCGCGGGCGCCGGCGGTAGGTCAGGGTGTGCCGTGCCCCTGGAGTGCCTTTGTGGTCAGGCCCAGGATGCGTCCACTCGTCGACACGACGATGTCGAGACGCATCGGTGTCATGACGCCGTGGTCGTAGTGGCGGTAGCTCAGCAGGCGAGTGTCCGGATCGTTCCTCGGGCGCTCGAACCTGGCGTCGGCGTCAGCCGTTTCCGTGGGGAACCAGGTGCGGGCGAATTGTTCCGCCGACTTCCGGAGTTCCGCGTCGGGGAGGGAGCGCGACGAGGAAGGGGCGCGACGGGAGGGGGCGCCTGCTTCGCGCTGGTGGCTCACTGTTCTGAGTTCCCTGAGCTTGCGGTCCGGCCAGGTGGCCACGACGGATCCGTGGTCGGTATCGGCGCGCAGGAGCCACTGTTGCCGGCTGTTCTCCGGTTTGTGGATCGCCGTGCTGCCGGCGGCTTGCGCTCCCAGCACTTCCGTCACGGTGCCGGCGAACCACTGCCGCATTTCGTCGGTGTTGCCGAACGCGGCTTTGGAACGGTGGGCCATCGCCTCGTAGCCGTCGATGGTGAGGGTGACGGGGAACGCCGTCGCGACGGCGCAGGCGCTTGCGACGACCGCGCCGAGGCCCCACAGCGTGTCCCGGCGGGTGAAGGGCGAACGGCGTCGGCCGTCCCGTGGGAAGAGGTAGCGGCAGAGGCACCCGAGGGAGAGGCCGATGACGCCGCCCAGGGCATTCGCCTTGACGTCGTCGTAGCTGCACGCGCGGCCCAGGGGCAGAAGTCCCTGGGCGAGTTCTATCCCGCCCGTCAACAGCACTGTCCCGGCGAGTACGAGTACCGGGCGCCGGAAGAGAAGTACCGCCAGAAAGCACAGCGGGACGAACAGCAGGACGTTCAACTGAGCTGATTCGGAGGCGAGAAACG
Source organism: Streptomyces paromomycinus (assembly GCF_003865155.1). NCBI lineage: Bacteria > Bacillati > Actinomycetota > Actinomycetes > Kitasatosporales > Streptomycetaceae > Streptomyces > Streptomyces paromomycinus. Next base: position 8,791,539 of record NZ_BHZD01000001.1, on the reverse strand, counting down.
CAGTGCCGGGCAGACCACGGTCGCATGTGCCGCGCACTTCGGCTCCGCGGTATCCCGGCATCAACGTCACAGTGAGAACGCCGGACAATGCCGTGGTGAACAGCACCGGCAGTACGGCGGAACGACCGCGTGACGCGGCAATGAGACCGACCGGAACGGCCAGTAAGAGGGTCGTGACGACGAATGCCGGAACGAGGCCGGGCACCGCACCGACCGATGCTTCAATCACCGATGACGTCTTTCGTCGAGACGGGGTGACGTGTCATCACCCCGTGAGCCTGCACCGAAATCGGTGGGGACGGACGCGGAGTGACGTTACCGGACGACGCATTCGGTGGTGCGGCGCGGGATCATCGAGCCAGAAGTTGGTACAAGGCCATGGGGGTCACGTAGCCGGACCAGCGGCCGTCGTCGAAGAGACGGACTCCGGCGTCCTGGTAGCTCTGGTCGACGAGTTGGGAGCAGATCATGTGGCCGGTGGCGGCGACGTAGCGCCGCAACCCCGGGAAGGGCAGGTGCAGTCGGTGCACGGCAATGGCGAGGAAGTCGAGGAAGCTGTACGGGACACCCTCATAGCCACGGCCCGCGGCACATATCGCCTCGCGCCGGGTGTCGGTGAGCCCTTCCGGGCACACGTACAGGACGTCCACACCGTCGTAGGCCGACAGGGAACGGATGGTCGCGCCGCCGGGTTCGGCTTCGATCAGCTTTTCGCCGGGCAGTACGAGGAAGGCGTGCTGGTAATCACCGAATCCGTTTCCGTTCAGCCATTGGCCGATACGGATCAAGCGGCCCACATCGCCGTTGATTCGGGTGAGACCTATGTCTCCGGGCATGGGCAGGGCATGCTGCATCCGCGGCTCCGAGGCACACAGTGGGTGGGTTTTCTGTGTGATACCCGTTCCGGAGCCGTTGAAAGGAGGCGGGGCGAGGGAATGCGTGAACTGGCGTCTGCGGAAGCAGGGCCGGAGTCGCGGCCGGAGCCGGAGCCGGTTCAGCGCAGTTCGTAGTGCCAGCTGCCGTCGGAGGGTTCGTAGCGCATGCGTACGCGGGCGACGGCGCGCAGGCGGTCGCGGTCCTGCCGGGTGACGGTCACCGCGCCGCCCGCCTTGTCGAGCACGTACTTCAGCGCGGATTCGAGCTCGTCCCGCCTGCGGGCGAGTTGCGCGAGCTCGGACTGCGCGTGCTGCAGCCGCGCTTGCAGCAGCACGATCCGCTGCTCGGGAGTTTCGTCGTCATTCGCCATGGCACCGGCGTCCTCGGGATCGGACGGGCACGGACGGGCAGGGAAGAGTACGGAAGAGCACGGAAGGGTGCGGGCGGGCACAGACGCGCGCGGCCGGACACGGATCGGCGGGCGAGGCGGGAGAGGCGCCTCGCCCGGACCTTTCGTGTGCCGGCAGGCACACCCGGTGGGATGCCGGATGTGCCCGCCATCAAGGCGCTGGGGCAATCAGTCCTGCGCCAGGTCCCCGAATCGGGCCGCCGAGTTCCAGTTGCCACTGCCCCAGTTGTGCGAGGCGTGGCTCGGCGCGTTGGTGTACTTGCTGATGTTGACGAGGTCGTCGTCGTGACCGTGGGCCTGGGCCGCAACGACGCCGGCGGCGGACAGGCCCACCACCGCGAGGCCGACGAAGAGCGGACGCATGACAGAACGCATACCAACATCCTCCTTTGAGGCGTGCTGAGAGTGACTGACGCTTCGATTCAACCCTCGGCGATCGGTCATATGAAAGGAGAAACGCGCCTTTTCTGACGATTTACCCGGTTGGCCTAAGGGAGGGGGGAAGGAGACGGAGGTAAGGGAGAGAGGGGGAAGTGTGCGGAGGGGTGGGGAGGGTGGGGTGGGCTGTTGCTGCGGAAAGAATGTCGGCGGCCGGCGGGACAGCAGGGGCCGACGGGGACTTCGGCGGGGACGGAAAGGGACGGGAGCGGGGGGCCGTTGGGGTCACCCGTTCGGCTCATGGGTGTGGCGGAACGTGGACGCAGCGTGAGCGGAGGGTGTGGGTCTGGACACATATGGAGAATCCCGTACGCCGGGCATGTAACGGTCATGGCAGGTCAGCCGCCTGCGAATGGTGCCCCCGCCGATGCCGACGCAGTGACGCGGCGGGCGGGGGGACTTCGGGGAGGGGACGTTGTCAGTGGCCGCCCCTAGCATGTACGGCATGTCCCCAACTCCTTCCCCCTGCACGGGCGCGCCCGTTGCTGCGGCCGACGCGAACGAAGCGATCCGGCGGTTCGTGCGTGCCCGCCGCGGCCGGTCGTGGACGGCTGAGGACCGTGCGGAGTACGCGCGACTGCTGGAGATATGGACGCTCGCGGCCCGCGGGGGTGTCGTCGAGGCTGCCGTCTGAGCCGACTGCAGGCCGCTGCCGCGAGGGTGCAGGCGGGGGCCGGGGACGGCGGAAGGGAAAGCCGCGACGGCGCGTGATCGGAAACCATTGGCGGTGCGGGGCGTACCGCTGCTTGGATGCGGGCGTGAACGCTGCCGAGATGGACGAGAACCGCCACGCCGACCTGCTGCTGGAGCAGTTGCTCGGCCGGATCGAGGAGTACTACGACGCCGTTCCGCGCACTGGTGCCCTCGCCGAGGACTTCGGGACGCTGACCCTCTTCGTACGCGACGGACGGGGCTGGCCGTACTACGCGCGGCCCGCTCTCGGACGGACGGGGGACGCGGTGACCACCGCCGAGGTGGAGCGGGTCCGCGGCCGGCAGCGGGAGCTGGGCGTGCCGGAGAACTTCGAGTGGGTGGCCGAGAACTCGCCGCACCTGCGCGCCGCGGTGGAGGAATCGGGGCTGGTGGTGCATGAGCACCCGCTGCTCGCCCTGGATCTGAGCAGGGGGCGGGCAGCGGAAGGCGCAGTGGCTGGTGGGACGGGTGGGGAGGAAACGGGGGCGGGGGCGGTACCGGGGGCTGCGGCCGGAGCGGGAGCTGCCGGTGGGGCCGGGGAGGCGGTGTGCGTCCGGGTGATCGAGGACGGTGACCCGGCGCTGCCGTACGCCGTCGCCGTACCGTATCTCGCCTTCGCGCAGCCCGACACCCAGGTGGGCGCGGCGGGCGCCCGCGAGCTGGCGGAGGCGGCCCGGCAGCTCGTCGGGGACGGGTCGGTGGACGTCGTGGCGGAGCGCATACGGGACGGGTACACCGCGGTGGCGGTGGCGGAGGAGGACGGCGTCGCCCTGAGTGCCGGCCAGCATCAGCCGGTCGGCGCGGTCAGCGAGGTCGTCGGCGTGGGGACACTTCCCAGCGCCCGCCGCCGCGGTCTGGGTCTCGCGGTGACCGCCGCGCTGGTGGCCGACGCCCGTGAGCGGGGCGTCCGTACGGTGTTCCTGTCGGCGAACAACGACGAGGTGGCACGGATCTACGAGCGGATCGGTTTCCGGCGGGTCGCCACCGCGCTGATCGCGGAGCCGGCGGAGACGGCGGGGGCCGAGGAGAGCGGAGAAGCTGTGGAAGCTGTGGAAGCTGTAGAGGCTGTAGAGGCTGTGGAGTAGCCGATAGTCCCGGTCGGTGAGGGAAAATGGGGCGGGAAAGGGTGGAGGGGCGCGTGCCCAGCCGCCCGCGCGCCTACCGGGAACGGAATCGGGGCCAGGATCAAGACGTCAAGGCGCCAAGGCACCAAGGCACCAAGGCCAGGTAGGGGTCTGGGTCAGGACTGAGACCAGGGCCGGGATCAGGGTCGGGGTCAGGGCCGCGCCGGACCGGGAGTGAGGTTGTTGTGGACATGCCCTTGCCCGGCTTCGGCGGCCCGGAGCCGGTACGCTCCCGGCCCGCGCCGGGTGCGGTGCACGTGCCGGGCTGGCTGTCCCTGGAGCGGCAGCGGAAGCTGGTCGCTGCCTGCCGCGACTGGGCGCGGGGGCCGGTTCCGCTCCGGCACACCCGGCTGCCGCGCGGCGGCGTGATGTCCGTACAGACGGTGTGCCTCGGCTGGCACTGGCAGCCGTACACGTACCGGCGCACCGCCGACGACGTCAACGGCGCTCGTGTCGCCGCGTTCCCGGACTGGCTGGTGGAGCTGGGGCAGGCGGCGCTGGCCGACGCGTACGAGGACACGGCCGCCGGGGTCGGCTACACGCCGGACACCGCTCTGATCAACTTCTACGACGGCCGGGCCACGATGGGGATGCACCAGGACAAGGACGAGCGGTCCGGCGACCCGGTCGTCTCGCTCAGCATCGGCGACACCTGCGTGTTCCGCTTCGGGAACACCGAGTCCCGCGGGCGTCCCTACACCGACGTCGAGCTGGCCTCCGGCGATCTGTTCGTGTTCGGCGGACCGTCGCGGTTCGCCTACCACGGGGTGACGAAGGTACGTCCGGGGACCGGCGACCCCGCGACGGGGCTGGCGAGCGGGCGCCTCAACATCACGCTCCGGGTCACCGGGCTGGAGTAGGAGGAGAGCCTCGTCCTCCGCCGGGTCCGCCGGCTGCTACTGGGCCGTGCCGGCCAGCAGCCAGCGGTCGACCGGCACCTCGAAGAGCACCCGGCCCGAGCGTCCCGAGGCCGACGGGGGCGTCGCGGTCACGTCCCAGTCGTACTTCGCGAGGAAGGCGGCGACGACGTCGGAGGGCACGGCGGGGTCGGACGGTACGGCTGCCGCGGCAGACGGTACGGCTGCGGCGGGCGGCACGGCTGCGGCGGACGGTACGGATGCGGCAGGCGGTACGGATGCGGCCCCGGGGGTCGGTTCGGCGTCCGGAGTGGCCGCGGCGCCTGGCGGCACGTGCCATGTCCGGGCGTGTCCCTCCGCCACGACCGGGGCCTCGCCGCCCTCCAGGGCCAGCGAGACCCGCGGGTCGTTCTCGATGTTGCGCAGCTTCACCGAGGCGCGGTCCGCGCCGATCCACCACGTGCCGCGTACGAAGACGAACCAGACGGGCGTGACGTGCGGCGAACCGTTCCGGCGCAGCGTGCACAGCCAGACGATCCGCTCGGTGGCCAGGCGGCCGCGGACGGCCGGGGCGAGGTTCGCTGGATCCGTGAGGTCCGGTGAGCGCTCGGCGCCGGAGGAAGGGGCGGAGGGCCGCGCGTGATCCTGATCGTTCATGTCGGCATTCCAGCAGAGAAGGGGAGGGAGGAGAACGGCGGGACACCATTTCGAGCACATGTTTGATTGAGTGGGGGAATCGCCTGCCGCGGCCGGGCCGGGGAGGCACACTGGAGACATGTGCCGCAGCATCAAGACGCTCAGGCCCCCAGCCACGCCCGACGTGACCGAGGACGACATACGGGCCGCGGCTCTCCAGTACATCCGCAAGGTCTCCGGATTCCGCGCGCCGGCCGAGCACAACCGGGAGGTGTTCGAGCAGGCCGTGGACGCGGTGACGGCCGCGACCCACGACCTGCTGGCCGGGCTTCACATACGGGGCCGCAGCGGCGGCCACGGCCATGGTGACGGCGGTGACGGGACCGTTCAGGCCTTGGGGGCCTTGGGGGCTTCGGGCAACTCCAGCAGCGCGCGCACCGGCAAGTGATCGCTGGGGAACTGACCGCCTTCGGAGAACGTGTCGATCACGGCGCGGTGGGTCCGGATCGACGGTGACGTGAGTATCCAGTCGATCCGCTCGCCGTCCCGTACCAGCGGCCGGTAGCCGTGGTAGGTGGCGTACAGGGTGCTGCGCGAATCGGCCGTGTCCCAGCTGTCCACGAGTGAGCCCCGGCCGAGCATCGTGTCGTACACCGGGTTGTTGTGGGCGGGGACGTTGAAGTCGCCGGTGACGATGCGCGGGATCGCCGGGTCCAGCGCGCGCAGCCGGTCGGTGATCAGGGTGGCGGAGCGCTCGCGCGAGTACTGGTTGAGGTGGTCGAGGTGGGTGTTGAGGGCGTAGAACTCACCGCCGGTACGCAGGTCCCGGAAGCGCACCCAAGTCGCCATCCGGATGACCGTGTTGCCCCACGTCGCCGAACCGATCAGGTACGGGGTGTCGGAGAGCCAGAAATGGTCGTACTCGACCGGGGTCAGCCGACGGATGTCGTAGAAGAGGGCGGCGAATTCGTCGCGGCTGCCGCCGGCCCGGCCCGTGCCCAGCCAGGCGTAGTCGTCGCCGAGGTCTTCCGCGATGTCCTGCAGCTGGTGGTAGAGACCCTCCTGCGTACCGATCAGGTGCGGCGCGGCCCGGTGCAGCAACTCCCGCATGACCGGGCGGCGTTCGGGCCAGGAGTTGGGCCGCTGGTCCGAGGCGTACCGGAGATTGAACGTCATGGCGCGCAGCCGCCGGTCGCCTCGGGCGGCGTGCGCGGCGCCCCCTCCGTAAGCGAGGGCCGGTGTACCGACCGCGGTCGCCGCGACGGCGCGCAGTGCCGTACGGCGGCTGAAGGGCCCCACGGAGGCGCGAGCGGCGCCCGCGGAGTCCGGTGCCGCGTCCGTCGGGAATTCCGGCACCGCGGCGGAACAGCCCGTCGATCTGGTCATCGCATCTCCAGTGGCCGGTGGCCCGCCACGTCTGCGGGCCGGGTCACTGAAGAGTCTCGGAGACCAGGGTGATGCGGAAGTGGACAGAAGGGGGAGGGGGTCGAAACGCGCTACTCGAAACGTGCCACTCCCCTGGCGTCTGCCGGTGTCCGCCGGGCGCGCGAAGCCGGGTGCCTGCACCTGCCGGATCCGGGCGCCGGGCGCCGGCCCCTCAGCGCCCGGTTCCGAACGCCCGCTCCCGAACGCGCCTCCGGCCGCCGGTCTCCGGCTGCCGGTCACCCAGCTCCGGCTCCGGCTCCGGCTCCGGCTCCGGTCAGGCTCCCGCCGCCGGGCCCTGCCAGTCGGCGTACCGGATACGGGAGATCTCCCGTACGTCGCCGGTCGTCCCCCACTCGTCCTTGCCGAGCCGGGACAGCGGCCGCATCTTCCGGATTTCCGGATGGCCGTCGGTCATGACCTCTTCCGCCACGGCGGCGTGCACCACCCGGCCGAAAACGACGGTCGAGTCACCGAACCGCAGGGTGCTGTGCAGTTCGCACTCGAAGGCCACCGGCGAGGCGGCGACCCGCGGTGCCTTGACCCGCAGACCCGGTTCGGAAGCCACCCCCACCGCGTCGAACTCGCTCACCCCGTGCGGAAAGTCGGTCGCCGTCTCATTGATCTGCCCGGCGAGTTCCTCCGGCGCGAAGTTCACCACGAACTGGCCGGTCTCCTCGATGTTGCGGAGGGTGTCCTTCCGCCCGACGGCCGAGAACTGCAGGACGGGCGGCGCTACGCAGGCGATGTTGAAGAAGGAGTGCGGGGCCAGATTGGCCACGCCCTCGCCGGAGATGGTGGATACCCAGGCGATGGGCCGCGGCACCACGGTCGCCGTGAGCAGTCGGTAGAAGCCTTGCCGGTCGAACTGTGCGGGGTCGAAGTCGATACGCATGAAGATCAGTATCCATCCCTGCCGATCTGTGGCCCAGCGCCGCCGTGCCACCGGCCGCCGCACCGCCGTACCGCCGTACCGCCGTACCGCCGTACCGCCGCACCGCCGCACCGCCGCACCGCCGCACCGCCATACCGCCGCGAGGCAGTTCGGGCACGGGTACGGGGGGATCACCACCGCGAGGCCGTTCCACGTCGGTGCATCAGCTGATCCCGCCGGCCGACAGCGTGGTCCACCGGAAGAAGCCCGTCGTACTCAGAGTGGGTGTGGTCGCGCCGAGTGCGACCGCCGTCGCGATACCCGGGCGGGCGAGCATACGGGAATGCACCGGCTCAACCCCACTGTCTCCATGGGAGACGCCAGCAAGCGCAAGCGTCGCACGCGTCCCGCAGACGCCCCAGCCCCACCCACACCGCTCCCCCAAGCGGCAACCTTTCCCTCCCCCGCGGCGACAAGGACATGTGCGGCCCGGGCACCGAGCCCGGCCGGCCGCCGCTTCCGTCCCCCACGAGAGGAACAACTGCCGTGCGCAGCAACACCGGTCGCCACCGCAGGACCCGCACCCTGACCGTCGTCACCGCCGTCGCGGCGACCGCCGGCGCGGGAGGTGCCTGGCTCGCGCTCGCCCCCGGTACGGCCGGGGCGGCCTCCCAGGCCGTCGTCGTCTCGACCACCGCGGCCCTCCAGGACGCCGTCGCGCATGCCGCGGCAGGCACCACCATCCAGGTGCGCGGCGGTACGTACTACCCGACGAGCAGCCTCAAGAGCTCCGCCGACGGCACGCCCACGGCCCGCGTCACTCTCGCCGCGTACGGCAGCGAGAAGGTGCGGATCGACGGTTCGAAGCTGCCCGCCGGATCCTGGCTGGCCGGGATATCCGGTGACTACTGGACCGTACGGAACCTCACCTTCCAGAAGTCGCCCGCGCACGGCTTCGTCGCCACGTCCTCCACCGGCGGCGTCTTCGAGAACCTGGTGACCGCCGACAACGGCAACTCGGGCTTCACCCTGCGCGGCGAAGGCACCAACGACAACCTCGTACGGAACCTGGACAGTCACGGCAACTACGACCGGGCCACGCACGGCCAGAACGCGGACGGCATCGCCGTGAAGTTCGGTTCGGGCCGCGGCAACCGGATCACGGGGGCGCGGCTGTCCGGCAACGCCGACGACGGGCTGGACCTCTGGAAGTTCGCCGGTCCGGTCACCATCGAACACACCTGGGCCTACGGCAACGGCAAGAACCGCTGGCACGACCCCGCCTTCGAGGGCAACGGCAACGGCTTCAAACTGGGCGGCGGCGGTACGGTCGCCCCGCACACAGTGATCAACAACGCGGCCTGGGACAACACGCTCCACGGCTTCACCGAGAACAGCAACCCCGGCGCGACCACCCTCCAGCGCAACACCGCGTACGCCAACCGGAAGGCGGGCTTCTACTTCGCCACGGGCACGGCACGGCTGGCCAAGAACCTGGCCGCCGCCAACGGTGACCGCCCCGCCAAGGTGGGCTCCGCCGCCGTGTCGGCCGGGAACAACTGGGACCGCGGCGTGGCGACGCCCGCGTTCCGGTCCACCGACGCCCGTACCGCGTACGGGCCCCGCCGGGCGGACGGCTCACTCCCGGCGACCAGCTTCCTGACCACCGGGAACGCTCCCATCGGGTCGACCATGAACTGACCGGTACGGCACCCGCCTCACCGTGCCCCATCCCTACCCGTCCCTCCCCGCCCCTCCCCGTCCCGCGACGTTAGCCGGGTGTTAGCCGTCCATCAGCGCCCGCCCGCAGGGTGGAGCGCACGGGGACAAGGAAGGCCGTACCAGCCCGCCACCGCACCGGGGCACGTGTCGAAGTGCGTGTAGGGGGCAGGCGGGTGGGTGCATCACGAGCGTTTTCCCCGGAATGCCGGGGAAGAGGGAGTTGATCAGACATGCGTGGTCTGCGTACGGCAGCCGCCGTTGCCGCTGCCGCCGCCCTGGCCGCCGGAGCGAGCGCGGGCGTCGCCTCCGCCGCCGGCCCGGAGGCGCCCCGCGCCGCAGCCTGCCAGCCGGGGACACTGAAGGTCACCACGACGGACGCGGGCGGGAGCCAGGCCGGAATGAACCACGCGGGCACGTACCTGCGGATGGAGAACGTCGGCAAGAGCACCTGCACGATTTCCGGCTACCCGGGGCTGGCGCTGGAGGGCGCCGGGCACACGGCGATCAAGACCACGGCGCGGCACGGTGACACGTACTTCGCCAAGGACCCGGGCGAGCACCCGGTCACGCTGAAGCCGGGCAAGAGCGCCTACGCCGACCTCGTGTGGACGCACACCGGCGCGAACACCGCGCACGCCAAGTACCTGCAGGTTTCGCCGCGGGGCGGAAACGGACACAGCGTGCTCCCGTTCGACCAGGAAGTGGACAACGGCACGCTGTCCGTGACCGCTTGGTCGGCGAAGCTGCCCACCCCCTGAGGCAGCGTTCCGTCGCGGTACGGAGGTCCGGCGTCCGATGGCGGCGCCGGGCCTCCGGCATGCGGTACGGCGATGGCGTACACCACGTCAGGCCGACCGGCCGCCCCGCGGACCCGCCGCCGAGCAGCCCTCGGCCTCCACCCCGCACGCCATCAGCCGTTCACAAAAAGGGTCTGCAACCGACCAGAAATCGGCGACAAACAACCGCATTTCGGCAAACCCCCTGTGAAATCCTTGTTGAAGACCTGACAAAGGCGGTCGGGTGATGGCACTCTCCTCTCGATTCACTCCTGCACCACCGGGCGGCCCGACAGGGCCCGCCCTCCCCCTCATTCGGGCCGCACCCATGCGGCTCGCGCTAGGAGACTGAGTTGAGACGCATGACCTCCACCCCCCGCAAGTACACCCTCCGTGCCGCCGCGCTGGTCGCCTCCGCCGCGATGGTCGCGGTCACCGTCCAGACCGGGTCGGCGACCGCGCAGCCCGACGCCGCGACCGGCGCGTCCGCCGTCGCGCTGTCCGCCCAGCAGCGCGTGACCGCGATCAAGAGCGCGCAGGCGGAAGCCGCCGGCACCGCGCAGAAGATCGGCCTCGGCGGTCAGGAGAAGCTCGTCGCCCGCGACGTCATCAAGGACGCGGACGGCACGGTGCACACGCGCTACGAGCGCACGTACGAGGGCCTGCCGGTCCTCGGCGGGGACCTGGTCGTCCACGAGAAGAAGAACGGCACCCGCACGGTCGACAAGGCGACGCAGGCCAAGATAGCCGTGTCCACCACGGACGCCGCCCAGCCCGCCGCCTCCGCCAAGAAGAGCGCGCTGTCCGCCTCCGCCGCCGAGAAGAACACCAAGGCCGAGGCCAAGGACGCGCCGCGCAAGGTGATCTGGGCCGCCTCCGGCAAGCCCGTCCTGGCGTACGAGACCGTGGTGACCGGCGTCCAGAAGGACGGCACGCCCAGCGAGCTGCACGTCATCACCGACGCGAAGACCGGGGCCAAGCTCTTCCAGGACGAGACGATCGAGACCGGTACGGGCACCAGCTCGTACAGCGGCACCGTCCCGCTCACCACCACCAAGAGCGGCAGCACCTACAACCTCACCGACGGCGCCCGCGGCGGCCACAAGACGTACGACCTGCGCCAGGGCACGTCCGGCACCGGCACGCTCTTCACCGACGCCGACGACAAGTGGGGCGGCGGCCGCCAGACCGCGGCCGTGGACGCGCACTACGGCGCGGCGGTCACCTGGGACTTCTACAAGAACGTCCTCGGCCGCAACGGTATCCGCAACGACGGCAAGGGCGCCTACTCCCGCGTCCACTACGGCAACAGCTACGTCAACGCCTTCTGGCAGGACTCCTGCTTCTGCATGACGTACGGCGACGGCCAGAACAACGCCAACCCGCTGACCGCGCTCGACGTGGCCGCGCACGAGATGAGCCACGGCGTCACCGCCGCCACCGCCCGGCTCAACTACAGCGGCGAGTCCGGCGGTCTGAACGAGGCCACGTCCGACATCTTCGGCACGGCGACCGAGTTCTACGCCAACAACGCGGCCGACAAGGGCGACTACCTCATCGGCGAGAAGATCAACATCAACGGTGACGGCACGCCGCTGCGCTACATGGACAAGCCCTCCAAGGACGGCGCGTCGAAGGACTACTGGTCCTCGTCGCTGGGCAACGTCGACGTGCACTACTCCTCGGGCCCGGCGAACCACTGGTTCTACCTGCTGTCCGAGGGCAGCGGCACCAAGACGATCAACGGCGTGACCTACAACAGCCCGACCTACGACAACTCGAAGGTCACCGGCATCGGCCGCGACAAGGCCGAGAAGATCTGGTACCGCGCGCTGACCACGTACTTCACCTCCACCACGAAGTACGCGGGCGCCCGCACCGGCACGCTGAAGGCCGCCGCCGACCTGTACGGCGCCTCCAGCACCGAGTACAAGACGGTCGCGGCCGCGTGGACCGCGATCAACGTGAAGTGAGCACGGTGAACATCGTGTGACGCCGGTCCCGGCGCGCCCGTCGTCGTCAACGGCGCGCCGGGACCGCCGCACGGCTCCGCCCCGCCGGGACCCCCGGCGGGGCGGAGCGCGTTGCGGTCACGGACACCGCGCGGGCTCAGGTCACCGGACCGGAATGAGGCTCCCGGCCTCCTCGGCCGGCCGCGGGCCGAAGATCCGCCGCTCCGCCTCGCTGATCCGTACGTCGTTGATGCTCGCCTCGCGGCGCCGCATCAGCCCCTCGCCGGTGAACTCCCACAGCTCGTTGCCGTAGCCGCGCCACCACTGGCCGGCGGCGTCGTGGAACTCGTACTGGAACCGCACCGCGATCCGGTCGTCCTGGAAGGACCACAGTTCCTTGCGCAGGGCGTAGTCCAGCTCCCGCGACCACTTCTCGCGGAGGAAGGCCGTGACCTCGGCGCGGCCGGTGAGGAACGTGTCCCGGTTCCGCCAGACCGTGTCCTCGGTGTAGGCGAGGGCCACGTGTTCGGGGTCGCGGGTGTTCCAGGCGTCCTCGGCGGCCTGGACCTTCTTGAGCGCGCTCTCCCGGTCGAACGGCGGGAGCGGGGGGCGTGACGTCATGACGGACTCCTTGCAGGAGGAACCACACGGAGAACGAGCGTTCTCCGCGTCGTCCGCTACTCTAGAGAACGATCGTTCTCGGCGACAACGGGAGGCCCTCGTGCACCAGGAAGAAGCCCGGGTACGGCTGCTCGACGCCGCCGAGGAACTGTTCTACGCCCGCGGCATCCAGGCCGTGGGCATGGACGAGATCCGTGCCGCGTCCGGAGTGTCCCTGAAGCGGCTGTACCAGTCCTTCCCTTCCAAGCACGAACTGGTGGAGTCCTACCTGCGGCACCGTGACGAGCGCTGGCGCGCGGCCCTGGCCGGCCATGTGCGGGAGCATGCCGCCACGCCCGAGGACGCGCCGGCGGCCGTCTTCGACTGGTTGCACACCTGGTTCACCACGCCGGGCTTCCGGGGGTGCGCCTTCCTCAACGCCTTCGGTGAACTGGGCGCCGTCTCCGAAGGTGTGGCCCGTGCCGCGCGCGAGCACAAGGACGCCGTGCACGCGTACGTGGCCGGCCTCGTACGGGAACTGCCGGCCGACGATCCGGCCGCCCTGGCCCAGCAGTTGGCGCTGCTGATCGACGGCGCCATCACGACGGCCACCATCAGCGGCGACGCGGACACGGCCCTGCGCGCCCGCGACGCCGCCGTGACGCTGGTGCGGGCGGCGGCGCCGGGCGGCACGGAGAACGCCTGACAGAACTCCCTCGGGGCGCGATTGCGGGAAAAGTTCAGCGCTCTACGACATGTATTGCGGCGGGCCGCGTACCCCCGAAAAGGGAACGGCCTCATCCCATACGCACATCCTCCGGAACTGCGTCACGGACGACAGCGGCGGATTCCTTCGTCGGGCGTAGCCGGGCGGGTCACCACATTCCCCGTGTCCACGCGGCTGCGCCATTTATCCGGCGAATTGCGCGATGAATTCCGCCTTCCTCTTGCCCGGCCGCCGTCCGAACCGTGACGCTTGCCGTTCTGCCCCTGCCTGCGGGCTCGTCCCGCGAGTACGGGCCAAGAAAAACCGAGCACGAGTTCTACGAGCGAGGAGAACGGCATGGCGTGGACCGCCGGAGGTGGCACCATCGCACCGGGCGTCACACAGGAATGGACCTTCAACTGGGGCGGCAACGGGGACGTCGGCCCGCAATTGATTCAGGCCCGCCCGCTCAACCCCAACGGGCTCTTGTACACCATAGAGATCGGTGAACTGCTGGAAGGCAACAACCACCTTTCCTACCGGGCACGGGTCCGCAATGCCGGGCCCCTGACCGTGACATTCCAATGGCGCGGGGGGAGCGTGTAGTCATGGCCACGATTCAGGTACTGCTCGACGAATCGGGTGCCGTCCTCGGCACCACCCAGGGCCCCGACACCGCATCCGGCGAATCCGCTCCGGAACAGGTGGGCCTCGTGGCCGGTCCCGGCCAGCAGCTGGTCGAGGTCGAGGTCGCCGACGAACTGCTGGCGGGCTCTCCGGCGGAGCTGCACAGCCACCTCAGGACGAACCTGCGCGGCTGACGCAGGGAAGACGGCGCGGCCCCGCTCCTGGGCTCACGGCCCGGGGCGGGGCCGTACTACGGGCAGTGACAGCACCGTTCCCCCGCTTATAGGCATTCGTTACGTAACCGCCGGATTGCCGCAATGGAAGGGAGCCAACATCATGTTCGGCGTAGGGTTTCCTTCCGCCCCACCGCCCCGTAACCACCGACTGGAAACACTGTGCACCTCCCCCGCTCACGGCCACTCCCCGGGCAGCACCGGTCCCGGCGGGCCGTACGGTGAGCGCCGGTACGGCGGGGGCGCGTAGGCACCGGTGGCGGCTGCCGTCCTGGACGGCGACGCTGCGGTGGAAGGCCGCGCTGTTCATCATGGTGATGTGCTGCTTCCTGGCCGCGGTCCTCGGCGTGCTGGTCCACGTCCTGGTCAGCCGGCAGAGCGAGGAGCAGGCCCGGAACGCTGCCCTGGACCGGCTGGACTCGGTGGTCGAGACATACGTCGCCGGAGAACCGCTCAGCCGTGACGCGGGCCTGGACCCGCCGGGCCTGCCGCCCGCGCTGCGCGACATGGCGCGGCGGGGTGAGCGCGGTACCCAGCTCGGCGAGCGCGACGGCCGCCCGACGATGTGGGCGGTGACCCCCGCCGACGGCCGGGTGCTGGCCGTCGGCCAGGACTACAGCCAGCGGGCGGTGGTCATCCGCGGGCTGGACCAGGCCATCATCGGGTCGTCGGCCGTCGCCATCACCTTGACGCTCATCGTCGGCATCTACGCCACCAGGAGCGTCACCCGGCGGCTGCACCGCACCGCGCAGGTGGCGCGCCGGATCAGCGACGGCGACCTCGACGCGCGGGTGGACGATCCCCGCGCACAGTGCCCGGGGTACGCGCGGGACGAGACCGCCGCCGTGGCCGCCGCGCTCGACGCGATGGCCGCGAGCCTGCAGAGCAAGCTGCACAGCGAACAGCGGTTCACCGCCGATGTCGCCCATGAGCTGCGCACCCCGCTCACCGGTCTGCACGCGGCCGCCGAGCTGCTGCCCGCCGGGCGGCCCACCGAGATGGTGCAGGAGCGCGTCCAGGCCATGCGGCGGCTGACCGAGGACCTGCTGGAGATCTCCCGGCTGGACGCGGAGGTGGAGCGCGCCGATCTCGACGTGCACCGGCTGGGGCCGCTGGCCGAGCGCGCGGTACGGGCCACCGGGCTCACGGCGGAGGTCCGGGTGGTACGCGACTGCCGGGTGGAGACCGACCAGCGGCGGCTGGAGCGCGTCCTGGGCAATCTCGTCGCCAACGCGCACAAGCACGGCCGTCCGCCGGTGGTCCTGACCGTCGACGGGCCGGTCGTCACGGTGCGCGACCACGGCGACGGTTACCCCGACGAGCTGCTCGCCGAGGGCCCGCAGCGCTTCCGTACCCGGCCCGGGAAGGGCCGCAAGGGCGGCGGGCACGGCCTCGGGCTGACGATCGCCGTCGGGCAGGCGCGTGTCCTCGGTACGACCCTGCGCTTCTCCAACGCTCCCGACGGCGGCGCCGTCGCCGAACTCACCGTCCGCCGGCCGGACACGGAACGGCGCCCTGCGGGCGACAGCACACCGCCCGGGGAGGACGGCCGCTCCGGCGCGTAGGACGCCTCCGTCCGCACTCCGCATTGTCCGGGAAACGGTGCCCGGCGCTCCGCCGAGCTGCCCGGTCAACTCCCGGACAATCCACGGTCAATAGCCTCTCGTCCGGCGCGCAACAGAGCATCACCATCGGCACGGAACACGCTCACCCGAACGGGAGGCGGGTGTCCCTCCACACCTGCCGCCCGCCCAGCTTGTCTCCGTCGTCCGCCGACTCCGCCTTGTCCGCGCCCGCGCCCAGAGAGCCTTCCTCCACCATGCCCGCGTTCCCGGCCTCCCCCTCCCCTTGCGAACCGTCCGCCACCACGACCGCACTTGCGTGTATCGCCTCGCCCCGACGGCCGCGTCGTCGCGTCGAGTTCTGGCGCTCCCCCGAAGGCCAGCCTCCCTGGGCGCGCCCCGTCCTGCTCGGCATCGCTGCCCTGGCCGGGCTGCTGTACGCCTGGAACATCACCAGTAGCGGTCTGGCCCCGTACTACTCGGTCGCCGCCCGCAGCATGACCGAGAGCTGGAAAGCCTTCCTGTTCACGGCCTACGACCCGGCCGCCACCCTCACCCTGGACAAGATCGGCGGTTTCCTGTGGCCGCAGGCCCTCTCCGCCCGCCTCTTCGGCTTCCACGACTGGGCCCTGACCCTGCCCCAGTGCCTCGAAGGCGTCATCAGCGCCCTGGTCCTCTTCCGCGTCGTACGCCGCTGGCAGGGCCCCGCGGCCGGCCTCCTGGCCGCCGCCCTGTTCACCCTCACCCCCGTCACCGCCTCCCTGTTCGGCCACGCCATCCCCGACGCGGCCCTGATCATGTGCCTGCTGCTGGCAGCCGACCAAGGCCACAAGGCCCTGTACACCGGCCGCCTGGGCCCGCTGCTGCTCGCCGCCGTCTGGGTGGGCCTGGCCTTCCAGGCCAAAATGCTCCAAGCCTGGCTCATCGCTCCCGCCCTCGCCCTCGCCTACCTCACCACCGCCCCCGTCACCCTGCGCAGGCGCCTGGCCCGCCTGCTCACCGCCACCACCGTCATGACCGCCGTCTCCCTGTCCTGGGCCCTGATGATGACCTTCACCCCGAAGGACACCCGCCCCTACGCCGACGGCACGACGAACAACAGCGCATCGTCGATGGTCTTCGAGTACAACGGCTTCGGCAGGCTCGGGAAGCCGGACGGCGCCGGGGCCCGGACAGGCGCAGCGATCAGCCAGGCCCGCGGCGCGAAGAGCGGCGGCACCGGCGGAACCAGCGGCACCGGCACCGCCGCGGCCAACGGCAACCCCCGGGCCGTCTCCGGCTCGGACGCGGGGAACTATGCCTGGCACAAGCTGCTCACCGTCCGTCTGGCGGCGCAGATCGGCTGGCTCTACCCGCTCGCACTCATCGGTCTCGCCTTCGGCCTCCTCCGCCGCGAACGGCCCCGTACGGTGCGTACGCGTGCCGGGTGGGTGTTGTGGGGCACGTGGCTGCTGACCACGGCGGCGGTGCTGAGCGTCACGCCCGTACCGCACACGGCCTATGCGGCGGCCCTCGCCCCCGCCCTCGCGGCCCTGTCCGCAGCCGGGATCGCGGTCTTGTGGCGTGCCCACCGGGCGGACGGCAGCACCCGTCTCCTCCGTACCGCGCTTCCCGCCACCATCGCCGTCCAAGCCGCCTGGGCCGTCGTTCTCGTCCTGCACCACCCCGGCTTCGCGCCGTGGCTCCCGCCCCTCATCGTGACGGCGGCACTCCTCGGCAGCACGGCACTCGTCCTCCGCGGAAAGGCGCGCCGCCACCGGCTCCCCGCCATCGGTCTCGCCGTCGGCTGCCTCGCCATGTTCGCCGCACCGGCCACCTGGTCGCTCTCCGTGCTGGACACGCGGTACGCGGGCTCGGCGTTCGACGCCCACGCGGGACCGGACGGCCCCGGTTCCCCGAGCCGGGTCTCTCCGTCCGACGGCCCTCCGCAGCCCTCCACCTCCAGCAGCCAACAGCGCCTCTCCCCGGCGCAGCGACGCCTCCTCGACTACGTACAGGAGCACAACGGCCCGGCGGCGTACACGCTCTCCTCGGGCCCGGGCTGGGCCCGGTCCCGGGGCATCCTCGCGACGGGCCTGCCCGTACTGCCCCTGGGCGGCGCCTCCGGTCAGGTCCCGTCCGTCACCCTCGGCGAGTACCGGCGGCTCGTCGCATCGGGCAAGCTGCGCTTCGCCCTGCTCTACCCTCAGGACCGGAGCAGCCAGGGTGTGGCGGACACCGGCGCTCCCGCCACCGAGAACGAGAAGATCGACGCCTGGGTACGCGCCCACTGCCGGAAGGTCGATCCGCGGGCGTACGGCGGCGAACCGGCTCCCGCCACCTCGTCCGGCGACCGCTCGGGCCCCCTGGGCTCCCTCTACGACTGCTCGACGGCGGCGAGTTGACGCGGCCGCGCCGCCGTCACCACCCGTCCCCGGCGCGTCCCCTTGTACGCTGGCCTCCTGTCCGGCGCCGGTACGGAGCCCCCCGCGAGGGGGCCACCCAGGGGGCGATGTGAAGCATCTCGGACCGATCACCGGACAGGAGCGGCTGCGCGACCGGGCCGCCCATGCTCTGCGTGCCGCGCTGATCGCCGGCGAACTGCGCCCCGGCACGGTGCACTCCGCCCCCGCGCTCGCCGCCGGGTTCGGCATTTCGGCGACTCCCGTGCGGGAGGCGATGCTCGACCTGACGCGCGAGGGGCTGGTCGAGCCGGTACGCAACAAGGGGTTCCGGGTCACCGAGGTGAGCGAGCGCGACCTCGACCAGTTCGCGGAGATCCGCGCGCTGATCGAGGTGCCGACCGTGGGGCGGGTGGTGCAGCAGGCCCCGCGCGACCAGCTGGCCGCGCTGCGTCCGCTCGCCGAGGAAATCGTCTCCGCCGCGCGTGACCACGACCTCATCGGCTACCTGGAGGCGGACCGCCGTTTCCACCTGGGGTTCCTGGCGCTCTCGGGCAATGCGAGGCTCGTGGAAACCGTGGGTGACCTGCGCAAACGATCCCGCCTGTACGGGCTGACCGGCCTCGACGAGCGCGGCGAGCTGCTGCCTTCGGCGCAGGAGCACCTGGAGCTGCTGGACCTCGCGCTGGCAGGTGACGCCGCGGGGGCGCAGGCGTGCATGGCACGGCATCTGGGGCACGTCAGGTCGTTGTGGGCGCGGTCGGCGCGGGTGTGCTGAGCAGCCGAGGGAGCGAAAGGCGTATCCGACGGGTTGTCAGTGCAATGTCACATTACTAGGTTACGGGGCGCGCCACGGCCTGACGTGACGTCAACTCGTATGTCCCGCAAGCAAGTTGACCGGCCGTGCGTGCACACTCGCCCTGTACGCCTCTACACAGGAGCAGCCGGTGTTTCCGTTACGCACTGTGCGCAAGGGCCTGCTCAGCGCCGTCCTGTCGGTGGGGATCGCCCTCCCCGCGGCCCAGGCCGCCCAAGGCGCGGCACCCGCCCGGCCGTCGGCTGCCACGGTGGCAGCCCCCTCCGCGGCGCCCTCCCCCACGGCAGCCTCCGCCCACGATGCGGACGGCAGCGACACCGACCGGGCCGACCGGTTCGCCGACGCCCCCGATCCGGCGGCGCGGGACCTGCCGCCCGGCAACGGCCGCGTTCCCCGGGGCCGCACCCCCGGCGACCTGGCGCGGTCCGCTTCCGCCGCGCCCCACCGTCCGGGCGCCACGGCCCCCTGCACTCTGGACGCGCTGGCCCGGCTCACCCCGGACGCCCTCACGGACTTCCTCACCGACCCGGCCGTCACCGCCGAGGGCTGTCTGCGCGGCCTGATCTGGACCTGGGACGCACGGCTCGCCCCCGTGATGTCGCGGGCGCACGTACAGGCCGTGTCCCGCCGGATCGGCGCGCTCGCGCCGGGGCACGACGCGACGGACGCCACCCACCTCTACGAGCTGTTCACCTACCTGCACGCCGTCGTCTACCACGACTTCTCGCGCGGCGAGATCGATGTGACGGACGCGCCCACGGTCGAGGCGATGCGGGCGGCCGTCGCCGCGTACGGGACCGCGGCCCGCACCTTCGAGCCCACCCGGCACAACGCCGAGACGCTGCGCGAAGCCCTCACCACGGCAAGCGCGCCAGGGCTGCGCCAGCACCAACTTCCCCTGGTAGTGCGGACGCTCGGCACCATGGGGCCCGGTAAGCCGACCGCCACGGACCCGACGTGGGGCGGTGCCGCGCTCGCCGCCCTCACCGTCAACTACCTCGGCGTGTACCCCGGAAACAACGACACCGCCTTCCGGGCGGCCGTCACCGCCGACGCCGCGTACCGCGCCGCCTTCCGCGCCTTCTCCGGGCACACCCACCTGAAGGGGACGGCGAACGCCTGGACGGTGCGCGACGCCCTGGGCGAGTACGGCCGCTTCGGGCAGATCGATGCCCTCAAGCCCGCCGTCGTCAGCGACCTCGGCGCACTGCTGACCGTCGCGGAGAGCAACTTCGGCCGGCGCAGCGCTCCGTGGGCCGGCGTGGCGGGCTGGCTGAACTACTACGGCGTCTGCGCGCGGTACGGCGTCTGCCTCCCGCAGATCGAGAACGAGATCTTCCCGCACACGTACACCTACGACCGGGGCGCCCTCGAAGTCCGTACGGCACTCGACCGGACCACCGTCGACCAGCTCTACTACGCGAGCAAGAAGGTCAGGGCCCAGTTCTTCCGGGTGCTCGGCGCGGACACGCCGCTGGCCGGTGACACCAACGCCACGCTGCACGTCCACCTGTACGCCTCCCGTGCCGAGTACGAGATCATGCACCCGCTGCTGACCGGCATGGGCACCGACAACGGCGGCGTCTACATCGAGAACGGGGCGACCTTCTACACGTACCAGCGGCGCGTGCCGCAGGACTCCACCCTCACCCTCGAAGAGCTGTTCCGGCACGAGTACACCCACTACCTCAACGGCCGCTGGGCCGTTCCCGGCAGCTTCGGTGACGCGCCCTGGTACACCGGCGACCTCACCACGGCCATGGACGAGGGCACCGCCGAGTTCTTCGCCGGGGGCACCCGCGACGACGGAATCCGGGTGCGCAAATCGCTGGTCGAGGGCGTCATCGCGGACACGGCGGGCGGCGGCCCCCGGATGAGCGTCGACCGGCTGCTGCACGCCACGTACACCGGCGACGGCTTCCGCTTCTACCACTACGCCGGCACCTTCTTCGAGTTCCTGTGGCAGCAGCGCCCGTCACTGATCCGCGAGATGTACGGCTATCAGCGCGCCGACGACCCGAAGGGGTTCGACGCCTGGCGGAGCAGGCTGGGCGCGGACGGCGCGCTCCAGCGGGCGTACGACGCGTTCCTCGACGCGCGGATCGCCGAGGTCGGCGACCTGTACGTGCCCCGCACCACCTTCCACCCGGTCGCCTCGCTGCGCTTCGCCGAGGCGTCCGAGGTCCGGGCCGCCTTCGCCGCCGCCACCTCCGTCACACCCGCCTGCACGGGCAGCGGCGAGACGGGCGGCCGGGCCCGCTTCACCTGCACCGGCCGCATCACCGCCAACCTCTCCGACGCCCGGAACCCCGACCGGGTCTTCGCCGACATGTCGGAGACCGTCGACTACTTCCTGCTGGAGCGGGCCGGTGCCGCGGCCGACAACCTCGCCGACATGGACTGCTTCTTCGGGGCCGTGGACGTCTGGTCCGACGGCCGGGCCGGGAGCGCGTCCTTCGTGTGCGAGGGCCCGCTGCGCAGCTGACCGCGGGCGGCGGGGCGCGGCGCAGTGGTCCGCGCCCCGTCCCGCGCCCCCCGATCAGGGGGTGTTTCGAACAACAGCACGTAGATTTCACACAGTCGTAATCTCCCTTCCTCCCGGCAGGCGTGCCACCGAGGTTGCCGCCGGAGCCCTCCCCGCCCGACCGGGCATTTCGGACACCCGAGGCCGCGTCGTGCGTGGTGACGTGCGTCCGCACCGCGCCGGAACGGCAGAATCCGCAGGGGCACGCATCCGCCGGCGCACACCGCGTCCGGGCCGCGCGCGCCGTCGGTAGGGACGTCAGGGAGGAAGTCCGGTGTCGGAACGTCAGGTGACGGGTGAGGTCGACGAGGCCGGTGCGCCCGTGGTGGCGCAGGAGCGCCGATTGCGCCGCGACCTGGGGTTCTGGGGGCTCACCGCGATCGGGTTCTCGAACATCGTGGGGTCCGGCTGGCTGTTCGCCGCCCTGTACGCGGCCCAGACGGCGGGCCCCGCGTCCCTGCTGTCCTGGATCGGCGCGGGCCTGCTGTGCGGCCTGGTCGCCCTGGTCATGATCGAACTGGGCGCGTCGCGGCCGGAGGGCGGCGGTACGGTCCGCTGGCCGCTGTTCGCCAGCGGCCGGCTGGTCGGCACCATGGTGGGCTGGTCGGTGCTGCTCTCGGTGGGCGGCACCGCGGCCGAGATCAGCGCGATCATGCAGTACGCCGCGCACTACGTGCCCGGTCTCTACAGCGGCCACACCCTGACCCTGACCGGGGTGGGCGTCGCCGCCGCGCTCAGCGTGGTCCTGACGGCGCTGAACTGGTACGCGGTACGGATGTTCGCGCGGCTGAACAACCTGGTCTCGGTGTTCAAGATCGCGGTGCCGGTGGTCACCGTGATCGCGCTCATCGCCTCCGGCTGGCACGACGGGCGCCTGACCGACCACGGCGGGTTCGCGCCGTACGGGTACGCGGCCTGCCTGACCGCGCTGGCCGGCGGCGGCATCGTCTACTCCGTCAACGGCTTCCAGGCGCCGCTGGACTTCTCCGGCGAGGCCCGCAACCCCCGCAAGACCATCCCCGCCGCCGTCCTCACCGGCATCGCCCTGGCCGTCGCCATGTATCTGGCACTCCAGGTGGCGTTCCTGTTCACGGTCCCCGAGAGTGTGCTCGGCGGCGGCTGGAAGGGGGTCTCCTTCGAGTCCCCGTTCGGGCAGTTGGCGCTGATCCTCAACCTGCACTGGCTGTCCAGCCTGCTGTACGCGGACGCGGTGATCTCCCCCGGCGGCTCGGCGTACGTGGGCGTGGCCATCAACGCCCGGCACACCTACGCGCTCGCCAAGAACCGCACGATCCCGCGGTTCTTCATGAAGGTCGACGAGCGGTTCGGGGTGCCGCGCCGGGCGCTGGCGATCAACCTCGCGGTGATCGTGATCTTTCTGCTGCCGTTCGGCGGCTGGCAGGACATCGTGAGCGTGATGGGCAACATGTACCTGCTGATCTACGGCGCCTCGGCGGTCGCCGCCGCCGTGTTCCTCGCCGACCCGGGGAGCAGCACCACCGGCTGGGTGCCGGGCCTGCGCTGGATCGCGCCCGTCAGCTTCGTGGTGGCCAGCGAGTTCGTGTACTGGTCGGGGTGGCACACCCTGCGCCTGGCGCTGCCGCTGGTCCTCGCCGGACTGCT
The DNA here is from genome assembly GCF_003865155.1 of Streptomyces paromomycinus. NCBI lineage: Bacteria > Bacillati > Actinomycetota > Actinomycetes > Kitasatosporales > Streptomycetaceae > Streptomyces > Streptomyces paromomycinus. The sequence goes on along the minus strand of NZ_BHZD01000001.1, from coordinate 8,768,687 downwards.
GATCTTCCTGGCCATGCGGCGCTCCGGGAACGGCGCGGCGGACGCCGTCGGCGACCGGGACGGTGCCGGGCGGCGCCTGCCGCTGCTCGCCGAACTGCGGACCGGTGCCTGGCTGGTGACGTACCTGGCGGTGCTGACCGTGCTGTCGTGGCTGGGCAGCTTCGGGGGCTCCACGCGGCTTCCGGCCCCCTACGACTCGCTGGTCGTGGCGGCCTTCGCGGTCGCGGTCTTCTTCTGGGCCGTACGGTCCGGCGTCCGGCATCTGACGGTGTCGCGTACCGCCACCGGGTGACCGGCGGCGGACCGGTCGGCGGGCGGAGCGGCGGTCAGGCGGCGGGCCGGCGGCAGAGAGATGCCGGTGAGGTGGCGGGGAGACCGCAGGGAGGCGGCGCCCGCGCCCGGTCCGCCCCGGCCGGTTCCGCGGATGAGGTGGCCTGGGGTCCGTACCGGGGGAAGTATTGCGTATGGACGTTCCCTTGTACCTCGAACCGCGGTTGGAGTCCCGGCTGGCGTCCCTGCTGCGCGCAAGGACGTTTCTCCATACGCTCGCGGGCGGGCTCGGGTCGCCGCTGAACGTGGTGCTGCCGGACCGCATAGCCGAGAACCTGGCCGCCTTCCGGGCCGTCTACCGTCGGCACCACCTCAGCGGCGGCATCTTCTTCGCGCACAAGGCGAACCGTTCCAGCGCTCTGGTACGGCGGCTCGCCGCCACGGAAGCCGCCGTGGACGTCGCCTCCCTCGGCGAACTCCAGCACGCCCTGGGCTCCGGGTTCGTACCGGACCGCATCATGGCGACCGGCCCGAAGAACCCGGAGTTCCTGTGGCTGGCGGCCCGCTCCGGCACCACCGTGAACATCGACAGCCCGGCGGAACTGGACGAACTCGCCGCCCTGGTACGGGATTACGGTCTCCCCCGCCTCCGCATCCTGCTGCGGCTCTCCGGCTTCTGCACCCCCGGTGTCCGGCTGCTGACCCGGCAGAGCCGTTTCGGCACGGCGGAGGCGGAGCTGGACGGCCTGCTGAAGTCGGTGGAACGGCACCGCGACGCGGTGGAGCTGACCGGTGTGGGCTACCACCTCGACACGACCAGCCCGGCCGAGAAGGCGGTGGCGCTCGAAGGGTGCGTCAAGGCCCTGGACACGTGCCGGGCCCGGGGCTTCACCCCGCGCGCCGTCGACATCGGCGGCGGCTTCGGCACCGACTACCTCGCCGACGGCGCCCAGTGGCAGCGGTACACCACGGAGCTGACCAACGCCGCGCTGGGCACCCGCCCGCCCATGACCTGGCGCCGTCACACCTACGGGCTGCGCAACGAGAACGGCACACTGCGCGGCGCCCTCGCGCTGTACCCGGCCCACCGGCCGACCGCCGGTGCCCAGTACCTGGACGCGCTCCTCTCGCTCCCCGCCCCTTCCCTGGGCCGTCCGCTGGCCACCCTGCTGCTGGAAAACCTGTACGAGCTGCACACGGAGCCCGGGCGCGCGCTGGTGGACCAGTGCGGGGTCACTCTGGCGCGGGTGCTGGAGGTGCGCCGTACGGAAGCCACGGACCGTACGGGGCTCTCGGACCGCAGGGAAGCCACGGACCGCAGGGAAACCGCGGACGACCGTACGGACCCCTCAGACCGCAGGGAAGCCACGGACGACCGTACGGACCTCTCGGACCGTACGGACCCCTCGGACCGTACGGACGACGCCGACCGGGCAGCGGCCGCCGGCCGAACGGGCCCCGGCCCCCTCCTGGTGCGTCTGGACGCCAACGCCGACGACATCGGCCTGGAGGAGCACGGCGTCCTCGTCGACCCGGTCCTCGTCCCGCGTGCCGCGCCGGGCGGCGCCCCGGACGCCGGGCCGGTGACCTGCTACCTCGCGGGCAACCTCTGCCTGGAGGCGGACATGATCACGCGGCGCGCGGTCCACCTACCGAGCGCGCCGCGCCCCGGGGACCTGCTGGCTTTCGCGAACACCGCCGGGTACTGCATGGACTTCAGTGCCGACGAGGCCCAGCAGCACCCCGTCGCCCGCAAGGTCGCCGTATGGCAGGACGGGCCGGCCGACGGCACCGGCCGGGAGGACGCCTCCTGGCACTGGTGCCTGGACGAACAGTACTGGCCGCACGTGAACCGCCGGACGAAAGGGCCTGCATGAGGTTCGAGCGCATCACCGACGCCATCGGAAACACCCCGCTCGTACGCATCGATCCGTCCGTGCACGGCCTGCGCACCATCGATCTGTACGCGAAGCTGGAGATGCTCAACCCGTTCGGTTCGGTCAAGGACCGGGCGGCCTGGAACATGGTGCGCCCGGGGCTGTCCGCCGCCGCTGACGAGGACCGCACCGTCATCGAACTGTCCAGCGGCAACACGGCCAAGGCGCTGGCCGTGCTCGCCGGGATGCACGGGGTGCCGTTCAAGACCGTCACGAACCGGATGCGCATACCGGAGATCAAGGATCTGCTCCTGCTGCTGGGCGCGGAGGTCGAGGAGCTCCCGGGGCAGACCGAGTGCCTCGACCCGACCAATACCGACGACCCGCTGACGGCCTTCCACCAGACCCTCACCGAGCCGGGCAGCGCGTACCTCTACACGGACCAGTACTACAACGACCGCAACACCCAGGCCCATGTGGAGGGCACCGGCCCGGAGATCCTCAAGGACCTGGACGGCCGGGCACCGGACTGGTTCATCGCCTGTGTGGGCACGGCCGGTTCGTCCACCGGGGTGGCCCGGGTGCTGCGGGAGCACGACCCCCGGGTGGAGGTGGTCGGGCTGGTCTCGCACAAGGCGGACTTCGTGCCGGGCATCCGTACCATCGACGAGGTGCAGGAGGTCGGCCTGTTCGACCCCGGTACGTACGGCACGATCGCCTCCGTCACCGCCGACGAGGCGATCGACGGGATGCTGACGCTGGCCCGGCGGTGCGGCATCCTGGCCGGGCCGACCAGCGGGGCCGCGTACTTCGGTGCCGTGCGGCACCTGCGGGAGCTGGACAGCCGCCCGGCGCCGGGCCCCGACTCCGGTCCGGACCGTCCGGACGGGCGCCGGACCGCCGTGTTCATCGTGTGCGACCGCATCGAGAGCTATCTCGGGTACGTACGGCAGCGGCGGCCCGAGCTGCTGGGCCGGCCGCCGCAGCCGAACTCCGTCGCCGCCCTCTCCGACGCCGAGGTGCGCGGGGCACCGGACATCGGCGTCGAGGACGCCCGCCGGTGGATCGAGCAGGACCAGCCGCTCGTCGTGGACCTGCGCAGCCCGTTCGCCTACACCGCGCTGCACATCGCCGGGTCGGTCAACATCGTCGACGAGCTCTTCGGTGAACTGGTGCGCGGCGGGATGCCGTTCAGCAAGAGCCGGCCCGTGCTGCTGGCCTGCCCGGTCGGCGAGCAGTCCGCCAAGTACGCCGCTCTGCTGGCCCGCATGGGCCACCCCGATGTCCGCAGTCTGCGCGGCGGGATCATCGCCTGGCGCGACGCGGACGCCCCGCTGGTACGGGAGTGACGGCCGATGACCACGACGAACGTGCCCGCCACCGCGGCACTGGACGAACTGCACACCTGGCACACCGGCGTACGCGCCCAGTTCCCCATCATCACGGGCGCCCCGCAACTCGCCTACCTGGACAACGCCGCCACGACGCAGAAGCCGCAGGCCGTGCTGGACGCCGTGCAGCACTACCTCACCACCGGCAACGCCAACGCCGGGCGGGGCACCTACACCTGGGCCAACCGGACCACGGCACTGGTCGAGGAGACCCGGCAGCGGATCAAGGAATTCCTCGGCGATCCGGACCCGGAGCGGTCCGGGGTGCACTTCGTCAGCGGGGCGACGGCGGGGCTGCGCGCCGTCGCACACGACTGGCTGGCCGGCCACCTGTCCGACGGCGACGAGATCGTGGTCCCGCTCGCCGACCATCAGGCGAACATCGTCCCGTGGCTGGAGGTGCGGGACCTGCTGGCCCGGCAGGGTCTGCGGATACGGGTCCGCCCGATGCCGTACCAGGCGGGTTCCGGCGACTACGACCCGGCGGCGCTGGCCTCGCTGGCCGGGCCGCGGACCCGCTTCGTGGCGGTCACCCACGTCCATCATGTCTACGGCGGTGACATGAACGTGCACCGCATCCGGCAGGCGGTGGGCCCGGACGTGCCGATCTGCCTGGACGCGGCGCAGAGCGTGGGCCACATCCCGGTGTCGCTGGCGGACCTGGACGTGGACTTCGCCGTCTTCTCCGGGCACAAGGCCCTGGCGCTGCCCGGTTCCGGTGCCGTGTGGGCCCGTAACGCGCGGGGCCCGGCCTTCGTGCCCGGCGGGTGGGACGGCAGCCCCAACACCACCGGCATCCGGAGCCTGCTGGCCGCGTTCGACTGGCTGGACACGGTGGGCACCGGCCGCGTCGAGCGGTGGGCGGCCGCGCTGGCCGCCCGCCTGACCGAGGGGCTGCGTCACCTGCCCGCGTACGAGGTCGTGGGCTGCCGGCGCAGTCTGGCGGCCGACGCGGACATCCAGCGGCGGCAGGGGATCGTGACCTTCCGGCACCGTGGCATCGACTCGGGCGATCTCGGCTTCGCCCTGTTCGACCACGGCTTCATGGTCCGTTCCGACAGTCTCTGCCAGGGCAGCGGGGGCGAGCGGCAGCACTCGGTCCGGGTGAGCCTGCACGCGTACAACTCCCCGGCGGAGATCGACCGGCTGCTGGACGTGCTGGGGGCGTGCGCCTGACCTGGGAGGTGACCCCTTTGGAGTGACAGCACGCCATTGGAAACCGTTTTCACCTGTAGGTTGAGGGCCACCGGCGGACAGGTGCGAGACGGCTGAGGTGGCGCGACCGGATGGGACTGAGCACGGCTACGGCCGCCCTGTGGGTGCGGCGGTGGGAACGACAGCAGCAGCGGTACGCGATCGACCGTGAGGAGCGCTTCACGGTCGTCGCCGACGCCGTCGAGAAGGTCACCGCGCAGCAGGAGCGGTCCCTGGTCCTGGACCTGGGGTGCGGGCCCGGGTCGCTGGCCGCGCGGCTGGCCCGGCGGCTGCCCGGCGCCGATGTCGTGGCGGTGGACAAGGACCCCGTCCTGCTGGCGCTGGGCCGGGCCCACCACGGCGGCGCGGTGCGGTTCGTCGAGGCGCCGGTCGGCGCGGTCGGCTGGACCGGTGCCCTGGGCCTGGACCGCCCGCTGGACGCGGCGGTCTCGTCGACGGCGCTGCACTGCCTGGCGCCGGACGCGCTGCGCCGGGCGTACGAGGATCTCGCCGGCCTCGTCCGGCCCGGCGGTGTGCTCGTCAACAGCGACCGGTTCCGCAGCCCGCGCGGGGACCGGGCAGCGGAGGTGGCGGCACAGGTGGGGCTGCGGCGGGCCGAACGGCAGCGGCCGCCCGGCCGCGAGGACTGGGCGGCCTGGTGGGCCGCTGCCGCCGCCGACCCGGAGCTGGCCGGCCCGTTCACCGCCCGCCGCGCCCGGCACACGGCGCACAGCGTGCACAACGGGCTACCGCTGTCCCACCACGTACGGCTGCTGCGCCGGGCCGGGTTCCGGCACGCCGCGCCGGTCTGGCAGTTCGGCGAGGACGCGGTGCTGGTGGCGGTGCGGTAGGTCCGGCGGATTCGGGGGCCGGGTGGTCGTCCGGCGGGCTCGGGGCCGACGGTGCCGAGGTCCCGGCGGGCCGGTTCAGGTGACCGCGCCGATGATGTGGAAGAGGGTGCCCTCCGGGTCGCGCAGTTCGGCGACGGGGCCGTGCGCGGTGCGTTCGGCCTGGGACTCCACCCGGCCGCCCAGCTTCTTCGCGGTCTCCACGGCCTCCTCGACGCTCGGCACCTGGAAGTGGACGTTCCAGCGCGGCCGCACCTGCGGGTCGGCCGCCGCCTCGATCGCGCCGCCGTAGAGGCCCACCGCGTCCCGGTCCTCGACGCTGAGCACCACCCGCTCGTCCTCCCAGCGCACGTCGAAGGGGCTGCCCTCCGCCTCGCTGTACCAGCCGAAGAGGTCACCGTAGAACCGCGCGGCGTCGAACGCGTCCCGGGTGCGCAGCTCCACCCAGACCGGCGCGCCGGTGCCGACCGGCTGCCGGTTCGCCCCGGCGGAGCTCTCGCGGCACTCCCACAGGCCGAAGTTGGCCCCGGCCGGGTCGGCGGCCAGCGCCAGCCGTCCCGCGTCGAAGTCCAGCGGGCCGATGGCGACCGTGCCGCCGCGCTCCCGGACCCCGTTCGCCGCGTCGTCCGCGTTGCGCGTACCGAAGTACGTGGTCCACGCGTTGGGCAGTTCGGTGTGGCGGGCGGCCGCGCTCAGCCCCGCCACCGCCGTGTCCCCGGCCATCGCCCGTACGTACGGTCCCCACCGGTCCGGTCCGGCCTCGAACCGCCAGCCGAGCAGCGGTCCGTAGAAACGCGTCGCGACGTCGAGGTCCCCCGTCAGGAGGGTGGCCCACGACGGCACCCCGGGAACGAACGTCATCTGGCACTCGCCCATGTAAAGCCGGCCCTTCTCCACCATTGTGTCCAGCACTGCTACTGCGGTCCTACCAGGAAAGGCGGGACCGCATGTCATTTCACCGGGTCATGCCGCAACCGAACTGGCGGGCGCCTCGGGGCCGGCCCCGTCGGCCTGCTCGCGAATGCGGGCGCAGGTCCGCTTGATGAGACGGCACACATGCATCTGGGACAGCCCCAGTTCCTCGCCGATACGGCTCTGTGTCATATCGCAGAAGAACCGCATGTACAGGATGCGGCGCTCGCGTTCCGGAAGGCCGCGCAGGCCGTCGCGCACCGTTTCCCGGGCGAGCACCAGCTCGTACTGCGACTCGGTGAAACCGATACTGTCACGGAGGGCGAAATCGTCGTCGGCGCCCGGCCGCTCGGCGTCCAGCGAAAGGGTTTTGTAGCTTTCGATGGCTTCCAGGCCGAGGATGACGTCGTCGGCGGAGAGCCGGGTGCGTTCGGCGATCTCCGAGACGGTCGGGAAACGGCTGTCGGAGGCCGCGGCCAGTTCGCGTACGGCGAGCCGTACGGCGTTGCGGAGTTCCTGGACGCGACGCGGTACGTGCACGCCCCAGGTGCAGTCCCGGAAATGCCGCTTGACCTCACCGACGATGGTGGGGATCGCGTAACTCTCGAATGCGCTGCCACGCTCCGGCCGGTACCCGCCGATGGCCTTCACCAAGCCCAGAGCGGCCACCTGTTTCAGATCGTCCATGCTTTCGCCACGGTCCCGGAAACGCAGCGCGAGGCGTACGGCCATGGGCAGCCAGGCGCGAGTCAGTTCATCGCGCAACCGCCTCTTCTCCGGGCCTTCGGGCAGTTCTGCCAGGCGTGTAAAAACGGCGTTCGTCTCGGCCGCGTCCGGGGTGTCCGGAAAAGCTCGTCGGCGGCGTGACGCAGCCGTGGCAGCTGTGCTCACGGGACCACTCTCCCAACGGACGCGGGGTCTGGGCGTCGTCTCCGAGACGGCGGAGGCACACCTCTCGGACAGCCTCCGGCTGCCCGCACACCGGGTCCGACCAGGTACGCGGTATACGCCCAACGTCTGCACCCCCGAGCATAGGACGATCAGCGGCGGCTCGCCTGCGGAGCGCTCACGCGCAGCTGCACCCCGTCATCCGGCCGGCCCGGAATGCAGGTTTGTTTCCCGTTCCACCGGATACCCAGTCCGGCGGAGCGCCGTCGCGACGGACCGCCGGACGTGGCGCGCATTCGTCGTGCGGACGCCCGCACACGTGTGGACTGGGCAGACAAGGAGCGAGAATCCGATGGCCGACCCGAAGCAAGAACAGCGTGACCGCTTCCGCGCCGAAGACCCGGCCTCCGGGCCCATGACAACCGACCAGGGCGTGCCGGTCGACCACACCGATGATTCCCTTCAGGCCGGCGAGCGCGGGCCTACCCTGATGGAGGACTTCCACTTCCGGGAGAAAATCACCCGCTTCGACCACGAGCGGATCCCGGAGCGGGTGGTGCACGCACGCGGAGCGGGTGCGTACGGCTATTTCCAGCCGTACCGGTCGTGTGCTGAATTCACCCGGGCCGCCTTCCTCCAGGACCCGTCCGTGAAGACCCCGGTATTCGTACGGTTCTCCACCGTGCAGGGCCCGCGCGGGTCCGCCGACACCGTGCGTGACGTCCGGGGATTCGCGACGAAGTTCTACACTTCGGAGGGCAATTACGACCTGGTGGGCAACAACTTCCCGGTCTTCTTCATCCAGGACGGCATCAAGTTCCCGGACTTCGTGCACGCGGTGAAACCGGAACCGCACAACGACATCCCGACGGGCGCCTCCGCGCACGACACCCTGTGGGACTTCGTCTCGCTGCAGCCCGAGACGCTGCACACGATCATGTGGCTGATGTCCGACCGGGCCATCCCGCGCAGCTACCGGATGATGCAGGGCTTCGGCGTGCACACCTTCCGGTTCGTCAACGCGCAGGGTCAAGGCACCTTCGTGAAATTCCACTGGAAGCCGAAGCTGGGCGTGCACTCCCTGGTGTGGGACGAGGCCCAGGAGGCCCAGGGCCGGGACCCCGACTTCAACCGCCGGGACCTGTGGGACACCATCGAGGCCGGCGCCTACCCCGAGTGGGAGCTGGGCGTACAGCTGGTGCCGGAGTCGGACGAGCACGAGTTCGACTTCGACCTGCTGGACGCCACCAAGATCATCCCGGAGGAGCAGGTCCCGGTGGAGCCCATCGGGCGGATGGTGCTCGACCGCAACCCCGACAACTTCTTCGCCGAGACCGAGCAGGTCGCGTTCCACACGGCGAACGTCGTGCCGGGCATCGACTTCACCAACGACCCGCTGCTCCAGGCCCGTAACTTCTCCTACCTGGACACCCAGCTGATCCGGCTCGGCGGGCCGAACTTCGCGCAGATCCCGGTGAACCGGCCGGTCGCCCCGGTCCGCAACCACCAGCGCGACGGTTACCACCAGGGCGAGATCCACCGGGGCGCCAACTACCACCCGAACTCGCTCGGCGGCGGCTGCCCCGCGCTGGCCGACCCGGACGACCCGGCCTTCCGGCACTACACCGAGCGCGTGGACGGCCGGAAGATCCGGCGCCGCAGCCCCAGCTTCGAGGACCACTACACACAGGCGGCCATGTTCTGGCACAGCATGGCCGACTGGGAGCAGAAGCACATCGTCGAGGCGTTCCGCTTCGAGCTGGGCAAGGTGGGCGCCAAGGAGGTCCGCGCCCGTACGGTCGAGCAGCTCTCGTACGTGGACCACGCGCTGGCCGTCGCGGTCGCCGAAGGCGTCGGCGTCCCGGCGCCGCAGGAGCGCCCGAACACGCCGCAGCCGGCCCCCTCCCCCGCGCTGAGCTTCGAGAACAACCGCGGGGACGGCTCGATCAGCACCCGGCAGATCGCCGTGCTGGTCTCCGACGGCGTGGACGCGGCGCAGACCATCGCCGTCCGCGACGCGCTGACCGAACAGGGCGCGATCGTGGAGCTGCTCGCCCCGCAGGACGGCACCGTGCAGGACAAGGACGGCAGCACCCTCGCCGTGGACCGGGCGCTGCCCACCGTGGCCTCGGTGCTCTACGACGCGGTGCTGCTGCCTCCGGGCGGCCTGGACTCCGGCAACGCGGCCGCCGACGACGCGGCCCTGCGGTTCGTCCGCAGCGCCTACCGCCACGGCAAGCCGATCGGTGCCCTGGGGGCGAGCGTGGACAAGCTGGCGGACCAGCTGCCGGGCGAGCTGCGTACGGCGGCCGACGGTGACGCGACCGTCTCCGAGGCGGGCATCGTCACCGACCGGCTCTCGGCCGGGACGACGGCCCAGGACTTCACGGGCGCGTTCGCCGAGGCGGTCGCGGCACACCGGCACTGGAACCGTCCGGCGCTGCCCGGCTGACCCCGGACCGCGGACACGGCAGTACGGAGGCGGGCGGCCGCGAAACGGCCGCCCGCCTTCGTACTGCCTGCCTTCGTATGCCGCCTCCGTACCGCCCGGTGCCCGCCGCCGGTCCGGCTCCCGCGCCGGTCGGCGGGGTCAGCGGGCCGAGCGTGAGGCGCCGCCGAAAAGCCGGGCCAGCGCCCGGAACGGCAGGGTGACGACTGCCGCGAGGGTGCTGCCCACGGCCCTCAGCACGTCCGCGATCGCTCGGAACATCCCACGTACCTCCTGGTCTCGGTGGTCGCGGCGGAACCGGGACCGGCCGGACGCCCGTCCCCGGTCCGCCGCGAGCGGCCGCCGCACCGGGTAGCCCCCGTACGGCGCGGGAAACCCGTACCGGCGAACGCGCCGCCCGCCCCCGACGCATGATCACCGCACGGCAGGGAACCCGCTGGTGCGTGGGGTGCCCGGTACGTACCGGGTGCCCCGCGACCGCACCGCACCGCGAGGCCCGGGCCGCGGCGCGGGCCGGACGACCGGCCCGCCGGGCCGCACGGCCGACGGGCCCACAGGAAGGACCGTTCCATGGGATCCACGGGAAACGACCGCCGGCACACCGACTCCGCCGCCGACGAGGTGATCAAGGAGTTCGAGGACGCGGAGCTGGACATCACGGACGACGAGGACGAGGACGAGCGGGTCGGCAAGGAGGGGGACACCTTCTCCACCAACCTGGCGGAGCAGCAGAACGCGGCGGGTCACCCGAGAGGCGAACCGGCCGACGAGCGCCGCTGACCCGCGTCGGCGCGCCGGGCCCGGGCACGGTGCGCCGCCGTGACCCGGGCCCGCTGCTCGGGGTCGGCGGCCAGGTCAGCGGCTGTCAGGGCCATGGCCAGGGCGCCGTCCAGCACCGCACGGTCGGCGGGCTCGCCGATGGTCGCCTCGGCGAACTCGGCCGTGTGCGGCCGGGCGTGGCAGGACAGGCCGATGGTGGGGTGGACGGCGGGCAGGGCCCGGCTGATGTTGCCCATGTCGGTCGAGGCCCCGATGAAGACCGCGGGCTCGGGGTCGCGGCCGAGGGCCCGCACGTGCCGTGCGTAGGCGTCGCCGAGCCATGCGTCCTGGCGCAGGTCGGCGTAGGCGGGAGACGGTTCGGTCAGTGTCAGCTCGCAGCCGGTGGCCACCGCGCCCGCCTCGAAGCAGGCCCGTATACGGGGCCACAGCGTCTCCAGTTCGTCCAGGGTGTCGGCGCGCAGCTGCCACTTCATCCGGGCCCGCGCCGGGATGATGTTGGTACGGTCGCCGCCGTGCGTGACGATGCCGTGCATCCGTACGCCGTCGGGCAGTTGCTGGCGCAGCAGGGCCAGCGCGGTCTGCGCGACCACGCACGCGTCGGCGGCGTTCAGGCCGTCGTGCGGGGCGACGGCCGCGTGCGCGGCGCGGCCCTCGTATTCCGCCACCACGCCACGTGAGGCCCGGGACGAGCCGCCGAAGTCGTCCGCCGGCCCCGGATGGACCATCAGCGCGCACGACACGTCGTCGAAGGCCCCCGCGTCCAGCATGAGGATCTTGCCGCCGCCGCCCTCCTCCGCGGGCGTACCCAGCGCCTTGACCCGCAGCCCGAGGTCACCGGCGGCCGCCGCGAGCGCGATGGCGGCGCCCGCTCCGGCGGCGGCGATCAGGTTGTGCCCGCAGGCGTGGCCGAGATCCGGCAGCGCGTCGTACTCCAGGCACAGCCCCACGGTCAGGTCGGCGTCGGCCGGCCCCGCGGTGGCGGTGAAGGCGGTCGGCAGCCCCGCCGTACCGCGTTCGACGGCGAAGCCCGCGTCCGCCAGCAGACGGGTGAGGGCGTCGGCCGCGTGGTGTTCGGCGAACGCCGTCTCGGGGTGCGCGTGGAGGTCGCGGGCGAGCGACAGCAGCGGGTCGCGCACGGTGTCGAGCCGGGCGCGGATCGCGGCATCGGGGGCGGGGGCGGTACGGGCCAAGGTCGGCCTCCTCGTCGGTGCGCGTCCCCCGGCGGCCGGTGCGGCCGGAACGCGCCTGGTGATGGATGTGCGGTTGCGGCGGTCCGTGGTCATGGACCGTAACCCGGTGGCCTCCGCCAGGCCCAGAGCGCGGTGCGGCACGCGCGCCTCGTGGGACGGACGCGCCGTTCGACCGGGTGTGCGCCCGAGTTCCGCGACCGGGCGCGGAACGTGCGCCCTGTCCGGCCGGTGCGCCCGCTCCTAGCCTGCGAGCGTGGGCCACAGGAGGACGAGCGAAAGGAAGGTCGAGTTGACGGTGACGGTCTTCACCAAGGCCGGAAGCAAGCAGGTCACGGCGCCTTCAGCCGGTTCCTACGGCTCCGCCTGACCAGCTCGGCCCTGTCTGCCGGGGCGGCCCTGGACCCGATGGCCGGCCCCGGCGGAAGGAGCCCCCGCGTCAGCCCGGCCGGAGTCATGGCACTGGCGCTCAGCTCCTGCGGCGGCGCAGCCACCAGGCGCAGAACCCGCCCGTCAGCCCGGCGAGGGCGAGGCAGATCGCGGTCTCGGACCACTGGAAGGCCCAGTAGCGGTCGGCGGGCTGGTAGGCGATCCGGGTGTGCAGGTCCGTCGGGACGGTGCAGCCGGCGGCTCCCTCGCAGGCCAGGCTGCGGCCCGTGTCCCGCCCCGACCGGTCGAGGACCGGGCTCGCCCCGGAGACCACCCAGTCACCTGGCCTGGACACCTCCACGTCCACGCGGGCTTCGGCGCCGGAGCCCGACCTGAGGAGCGTGTAGCGGCCCGATGTGCTCTGCGAGAGGTCCAGCGCCACGTCGGTGTGTACCGGTTCCTGGAGGTACGGGCGGACCGCGACCGGCAGCAGGATCTGGACGGCGGCGAAGACCGCGAGGGTGACGGCCATGGCGGGCACGGTCCGGCGGATCAGCAGCCCGGCGCAGGCGCCGGTGGTGAAGGCGAACGCCGCGTAGCCGAGGGGTGCGACGCCGCGGGCGCTGAACAGCAGGGGCGAGAACCGGTCCATGGCGACCTGGTCGAGCGGGCCCGCCCACCACGTCACCAGGAGGCTGAGCAGGCCGGTGACGGCGACGGCGGCCAGGCCGACGGTGGCGAGCTTGACCGCGAGCCAGCGGGTGCGGGTCACACTCTGGTTCCAGACCAGCCGGTGGGTGCCCGCCTCCACTTCACGGGCGATGAGCGGCGCGCCCCAGAAGACGCCGAGGAGGCCGGGTACGGCGATCACCAGGCCCGTGGCGAGGTGGGACAGGCCGGTGTACCGGGAGAGGAAGGCCGCCTCGGCCGCTTCGCAGCCGCTCGCGCAGCCGGCGACGGCGGTGTCGTAGGAGTGCCGCAATTGCAGGCCGGTGACCAGGAGGAGGAGGGCGATCGCGGCCAGGGCTCCGAGGGCCACGAGGACATGGACGCGTAACTGGCGCCAGGTCAGCCAGATCATCTCAGCGGCTCCGCCACGGGTCGGGCGCCGGGGGCGGCTCCGGCCGGGTCCAGGTAGGTGAGCACGAGATCCTCCAGGTCGAGCGGTTCCATGACCCAGGCCGGGTCGTGGACGGCGGACTCGGCACGGACGACGAAGGTGCTCTGCCGGCCGGTGTGGACGGCCCGCACGACCTCCAGGCCGTCCGGCAGGCTGTCGCCGTCGCGGCGTGCCGTGGTGAGGCGGAAGTGGGTGGCGAGCAGCTCCTCGACATCGCCCGCGAGGCGGACGCGGGAGGCGACGAGGGCGATCAGGTGATCGCAGACCCGTTCCAGGTCGGACACGAGGTGCGAGGAGAGGACGACGGTGGCTTCGTACTCCGCGACGAACTCCATGAGGCCGCGCAGGAATTCGCGTCGCGCCAGCGGGTCGAGTGCGGCCACCGGCTCGTCCAGGAGGAGCAGTCCGGGCCGCTTGGCGACCGCGAGGGTCAGGGCGAGCTGGGCGCGCTGCCCGCCGGAGAGCGCACCGGCGCGCTGGGCGGGGTCGATGCCGAGCCGGCGGATCCGGTCGTCCGCGAGCCGGGCGTCCCAGCCCGGATTGAGGCGGGCGCCCAGACGCAGGTGGTCGGCGACGGACAGGGCGGCGTAGGTGGGTGCGTCCTGGGCGACGAAACCGATCTTCGCCAGCTGTTCCGGTCCGGACGCGGGCGGCTCGCCGAGGACCGTGACGGTGCCGGAGGTCGGGGAAAGCAGCCCGCAGGCCAGTTGTAACAAGGTCGATTTTCCGGCGCCGTTGGGCCCGACCAGCCCGACCACCCGCCCGCCCGGCACGCTCAGGGTGCAGTCGGACAGCGCTTGGCGGCGTCCGTACCGCTCTCGTCCAGCCCGCGCCCTGCCGAGCGAGTACCGCAACGCCCGTTACACCGGCTCGTGTTCGGCGGGGGTGGTGTCGCCGAGGGTGCCGGTCACGAAGGTGCCAACGCCCGGCTTGGGCGCGGCGAGGCCCCGGTGTACAAGCTCCCGGTACGCCTTGAGGACGATGTTGGGGTTGAGTTGACCGTCACCCGGGCCGCGATGTCCTTGGCGTTGGGCAGGCAGCCCCCTCGGAAAGCAGGGTCTGGCGTACCTAGTGCTGTGACCGGGAAGGTTTGCCGGGTTGTCGGTTGTGCTAGTCGGGTGTGAGGACGCCGACTGGCATGGGAGGCGGGTATGGCTTTACCGGTCAAGGTCCGCAGGCTGACTGAGCAGGAAGGACAGAAGCTCCAGCACGTCGTTCGGCGGGGCAGCACGAACTCTGTGCGATTTCGGCGGGCGATGATGCTCCTGGCCTCGGCCGGCGGCAGCACGGTCCCAGTGATCGCGCACCTGGTCCAGGCGGACGAGGACACCGTCCGTGACGTGATCCACCGCTTCAACGAGATCGGGCTCGCATGCCTGGACCCTCAGTGGACGGGAGGCCGTCCCCGCCTGCTGAGCGGTGACGACGAGGACTTCGTCGTCCGGACGGCCGCCACCCGCCCCACTGTGCTGGGCAAGCCCTTCACCCGCTGGTCGATCCGCAAACTCGCCGATCACCTGCGCCGCGACGCCGCCAGGCCCGTCCGGATCGGCCGGGAGACACTGCGCTGCCTGCTGGCCCGCCGGGGGATCTCCTTCCAGCGCACCAAGACCTGGAAGGAGTCCCCGGACCCGACATTCGACGCCAAGCTGGAACACATCGAGTACGCGCTCAATGAGCGCGCGGACCGCACGTTCGCGTTCGACGAGTTCGGGCCGCTGGGCATCCGCCCCACTGCCGGCTCCTGCTGGGCCGGACGCGGCAGGCCCGAGCGGCTGCCGGCCACGTTCCGCCGCACCCACGGCATCACCTACTTCCACGGCTGCTACTCGGTCGGCGACGACAAACTGTGGGGCGTCAACCGCAAGCGCAAAGGCATCGACCACACCTGGGCCGCCCTGCGGTCGATCCGCGCGGCCCGCCCCGACGGCGCCCCGGTCTACGTGATCCTCGACAACCTCTCCGCCCACCTGAACTGGCGCATCCGCAGGTGGGCAGCCCGCAAGAACGTCGAGCTGTGCTTCACCCCGACCTATGCGTCGTGGGCCAACCCCATCGAGGCCCACTTCGGGCCCCTGCGGCAGTTCACCCTCGCCAACTCCGACCATCCAAACCACACCGTCCAGACCAGAGCCCTGCACGCCTACCTGCGCTGGCGCAACCAGCACACCCGTCACCCCGACATCCTCGCCGCCCAACGACGCGAACGCGCCCGCATCCGCAGCGAAAAAGGCGTCCGCTGGGGCGGCAGACCATCGCCTGCCGCGACCTGACCACCAACCCGGCAAACCTTCCCGGTCACAGCACTAGCTACCAAACACCGGCTACCAGGTAGCAGCTACCAGCCCATGCGTACCGCTCCCGAGCCGAACTTGCGGTACCCCCTGCCTCCTTCCGCGCCGAACGGTTCCGTACCGCTTCCACCCACGGAAAAGACCGGCACCCGGGCAGCGCGAAGGCTGCCCGGGCACCGGTCCGGTGCTGCCGTGGACCTACTCGTGCTGGGTCGGTGTGCTCCAGCGGAGGACGGCGCCGAGGCCACCGGTCGGGGCTTCGGCCGGGTCGCGGACGACCACGGCTTCGGCGCCGTTCGCGGCGGCCGAGCGGAGCAGGGCGTCGTCCGCGCGGGCCGCGGACGGGTTGGTCTCGCCCAAGTACTGCAGTTCGGAGTTGCGGACCGCCAGCTGGTCGGCGCCGGGGCCCACCCAGACCTCACGGCCGGCGTCGGCGCCGCCGGGGCTGATGATCAGGGTGTCGATGCGGTGTTCGCGTGCCGCCTCGACGAGGGCCGGTACGCCGGTCGCGGCGTACGCGGGGTCCGTGCCGCCCACTCCGGCGCCCGCCCGGAAGCGGTCGAGGACGTCGGCCACGTGGTCGCGCTCGTGGACGGCCCGTACGTGGGCGATGTCGCGTGCCAGCGCGGTGCTGTCGGAGCCCGCGGCCCGGCCGCCGTGGTCGCTCTCGTAGGTCACCGCGCGCAGCTGCTCGGGGAGCTTGTCGTGGACCGAGCGGCGTTCGCGGGGGTCGCCCGCCAGCAGCATGACCTTGGCGCCGCAGCTGTCGAAGACGCGCTGCGCGGCCTCGGCGATCTCACCGGCGTTCTGTTCCCAGGTGTTCTCCACCGCGGTCTGGAAATGCCGTTCGGACCAGTCCGCCGTAGCGGTGCGGTGGATCGGCCAGTCCACGCCGTCGACCTTGCCGGCTTCCGCGCCGCCGCGGTCGTCGTGCAGCTCGAAGTTGGCGCCCATGCGGTCCACGTACACGACGAGGCACCCGGCGTTGTCCGCCGCGGCCTCGGCCCACGGGGTGATCCTGGGCAGCGGCGACCAGGCCGCGAACGGCTGGGCGGGGCGCCCGGCGAGCGGCGTGTCCAGGACGACCTCGCCGTCCGTGGCGAAGACGGCCCGCCCGGCGAGGGCCGCGCTGTCGCCGTCGGCGCGGAATCCGGCCAGGGCCTCGCGCACGGCGTCGCACGTGGCCCGGTCCGCCCCTTGCTCCGCGAGCTGCCGGGCCGCCGCGTCCGCCGACAGCTCGCGCTGCTTGGCCGCGTCCTCGGTACTGTGCGGCACCTCGGCGTACACGGAGGCCCAGGGGCCCGGCCGGTCGATGATCGGTTGAAGGAGCGAGAGGTGCATGGCGCTTCCTCCTCAGGGTGCGCGGGTCACCGACTGACAGGCGTGACAGCCTTGACGGTGATGTCTTGACGGTGTTCCGGGTGCCCGGATTTCGACGGTTACAACGTGTGCGGACGGTTTCTGTGTGGCGTGTGCGGACGGTGGGTCTCGTGCGCCGCACACGTTCCTGTGTGCCGCTCACGTTCCCGCGTGCCGGGCATCGTCCCCTCGGCCGTACGCCGCCGTCCGGCGTGTCCGCACGCGTGCCCGTTCACCGCGCCGCCATGCCTCTCCGCCACCGGACCGGTTCTCGCTCCACCCTTTCTTCACGGGCTCCTCGCGGGCTTCTCCTCCACTCTCGGCCCTCGGCACGGCGGGCGCACCCGGAGCGCGCCCGCCGCCCGTCCGCTCAGCGGCTCCCCGCGAGACACTCCCGCTCCCGCACCGCCCGGCCGCCGTCGAGCTCCAGCTCACGCCCGCGGAACCCGCTGCGGAAGCGCCGGTCGTGGGAGACCACGACCACCGCGCCGCGGTAGGCGGACAGCGCCTCCTCCAGCTCCTCGACGAGGGCGAGGGAGACATGGTTGGTCGGCTCGTCCAGGACGAGCAGGTCGGCGGGGCGCGTCACCAGGCGCGCCAGCTCCAGCCGACGCCGCTGGCCGACGGACAGGGCCGCCACCGGGACCGTCAGGTCCTCCTCCCGGAAGAGACCGAGGGCCAGCAGTCCGGACGCGTGCTCCTCGGGCGGGCCGGGGAGACCGGCTGCGAAGGCAGCCAGCAGGGACTGCCTGGGCGGTGCGGCGGACGGCGCGGTGGACAGTTCCTGCGCCAGGTATCCGGTACGGGCCGGCCGGCGCACGGTGCCCGTATCGGGACGCAGGTCACCGGCCAGAACGCGCAGCAGCGTCGTCTTGCCCGCGCCGTTGGGGCCGGTCACGAGCAGGCGGTCGCCCGGCTGCACGGTCAGCTCGGCGATGCGCAGCCGGTCGCCGACGGTGATGTCGGCCAGTTGAGCGAGCGGGCCGCGCACGGTGGCTTCCGTACCGACGGCTGTACCGGGCCCGTCCACCGCCTCGCCCGCCGACCGTGCCGCCGGGGCGGCCGTGGCCAGTTCGGCCGTGAACCGCAGCGGTACGGGAGGCTCCGGCACCGGGTGGCGCCGGAGCCGGTCCAGCCGCTGCCGGGCCGCCCTGACCTGGCCGGACAGTTTCGCCTCGTGCGAGCGGCGGTGCTTGCCGAAGCCCTGGTGCGGGTCCTTGCCGGTCCCGGCCAGCCGCCGGCCGGCCGACTCCGCCAGGTCGGCGGTCCGGGCGACCTCCGCCAGCCACTCCTCGCGGTCCTGCGCCCAGCGGCGGCGGGCCGCGGCCTTCGCCGTCCGGTAGCCCTGCCAGCCGTCGCCGTACCGCGTGACGGTCCGCAGGTCGCGGTCGACCTCAAGGATGGCCGAGGTGACCGCTTCGAGCAGGTCACGGTCGTGGGTGACGACGACCAGCGTGCCGCGGTGCGCCGCGAGGTGTGCCTCCAGCCAGGCGGTGGCCTGCCGGTCGAGGTGGTTGGTGGGCTCGTCGAGCAGGAGGAGTTCGGGCGCGGCGGCCAGGACGCAGGCGAGCGACAGGCGCGACCGCTCACCGCCGGAGAGCGAGCCCAGCACCCGGTCGCGGGTGAGGTGGCCCAGGCCGAGGCCGTGCAGGGCGGCGTCCACGCGGGCGTCCGCCTGGTAGCCGCCGCGTTCCTCGTACGTGGTCAACAGCTCGCCGTAGGCGTCGAGTTCGTCCGGTGTCGCGGTGGCCAGCGCGGCTTCCGCGGCGCGCATCCGGGCTTCCAGGTCACGCAGTTCGGCGAGGGCCGCGTCGACGGCGTCCTGGACGGTGCCGCGCGGGTCGAGTGCGGACGTCTGGCCGAGGTGGCCGGTGCCGCCGGGGAAGGACACGGTGATCTCGCCCGTGTCCGGTGCCTCGGCCCCGGCCAGCAGCCGGAGCAGCGTGGACTTGCCGGAGCCGTTCTCTCCGATGACGCCGGCCTTCTCGCCGGGGCGCACGGTCAGCGACACCTGCTCCAGCACGGTGCGGTCGCCGTAGCTGCGGGAGACGTCTTTCATGGTCAATTGGGCGCGATGGCGCACGGGAATTCCCTGGGTACGTCGTGGCCGCGCCGTGCGCCTTGCGCACGGGGGCCGGATTCCGTTGGAGGCCGGGAGGGCAGCGCGCAGCGGAATGCGGAATACGGCTGGCTGCGGCTGCGGAAAGAGGTGACCGCGGAATCGGCGCGGCGGTCCGTGGACAGGTGCTTCTGTGCTCCTGCGCGGACGGCGGCGCTGCCGGTCGTACGGCGAGGCGGCGAAGAGTCAGCCGCCCGCGGTCACGCCCGGTCTCAGATGTAGTAGTACCAGGAAGCCATGTTCTCCACTGTAACCGACGGGCGCGGCGGACGAACGGTAATTCCGGCGCGGCGACACGCCCGCACCGGTTCGCGCGGGTCCGGCTCTTTCGCGCGGGCGGTCCGCCACGTCCCGGCGCCGGTCCCAGTATTTGAGATGCCGGAGCGTTACGTTGCGAGGACGCGGACGCCTGACGGAGACTCCGAACGGGAACGCGTCCGTCCGTTTCCCGTGCCCCTGAGAGAGTTCGGAACACCCACCGTGAGTCTGCTGCGCAAAAAGCCTTTGGAACGAGCCGTCAAGGAGGCTCGTGGAGAGGGCGAACAACAACTTCGCCGGGATCTTTCCGCGCTCGATCTGACCATCCTCGGGGTCGGTGTCATTCTCGGCACCGGAATCTTCGTGCTGACCGGTACGGTGGCCCGGAACATGGCCGGTCCGGCCGTGGCGCTCTCCTTCGTCGTCGCCGCCGCGGTCTGCGCCTGCGCCGCGCTGTGCTACGCCGAATTCGCGTCCTCGGTCCCGGTGGCGGGCTCCGCGTACTCGTATTCGTACACCTCGCTCGGCGAACTGCCCGCCTGGATCATCGGCTGGGCACTGAGCCTCGAACTGACCCTGGCCACCGCGGTGGTGGCGGTCGGCTGGTCCGGTTATCTGCAATCGATGCTGAACAGCCTCGGGCTGCATCTTCCCGCCGCGCTGAGCGGGGGCGACGACGCCGTGGTGAATCTCCCCGCGGCGCTGCTCGTGCTCGTGCTGGGCGTGGTGCTCGTCGTCGGCGGAAAACTGTCCAAGGGTGTCACCAATGTGCTGGTCGGCATCAAGCTGGCGATTGTGCTGCTGGTCATCGTCGCCGGGCTGTTCTTCATCGACACCGCGAATTACAGCCCCTTCGTGCCCGAGGCGCAGCACACCGCCAAGGTGTCCGGACTGCAGGCGCCGCTGTTGCAGCTGCTGACGGGCATCACCCCGACGGCATTCGGTGTCGCGGGAATTCTCAGCGCCGCCGCCATGGTCTTCTTCGCCTACATCGGTTTCGACATGGTGGCGACCTCCGCCGAGGAGACCCGCCGGCCGCAGCGCGATCTGCCCATCGGCATCATCGCCTCGCTGGTCGTCGTCACCGTGCTGTACGTGGCGGTGTGCCTGGTGGTCACCGGAATGCAGCACTATTCGCAGTTGTCGGTCAAGGCTCCGCTGGCCGACGCCTTCACCGCGAAGGGCCATCCCTTCTTCGCCACGGTCATCAGCCTCGGCGCGGTGGTCGGCCTCGCGGCGGTGAGCCTGATCTGCTTCCGGTCGCAGAGCCGCGTCATCTTCGCGATGGCCCGGGACGGGCTGCTGCCGAAGGCACTGTGCAAGGTCGACCCGCGGCACGGCACCCCGAAGGCCAACCTGGTCGTGCTCGCCGTGATCATGGCCGCGCTGGCGGCGTTCCTGAAGTTCGACCTGCTCGCCGAAATGGTCAACATCGGCACGCTGTTCGCCTTCGCGGCAGTGTCCGCCAGTGTGCTGATCATGCGGCGCACAGCCCCCGACCTGCCCCGCGCCTTCCGTACGCCGTGGGTGCCGTTCATCCCGCTGGTCTCGCTGCTGTGCTGCCTGTACCTGATGCTCAACCTCCAGCTGATCACCTGGGTCGGCTTCCTGGTCTGGCTCGCGGTCGGCCTCGCGCTGTACTTCGGCTACGGCCGGCGGCACAGCAAGCTCAACGAGCACGCGCGGGCCACGGCGGAGGAGGCCGACGCCACGGTGTAGCGGTGCGGCAGGCTCGCCCGCCGCACCCGTATGTCCGTACAAACGGGCCGGCGCACCCGGGAAGAAGGTGCGCCGGCCCGCTCCGTCCTCACTTCGCCGCGGGCAGCTCCGCCAGGAACTCCAGCAGCGCGGCGGTGACCTCGTCCGGCCGCTCCTGCTGCGTCCAGTGGCCGCAGCCGGTCAGGGCCGGAGCCTGCCGCAGGTTCGGCATCGCCCGTTCCAGGGCGGGCAGCAGCTGATCGACGCCCGGGAAGGCCCGGACCAGGTCGCGGTCGCCCGCCATGTAGAGCGCCGGTACGTCGATGCCGCGGCCCTGGAACGGCGCGAGCAGTTCCCAGCTGCGGTCGATGTTGCGGTACCAGTTCAGACCGCCGGTGAAGGCGCGGTCGCCGTGCCGGGCGAACTCGCCGACGAAGGTCTCGATGTCCTTCTCGGTCAGCCAGCCGGGCAGCTCCGCCGGCTCCTCCATCGTGTCCAGCAGCTTGGCGCCCTCCGGGACGACCCACGGGCGCGGCGGGTCGGTGAACGGGCTGTCGCCGGAGCCGTTGGACAGGATGGCGCGGAAGGTGGCGGTGGGGTTCTGGGCCAGTTCGGCGTCGGCGACGCCCGGTTCCTGGAAGTAGACCTGGTAGAAGCCGTCCCCGAGCAGCTCCCGCAGACGGACCAGTGGCGCTTCGGGAGAACGCGGCGCGGGCGGCACGCTCAGCCCGACGACCCCGCGCACCACGTCCGGGCGCAGCTGCGCCGTCGTCCAGGCCACCGGGGCGCCCCAGTCGTGCCCGACGACGACCGCCTGCTCCTCCCCCAGCGCATGGATCAGGCCGATCACGTCACCGGTCAGGTGCAGCATGGTGTACGAGGCGATGTCGGCCGGCTGGTCGCTGCGCGCGTAACCGCGCTGGTCCGGCGCCACGACCCGGTACCCGGCCGCCGCCAGTGGCGCGAACTGGTGGCGCCAGGAGTACCAGCACTCCGGGAAGCCGTGCAGGAGCAGGACCAGAGGCCCCGCTCCCTGTTCGGCGATGTGCAGCCGGACGCCGTTCACCTCGACGGAGCTGTGCTCGACTGCGCTGGTCACATGTCCTCCTGCGGTCGTCTGCCGGACGCACCGTCCGGTGCGGCTCACGTAACGCACCGAACGCTACGGGCAACGGCCGCGCCGCGGAACGCCGCCGGCCGGGCTTCACTCCCGCTCGTCCGGCGGCGTCCCGGGGGCGCCGACGACCACCTGGGTGGTGTGGCGGACGGTGGGCGCGTCGGCACTGGTCACGGTGGTCGTCAAGACCCCAGCCGGTCCCGGGGCGGCCCCCTGCCGCGGGGTGAGGGTGAACGGGGTGAAGGCCACCGCCCGCTCGACGTCCCCCAGCACACAGGTCAGAACCTGGCCCGCCAGAGCACACCGGTACTCCTTGTTCACCCAGGTCACGTCCGCCCGGCCCGCGAGGACGGACAGGTCGATCCGTACGGTGACGTCCTTGACGACGTGCGGCTCCGTGGCCCGCAAGGTGATCCGGTACTCCGCCGGGGCGTCGTCCCGGCGGACGGAGTACGTGTCCGTCATGCCGGTGAGCCTCAGCTCCGGCCCCTCGGCGGCCGCTCCGGCGACGGCGGCCACCGGCGCGTTGCCGCCGTCCCTCACCGTCACGGCCAGCGTCACCAGCACCGCGGCCGCGGCGGCCCCCGCCACGCGCTGCGACCGTGTCCCCGTCATCGATCCGTTCATACGAGGCCAGACCGGCACGGATGCGAGATGGTTGCACGCTGGACCAAAATCCGGTGGCTCGGCGGGGCGCCTGCCCGTCACCGTATGTCCGTCCCGTCCTGGGGCCGGGTGCCCGGCATGAGCTGGACCAGGATCGTGTCGTCGTCCTCGATGACGAAGGCGGGGTCGGTACGGGCGCGCCAGCCGACGGGAAGGACGTAGTAGCGGCGGTCGCGTTCGAGGATCAGGCGCAGCCCGGTGTAGCGGTAGCGGTAGTGCATGCCCGGGAGGGTCTCGGTCGCCAGGCCGGGGCCGGTCAGGCTGAGGCGTTCGACGCTCAGCACGACGACGGCGGGGCGGCGCACGAGGTGGGCGGCGGTCGAGCGGGCGTCCTGCGTACCGAGGCTGCCCGCGACCAGGGCGATCATCCATACGAGGAACAAGGCCGCCGCCGCGATGGGGAAGCCTCTGCGCCACAGGCCACGCGGCGGGCGTACCGGGTTCGCCGCGTCACTCTGGCCCAGCACGAGGCCGGCGGCCACCAGCAGCGGCGCCGCCCATCCGTACGGCTGGATGTGCTGCCACAGCAGCATCAGCACGACACCGGCGGCCACGAACAGTACGTACTGGCGGGCGACGGCCCGGACCGCGCGGCGCACCCCGAGGGTGACGCGGTGCGGGACCCGGAGCGAGACGAGCAGTTCCGGCAGGCGCGGCGTCACGGCCAGGAGGGCGAGGCCGATGAGGACGGGCAGGGTCACCAGGCGCAGACTCCAGATGATCATCTGGGGGAAGCCGAAGCCGAGGATCGACGCGCGGACGTGGAAGTAGGCGAAGTAGGCGCTGCTGTGCATGACGCCCGCGTAGAACATCAGGCCGCCGACGAGCGATCCGGCGCCCAGGACGGTGTTGGCCCACTCGAACCGCTGACCGGCCTGCGGCGGCGTGCCGGTGCCGGAGACGGGCGGCGGCGGGGCGGCACGGCGGAGCTGTCTGCGACGCCGGGCACGAGCGCGGGCACGGGCACGGGCCGCGACGACGGCCGGATCGTCCGGTACCGCAGGTGGGGCGCCCATCGCCGGTCAGGGCACGTCGCCGGCGGCCGGGCTGGGGCCGGGTCGGGTGTCCCCGGTGTCCGACCGCGAGGGCTGCCGGCCCTGCTCGGTCGGGCCGCCTCCCCCGTTCCGCTCGGAGTGCCCGGTGTCCGTCCGCGAAGGGCCGGGGGAAACCTCGTCCGTCGGCGGGGAGGAGTCGTCCACGCGGCACGAGACCTGCTGCCCCGCGGTGTCGGTGCACGAGGGCACGGGCGACTCGTGGCCCTGGCTGGGCGTGTCGCCGACGCCGATCGTCTCCGGGTAGCCGGTGTCCTCCGGCGGCTGCGACACCGGTGAGATCGGGTCGCCGCCCTGACTGTACGCGGCCGAACCGCCGCCGGCGCCGGGCGAGCCGTCACCGGCGCCACCCGAGCCGTCTCCGGCCCCGGACCCGCCCGCGCCCGGCCCGTGCGCGCCCGGCCCGCTGCCCTCGGCACCGCCTCCGGACACCGTCGACGCTGCGCCGCTGGTCCCCGCGCCGGGCGGGGCGCCGCCTGGGCCGGGCCCACCGGACCGGCCACACGCTGTGGTGGTGGCGAGAAGCACCAGCACCACCGTTGCGGTGGCACGACCGGCTTTCGCTGCTGCGGACCTCATCCCGGACCCCCGTCCCCCGCGAGCCGCTGCTGCGAGGCTAGCAGCGGCCCGGCGGCGGGTCACCGGGCTGCGGAGGGCGCATCACGCGGGGCGCGCGCCCCCGGCGCCGCTCCCCCGCGAGCCCTCCGGCTCCCGGGCTCCCGCCCCTAGTCCAGGTAGTCGCGCAGCAACTGGGACCGCGACGGGTGGCGGAGCTTCGACATGGTCTTGTTCTCGATCTGGCGGATCCGCTCGCGCGTCACGCCGTAGACCTTGCCGATCTCGTCGAGCGTCTTGGGCTGCCCGTCCTTGAGGCCGTAGCGCATGGAGACGACGCCGGCCTCCCGGTCGGCCAGGGTCTCCAGGATGGAGCGCAGCTGCTGCTGGAGGAAGGAGAAGCCGACGGCCTCCGCCGGGACGACGGCTTCGGTGTCCTCGATCAGGTCGCCGAACTCACTGTCGCCCTCCTCGCCCAGCGGGGTGTGCAGGGATATCGGTTCACGGCCGTATTTCTGTACTTCGATGACCTTTTCCGGGGCCATGTCGAGTTCCTTGGCCAGTTCTTCCGGAGTGGGTTCGCGGCCGGTGTCCTGGAGCAGCTGGCGCTGAATCCGCGCCACCTTGTTGATGATCTCCACCATGTGGACGGGAATACGGATCGTCCGGGCCTGGTCGGCCATCGCCCGGGTGATGGCCTGGCGAATCCACCACGTCGCGTAGGTCGAGAATTTGAAGCCCTTGACGTAGTCGAACTTCTCGACCGCGCGGATCAGTCCGAGGTTGCCCTCCTGGATCAGGTCCAGGAAGAGCATGCCGCGGCCGGTGTAGCGCTTGGCGAGCGAGACGACGAGCCGGAGGTTGGCCTCGACCAGGTGCTCCTTGGCGCGGGCGCCGTCCGCGACCAGGATCTCCAGCTCGCGCCGGAGCTTCCCGGCGGGCTCGCCGGTGTCCAGCTTCTCCTGGGCGAACAGCCCGGCCTCGACGCGCTTGGCCAGCTCCACCTCCTGCTCGGCGTTGAGCAGCGGCACCTTGCCGATCAGCTTCAGGTAGTCCTTGACCGGGTCGGCGGAGGCTCCGGCGCCGGCGACCTGCTGCGCCGGCGCGTCCCCCTCGTCACCGTGGGACAGGGTGAATCCGCCGGCCGCCTCGACGGCCGTACCGTCGGACGGTACAGCTTCCGGGGCCGGGGATTCGGTTGTCTCCTGCGGTCGCATGACGGGCGAGGTGAGTGACACGAGGAACCTCTCGATACACATAGGCACGGTGCACGGCGAGCACCTCTTTATTCATCGCGCACTTACCGGTGGTTTGTTACACCACCTTTCCCGTGATCTGAATCACGGTGGTCCGGCGGGGTGCCCGAGCCCGGCCCGCCCGGTGGCCTCAGCATGATCACTCGGGTGGTGTTCCGTTCGACCGCGGCACGGCCGTACAGGAGCGGAAAGGCGCCGTCCGCCGCCCAGTCCGCGAACAGGTCACGGTAGTGCGGACTGCGCGGGTCGCCGGACTGGCCGGGCGCGTTCATGGCCACCGAGGCGTCCCAGTCGCCGACGTCGATCACCAGCCGGAAGGTCGCTCCGGCGGTCTGCCGGAAGTCCGGGCCGTACGCGGTGGCATCGACCGTGTCGCCGCTGCCGCCGCGCGGCGCGGGCCCGGCCCGGGTCCAGTCCGGCGCCTGTCCGCCCAGCCACGCGGTGAGCGGATGCCGCGGTTCCGCCTGGTGCAGCGCTCCCCAGGTCCAGCGGGCGCGGTCGGGTCCGAGCAGCCGCCCGAGGTCGGCGAGCGCGGCGGGAAGGGTTTCGAGGACGGCCGTACGCAGGGTTCCGTCCGGGTCGGGTCCCAGCCGCTCGCCCGGTGTGAGCAGCAGGTCCAGGTCCACCCGGGGGTCGGTGGTGGCGGCGTCGCCGACGGGCAGGACGCGGGCCAGCGCGGCGGCCAGCCGGTCCGGGGGCACCAGGCGGGCCAGCGCCCGTTCCCGTACGGCCGGACGCAGGTGCCGCCGGAACCAGACCTCGAAGAGCGCCGCGGGGAGGGAGCCGGGCACCAGCTCGCCGTCCCAGGCGCGGAGCTGCTCCAGCGCCCATGCCACGGCCGGGTCGTCACTGCTGAGGCCGGCCAGCAGCGGCTGGACGCGGCGTGCGGTCAGGCTGGTGTGGTCGGTCTGCAGACGCACGCAGTCCGCGACGGTCCAGCCGGTGCGCGCGGCCAGTTCCGCGGCGATCCGGTCGTGGCGGACGGGTGCGTGCCAGTCGTAGGTGACGGTCCGGTCGGCGTTCGGGTAGCCGGGCGGGAGGTTCATCTGGTTGGCCGTGGCGAACCAGCCCTGCGCGGGGTCGCGTACGGACGGCAGCGAACGCACGGGGTGGAAGCCCGCCCACTCGTAACGGCCGTCGCCGGGCACCGGCAGCGTGCCGTCCCAGTTCGGGCGATCGGGGACCCGGCCGCCCGGCTGCCAGCCGATGGTCCCGTCAGGGGAGGCGTACACCTGGTTCTCGCCGGGGGCGCCCCACCGGTCCATCGCGGCGACGAAGGCGTCCGGGCCGTCCGCCGTCAGGTATCCGGTGCTGCCCAGGTACGGGGCCATGCCGGGGCCGAGCCAGGCGGCCCGTACCGCGAACGCGGTGCCGCGCTCCGGGTCGTCGTAGATCACCGGCCCGTGCCGGGTGAACCACAGGTCCACGGTGGCCGGCTGCCCGGCATCGCGCAGCGGGACCGTCTCGGTGACGCGGCGCATCGGCTCCCAGTGGCCGTCGTACCAGTACTCCCGCGGGTCGGCGGGGTTGGTGCGGTAGACGTACAGGTCTTCCTGGTCGATCGGGAAGATCGTCAGCCCGAAGGCGATCCGGCCGTTGTGGCCGATGGAGATGCCGGGCAGCGCGGGCTCCCCCGCGCCGACCGCGTCGATGCCGGGGGCCGACAGGTGCGCGAGACAGCGCAGCGCGGGCAGGGTGACGGCGCGGTGCGGGTCGTTGGCGAGCAGCGGGCGGCCGGTGGCGGTACGGGCCGGGGCGATCACCCAGTTGTTGCTGCCGTCCGGCCCCTGGGCCGGCCCGCCGTTCTCCCATGGCGGTGTGGTGGCCAGCCGGTAGACGCGGAGCACGTCGTCCGGGATGACGGACAGGTCCAGGCCCTCCGGTACGCGGAGGTCGTGCGCCGGCTCCCGTACCCGGCGCAGCTCCTCGACTTCGGGGCCGTGGTCGCGCAGGGTCAGCGCGCGGGCGACCTCCTGCTCCAGGTTGTAGAAGAGGCCGTGGCTGCGGATACGGGCGACGTCGGCGGACTCCCAGTAGGCGGGCTGGTGCCCGAGCAGCGCGAACTCGGGCGGCAGGAGCGCGGGATCGGCCCGGCAGAGCGCGACGTACGCGTTGACACCGCGCACGAAGGCGTTGACGACGCGCTCCGTACCGGGCCCGTAGGCGGACCATTCGGCGGCCATGTCGCCGCGGTACAGGAAGAGCCGGGCCGCCCGGTCGTGTTCGAGGCAGCTCTCCCCGAACACCTCGGAGAGCAGTCCGAGCCCCCGGCGCCGCCACAGGTCGATCTGGAAGAGCCGGTCCCGGGCAGCGTTGAAGCCCTGGGCGAGGAAGAGGTCGTCCCGGGAGGCGGCGTAGAGGTGGGGCACGCCCCAGCGGTCGATGCGGATCTCGACGGGGGCGGTGAGGCCGGGAAGGTGGAAGGTGGTGGTGGGCGGGGGCATGTGTCTCCGTGGTGGTTCCGGGTTCCGTACGTCGGTATGCCGGTGCGGGGGGGGGCGGGCGGGCGAGCAGGCAGGCGGCCGGGCGGGCAGGCGGCCGGGCGGGCAGGCGGCCGGGCGGGC
Organism: Streptomyces paromomycinus; assembly: GCF_003865155.1. NCBI lineage: Bacteria > Bacillati > Actinomycetota > Actinomycetes > Kitasatosporales > Streptomycetaceae > Streptomyces > Streptomyces paromomycinus. The sequence continues at coordinate 8,740,464 of NZ_BHZD01000001.1, read as the reverse complement.
TCAGAGCTTCGGCTCGTACCGGCCGTCGACCGCCGTCCACCCGCCGTCGACCGCCAGGACGCTGCCGGTGACGAACGTGGACGCGTCCGAGACGAGGTAGGCGACGGCGCCCGCGATCTCGTCGGCGCGGGCCCAGCGCCGCAGCGCGGACGCCTGCGCGTAGGCGTCGTACCACTGCGGGTCGGCGGCGATCTGGTCGGTGAGCGGCGTACGGACCACTCCGGGCGCCACCGCGTTGAACCGGACGCCGCGCGGCCCCCACTCCGCCGCGGCCGTCCGCAGGAACTGCACCAGCCCGGCCTTGGACGCCGCGTACACGCTCTGCCCCGGCTCTACCTGGAAGGCCCGCATCGAGGCCAGGCCGACCACGCTGCCCCGGCCGCGTTCCGCCATACCGGGCGCCACGGCCCGGACCAGGCTGAAGACCGCCCGCAGGTTGAGGGCGACGACCCGGTCGAACTCGGCGGCGGTGTAGTCGGTGATCCGCTTGCGTACGTTGACGCCGACGGTGACGACCAGCCCGTCCAGTGCGCCCCACCGCGCGGCCGCGTCCCGTACCGCGTCGTCGTCCAGCACGTCGAGGGGGAACGCGGTCGCCGTACCGGTCCGGCTGCCGGGGGCCGCGGTCTCGGCGGCGGCTGCCTCCGCCGCCGAGGCAGCCCCGGCCGCGTCCACATCGGCGACGATCACCTCGGCGCCGTGGGCGGCCAGGGCGCGTACCGCCTCCCGCCCGATCCCGCCGGCCCCGCCGACGACCGCGACCCGCCGCCCGTCCAGGCGGAACAGCTTCGCGTACTCGATCACCTGGTCCATGGGGTGCTCCGGGGTCGTGGGGTACGGGGGTGGGCTCCGGGGGCCTAGGGGGTACGGGGGCGGGCCCCAGGGGCGCAGGGCGTACGGGGACGGACTCCAAGGGCACAGGGCGTACGGGGACGGGCTCCAAGGGCACAGGGCGTACAGGGACGGGCTCCAGGGACACAGGGCGTACGCAGACGGGCCCCAAGGGCACAGGGCGTACAGGGACGGGCTCCAAGGGCACAGGGCGTACGCAGACGGGCTCCTGAGCCGTGGGGAGTGCGGCCCGTAGCGTCGCCGTCCGCGGTACTCACGGGCGGATCACCGCCATCCGCGTCACCGTCAGCTCCTCGATCGCGAACCGCGGGCCCTCGCGGCCCAGCCCCGAGTCCTTGACGCCGCCGTACGGAGCCACGTCGCTGCGGTAGCCCGGCATTTCGTTGATCACCACGCCGCCGACGTCGAGCACGTCCAGCGCCCGGAAGGCGGCGTCCAGGCCGCGGGTGAAGACCGCCGCGTGCAGCCCGTACCGCCCGGCGTTCACCAGGTCGTACGCCGCTTCCAGGTCCGGAACCGTACGCAGTGCGACGACCGGCCCGAAGATCTCCTCGTCCCAGGCGGGCTGGCCGTCCGGCACCTCCGCCAACAGGGTCGGTGCCACGCACCGGCCGACGCGGGTGCCGCCGGCCACCAGCCGCGCCCCGGCGGCGCGGGCCCGGTCGATCCAGGTCAGCACGCGTTCGGTGGCGGCCTCGTCGATGAGGGCGGCGACCCGGGTGCGCTCCTCGCGCGGGTCGCCGACGACGACGCCGGGCAGCCGTTCGGCGATCCGCCGCTCCAGCTCGCCGGCGATCTCCGCCACGGCGATCACGCGTTGCACCGCGATGCACGCCTGGCCGGAGGCGTAGTAGCCGCCGCGGGCCACCGCGTCCGCGGCGGCGTCCAGGTCGGCGTCGGCGGCGACCACGAGCGCCGCGTTGGAGCCGAGTTCGAGCACCACCTTGCGGGGCGCGGCGTCCCGGGCGATGCGGTGGCCGACGGCGGCGGAGCCGGTGAAGGAGACCGCGGCGACCTCCGGGTGCGTGGTCAGGGCGCGGCCGACCTCGGAGTCGCCGGTGACCAGTTGGACGGCGCCGGCGGGCGCGCCGGCCGCGGTGAGGCGTTCCCGTACGAGGTGGACCAGCCACAGGGTGGCGAGCGGGGTGGCCGGGGCCGGTTTGACGATCACCGGGCAGCCGGCCGCGAGCGCCGGGGCGATCTTGTGGGAGGCCAGCATCATCGGGTAGTTGAAGCCCGCGATGCCGACCACGACACCGACCGGGCGCCGGGTCCAGAACCCGAACATGCCGTCCCCCGAGGGGAGCAGGTCCAGGGGCACCGTCTCCCCGTGGATGTGCACCACCTCGTCGGCCGCGGCCTGCCAGGTGGCCACGGCCCGCCGGACTTCGGTACGGCAGTCGATGCGCGGCTTGCCGGTCTCCCGGACGAGCAGCTCCTCCATCGGACCGGCGACGTCCACCAGGTCCGCTGCCACCCCGCCCAGCACCTGACGCCGTACGCGTGAGGCCAGCTTCGCGACCCGGGGGCGGACGGCCGCGGCGTGTTCGACGGCGCGGCGGGCGAGGTCAGGGTCCCCCACCGGCGCCCTGGCGAACTCCTCGCCGTCGTACGGGAAGGTCACCGGGCCGGTACGCGGGGCGGGCACCCAGCCGTCGCCTACGGGGAGGCGGTCAGGGGGTACGGGCGGGGTGGGAGGGTCGTCCTCGGGCGGGGTGGGAGGCACGCCTCCGGACGGGGCGGGAGGCACGCCTACGGACGAGGCGGGAGGTACGCCTCCGGGTGGGGCGGGAGGTACGCCTACGGATGGGGCGTCGTCGCGGCCGCCGGGCGGGACGTCGTCACGGCCGCCGGGCGGGACGTCGTCACGGCCGCCGGGCGGGCTGACCGGAGGCGTCATGCCGCGTCGCCGCCTTCCGGGCGGAGAGCCGCGGAATCGGGCGGCCCGGGGCGGGTCTCGTGCCCGTCGAGAAAGTGCCGGGCCGCGACCGCGTACACCCGCGCGTACTCGGCGATCTCCCGCACCTCCACGTACTCGTCCTTCTGGTGGGCGATCCACTTGCCGCCCGGCCCGTAGACGACGGTCGGCAGGCCCGCGTCGCGGGTGAGGATCGTCCCGTCGGTCGTGCCGGGGACCGCGCCGAACGACGGCTCGACGCCGTGCACCTGCCGGTGGCCGGCCACCAAGGCCCGGACGAGCGGGTGGCCGGCGGCGATCTCCACGGCCGGGCGGTCGTCGACGACGGTCAGCTCGACCGTGACCCCCACGTCGGCCGCGGCGGCCACGGCGGTCTGCCGCAGCCGCTCGACGACCTCGGCGTGGTCGGTGCCGGGAACCGTCCGTACGTCGATGCCGAGCACGCCGTGGCCGGGGATGACATTGAGCTGGTCGGGATCGCCGGCGCACAGCACTGTCGGGGTGACGGTCACCGTCCCGGCGTGCGGGTGGGTCCCGTACCGTCCGACCGCCCATTTCACGGCCTCCGCGAGCGCGGCGACGATGCGCGCGCCCGCGACGAGGGGATTACGGCCCTCCTGCGGCATCGCGCCGTGCGCCATCACCCCGCGCAGGCCCAGCCGGAGGCGGATGCCGCCGCGGGCCGAGGTGCACACCTCGTACCCCTCCGGCTCGCAGACGACGACACCGTCCACCTCGGCGGCCGGCGGCGAGGCGGCGAACGCCTTGGCGCCGAGCATCAGCCCCTCCTCGTCGCACAGCACACCGACGACGATCCGGCCGGGGAACGGCCCGGCCTGCTGGAGCGCCCGCACGCCGTAGATCATGGCCGCCACCCCGGACTTCATGTCCGCGGCGCCGCGCCCCCACAACCGTCCGTCGCGGATCTCCGCGCCGTAGGGGTCGACGCTCCACGCGGCGGCGTCGCCCTCCGTCACGACGTCCGTGTGCCCCTCGAACATCAGCGTGCGGCCCGGGCCGCCGCCGCCCTCGACGACCGCGACGACGTTGGGCCGCCCGGGGGCGACCTCGACGACGTCGTACGGCCAGCCGAACTCGGTGAAGAGCCGGCGGACGAGGTCGGCGGCAGGCTCCTCGACGGCGGTGGCGCCCGCGGCGTTGACGGTCCGCAGCCGGACCAGATCCTGCGTGAGGGCCACGGCGGCCGCTTCGTCGATCGGCGGCACCGCGTACGGCGGCGCGGCATACGACGGCGCGGCGTCCGGCGAGGGGGTGTCCGACGGGGCGGCGTCCGACGACAGGGCGTTTGACGGCTCGCCCGCCGCCGGTACGCCGGTGCCCGAGCCGGGCGGCACGACACTCGGGCTGCTGTGCACGGCACCCTCCAACTCCCCTGACGTAAAGTCAGGAGACCGGTCGGACTGCGGACCAGACGATTCCCCGTACTGTGCTGGCCCGCTCGCTCACGGGTCAAGAGGGGCACGACGGGCCAAGAGGGTCATAGCCGGCGAGGGGCGGAAGAGGGGCCGTGGCGGGGCTCCGCCGCTCCCTCGCCGGGAGCCGTGACGGGCACGGGCGTCGTCAGGCGGGTACGGCGTCAGACGCGTACAACCTCAGACGCGTACGGCCTCAGACGTCCGTGCTCGCGGCGGAACAGCGGTAGAGGCTCTGGCTGGCACCGGCACCGGCACCGGCGCCCGCTCCAGCTTGGGCCCCGGATCCGGCTTTGCCCCCGGCCCCGGCTTGCTGCCCGCCCCCACTCCCACTCCCACTCCCGCTTCCGCTTCCGCTTCCGCTTCCGGCGCGCGACTCGCCGCCGTACGCCGACGGGTCGACCTTCTCGCATGCCGACCGCACCCAACGGCTGATCCGCGCCGTCTCCGAATTCCCCACGCCGTCCCCCGCGCCGACGAGCGCGAAGCGCAGTTTCCCGGCCGCCACCAGGCGCTGGTACTCGCTGAGGGTGACCGGTTCGGTCCCCGCCGCGAAGCCGCCGAGCGGCAGGACCACGGAGCCGCCGAGGCGGATGTACGGCTCCGCGGTGAACAGCCCGGCGGAGAAGGCGTAGTCGGCGGAGCCACGGCGGCGCTCGACGTAATCGAGGATCTTGCGCTGGGTGTCCGTCAGCCGGGTGGGCGTGCCGAGCGTGGAGTCCTGCGGGCCCGCGGACGCCGAGTGCGCGGAACCGGTGTAGCGCGGGTCCAGCACGGACAGCGACCAGGTGGCGGGCGCCGCCGTCATCGTGACGCAGCCGGCGATCAGTCCTGCGATGGCGATGCGCCGCGCGCGGGCGCGCTGGCGGGCGCGGGCGTACTGCTGCGCGCGGGCATGCGCCGGAGCGCGGGACGCGTCCGATCCGCTCCGAGCGCCCAACCCACTCCGAACGTCCGGACCACTCCGAACGTCCGGACCACTCCGAGGATCCGATTCACTCCGGGCGTCCGGTCCGTCGTCGGCGCGCCGGGCGCGGAGGGCGCCGTGGGCGAGCAGGCCGAGGGCGGCGAGCGCCGTCACGATGATGACGGGGATCAGCCACGGCACCCAGCCGGAGTGGCCGGAGACGAGGTACACCGCCCAGGCCGCCTGCGCCGCGATGACGGCCGGAAGCAGCCACGTACGCAAGACCGCCCAGGCACCGCTTCCGGCACGGCGCCCCTTAACCTGAAGCTCAGCCGCCTCCCGCCCCTCAACCTGACCGGGCGCCCATTGCACACCCTCGGCCCTCCGGTGAACGCGCCAGAGCGTGACAACCCCAGCGGCGGACAGCGCGGCGAGGCCGGGAGCGAGGGCGGCCATGTACGTGGCGTGCGGGACGTTGATGGCGCTCATGACCGCCACCGCTGTCAGCAGCCATCCGCCCCACAGCAGGTAGCCGCCGCGCACCGGATCCGTACGGGGCTGTTTGCGGCGGGTGACGAAGCCGAGGACGAGGGCGGACAGCGCCAGCGGGAACAGCCAGCCGATCTGCTGCGCCAGGGGTGCGCGGAAGAGCTTGAGCCAGCCGCTGACAGGGGCGCCCACCGCCACGTGCGATCCACCGCCTTGGGCCTGTTGCCCTCCCTTCGCCAGGCCGGTGCCGGGCGCGGCTTTCGCGCCCGAACCGGCCTGCCCGGGAACATGCCGCCCGGAACCGGTCTTGGCGGAGGTCCCAGCAGAAGCCCCGGCCCCACCGCTGACCCCGGCCCCACTGCCCGCTCCGGCCCCACTGCCCGCTCCGGCCCCACTGCCCGCTCCGGCCCCACTGCCCGCTCCGGACGTGCCCTTGGCCGTCCCCGGAGTGGTGCTGTTGGCGGCATCGATGTTCCAGCCGGACTTCAGCCGGTCGAAGCCGTTGTAGCCGAACACCATCGACAGGGCGCTGTTGTCGCGCGACCCGTCCACGTACGGCCGTGCGTCCTTCGGTACGACGGTCATCAGCAGGACCCAGGAGAACGAGACGGCGAACAGCACCGCGCCCGCGGTCAGCAGATGGCCGAGCCGTTTGCGCAGTGCGGCCGGTGACACGACGAAGTACGCGACGGCGAGCGCCGGCACGATGATCCACGCCTGCATCATCGCCGCCTGGAAGGCCACTCCCACCCAGACGGCCGCCAGCAGCAGGGGGCGCAGCCGCCCGGTGCCCATCGCCTTCGCGCACTGGTCGGCGGCGAGCACCAGGCACATGGTCAGCGGCGCCTCCAGCAGCGCGTGCCCGAACATCGACGCCGCCACCGGCGTGAGGGTCAGCACTCCGGCGGCGAGCAGGCCGGCCGCCGGGCCGCGCCAGCGCCGTACCGTGCGGTGGATCACCAGGACGCAGACGACGCCCTCGACGCACTGCGGAAGCGTCAGGGCCCAGTTGCTGAACCCGAAGATCCGCGCGGACAGCGCCTGCGGCCACAGGAAGCCGCCGATCTTGTCCAGGGTGACGGTGGACGCCGGGTCGAAGGCCGTGAAGAGGAACGCCTTCCAGCTCTCCGACATGCTGCGGACGGCGGCGGCGTAATACCCCGCGTAGTCGCTGCTGGTGATGTTCCAGGCGTACAGCACCGCGGCGAGCGCGGCGATGCCCAAGAGGGCGGGCCGGTCCCAGCGCGGCCGGCCCACCGGGGTGTGCCAGAACTGCCAGCGGCCGTGCGGTCGTTCGGTGAGTACGGGCCGGTCCACGAAGGTGGTGGCGGACATGGTGGTCTCTCCCGGAAGCGGAGGGGGTCGGGGCACCGCAGGGCGACGGTGGTGTCTCCGGCGCGAGCACGACCGTGCGGGGCGCCGCCGCGGACGGCGCCTGCGGAGGTCGGCGGCCTCGCGCCGAGGCCGGTTTTCGGGGGAAGTGCATTACCGGCGGCGACGGCACCGGAAAAGCGGGATGCCCCGCCACAGGAAAAGGGCACGGCCGTACGGGGGTTCCGATGCCGCCTCGAACACGCCATCTCACCGTGCCACGTGAACATGAGAGAAACATGAGCCACGGAAGCGGAATGCCGAATCCTGCTGCGTCCAGCACCTTTCCGGTCAATCCCCCGGAGCGGATCCTCCGGTTGCCACCTCCCGTAATTCCGACCCCGCAGGAACGCTTCCCCTGGCCTCCCAGGCCCCCGACACCACCCACCCGACCAGCACTTCCGCACCCCCCTCCGCCCCCTACCCGCCGCCACACCCCCACTCGATCAACCCTCAGCCAGCCACTTTCCGCCCACCTCCCCGCACCCCCCTCCATAAACGACGGCACAAAGCATGGCCGATACCATCCCCTCACAGAAAGGGGATAGTCCGCACACAGCAATTACACAGCCGAGTTATTACCGACAACCCGACACTCCGTCAGGACCACCCACCGCGAAGCCCACAGCCCGCTCCCCGACTTGCCCGAGACGCGCCCGGAGCCCGCGGGAACGTATCTTCTGCCCATCACCGACGCGAGGGCTTCTCGGCCCGCCCCCGTGGCGAACCACAACCCAGGCCACCACCTCCCTGTTGACTCTGCACATGAACGGCACACAGAGCCCTCCACACCCGCACCCACAACCACACCACCTCCACCAACCAACCAACCTCCTCCAGACAACCCACCACTCAGACCAGCCGCACCACCCACACCAGCCGTTCCAACCCCACCACCCCCCGGACGGCAACACCCCGATCTTCGACCAGCTCCTGAGGGAATGGCACACCGGCGCGCTCCGACCGCGACCGTCCTGGTCGCTGGATAGCAAGCAGAGGTGAACAGCAGTGCGCTTGCGAATGCGGCACTGTCAGTGGCTCGCGATAGGCTGTAGGGACACCTGAAAGCACAGTTCCGAGGGCGCAAGAGGCCCAGAATGCGTTCATGGCCGAGCATGGCCACGACCCCGTTCCGGAAGTGGCCTGAGTCGAGGGCTCGGCCGGTCGTCGCGCACCCTTCAGCCGGCCGGTGGGGAAGAACGCGCGGGCGGGCGATGTTGTCCCCGAGGAAGTCCGTCCGCAACAGCGGTCTCGTAGCGAGGAGCCTGAACGTGAGCCTGTACGACATCCCCCTGCGCACCCTGAACGGTGCGCCCGCCTCGCTGGCCGACTACCGGGGCCGCGCCCTGCTGGTGGTCAACGTGGCGTCCAAGTGCGGTCTGACGCCGCAGTACTCGGGGCTGGAGCGGCTCCAGCAGCAGTACGGCGACCGTGGCTTCAGCGTCCTCGGCTTCCCCAGCAACCAGTTCGCGGGCCAGGAGCCGGGCAGCGCCGAGGAGATCGCCACGTTCTGCTCGACCACCTACGGGGTCAGCTTCCCGCTGTTCGAGAAGACGGACGTCAACGGTCCGGACCGGCACCCGCTGTACGCGGAACTCACCCGCACCGAGGACGGCGCGGGCGAGGCCGGTGACGTGCAGTGGAACTTCGAGAAGTTCCTCATCGACACGGAAGGGGCGGTCGTGGGGCGGTTCCGGCCCCGGACCGAGCCCGAGGCGGCGGAGTTGACAGCGGCCATCGAGGCACAGCTGCCGGCCTGACGTCCGATCAGGCGACGGCGGTGTCCGAGGGGGCGTCCGGGGCGGCCGGGCGTCCTCCGCTCTCGGTGGGTGTGCAGGAGCAGCCGTCGTCCGGCCGGGGCTCGCCTGTGAGTCCGGGTATGGCGTCGGGGTCCGGGTCGAGGCAGAGGTCGAAGGCGGGCAGCAGGCCGGTCAGACGCAGCAGCCGCAGCACGCTCGGACTGTCGGCCACTCCGGCCAGGCGCAGGCGGCCCGCCTTGGCCTCGACCCGGCGCCGGGTGCGGCACAGCATGGACATGCCGCAGCAGTCGATGAAGGTCACCTCCCGCACGTCCAGGACGAGATCGGGGTGGCGCACTCCGGTGATCTCGTCGAGACGCGCGGTCAACGCGGTCGCCGCCAGGATGTCCACTTCTCCACTCAGAACCACCACCGTGGTCGCGCCCGCCACGTGTTCCCTGCTCGCGTAGCTCCGCCCCTGCTCCACCATTTCTGTCCCCACCTCCGTGCCTGTGCGTGTGATGCCGCCGCACGCTGGCGGTGGGGACGTACGGAAGTTTGGGGACTCGCCCGTTGCGGCCCGGGCGGAGATGACCACCGTCGGCGTTCGGCATCCGCGCGGTGCCAGCCTCCGGCGGGGTCCGGGTCGTCGGCTGCGCCCTACGTGTCTACGGCTTACCCGCTGGCCCCACCGTCAGTCCGGACGGCACATACGTAATGAAGTTGTCTCAAACTCATGCCATGGGCCTGGTCGGTGGACGTTCGCCCGCCGGAGGGCGCGAGTGTGACGGCCGTCACGGTGGGCGGTGTCGGTCCGATGGGGCGGTTGCCGGGCGGGGTGAGGCGGGGAGGAGCGGCGGCTGGGGCAGGGAAGGTGCGATATGCCCGTCTCCCGGTGCCGTGCTTCGGCTGAAGGACCGAGCTGTTTCCGGTCAGCGCTTATCCCTTGCCCACACTTGCCTTACGTGGCGTCTGCGCGCCCTTCTCGCCAATCGGTCACAAGTTCACTCAGTTCACTCACTCGGGCGAAGGGTATGCATTTTTGTCGTCCATGAGTCCTCGGGGGTGGCGGCCCGTCAGGTACCGATGAGCTGCAAGGCTCCCCACAGGGCCAGTGTCGACAGGACCAGGCCCCCGGGGACGGTCAGCAGCCCGAGCCGGGTGAAGGTGCCCAGGTCCGGTGCGTCGCCCCGGTCCTGGAGGATGCGCCGCCACAGGAGCGTGGCCAGCGAGCCCACGTACGTCAGGTTCGGGCCGAGGTTCACGCCGATCAGCACCGCGAGGACGGGGCCGGCGCCGCCGTGTGCCGCGACCGGCAGCAGCGTCAGCACGGCCGGCAGGTTGTTGATGACGTTGGCGAGGAGAGCGGCGAACACGGCCACACCGAGGAGTGCGGGCAGCGAAGCGCCCTCGGGCAGCAGCCGGTCGACGGCGCCGCCGAGACCGTTGGCGACGACCGCCTCCACCACGACGCCCAAGGCCAGCACGAAGAGGCAGAAGAAGGGGTTGGCCGCCTTCACGATGCCGGCTGCGGTGCCGGTCAGGGAGCCGGTCGCGGCGCCGGCCGCAGTGCCGGTGGTGGCGTCAGCCGCAGTGCCGGTGCCGGTGTCGGTCGCAGTGCCGGCTGCGGTGCCGGTCACAGCCGCATCCCGGCGTGCCATCGCGCGTATCCCGAGGACGAGCACACCGCCCAGTGCCGCCCAGACGGGGGCGACCCCGGCGAAGGAGGTCACGACGAACCCGGCGAGCGTCAGCGAGAGGACCACGATCGCGAAGACCGGGAGCGGCGGCGGAGCGTCCCGCCGCTCGCGCTCCTCCCCAGCACGCCCCGCACGGGACTCCTCCGCACGGACCTCCCCGGCGTCCGCGCGCCGTTCGTCTTCCGCCAGTTCCCGGCCGAAGAACCGCCGGAACACCACGTACTCGAAGGCCACCGCGACGACCCACGGAAGCGCCATCAAGGCGGCGAACCGCGTGAAGGACAGCCCGGCCGCGCCGAGGGCCAGCAGGTTGGTGAGGTTGGAGACGGGCAGCAGCAGCGAGGCGGAGTTCGAGAGGTGGGCGCAGGCGTAGAGGTGCGGCCGGGCGCGTGCGCCGGCGTGCGCGGCGGTGGCCACGATCACCGGCGTCAGCAGTACCACCGTCGCGTCCAGGCTGAGCACCGCCGTGACCGCGGCGGCCAGCACGAAGACTCCGGCCAGCAGGAGCCGTGGCCGTCCCGCGCAGCGCCGCGCCAGCGCCGCGCCCGCCGCCTCGAACAGCCCTTCCTGGGCGCACAAATACGCCAGGACCAGCACGGCGGCCAGAAAGCCGACGACCGGCAGCAGCTTGTGCACCTGCTCCCACGCGGCGTCCGGCGACACCGCGCCGACCAGTACGAGCAGGCCCGCCGCCGGTACGGCCGCCACCGCCTCGGGGGCGCCGCCCGGCCTCCGTACGGCGAAGACCAGGACGCAGACCAGCAGCAGAAGGGAGAGGATCTCGGCGACGGTGGTGCTCACCCCCGCAAACTACAGGGGCGGATCCGCGGAGAGATATTGCGCCGATTAGGGTTGATTTGCGGCCGCGCTCTGTCTCAGCCGTTCGCCGCCGTTCCGCCGCTCCATCGTTTCTCCGCCCCACCGTCCCGCCGTCCCGCCGTCCAACCGCTCCACCGAAAGGAGCGCCGGTCATGCCGACACCTGACGCGCACGACTCCGAGATCACCCTGCACCCGCTGCGGCCCGAGCACCTTCCCGCCGTCCTGGAGCTGGGCGAACGGGTCTACGACACCGACGCCATGCCGTACACCGGATGGTCGCTGACCGCCGTCGCCACGCACCTCGACGCCTCCGTGCCCGCCTGCCGGGTCGCCATGGCCGGGGACCGGCTCGCCGGGTTCGTGCTCGGCTCGATGACCTTCGAGCAGCGGGAGGACTGGGGCTATCTGGAGTGGATCGCGGTGGACCCGGACTTCCAGGGGCGCGGTGTGGCCGGGCGGCTGGTGCAGGACTGCTGCGCCGCGCTGACGGAGGCCGGCGCCTCGTCCGTGGTGACCGACGTCGAGGTGAACAACACGGCGTCGGCGACGCTGATGCGCCGCAACGGCTTCACCGAAGGCGTCACCGTCACCCTCTTCGTCCGGCCCGGCAGCGGCGAGGCGGCGCACCGCGGCGGCATCTCGCTGCCGCACTTCGCCCGCACCGGGCGCCCCCGGCCCACCCATCGCGACGGCCGCTGAGCCCGCGGAACCGGACCGTGACGCATACGGCGCCGACCCGTGACGCACGTGGCAGCCGGGACGCCTGTTTCTCACCCGGTCGCAGGAGGTACCCGGTGGGCGCGGTGGCGAGGGCCGCCGCCCCGTGCCAGCGTGGCCGGGAGCCGACACAGCTGCCGAACAGAGGCGAGGACGCGTCATGGAACGACCCAGAGTCCTGATCGTGGGCGGCGGCTTCGCCGGGGTGGAGTGTGCCCGGGGCCTGGAGCACGGGCTGTCCGCCGAGACGGCCGAGATCGTCCTGGTCACGCCCAACAACTACGAGCTGTACCTGCCGCTGCTGCCGCACGTCGCCGCCGGAGTGGTCACCCCGCAGTCGATCGCGCCCTCCTTGCGGCGGATCCTGCGCCGGACGCGCCTGGTGCCCGGCGGGGTGATCGGCATCGACACCGCGGCGAAGGTCTGCGTCGTACGGCTGATCACGGGTGAGACGACCGACATCCGGTACGACCGGCTGGTGCTGACGCCCGGCAGCATCACCCGTACGTTCGACATCCCTGGCCTGACGACGTACGCGCGGGGCATGAAGACGCTGGCCGAAGCGGCGTACATCCGGGATCACGTGATCGCGCAGCTCGACATCGCCGCGGCCTCGACCGATCCGGAAGAGCGCGCGGCGCGGCTCCAGTTCGTCGTCGTCGGCGGCGGCTACGCGGGGACGGAGACGGTCGCCTACCTCCAGCGGCTCACCAACGCGGCCGCCCGGCGCTACCCGCGGCTGGATCCGACCCAGATCAAGTGGCACCTCATCGACATCGCGCCGAAGCTGATGCCCGAGCTGGGCGACCGGCTGGGCCGGAAGGCGCTGGAGCTGATGCGGCAGCGCGGTACGGAAGTGTCGCTCGGCGTCTCGGTCGCCGAAGTGACCGAGGACTGCGTGCAGTTCACGGACGGGCGGGTACTGCCGTGCCGGACGCTGATCTGGACGGCGGGCGTGGCGGCCAGCCCGCTCATCGGCACTCTCGGGGCGGAGACCGTACGGGGCCGGCTCGTCGTCGACGCCGATCTGACCGTGCCGGGCACGCCGGACGTCCTGGCCTGCGGTGACGCCGCGGCCGTACCGGACCTGACGAAGGGCGCCGGCGCGGTCTGCCCGCCCACCGCGCAGCACGCCCAGCGGCAGGGCAAGCACGCCGCGCGCAACATCATCGCCGGGCTGCGCGGGGCGCCGCGGACGCCGTACCGGCACAAGGACCTCGGGCTGGTCGTGGACCTCGGCGGCATCGACGCGGTGTCCAAACCGCTGGGGTACGAGCTGACGGGGCTGCCCGCCCAGGTGGCGGCGCGCGGCTACCACCTGCTGGCGCTGCGCACCGGTGTCGCCAGGTTCCGTACCGTGGCGAACTGGCTGATCAACGCCACCGCCGGGGACGATTTCGTCCGTACCGGCTTCCAGGCCGAGAAGCCCGCGACGCTGCGCGACTTCGAACGGACCGATGTCTACCTCTCGGCGGAGGACGTACGGGAGCGGCTGGCGGCGCACAGGGCCGGGTGAGCGCGGGAGCGCGCGGGAGGGAGTGCGCGGGAGGGAGTGCGCGCCGGGATGCACTCGGGCGCGCACGCCGGGCCGCGGACGGAGTCGGCGGCTCAGGCAGCGGCCGAGTCAGCGGCTGACGCGCTTCCTCGCGGCTCCGGTTCTGGCCTCGGCCTCAGCTTCGGCTTCGGTCTCAACCTCGGCCTCGGAGCTGTCGGTGTCCTCGGCTGCTGCCGTGTCGGGCAGGTCCCGCGCGCCGAGCCGCAGGTGCTCGATGTGGTACACGGCCTCGTCGAGGAGCTGGGCGACGTGTGTGTCGTACAGGCTGTAGACGATCCGGCGGCCCTGCCGCGACCCGGTGACCAGGCCGAGCGCCCGGAGCAGCCGTAGCTGGTGGGAGACCGCCGACTGCTCCATGCCGACCGCCTCGGCCAGCTCGCCCACCGGGCAGGGGCCCTGGCGGAGGCGGGTGAGGATCATCAGCCGCGAGGGGGTGGCCAGCGCCTGGAGCGTGGCGGCGATGGTCGCGGCCGCATCAGCGTCCAGGTGTGCTGCCGGTGTGGTCCTGCCGTCGACTCCGTGTCCCATATGCCTCATCGTATATTCGGTAATACTTGAAGACGTCTTCATGTGTTCGGCTATGGTGTCCGGGTTCCGTCCCCGCGCCCCCTCCCGCACCGAGGTATCGATGACGTCCACGTCCCGTCACGGCCGTACGCAGCAGCCACCGGCCACCACCGCGCCGTCGACCGGCCGGCCGGCTCCCGCCACTCCCCCGGCCGCACCACCTGCCGCACCACCTGCCGCGCCCCTGACCGTGGCCCCGACGGCCCCTGCTCCCCCGCCCCGCCCCCGCCGCACCCGCCTCTCCGCTCTCCCGGAGGTGCGCTGGGCGGCCCTCGCCGCCCTCGCGTTCCTGCTCGCCTTCCCCCTCGACCTGGCGGGCGCTCCGGCGTGGGCGTGGGGGCCGCTCTACGCGGTGTGTTACGCGGCCGGCGGCTGGGAACCTGGCCTCGCGGGCCTCCAGGCGCTGCGCGAACACACCCTCGACGTCGATCTGCTGATGGTCGTCGCGGCGGTCGGCGCGGCGGGGATCGGGCAGTTCCTCGACGGCGGCCTGCTGATCGTGATCTTCGCGGCCTCCGGTGCCCTGGAGGCCCTGGCCACCCGGCGCACCGAGGATTCCGTGCGCGGCCTGCTCGACCTCGCACCCTCCACCGCCGTACGGCTGACGACCGACGGCCGGGAGGAGACCGTCGAGGCGGCCGCACTGCGGGTGGGCGACACGGTGCTCGTACGCCCCGGAGAGCGGCTGCCCGCCGACGGCACGGTGCTGGCCGGCGCGAGCGAGGTGGACCAGGCCACCATCACCGGCGAGCCGCTGCCGGTGGACAAGGCCCCGGACGACGAGGTGTTCGCGGGGACGCTGAACGGCACCGGCGCGCTGCGGGTACGGGTCGGCAAGGACGCCACCGAGTGGGCGATCGCCCGCATCGTGGCCATGGTCGAGGAAGCCGGCCGGACGAAGGCGCCCACCCAGGTGTTCGTCGAGAAGGTGGAACAGCGGTACTCCGCCGCGGTGGTGGCCGTGACCCTCACCCTGTTCGCGGTGCCCCTGTTCTTCGGCGCGGACTTCACCACCACCCTGCTGCGGGCCATGACCTTCATGATCGTGGCGTCGCCGTGCGCGGTCGTGCTGGCCACCATGCCCCCGCTGCTGTCCGCGATCGCCACCGCGAGGCGGCACGGCGTCCTGGTCAAGTCGGCTGCGGCGATGGAGCGTCTGGGGGCGGTGACGCGGGTCGCGTTGGACAAGACCGGCACGCTCACCGAGGGCGCGCCGCGTGTCGCCGGGGTGCGTCCGCTGGGCAGCGGCGGTACGGACGAGGCGCGTGCCCTCGCGCTCGCCGCCGCGGCGGAGCAGCCCAGCGAACACCCGATCGCCCGGGCGGTGGTCGCGGCCGCGCGGGTGCGGGGGCTGCGGGTGCCCGGCGCGTGCGCGTTCTCGTCCACGCCGGGGCAGGGCGTCCGCGCCGTCGTCGAGGGGCGCACCGTACGGGTCGGCAGCCCGGCCGGGCTTCTGAGCGCGGGGGTGTCGGGGAGCGGGGAAGGGCTCGCGGAGGAACAGTTGCGCGGGGCGCGCGCCGTCGCGTCGGAGATCGAGGCTGCCGGACAGACAGCGGTGGCTGTTCTCGTGGACGGCCTGCCCGTAGCCGTACTGGCCCTCACCGACCGGCTCCGCCCCGGCGCCCCCGATGCCGTGGCCCGGCTCCACCGCCTGACGGGAGCTGAAGCTCCCCCTGGACCTGGAACCGGAGCCGAACCTGGACCTGGAACCGGAGCCGAACCTGGACCTGGAACCGGAGCCGAACCTGGACCTGGAACCGGAGCCGGACCTGGAACCGGAGCCGGACCTGGAACCGGACCTGGACCTGCAGCCGGAGCCGGCCCTGAAGCCGGAGCCCGCACCGGCGCTGAAGCTGAGCCGACATCCGAAGCCGGCGTAACCCTGCTCACCGGCGACAACGCCCGCGCCGCCCGCCGTACCGCCGAGGAGTGCGGCATCACGGACGTACGGGCCGGACTGCTGCCGCAGGACAAGGCAGCCGCGGTCCGTGCCTGGCAGGACGCCGGGGCGAAGGTGCTCATGGTCGGCGACGGGGTGAACGACGCGCCCGCGCTGGCCGCCGCGCACAGCGGCGTCGCCATGGGCCGGGTGGGTTCCGACCTGGCGCTGGAGACGGCCGACGCGGTGGTGGTGCGCGACGAGACCGGGGCGGTGCCGACGGTCGTCGCCCTCTCCCGCCGGGCGCGCCGGCTGGTGGTGCAGAACCTCGTCATCGCGTCCGTGTGCATCGGCGCGCTGGTCACCTGGGACCTGGCCGGGCACCTGCCGCTGCCGCTGGGTGTGCTCGGGCACGAGGGGTCGACCGTCCTGGTCGGCCTCAACGGGCTACGGCTGCTGCGCGCCGCAGCGTGGCGGCGCGCGGCGGACGCCTGAGGCGGGCGGCGATCGTCGGGGACTCAAGTCGGACGGCAGGCACCTGAGGCGGGCCGCAGGCATGGTGGTGGGCGGCAGGCGGCGGGCGCCCGAAGCGGGCGGCAGGCGCTGAAGCCCGCCACCCGCGGCCCCGCACGCCCAGCCCCCCGCCGGCGCGCACCCGGCGCGCACCCCCTCCCGTACGCCGCCCTGCACCCCACCTCCTCCGGCTCGCGGCGCGCCGACAAGGGAATCCCTTGACCTCAACATTGGTTGAGGTCTTAGCTTCGGGCATGTCGCCGGTCACCACGGCCCGCGATCGACCACGTGCCGACCACGCCGCCCCGGAGGACCGCGATGGACATGGAAGTCACCGCCTGGCACTCACTGCACAGTGCCTCGTACGCGCAGCAGGGCAAGCGGACCTTCTCCCGCTCCACCCTGCGGCGCATCGTCGCCTTCGCCCGGCCGCACCGGCGCCCGCTGACCTGGTTCCTGCTGCTGAGCACGGTGACCGCCGTACTGGCGGTGGCCACCCCGCTGCTCGCCGGCCGGGTGGTCGACGCCATCGTCGGCGGCGAGGCGGCCGCCACGGTGCTCGGCCTCTCCGGGCTGATCGCCGCCATCGCACTGGCGGAGGCGGGGCTCGGCCTGCTGACCCGCTGGCTGTCGGCGAGCCTGGGCGAGGGGCTGATCCTGGATCTGCGGACCACCGTCTACGACCACGTGCAGCGGATGCCGGTCGCCTTCTTCACCCGTACGCGGACGGGTGCCCTGGTCAGCCGCCTGAACAACGATGTGATCGGCGCACAGCGGGCGTTCAGCGACACGCTGTCCAGTGTGGTCGGCAACGTCGTGACGCTGCTGCTGACGCTCGCGGTGATGCTGAGCCTGTCGTGGCAGATCACGCTGATCGCGCTGGTGCTGCTGCCGGTGTTCGTGCTGCCCGCGCGCCGTGTCGGCCGCCGGCTGGCCGGGCTGCGCCGGGAGGCGTCCGATCACAACGCCGCGATGGGTACGCAGATGACCGAGCGGTTCTCCGCGCCGGGCGCCACCCTCGTCAAGCTGTTCGGCCGCCCGGCCCGGGAGTCCGCCGAATTCGCCGCGCGGGCCCGGCGGGTGCGGGACATCGGGGTCCGTACCGCGATGGTCCAGACGTACTTCGTCACCGCGCTCACCCTGGTCTCCGCCCTCGCCCTGGCCGTCGTCTACGGCCTCGGCGGCTTCCTGGCGCTGCGCGGCCACCTCGAAACCGGCGCGATCGTCTCGCTGGCCCTGCTGCTGACCCGCCTGTACGCGCCGCTGACGGCCCTTTCCGGCGCGCACACCGAGGTGATGAGCGCGCTGGTCAGCTTCGAGCGGGTCTTCGAGGTGCTCGACCTGAAGCCGCTGATCGAGCAGAAGCCGGACGCCCGTGCGGTGCCGGACGGGCCGGTCTCGGTGGAGTTCGACTCCGTACGCTTCGGCTACCCGGCCGCCGACAAGGTCTCCCTCGCCTCCCTCGAAGAGGTGGCGACCCTCGACACGCGGGGCGGCGCCGAGGTGCTGCACGACGTCTCCTTCCGCGCGGAACCGGGCCAGATGGTCGCCCTGGTCGGCTCATCGGGCGCGGGCAAGTCGACGATCGCGCAGCTGCTGCCGCGGCTGTACGACGCGGACACCGGCGCGGTACGGCTCGCCGGCGTGGACGTACGCGACCTGACGGCCGACTCGATCCGCGACACCCTCGGCATGGTGACCCAGGACGGGCACCTCTTCCACGACACGATCCGCGAGAACCTGCTGCTGGCCAGGCCCTCGGCAGGCGAGGAGGAGCTGTGGGACGCGCTGCGCCGGGCCCGCCTGGACGGTCTGATCGCCTCGCTGCCCGACGGTCTGGACACGGTGGTCGGCGAGCGCGGCTACCGGCTCTCCGGCGGTGAACGGCAGCGCCTGACCATCGCCCGTCTGCTGCTGGCCCGGCCGCGCGTGGTGATCCTGGACGAGGCCACCGCGCATCTGGACAACACCTCCGAGGCAGCGGTGCAGGAGGCCCTGGCCGAGGCGCTGGAAGGCCGTACGTCCGTGGTCATCGCGCACCGCCTGTCGACCGTACGGGCCGCCGACCTGATCCTGGTGGTCGAGGACGGCCGGATCGTGCAGCGCGGCACCCACGACGCGCTGCTCGCGGCGGGCGGGCGCTACGAAGAGCTGTACCGCACCCAGTTCGAGCAGGCGCGGACCTCGGCCGAACGGGCGGCACGCGAAGCGGCGGCACCGGCCTCGGCCCACTGACCGGCCGGCCACCCGCCCGCGTGGGCCCCGCCTCCGGGCGGGGCCCGTGGCCGTACCGCCCCCGGCCCTTGGCGGACACGCACGCATGCCGAACACTGAGGCGATGACCCAGCGTGCGGAACACACCACTGTCATGGACCGCCTCGCCATCGACGACCTGGTCACCGGCTACGCGATCGCCGTGGACGACGGCGACTGGACCGCCTACCGGGCCCTGTTCGTCCCCGAGGGGCGGGTCGACTACCGCTCGGCGGGCGGCATCGCGGGCAGCGTCACCGTCGTCGCGGACTGGCTGGCCGAGATGATGCGGCGCTTCCCGGTACGCCAGCACCTGATCGTCAACCGGCGGATCGGCATCGAGCTGCGTGACGGCGGCGCGCCCGGCGACACGGCCACCGTGCAGGCGGACTACCTCAACCCGATGCACCTCGCGGGCCCGCACGACGCGCCGACCGGCACGGCCGCCGACCTGCACGGCACGCGCGCCGGCGCGAACACCGGCGCGGCGGCCGCCCCGAACTACACCTGCGCGGGTCGCTACGCCTTCGCCGCCCGCCGTGCCCCCGAGGGCTGGCGGCTGAGCGAGGTCGTCGTCCACGAGAAGTGGCGGCAGTTGGTCCCGGCGCGGAGCTGACGGACCGCGCCCGCCTGCTGTCCATGATCGGCCGACGCGCGCACACTGGGTGCTGCGGTCCGACGTCCGACGGAGGGAGCGGTATGCGGGAGGCGGCCGGCTGGTGGGAGAAGGCGCTCGCGTCGCCTTGGGGGCGCGGTGCCGCCGCGGTCGTGGCCGGGGCGCTGCCCGCGCTGGCGTTTCCGGCGCCCGCCCTGTGGTGGCTGGCGTACGTCGCCCTCGTCCCGTGGCTGCTGCTGGTGCGCTCGGCCCGTACGAACCGGCGGGCGGCGCTGGACGGCTGGCTCGGCGGCGCCGGATTCATGCTGGCGGTGCACCACTGGCTGTTGCCGAGCCTGCACGTCTTCATCCTCGTCCTGGCGGCGCTGCTCGGGCTGTTGTGGGCGCCCTGGGGCGTACTCGTACGGCACCTGCTGCACGGCGCGCCGGGCGTGCGCCGGTGTGCGGCGGCCCTCGTCCTCGTACCGTCCGGCTGGCTGATGGTGGAACTGGTCAGGTCCTGGGAGTACTTGGGCGGCCCGTGGGGGCTGCTGGGAGCCAGCCAGTGGCAGGTGCCGCCTGCCCTGCGCCTCGCGTCCATCGGCGGGGTGTGGCTGCTGAGTCTGGTCATCGTGTCGGTCAACACCGCGCTCGCCGTACCCGTCGCCCTGCCGCGCGCCCGCGTCCCTGCCGTGGCGGGCCTCCTCGTCTGCGCGGTCGGCGGCGGCGCGGCATGGCTGTGGGCGCCGGTACCTCGGGCGGCGGGCAGCGTCCGTATCGGCGTCGTCCAGCCTGGCGAAGTCGCGGGCGCCGAAGCACGGATAGCGCGCGGCGAGGCGCTGACCCGCTCGCTCGCGGGACGCGGCGTCCAGCTGGTGGTCTGGGGAGAGAGCAGCGTCAACCGCGACCTGACCCGCAGCCCGGCCATGGCGGCCCGGCTCGGCGCGCTCTCCAAGGACGTGGGCGCCGACCTCCTGGTGAACGTCGACGGGCGGCATGCCGGCCAACCCGGCATCTACAAGAGTTCCGTCCTGGTCGGCCCGCACGGTGCGACCGGCCACCGCTACGACAAGATGCGGCTGGTCCCCTTCGGCGAGTACATCCCGCTCCGCTCCGTACTGGGCTGGGCGACGCACGTCGGCAAGGCCGCCGACCAGAACCGCATGCGCGGCACCCGGCAGGTACTGATGCCCGTCGGCTCGGCGGGCGGACTGCGCGTCGGACCGCTGGTGTGCTTCGAGTCGGCGTTCCCGGACATGAGCCGCCAACTGGTGCACGACGGCGCTCAACTGCTGGTCGCACAGTCCTCCACGTCGACCTTCCAGGACAGCTGGGCGCCCGCGCAGCACGCCTCACTGGCCGCGCTGCGCGCCGCCGAGACCTGGCGACCGATGGCGCACGCCACCTTGACCGGGGTCAGCGCGGTGTACGGGCCGCGGGGGGAACCGGTGGGCGACCGGCTCGGCACCGAGCGCGGCGCGGCAGCCGTGTACGACGTGCCACTGGCCGAGGGCACCAGCCCGTACGTGCGTCTCGGTGACTGGGCGTTGTACGGAGCGATGGTGGCGCTCGGCGTGTACGCGGTGGTGAAGGGGGCACGTGCGCTCTCTTCACCCCGGGGCGCGCGCGAGGGTGGGACAGCTGACAGCTGACAGCTGCCGCCGGGAAAGGAAGCGTCAGATCTGATTCTCCCCACCGTCGACATACAGGTTGGCACCGAGGACGTAGCTGCTCTGCCCGGAAGCGAGGAAGGCGACCGCCGCGGCGACCTCCTCCGGGCGCCCCATCCGGCCCATCGCCACACCAGCGGCGAGGTTCGCCCGGACGCCGGGCGCGTGCTGCTCGCCGAACAGGTCCGTGATGCCGGTGGTGTCGATCGGGCCCGGCGAGACGGCGTTGACCCGGATGCCGCGGCCCTTCAGTTCGTTGGCCCAGGTGCGGGCGAAGGACCGGACGGCGGCCTTTGAGGCCGCGAACACGCCGAACGCCTCCGTGCCGTTGCCGGCCGCGGTGGAGGCGTTCAGGATCACCGAGGCGCCGTCGTTGAGCAGCGGCAGCGCCTTCTGCACGGTGAACAGCGTGCCCCGCACGTTGACCGCGAAGGTCCGCTCGATCTGCTCCTCGGTGACCTGCTCCAGAGTCGCGAGCGAGGCGGTCGCCGCGTTCGCGAAGACCACGTCCAGACCCCGACCCCGGGCGCGGACCGCATCGTACAGGCGATCCAGGTCGGCCAGGTTCGTGATGTCACCCGCCACGGCGGTGACCCGTGCCGCGCCGATGGTTTCCACCGCCGCGTCCAGCTCGGCCCTGCGCCGTCCGATGACAAAGACGTGCGCGCCCTCGTCCGCCAGCCGTACGGCGCTGGCCAGGCCGATCCCGGTGTGCCCGCCGGTGATCACCGCGGTCCTGCCTTCGAGCTGTCCCATGGGGATGACCTCCACAGAGTTCCGTACCGATCGATACGGAACGGGAACGTAGCACATCTGCACCGCCCGGTACGGAAGAGGTAGGGTGGTCTGTATGGAGACGCGACAGAAAGGGCCGATCGGCCGGCCGAGGGGCTTCGACGCGGACGCGGCCCTCGAACAGGCCATGCGGGTCTTCTGGGAACAGGGCTACGAGGGCGCCAGCCTCACCGACCTGACCAACGCCATGGGCATCACCCGCACCAGCATGTACGCGGCCTTCGGCAACAAGGAGGACCTGTTCCACAAGGCCCTGGAGCGCTACTCCGAAGGCCCCGCCTCGTACGGGGCCCGGGCCCTGCAGGAGCCGACCGCCCGGCAGGTGGCCACCGCGTTCCTCAACGGCTCCGTCCGGACCACGACCCAGCCCGACTGCCCCTCCGGATGCCTGGGCGTGCAAGCCTCCCTCGCCGCCGGCGCCCCGGGGCGCAACGCCCGCGACGCCCTCGTCGCCTGGCGCGAAGAGGGGATTTCCCAGCTCCGCGACCGGTTCCGGCTGGCCGTCGCCGAAGGCGACCTGCCGCCCGGCACCGATCCCGGACTGCTCGCCCGCTACATCATGACCGTCGCCAACGGCATCGCCGTCCAGGCCGCCGGCGGCGCCACCCGCGACGATCTCCAGCAGGTGGCCGACATGGCGCTGCGCGCCTGGCCGCCCGCCTGACGGCGCGGCCGGCCCGGACGGCCGACGGCCCGGCCAGTGCGTGACGCAAGCGCCACAAACGCTACGGAAGCGCTGGTCACAGCCTCCAAGGGCGCTGCCTCACGCCCCCTGCGCCAGCGCCTCACGGATCACCCGCTCGCACAGCTCATGCGTACGCAGCGCGTCCTCGGCCGAGACGAACCGGCCCGCTCGCACGTCGTCCAGGAACGCGAGCACGATCTGCTCGATGCCGCGCTGCCGGGCCACCGGCACCCAGTCGCCGCGCCGCCGGACGCTCGGCTGCCCCTTGTGGTCGATGATTTCGGCGAGGTTGACGACCTGGCGCTTGGTGTCCTGGCCGGACACGTCCAGGATCTCCTCGGCGGAACCGCTGAGACGGTTCATGCTGCCGATGGCGCTGAAGCCGTCGCCGGAGAGGTGCAGCACCACGTGGTGCATCAGACCGTCCTGGATCTTCGCCCGCACGTCGACGTGGTCGACGGTGCCGGGCGCCAGGAACCGCAGCGTGTCGACCACATGGATGAAGTCGTCCAGCACCAGCGAACGCGGGTCCTCCGGCAGGCCGACCCGGTTCTTCTGCATCAGGATCAGGTCGCGGGGGTGCTCCAGGCACTGCGCGTAGCCCGGCGCGAAGCGGCGGTTGAAGCCCACCGCCAGGCTGACGCCGCGCCCCTCGGCGAGCCGCACGATGCGCTCGGTCTCGGCCAGCTCGTAGGCGACCGGCTTGTCGACATAGGTCGGCACCCCGGCCTCGACCAGACGGCCGACGATCTCCGGGTGCGCGGCGGTGGGCGCGTGCACGAACGCCGCGTCCAGGCCGGCGGCGAGCAGCCCGTCCAGGTCGGTGTGACACTGGCCGGCCGGCAGGCGATACGTTCCGGCGACCCGTTCCAGGGTGGCCGGGGTACGGGTCTGGAGGTGCAGCTCGACACCGGGCTGCGCGCCGAGCACCGGCAGATACGCCTTCTGTGCGATGTCGCCGAGTCCGATGCAGCCGACCTTCACGCGTACTCCCTGGGTTGCGCCGCCGCGGGCCGCCTGCGCGGGCCGGCGCGCCGGACGTGCCGATGATGCCGCCCCGCCCCGATGCCGTACGGCCATCGCGCCGGGCACGCCGGTGGTGTGCCCGGCGCCCCGGAAGCATACGTGCCGCCCGGCGCACGGCGACCTCCCGGTCCGCGGCGGCCGGCCGGCGGACAGCGGGCGCCCGGCCCGGTCCGCACGCTTGCCCGGCCGGCCGGCTCGCCCGGCCGCTCGCCCACAGGCGGCGTCAGGTCAACACCGTCCGTCACGTTCACCCCTGCGGGGCCTTCCCAACGGAGGCCGGAATCGGCAGAGTTGGCCGGTGTTCCGTATTCCCGCAGCGACGCTCCTCATGCTGACGACGGCGGCGACGGCAGCCGTCACCACCGGCTGTGTCACCGTCGCCCACCGGCCGGCCCCCGAGAGTCTCCTGCCGCGCCCCGTGCTGCCCGCCCCTTCCGTCGAGCCCAACGGGCCGGAGGTCAGTCGGCCCCCGGCGCGCGAGCGGCCGGCGACACCGCCCGGATCCGCCGCACAGCGGCCGGCCCCCGCCCTGCCTTCTGCGCCAGGAGCCCAGCGGCCGCAGC
The DNA here is from genome assembly GCF_003865155.1 of Streptomyces paromomycinus. Lineage (NCBI taxonomy): Bacteria > Bacillati > Actinomycetota > Actinomycetes > Kitasatosporales > Streptomycetaceae > Streptomyces > Streptomyces paromomycinus. The sequence goes on along the minus strand of NZ_BHZD01000001.1, from coordinate 8,716,416 downwards.
GGCCGGAATCCGCGGCAGCGGACAAGAAGAAGGGAAAGGGCGTCGGCCGGAGTGCCCGGGGCAAGCCCGAGGCTCCCCGTTCCCGCCGCTACGGTCCGCCGTGGCCGCGCGCCGAGCACCGCCGCCCGGCCGCCCCGGCCCCCGGCCTGTGCAAGCTGGCGCGCGAATACGGACGCTGGCAGGACGACGACCGGGCCGACACCCTCTGCCGCGACGTCTACGGCGACTGACCTCCCCCACCGCCCGCATCATCCGTCCCCCCTGCGCCTCGTGGTCCCCCTGTATCTCCCGTATCGCCCGCGCCCGCACCGCCCCGCCCGTCGGCCTCCCCTCCCCCGCCGTCTTCGCCCGAACCGGCGATCCGAGCCCCCAGCCGTTCGATCGCCTGTCGCACGCCGCGGCCGTACTCGTCGTCGGCCAGTGGAGCCGCCGTTCGCCGGGCCCGGTCGAGTTCGGCGCGGGCCTCGCCGGGGCGGTCCATGGCGGCGTAGTCGGCGGCGAGGCTCAGATGGAGGGAGGGCAGCAGCGCCGCCACCGCCGGAACGGACCGGCCCGACGGCGCCTGCCGCTCCCCGTCCCGGCCCGCCGCCCGCGCGGCCTTCGCCTGCCGCGCCGTTTCGAGCGCGGTGAGGTCCCAGTCCAGCTCGTCGGCCGGGTCGTCCTGCGTGTCGGCGAGGTAGTGGGCGAGCGTGCAGCGGTGGAACGGGTCGCCGTCCGGACCGATCTCGGCCCAGAGCCGCGCCAGGCGGTTGCGGGCCTCCTCCCGGTCGCCGCCCCGGTGCAGCATGACCGCCTGCCCGATGCGGGTCAGGACGACATCGCCGCCGGCCCTCGCACGCTGATCGTCCACCGCCGCACTCTCCCGCCCTCGTCCGCGCCACGTCCGGCCTGCCTTTCCCGACGCTAACCGGCGCCCGGCGGTACCGCGCGGTGTGCGCGGCACGCCGCGGCCGCCCGGCTCAGCCCAGGTCGGGGATCCGCCAGTCGATCGGGGTGTGGCCCTGCGCGGCGACGGCCTCGTTTATCCGGGTGAAGGGCTGGGAGCCGAAGAACTTCTTCGCGGACAGCGGAGAGGGATGCGCGCCCTCCACCACCGCGTGCCGCGCCGTGTCGATCAGCGGCAGCTTCTTCTTGGCGTAGTTGCCCCAGAGCACGAACACCACCGGGTCGGGACGGGAGACGACCGCCTTGATCACCGCGTCGGTGAACTTCTCCCAGCCCTTGCCCTTGTGCGAGTTGGCCTCGCCCGCCCGGACCGTCAGCACCGCGTTCAGCAGGAGCACGCCCTGGCGGGCCCAGGGCATCAAGTACCCGTTGTCCGGGACCGGGTGGCCCAGCTCCTCCTTCATCTCCTTGTAGATGTTGCGCAGCGACGGCGGCGTCTTGACGCCGGGCCGCACGGAGAAGCACAGCCCGTGCCCCTGGCCTTCGCCGTGATACGGGTCCTGTCCCAGGACCATCACCTTGACCTGGTCGTACGGGGTGGCGTCGAGGGCCGCGAAGACCTCCTCGCGGGGCGGGTAGACCGGCCCCTTCGCCCGCTCCTGCTCAACGAACTCGGTGAGCTCCTTGAAGTAGGGCTTCTCCAACTCCTCGCCGAGGACGCCGCGCCAGGACTCGGGCAGCATGTCGGTCATCACTGAGCAACCTCCGGTGTGCGATCCGTTCTCGGCAATGAACTTACCGGCGACCACTGACAACGCCCGCACGCCCGCCCTCCGCCCGCCGCGCGCCCGCCTCCGGCCCGGCCCCCGTCCGGCTCCTGCCCGCCCCGCGCCCGCTCACGCCGTATCGAGCCGTGCCCGCTGCGCCGCGTCCAGTCGCAGATCCAGCGCCGCCAGGCACTCGTCCAGCTGTGTCACCGAACTCACACCGAGGACCGGTACGACCGGCACCCGGCCGCCCGTCAGCCAGGCCAGCACCACCTGGTTCACGGTGGCCCCGGCCTCCGCCGCGACCTCCTGGGCGACCCGCAGCCGCGCCACCGACCCGGGGTGGTCGTACCGTTCGGGCAGCGGCTGCTCCGGCCGCGCGTACCCGCCGTGCATCAGCGTCGAGTAGCCGAGCAGCGTCAGGTCGTCGTGCGCGGCGGCGTAGTCGAGCAGTTCCTCGTCGGTCTCCCGCTGGAGGCCGGACTCCGCGTCGTACCGGGGCCGCAGATAGGTGTGCCGCTGCTGTACGGCGCGGAAGCCGGGCAGGTTCCGCGCACCGGCGATGTGGCGGGCCTCGGCGAGCCGCCACGTGGCGTGGTTGCTGGCCCCGAGGACGCCCACGATGCCGTCCCGCACCAGGCCGGCGAGCGCCCCGACGGTCTCCTCCAGCGGTACGGTCCGGTCCTCGACGTGGGCGTAGTACAGGTCCACCCGGTCGGTGCCGAGCCGCCGCAGACTGCCGTCGACGGCTTTCCGTACGGCCTTCTCGCCCAGCCCTTCCAGGTTGGCGGGCCACTCGGGACCGCGGGACGGGTCGGGGCGCGCACCGGCCTTGGTGGCCAGCACCGTACGGTCCCTGGCGCCCCGGCTGCGCAGCCAGCGTCCGAGCAGCAGCTCGCTCTCGTCGCCGGTCGCGCCCGGCACCCAGCAGGCGTAGTTGTCGGCGGTGTCCAGGAAGGTGCCGCCCGCCTCGGCGAAGCGGTCGAGGACGGCGAACGCGGTCGGTTCGTCGACAGTGGTGCCGAACGGCAGGGTGCCCAGGCACAGGGTGCTGATCGTGGGCCCGGTACCGCCGCCGAGGGTGCGGTAGCGCATGGTGGGTCTCCTTCGTGAGGCGCGCCGTGAGCCCGTACGCGTACGCACGGCCCGGAACGGCTGCGGTGCCGGTCCGCAACCGGACCGGCACCGCAGACCCTGCCTCTTGGAGTGCACATCAACGCAAGCGCCCCTGGAGCTTCCGCGCACAGGCGCGCACCCCCGCACGCGCTTGCTGACCGCGCGCCTCCGCCTACCCTTGCGCCGCCCTCACACGCCCGCGTTGAGGAACAGCCCGCCGTCGACCTGGAGCGTCTGCCCCGTGACCCAGCCGGCGGCGTCGGACAGCAGGAACGCCGCCGCGCCCCCGATGTCCTCCGGGACGCCGAGGCGCCCCATCGGGTAGCCCGCCGCCGCCTCCTCCTCGCGGTTCTCGTACAGCGCGGCCGCGAACTTGGTCTTGACCACCGCGGGGGCGATGGAGTTGACCCGTACCGCCGGCGCGAACTCGTGCGCCAGCTGGAACGTCAGGTTGATCATGGCGGCCTTGCTCATGCCGTACGCGCCGATGAAGGGCGAGGCGGAGACGCCGGCGATGGAGGCGATGTTGACGATCGCGCCGCCGTTGTCCTTCTGCCACGCGTGCCAGGTGCGCTGCGCGAAGCCCAGCGCGGAGACGACGTTGGTCTCGAACACCTTGCGGGCGACGTTCAGGTCGAGGTCCGCGATCGGGCCGAAGACCGGATTCGTACCGGCGTTGTTGACGAGGTGGTCGACGCGGCCGAACGCCTCCATGGCGCGCTCGACGGCGACGCCCTGGTGGGCCTCGTCGTGCGCCTTGCCCGCGACACCGATGACGCGGTCGGCGCCCAGCGACTCGACGGCCTCCTTGAGGGCGTCCTCGTTGCGGCCGGTGATGCAGACCTTGTCGCCGCGCGCCACGAGCGCCCGCGCGATGCCGTACCCGATGCCCCGGCTGGCGCCGGTGACCAGCGCCGCCTTGCCGGAGAGCGGGGGCAGCGGGTTGTCCTGTGCGGTCATCTTCGTCGCCTCCGGCGTCAGTTGAGCGGTCCGCCGGCGACGTACAGGACCTGGCCGGAAACAAAACCGGCCGCCTCGCCCGTGAAGAAGGCGATGGCGTTGGCGATGTCCTCGGGCCGGCCGACGCGCTGGACCGGGATCTGGGTGGCGGCCGCGGCCTGGAAGTCCTCGAAGCCCATGCCGACGCGCTCCGCGGTGGCGGCGGTCATGTCGGTGACGATGAAGCCGGGGGCGACGGCGTTGGCGGTGACGCCGAACTTGCCCAGTTCGAAGGCGAGGGTCTTGGTGAAGCCCTGCAGACCGGCCTTGGCGGCCGAGTAGTTGACCTGGCCGCGGTTGCCGAGCGCCGAGCTGGAGGAGAGGTTGACGATCCGGCCGAACTTGGCGTCGACCATGTACTTCTGGCAGGCGCGCGACATCAGGAACGCGCCCCGCAGATGCACGTTCATGACGGTGTCCCAGTCGCTGTCGCTCATCTTGAACAGCAGGTTGTCACGGAGTACGCCCGCGTTGTTGACCAGCACGGTCGGCGCGCCCAGCTCCGCCGCGACCCGCGCGACCGCCGCCTCCACCTGCTCCGCGTCCGAGACGTCGCAGCCCACGGCGAGCGCCCTGCCGCCGGCCGCGGTGACCTTCTCGACGGTGTCCTTGCAGGCCGCCTCGTCCAGGTCGAGGACGGCGACGGCGCGGCCCTCGGCAGCCAGGCGTACGGCGGTGGCCGCGCCGATGCCGCGGGCCGCGCCCGTCACGACGGCTACGCGCTGCTCGGTGGTGGACATGCGGGGTTCTCCTCACCCTCGAAACCTCGACGAGCGGTCCGCCGCACCGCAACCACAGGTGAGCAACCGCTTAGTAGCTTCAGCAGGGGTGACGCTAGAAGCCCGGCCACCCCCTGTCAACGCCTCCCCGGTGCACTCGCGCACTTCAGGGCGGCCACCGGGCCCCGTACGGGCCGACGGCCGGCCCGCTCACCTCACCAGCAGGTCGAGCAGCCGCTCCGCCTCCCCGGACGGGTCCACGGTCAACCCGGTGTGCACCGGTCCGGGCTGGACGACGGTGCTGCGCGGTGCGATCAGCCACCGGAAGCGCCGCCCCGCGTCGTCACCCGCAGCCTGCCCGGCCCGCTCGCCGCCCAAGCAGATCCCCTCGACGGCACGCAGCGCCGCCTTGACGCCTTCGATGTCGGCCGTCGCGTCGAGCGCCCGCAGCCGCCCCTCGTCCAGATGCGTACGCGCCTCGACGAAGCGCCGGGCGCGGCAGTACACGACCACCCCCGCGTTGATCATTTCGCCGCGTTCGACCCTCGGTACGACCTTGAGCAGGGCGTACTCGAACACGTCGCGTCCGTTGTGCAGGCCGCTCACTTCACTGCCCTCCGCGGCAACTCGGTCGCCAGCCAGCCCGGCACCCTGGAGGGCCCGTCCTTCGTGGGTTCCCCGACACTGATCCGCTCACCGATCACCGGGGCACGGCCCAGCAGGGCCCGTACGTACGCGGCACGCAGCTCGTCGGGCGAGTCGAAGCCCGGCTCGTCCGCCAGCCACTCGTCCGGCACCGCGGCCGTGACCTCGGTCAGCAGCTCCTCGGTGACCAGCGGCGCGAACTCGGCCGCCGCGGCCTCGATGTCCGGTCCGAAGCTCGCCAGCACGTGGTCGGAGGCGTCGTACGGCTTGGCCGCCGACTTCTCGGCGGTGGGCCAGTTGTGCTGCCAGATCATCGTGGCGCCGTGGTCGATGAGCCACAGCTCACCGTGCCAGACCAGCAGATTCGGGTTGCGCCACGACCGGTCCACGTTGTTGATCAGCGCGTCGAACCACACCACCCGGCCCGCCTCACGCGCGGACACCTCGAAGGCCAGCGGATCGAACCCGAGCGATCCCGGCAGGTAGTCCATCCCCAGGTTCAGCCCGCCACTGGCCTTCAGCAGCTCCTGCACCTCCTGGTCGGGCTCGCCCATCCCGATCACCGGATCCAGCTGCATCCGTACCAGCTCCGGCACCCGCAGCCCGAGCCGGCGCCCCAGCTCCCCGCAGACGACCTCGGCGACCAGGGTCTTGCGCCCCTGCCCCGCCCCGGTGAACTTCATGACGTAGGTACCGAGATCGTCGGCCTCGACGATCCCCGGAAGCGACCCGCCCTCACGCAAGGGCGTGACATAGCGGGTCGCGATGACTTCGGACAACATGCGGATCAGGCTACTTCCTGGGCTTCGTCGCAGGTCAGCGGCGTACGGGTGAGACAGTACGCCGGTTTCGATGCAATCATATCGGTTCAGCCGCATCGAATCCGTTCCGGTCGCCACCTTCGACCGGGAGGGTCCCGAAGAGACTGGGGGGAATTCGGGGAGATTCACTCTTCAATCAAAACCTCCGTACGGCGGTGGTAACCGGGCCGGCCCACGCCCCGGCCCGCTGGCTTCCGCGGGAAAGCGCCGGAGCCGGGGCCGCCCGCGAAGTGCAGAACTCCGCGCGCTTTTGGGCATTTCCGGGGTGGCGAGCGGGGGCGCAGGACTGCCGGCAGGCCACTCGGCGGACCGGCGGACCGGACAAGCCTTTGCGCCCGGGAGTTGCGCGGCAGGCCCCCCGTATCAGGTCCGCACCGAGAGCGCCGCTTCCCCACCGGGCAGGGTTCCGGTCCCGGCGGGCAGCGCGAAGGAACAAGTCGTGTGCTTCCGGTGCGGGATCCACGCGGTCCGTACAAGACGGTCGGCGGCGCACTTCGGACGCGGACGCACACTCGCCGCGGAAGACTCCATTCATCCCACGGCACCGTATTCGGGATCCCTGCCCGCCCGGCGCCGGAAGTACTCACCGGCTCGCGTAGGATATGAATCCTTTGGCGCGATTCTTTCGGTGCGTGAATATCTGGCCCATGGGACCGGCAATTGAGTGTGGCTGGCCCCACCGGGTACGGGGCATAGTGGGATAGCAGACGCGAGCAGCCGCACCGTACGTTTCCCGTGCCCGGCCGACACCGCCCCACCGCAGGCCGGCGATTGAACGAGCCGCACGAGCCATGCGACATTCCATGAGGGCCGCGAAGGGATACGTCATGTCCGCAGTCATTGAGGTGCAGCATCTCCGCAAGTCCTACGGTGACCTCGTAGCCGTCGACGACGTGTCGTTCAGCGTCGAGGAAGGTGAGGTCTTCGGCATTCTCGGCCCGAGCGGCTCGGGGAAGAGCACGATCGTGGAATGCGTCAAGGGGCTGCGGAGCCGGGACGGCGGCGACATCAACGTGCTCGGCCTCGACCCCCACCAGGACCGGGCCGAGGTGACCCGGAAGCTGGACGCCCAGCTGCGGGCCGGGTGTTCGCCGGAGCGGATGCGTCTCGCCGAGGCGCTGTCGCTCTACAGTTCCTTCTACCGCGATCCGGCGGACTGGGGGCGCCTGCTGGCCACGCTGGGCCTGGCCCCGGAGGACGGGCCTGACGAAGGGGCCGACGGGGCGGCGGACCTCTCCACCGTGCTGCCCCTGATCGGCAACCCGCAGGTGGCCGTCTTCGACGAGCTGACCACCGAACTGGACCCGCGGTCCCGGCAGGACACCTGGGAGCTGATCGAGAGCGTGCGGGCCAGCGGGCTCACCATCCTGATGGTCACCCGGTTCCTGGAGGAGGCCGTGCGGCTGTGCGACCGGGTCGCGCTGATCGACCAGGGTCGCATCAAGGCCTCCGGCACCCCGGCCGGGCTGGCCGACCACCTCAGGGCCGAGCGTTCGGCCGGACCGGACCTGCGCCTTTCGCCGCGCTGAGCCGGCTGAGCCGGGTGCCGCGCGAAGGCGAGCCGATCGTGGTCATCCGCGCCGGCGAGGCGCCCGGCCGGAGCCCGCGTGTCCGCTGCGCCGCGCCGGTGCCGGAAACGCCGGAGGGCGGGGCCGGCCGCACGATGACGGTGCGGCCGGCCCCGCCCTCCGGCCGGGCATGCCGGGCCCCCGGGGAGAGGGCCCGGACCGTCCCGACCTGTCGGGTCCGGTCAGTCCGGGTTCACGATCCGGGCACGTCTGTTCAGTTCCTGCGCGAACCCGTCCCAGATCTGCGAGTTGCGCCGGGACAGCTCCACGATCAGCTCGATGCAGTGCGAAGGCACCGAGGCACAGATGTCGTTCATCTCGCTGGCCCCCAGCACGTTCTCCCGGAACATCCGCAACAGCCGTCGGCCCAGCTCGCTCTGACGCAGCGACGGGTCGCGCATGAGCTTGTCGAGCGTGGCGGCGGTCGGCGGGGCGGCGACCGGTACGGGGGGCGGGTCCACCGGCTCGGGCTTGGCGGGTCCCGCCTCGCCCCTGCTGCGGCTCCGCTGGCTGGGGACGGGCTGGTCACCGCGTTCCAGCCGACGGCGCACGTCCAGCGCGGTGGCCGGCGACACCCCTGCCGACCGGGCCACTTGGCGCAGCGAGGCGTCGGGGTTGTCCCGCATCAGCTCCGCCACCCGCAACCGGCCCTGCGCCCCGTCCAGCGGGCGGACCTTGCCGTCCCGTCCGACGCGGAAGTCCGACTGCGGTACGGAGTCGGACGAGCGCCGCAGCTGCGCGACCGTCCGGGCGCCCAGCCCGGTGGACTTGGCGATGGCCCGGTCGGCCATGGTGGGGTGCGACTTGAGTATGCGCAGCGCTGCCGCCGTGCGGTCGGCCTGTGACAGCGGGAGGCCGTGTTCGACGTTTGCCTCGACGCTTTTGAGGAAAGCCTCTTCGCGGCTTCCGTCGAAGAATCTGACATCGATGTCTTTCTGGCCCTTGAGGGAGGCGGCCATCAAGCGGTGCAAACCGTCGATGACGCACATGGTGCGCCGGTCGACCAATATGGGGGGCAGCGTGCCCTCTATCGCGGCCAGCCGCAGCACATGTCCTTTGTCCTCACCTGTCAGGCGGGGTGAGTCTCCGGGGAGGACCTGGATGATCGGGACCGAGACAATCTCCGGCTCGCCGCCTCTCCGGCCGGCGACTCCGGCCGCTGTTCCGACTGTCTGTGCGAGACTCACCACTGCTCCCCTGACAACTACGTAACATCATCATGTGCAGCCAAACGCCAACAGTGGTCGTGTGTACGGGACTTGAGGCGTACCAAGGTCAGTTGCGGTATGCCCCGAGAGCCGTCCGGACCTCCCCCGAGTTCACGGTTGCTCACGCTGCTTATTCAGGTCACCTGACGCGGGGCCGAACGTTTCGCATGCCATCGAGGAAGCAGAACCGTCATCAACTCGACAACCCTTTCGCCGATTACCACCAGGTACTTGACGACAATGCGCGGTACGCGCGGGCAACGCCGTCGAAATGGCTCGTGACTCCACGATGAACACCGCACGACAGTCATCGCCGCCGTGCGGCGATAACGCCTGCACGTCCAACCGGATGCCGCGATCCTATCCCCTTCCTCCCGCTTGGTGGAGGTCCGGGACAAGCGCGCAGAGTCGGGCGCGACGCGAAGCGCCCTGCCGTCCGGCCTGTTCCGACCCCGAAGACGGTACCGGCCGCCACCTGGTTCCATGTACGGGGAATCCATCGCGTCACCGCACCACCGGCCCGGCGGACGGACTTTGCCCCCGCGGCCGACGCCGGGGCCACTGCCCCACGGGGTCGAATGCGAATGACCGTACCCGGTGTTCAACTGATCCCACCGTTCAACCGGGGCTTCGCGAAACGGACTGCGCACGAAGGACGCTCAACCGTGCGGCGGGCATCGGTTGAACAGTCGGCCGAGGAGCGGCGGTCGTCGATTCGCGCCGGGGGCGGCTCCGGCGGGCACGCGAAAACGCAGCGAGGCCGGGGCCAGGGCGACTCAAGAACTTCGGCCTGGATTCCAGCGCTTCGCTGCGTTCGGGGCAGCCGCCTCGGCGGCTACGGGCATCCGGGGGCGGGGCGGCGGCCCGTGGGTCGTGCCCGCCCTCATGGACGCCCTTGTCTCGTGCTGAGCCTTCTACTTGCCGGCGGGCTCCTTGACCACCTCGCCGACCAGCACGTCCCCGTCCGCTGCGGCGGGGGGCTGCGGAACGGCCGGCACGGTGAGGCCGGGCACGGTGAGGTCAGGGACCTTCTTCACCGTCTCCAGGGCCGTTTCGATCGCCTCGGCCAGCGAGGGCGCGGCCGTGTCGTCGAAGTCGACCTTCGTCACGGTGACATCGGCGTCGGTGGGAAGCGTGTCGGTCGCGAAAGTCGCACCGGAGAAACCCGCTTCCTTCAGAAGTTCCCCCTCCTCGTCCGTGATCTCGCGACTCAGGACCAGGGTGAATTTGTGCCCCATGTACGTCACCTCTCAATGTCGCCACATAATGCGGAACAGTAACCGGGGTCATCGGGACGACACAACAGGCGGCCACGTTCCCTCCTTTATACAAATACCACCGCGGTGCGGGCGCCTTCGCCGTTCAACCGTGCTTTTCCCACAGTTGACCGGGTACCTTCGGGGCCGGGTGCGTGACCGTGATCGGATGCCTTGCAGGTGTTCCGGCAAGTGGTTACGTTTTTCTCCCACTTGACGATTCGACATGACTACCTTCAGGAGCGGCATGACCCAGCCTTCGCCCGGAGACGAAGTGTGGTGCAGGCGTTTTCACCCTGCCGACAAGCCGACCGCCCGGCTGGTGTGCCTTCCGCACGCGGGCGGGTCCGCGCCCTTCTTCCTGCCGGTGGCGGCGGCGCTGAGCCCGGACGTCGACGTCGTCGCGATCCAGTACCCCGGCCGGCAGGACCGCCGCGCGGAGGCGCCCGTCGACGACCTGTCGGTGCTCACCGACCGTATCCACCAGGTACTCCGGCGCCAGCCCGACCTCCCGCTCACCCTCTTCGGCCACAGCATGGGCGCCGTCATCGGCTTCGAACTGGCCCGCCGTCTGGAGGCCGACGGCCGGCCTCCGGTGCGGCTGCTCGCCTCCGGGCGGCGCGCGCCCGGCACGTACCGGGACGAGACCACCTTCACCAGCGATGCGGCGATCATGGCGGAGGTGCGCCGGCTCAGCGGCACCGCGGCCGCCCTGCTGGACGACGAGGAGATGATGCGGGCCGCGCTGCCCGCGCTGCGCGCCGACTACCGGGCCATCGAGGCGTACCGGTGCGGGCCGGACGCCGTCGTGGACACTCCGATCACCGTACTGACCGGGGACAACGACCCCAAGACCACGCTGGACGAGGCGAAGGCGTGGGACCGGCACACCCGGGGCGGCTGCGATCTGCGGGTGTTCGCCGGCGGGCACTTCTTCATCAGCGAGCGCGCTGCGGAGGTCATGCAGGTCCTGAAGGAGCACTTCCGAAAGTAAGGCGTACGCCGCGTCGGCCGACCCGGTGCCGCAGCATGAAGGCCCCGTGCCTCCGAAGCGGGTGGTTGCGGGGCCTTCGTGCTGCGGCGGTCCGCCGCCGCGGGGAAGGGGCAGGGCCGGATGCACGGGGGACGCATCCGGCCCTGCCTGGTGTGCGGACGTGGTGCCGTCCGCGTGCCCGTCCGCTCCTGGTCCCGGCCGGGCCGGGTCCGTCGCGGAGGGCCGGTCGTCAGGCCTTCTTCTTCTTGGCCAGCTTGGGGAAGACGTTGCGCACCGCGGCCCCGCGGGTGAGGACCGCGGCACCGACCAGGGCCAGGGCGGAGACGCCCTGCATCGCGGCGTACCAGGGCGGGCAGAGCCCGGGGATCAGGTCGACGACGATGATCGCGATCGGCAGGATCACGGTCACCGTGCCCAGCCGGTCGTACTGGCGCGCGTCCCCCTGTGCCGAGCGGGTGGCCATCCGGTGGAAGAGCGGCCAGACGAGCAGCAGGATGGACCCCCGGATCCACATGAAGGGGCTGGCCTCGTTCCCGGTGATGGCCATGGCGGCCACCGTGCCGAGCACGATGACGCTGATCACGCCGTACAGCCCGATGAACTTGTGCACCTTCTTGAAGGTGTCCTGGACGCGGGGGTCCTCGTAGGTCTCCGGGGCCGTCGTGGTCGCGGTGGTGTCCGCCATGTCGTTCTCCTCCGTCTCAAGGTGTTCCCCACGCTAGGGAGTTGCCGGAAGAGGCGGTATGGGCCTGAGCGTACGGCTGGGTGGGGCCAGACCCACCGTCGGAGGGGCCCAGCCGTACGGCACGTCGGGACGGGAAGAACGGCGGCGGTGCGGGGTGCTCGTGACACGGCCGCCGGGCGCGGTGGGGCTAGGCCCACCGGTGGCGGGGCGTAGCGGGATTCCGGCTCCGGCGCCCGCTGCGTACCGTCGGCGGTATCGGTCAGGGGTCCGCTCCCGGCTGAGATTATGATCGCCGTGGTGAAGGGAACGAGACGATGAGGATACCTCCGCGAGGCGGCCCGCTGCGCTGGTGTGCCGAGGCCGGCCTCGGGCTGTACCGGTCCGTGGTGCTGGTCGGGCTCACCTGCGTGGTGCCGCTCGTCGCGGTGCCCGTCGGGGTCGGCGGTGCCCGGCTGGCCGGCTCCTGGACCGCCGGTCTGGACGCGCCGCTCGCCGTGCGGGTGCTGGCCACCCTCGGGGAGGGGCTGGCGGTGGCCTTCTGGATCGCCGCGGCCCTGTTCATCGTCTACCCGCTGACCAGCCGTGGCCTGGCCAGGGCCGCCCGCCGGTGTGCCGCGGACTGGCTGGAGGTACGGCACGAGGTGCGCTACCGCTCGGTGCCGCCGGTGACGCGTATGGCCACCGGGTCCTGGTGGGACGGGGAGGAGTACCACAAGACCGAGCGGGAGGCCCGCCGGCGGGCCGCGGTGCACGCCCGCTTCCACGATCCGCAGCTGCACTGGGACGGGCTGTGGGCGGTGGTCGCCTCGGTGACCGTACTGCCGCTCTCCGCCCTGCCGCTGCTCGCCCTCGGCCTCGGCATCTACCTGGCGGTGACGCCGGCCCTCCTCGGTTACGGCGCCGGCCTGATCGTGGCGGGCCTGGTCGCCGCCCCCTTCGCCTGGCGGATCCTGCGGCCGGTGGGGTCCCGGCTGCTGGGGCCGGTCCCCCGCACCCGGCTGAGCCGGCGGGTGGAGGAACTGGAGGCCATCCGGGCCGACCTGACGCAGGCCCAGGCCGCGGAGCTGGAGCGGATCGAGCGCGGCCTGCACGACGGGGCCCAGGCCCGGATGGTCGCGATGGGCATGTCGATGGGCGCCGCCGAGCAGCTGGTGGACTCCAACCCGGATGCCGCCAAGGCGGTGCTGGCCGAGGCCCGGGCCACCTCCGCCACCGCCCTGGCCGAACTGCGCACCCTGGTCCGCGGGATCAACCCCCCGGTGCTCGCCGAACGCGGTCTGGTGGACGCCGTCCAGGCGCTCGCGCTGGACGCCGCCGTCGTCGTGGACGTGCTCACCCGGGTGCCGTCCCGGCCGGAGCGCCCGGTGGAGTCGGCGGTCTACTTCGCCGTCGCGGAACTGCTGGCGAACGTGGCCAAGCACGCCGAGGCGGAGCGCGTCACGGTGGAACTCAGTTACGCCACGCGGACGCTGACCGCGACCGTGCAGGACGACGGGGTCGGCGGGGCCGATCCCGCCGCCGGCTCCGGGCTGAGCGGCATCGAACGCCGTGTGCACGCGTTCGGCGGCCGTCTGGAGATCGACAGTCCGGCCGGCGGGCCGACCCGTATCACTGTGGCGGTGCCGTGCGAATTGTCGTAGCCGAGGATCTCTTCCTGCTCAGGAACGGGATGGTGCAGCTCGTCGAGGCGTTCGGGCACACCGTGGTCGCCGCCGTCGAGTCCGGGCCCGCCACCTTGGAGGCGCTGCTCGAACACCGGCCGGACGTCGCGATCGTGGACGTCCGGCTGCCGCCGACCTTCTCCGACGAGGGGCTGCAGGCCGCCCTCGCCGCGCGCCGCGCCGTTCCCGGGCTGCCGGTGCTGATCCTCTCCCAGCACGTCGAGCAGCTGTACGCGCGGGAGTTGCTGGCCGACGGGCACGGCGGCATCGGCTACCAGCTCAAGGACCGGGTGCTGGACGCGGAGCAGTTCCTGGACGCGCTGACGCGGGTGGCGGGCGGCGGCACCGCGCTGGACCCCACGGTCGTCTCCAAACTGCTGGCCCGGCCCACCCGGGCCGATCCGCTCGCCGCCCTCACCGAGCGCGAGCGCTCGGTGCTGGAGCTGATGGCCGAGGGGCTGTCCAACGCGGCCATCGCCGGGCGGCTGTTCTTGAGCGAGGGCGCCATCAGCAAGTACACCACCACGATCTTCGCCAAGCTGGGTGTGGTCACCGACGACGACACCAACCGCAGGGTCCGCGCCGTCCTGGCCTACCTGGAGGCGACCGGCCGCAGCGAGCAGTGACCTCGGTGGTGGGCCCGGGTGGGCGGTGCGGCGCCGGCCGCACCGCCCACCCGGGCTCTGTCATGGCTGCGGCGCCCCCTCGGCTGCCGTGTCCGTCGCGCGGATGCGGGCGGCCAGCTGCCGTGGGGTGGACTGTTCGAAGATCTCGGAGAGGCCCAGCGAGCGGCCGCTGAGGTTCTGGAACTCCTGCATCGCCACGGCGGCCAGCATGGAGTGACCGCCGGCGGCGAAGAAGTCGGTGTCCGCGTCGGCGTCCGCGCGCCGCAGGACGGTGCGCCACACCTGCACCAGCTGGTCCGTGAGAACGTCCGCTCCGGCCGCCGTTCCCGGCCGGCCGGCGGCGTCCGGAGCGTCGGCGCCGGTGGGGCCCGGTGCCGTGCGGTGGGTGCGGCGGGCGGTGACGATCCGCTCCAGCTCCCGAAGGTCCACCTTGCCGTTGCCGTTGACCGGCAGCGCATCGACGGTGACGAGGTCGCCGGGGAGCATCGAGCGGGACAGCCGGGTGCGGGCGTGCTCGTGGACGTCGGCGGTGTCCAGTACGTCACCGGACGGCTCCAGGCAGCCGATGAGCACACCGTCGCCGCTCGGGTCGCCCACCATGATCACTGCGGCGGCGGCGACCTGGGGGTGGGCCGTCAGCGTCGCCTCGATCTCACCCAACTCGATGCGGTTGCCGCGGAGTTTGACCTGCCGGTCGATCCGTCCGAACAGGTCGAGCAGGCCGTCCGCCCGCCAGCAGGCCACGTCGCCGGTGCGGTAGAAACGGCCGTGCTCGGGGTGGACGCCGAAGCGCTCCGCGTCCAGCTCCGGCCGGCCGTGGTAGCCCAGCGCGACGCCGGTCCCGGAGATGCACAGCTCCCCCCGGACGCCCACCGGCAGGTCGCGGCCATGGGCGTCGCTCACATGGACCCGGGTGTTGCGGATCGGGCGGCCCACGTCCAGCCGGGCGCCGGGGTCCTGTGCGATCACGCGGGAGGTGGACCAGATGGTCGTCTCGGTGGGGCCGTAGGCGTGGTGCAGTTCGCACCCGGCCGCCAGCAGCCGCCGGGCCAGCGGGAGCGGCACCGGCTCCCCGCCGATCAGGACGCTGCGGCCGCGCAGGCAGTCCGCCGCCCGGTCGGCGACCAGCCGCCAGGTCGTCGGGGTCGCCTGGACGAAGCGTACGTCGTGCCGCTCCAGCAGTTCGCGCAGCACCCGGCCGTCGCTCCTGGCCCGGTCCGGGGCGGCCACCAGCCGGCCGCCGGAGACCAGCGGCACGAACAGTTCCACCCCGGACATGTCGAAGGCGAAGGTCGTCGTCCACAGCATGGTGTCGCCGGGCTCCGCGGCCAGCTGAGCGGTGAAGTGCGCGGCCAGGTTGGCCAGGGCGGCGTGGCCGATCAGTGTCCCCTTCGGGCGCCCGGTGGATCCGGAGGTGTACATCAGGTAGGCGCAGGCGGCGGGGTCCCCCACCGGGCCGTCCGGGGCCGGCAGCTGCGGGGCGTGGTCCGCCGGCGGCGCGTGCAGCACCGCCGGGCCGTCGGGGCCGGCCAGGACGGCGGTGTGCTCGTCGGCCACCAGCACCGTGGCGGCGGAGTCGGAGAGCTGGTGGCGGATCCGCTCGCGCGGGTGGGCCGCGTCCACCGGCACGTACGCCGCGCCCGCCAGCCAGGTGCCCAGGACTGCCGCGACCAGTTCGGCGCCGCGGGGCAGGGCGATCGCCACCACGTCCCCCGGCCGTACCCCGGTGTCCTTCAGGCGGGTGGCCATGGCATGTGCGGCGTTCCACAACTGCCCGTAGTCGACGGTGCGTTCACCCTCCACCACGGCCACCGCGGCGGGCGCGCGCCGGACTTGCAGGCGTACGGCGTCCAGGACGGTGGCCGGCTCGACGGGGCTCGCGGTGTCGTTGGCCGCGCCGATGATCTCGTGGTCCCGTCCGCTCCACCAGGAAACGTCGCCGACGGCGCGGTCCGGGTCGGCGGTGAACGCGCGCAGCACCGTCTCGTAACGGGCCAGCAGGAGTTCGGCCAGCGCGGGGTCGAACAGCTCGGTGCGGTAGCGCAGGCGCAGCGCGGTGGCGCCGTGCGGGTCTTGCGGGGCCGTTGCCGTCAGGTGCAGGTCGAAGTGGGCGGTGCCGCTGGTGACGGGGAAAGGCCGGGCGGCCAGGCCGCCGAAGGTGAAGGCAGCCGGGCAGGTGACCGTGTCCGTACGGTATTCGAAGGTGTGCCGGAAGGGCAGCGGGGGGCGGCCGGGGGTGGCCGGGGGCAGCAGGCCGGGCTGTGCCGCCTCGGCCGCCGCTGCGTGGACGGTGGCGGCGGCCAGCCGCTCGGCGCTGCGCAGCACCAGGTCGCGGACGCTCTCCTTGTGCTCGGTCCGCAGCCGCAGCGGCACCTGGCCGGTGTGCCGGCCGAGCGCGCGGGCGGCGGGTACGGGGCGGAGGTCGACGGGGAGGCCGACCAGCAGGTCGGGGCCGGCGCCGTGAGTCTCCAGCAGCACGTAGTAGGCGGCCAGCAGGATCGCGGGCTGCGGGACGCCGAGATCGTCGGCGAGCCGGCGGAGGCCGGCCTCGACGGGCGCGGGCAGGGTGCGGTCGAGCTGTGCGGCGGCCAGGGCCGGCCGGTCCGGGTCAGGGGCGGTGCAGGACAGCTCCTGGGTGCCGGTGTCCGCGCCGGCCAGCTCCGCCTGCCAGAAGGCCAGGCTTCGCGGGCTCGGCGCCGCGGCTTCCGGGCCGGAGGGCGGGAGGGACGGCGGGACGGAGGTCGGGCCGGACGGCGGGACGGACGACAGGCCGGAGGCCGGGCCGGACGGCGGGACGGAGGCCGGGCCGGACGGCGGGACGGAGGCCGGGCCGGGCGCCGCGGTTCCTGCCGTTCCGGTGGCCTCTCCTGCCGTTCCGGTGGCCTCTCCCGCCGTTCCGGTGGCCTCGTCGGCGTGCTGCTCGTAGGCGGCGATCAGGTGCTCGCGCAGCAGCGGGCCGGAGATCTCGTCCAGGACGAGCCGGTGCGCGGTGACGCAGACGACGTCGGTGTCCGGGGAGCGGAACAGTGCCGCCCGTACGGGCGGGGTGCCGTCCAGCGGGAAGGGGACGGCGGTCACCGGTGCCAGGTCGGCGGAGGTGGGTTCGCCGGGCAGCTCCGTCTCCCCCACCGGCAGCGGGCACTCGCCCGCCGCCAGCACCCGTTTGACCAGCCGGGAGCCCGCGTCGCGGTAGCCGGTGCGCAGCGCCTGGTGACGTCCCGCCACGGCGGCCAGCGCCGCGCGGAGCCGTTCGGCGTCGACGCGCCCGGCGACGGCGAAGGCCACCGGGACGTTGTTGACCGGGGTGTCCGGCGCCAGTGACTCCAGCCGCCACAGCGCTTCCTCGGCCGGGGAGACGGCGGCCTCCGCCGTGCCGGGGGCGGGTACTCCGCCGTCCGCCGCCCCGGGCGTGTGGTCCTGTGCACGATTGTTCACGCCGCTCCTCCGTCGGTGCCCGGCACGATCCCCAGCTCCTTGTCGATGAGGTCGAACATCTCGTCGTCCGTCGCCTCGGTGATGTCCGTGTCGGAGGAGCCGTGGTCCGCCTCGGCGCCGCGGAACTCCTCCATGATGGTCTCGAAACGGCTCATGATCTCCGCCTTGCGGCCGCCCCGCCGGACGATCCCGGTGAGCAGCGACCTGAGCCGGTCCAGCTCGCCGAGCACCGGCCCGTAGTCGATCTCCTGCTCGGCGATCCGCTCCTGGAGGTACTCCGCCAGCTCCCGCGGCGTCGGGTAGTCGAAGACGACCGCGGCCGGCAGCCGCAGGCCGAGCGCGCCGCTGACGCGGTTGCGGAATTCGACCGCGGTCAGCGAGTCGAAGCCGAGCTGAC
This sequence comes from Streptomyces paromomycinus, assembly GCF_003865155.1. Taxonomy (NCBI): domain Bacteria; kingdom Bacillati; phylum Actinomycetota; class Actinomycetes; order Kitasatosporales; family Streptomycetaceae; genus Streptomyces; species Streptomyces paromomycinus. The sequence goes on along the minus strand of NZ_BHZD01000001.1, from coordinate 8,698,634 downwards.
GGAAGTACCGGGCCGGCTCGACGGACTGCGGCCCCGGCCGTCCGAGCACCAGCGCCGCCTGGGTACGCACCAGGTTCATGACGGCGTGGTGGAACTGCTCGGGAGGCAGCGCCGCCAGTTCGGCGGCCAGCTTCCGGCCGGCGTCCGGCCCCGGTCCTCCCGCGGTGCGCCGGCCGGGCCGGACCAGGCCGGTCACCAGGGCCGGTACGGCGCTCCCGGTACGGCGCAGCGCGGGCAGGTCCAGCCGGGTCGTGACCAGCAGCGCGTCCGGCCTGCCGAGGGCGGCGTCGAACAGCGCGAGACCGTCGGCCGCGGACAGCGGCCGCAGTCCCTGGCGGGACATCCGCTGCCGTCCGGCGTCGGTGAGCTGTCCGGCCATGCCGTCCTTCCACGGTCCCCACGCCAGCGACACGGCGGGCAGACCGTGGTGGCGCCGGTGGGCGGCCAGCGCGTCCAGGAAGGCGTTGCCGGCCGCGTAGTTGGCCTGGCCCGGGGTGCCCAGCACACCGGCCACTGAGGAGAACAGGACGAAGGTGTCCAGGTCGAGACGGCGGGTCAGGTCGTGCAGGTGCCAGGCGGCGTCCACCTTGGGCCGCATCACCTGCTCGACACGCTCCGGGGTCAGCGAGGCGAGCACGCCGTCGTCCAGTACGCCCGCGGTGTGCACCACCCCGGTCAGCGGCGCCGCCTCAGGCACCCCGGCCAGCACGTGGGCGAGCTGTCGGCGGTCCGCGACGTCGCAGGCCAGGACCTGGACCGGGCGGCCGGAGGCGGCCAGTTCGGCGGCCAGGCGAGGCATTCCGGGGGCGCCCGCGCCCCGCCGTGAGGTCAGCAGCAGCCGCTCGGCCCGACCGGTACGGGCCAGATGCCGTGCCGTCAGGCCGCCGAGCGCCCCAGAGGCGCCGGTCACCAGCACCGTGCCGGGCCGGCCGGCCGGGGCGGACGGCAGCGTCAGCACCGTCTTGGCCATCGTGGACGCTTCCCGGACGGGTGTCCGGAAGACCTGCGCGGCCTGCCGTACGTCGCGGCAGACGACCGGCAAGGGCCGCAGCGCCCCCTTCTCGAACAGCGCGGCCAACTCCGTCAGGTGGGCTTCGAGCTCCTCGGGACGCTGGTCGTCCGTCTCGGCGCCGGCTGCCGACAGCGACCGGCCGCCGGGGCGCAGCAGGCGCAGCGCCGCGTCCGCCGTGGCTGTGTCCGTGGCTGTGTCCGTGGCTGTCTCCTGTCCCGTCGCGGCTGCGTCCTGTCCCGTCGCGGCTGCGTCCGGGGCTGTTGCGGCTGCGTCCCGGGCCGTCGTCGCTGTGTCCGGGTCCGTGGAGGGCGGGAGGAAGGTGAGCACGACGTCCATGCCGTGTCCGCCGGTCGCGGTGCGGAACGTCTCCTCGAAGTGTGCCGTCGCGGACGACGCCAGGTGGTGTCCGTCCAGGCCGAGCCGGTGCAGCTCCGACGAGGCGGACGGCGGCGCCGTGGCGAACACCTCGGCGCCCAGGTGGCGTGCCAGTTGGACGGCGGCCAGGCCCTCGGGGCCGGCGGCGGGGTGGATCAGCACCCGCTCCCCTGGGCGCGGTGCCGCCTGCGCCAGCAGCCGGTACGCGGCCAGGAACGCCACCGGCGCAGTGGCGGCCTGCGCGGCCGACCAGCCTTCCGGAACCGGCACCAGCAGCCGTGCGTCGGCGATCGCGGTGGCCGCGAAGGCGCCCGGGAACAGGCCCGTCACCCGTTCCCCGACGGCCGGCCGGGCAACCCCGGGCCCGGTCTCCAGCACCACCCCGGCGCCCTCCTGTCCGAGCGGTCGCGGCCGCTCGGGGGACGCCTCCAGCACGTCCCGTACGTCCTGCCGGTTCACCGCGGCCGCATGCACCGCCAACCGCACCTCGCCGGCGGCCAGGGGCCGCTGCCCCACCTCGCCGTCCACCGGCCGTACCGGGTCGGCGGCGTCGGGACCGCAGGCCGCCAGGCGCCAGTCCCGGCCGTCCGGCACCGGCAGTTCCTCCCCGGCCGCCCGGGCCAGGCGCGGCACCAGCAGCCGGCCGTCGCGCACCGCGAACTGTGGTTCGCCGAGGGCCGCTCCGGCCATCACCAGGGGGCCGGAGCCGGCCGGCCGCGCCACGTCCGCCAGCACGATCCGCTCCGGATGCTCGGCAGCCGCCGTCCGCACCAGTCCGGCGACGCCGGCGCCCGCCAGCCGCAGGTCCGTGCCGGTGTCCGCGTCCAGTCCGCGCTCGACGACCACCACGAGCTGTGATCCGTCCAGCGCAGGTGCCGCCAGCAACGCGCGGAGGGTCTCCAGCACGCGGACGGTGGCGGCGCGGGCGGCTGCGGGGAGTGTTGTGGGGGCCGTGGCGAGGTTCGGGTCCGTGGCGAGGTTCGGGCCCGTGGCGGGGTTCGGGCCCGTGGCGGGGTTCGGGCCCGTGGCGGGGTTGCTGTCGGACACGCAGCACAGCACGACCGTGTCCGGCACCGGGGCTCCGTCCCGCACCGCTGCGACCAACTCGAGGGCGTCCGGGTACGCCGCAGCACCGGGTACCTCCAGTCCGCCGTCGTCGCCGAGGACCACCCAGCGGCGCCCCGGCTCCCCTGTCTCCGGTACCTCGTCCACCGGGGACCACCGCACCCGGAAGAGCCCGTCCCGGCCCGCCCCGGCGGCCTGCTCCAGCGCACCGGGAGCCAGTGGCGCCGGTACCACCGCGTCCGCCGAGGCGATCGGCCGGCCGACCGGGTCGGCCAACGTCACCGCGACGCCCTCGCCGGCCGGGGACGGCACCACTCGTACCCGCGCCGCCGTGGCGCCGGACGCGTACAGCCGTACTCCGCTCCAGGCGAAGGGCAGCAACGGCCCCTCGGTTTCCGTCCGGTGCTGCTCCGCCTGTTCCAGACAGGTCAGGTGAAGGGCGGCGTCGAGCAGGGCCGGGTGCACGCCGAACCCGTCCACCGCCACGTCCTGCGGCAGGGCGATCTCGGCGAACAGTTCCTCGCCCCGGCGCCAGGCCGCCCGCACACCCTGGAAGGCCGGCCCGTGGCCGAGGCCGGTGGTCGCCGGCCCCTCGTAGAGCCCGAGCACGTCGGCCGGTACGGCGCCGGGCGGCGGCCAGTGCACGCTCCACGCCGCGTCCGCGGCGGCCTCGTCGTCCGCTGCGGCCGGGGCCAACGTGCCGCTGGCGTGCCGCACCCACTCCCCCTCCGGCCGCCGCGCGAAGACGGCGACCTCCCGGCGCCCTTCGGCGTCGGCCGTGCCGACGGTCACCTGTACCCGGACGCCGCCGCGCTGTGGGAGCACCAGCGGGGCCTCGACGAGCAGCTCTTCGATGCGGCCGCTGCCGGCCTCGTCGGCCGCGCGCACCGCCATGTCCACCAGCGCCGAGGCGGCGACGACCGGATGCCCGGCCACCAGCAACTGGCCCAGCCAGGGCTGCGCGGACCGGGTCAGCTGCCCGGTCAGCACCACCTCACCGGAGGCCGGCAGTTCGACGGTCGCCCCCAGCAGGGGGTGCCCCGGCCGTTCCAGGCCGAGGTCCTCGGCGCGGCTCGCGGAGGCCGCGCTCAGCCAGTACCGCTGCCGCTGGAAGGCGTACGTGGGCAGGTCCACCCGCTGGGCGCCGGTACCGGCGTACAGCGCGTCCCAGGCAACCGGGACCCCACGAACGAACACCTTCGCCAGCGCGGTCAGCACAGCCCGCGGCTCGTCACGGCCACGGCGCAGCACCGGCAGCCATGCCTCGGAGCCGGCCGCGTTCTGGCCCTCGCTGTCGGTGCGGGTCTGCGGGCCCATGCCGGACAAGACGCCGTCCGGGCCGAGCTCGATGAAGGTACGGACGCCGAGCCCGCGCATCGCCTCCGCCGCGTCCGCAAAACGGACCGCCTCGCGGACGTGCCGGACCCAGTAGGAGGGGTCGGTGACCTCCTCCGAGATGGGGCCGCCGGTCAGCGCGGAGACCATCGTCACCTGCGGCTTCCGGTACGTGACGTTGGCAATCGCCTCGGCGAACCGGTCCAGCATCGGCTCCATGAGCGGCGAATGGAACGCATGCGAAACCTGCAAACGCCGCGTGCGTGCTCCTGCCTGTGCCAGCTCCTCCGCTGCTGCGAGCACGTCGGCCTCGGTGCCGGACAGCACCACCGCGCGCGGCCCGTTCACCGCAGCGATCCCCACCCCGGGGCGATCGGCCAGGGCCTTACGGACCTGTTCCTCGGCGGCTTCCACCGCCACCATCGCCCCACCACGCGGCAGCTCCTGCATCAGACGACCACGAGCCGCCACCACCGCACAGGCATCCTCCAGCGACCACACCCCCGCCACATGCGCCGCAGCCAGTTCGCCGATCGAATGACCCGCCACCACCTGCGGCACCACACCCCACGACGCCAGCAGACGGAACAGCGCCACCTCCACCGCGAACAACGCAGGCTGCGCCCACACCGTCTCATCAACACGGCCCCCACCCGGCCACGACGGGTCACCCACACCCCACACCACCGCGCCCAGCGAACCCCCAAGATGGACGTCCAATGCTGCGCACACCTCATCGAACGCCGCAGCAAACACCGGGAACGCCTCATAGAGCTGACGCCCCATCCCGACCCGCTGCGCACCCTGCCCGGTGAAGACGAAACCGACCCGGCCCGCAGCACCTGCAACACCACTCACCACACCCGGCAGATCACGCCCCTCCGCAAGGGCGCCCAAAGCGGTAACCAGCTCCTCCCGATCCGAGCCCAGCACCACCGCCCGATGCTCCAACACCGCACGCGACGACACCAACGACCAACCCACATCCACCGGCCCCACACCCGCATCCCGCCCGACGAACGCGGCCAGCCGCCCAGCCTGACCCGCAAGCCCCGCCTCCGAACGACCGGAAACCACCCACGGCAACACAGGCAACTCCGTACCGGCATCACCGTCCGCGGCCTCGGGCGCCGCCCCCGGAACCGGGGACTGCTCACCAGCGGCCGGGGCCTGCTCAATGATCACGTGAGCATTGGTCCCGGAAAACCCGAACGAAGACACCCCGGCGCGGCGCGGGCGCTCACCCGTCTCCGGCCACGGCACCGCCTCAGTGACCAGCCGCACCGCCCCCGCATCCCAGTCCACCTGCGAAGACGGCCGCTCCGCGTGCAGAGTTCCGGGGATCTGGCCGTGCTCCAGCGCCAGCACCATCTTGATGATTCCGGCGACACCGGCGGCGGCCTGGGCATGCCCGATGTTGGACTTCACCGAGCCCAGCCACAACGGCCGGTCCGCCGGGCGGTTCCGGCCGTAGGTGGCCAGCAGGGCCTGTGCCTCGATCGGGTCGCCCAGCCGCGTCCCGGTGCCGTGGCCTTCGACCACGTCGACCCCGTCGGTCCCGATGCCCGCGTTGGCCAACGCCGCCCGGATGACTCGCTGTTGGGACGGGCCGTTCGGTGCGGTCAGACCGTTGGAAGCACCGTCCTGGTTGACCGCACTGCCCCGCACCACCGCCAGCACCTTGTGGCCGTTGCGCCGGGCGTCGGAGAGGCGTTCCACGACCAGCACACCGACGCCCTCGCTCCAGGCGGTGCCGTCCGCGTCCTCCGCGTAGGCCTTGCAGCGGCCGTCCGCCGCCAGCCCGCGCTGTCGGGAGAAGTCGATGAAGGTGACCGGGGTGGCCATCACGTTGACGCCACTGACCAGGGCGAGTGTGCTCTCCCCGGACCGCAGGGACTGGGCGGCCAGGTGGAGCGCCACCAGCGAGGAGGAGCAGGCCGTGTCCACGGTCACCGCCGGACCCTCCAGGCCCAGGGCGTAGGCCACCCGGCCGGAGGCCACCGACCCGGTGGCGCCGAGGCCGACGTATCCCTCGGCCTCTTCCGGCAGCGCGGTGGCCGAGAGGTAGTCGTGGTGGAACATGCCGGTGAACACGCCGGACGCGCTGGTCCGCAGCTCGGTCGGGTCGATGCCGGCGTTCTCCAGCGCCTCCCAGGAGGTCTCCAGCAACAGCCGCTGCTGCGGATCCATCGCCAGTGCCTCACGCGGGCTGGTGCCGAAGAACTCCGCGTCGAACTCGGCGGCGTCGTAGAGGAAGCCGCCCTCGCCGACCAGGCTCTTGCCCACCGCGTCCGGGTCGGAGTCCACCACGTCGGCGGGCCAGCCACGGTTGTCCGGGAAGGGGCCGATCCCGTCTCCGCCCGAGGCCAGCATTTCCCAGAACTCGGCGGGGTTCGTGGCCCCACCGGGGAAGCGGCACGCCATTCCGACGATCGCCACGGGGTCGCCGTCCGGGTGGCCGTCATTGTCCGCGTGACCGGCAGCGGCCGCTGCCGCAGGTGCCGCGTCCGCCGCTACCGCGCCGGAGTCGATCAGCTCGGCCAGGGCGAATCCGGCCAGGGCGGCGGGGGTCGGGTAGTCGAAGACCGCCGTGGCCGGCAGCCGCAGGCCGGTCGCCGTGCTGAGCCGGTTGCGCAGTTCGACGGCGGTCAGCGAGTCGAAGCCGACGTCACGGAACGGACGGTTCCCATCGAGGGCGCCGGGCCCGGCCATGCCCAGCACCAGGGCAGCCTGGCTGACGACGAGGTCCAGCAGCACCTCCTGGCTCTCCGCGGGGCTCAGCCCGGCCAGGCGGGCTGCCAGTGCGTTCCGGTCCTCGGCGGCCGGCTGTCCGGCCGTCCGCCGAGCGGGCTGCGCGTTGCCGCGGGCCGCCGGGACGAGCGCGGACAGCAACGGCGGCACCTCTGAGGAGCGGCGCAGCGCACCGAGGTGCAGCTCTGCTGCCACCAGCAGCGGTCGGGCGCGGTCCGCGGCGGCGTCGAGCGCGGCGAGGCCGCGTGCGTCGGAGAGCGGGCGCATTCCCTGGCGGGCCATTCGCAGCAGGTCGGCCTCGGCCAGCTCGCCGGCCATGCCGTTCTCCCAGGGCCCCCAGGCCAGCGATACGGCGGGCAGGCCGAGGTGACGCCGGTGAGCGGCCAGCGCGTCCAGGAACGTGTTGCCCGCCGCATAGTTGGCCTGACCGGCATTACCGATCACCCCCGCGATGGACGAGAACAGCACGAACGTGTCCAGCTCCAGACCCAGGTCACGGGTCAGCTCGTGCAGGTTCCAGGCCGCATCCACCTTCGGCCGCAACACCGACTCCACCCGCTCCGGCGTCAGCGAACCGACCACCCCGTCATCCAACACACCCGCCGCATGCACCACACCCGACAACGCCACACCCTCAAGCACACCGGCAAGCTGACCCCGGTCAGCCGCATCACAGGCAGCCACCGTGACCCGGACACCTGACGTGTCGAGGTCGGCGAGGAGTTCCGGCATTCCCGGGGCGTCGCCGCCGCGACGGGAGAGCAGCACCAGATGCTCGACCCGGCCCGACCTCGCCAGATGCCGGGCCACCAACCCACCCAGAACCCCCGAAGCACCCGTCACCAACACCGTGCCCGGGCGGACGCCAACGTGGGCTGCGGGCTCGGTCTCGTTCTCGGGCCCGGCGGACGGTACCGCCTGGGCCTCAGGTGCCGTGTCCCCGTTGCATGCCGACGGGTCCGCGGGAGTGGCTCGGGTCAGCCTGGGCACCCGGATCTGTCCGGCCCGGACCGCCCACTGCGGCTCATCCAGCTCCACCCCGGCCCGCAGCCAACCGACCAGCTCCACACCGGGTACGGACATGCTGTCCACGTCCGCCAGCAGCACCCGCCCGGGATTCTCCGTCTGCGCCACCCGCACCAGACCCCACACCGAAGCCGCCGCAACCTCCACCGGCACCCCCGCACCCGCATCGACCGCACACTCGGTCAACACCAACAACCGCGCACCGGACAACACATCAGCAGCCAGCCAACGCTGCACCAACCCCAAAACATCCACCGCGGTACGACGAGCCGCATCCGCAACACCACCGGAACCGACTGCCGGCAGCACCGGCGCCACCACCGTCTGCGGAACCTCAGCCCCCGCCTCCACCGCCGCCACCAACCCCGCAACATCCGGGAAAACCACAGCACCCGGCAGACCCGGCACAACCGCCGCAGCCCCGAGCACAACCCACCGACCCAACGACTCCGAGCCCGAGGCCACGTCGGATGTGGCGACCGGTGTGACCGTAGTGGCCGTGGCAGGCACCCACTCCACCGCGAACAGGGTGTCGTCCGCCGCCTGCCCGCCCGCTGCGAGGTCCTGCGGCGACAGGGTACGCAGGTCCAACCTGTCGACGGAGGCGATCAGTTGGCCGGTCGCGTCGGCCAGCATGACTGTCAGCCCCTCACCCGAGGCGGCAGGGGTCACCCGGACCCGTGCCGCCACGGCGTCGGAGGCGTGCACCATGACGTTGTTCCAGGCGAACGGCAACGCCAAGCCGTCGCCTTGGGTGTTCGCGGCCGCCACGTGCAGTGCCGCGTCCAGCAGGGCGGGGTGCAGCCCGAACCCGTTGGGCGTCACGTCCTGCGGCAGGGCGATCTCGGCGAACAGTTCCTCGCCCCGGCGCCAGGCCGCCCGCACACCCTGGAAGGCCGGCCCGTAGCTCAGCCCACGAGCCGCCAGCTCCGGGTAGAACAGCTCCGGGTCGAGGGTTTGCGCACCGGACGGCGGCCACTGCCGGAAACCGTCGGCACTCCCCTCGGCCACCGCCTCGGCCGGGGAGAGCCCACCGGTTGCGTGCCGGGTCCACTCCCCCTCCGGCGGGACGTCCTCGTCCTGCGCATAGACACTGACCACGCGGCGCCCGGACGCATCCGGCTCCTCCACCATGACCTGCACCCGCACACCGCCCCGCGCAGGCAGGACCAACGGAGCCTCAATCAACAATTCCTCGACCCGCGAACACCCCACCTCATCACCCGCACGAACCACCATCTCCACCAACGCCGCGCCGGGCACCACCACCTGGCCCGCCACCACATGATCCGCAAGCCAGGGCTGCCCCGAAAGCGAAAGCCGCCCCGTCAACACCACACCACCACTGGCCGGCAACCCCACTGCCGCACCCAACAACGGATGACCCGACGGCGCCAGCCCCAGGCCCTCGGCCCGACTGTCAACGGCCACCTTCAACCAGTAGCGGTGACGCTGGAAGGCGTACGTGGGCAGGTCCACGCGCTGGGCGCCGGTACCGGCATACAGCGCGTCCCAGGCAACCGGGACCCCACGAACGAACACCTTCGCCAGCGCGGTCAGCACGGCGCGCGGTTCGTCACGGCCACGGCGCAGCACCGGCAGCCATGCCTCGGAACCCGACTCGCCCTCGTTGTCACTGTCGGTGCGGGTCTGCGGGCCCATGCCGGACAAGATGCCGTCCGGGCCGAGCTCGATGAAGGTACGGACGCCGAGCCCGCGCATCGCCTCCGCCGCGTCCGCAAAACGGACCGCCTCGCGGACGTGCCGGACCCAGTAGGAGGGGTCGGTGACCTCCTCCGAGACGGGGCCGCCGGTCAGCGCGGAGACCATCGTCACCTGCGGCTTCCGGTACGTGACCTGGGCGATCACCTCCGCGAACCGGTCCAGCATCGGCTCCATGAGCGGCGAATGGAAGGCATGCGAAACCTGCAAACGCCGCGTGCGCGCCCCGGCCTGTGCCAGCTCCTCCGCCATCGCCAGCACGTCGGTCTCGGTGCCGGACACCACGATCGCGCGCGGCCCGTTCACCGCGGCGACCCCCACCCCCGGACGGTCGGCCAGGGCCTCGCGGACCTGTTCCTCGGCGGCTTCCACCGCCACCATCGCCCCACCACGCGGCAGCTCCTGCATCAGGCGACCACGAGCCGCGACCACGGCGCAGGCGTCCTCCAGCGACCACACCCCCGCCACATGCGCCGCAGCCAGTTCGCCGATCGAATGACCCGCCACCACCTGCGGCACCACACCCCACGACGCCAGCAGACGGAACAGCGCCACCTCCACCGCGAACAACGCAGGCTGCGCCCACACCGTCTCATCAACACGGCCCCCACCCGGCCAGGACGGGTCACCCTCACCCCGCACCACCGCAGCCAGCGAACCCCCAAGGTGGACGTCCAATGCTGCGCACACCTCATCGAACGCCGCCCCGAAGACGGGGAACGCCTCGTAGAGCTGGCGGCCCATCCCGACCCGCTGCGCACCCTGCCCGGTGAAAACCAAACCCACCTTGCCCACGCCGCCCGCAGCACCACTCACCACACCCGGCAGATCACGCCCCTCCGCAAGGGCCCCCAGCCCAGCAACCAACTCCTCCCGGCCCGAGCCCAGCACCACCGCCCGATGCTCCAACACCGCACGTGACGACACCAACGACCAACCCACATCAACCGGCCGCACACCAGGCCCCGACACCTCCACAAACTCCGCCAGCCGCCCAGCCTGACCCGCAAGCCCGGCCTCCGAGCGGCCAGAGACCACCCACGGCAACAGAGGCAACTCCGTGCTGCCGTCACCGTCCGCGGCCTCGGGCGCCGCCCCCGGGACCGGGGACTGCTCATCAGCGGCCGGGGCCTGCTCGATGATCACGTGAGCATTGGTCCCGGAGAACCCGAACGAGGACACCCCGGCGCGGCGCGGGCGCTCGCCCGTCTCCGGCCACGGCACCGTCTCGGTGGCCAGCCGCACCGCCCCCGCAGCCCAGTCCACCTGCGAAGACGGCCGCTCCGCATACAACGTCGCCGGCACTACCCCCCGCTCCATGGCGGCCACCATCTTCACGATGCTCGCCACGCCCGCAGCCGCCTGCGCGTGCCCGATGTTGGACTTCACCGACCCCAGCCACAACGGCCGGTCCACCGGACGGTCCTGCCCGTAAGTGGCCAGCAGCGCCTGCGCCTCGATCGGGTCACCCAACCGCGTCCCCGTCCCGTGCCCCTCCACCACATCCACATCGGCCGGCTTCAGCCCCGCATCGGCCAACGCCGCCCGGATCACCCGCTGCTGTGCCGGACCACTCGGCGCCGTCAGACCGTTGGAAGCACCGTCCTGGTTGACCGCACTGCCCCGCACCACCGCCAGCACCTTGTGACCATTGCGCCGCGCGTCGGACAGGCGTTCCACGACCAGCACACCGACGCCCTCGCCCCAGGCAGTACCGTCCGCACCCTCCGCGTACGACTTGCAGCGGCCGTCCAGGGCCACGGCCCGCTGACGGGAGAAGTCGACGAACGTGTTAGGGGTGGCCATCACCTTCACCCCGCCTGCCAGGGCCAGGGTGCTTTCGCCGGACCGCAGCGACTGGGCAGCCAGGTGCAGCGCCACCAGCGAGGACGAGCAGGCCGTATCCACCGTCACCGCCGGGCCCTCCAGGCCCAGCACGTACGCCACCCGCCCGGAAGCGACCGACGCCGTGGCCCCGACCCCCACGTACCCTTCGATCTCTTCCGGCATCGGGTGGGTCGGCAGATAGTCGTGGTAGAAGAGCCCGGTGAACACGCCGGTCGGGCTGCCGCGCAGTGCCGTGGCGTCGATGCCGGCGTTCTCCAACGCCTCCCACGAAGTCTCCAGCAACAGCCGCTGCTGCGGATCCATCGCCAACGCCTCACGCGGGTTGATCCCGAAGAACTCCGCATCGAACTCAGCCGCGTCGTAAAGGAATCCGCCCTCACCGGAGACGCTCTTGCCCACCGCGTCCGGGTCAGGGTCCACCACATCCTCCGGCCAGCCACGGTCCGACGGGAAAGGACCGATCCCGTCACCCCGCGACTCCACCAGCTCCCACAGCCCCTCCGCCGAGGACACCCCACCAGGGAACCGGCAGGCCATGCCGACGATGGCGATCGGCTCCGGCCGACGGTCCTCGATCTCCCGCAGACGCTCCCGGGTCTGAGCGAGGTCGGTGGTGACCCGCTTGAGATAGTCGCGAAGCTTCTCTTCGTTCGCCATCCGATTGACGCCTTCCTCAATACGCACGGTGGTACGGCGACGTACTCAGAGCCCGAGCTGGTTGTCGATAAAGTCGAACATGTCGTCGTCGCTGGCCGACTGGATCCGGTCGGCGACCGAGGCGCCGTCGTCGTCACCGTCGTCGGTTCCGGCGGTCGCGTTCAGCACGCCGAGAATGTGCTTGAGCCGTTCCGTGACCTGCATCCGCACGGACCCGTCGGCCATCATCCCGGCGAGCGAGGCTTCGACCCGGTCAAGTCCCGAGTGGGCCGCGAGCACGTCCGGTGCCTCGGGGGCCGAGCCGAGCAGTTCCTCCGCGAGGAAGCCGCTCAGCGCCGCCGGGCTCGGATGGTCGAAGACCACTGTGGGCGGCAGCCGCAGCCCGGTGGCATTGTTCAGCCGGTTACGCAGTTTGACGGCGGTGAGCGAGTCGAAGCCGACGTCGCGGAAGGAGCGGTTGGCGTCCAGCCTGCCGGGGCCGGACATACCCAGTACCAGGGCGGACTGCGCCAGGACGAGTTCCCGCAGGCTGTCCAGGGCCTCGCCCCGGTCCAGACGGCCCAGCCGCTCGGCGAGCGTCTGCTGTTCCTCGGTACGGTCCAGGACGCTGCGCCGGCCACCTGCTGTCGGACGGGCGGGCTTACCGGCGCGCGGGCCGGGCACCAGCCCGGAGAGCAGCGACGGGGCTTCCCCGGTACGGTGCAGCGCGGCCAGGTCCAGCTCGGCGGCCACCAGAAGTGGTTCGGGCCGGCCCACGGCGGCGTCCAGTACCGCGAGGCCGCGCGCATCGGTGAGTGGCAACAGTCCTTGCTGGGTCAGTCTCTGACGTTCGGCGACGGCCAGCCGGCTGGCCATGCCGTTCTCCCAGGGCCCCCAGGCCAGCGATACGGCAGGCAGGCCGAGGTGGCGCCGGTGAGCGGCCAGCGCGTCCAGGAACGTGTTGCCCGCCGCATAGTTGGCCTGACCGGCATTACCGATCACCCCCGCGATGGACGAGAACAGCACAAACGTGTCCAGCTCCAGACCCAGGTCACGGGTCAGCTCATGCAGATTCCAGGCCGCATCCACCTTCGGCCGCAACACCGACTCCAGCCGCTCCGGCGTCAGCGAACCGACCACCCCGTCATCCAACACCCCCGCCGCATGCACCACACCCGTCAACGCCACACCCTCAAGCACACCGGCAAGCTGACCCCGGTCAGCCGCATCACAGGCAGCCACCGTGACCTTGACACCCAACTCCTGAAGATCAGCCACGAGCCCAGGCATTCCAGGAGCCTCGCCGCCGCGACGCGAGAGCAGCACCAGATGCTCCGCCCGACCCGACCTCGCCAGATGCCGGGCCACCAACCCACCCAGCACCCCCGAAGCACCCGTCACCAACACCGTGCCCGGACGAAGCCCGGCACCGGTCTCCGTTGTGGCACGGGACAGCCTGGGCACCCGGATCTGCCCGCCCCGGACCGCCCACTGGGGCTCACCCAGTTCTATCCCGTCTCGCAGCCAGCCGGCCAGTTCGGCACCGGGTACGGATACCTCGTCCACGTCCGCCAGGAGCAGCCGCCCGGGATTCTCCGTCTGCGCCACCCGGACCAGGCCCCACACCGAAGCCGCCGCAACCTCCACCGGCACCTCCGGCCCCGCATCGACCGCGCACTCGGTCAACACCAACAACCGCGCATCAGACAGCACGTCAGCAGCCAGCCACCGCTGCACCAACTTCAAGATGTCCACCGCGGTACGACGGGCCGTAGCTGCGACATCCGGCGTGGGCCGCTCAGGCGTAACCCGCACCACAACGGTCCGCGGGACCTCGGCACCGGTCTCGATCGCGGCCACCAGCGCCGCCAGGTCCGGGTAGCTCGCGGCGCCCGGGACGTCCTCGCCGAGCACGGCCCACGGGCCTTCCGCCGCGCCGGAGCCGTCCGCCGTCAGCGCGGCGGGCACCCATTCCACGGTGAACAGGCCCTCGGTGGATTGGGCGGCGGCAGCGTCGAACGGCCGCAGGGTCAGGGACCCGACGGAGGCGATCAGCGCACCGTCGGCATCCGCCAAGCTGAGCGAGACCCCTTCCCCATCAGCTGCCGGCATCACCCGGACACGGGCCACCTGAGCACCGGTGGCATACAACTCCACATCCCGCCAGGCAAACGGCACCTCCAACCCACCCGCACGCTCCCCCACACCCACAATGACGTGCAACGCCGCATCCAACAACGCAGGATGCAACCCAAACCCGTCCACCGCCACATCCTGCGGCAGAGCAACCTCGGCAAACAGCTCCTCACCCAGACGCCAGGCCGCCCGCACACCCTGGAAGACCGGACCGTAGCTCAGTCCGTGCTGTGCCAACCCGGAGTAGAAGTCATCCAGTGCGACAGACACCGCATCGGTCGGCGGCCACTGCGTCGTCCTGTCGGCGGTAGCGGCTGCCGCTTCGGCCGGGGCAAGAACACCGGTGGCGTGCCGGGTCCACGCCGCCTCCGGGGGGCTCCCCTCGCTCTGGGCGTGAATGCTGACTGCGCGGTGTCCGGACGCATCCGGCTCCTCCACCGTGACCTGCACCCGCACGCCGCCGTGCGCAGGCAGCACCAGCGGAGCCTCACTCAACAGCTCCTCGACCCGCGAGCACCCCGCCTCATCACCCGCACGGACCGCCATCTCCACCAGCACCGCGCCGGGCACCACCGCCTGGCCCACCACCACGTGATCCGCAAGCCAGGGCTGCCCCGAAAGGGAAAGCCGCCCCGTCAACGCCACACCACCACTGGCTGGCAACGCCACCGTCGCACCCAACAACGGGTGCAGAGTGGAGGATTGGCCCAGACCCACCGCGTCCAGATGGGCGGGCGCGGTCGGCAGCCAGTAGCGGTGACGCTGGAAGGCGTACGTGGGCAGATCCACCCGCTGGGCGCCGCTGCCCGCATAGACTTCTTCCCAGCTCATCGGGGCCCCACGGACGAACGCCTTCGCCAGCGCGGTCAGCAGCGCGCGCGGTTCGTCGCGGCCGCGGCGCAGCACCGGCAGCCATGCCTCGGAACCCGACTCGCCCTCGTTGTCACTGTCGGTGCGGGTCTGCGGGCCCATGCCGGACAAGATGCCGTCCGGACCGAGCTCGATGAAGGTACGGACGCCGAGCCCGCGCATCGCCTCCGCCGCGTCCGCGAAACGCACCGCCTCGCGAACGTGCCGGACCCAGTAGGAGGGGTCGGTGACCTCCTCCGAGACGGGGCCGCCGGTCAGCGCGGAGACCATCGTCACCTGCGGCTTCCGGTACGTGACCTGGGCGATCACCTCGGCAAACCGCTCCAGCATCGGCTCCATCAACGGCGAATGGAACGCATGCGAAACCTGCAAACGCCGCGTGCGCGCCCCCGCCTGCGCCAACTCCTCCGCCACCGCCAGCACGTCGGCCTCGGTGCCGGACACCACCACCGCGCGCGGCCCGTTCACCGCAGCGACCCCCACCCCCGGACGGTCGGCCAAGGCCTTACGGACCTCTTCCTCGGTAGCCTCCACCGCCACCATCGCTCCGCCGCTCGGCAGCTCCTGCATCAGACGACCCCGGGCCGCCACCACCGCACAGGCATCCTCCAGCGACCACACCCCCGCCACATGCGCCGCAGCCAGCTCACCGATCGAATGACCCGCCACCACCTGCGGCACCACACCCCACGACGCCAGCAGACGAAACAGCGCCACCTCCACCGCGAACAACGCAGGCTGCGCCCACACCGTCTCATCAACACGCCCGCCACCCGGCCAGGACGGGTCACCCTCACCCCACACCACCGCAGCCAGCGAACCCCCAAGATGGACGTCCAATGCTGCGCACACCTCGTCGAACGCCGCTCCGAAGACGGGGAACGTCTCGTAGAGCTGACGCCCCATCCCGACCCGCTGCGCCCCCTGCCCGGTGAAAACAAAACCCACCTTGCCCACGCCGCCCGCAGCACCACTCACCACACCCGGCAGATCACGCCCCTCCGCAAGCGCCCCCAGCCCAGCAACCAACTCCTCCCGGCCCGAGCCCAGCACCACCGCCCGATGCTCCAACACCGCACGCGACGACACCAACGACCAACCCACATCCACCGGCCCCACACCCGCATCCCGCTCAACGAATGCAGCCAGCCGCCCAGCCTGCCCGGCCAGGCCCGCCTCCGAACGACCGGAAACCACCCACGGCAGCACAGGCAAATCCGTACTGGAAACACCGTCCGCAGTGTCCGGAGCCGCCCCCGGAAGAGACGCACCCTCGTCATTCGGGGCCTGTTCAATGATCACGTGAGCATTGGTCCCGGAAAACCCGAACGAAGACACCCCGGCCCGACGCGGGCGCTCGCCCGTCTCCGGCCACGGCACCGCCTCAGTGACCAGCCGCACCGCCCCCGCAGCCCAGTCCACCTGCGAAGACGGCCGCTCCGCATACAACGTCGCCGGCACTACCCCCCGCTCCATGGCGGCCACCATCTTCACAATGCCCGCCACACCCGCAGCCGCCTGCGCGTGCCCGATGTTGGACTTCACCGACCCCAGCCACAACGGCCGGTCCGCCGGACGGTCCTGCCCGTAAGTGGCCAGCAGCGCCTGCGCCTCGATCGGATCACCCAACCGCGTCCCCGTACCGTGCCCCTCCACCACATCCACATCAACCGGCTTCAGCCCCGCATCAGCCAACGCCGCCCGGATCACCCGACGCTGGGACAGACCATTCGGCGCCGTCAGACCGTTGGAAGCACCGTCCTGGTTGACCGCACTGCCCCGCACCACCGCCAGCACCCGATGCCCATTGCGCCGCGCATCGGAGAGCCGTTCCACGACCAGCACGCCAACGCCCTCGCCCCAGGCAGTACCGTCCGCACCCTCCGCGTACGACTTGCAGCGGCCGTCCGCCGCCAGCCCACGCTGCCGGGAGAAGTCGATAAAGGTGCCGGGGGTGCCCATCACCGTGACTCCACCCGCCAGGGCCAGGTTGCTTTCGCCGGACCGCAGCGACTGGGCGGCCAGGTGCAGCGCCACCAGGGAGGACGAGCAGGCCGTATCCACCGTCACCGCCGGGCCCTCCAAGCCCAGCGTGTAGGCCACCCGGCCGGAGGCCACCGAGCCCGTGCTACCGGTGCCGAGGTATCCCTCGGCCTCTTCCGGGACCGCATGCCAGGGCAGGTAATCGTGGTAGAAGAGCCCGGCGAATACGCCGGTCGGGCTGCCGCGCAGTGCCGTGGCGTCGATGCCGGCGTTCTCCAACGCCTCCCAGGAGGTCTCCAGCAACAGCCGCTGCTGCGGATCCATCGCGACCGCCTCGCGCGGGCTGATTCCGAAGAACTCCGCATCGAACTCGGCGGCATCGTAAAGGAATCCGCCCTCACCGGAGACGCTCTTGCCCACCGCGTCCGGGTCAGGATCCACCACATCCTCCGGCCAGCCACGGTCCGACGGGAAGGCACCGATCCCGTCACCCCGCGACTCCACCAGCTCCCACAGCCCCTCCGCCGAGGACACCCCACCAGGGAACCGGCAGGCCATACCGACGATGACGATCGGGTCGTCGCCCGCACGCGGGACATCGGCCGCCGGGGCGGTAGCACCCGTCTGGCCGCCTTCGTCCTCACCGAGCAGTTCGGCCAGCACATGCGCCGCCAACGCGGCCGGAGTCGGGTGGTCGAAGACGGTCGTGGCGGACAACCGCAGGCCCGTCGCCCTGTTCAGTCGGTTGCGCAGTTCGACGGCGGTCAGCGAATCGAAGCCGGCGTCCCGGAACGAGCGGGCGGATTCGACGGCCTCCGGCCCGGTCATCCCCAGCACCAACGCGGCCTCCGTCGCGACCAGCTGGAGAGCACTCTCGGTCCGCTCGCCCGGTGCGAGCCCGACGAGCCGTGCAGCCAGCGGGCTCCGGTTGTCTGTGGCCGGTTCGGCGACGGTGCGGCGGGTGGGCTGCGAGTGGCCGCCGCCGCGCGTGTCCGGCAGGAGGCCGGAGAGCAGTAGCGGGGCTTCCCCGGTACGGCGCAGTGCGGCCAGGTCCAGTCCGGTGGTGACCAGCAGGGGCCGGTCGGTGTGGACGGCGGTGTCCAGCAGGGCCAGTCCGTCCGGTACGGACAGCGGGCGCAGTCCCTGTCGGGACATTCGGCGCTGGTCCACCTCGTTCAGGGCACCGGCCATGCCGTTCTCCCACGGCCCCCAGGCCAGCGACACGGCAGGCAGGCCGAGGTGACGCCGGTGAGCGGCCAGCGCGTCCAGGAACGTGTTGCCCGCCGCATAGTTGGCCTGACCGGCATTACCGATCACCCCCGCGATGGACGAGAACAGCACAAACGTGTCCAGCTCCAGACCCAGGTCACGGGTCAGCTCATGCAGATTCCAGGCCGCATCCACCTTCGGCCGCAACACCGACTCCAGCCGCTGCGGCGTCAGCGAACCGACCACCCCGTCATCCAACACCCCCGCCGCATGCACCACACCCGTCAACGCCACACCCTCAAGCACACCGGCAAGCTGACCCCGGTCAGCCGCATCACAGGCAGCCACCGTGACCTTGACACCCAACTCCTGAAGATCAGCCACGAGCCCAGGCATTCCAGGAGCCTCGCCGCCGCGACGCGAGAGCAGCACCAGATGCTCCGCCCGACCCGACCTCGCCAGATGCCGAGCCACCAACCCACCCAGAACCCCCGAAGCACCCGTCACCAACACCGTGCCCGGACGGGTCTCCTCCGTGAGGGGCCGGGACGGCAGGCGCACCAGGCGCGGCACCCGGATCTGCCCGCCCCGCACCGCCCACTGCGGCTCGCCCAGCTCCACCCCGGCCCGCAGCCAACCGGCCAGCTCCACACCGGGTACGGACATGCTGTCCACGTCCGCCAGCAGCACCCGCCCGGGATTCTCCGCCTGCGCCACCCGCACCAGACCCCACACCGAAGCAGCCGCAACCTCCACCGGCACCCCCGCACCCGCATCGACCGCACACTCGGTCAACACCAACAACCGCGCACCGGACAACACATCAGCAGCCAGCCAACGCTGCACCAACCCCAAAACATCCACCGCGGTACGACGAGCCGCATCCGCAACACCACCGGAACCGACTGCCGGCAGCACCGGCACCACCACCGTCTGCGGAACCTCAGCCCCCGCCTCCACCGCCGCCACCAACCCCGCAACATCCGGGAAAACCACAGCACCCGGCAGACCCGGCACAACCGCCGCAGCCCCGAGCACAACCCACCGACCCAACGACTCCGGGCCCGAGGCCACATCGGATGTGGCGACCGGGGTGACCGTAGTGGCCGTGGCAGGCACCCAGTCGATCCCGCACAGGCCGTCTCCTGCACCGGCACCGGGAGCTGTGAACGGCCGCAGGGTCAGAGAGCCGACGGAGGCGATCAGCGCACCGTCGGCATCCGCCAAGCTGAGCGAGACCCCTTCCCCATCAGCTGCCGGCATCACCCGGACACGGGCCACCTGAGCACCAGTGGCATACAACTCCACATCCCGCCAGGCAAACGGCACCTCCAACCCACCCACACGCTCCCCCACACCCACAATGACGTGCAACGCCGCATCCAACAACGCAGGATGCAACCCAAACCCGTCCACCGCCACATCCTGCGGCAAAGCAACCTCGGCAAACAGCTCCTCACCCAGACGCCAGGCCGCCCGCACACCCTGGAAGACCGGACCGTAGGAGAGGCCGCGATTCGACAATACGGAGTAGAAAGCAGCCAGTTCGACGGGGGAAGCTCCGGGAGAGGGCCACTGCTGGAAACGAGTGTGCGCATGTCCGTCACCAGCTTCCCGTGTGGTGGAGAGCGTGCCGGTTGCGTGCCGGGTCCACTCTCCTTCCGGCGGGATGTCCTCGTCCTGGGCATAGACGCTGACTGCACGGCGCCCGGACGCGTCCGGCTCCTCCATCGTGACCTGCACCCGCACACCGCCCTGCGCTGGCAGCACCAGCGGAGCCTGGCTCAGCAATTCCTCGACCCGCGAGCATCCCACCTCATCACCCGCACGGACCGCCATCTCCACCAACGCCGCGCCCGGCACCACCACCTGGCCCGCCACCACATGATCCGCAAGCCAAGGCTGCCCCGCAAGCGAAAGCCGCCCCGTCAACACCACACCCCCACTGGCCGGCGACTTCACAGCCGCGCCCAACAACGGATGACGGGTCGTGTACTGGCCCAGGCCCGCCGCGTCCAGATGGGCGGGCGCGGTCGGCAGCCAGTAGCGGTGACGCTGGAAGGCGTAGGTGGGCAGGTCCACCCGCTGAGCGCCGGTACCTGCATACAGCGCGTCCCAGGCAACCGGGACCCCACGAACGAACACCTTCGCCAGCGCAGTCAGCACAGCCCGCGGCTCGTCACGGCCACGGCGCAGCACCGGCAGCCATGCCTCGGAACCCGACTCGCCCGTACCCTGGCCCTCGCTGTCGGTGCGGGTCTGCGGACCCATGCCGGACAAGACACCGTCCGGACCGAGCTCGATGAAGGTGCGGACGCCGAGCCCGCGCATCGCCTCCGCCGCGTCCGCGAAACGCACCGCCTCACGCACATGCCGCACCCAGTACGAGGGGTCGGTGACCTCCTCCGAAACAGGACCACCGGTCAGCGCGGAGACCATCGTCACCTGCGGCTTCCGGTACGTGACCTGGGCGATCACCTCCGCGAACCGCTCCAGCATCGGCTCCATCAACGGCGAATGGAACGCATGCGAAACCTGCAGACGACGCGTGCGCGCCCCCGCCTGCGCCAGCTCCTCCGCCACCGCCAGCACGTCGGCCTCGGTGCCGGACACCACGATCGCGCGCGGTCCGTTCACCGCGGCGATCCCCACCCCCGGACGGTCGGCCAAGGCCTTACGGACCTCTTCCTCGGTAGCCTCCACCGCCACCATCGCTCCGCCGTGCGGCAGCTCCTGCATCAGACGACCACGAGCCGCGACCACCGCGCAGGCATCCTCCAGCGACCACACCCCCGCCACATGCGCCGCAGCCAGCTCACCGATCGAATGACCCGCCACCACCTGCGGCACCACACCCCACGACGCCAACAGACGAAACAGCGCCACCTCCACCGCGAACAACGCCGGCTGCGCCCACACCGTCTCATCAACACGCCCGCCACCCGGCCACGACGAGTCACCCACACCCCACACCACCGCAGCCAGCGAACCCCCAAGATGGACGTCCAATGCTGCGCACACCTCGTCGAACGCCGCCCCGAAGACGGGGAACGTCTCGTAGAGCTGACGCCCCATCCCGACCCGCTGCGCCCCCTGCCCGGTGAAAACAAAACCCACCTTGCCCACGCCGCCCGCAGCACCACTCACCACACCCGGCAGATCACGCCCCTCCGCAAGCGCCCCCAGCCCAGCAACCAACTCCTCCCGGCCCGAGCCCAGCACCACCCCCCGATGCTCCAACACCGCACGCGACGACACCAACGACCAACCCACATCCACCGGCCCCACACCCGCATCCCGCCCGACGAATGCAGCCAGCCGCCCAGCCTGCCCGGCCAGGCCCGCCTCCGAACGACCGGAAACCACCCACGGCAGCACAGGCAAATCCGTATCGGCGTCACCGTCCGCTCCAGTACCCGGAGCCGCCCCCGAAAGGAGCGCGTCCTCGACACTCGGGGCCTGCTCGATGATCACGTGAGCATTGGTGCCACTGATGCCGAACGAGGAGACACCAGCCCGGCGCGGGCGCTCACCCGTCTCCGGCCACGGCACCGCCTCAGTGACCAGCCGCACCGCCCCCGCAGCCCAGTCCACCTGCGAAGACGGCTGGTCGGCGTGCAGGGTCCTCGGCACTTCTCCGTGTTGGAGGGCGAGGACGAGTTTGAGGACGCCCGCCACGCCCGCGGCGGACTGGGCATGCCCGATGTTGGACTTCACCGACCCCAGCCACAACGGCCGGTCCGCCGGACGGTCCTGCCCGTAAGTGGCCAGCAGCGCCTGCGCCTCGATCGGATCACCCAACCGCGTCCCCGTCCCGTGCCCCTCCACCACATCCACATCAACCGGCTTCAGCCCCGCATCGGCCAACGCCGCCCGGATCACCCGCTGCTGCGACGGACCACTCGGCGCCGTCAGACCGTTGGAAGCACCGTCCTGGTTGACCGCACTGCCCCGCACCACCGCCAGCACCCGATGCCCATTGCGCCGCGCGTCGGACAGGCGTTCCAGCACCAGGAGGCCAGCGCCTTCGCCCATGCCCATTCCGTCGGCCTGGTCGGCGTATGCCTTGCAGCGACCGTCGGCGGCCAGCCCCCGCTGGCGATCGAACCAGTTCAGCCAGGACGTGGTGGCGTGCACGGTGACGCCGCCCGCGAGAGCCAGCTCGCACTCACCGGACCGCAGCGACCGGACGGCCAGGTGCAGCGCCACCAGCGAGGACGAGCAGGCGGTGTCCACCGTCAGCGCGGGGCCTTCGAGTCCGAGCGTGTAGGCCACCCGGCCGGAGATCACGCTGGGGGTGATGCCGGGCTGCAGGTGGCCCGTAAGTTCCTCGGGCGCGTGGCTGCCGTATCCGGACGGGGACGCGCCGGCGAAGACGCCGGTCGCCGAGCCCCGCAGGCGCCCCGGGTCGATGCCTGCGCGCTCGAAGGCTTCCCAGGAGAGTTCGAGCAGCAGCCGCTGCTGCGGGTCCATGGCCAACGCTTCACGCGGGCTGATCCCGAAGAAGGCGGCGTCGAAGTCCCCTGCGCCGGTGAGGAAGCCACCGCCACGGGTGGACAGCCCGGGGGTGGACGCATCGGGGCTCGCGAAGGCTGCGTCCTCGTCAGCCACGTCGGGTCGGGTGCCGTGCTGTCGGGAGAGGTCCCACCCGCGGTCGGCGGGGAGCGGGGCCACTGCTTCGCCGCCCGCGGCCAGCAGCTCCCACAGGTGTTCGGGGGTGCTGAGGCCGCCCGGCAGGCGGCAGCTCATCGCCACGATGGCAATGGGCTCGTCACCTCCCGAGGGTGCCGGCGGCCTGGTGGAGCCGGCGGCCCCGGCCGAAGGGGCGTGGCCCTGCGCTTCACCGTGCAGGAAGCCGGCGAGCGCGAGCGGGGTGGGGTGGTCGAAGATCAGCGTGCTGGGCAGTTGGAGGGCAGCCGCGGTGCTCAGCCGGTTGCGCAGGTCGACCCCGGTTACGGAGTCGAAGCCCAGTTCTTTGAAGGTACGTGCGGGGTCCAGGGCCGCCGGTGCCGAATGGCCGAGCACGGCTGCGGCCTGCGTGGTGACCAGGTCCAGTACGAGCTGGTGCTGCTCGGGCTCCGGCCGGCCGGCGAGCTGTCCGCGCAGCCCCCACCCTGCGGCCGTGTCCGTGGCAGCGGTGAGGTCCGCGGCCTGCGGCTCCTCGGCCGGCTGCGTGGAAGTGTCGGCGTCGAGCCAGTACCGCTCATGCTGGAACGCGTATGTCGGCAGCTCCACCCGCTTCCCTGCGGGGAGCACCGCCTGCCAGTTCACCGACGCCCCGTTGACGAACGCCTCGGCCAACGAGAGCAGCAGGCGCTCGGCTCCATCGTCGTCCCGCCGCAGGGTTCCGCAGACGGCGCCCGGTAGCGCGCCAGGACCGGCCTCCTGAGTGAGTGCCTGAAGTGTGTCCTGCATGGCGCCGACCAGCACCGGACGCGGGGTCACCTCGATGAACACTTGGTGACCACGACCCGCCAGCACCCGCACCGCACGGTCATAATGCACCGTCGCCCGCAGACTGCGGAACCAGTACCCGGCGTCCAGCTCCTCACCGGTCAGGGCCTCGCCGGTCATCGCAGAGACCATCGGAACCCGGCCCCGACGCGGAGAGACCCCGGCCAGGACAGAAGTGATCTCCTCCTCCAGCCGGTCCACCTGAGCCGAATGCGAGGCATAGTCGACCGCCACCATCCGCGCCCGGGCGCCCGCCGCCTCGAACTCCGCCTTCAACTCCTCCAGTGCCTCCGGCTCACCCGAGACGACAGTGGACGAGGGGCCGTTGACCGCCGCCAGGGACAGCCGGTCGCCGAACCGGGCCAGACGTTCCTGAACCTCCGACGCCGGACGGCTGACGGACAGCATCCCGCCCGCGCCCGCCAGCACCTTCAACGCACGCGACCGCAACGCCACCACACGGGCACCGTCCTCAAGCGACAGCATCCCAGCCACCGTGGCAGCGGCGATTTCTCCTTGCGAGTGGCCGACGACGGCTTCCGGGGCGACACCAGCGGCCTCCCAGACAGCAGCGAGGGAGACCATCACCGCCCACAGCGCAGGCTGGACGACATCCGCCGCCTCCAACGCGGGGGCACCTTCCGCACCCGCCAGGACATCGGTCAGCGACCAGTCCACATACGGCTCCAACGCCGCAGCACACTCAGACAACCGCGCCGCGAACACCGGCGAAACCCCCGCCAGCTCCCGCCCCATCCCCACCCACTGCGACCCCTGACCCGCAAAAGCAAACACCGGACGAGCCCCCGACCGCGCCACGCCGGACACCACCGACCCAGCCGGAACACCCGACGCCAGCCCTCCAAGCCCCGCCAGCACCTGCTCCCGACCCCCGCCAACCACCACCGCACGATGCTCGAAGACCGACCGCGTCACCGCCAACGACCACGCCACATCAACCGGCCGAAGAGCCGGACGAAGCGACACCCACTCCCGCAACCGCCCCGCCTGCCCCGCCAAACCCGCGGCCGAGCGGCCGGACACCAGCCATGCACTGACCGTCTCGACAGCTGACTCGGGGGTTGATTCGGCAACTGACGCAGCAGTTGACATCACGGTCGGTGCGACTGCCGATACGGGAGCGCCCTGCGTGACGTCCTGTGCCAGGGCCGCAGTGGGCCCCTCCTCCAGAAGAAGGTGCACGTTGGTGCCACCGAGGCCGAAGCCGGAGACCCCGACGCGGCGGGTGCGGGCGCCGGCCGGCCACGGTGCCGGAGCGGTCAGCAGCCGTACCCCGCCGGAGGACCAGTCCACCCCGGGGGTGGGCTCGTGTGCGTGCAGGGTCGCGGGGAGTTCGCCGTGGCGCAGGGCGAGCACCATCTTGATGACACCCGCGACACCGGCGGCGGCCTGGGTGTGACCGATGTTGGACTTCACCGACCCCAGCCACAACGGCCGGCCCTCCGGACGCTCCTGACCGTAGGTGGCCAGCAGCGCCCGCGCCTCGATCGGATCTCCCAGCCGCGTCCCCGTGCCGTGCGCCTCCACCGCGTCCACCTGGTCGGCGGTCAGGTGCGCGTCGGCCAGGGCGCGGCGGATGACGGCCTGCTGGGCGCTGCCGTTCGGCGCGGTCAGTCCCTCGCCGGTGCCGTCGGAGTTGATGGCCGAACCGCGCAGCACGGCCAGCACGGGGTGGCCGTTGCGGACTGCGTCGGACAGCCGCTCCAGGACGATCAGGCCGACGCCTTCGGACCACACGGTGCCGTCGGCGGCGGCCGAGAAGGGACGGCAGATCCCCTCGGCCGACAGGGCTCGCAGGCCGCTGAAGGCGATGAAGTTCCCCGGGGTGGACATCACGGACACTCCGCCGGCCAGCGCCAGCGAGCAGTCGCCGGTCCGCAGCGCCTGCGCCGCGAGGTGGATGGCGACCAGGGAGCTGGAGGCGGAGGTGTCCACGGTGAGCGACGGGCCGTGCAGTCCCAGCAGGTAGGAGATCCGGCCGGACATCACGCCGGGCGAGGTGCCGGTGAACAGGTGGCCCTTGGCGCTGCCCGGTGCGCTGTGCGGGCGGGGGCCGTACTCCCTGGGTTCGGCGCCAACGAACACGCCGGTGCGGGTGCCGCGGAGGTCTGCGGGGAGGAGGGCGGCGTTCTCCAGCGCCTCCCAGGATGCCTCCAGGAGCAGCCGCTGCTGGGGGTCCATGGCCTGGGCCTCGCGCGGCGGGATACCGAAGAAGGCGGCGTCGAAACCGGCGGCGTCGTCGAGGAATCCGCCGCGGGTGAGGTAGGTGGTCCCGGTGCCGTCCGGGTCCTGGCCGTGGAGCGAGCCGAGGTTCCAGCCACGGTCCTGCGGGAAGTCGGAGAGCCCCTGTCCGCCTTCGGCCAGCAGTTTCCACAGGTCCTCGGGTGAACGGACCCCGCCGGGGTAGCGGCAGCTCATACCGACGATCGCCAAAGGCTGTGCGCCGGCTGCGGCGGTGTCCTTCAGGGTCGGCCCATCGGTGTCGTTCACAAGTCCCTCGGCATTCCGGAAGTTGTCTGCGGTACCCGCTCGCCGGTCCTTCGGCCGGGAACAGGGCCGAAGGGCCGGACGGCTGCCGCGGGCAGGCTCAGCGAAAGGGGTGGGAGAAAGGCGTCGGGCACGGTGCGCGGCGGGCGCCCGTCCGTCGTGCCCGGGCGGCGGGCCCGACGGACGGACCGCCGGGCCTCGGCGTGTCAGCCGACGGGGGCCCTCTCCCCGGTGTTGGGAGACGCCTCCCCCGTGCCGGGAGTCGTCTCCCCCATGTCGGGAGTCGTCTCCCCGGTGTCGGGAGTCGTCCCCCCGCCGCCCGGGGCCAGTTCGGGGGCGATCAGGCGCATGGTGGACGGTGCCTCGCGGTGGTCGGCGAGCAGGTGCAGCCGCTGGACGCCCTCTCCGGCGGAGGCTTCGAGCGCGGCGAGGCAGGCGCAGGCGTCGTCGGCGAAGCCGGCGAACCGGTAGGCGATGTCCATCATGCGGTTGCGTTCGGTGCGCCGGAAGTCGGCGGCGAGGTGGGCGCCGGCCCGGGCCGCCTGATCGATGAGCCAGTTGAGGATCACCGAGCCGGCCCCGAAGCTGACCACCCGGCAGGAGGTGGCCAGCAGCTTGAGGTGCCACAGCTGCGGGTGGCGCTCCAGGAGGAGGACGCCCACCGCACCGTGCGGGCCGAAGCGGTCGGTGAGGGTGACGGTCAGCACCTCGTGGTCCGGGTCGGCCAGCAGCGCGCGCAGCGCGGCGTCCGAGTAGTGCACGCCGGTGGCGTTCATCTGGCTGGTGCGCAGCGTGAGTTCCTCGACGCGGGAGAGGTCTTCCTCGTCGGCCCGCTTGATGGCCATGACCAGGTCGAGGCTGCGCAGGAAGTCCTCGTCGGGGCCGTTGAAGGTCTCCTTCTCGGCGTCCCGGCGTGCGCCGGCCTGGTACATCTCGCGGCGCCGGCGGGAGTCGACGGTGACGGTCGACGGGCTGAACTCGGGCAGCCCGGTGAGCGAGGTGGCCTGTTCGGCCGGGTAGCAGCGGACGTCCGGGGCGCCGTAGGTGACCTCGGCGCGCTCGGTGGGCTGGTCGTCGATGAACGCGATGGTGCCCTCGGCGAAGTTCAGCCGCTCGGCTATCTCGCGGACCGCGTCGGACTTGCGGCCCCAGCCGATCCGGGGGTGCACGAAGTACTCGGCCAGGCCCAGCTCCTCCAGCCGCTTCCAGGCGAGGTCGTGGTCGTTCTTGCTGGAGACGGAGTGCAGGATGCCCCGGGAGTCCAGCTCCGCGAGGGTGTCCAGGATGCCGGGGAACGGTTCCACGCTCGCATCCTCCAGCAGGGTGCCGTCCCAGATGGTGTTGTCCAGGTCCCAGACCAGGCACTTCACGAGGGTTGTCTTGTCGGCCACGAGTTCTCCTACGGGCTTCGCTCGCGTGGCCCGCGGTCGACGCGGGCCGAGGGGGGAGTCACAGGGACGGGGACGGCGGGGTGGGACCGGCGGGTCAGCCGGTCTTCGTGGTGGACAGCACGTGGTCGGCGAGGATCAGCCGGCAGATCTCGTTGCTGCCCTCGATCAGTTCCATGAGCTTGGCGTCGCGGAACGCGCGGGCCACCACGTGGCCGTCGGCGGAGCCGGTCGAGCCGAGCAGCTGGACCGCGGTGGCGGCGCTGCGGGCGGCCTGCTGGGCGCTGACGTGCTTGGCCAGGACGGCCATGGTGCCCAGGTCCGGGGCCGCGGCGTCCCACTGCCGGCTGGCGTGCTCGCAGGCGCGCAGCGCGACCTGTTCGGCGACCAGCAGGTCGGCGAGGTGTCCGCGCACCAGTTGATGCTCGGCCAGGGCCACTTCGCCCTGGTGGCGCTGCTGCGCGTGCCGGCCGGCCGCGTCCAGGCAGGCCCGCAGGATGCCGACGCAGCCCCAGCCGATGGACACCCGCCCGTAGGTCAGGGCGGTGGTGAACAGCATGGACAGGGGCTGTCCGCCGCCGCCGAGCACCTGGGAGGCGGTCAGCCGTACCTGGTCCAGCCGGATGTCGGCGTGTCCGGCGGCCCGGCAGCCCATCGGGTGCGGCACCGGCCGGATGTGCACACCGGGCGCGTCGACGGGGACGATCGCGGCGGCGGCGCCGTCCCCGTCGCCGTACCGGCCGATGATCAGTACGAAGTCGGCGTAGCGGGTGCCGGTGACCCACTTCTTCTCGCCGTCGACGACGTACCCGTCCCCGTCGGCCTTGATCCGGGTGGTCATGGCCGCCAGGTCGCTGCCGGCACCTGGTTCGCTGAAGCCGACGGCGGTGAGTTTGCCGCCGGTCAGCTCTGCGAGCAGCTCGCGCCGCTGGGTGCGGTCGCCGAAGCGCTGGACGGTCCAGGCCACGATGCCCTGTGAGGTCATCACCGAGCGCAGTGAACTGCACAGGCTGCCGGCGTGAGCGGTGAGTTCGCCGTTGACGGCGCTGCTCAGGCCGAGGCCGCCGTGGTCGGCGGGGACCTGTGCGCACAGCAGGCCGCGGGCGCCCAGGGTCCGCAGCGTCTCTACGGGCAGTTCGCCGGCCACGTCCCAGTCGGCGGCCCGGTCGCCGACGAGCTCGCTGATCAGGGCGCGCCCGTCGGCCAGGAGGTCTGCCATGTCAGTGCGCCTCCGCCGTCCCCTGCAGCCGCATCACCAGGTCGGTCATGGTCTGCACGGTGCGGAAGTTGTCCAGCTTGAGGTCGCCGCCGACGATGGCGAGGTCGTACGCCTCCTCCAGGTGGACGACGAGTTGCATGGCGAACATGGAGGAGACCATGCCGGAGGAGAACAGGTCCTGGTCAGGCTCGACGGTGGTCTGGATCCGCTCGGTGAGGAAGTCGAGCAGTTCCTTGTGCACGGTCTCGGCGGTGCGGGTGGCGTTTTCGCCTTCGACGGTCATGATGCGGCCTTTCCGTAGTCGTAGAAGCCCCGGCCGGTCTTCCGGCCCAGGTGGCCGTCCCGCACCTTGGCGAGCAGCAGGTCGCAGGGGCGGCAGCTCTCGTCCCCGCGGCGTTCGTAGAGCACATTGAGGGAGTCGACCAGGTTCTCCAGGCCGATGAGGTCGCCGGTGCGCAGCGGCCCGGTGGCGTGGCCGAGGCAGCCCTGCAGCAGGTTGTCCACCGTCTCGACGGAGGCCACGCCCTCCTGGACGAGCATGGCCGCGGTGTTGATCAGCGGGTGCAGCAGCCGGTTGATCACGAAGCCCGCGGAGTCCTCGATGACGAGGGATTCCCGGCCCAGGACCGTGAGCAGGGCGGTGGCGCGTTCCAGGGTGGCGGGAGAAGTCTGCGGGCCCCGGATGACCTCGACCATCTTGATCATGTAGGCGGGGTTCATGAAGTGCACGCCCAGGAGGTCTTCGGGGCGCGTCGTCCAGGCGGCCATTTCCTCGATCGGGATGCAGGAGGTGTTGGAGATCAGGGTGGTGCCGGGCACGACGATCTTGGAGGCCGCGCCGAGCACCTCCTTCTTGGTCTCGGCGATCTCGGTGACGGCCTCGACGACGGTGTCGGCGTCCGCGATGTCGTCCAGCTTCGCGGTGATCGTCAGCGTGCCCTGCGGGCGGTCCGCGGGCAGCACGTTCATCAGCTGGGCGTGCCGCAGCTTGTGCCGCACGGTGCCGTCCGCCCGGTCGCGGGCGGCCTCGTCCGTCTCGACCAGGACGACGTCGACGCCGTGGCCGAGGGCCAGTGCCGAGATGTTCGTGCCCATCACGCCGGCGCCGACGACGGCGAGCCGGTGCTCATCGAAAGCAGTACTCATGGTCTCTTCCTGGTCTCTTCCCTGGGTTCGGTGGGCCGGTCGCGGCCGGCCGGTGGTGGCGCGGCCGGCGTCGGCCGGTTCCGGGTCATCGGCGCACCCTGGCGGCCAGGGCGGCGGGAGTCGGGTGCTCGAAGACGTCACGCAGTTGGAGGGCGATGCCGGTGAGGTCCTCGACCTGCTGCGTCAGCACGGCGGCGAGCAGCGAGTGGCCGCCCGCGTCGAAGAAGTGGGTCTGCGCGGTGACCTCGCAGCTCAGCAGCTTCTGCCAGATCGCCACGAACTCGCCGACAAGTGTGTCGTCGGCCGCGGCGTCCGGGGCGGTGGGCCCGGCGGCCGGGTCCGCGGCGGTCTGCTCGCGGGGGTGCCAGACGAGGGTGCCGTCCGGCTGCCACTGGGCGAGCCGTCCGGTGCGGTGGTGGCGCCCGTAGCCGGGGTGGTCCGGCAGGGCCGGGCCGTCCGGTGTGTCCAGGGCCGTACCGGTGCCGGCGACGCAGAGTTCGCCCCGCACACCGACAGGCAGCTCCCGTCCGTCGGGGGCGGCGACGAACGCCCTGGTGTTGCCGATCGGGCGGCCCCGGCGGGTGTCCTCGGGGGTGGTGACCCGGCCGGCGATGGCCCAGCCGGTGGTCTGCGGGGCGCCGTAGCCGCAGTGCAGCCGGCAGTCCGCGGCGAGCAGCGCCTTGGCGGCCGGCGCGGACAGCTCGTCACCGGCGACCAGGACGGTCAGTCCGGGCAGTTGGCCACCCAACTCCTCCAGCAGCCGGGGCGCGGTGCCCGGCGGTACGGCCAGCACGTCCGCCCCGTGCCGCTCGGCGGCCGCGCGCAGGGCGACGGCGTCGGTACGGGCCTCCTGCGGGGCCGGCACGAGCCGACCGCCGACGCTCAGCGCCAGAGCGGCGTCGAAGAGCGCCGCGAAGGTGCCGGGCCGGGCCAGACTCAGCACACCGGTGCCGGGCCCGACGCCGAGTTCCCGGGCGAAGTGGGCGGCGGTGTCGGCGATACCGGCGTGGCTCAGCACGACGGCCGACCGCGCCTCGTCCTCCACGACGGCCGACCGCGCCTCGTCCTCCTCGCCTGCGGGCAGCCGGCAGGCGGGTACGTCCCGTGGGGGCTCGTCGCCGTACGGGCCTACGGGCGCGCCCGGCCGCTCGGGGCCGGTGCCGGTGAACTCGGGCAGCGGCAGGACGGGCGGCAGGTCCGCCTCGGCGGGCAGATCCGCCTCGGCGGGCAGGTCCGCTCCGGCGGGCAGTCGCACTCCCGCTCCGGTGAGCACGGTCTTCGCCGCGGCCTGCGTCAGCCGCCGGGCCTGAAGGGACGGTTCCTCGCCGGGGTCGAGCGGGAAGCAGACGGCGCCGGCCCGCCAGCAGCCGAGAAGCGCGGCGGCCGTCTCGCCCGGCGCCGCCGCGACCGCGACCACCTCTGCGGGCCGCACGCCGGCGTCCGCCAGCAGCTCGCGGACGGCGTCCGCGGCCGCGTCCAACTCGCCGTAGGTGATGCTCCGGTCGCCGTCCAGCACGGCCACGTCGGCGGGACGGCTGCGAGCCCAAGAGGTGAACGCCGCCTCCAGCGTGGCCGGTCGGCCGTTCAGCGCGGTGTCGTTGGCCCGGTCGACCGTCTCGCGGTCACGCTCGCTCCAGCCCGCCGTCTCGCCGAGCGGCCGGTCCGGGTCCTGGGCGGCCGTGACGAGCAGCGCCTCGAAGCGGGACAGCAGGGCCGCGGCGTCGGCGGGGGTCAGCGTCCGGGAGTGACGCAGCATCAGCTCGGCGCGGGCCGGGGAGCCGACCAGTTCCAGGTCGAACTTGCTGTGCGGGTTCTCCACCGTCAGCAGCCGGGCCGGCATCCCGTCCACCCGCAGCTCACCGACGGGCGCGTCGGGGAGGAAGTTGAACAGGTGCCGGAAGAGCTGGGTCTGCCAGGACGTGCCGATGCCCGGCAGCTCTCCGGCGAGTTCGTCCACCGAGGTGTGCGCGTGCGCCATCGCGCCGAGGAAGGCGTCCCTGGCCTGGCGGGCGAGCGGGCGGAAGCCCTCGGCGAGGTCCACCCGGATACGGATGGGGACGACGTTGACGTGGTAGCCGATGGCGCCGGCGTCGGCCCCGCGAACGTCCACCGGGGAGCCGATCACCAGGTCCGGGCCGGCGCCGTGGGCGGCGAGCAGGGCGGCATAGGCGGCGAGCATCACCGCGCCCATCGGCGCCCGCGCGGCACGCTGCAATGCGACCGCGGCCTGCTGGGCCCGGGGGCCGAGGGTCCGCACGGCGCTCTCGCCGGCCAGCACCGGCTGCCGCCCGCGCGGGGTGCCGCACCACAGGTCCAGGCCGGTGGGGTCGAAGCCGTCCAGGGTGCGGCGCCAGTGGACGAGGTCGGCGGGGCGCGGCGCGGGCTCGGCGAGGGCCGGGACCGGCGCGACGGCCTGCTCGGGCAGCGGGCGGCCGGCCGCGACGGCGTCGTAGACCGGGACCAGCGCCTGCAGCAGCACGCCGACCGAGACCATGTCGAACACCAGGTGGTGCACGGCCACACAGAGCACGTCGCCGTCGGCGGTGGTGCCGGTGGCGACCCGGATCAAGGGACGGCCGTCGAGCGGGAAGGGCCGGTCGACGAACGCGGTCAGGTCCTCGGCCAGCGGCCCGCCGGACAGCTCCAGCGGCTCCACCGGGACGGCGAACTCCCCGGCGGGAACCGTCTCCTTGAGCAGCTCGGCGCCGCTCGCGTGGAACACGGTGCGCAGCACCTCGAACCGGCCGGCCACCACGGCCAGGGCCGCGCCGAGCACATCGGGCCGCAGCCGTCCGCTGACCTGGAGCGCCAGTCCCAGGTTGTTCACCCCGGTGTCCGGGACCAGCTGCTCCAGCAGCCAGAGGGCCTTTTCCTTGTTCGTGGTGGCCGTGCCGTGCACGGGGGCCGTGCTGTTCACGGCAGCCGTATTGTCCGCGGCGGGCGTGCCGTTCGCAGAGGCGGCGCCGTTCGCAGGAGCGGTGCCGTTTGCAGAGGCGGTGCCGTTCGCAGGAGCGGTTGTGTTCGCGAGGGCGGTGTCCTCTTCGGTGTCCGTGTTCGCGGCCGCCGGTCGGGGTGCGGATTCCGGGGCGCTTTCCGAGTTGGCCGGCTGGGAGTTCATACCGGTCAGAATTCGGTGTTGGCGAGCAGGGCGCGCACGGTAGACGCATCCCGCAGGAGATCGATGTGCCGGGTCTCTACGGGTATGCGCCGGCCGATCGCCGCGGTGGCGGCATTCACGACGGTGGTGGCACCGGCCTTCTCCAATTCGCCGTAGTCGGCCGAGGTGAGGCCGAGCGCACCGCCCCAGGCACCGGCCGGGTCGATCCGGGAGGAGGCCGAGAGCCAGGTCATGTACGACTCGAAAAGCAGCACCATCTCTTCGCAGCGGGACTCCGACAGACCGATCCGCCGGAAGCCCGAAGTGGCCAGCTCCCGGTACAGCTCGACCATCTGCCCGGCCGCCTCCGCCATGCCGATCGACGGGGTGGCGACGATCTCGACGGCCCGCTTGCGGCCCTCCTCCGCCTCCTGCTCGCTGAGCACCGCGGCGGCCTGCCCGATCATCTTGTGCATCTCCGAGGCCAGCAGCGGCAGATCGGCGAGCTGCGCGTCGAACAGCACCACCTGGGGCATCCTGCCCTGCACCGCCGCCAGCCGCTCGGCGACCCGGCCCGCGTAGACCGCGCCGACGCAGTATCCGAGCACCGCCACGACCTCGTACTTCTCCCAGTCGCCCGACCGCATCCAGTGGTCGGTGTAGAAGTCGCCGGACGGCCGGTCGGCCAGCCGCACCGGCGGCGGCGAGGTCTGCAGCACCCCGTGCCCGGACCAGGCGGTGCCCATTCCCTTCACCAGGTCGTCGAAGCCCGCCTCATGACGGCCGGCCGCGGGAAAGTCGACGCCGAGTATCAGGGAATTCGAGGCAGGCTCGGCTATGACGCTCCAGGCGTTCTCGTTCGGCACTTCTCATCCCATCATCGGAGTTGGCTGGCTGGTTTCCCCGCACGGCAGCCTGCGGAACTGAGCAACGAAATCCGGTCGGGCATCGGCGCTTTCCCGGATTTCCGGCGGTCTGCTACCGGTCTTCGGGAGTGCCTTCCCGAAGTGCCACCGTCAGCTCGCCGAGCAGGTACTCCGCGATGGCTTCCGGCATATAGAGGTCATAGACGAAGCCCTCCGGCAGTGTAAGACCAGTCAGCTCGTTCATTCGCAGCCGCAGTTGAACGGCCGACATCGAGGTCATGCCGAGTTCGAAGACGTCGCCGTACTGCGGGACGGAGTCCACGGACCCGTATCCGAGCATCGCCGCGATCTCCTCACGGACCAGTGCGCTCAACAGCTCCTGCTGCTGCGCCGGGCCGACTTCGGCGAGCCGCTGCCGCCAGCCGGCCCCGGCGCCGTGCGCACCTTCCGGTGCGGCTGCGGCGCCCTCGGCCGCGCCCGCGGCACCGGTCCCGTCCGCCCCGTCCGGTGCGGTGCGCTCCCGGCGCCAGGCGGCGACGTACGCCAGTACCTCGCCCAGCGGCATGTCCTCGCGCAACGGCGTGCCGACGCCCAGTACCTCGCTCAGCGCGGTCATGTCCTGCTCCGCCAACGCGGACCACAACCGCTGCTCGTCCGGGGACAGGGAGCCGGCCGCGGGAGCTTCGGCAGCGGTCCGGGCCGGCGGCTGCGGCCAGTACCGCTCCCGCTGGAAGGCGTAGGTGGGCAGTTCCACCCGGCGTCCGCCGCCCAGCACCGCGGCCCAGTCGACGGTCACGCCCCGCACGTGCAGGGCGGCCAGCGCGGAGGTGAACGCCCGCAGGCCCAACTCCCCACGGCGCAGGGTCGCGGTGACCACGGGCGCGCCGTCACGGTCCGCGCCGCCCCCTTCGGCATGCAGGACCTCGGCCAGGGCAGTGGCGAGCACCGGCTCCGGGCCGACCTCGACGTACGCACCGAACCCGGCTCCGGACAGGGCCTCGGCCAGCTCCCGTACAGGAACGGGCGGTTCCTGCCCCGGGGACGGCAGCCAGTGACCGGCGTCCAGGTCCGCGCCGTCCACCCAGGCCATGGACCGGGTGGAGTAGAGCGGCACCGTCCCCGGCCGCGGTTGGACGGCGCCCGGGCTGGCCGGCGCCCGGCCGCTCAGCACGGCCAGCCGGGCCGCGTCCGCCGCCGTCAGCACACCGGCCACCTGGGCGGCGGCGATCTCGCCCACCCCGTGCCCGGCCACCGCGGCCGGGTGCACA
Organism: Streptomyces paromomycinus; assembly: GCF_003865155.1. Taxonomy (NCBI): domain Bacteria; kingdom Bacillati; phylum Actinomycetota; class Actinomycetes; order Kitasatosporales; family Streptomycetaceae; genus Streptomyces; species Streptomyces paromomycinus. The sequence continues at coordinate 8,663,720 of NZ_BHZD01000001.1, read as the reverse complement.
CCGGCGGAGCGCCACAGCGCGGCGAGCGCCACCAGTACCGCCCACAGCACCGGGCGGTGGATCTCGGGGGTGGTGAGCGCCGGGCTGTCCTCGCCGGCTCGCAGCACCTCGGTCACCTTCCAGTCCACGAAGGGCGCCAGGGCCTGCTCGCAGTCGGCGATCCGGTCGGCGAAGACCGGCGACTCCTCCAGCAATGCGGCCGCGGCGTCCAGCCGGACGTCCGCGCCGGGACTTCCGGGTGATGCGGCCGTGCCGGGGCCTTCGGGCGATCCGGCCGGGCCGGGACCTTCGGGCGATCTGGCCGGGCCGGAGAAGACGAAGACCGGTTTGCGGCCCGTCCTCGCGGTTCCGGTCACCACGTCCCGGGTCTGCACTCCCGCGGCGGCCACCGCGAGGCCCGCCAGCAGCCCGTCCCGGTCCGTGCCCTGCACCACCGCCCGGTGGTCGAAGGCGGTACGCGTGGTGGCCAGCGAGAACCCGATGTCCACCAGGTCGAGTTCCGGCCGTTCCAGCAGGAACTGGCGCAGCCGTCCCGCCTGGGCCCGCAGCGCCTCCGGGGTCCGCGCGGACAGCGGCCACGGCACCGCCAGCGGCGGGACCGAGCCGGCCGCCGGAGCGATTCCGGCTCCGGACGGGGGCGCCGCGTGGGTTTCGGGGCCGGCGGGCGGTACGTGGCTCCCGGACCCGGAGAGCAGCACGTGGCTCCCGGACCCGGGAAGCCGCTCGTGGCTCCCGGACCCGGGAAGCCGCTCGTGGCTCCCGGACCCGGGAAGCCGCTCGTGGCTCCCGGACCCGGGAAGCCGCTCGTGGCTCCCGGACCCGGGAAGCAGCATCTGGCTCCCGGTCCCGGCGGGCGGCGCGGGCGCCTCTTCGAGGATGACGTGCGCGTTGGTGCCGCTGATCCCGAAGGAGGAGACGCCGGCCCGGCGGGGCCGGCCGTTCGCCTGCCACGGCACCGGTTCGGTGAGCAGCCGTACCTCGCCGCCGGTCCAGTCGATGTGCGGGCTGGGCTCGTCCACGTGCAGGGTGCGCGGCAGCTGTCCGTGCTGGAGGGCCAGCACCATCTTGATGACACCGGCGACACCGGCGGCGGCCTGCGTGTGACCGATGTTGGACTTCACCGACCCCAGCCACAGCGGGTCGCCCTCGCCGCGGTCCTGACCGTAGGTGGCCAGCAGCGCCTGCGCCTCGATCGGGTCGCCCAGCTTCGTACCGGTGCCGTGCGCCTCCACCACGTCCACGTCACCAGGCGTCAGGCGGGAGTTGGCCAGCGCGGCGCGGATCACCCGCTGCTGTGACGGCCCGTTGGGCGCGGTCAGACCGTTCGACGCACCGTCCTGGTTGGTGGCACTGCCCCGCAGCACCGCCAGCACCGGGTGCCCGTTGCGCCGCGCGTCCGAGAGCCGCTCGATGACGAGCAGGCCGGCGCCCTCGGCGAAGCCGGTGCCGTCGGCCGCGGCGGCGAACGCCTTGCAGCGGCCGTCCGCGGCCAGCCCGCGCTGGCGGGAGAACTCCACGAACGTGCCCGGGGTGGCCATGACCGTCACACCGCCGGCCAGCGCCAGCGAGCACTCCCCCGACCGCAGCGACTGCGCGGCCAGGTGCAGCGCCACCAGCGCCGACGAGCAGGCCGTGTCGACCGTCACCGCCGGGCCCTCCAGCCCGAAGGTGTAGGCCAGCCGGCCGGACAGGACGCTGGTGGCGATCCCCGTCATCAGGTGCCCCTGGGACTCGGTGCCGCCCTGCGCCAGCACGCTCGTCTCGTAGCCGGAGGTGTAGCCGCCGACGAAGGTGCCGGTCGGGCTGGAGCGCAGGCTGGACGGATCGATCCCGGACCGCTCGAACGCCTCCCAGGCCAGTTCCAGCAACAGCCGCTGCTGCGGGTCCATGGCGAGGGCCTCACGCGGGCTGATCTCGAAGAATCCGGCGTCGAAGGAGGCGGCGTCCTGCACGAACCCACCGGCCTGTGTACGGGCGGCGCCGCTCCGCGCGGCGTCCGGGTCGTGCAGTCCGTCCAGGTCCCAGCCGCGGTCGGTGGGGAAGGCCGAGATGGCGTCCTCGCCGTCGCGCAGCATCCGCCACAGGTCCTCGGGGTCCGCCGTGCCGCCGGGGAAACGGCAACTCATCCCCACGATGGCGATCGGCTCGTCCGGCGCCCCGGCTGCTGACGTCTCCGCTGCCGCCGGGGCGGTGGCGGCCTTCGTACGCGCCTGCGGCTCGTCGCCGAGCCGTCCGCGCAGGTGGCCGGCGAGCACGGCCGGGTTGGGGTAGTCGAAGACCAGGGTGGCGGGCAGCCGCAGACCGGTCGCGGTGCTCAGCCGGTTACGCAGTTGGACGGCGGTGAGCGAGTCGAAGCCCAGGTCGGTGAAGGCCCGCCCCGGCTCAACGGCCTCCGCGGAGGCGTGCCCCAGGACCGCGGCGACGTGGGCCCGTACCAGGTTCAGCAGCATCTCGTCGCGCTCGGCGGCGGGCAGTGCGGCCAGTTGCCGGCGCAGCGAGTCCGCACTCGCGTCGTCCCTCCCGGCAGCGCTGCGCCGCCCGGTACCGGCGCTGACCAGAGCCCGCCACAGCGGCGGAACCTGCGCGCTGCGTGCTGCCTGGGTCTGCAACCCGGCCAGGTCCAGCCTGGACGGCACCAGCACTGCCTCATGCCGGGTCAGGCAGAGGTCCAGCAGTGCCAGGCCCTCGTCAGCGCTGAGCGCCAAGGCACCACTGCGCGACATCCGGGACCGGTCGGACTCCGCCAGTTGCCCGGTCAGCCCGGACACCTCGGCCCACAATCCCCACCCCAGCGAGACACCGGGGAGGCCCGACGCCCGCCGCTTCGCGGCCAGTGCGTCCAGGAAGGCGTTGGCCGCCACGTAATTGCCCTGCCCCGGCACGCCGAACGCCGCCGCCGAGGACGAGAACAGTACGAAGTGGTCCAGGTCCATTCCCTGGGTCAGTTCGTGCAGGTTCCAGGCACCGTCCGCCTTCGGCCGCAGCACCCCCGCCACCCGCTGCACGGTCAGCGAACCGACCGTACCGTCGTCCAGCACACCCGCGGTGTGCACCACGGTCCGCAACGGGTATTCGGCCGGGACCGCCGCCACCACAGCGGCCAGCTCCTGGCGGACCGCAGCATCACATGCCGTCACCTGCACCGAAGCGCCTGTCTGGGCCAGCCGCGCGGCCAACGCCGCCACACCAACCGCACCGGGCCCCGAACGACTGGTCAGCACCACATGCTCCGCCCGCCCCGACACCACCAGATGCCCGGCCACCAGACCACCCAACGTGCCCGTACCACCCGTGATCAACGCCGAACGGGCACCGGACGGGTTGGCGGGTCGTTCAACTGCCTCCGTGGAGCCGGATGGACGGGTCAGCCGCCGCCCATGGACCGCGGAGTCGCGGATGGCCACCTCGGGTTCCCCGGCGGCGAGTGCGGCCGGGAGCGCGGCCGGGAGTACGGCGATCTGATCGGCGGTGTCGGTGGCCGGCAGGTCGACGAGGAGCAGCCGGTCGGGGTTCTCCGACTGGGCCGAGCGCACCAAGCCGGCCAGGGCCGCTGCCGGCAGATCGGTCACGCCCTCACCGGCCGAGACCGCCACCGCACCACGCGTGAGAACCACCAGCCGGCTCTCCGCCAGCCGCTCCTCAGCCAGCCACTCCTGCACCAGAACCAGGGTCTCGCCAGTCACCCGGGCCGCAGCCCGTGCCGGGTCCTCCTCGCTCCGGCCCTCGCCACCGGCGCAGACCAGGACGAAAGCGGGGTCGATCTCCCGGCCCGCTGCGGCAGCGGCCAGCTCCTCCAGCCCCGGAAAGCACCGCACCGGCGTCCCGGCAGCCGTCAGCTGCCCGGCGACATCGAAGCGGTCGGCGCCGATCAGCGCCCACTCCCCGGCAACGGGGGCCACGGACTCAGCGCCGCTGACCGGCATCCAGGCGACGGTGAACAAGGCATCCGCAACGGCCGACGCGGCACTGCCGAGCTGGCCGGCATCCACCGGGCGGGTGATCAGCGAGGCCACGGAAACCACCGGCTGACCCGCCGCATCCGCAGCCGCCACCGTCAACATGCCCTGCGCATCACGACGCAACCGGGCCCGCAGCACCGACGCACCACTGGCGTGCAGCTCCACACCAGTCCAGGCAAACGGCAACCGAACCTCTTCGGTTGTCCCCTCTTCGGCGCCGCCCATCAGGAAGGCAGCCTGCAGTACGGCGTCCAGCAGCGCCGGATGCAGGCCGAAGGCAGCAGCGTCCTCCGCCACCTCCTCCGGCAGCGCCACCTCAGCAAAGACCTCCTCGCCCCGACGCCACACCGCCCGCAGCCCCTGAAACGCCGGACCATAGCCGTAGGGACCTTCGGCAGCGGACTGATAGAGGTTGGAAACGTCCACTGTGGTGGCATTACGGGGCGGCCACACCGCGAAGTCATCGTCGGCCGCAGCCGCCGGACCCGCAGGGGCCAGCACGCCGCTCGCGTGCTGCGTCCACCCTTGCAACTGACCAGCGCCATCGGACCGGGAAAAGACCTCGACGCTACGGCGACCCTCCGCATCCGCCCCGGCCAGCACCACCTGGACCTGCACCGCAGCCCCGTCCCCAGGGAAGACCAGCGGCGCCTGGAGCGTCAATTCCTCCAGGAGCCCACACCCGACTTGGTCACCGGCGCGTACCGCCAGCTCCACGAAACCGGTACCCGGCAACAGCACCACACCGCCCACGGCATGGTCGGCCAGCCACGGATGCGTACGCACCGACAACCGACCCGTACACACCAAGCCCGCACCACCCGCCAGTTCAACCGCCGCACCCAACAACGGATGACCCACCGCACCCAGCCCCAACGACACCGGATCACCACCGGAAACCGCAGCAGCCGCCTTCGGCCAGAACCGCTCATGCTGGAACGCATACGTCGGCAGCTCCACCCGCCGCCCGGCCGGCAACACCGCCTGCCAGTTCACCAGCGCCCCACTGACGAACGCCTCGGCGAGCGAGGTGACCAGCTGGGCTGGGCCGCCCTCGTCGCGGCGGAGCGTCCCGCAGACGGCCGCCGGGACGATACCGGGGCCTGCCTCCTGGGCGGCCTCTTCCAGAGTGTCGTTCATCGCGCCCATCAGCACCGGATGCGGGGTCACCTCGATGAACACCTGATGACCACGACCCGCCAGCACCCGCACCGCACGGTCGTAATGCACCGTCGCCCGCAGACTGCGGAACCAGTACCCGGCGTCCAGCTCCTCACCGGTCAGGGTCTCACCGGTCATCGCGGACACCATCGGGACCCGGCCCCGACGCGGGGAGACCCCGGCCAGGACAGAAGTGATCTCCTCCTCCAGCCGGTCCACCTGAGCCGAATGCGAGGCGTAATCCACCGCCACCATCCGCGCCCGGGCACCCGCCCCCTCGAACTCCGCCCTCAGCTCCTCCAAAGCCTCCGGCTCGCCGGACACCACGGTGGCCGAGGGGCCGTTGACCGCCGCCAGAGACAACCGCTCACCGAACCGGGCCAGGCGCTCCTCAACCTCCGACGCCGGACGACTGACGGACAGCATCCCGCCCGCGCCCGCCAGCACCTTCAACGCACGCGACCGCAACGCCACCACACGGGCCCCGTCTTGAAGCGACAGCATTCCGGCGACCGTGGCAGCGGCGATTTCTCCCTGCGAGTGGCCGACGACGGCTTCCGGGACAACACCCGCCGCCTCCCAGACAGCAGCGAGGGAAACCATCACCGCCCACAGCGCAGGCTGGACGACATCCGCCGCCTCCAACGCCGGAGCGTCCCCTGATCCCGCCAGGACATCGGTCAGCGACCAGTCCACGTACGGCGCCAACGCCGCCGCACACTCCGCCAACCGCCCCGCGAACACCGGCGAAACCTCAGCCAGCTCCCGCCCCATCCCCACCCACTGCGAACCCTGACCCGCAAAAGCAAACACCGGGCGGGCGTCCGGTCGGGCCGTGCCCGCGATCAACGCACCCGAGGGCGCACCGGACGCCAGGCCCGCAAGCCCCGCCAGCACCTGCTCCCGATCCCCGCCCACGACCACGGCGCGGTGCTCGAAGACAGAGCGGGTGGCAGCCAGCGACCAGGCCACATCGGCCGGTGCCAGCTCCGGGCGGGACGTCAACCAGTCCCGCAGCCGGTCCGCCTGCGCGGCCAGGCCCGCAGCCGAGCGGCCGGACACCAGCCAGGCGCTCACCGTTTCGGCAGCCGCGTCCGCCCCGGCCCAGGAGAGCACCGGTGCCGAAGTGACTGTGTCACCGTCGGCGGGGTTGCCGGCCACGTGCGCGGGTTCCTCGGCGGGGGCCTCCTCCAGAAGCAGGTGGACGTTGGTGCCGCTGATGCCGAAGGAGGAGATTCCGGCGATGCGCGGCCGGTCGTTCGGCCGCCACGGCACCGGTTCGGTGAGCAGTTTCACCTCACCCTCAGTCCAGTCGACGTGCGGGGAGGGCTCGTCCGCGTGCAGGGTGCGCGGCAGCTGTCCGTGCTGGAGGGCCAGCACCATCTTGATGACACCGGCGACACCGGCGGCGGCCTGCGTGTGACCGATGTTGGACTTCACCGAACCCAACCACAGCGGCCGGCCCTCCGGACGCTCCTGGCCGTAGGTGGCCAGCAGCGCCTGCGCCTCGATCGGATCACCCAGCTTCGTACCAGTACCGTGCGCCTCCACCACATCCACGTCGGCCGCCGTCAGGTGCGCACCGGCCAGCGCGGCGCGGATCACCCGCTGCTGCGAAGGCCCGTTCGGCGCAGTCAGACCGTTCGACGCACCGTCCTGGTTGACCGCACTGCCCCGTACCACCGCCAGCACCGGGTGACCGTTGCGGCGGGCGTCCGAGAGGCGTTCCACGACCAGGACGCCGGTGCCCTCGGCGAAGCCCATGCCGTCCGCGTCGGCGGAGAAGGCCTTGCAGCGGCCGTCCGCGGCCAGGCCGCGCTGTCGGCTGAAGCCGACGATCCCGTCCGGGGTCGAGATGATCGTGGATCCGCCGGCGAGCGCCATGGAGCACTCCCCCGCGCGGATCGCCTGGCAAGCCAGGTGCAGCGCGACCAGGGACGAGGAGCACGCCGTGTCCACCGTCACGGCCGGGCCTTCCAGTCCGAGGGCGTAGGACACCCGGCCGGAGAGCACGCTGGTGGCGAAGCCGGTGGTCAGGTTCCCCTCCGCGCCCTCGTCGCCGGTCGCCACGCCGATGCCGTAGGCCGAGGCGAAGCCGCCGACGAAGACACCGGTCTGGCTGCCGCGCAGCGCGGACGGGTCGATGCCGGCCCGCTCCAGCGCCTCCCAGGAAGCCTCCAGGACCTGTCGCTGCTGCGGGTCCATGGCCAGCGCCTCGCGCGGGCTGATTCCGAAGAAGTCCGCGTCGAAGCCACCGGCGTCGCCGATGAAGCCGCCTTCCCTGGTGTAGGAGGTGCCGACGCTGTCGGGGTCCGGGTCGTAGAGCGCCTCCACGTCCCAGCCGCGATCGTCCGGGAAGCGGGAGACCGCGTCGGTGCCGTCGGCAAGCAGCCGCCAGAACTCCTCGGGGCCGTTCACCCCGCCGGGGAATCGGCAGGCCAGGCCGACGATCGCGATCGGTTCCCCGGAGGTCTGCTGCGTCGTACTGGTCGGCAGTGGGCTCGCGGCCGGCCCGTCGCCGTCACCGATGATCCTGGCTTTGAGGTGGCCGGCGAGCGCGGCCGGGTTGGGGTAGTCGAAGACCAGGGTGGCGGGCAGCCGCAGACCGGTCGCGGTGCTCAGCCGGTTACGCAGTTCGACGGCGGTGAGCGAGTCGAAGCCCAGGTCGGTGAAGGCCCGCCCCGGCTCGACGGCCTCCGCCGAGGCGTGCCCCAGAACAGCCGCCGCATGCGTACGGACCAGGTCGGTCAGCAGCCGGGTCCGCTCCTGACCGGACAGCCCGGACAGCCGCTCATGCAGCGAGTCCGCGCCCGCGTCACCGGCCCCGGCAGCGCTACGCCGCCCACTCCCGGCACCGACCAGAGCCCGCCACAACGGCGGAACCTGCGCACTGCGCACTGCCTGGGCCCGCAACCCGGCCAGATCCAGCCGCGACGGCACCAGCACCGCCTCATCACGGGCCAGACACAGATCCAGCAACGCCAGGCCCTCGTCGGCGCTGAGCGCCAACGCACCACCACGCGACAACCGAGAGCGGTCAGACTCCGCCAGTTGCCCGGTCAGCCCGGACACCTCGGCCCACAGCCCCCACCCCAGCGAGACACCCGGAAGACCCGACGCCCGCCGCTCAGCAGCCAGCGCATCCAGAAAGGCATTGGCCGCCACGTAATTGCCCTGCCCCGGCACGCCGAACGCCGCCGCCGAGGACGAGAACAGTACGAAGTCCTCCAGCTCCGGAACCAGGTCCCGGGTCAGTTCGTGCAGGTTCCAGGCACCGTCCGCCTTCGGCCGCAGCACCCCCGCCACCCGCTGCACGGTCAGCGAACCGACCGTACCGTCATCCAGCACACCCGCGGTATGCACCACAGTCCGCAACGGCGCCTGCGCCGGGACCGCCGCCACCACAGCGGCCAGCTCCTGGCGGACCGCAGCATCACATGCCGTCACCTGCACCGACGCGCCCGCATGCGCCAACCGCGCAGCCAACGCCGCCACACCAGCCGCACCGGGCCCCGAACGACTGGTCAGCACCACATGCTCCGCCCGCCCCGACACCACCAGATGCCCGGCCACCAGACCACCCAACGTGCCCGTACCACCCGTGATCAACGCCGAACAGGCAGCGGTCTGGGCCGATGCCGACTGCTGCGCTGCGGAGAGGTGCGCAGGGATCGTCAGGACGATCTTGCCGGTGTGCCGGGCCTGCTGCATGAACCGGAACGCGTCCCGCGCCCGGCGCACCTCCCAGACCCGCATCGGCAGCCGCTGCAGTTCGCCGGCGGACAGCAGTTCCATGATCCGGGCGAGCATGGTGCCCAGCCCCTCAGGACCTGCCTCGCCGAGGTCGAACGAGCGGTAGGTGACGCCCGGTTGCTCCGCGGCCACTGCCTGGGCGTCGCGGACGTCGGTACGGCCCATCTCCACGAACGCCCCGCCCCGCGGCAGCAACCGCAGCGAAGCATCGGTCAGCTCACCCGCCAACGAGTTCACCACGATGTCCACACCCGCACCACCCGTGGCGGACAGGAAATCCGCCTCGAACCCGGCAGTACGGGAAGACGAGACGTGCTCCGCGTCCAGCCCCATCGCCGCCAACACCGGCCACTTGCCCGGACTCGCGGTCGCAAAGACCTCCAACCCCAGATAGCGGGCAATCTGCACCGCCGCCATCCCCACCCCACCGGCAGCAGCATGCACCAGCACCCGCTGCCCCGGCTTCGCCCCGGCCAACTCCACCAACGCATACCAGGCAGTCATGAACGCCGTCGGCACCGAGGCCGCCTCCGCGAACGACCAGCCGTCCGGAATCCGCACCAGTTGCCGGGCACCGGTGACAACCACTGGGCCGAACCCGCCCTCACCGATTCCCGTCACCCGGTCGCCCGGGGCGAGCTGCTCTACCCCCGGCCCGGCTTCCAACACTGTCCCGGCGATCTCGCTGCCCAGCATTCCGCCGCCCGGGTACATGCCCAGCGCGATCAGTACGTCGCGGAAGTTCAGGCCAGCGGCACCGACGGCGATACGGACCTGCCCGGCTGCCAGCGGTTCATCCGCCTCCGGCGACGGGCGCAGTGACAGCCCCTCCAGCGAACCGCCCGCGTCCGGCTCCAACCGCCACCGGCCCTCCGGAACCGGCAGCGCCCCGGAAGGACGCACCAGTCGACGTGCATGCACCGCGCCGCCTCGGAGCGCCAGCTCCGGCTCCCCGGTACCAACGGCAACCGGCAGCTCGATGACCTGCTCCGCAGTACCGGTGGCCGGCAGGTCGACGAGGAGCAGCCGGTCGGGGTTCTCCGACTGGGCCGAGCGCACCAGACCGGCCAGGGCCGCTGCCGGCAGATCGGTCACGCCCTCACCGGCCGAGACCGCCACCGCACCACGCGTGAGAACCACCAGCCGGCTCTCCGCCAGCCGCTCCTCAGCCAGCCACTCCTGCACCAGAACCAGGGTCTCGCCAGTCACCCGGGCCGCAGCCCGTGCCGGGTCCTCCTCGCTCCGGCCCTCGCCACCGGCGCAGACCAGGACGAAAGCGGGGTCGATCTCCCGGCCCGCTGCGGCAGCGGCCAGCTCCTCCAGCCCCGGAAAGCACCGCACCGGCGTCCCGGCAGCCGTCAGCTGCCCGGCGACATCGAAGCGGTCGGCGCCGATCAGCGCCCACTCCCCGGCAACGGGGGCCACGGACTCAGCGCCGCTGACCGGCATCCAGGCGACGGTGAACAAGGCATCCGCAACGGCCGACGCGGCACTGCCGAGCTGGCCGGCATCCACCGGGCGGGTGATCAGCGAGGCCACGGAAACCACCGGCTGACCCGCCGCATCCGCAGCCGCCACCGTCAACATGCCCTGCGCATCACGACGCAACCGGGCCCGCAGCACCGACGCACCACTGGCGTGCAGCTCCACACCAGTCCAGGCAAACGGCAACCGAACCTCTTCGGTTGTCCCCTCTTCGGCGCCGCCCATCAGGAAGGCAGCCTGCAGTACGGCGTCCAGCAGCGCCGGATGCAGGCCGAAGGCAGCAGCGTCCTCCGCCACCTCCTCCGGCAGCGCCACCTCAGCAAAGACCTCCTCGCCCCGACGCCACACCGCCCGCAGCCCCTGAAACGCCGGACCATAGCCGTAGGGACCTTCGGCAGCGGACTGATAGAGGTTGGAAACGTCCACTGTGGTGGCATTACGGGGCGGCCACACCGCGAAGTCATCGTCGGCCGCAGCCGCCGGACCCGCAGGGGCCAGCACGCCGCTCGCGTGCTGCGTCCACCCTTGCAACTGACCAGCGCCATCGGACCGGGAAAAGACCTCGACGCTACGGCGACCCTCCGCATCCGCCCCGGCCAGCACCACCTGGACCTGCACCGCAGCCCCGTCCCCAGGGAAGACCAGCGGCGCCTGGAGCGTCAGCTCCTCCAACACACCACAGCCAGCCTGATCCCCCGCACACACCGCGAGCTCCACGAAACCGGTGCCCGGCAACAGCACCGCACCACCGACGGCATGGTCGGCCAGCCACGGATGCGTACGCACCGACAACCGACCCGTACACACCAAGCCCGCACCACCCGCCAGTTCAACCGCCGCACCCAACAACGGATGACCCACCGCACCCAGCCCCAACGACACCGGATCACCACCGGAAACCGCAGCAGCCGCCTTCGGCCAGAACCGCTCATGCTGGAACGCATACGTCGGCAGCCCCACCCGCCGCCCGGCCGACAACACCGCCTGCCAGTCCAGCTCGGCTCCATTGACGAACGCCTCCGCCAGCGACGCCACCAGACGATCCGCACCGCCCTCGTCGCGGCGGAGCGTCCCGCAGACAGCCGCTGGCATGACACCCGGACCCGCCTCCTGAGCGAGATCCTGGAGGGTGTCGTGCATGGCGCCGACCAGCACCGGATGCGGGGTCACCTCGATGAACACCTGGTGACCACGATCCGCCAGCACCCGCACCGCACGGTCGTAATGCACCGTCGCCCGCAGACTGCGGAACCAATACCCGGCGTCCAGCTCCTCACCGGTCAGGGTCTCACCGGTCATCGCCGAGACCATCGGAACGCGGCCCCGGCGCGGAGAGAGCCCGGCCAGGACAGAAGTGATCTCCTCCTCCAGCCGGTCCACCTGAGCCGAATGCGAGGCATAGTCGACCGCCACCATCCGCGCCCGGGCACCCGCCGCCTCGAACTCCGCCCTCAGCTCCTCCAAAGCCTCCGGCTCACCCGAGACGACAGTGGCCGACGGCCCGTTCACCGCCGCCAGAGACAACCGCTCACCGAACCGGACCAGACGCTCCTCAACCTCAGCCGCCGGACGGCTCACCGACAACATCCCGCCCGCACCCGCCAGCACCTTCAACGCACGCGACCGCAACGCCACCACACGGGCACCGTCCTCAAGCGACAGCATTCCGGCCACCGTGGCAGCGGCGATTTCTCCTTGCGAGTGGCCCACCACGGCTTCCGGGGCGACACCGGCCGCCTCCCAGACAGCAGCGAGCGACACCATCACCGCCCACAGCGCGGGCTGGACAACATCCGCCGCCTCCAGTGCAGGAGCGTCCCCCGATCCCACCAGGACATCGGTCAGCGACCAGTCCACATACGGCTCCAACGCCGCAGCACACTCAGACAACCGCGCCGCGAACACCGGCGAAACCCCCGCCAGCTCCCGCCCCATCCCCACCCACTGCGACCCCTGACCCGCAAAAGCAAACACCGGACGAGCCCCCGGCCGCGCCACACCGGACACCACCGACCCAGCCGGAACACCCGACGCCAGCCCACCAAGCCCCGCCAGCATCTGCTCCTGGCCCCCGCCAACCACCACCGCACGATGCTCGAAGACCGACCGCGTCACCGCCAACGACCACGCCACATCGGCCGGCTCCAGCTCCGGACGAAGCGACACCCACTCCCGCAACCGCCCCGCCTGCGCCGACAACGCCTCAGCAGTCCGCCCAGACAACACCCAAGCACCGGCACCAATAACCACCGGGGCTACCGGAACAACCGTCTCTCCGGACTCCTCGTCACCTTCGGCCTCCTGCGCCGCGGGAGGCTCCTCCAGAATGACGTGCGCGTTGGTGCCGCTGAGGCCGAAGGAGGAGACGCCGGCCCGCCGCACCCGGTCCCCGCTGGGCCACGGCACCGGCTCCGTCAGCAGCTTCACCTCGCCGGATGCCCAGTCGACGTGCGGGGAGGCCTCGTCCGCGTGCAGGGTGCGCGGCAGCTGTCCGTGCTGAAGCGCCAGCACCATCTTGATGACACCCGCAACGCCGGCCGCCTGCTGGGCGTGACCGATGTTGGACTTCACCGAGCCCAACCACAGCGGCCGCCCCTCGGGACGGTCCTGGCCGTAGGTGGCCAGCAGCGCCTGCGCCTCGATCGGGTCACCCAGCTTCGTACCAGTACCGTGCGCCTCCACCACATCCACGTCGGCCGCCGTCAGGTGCGCACCGGCCAGCGCAGCGCGGATCACCCGCTGCTGCGAAGGCCCGTTGGGCGCGGTCAGACCGTTCGACGCACCGTCCTGGTTGACCGCACTGCCCCGCAGCACCGCCAGCACCTTGTGCCCGTTACGGCGGGCGTCGGACAGCCGCTCCACCACGACCATGCCGGCGCCCTCGCCCATGCCCATGCCGTCCGCGTCGGCGGAGAAGGCCTTGCAGCGGCCGTCCGCAGCCAGACCGTCCTGCCGGGAGAATCCGCGGATACCGATGGCTGAGGCCATCACCGTGGCCCCGCCGGCCAGCGCCAACGAACACTCACCCGACCGTACGGCCTGCGCCGCCAGATGCAGCGCCACCAACGACGACGAACACGCCGTGTCCACCGACACCGACGGCCCCTGCAGGCCGAGCAGGTAGGAGATGCGGCCGGACATCACACTGGTCGCGCCGCCGGTTATGAGGTGCCACTGCAGGTCGTCGGTGTGCAGGGCGGGGTTGGCGCCGTAGTCGGAGGGGCCGACGCCGACGAACACACCGGTCTGCGAGCCGCGGAGGGAGGCGGGTGCCACCCCGGCCCGCTCCAGCGCCTCCCAGGACGTCTCCAGCAACAGACGCTGCTGCGGGTCCATGGCCAGCGCCTCACGCGGGCTGATGCCGAAGAAGTCCGCGTCGAAGGCGGCCGCGTCCCGCAGGAATCCGCCCTCGGCCGAGGAGGAGCTGTCCGGCCGGCCGGGGTCGTGCAGCTCCTCGGTGTCCCAGCCACGGTCGGCGGGGACGCCGGAGATGGCGTCGCCGCCGGTGGAGACCAGTTCCCACAGTTGCTCCGGGGTGGTCACACCACCCGGGTACCGGCAGCTCATGCCGACGATCGCCAGCGGTTCCGAGGCCGCCGAGACGAGCTGCCGGTTCTGCTGCCGCAGCCGCTCGGTCTCCTTCACGGAGGCACGCAGCGCTTCAAGGAGCTTGTCGGCCTGTCCTGTCATCGCTGCCTCCACGCATCGAGCATCACCATCGCCGTTCGCGGCACCGTCAGCACCACCGTTCCGGGCGTCGTCCGAAGGGTCATTCCTTCTCGCCGCCCAGCGCGAGACGGATCAGGCTGTCGGCGTCCAGCTCGTCGATGTCCGCGCCCTGTTCACCCTCTTCGGCGAGCAGGGCGTCGTCCTGGACGCCGGCGAGCCGCAGCAGCGCCTCCATCAGCCCGGCCTCCCGGAACCTGGACAGCGGTACGGTCGCGAGTGCCGTTCGGAGTTTCTCCTCCGCAGCGTCCGGCTCGCCATGTTCAACGATCTGAGGCAGCAGCTTTTCCATCAGGAAGGCGGCCAGTTCGAGGGTGTTGGGGTAGTCGAAGACCAGGGTGGCGGGCAGCCGCAGACCGGTCGCGGTGCTCAGCCGGTTACGCAGTTCGACGGCGGTGAGCGAGTCGAAGCCCAGGTCGGTGAAGGCCCGCCCCGGCTCGACGGCCTCCGCCGAGGCATGCCCCAGAACAGCCGCCGCATGCGTACGCACCAGGTCGGTCAGCAGCCGGGTTCGCTCCTGACCGGACAGCCCGGACAGCCGCTCATGCAGCGAGTCCGCGCCCGCGTCACCGGCCCCGACAGCGCTACGCCGCCCACTACCGGCCGAGACCAAGGCCCGGAACAGCGGCGGAACCTCCGTGCTGCCGGCGCTCTGCGCCCGCATCCCGGCCAGATCGAGCTTGGCCGGCATCAGCAGCGCCTCGTCACGGGCCAGCGCCAGGTCCAGCAACGCCAGGCCCTCGTCGGCGCTGAGCGCCATGACTCCGCCGCGGCTGATGCGGGCCCGTTCGGACTCGCTGAGCTGCCCGGTCAACGCGCTGGCGTCGGCCCACATGCCCCAGGCCAGCGAGGTGGCGGGCAGTCCGGCCGCCCGCCGCTTCGCGGCCAGTGCGTCCAGGAAGGCGTTGGCCGCCACGTAGTTGCCCTGGCCGGGGCTGGAGAAGGTGGCTGCCGCGGAGGAGAACAGCACGAAGTGGTCCAGGTCCATTCCCTGGGTCAGCTCGTGCAGGTTCCAGGCACCGTCCGCCTTCGGCCGCAGCACCCCCGCCACCCGCTGCACGGTCAGCGAACCGACCGTACCGTCATCCAGCACACCCGCGGTATGCACCACAGTCCGCAACGGGTATTCGGCCGGGACCGCCGCCACCACAGCGGCCAGCTCCTGGCGAACCGCGGCATCACATGCCGTCACCTGCACCGAAGCGCCCGCATGCGCCAACCGCGCAGCCAACGCCGCCACACCAACAGCACCGGGCCCCGAACGACTGGTCAGCACCACATGCTCCGCCCGCCCCGACACCACCAGATGCCCGGCCACCAGACCACCCAACGTGCCCGTACCACCCGTGATCAACGCCGAACGGGCACCGGACGGGCCAGTCGACCGCGTCTCGGCGAGGTCCGACGGCAGGGTCAGGACGATTTTGCCGGTGTGCCGGGCCTGCTGCATGAACCGGAACGCGTCCCGCGCCTGCCGGACGCCCCAGGCCCGTAGCGGGAGCCGTTGCAGATCGCCGGCGGACAGCAGCGCAACAACCCGCTCCAGGATCGTGCCCAGTGCTGCCGGCCCCGCCTCGCTGAGTTCGAACGGGCGGTAGGTGACGCCCGGTTGCTCTGCGGCCACTGCCTGGGCGTCGCGGACGTCGGTGCGGCCCATCTCCACAAATGCCCCGCCCCGCGGCAGCAACCGCAGCGAAGCATCGGTCAGCTCACCCGCCAACGAGTTCACCACGATGTCCACACCCGCACCACCCGTGGCAGCCATGAAATCCGCCTCGAACCCGGCAGTACGGGAGGACGAGACGTGCTCCGCATCCAGACCCATCACCGCCAGCACCGGCCACTTGCCCGGACTCGCGGTCGCAAAGACCTCCAACCCCAGGTAGCGGGCGATCTGCACCGCCGCCATCCCCACCCCACCGGTAGCGGCATGCACCAGCACCCGCTGCCCCGGCTTCGCCCCGACCAACTCCACCAACGCGTACCAAGCAGTCATGAACGCGCTGGGGACGGAGGCGGCTTCGGCGTAGGACCAGCCGTCCGGTATTCGCACCAACTGCCGGGCGTCGGTGACAACCGCCGGGCCGAACCCGCCCTCGCCGAGCCCCATTACCCGGTCGCCCGGGGCCAGGTGGTCCACCCCCGGCCCGGCTTCGAGCACCGTACCGGCGATCTCGCTGCCCAGCACTCCACCGCCCGGATACATGCCCAGCGCGATCAGCACATCGCGGAAGTTCAGGCCGGTCGCCCGGACCGCCACTCGCACCTGTCCGGTCGCGAGGGGCTGGTCCGCCTCCGGCGCCGGGCGCAGCGACAGTCCTTCCAGCGAACCGCCCGCGTCCGGCTCCAACCGCCACCGGCCCTCCGGAACCGGCAGCGCCCCGGAAGGACGCACCAGTCGACGTGCATGCACCGCGCCGCTTCGGAGCGCCAGCTCCGGCTCCCCGGTACCAATGGCAAAGGAGAGAACGTCAGTCTCATCGGCGGTGTTGGTGGCCGGCAGGTCGACGAGGAGCAGCCGGTCGGGGTTCTCCGACTGGGCCGAGCGCACCAGACCGGCCAGGGCCGCTGCCGGCAGATCAGCCACCCCCTCACCGGCCGAAACCGCCACCGCACCACGCGTGAGAACCACCAGCCGGCTGTCCGCCAGCCGCTCCTCACCCAGCCAGCCCTGCACCAGGCCGAGCATCTCGCCAGTCACCCGAGCAGCGGCCCGTGCCGGATCCTCCTCGCTCCGGTCCTCGCCACCGGCGCAGACCAGGACGAAAGCGGGGTCGATCTCCCGGTCCGCTGCGGCAGCGGCCAGCTCCTCCAGCCCTGCGAAGCACCGCACCGGCGTCCCGGCAGCCGTCAGCTGCCCGGCGACATCGAAGCGGTCGGCGCCGATCAGCGCCCACTCCCCGGAGGCCGCTTCGACCGCGGTGACCGCCGCCCATTCCACACCGAACAGCGCATCGGCCATTCCGGCGTCGGCGGTGCGGAGCTGGCCGGTGTCGACCGGGCGGGTGATCAGCGAGGCTACGGAAACCACCGGCTGACCCGCCGCATCCGCGGCCGCCACCGTCAACGTGCCCTGCGCGTCACGACGCAACCGGGCCCGCAGCACCGACGCACCACTGGCGTGCAGCTCCACACCAGTCCAGGCAAACGGCAACCGGATCTCGCCCGGCTCCCCCTCAGCCTCAAGCAAAGCACTGGCATGCAGTACGGCGTCCAGCAGCGCCGGATGCAGTCCGAAGGCAGCAGCGTCCTCCGCCACCTCCTCCGGCAGCGCCACCTCAGCGAACACCTCCTCGCCCCGACGCCACACCGCCCGCAGCCCCTGAAACGCCGGACCATAGCCGTACGAGTTCGCGCCCGCCGCCTGGTAGAGACCAGAGATGTCCACCGTCGTGGCGTTACGGGGCGGCCACACCGCGAAGTCATCGTCGGCCTCGGCTGCCTGACCGGCAGGGGCGAGCACGCCGCTCGCGTGCTGCGTCCACCCCTGCAACTGACCAGCCGCATCGGACCGGGAAAAGACCTCGACGCTACGGCGG
The DNA here is from genome assembly GCF_003865155.1 of Streptomyces paromomycinus. Taxonomy (NCBI): domain Bacteria; kingdom Bacillati; phylum Actinomycetota; class Actinomycetes; order Kitasatosporales; family Streptomycetaceae; genus Streptomyces; species Streptomyces paromomycinus. The sequence continues at coordinate 8,646,097 of NZ_BHZD01000001.1, read as the reverse complement.
CCTTCCGCATCCGCCCCGGCCAGCACCACCTGGACCTGCACCGCAGCCCCGTCCCCAGGGAAGACCAGCGGCGCCTGGAGCGTCAGCTCCTCCAACACACCACAGCCAGCCTGATCCCCCGCGCACACCGCGAGCTCCACGAAACCGGTCCCGGGCAACAGCACCGCACCACCGACGGCGTGATCGGCCAGCCACGGATGCGTACGCACCGACAACCGACCCGTACACACCAAGCCCGCACCACCCGCCAGTTCAACCGCCGCACCCAACAACGGATGACCCACCGCACCCAGCCCCAACGACACCGGATCACCACCGGAAACCGCAGCAGCCGCCTTCGGCCAGAACCGCTCATGCTGGAACGCATACGTCGGCAGCCCCACCCGCCGCCCTGCGGGAAGCACCGACAGCCAGTTCACCGACGCCCCATTGACGAACGCCTCGGCCAACGAGAGCAGCAGGCGCTCAGCGCCGCCGTCATCGCGCCGCAGGGTTCCACACACCGCGGCGGGCTCCGCCCCCGGGCCTGCCTCCTGGGCGACCTCTTCCAGAGCGTCGTTCATCGCCCCCATCAGCACCGGATGCGGGGTCACCTCAACAAACAGCTGATGCCCCTGACCGGCCAAAACCCGCACGGCGCGGTCGTAATGCACCGTCGCCCGCAGACTGCGGAACCAGTACCCGGCGTCCAGCTCCTCACCGGTCAGGGTCTCACCGGTCATCGCCGAGACCATCGGAACGCGGCCCCGGCGCGGAGAGAGCCCGGCCAGGACAGAAGTGATCTCCTCCTCCAGCCGGTCCACCTGAGCCGAATGCGAGGCGTAATCCACCGCCACCATCCGCGCCCGGGCACCCGCCCCCTCGAACTCCGCCCTCAGCTCCTCCAAAGCCTCCGGCTCGCCGGACACCACGGTGGCCGAGGGGCCGTTGACCGCCGCCAGAGACAACCGCTCACCGAACCGGACCAGACGCTCCTCAACCTCAGCCGCCGGACGACTCACCGACAGCATCCCGCCCGCACCCGCCAGCACCTTCAACGCACGCGACCGCAACGCCACCACACGCGCGCCGTCCTCAAGCGACAGCATCCCGGCCACCGTGGCAGCGGCGATTTCTCCCTGCGAGTGGCCGACGACGGCTTCCGGGGCGACACCGGCCGCCTCCCAGACAGCAGCGAGGGAAACCATCACCGCCCACAGCACGGGCTGAACGACATCCGCCGCCCCCAGCGCGGGGGCACCTTCCGTTCCCGCGAGGACATCGGTCAGCGACCAGTCCACGTACGGGGCCAACGCCGCCGCACACTCCGCCAGCCGCGCCGCGAACACCGGCGAAACCTCAACCAGCTCCCGCCCCATCCCAACCCACTGCGACCCCTGACCCGCGAAAGCGAACACCGGACGAGCCCCCGGCCGCGCCACACCGGACACCACCGACCCAGCCGGAACACCCGACGCCAGGCTCTCCACCCCACCGAGCAGCTCGACACGGCCTGTACCCACCACCACGGCCCGGTGCTCGAAGACCGAACGGCCGGCAGCCAGCGACCAGGCCACATCGGCCGGTTCCAGCTCCGGGCGGGACGTCAGCCAGTCCCGCAGCCGGTCCGCCTGCGCGGCCAGGCCCGCAGCCGAGCGGCCGGACACCAACCAGGCGGGTGCCACGCCGGGAACGAGTACCGTGCCCCCGGCCCCGGTCCCCTCAGGGGTTCCGACGAGGCTGTCACCGTCCTGTGTGACGGCGGGTGCCGGAGCCTCTTCCAGGATGACGTGCGCGTTGGTGCCGCTGAGCCCGAAGGAGGAGACGCCGGCCCGCCGCACCCGGCCCCCGCTGGGCCACGGCACCGGTTCCGTCAGCACCTCCACCTCGCCCGCGGCCCAGTCCACGTGCGAGGACAGTTCATCGACGTGCAGGGTGCGTGGCAGCTGCTCGTGCTGGAGGGCCAGCACCATCTTGATCACACCCGCCACACCGGCCGCCGCCTGAGTGTGACCGATGTTGGACTTCACCGAACCCAACCACAGCGGTCGTCCCTCCGGACGCTCCTGACCGTAGGTGGCCAGCAGCGCCTGGGCCTCGATCGGGTCACCCAGCTTTGTACCAGTACCGTGCGCCTCCACCACGTCCACGTCACCAGGCGTCAGGCGGGAGTTGGCCAGCGCGGCACGGATCACCCGCTGCTGTGACGGCCCGTTGGGCGCGGTCAGGCCGTTGGATGCACCGTCCTGGTTGGTGGCGCTACCCCGCAGCACCGCCAGCACCGGATGGCCGTTGCGCTGCGCGTCCGTAAGCCGTTCGATGACGAGGACGCCGGCGCCCTCGGCCATGCCCATGCCGTCGGCCTGGTCGGAGAACGCCTTGCAACGGCCGTCCTTGGCGAGGCCGCTCTGCTCACTGAAGCCGATGAAGCCTTCGGGCGTCACCATCAGGGTGACGCCGCCGGCCAGTGCCATCGAGCACTCCCCGGAGCGCAGGGCCTGGGCCGCCATGTGCAGGGCCACCAGCGAGGACGAGCAGGCGGTGTCCACCGTCACGGCCGGGCCTTCCAGGCCGAGGGTGTAGGACACCCGGCCGGAGAGCACGCTGGTCGCGGTGCCGGTGATGAGGTGGGCCGCGCCCTCGAAGTCGGCGCCGTAGCCGTAGCCGGACGCGTAGCCGCCGATGAACAGGCCGGTCGCGGTGGACCGCAGGGAGGCCGGAGCGATGCCGCTGCGCTCCAGTGCCTCCCAGGAGGTCTCCAGCAACAGACGCTGCTGCGGGTCCATGGCCAGCGCCTCACGCGGGCTGATCCCGAAGAAGCCGGCGTCGAAGCCGCCGATGTCCTCGATGAAGCCGCCGTGCCGGACGTACGAGGGGCCGTCCAGCGCCTCCAGGTCCCAGCCACGGTCGTCGGGGAACCCGGAGATGCCGTCGCCTGCGGAGGTGAGCAGCTGCCACAGATCGTCGGGACCGGCCACACCTCCCGCATAGCGGCAGGCCATGCCGACGATCGCGATCGGTTCGTCCGCCGCGATGGTGGCCGGCAGCGCGGCCGGTGCCACGGGGGTCTGCGCCCCGGTGCCCAGGAGTTCAGTCTCCAGGTAGGCGGTGAGAGCGGCCGGGGTGGGGTGGTCGAACAGCAGGGTCGCGGGGAGCCTGAGCCCCGTTGCGGCGCTGAGGTCGTTACGGAGTTCGACGGAGGTCAGCGAGTCGAAGCCGAGGTCGCTGAAGGCGCTCCGGTCCTCGACCGCGTCGGGCGAGGTGTGGCCGAGCACCCGGGCGGCCCCGGCCCGTACCAGGTCGCTCAGTACCCGGCGCTGTTCGGGGCGGCCCAGTCCGGCCAGCCGTTCCGCCAGGGCCGGTTCGGCCGGTGCCTGCGGGGTCTCGGCCAGCAGCGCGGCCAGTCGGTGGACCTCGGGCAGGTCCCGCATCACGGCAGCCTGCAGCAGGCCTGCCGAGGACTGCGGCTGGGCGAGGATCGCCGACCAGTCGATGTCCATCACTGTCAGTACGGTGTCGCCGCCGTCCAGCGCCTCGCCCAGGGCCCGTACCGCCAGGTCCGGGTCCATCACCTCTTCCCACTGGTTGCGGGCCAGCCGCTGCCGTGCCGCTGCGGAGCCCTGTGCCACGCCGACCGCCCACGGGCCCCAGGCCACGGCGAGTGCGGGCAGGCCGCGGCTGCGCCGGTGCTGGGCGAGGGCGTCCAGGTAGGCATTGGCCGCACCGTAGTTGGCCTGTCCGGGGGCTCCGGTGGTGGCGACCACGGAGGAGAACAGTACGAAAGCGTCCAGGTCCAGGTCGGCGGTCAGCTCGTCCAGGTGGGCGGCGCCGGCGGCCTTGGCCGCGAGCGCGGTCTCCAGCCGGGCCGGCGAGAGGGCGTCGACCACACCGTCGTCCAGTACCGCCGCGGTGTGCACGACGGTGGTGAGCCGGGGGCCGTCGGTGCTGATCCGGCCGATCACCGCGGCCAGGCGGGAACGGTCGGCCGTGTCGCAGGCCAGTACGTCGACCCGGGTGCCGCGCGCGGCCAGTGCGGCGGCCTGCGCCGCGGCTCCGGCGGCTGCGGGGCCGGAACGGCTGGTCAGGACCAGCCGCTCGGTGCCGCGCGCGGCCAGCCAGGCCGCTACGTGGCCGCCGAGTGCGCCGGTGCCGCCGGTGATCAGTGCGGTTCCCGTCGTCGGCTGCGGAGTCGCGGCCGCCGGGGGCTGCGGGGCGTGGGCGAGTCTGCGGCCCAGGGCCCCGGACGGCCGGAGGGCGACCTGGTTCTCCGTGGAACCGGCCAGTGTGGTCGCCAGTTGCGCACCCGTACGTTCGTCCAGGACTGCGGGCAGGTCGACCAGCCCACCCCAGCGGTCCGGGTGCTCCAGCCCGGCGATCCGGCCGAAGCCCCAGACCTGGGCCTGCAACGGGCTGGTCGGCGCCTCGTCGGGGCCGGTGGCGACGGCGCCGCGGGTGGCCACCCACAGCGGCGCCGCGATGCCGGTGTCGCCGAGCGCCTGCACCAGTGCGAGGGTGGCGGCCAGGCCCGCCGTCACCACCGGGTGGTCCGGTAGCGGCGTCTCGTCCAGCGCGAGCAGGGAGAGCACTCCGGATGCCGGCTCGGCATCCTGCTGAGTCCGGTCGAGCAGCGCGGCGATCGCGTCCCGCTGAACGGTGTCTGCAGGCACCTGGACCGGCACGGTCGCGGCGCCGCGGGCGGTGAGCGCCGCACGGCACTGCCGGGCCGCCTCGCCGTCGGCCTCCTGGGCCGGTACGAGCAGCAGCCAGCGGCCGGTCAGGCGGGCCGGTGCCGGGTCGGCCACCGGCGCCCAGGTGATCCGGTAACGCCAGCCTTCCGTGGCCGAACGTTCCTGTTCGCGACGCCGCCAGGACGCCAGCGCGGGCAGCAGGCCGTCGAGTTGGTGCTCGTTCTCGATGGCCAGTGCCCGGGCGAGCCCGGTCCGGTCGCCGCTTTCGACGGCGGCCCAGAACTGCGCTTCGGCGGCCGAGGAAACGGTTGCGGCGGCCGTGGCGGCAGCTGCGGCGGCGGAGGGCTCCAGCCAGTAACGGCGGTGCTGGAAGGCGTAGGTGGGAAGATCCACCACCTCACCGGCCGGCAGAACCTTGCGCCAGTCCACCGGCAGCCCCGCCACATGCGCCTGCGCGAAGGCACGCAGCAGACCGGCCGCACCGGCATCGGACTGGGACAGGGTGCCGATGCTCAGCACCTGGGCGCTGGCAGCGGCTTGGGCGGCATCCGTCTCCTGGGCGGTGCTTGCGTCCTGGGCGGTTTCGGTCACCGCGGCGGTCAGCACCGGATGCGGCGAGACCTCGACGAACGCTCCGTAACCGGCCTCCAGCAGACTCCGGACGGCATCCTCGAAACGCACCGTCTGCCGCAGGTTCGCAAACCAGTACCCGGCATCCGCCTCCTGCCCGGCCAGCCACTCGCCCGTAACCGTGGAGACCATCGGAACGCGACCCGCCTGCGGGGCTATCTCCGACAGCTCCTCCCGGAGCCGGTCGGCAAGCGGCTCCACCGCCGCCGAATGCGCCACAAAATCCGTCGCCGGAATCCGCCAGCGCAGCACCTTGCGCGCCGCCAGCTCCCGCTCGAACGCCGCCAACGCCTCCGACTCACCCGACACCACCACGGATGCCGGACCATTAACAGCGGCCACCGACAACCGGCCGTCGAAACCCGCCACCAGCTCACGCACCGCACCGGCCGGCATCACCACCGACACCATCGCCCCGGCCACATCGAGGGCTGACAGCGCACGCGAACGCACCGCCACCACCCGCGCCGCATCCTCCAGCGACAGCATTCCGGCCACGGTGGCCGCAGCAATCTCCCCCTGCGAGTGGCCCACCACCGCATCCGGGGCGACACCCGCCGCCTCCCAGACAGCAGCCAGCGACACCATCACCGCCCACAACGCAGGCTGGACAACCTCAGCCGCCTCCAACGCCGGAGCGCCCTCCGCCCCCGTCAGGAGATCGCTGAGCGACCAGTCCACATACGGCGCCAGCGCCGCCTCACACTCCGCCAACCGCGCCGCGAACAACGGCGACGAAGCCAACAACTCCCGGCCCATACCGACCCACTGAGCACCCTGCCCAGCGAACACAAACACCGTCCGACCCGTGGCCCGAGCAACCCCCGACACCACACCCGGCGCGGCCGACTCACCGCCCGCCAGATCTCGCACGCCATCCAACAACCCCGCCCGGTCGCCAGCCACGACCACACCACGATGCTCCAACACCGCCCGCGTAGCCGCCAACGACCACGCCACATCAACCGGACGCAACGCCGGACGCTCCGCCGCCCACTCCCCCAACCGCCCCGCCTGCGCAGCAAGACCCTCCGCAGACCGACCCGACACCAACCACGCAAACGCACCACCCACCGCAAGAACAGCAGGTCCATCCTCAGCCGGCTCGGGCGCTTCGCCAGCGTCGGCAGCCTCCTCCGGAGCCTCCTCCAGAATGACGTGCACATTGGTGCCGCTCATCCCGAACCCGGAGACACCCGCCCGGCGTACCCGCTCACCACCGGGCCACGGCACCGACTCCGCCAGCAGCCTGACCTCACCCGCCGACCAGTCCACATGCGGCGTCGGCTCATCCACATGCAGCGTGCGCGGCAACCGCTCATGCTGAAGAGCCAGCACCGTCTTGATGACACCCGCGACACCGGCAGCAGCCTGCGTGTGACCGATGTTGGACTTCACCGACCCCAGCCACAGCGGCCGCTCCGCAGGGCGGTCCTGACCGTAGGTGGCCAGGAGGGCCTGGGCCTCGATGGGGTCGCCCAGCTTGGTCGCCGAACCGTGTGCCTCCACCACGTCCACGTCAGCAGGGGTGAGACGGGCGTTGGCCAGCGCGGCACGGATCACCCGCTGCTGGGAGGGACCGTTGGGGGCGGTCAGGCCGTTGGAGGCACCGTCCTGGTTGACCGCGCTGCCCCGTACGACGGCCAAGACCTTGTGCCCATGACGCCGCGCGTCGGAGAGCCGCTCGACCACCAGCAGGCCCACGCCCTCGGCGAAGCCGGAGCCGTCCGCCGAGGCGGCGAAGGACCGGCAGCGGCCGTCCAGCGACACCCCGCCCGCAGTGGCGAAGGTGACGAACACGTCCGGGGTAGCGGTGACCGTGACGCCGCCCGCGAGAGCGAGCGAGCACTCCCCCGCGCGCAGGGCCTGGGCAGCCATGTGCAGCGCCACCAGCGAGGAGGAACACGCGGTGTCCACCGTCACCGCCGGGCCCTCCAGGCCGAAGACGTAGGAGAGCCGGCCGGAGAGCACGCTGGTCGCGTTGCCGGTCGCCAGGTGTGCCTCGGCGACGCCGGTGCCCTCCAGCGACGCGTCGTGGGCGTACCGGGAAGAGTAACCGCCGATGAAGGCGCCGGTCTGACTGCCGCGTACCGATGCCGGGTCGATGCCCGCGCGCTCGAACGCCTCCCAGGAGGTCTCCAGGAGCAGCCGCTGCTGGGGGTCCATGGCCAGCGCCTCGCGCGGGCTGATCCCGAAGAAGCCGGCGTCGAAGGAGGCGGCGTCCGGTACGAATCCGCCGACCTGCTGGTAGGAGACACCGGTGCGCTCCGCGTCCGGGTCCTGGAGCCGGTCCAGGTCCCAGCCGCGGTCCTGGGGGAACGGGCCGATCGCGTCCGTGCCGGAGTCCAGCAGGTGCCACAGCTGCTCCGGGCCGGCCGCACCGCCCGGGAAGCGGCAGGCCATGCCGACGATCGCGATGGGGTCGTCGGCGCCCGCTGCCACCGGCGCGGTGGGAACGGCGGTGGCGGGCAGGTCCCCGGCCAGTTCGCCGCGCAGGAAGGTGGCGAGCGCGGCAGGGGTGGGGTGATCGAACACCAGCGTCGCCGGCAGCCGCAGTCCGGTCTGCGCCTTCAGCCGGTTGCGCAGTTCCACCGCGGTCAGCGAGTCGAAGCCGACGTCGGTGAAGGCACGGCCGGCGTCGACAGCGTCCGGGGAGGCGTGTCCCAGCACGGCGGCGGCGTGCGCGAGCACCAGCTCCAGCAGGAGCCGGTCCCGCTCGCTGCCGCCGACCGAGGCCAGCCTGTGGCGCAGGGCCTCGCCGGCTTCCGTACCGGAGCCGACGGCAGCCCCGGAGGCGGCGGTGCGCCGGGCGGACGTCCCCGCCAGTGCCCGCCACAGCGGCGGCACCTCGCCGCCGGCCGCAGTCTGTGCGCGCAGCGCCGCAGTGTCCAGTCTGGCGGGCATCAGCACTGCTTCGTCTCTGGTCAGCGCCGTGTCCAGAACGACCAGACCCTCGTCGGCGGTCAGCGGTACGAAGCCCCGGTCGATACGGGCGAGGGAGGTGGCATCCAGGTTGCGGCCGATGCCGGCCTCGTGAGCCCACGGCCCCAGCTGCAGCGACGTGCCCGTGAGGCCGGTGGCCCTGCGGTGCGCGGCCACGGCGTCCAGGAACGCGTTGGCCGCCACGTAGCTGCCTTGGCCGGCCGAGCCGAAGACGGCGGCGGCGGACGAGAACAGCACGAACCGGTCCAGTTGCAGTCCGGCCGTCAGTTCGTGCAGGTGCCAGGCCGCATCGGCCTTCGGCCGCAGCACCGCGGACAGCCGTTCCGGCGTCAGCGACATGATCACACCGTCGTCGACGACGCCCGCGGCGTGCACGACGGAGCCCAGCGGGTTCGCGGCCGGGATCTGCTCCAGCACGGCGGCCAGGGCGTCCCGGTCGGCTGCGTCGCAGGCGACGATGCGGACCTGTACACCCAGCTGGGCCAGTTCGGCGGCCTGTGCGGCCGCACCGGTGGCGGCCGGGCCGGAACGGCTGGTCAGTACCACGCAGCCGGCCCGTCCGGTGGCCGCCAGGTGCCGGGCCACCAGCCCGCCCAGGGTTCCGGTGCCGCCGGTGACCAGCAGCGAGCGGGCGGCCGGGTCGGCCCGGGTGCCGGACGGCCACTGGGTCCGCGTCACCTCACCCGTGGGGCGGGTCAGACGCCTGCCGTACCGGATCTGGCCGCGGACCGCCACCTCCGGCTCTCCGCTGCCCAGCGCCGCGGGCAGCAGCGCCGCCTCGTGCGGGGCGCCGTCGCGCGCGGGGAGATCGGCCAAGAGCAGCCGGTCCGGGTTTTCCGCCTGTGCCGACCGCAGCAGGCCGCGGACGAGCGCCGCGGCCGGGTCCACCACGTCCTCGTCGGTGATCGCGTCCGCTCCCCGGGTGACGACCACCAAGCGGACTTCTTCCAAGGAGGGTTCGGCCAGCCACTGCTGTACGAAGCGGAGTGCGGCGGCGCCGGCCCGGTGTGCCGCGCCCGGGAGGTGGCGCGCCGCTTCGGCCGGCTGCGGGGAGCTGGGGGCCGCCGAGGCCTTCTTGCCCGCCGGTGTCTCCTTGCCCGCCGGTGTCTCCTTGCCCGCCGACGTCACCTCGTCCGCCGGGGCCTTGTCATCCGCGGGCGTCCTGTCGTCCGCAGGTGTCCTGTCATCGGCCCGCGCTTCAGCGTTCTCACCGGACACGCCCTCGTCGGACAGAGTCCCCTCGCCGGGCAGGGTCCCCTCGCCGGACAGGGCATCGGCGCAGACCACAACGGTTCGCGGGGCACCGGTGCCGGTCTGCGCCGCGGCGACCAGCTCGGGGAGGCCGGGGAAGGGACGCAGTTGTACGCCTGCCGCCTCCAGCCCGCCTGCCAGCCCGTAGCGGTCGGCGCCGAGCAGAGCCCAGTCGCCGACCACGGCGTCGCCGCCGGACAGCTCGGTCCATTCCTGGACGAAGAGCGAGTCGGTCAACTCGTCTTGCGTAGCGCGCAGTTGCTCAGCCGATACCGGGCGCCGCACCAGCGATCCCACGGTGACCACCGGAGCCCCGGTGGTGTCGGCGGCCGCCAGCGAAAGCCCGCTCTGTGCGTCCTGGCGCAGCCGCACCCGCAGCACCGAGGCACCGCCGGCGTGCAGTGCCACGTCGGTCCAGGCGAACGGCATGGTGACCTGCCCGGTCTCCTGCGCGGCGTCCGGCTGGGCCAGGAACGAGGCGTGCAGCGCCGCGTCCAACAGCGCCGGGTGCAGGCCGAAGGCGCCTGCCTGCTGCGCGACCTCCTCGGGCAGCGCCACCTCGGCGAAGACCTCCGCGCCGCGCCGCCAGGCCGCACGCAGCCCGTGGAAGGCGGGGCCGTAGACCTCCGCCAGCCGCACCGGGTAGACGTCCGAGACGTCCGCCGGCACCGCGTCCTGCGGGGGCCACACCGCGAAGTCCGGGTCGGCCGGTACGGGCGCAGCGGTGGGCCCGAGCGTCCCGCCGGCGTGCAGCGTCCACGGCTGCCGGTCGGCGGCGTCCTCGGGGCGGGAGAAGACCCGGACTCCGCGACGTCCCTCCGTGTCCGGTGCGGCCACCGCGACTTGGAGCTGCACCCCGCTGCCGTCGGTGGGCAGCACCAGCGGGGCGTGCAGCGTCAGTTCTTCCAGGAGCCCGCAGCCGACCTGGTCACCGGCGCGTACCGCCAGCTCCACGAAGCCGGTGCCGGGCAACAGCACCACACCGCCGACGGCATGGTCGGCCAGCCAGGCATGGGTGCGCAGCGAAAGCCGCCCCAGGCACACCACGCCGTCGCCCCCGGCCAGTTCGACGGCGGCGCCGAACAGTGGGTGGCCGACCGCGCCGAGGCCCAGCGCCAGTGCGTCGCCGCCATCCTGGCGCAGGCCCATCATCTTGCCCTTGGGCCAGTACCGGCGGTGCTGGAACACGTAGGTGGGCAGCTCGACCCGCTCACCGGCGGGCAGCACCGACGCCCAGTCCACCGGCGCGCCGTTGACGAACGCCTCGGCGAGCGAGGTGACCAGCCGTTCCGCGCCGCCGTCGTCCCGGCGGAGCGTCCCGCACAGGGCGGCGGGCACGGCGCCCGGGCCCGCCTCCTGCGCGGCCTCCTCCAACGAGTCCGTCATCGCGCTCAACAGCACCGGATGCGGCGACACCTCGATGAAGACCCGCTGCCCCTGGCCGGCCAGGGAGCGCACCGCCCGTTCGAAATGCACGGTGGTGCGCAGGCTGCTGTACCAGTAACCGGCGTCCAGTTCTTCGCCGGTCAGGATCTCGCCGGTCATCGCGGAGACCATCGGGACGCGGCCCCGGCGCGGAGAGATCCCGGCCAGGACGGTGGTGATCTCTTCCTCCAGCCGGTCCACCTGAGCGGAGTGCGAGGCATAGTCGACCGCGACCATGCGGGCCCGGGCACCCGCCACCTCGAACTCCGCCTTCAGCTCCTCCAAAGCCTCCGGCTCACCCGAGACGACAGTGGCCGACGGGCCATTGACCGCCGCCAGAGACAACCGCTCACCGAACCGGACCAGACGCTCCTCAACCTCAGCCGCCGGACGGCTCACCGACAACATCCCGCCCGCACCCGCCAGCACCTTCAACGCACGCGACCGCAACGCCACCACACGCGCGCCGTCCTCAAGCGACAGCATCCCAGCCACCGTGGCAGCGGCGATTTCTCCTTGCGAGTGGCCCACCACCGCATCCGGGACGACGCCCGCCGCCCCCCAGACAGCAGCAAGGGAGACCATCACCGCCCACAACGCAGGCTGGACGACATCCGCCGCCTCCAGCGCAGGGGCGTCCCCCGATCCCACCAGGACATCGGTCAGCGACCAGTCCACATACGGCCCCAACGCCGCCGCACACTCCGCCAACCGCGCCGCGAACACCGGGGAGGTACGCGCCAGCTCCTGTCCCATGCCCAGCCACTGGGAGCCCTGACCGGGGAAGACGAGCACCGGCCGGACGCCGGGGCGGGCCGTTCCGGACACCACCGAACCGTTCGGCGTTCCGGCGGCGAGATTTTTCAGGCTCGTCAGCAGCGCGGCGCGGTCGTCATTGCCGATGATGACGGCACGGTGCTCGAAGGCGCTCCGCACGGTCGCCAGCGACCAGGCGACATCGGCCGGTCGCAGCTCCGGACGGGCCGCCAGCCAGCCGTGCAGCCGGTCCGCCTGCGCCGCGGGCGCTGCCGCCGAGCGGCCCGAGACCTGCCAGGCCCGGACCGCACCGGCGCCTTCTCCGGAGAGCACACGCGCAGCCGGCCCGTCCGGTTCCGTCTCCGGTTCGTTGGGCTCCTCGGCGGCTTCGGCCTCCTGCGCTGCGGGGGCCTCCTCCAGAATGAGGTGGGCATTGGTGCCGCTCATGCCGAACGCCGAGACAGCAGCCCGCCGCACCCGGCGCCCATCGGACGACCAGGGCACCGGCTCGGTGAGCAGCCGCACCGCACCGGCCTCCCAGTCCACGTGCGAGGACGGCACCTCGGCGTACAGAGTCTGCGGCAGCCGCTCATGCTGCAGCGCCAGCACCATCTTGATCACACCAGCAACACCGGCCGCAGCCTGAGTGTGACCGATGTTGGACTTCACCGACCCCAGCCACAACGGGCCACCCTGACCGCGCTCCTGACCGTACGTCGCCAGCAACGCCTGCGCCTCGATCGGGTCACCGAGCGTGGTCCCGGTGCCATGAGCCTCCACCACATCCACGTCCCCCGGCGCCAACCGCGCATTGGCCAACGCCGCACGAATCACCCGCTGCTGCGACGGACCGTTCGGCGCAGTCAGCCCATTCGACGCACCATCCTGATTGACCGCACTGCCCCGCAACAGCGCCAGCACCTTGTGCCCGTTACGGCGGGCATCGGACAGCCGCTCCACCACGACCATGCCAGCACCCTCGGCCCAGCCCGTACCGTCCGCATCCTCCGAAAACGCCCGGCAGCGGCCATCGGCAGACAGACCCTGCTGACGGGAGAAGTCGATGAACGTACCCGGCGTCGCCATCACCGTCGCCCCGCCCGCCAACGCCAGCGAGCACTCCCCCGACCGCACCGCCTGCGCCGCCAGATGAAGCGCCACCAACGACGACGAACACGCCGTGTCCACCGTCACCGCCGGACCCTCAAGACCCAGCACATACGACACCCGCCCGGACAGAACACTCGTCGCATTGCCGGTCAGCACGTGACCCTCGGCGCCGGAGTCGTCCTGGCTCATGGATACGCCGAGCCCGTAACCCGAGGTGAAGCCACCGGCGAACACACCGGTGGCGCTCTCCTTCAGCGAGGCCGGGTCGATGCCGGCACGCTCCAGCGCCTCCCAGGACGTCTCCAGCAACAGCCGCTGCTGCGGATCCATGGCAAGAGCCTCGCGCGGGCTGATCCCGAAGAATTCCGCATCGAACTCGGCCGCTTCCCGCAGGAACGCGCCCTGGGCGACGTACGAGGTGCCCTCGCGCTCACCGTCCGGGTCGTACACGCTCTCCAGGTCCCAGCCACGGTCGGTCGGGAAACCGTCCACGCCGTCGCCACCGGAAACAAGGAACTCCCAGAACTCCTCCGGACTGCCCACTCCACCGGGAAACCGGCACGCCATCCCGACGATCGCCAGCGGCTCCTGCTCGGCGGCCTCCAGCCGGTGCAGCCGCTTACGCGTTTCCTGGAGCTGGGCCGCGGTCTTCTTGAGGTAGTCGAAGAGTTTCTCTTGGTTGTCCACCAGGATCCCTTACCAAAATGTTCCGTCAGTGAGCGCGAAGTACTAGTCGGACAGACCAAGTTCCCTGTCGAGAAACTCGAACATCTCGTCGGGTGTGGCCGACTCGATTTCCACCCCGCCGCTGCCGGAATCCGACCGGCCCTGCTTTTCGATCCAGTTGGAGAGAATGCTTTGCAGCCGCCTTGTGATCCGTTCGTTCGTGTCCTGGTCGGGTGCCGCGCTCAACAGACCGGCTTCGAGCCGGTCGAGGTCGTCGAGTACCGGCAGCGCAGACGGCTCGTCCGGGGCGAGCTCGGTGCGCAACCAGGCGGCCACCGCCACCGGGGTGGGGTGATCGAAAATCAATGTAACCGGGACTCGCAGTCCGGTCGCAGTGTTCAACCGGTTACGCAGTTCGACTGCTGTCAGCGAATCGAACCCGAGGTCCTTGAACGCCTGCTGATCCTGCACCGCCTCGGCCGAGGGATGGCCCAGCACCATGGCGGCCTCGGCCCGCACCAGATCGGTGAGGGCCCGCTCCTGCCCGGCCCGGTCCAGTCCGGCCAGCCGGCGTGCCAGCTCGCCCTCCGCGGAGGCAGGCTGCTCGGCAGCCCGGTTGCCGGCCGTGGCCAGCCGACGCACCGCCGGCAGGTCCCGCACCAGCGGCACCTCCGTCAGGTTTGCCCCGCTCTGCGCCAGCACGGCCCAGTCGACGTCCATCACCGTCACCACGGGGTCCGGGCCGTGCAACGACTCGCCCAGTGCCCGGACCGCCGACCGCGGATCCATCGCGGACAGCGGGAGCTTCTTCATCCGCTCCCGGATCGCCTCCTTGGAGTCAGCCATGCCGCCGCCGCCCCACTGGCCCCAGGCCACCGACAGACCGGTCAGCCCGCGGGCCCGCCGGTTCTCCGCCAGTGCGTCCAAGTAGGAGTTGGCGGCCGCGTAGTTGCCCTGGCCTGCGGAGCCGAGGGTGGATGCGGCGGAGGAGAACAGTACGAAGGCGTCCAGGTCCAGTCCGGCCGTCAGCTCGTCCAGGTGAGCGGCGCCCGCGGCCTTGGCCGCCAGCACCGTCTGCAGCCGCTCGGCGGAGAGCCGGTCCACCACCCCGTCGTCCAGTACCGCGGCTGTGTGCAGCACGGTGGACAGCGCCGGTCCGCTCGTTCCGATCCAGGACACCAACCCGCCCAGCGCGGAGCGGTCACTCACGTCGCACGCCACCACGTCCACCCGGGTTCCCCTGGCGGCCAGTTCGGCGGCCGTCGCTGCGACACCGCCGGCGGCGGGTCCGCTGCGTCCGGTCAGCACCACACGGGCCGCGTCGGCCTCGGCCAGCCACCGGGCCACGTGCCCGCCGACGGCGCCGGTGCCACCGGTGATCAACGCACTGCCGCGCGGAGTCCAGTGCCCCTCGCCGGGGCCGGCTTCGGCGGCATGCCGCATCCGGCGGCCGAGTATCCCGGTGGCCCGGACAGCGACCTGGTCCTCGCCGCAGCCGCCCAGGACCGCAGCCAGCCGGGCAGCCGCGCGCTGGTCCAGTACCTCGGGCAGGTCCACCAGCCCACCCCAGCGGTCCGGGTGTTCCATGCCGATGACGCGGCCCAGGCCCCAGACCTGCGCCTGTACCGTGCCGACGGGCACCTCGCCGGGGCCGGCCGCCACGGCACCGCAGGTGACCGGCCACAGCGGTGCCTGGATGTCGGCGTCACCGAGGGCCTGTACGAGAGCCAGGGTGACCGCCAGTCCGGCAGGCACCGCCGAGTGGTCCGGCAGCGGCGTCTCGTCCAGCGCCAGCAGCGACAGCACTCCGGAGACGGCCGACGGGTCCGCCGCCTTGCCCAGCAACGCGGCCAGCTCGGCCCGGTCCACGGTCCCGGCCGGGATGTCGACCACCGCGACCTCGGCACCGCGGGCGCTCAGCGCCTCGGTGCAGCCCTGCACCAGCTCCGCAGCGGCCGACTGCGCGGGGACGACGACCAGCCAGGTGCCGGTCAGGGCACCCGGGTCGGGCTCGGCGACCGGCTCCCAGACCATCCGGTAGCGCCAGCCGGCAGTCGTCGAACGCTCCAGGTCACGCCGCCGCCACTGGGTCAGTGCGGGCAGCACTTGGTGGAAGGGGCGGTCGCCGTCCACCGCCAGGGTGTCCGCGAGCTGTTCCAGGTCACCGCTCTCGACGGCCGACCAGAACGCCGACTCGGCCGCGCTCGCCGCTCCGTCCCGGCCGGTGGCCGAGGTATTGGCCGACAGCGCAGCCGGAGCCTCCGGCCAGTACCGCTGGTGCCGGAAGGCGTAGGTGGGCAGCTCGACGTGTTCACCGGCGGGCAGGACACGCGTCCAGTCCACCGGGGCGCCGTGGGTGAAGGCGCGGGCGAGAGCGGTCAGCAGGCCTGTGGCGTCTTCGGCGTCGCGCCGCTGGAGCGGGAGGAAGGCGGGCTCGGCGCCCTCCACCTTCGCTACCGCGTCCGGGCCGAGGGAGGAGAGTGAACCGTCCGGACCCACTTCGAGGAAGACGGTTATGCCTTCCGCCGCGAGGGTGGCCACCGCGTCGGCGAAGCGGACTGTCTGGCGGGTCTGCGCGGGCCAGTAACCGGCCTGCGGATCGGACACCAGGTCACCGGTGAGGACACCGGCCCACATCACCTCCGGGCGACGCAACTCCAACCCCTCCGCAACGGTACGAAGCTCATCCAGCACCGGGTCCATCGCCGGGGAGTGGAAGGCGTGTGAGACCCGCAGGCGCCGCACCCGGCAACCCCGTCCCCGCCACAGCTCCACCACCGCATCGACCGCCTCGGCCGCACCCGAGATCACCACGGATTCGGGGCCATTGACCGCCGCGACAGCCACCTCACCCGACACCGCAGCCGACACCTCGTCGAACGAGGCGACGACCGCCGCTTCCGCTGCGTTGATCGCCGCCATCGCCCCACCCCGGGGCAGCTCCTGCATCAGCCGGGCCCGGGCCGCCACCAGCGCACAGGCCTCCGACAACGACAACACGCCCGCCACATGGGCCGCGGCCACCTCGCCTACCGAATGGCCCACCACCGCATCCGGCACCACACCGGCGGCCTTGACGACCTCGGCCAGAGCCACCTCGAAGGCAAACAGACCAGCCTGCGCATACAGCGTCTGATCCGCAAGCTCCGCCCCGTTGCCGTCCAGGACCACGTCCCGCAGGCGTACCCCGGCCCCCAGTTCGAGCTCCAGCAGCCCGCACACCCGGTCGAACACCTCGGCGAACACCGCACTGTTCGCGTACAGGCCACGGCCCATACCCGCCCACTGCGCACCCTGCCCCGCGAAGACCAGACCCACCCGGGCATCCGGCCGCACCAGCCCCGACACCACCTCGGGCGAGGACGTACCAGCGGCCAGCTTGTGCAGACCGGACAGCAGCGCGTCGCGCTCCGTACCGAGCACCACGGCCCGGTGCTCGAACGCCGACCGCGTCGCCGCCAACGACCAGCCCACATCGGCCGACCGCAGTTCCGGACGGGCGTTCATCCACTCCCGCAGCCGCCCAGCCTGCGCCGACAACGCCTCAGCCGTACGCCCCGACACCACCCACGCACCCGCACCCTCAAGAGCGACAGCCGGCTCCCGACCGGCGCTTTCGCTCCGCGCCTCGATCGCGGGGGCTTCCTCCAGGATCACGTGGGCGTTGGTCCCGCTGATACCGAACGCCGATATACCTGCCCGGCGCGGACGCTCCCCCACCGGCCACGGCACCGACTCCGTCAGCAACCGCACCTCCCCCGCCGACCAGTCCACATGCGACGACGCCACATCAGCATGCAACGTCCGTGGCAGCTGACCGTGCTGGAGTGCCAGCACCATCTTGATCACACCCGCCACACCCGCAGCAGCCTGAGTGTGACCGATGTTGGACTTCACCGACCCCAGCCACAACGCATCCCGCTCACCACGATCCCGGCCATACGTCGCCAACAACGCCTGCGCCTCGATCGGGTCACCCAACGTCGTGCCAGTACCGTGCGCCTCCACCACATCCACCTCGGACGCCGAAAGACCCGCACTGGCCAACGCTGCCCGGATGACGCGCTGCTGGGAGGGGCCATTGGGTGCGGTCAGGCCGTTGGACGCACCGTCCTGGTTGACCGCACTGCCCCGCAGCACCGCCAACACCTTGTGACCGTTGCGCCGCGCGTCCGACAGCCGCTCCACCACGACCATGCCCGCGCCCTCGGCCCAGCCCGTACCGTCCGCGTCCTCCGAAAACGCCCGGCACCGGCCGTCCGCCGACAGGCCCTGCTGCCGGGAGAAGTCGATGAACGTACCCGGTGTCGCCATCACCGTGACACCACCGGCCAGGGCCATCGAGCACTCGCCCGACCGCACCGCCTGGGCCGCCAGGTTGAGCGCCACCAGCGACGACGAACACGCCGTGTCCACCGTCACCGCCGGACCCTCCAGACCGAGCACGTAGGACACCCGGCCGGACAGGACGCTGGTCGCGTTCCCAGTCATCAGGTGACCCTCGACACCGGAACCACCCTCACCAGCCGCTGCGGAAACCCCAAGGCCATATCCAGAGGCGAAACCGCCGGCGAACACACCGGTCGAACTGCCACGCAGGGACGACGGGTCGATACCGGCGCGTTCCAACGCCTCCCAGGACGTCTCCAACATCAACCGCTGCTGCGGATCCATCGCCAGCGCCTCACGCGGGCTGATCCCGAAGAACCCCGCGTCGAACTCGGCCGCCCCCCGCAAGAACGCACCTTGGGCGACGTACGAGGTGTTCTCACGCTCACCGTCCGGGTCGTAGATGCCCTCCAGATCCCAGCCACGGTCGGTCGGGAAACCACCCACCGCATCGCCGCCGGAGGACAGCAGCTCCCAGAAGCCCTCGGGCGTGCTCGCGCCACCGGGGAAGCGGCAGGCCATACCGACGATCGCCAGCGGCTCGTCCGCAACGGACGTTGCGGAAACCGGCGCCACAGCTACGGCCTCTGCCACCTGCCCAGTCAGTTCGCCGCGCAGGAAGGTGGCCAGCGCGGTCGGGGTGGGGTGGTCGAAGACCAGGGTGGCCGGCAGCCGCAGCCCGGTCGCCGCATTGAGACGGTTACGCAGCTCGACCGAAGTCAGCGAATCGAAACCCAGGTCCTTGAACGCCTGCCGCGCCTGCACCCCGTCCGCCGAGGCATGTCCCAGTACGGCGGCGGCCTCGGCGCGGACTACACCGGTCAGCACCCGGTCCTGCTCCGAGCGGGACAGCCCCGCAACCTGGGCAGCCAGTTCGCCCTCCGCAGGCGCCAGAGCCGGCGTACGGCCGGAAGCTGCGGACAGCTCCCGGATCTCAGGGAGGTCCCGCACCAACGGCCGGACCCGCATGTCAGCAGCACCCGCGCCGGATGCCAGCTGAGCCCAGTCCACCTCCATCACCGTCACCACAGCATCCGGACCATCCAACGCCTCACCCAACGCCCGCACAGCCAACTGCGGATCCATCGGCGGCATCGGCATCCGACGCATCCGAGACCGAATAACCTCGCTCGACTCGCCCAGTCCGCCACCGCCCCACAGGCCCCAGGCCACCGCCAGACCGGCCAGCCCACGACCGCGCCGGTTCTCCGCCAGCGCGTCCAGGAACGCATTGGCCGCCGCATAGTTACCCTGCCCCGGCCCACCAACGGTGGAGGCGGCCGAGGAGAACAGCACGAACGCGTCCAGATCCAGGTCCGCAGTCAGCTCGTCCAGCAGCACCGCTCCCTGCGCCTTCACGCCCAGCACAGTCTCCAACCGAGCAGTGTCGAGACGGTCCACCACACCGTCATCCAGCACGCCCGCGGTGTGCATCACCGAGGACAGCTCCGGACCACTGCGGCCGATCCAGCCCAGCAGGGCCTCCAGCGGGCGGCGTTCGCTGACGTCACAGGAGATCACGTCCACGTGGACACCCGCGGCGGCCAGCTCCGCAGCCCGAGCCGCGACATCGGCTGCTGCCGGGCCGGAACGGCCCGCCAACACCAGACGCTCCGCACCCTGGCCGGCCAGCCACTGCGAGACATGCCCGGCAATGGCACCGGTCCCACCGGTGACCAGCACGGTCCCCCGCGGCGACCAGCTCTCGCGCACACCACGGCCCGAGACATGCGCAAGCCTGCGGCCCAGGATCCCGGCTGCCCGGATGGCAACCTCGTTCTCGCCGCAGCCGGCCAACACCGCACACAGCCGTGCGCCGGCCCGCTCATCGAGCGTCTCCGGCAGATCGACCAGACCACCCCAGCGCTCCGGGTGCTCCAGACCGACGACCCGGCCCAGACCCCATACCTGCGCCTGCACCGGACGGGCCAGCATCTCACCACGGCCGACAGCAACCGCACCGGACGTCGCCACCCACAACGGCGCCTCAACCCCGGCATCACCAAGCGCCTGCACCAAGCCCAAAGTGACGGCCAGGCCGCCGGGCACCACCGGGTGGTCCGGCAGCGGCGTCTCGTCCAGCGCCAGCAACGACAGCACTCCAGACACGGCCGGCACATCCACCGCACCCGTCAGCAACGCCGCCAGCTCGGCCCGGTCCACCGCCCCAGCCGGAACCTCGACCACCACAGCCTCAGCACCACGGGCCGTCAATGCCGCCACACACTGATGCCGCAGCTCCTCCGCACAACCAGCCGGCGCAAGCAGCACCCAAGCCCCGGAAAGCACACCAGCATCCGGCTCGGCAACCGGCGACCAAACGGTCCGGTAACGCCAGTCAGCAGTAGCCGAACGATCCAGCTCACGCCGCCGCCAAGACGCCAACGCCGGCAACACCGCACCCAGCTGACCCTCATCCTCCAAAGCCAGCGTCTCCGCGACCCGCCGCAAATCACCGCCCTCAACAGCCGCCCAGAACCCAGCCTCCGCCTCGGAGCCAGACCCGGCCACGGCGGTCGCGGAACCAGGCATCGGCAGCGCCAGCATGCCCTCCGGCCAGAACCGGCGACGCCGGAACGCGTAGGTGGGCAGCTCCACCTGCTCACCGGCGGGCAGTACCGACGCCCAGTCCACCGACGCCCCGTTGACGAACGCCTCCGCCAACGAGGTCAGCAGGCGCGCGGCGCCACCGTCGTCGCGACGAAGTGTCCCGCACACCGCGGCAGGCTCTCCACCCGTCTCCTGAGCGAGGTCCACGAGGGTGTCGTTCATCGCACCCATCAGCACCGGATGCGGCGTCACCTCGATGAACACCTGATGACCACGCCCCGCCAGCACCCGCACGGCGCGGTCGTAATGCACCGTCGCCCGCAGGCTGCGGAACCAGTACCCGGCGTCCAGCTCCTCACCGGTCAGGGTCTCACCGGTCATCGCGGAGACCATCGGGACCCGGCCCCGGCGCGGGGAGACCCCGGCCAGGGCGGTGGTGATCTCTTCCTCCAGCCGGTCCACCTGAGCCGAATGCGAGGCATAGTCGACCGCCACCATCCGCGCCCGGGCGCCCGCCGCCTCGAACTCCGCCTTCAGCTCCTCCAGGGCCTCCGGCTCGCCGGACACCACGGTGGCCGAGGGGCCGTTGACCGCCGCCAGCGCGGCACGCTCCCCGAACCGGTCCAGACGTTCCTGGACCTCAGCCGCCGGACGGCTCACCGACAGCATCCCGCCCGCGCCCGCCAGCACCTTCAACGCACGCGACCGCAGCGCCACCACACGCGCGCCGTCCTGAAGCGACAGCATTCCGGCCACCGTGGCAGCGGCGATTTCTCCCTGCGAGTGGCCGACGACGGCTTCCGGGGCGACACCGGTCGCCTCCCAGACAGCAGCGAGCGACACCATCACCGCCCACAGCGCAGGCTGAACGACATCCGCCGCCTCCAACGCGGGGGCACCTTCCGCACCCGCCAGGACATCGCTGAGCGACCAGTCCACATACGGGGCCAACGCCGCCGCACACTCCGCCAGCCGCGCCGCGAACACCGGCGAAACCTCAGCCAGCTCCCGGCCCATCCCAACCCACTGCGAACCCTGACCCGCGAAAGCGAACACCGGACGAACGTTGGAGCGGGCCATGCCGGACACCACCGACCCAGCCGGAACACCCGACGCCAGCCCTCCGAGCCCTGCCAGCACGTGCTCCCGGTCCTCGCCCACGACCACCGCACGATGCTCGAAGACCGACCGCGTAGCCGCCAGAGACCACGCCACATCGGCCGGCTCCAGCTCCGGACGCAACGCCGTC
This sequence comes from Streptomyces paromomycinus, assembly GCF_003865155.1. Classification (NCBI taxonomy): domain Bacteria; kingdom Bacillati; phylum Actinomycetota; class Actinomycetes; order Kitasatosporales; family Streptomycetaceae; genus Streptomyces; species Streptomyces paromomycinus. The sequence goes on along the minus strand of NZ_BHZD01000001.1, from coordinate 8,624,461 downwards.
CACTCCCGCAGCCGGCCCGCCTGCGCCGACAACGCATCAGCAGTCCGCCCAGAGAGCACCCAAGCACCGACACCAGCGTCCGCGGCCAGCGCTGCCGCCTTCGGCGTTGTCGCGTCCTCAAGGCCGTCGATCACCTCGGCGGGCTCCGGCGCAGGGGCCTCTTCCAGGATGAGATGGGCGTTGGTGCCGCTCATGCCGAACGCCGAGACAGCAGCCCGCCGCACCCGATCGCCGTCGGACGGCCAGGCCGTCTGCTCGTTCAGCAGCCGCACCGCACCGGCCTCCCAGTCCACGTGCGAGGACGGCACCTCGGCATGGAGAGTCCGCGGCAGCTGCCCGTACTGCAGGGCCAGCACCATCTTGATCACACCCGCCACACCGGCAGCAGCCTGAGTGTGACCGATGTTGGACTTCACCGACCCCAGCCAGAGCGCATCCCGCTCACCACGGTCCCGGCCATACGTCGCCAGTACCGCCTGGGCCTCGATGGGGTCACCGAGCGTGGTCCCGGTGCCATGAGCCTCCACCACGTCGATGTCGGCGGTGGACAGACCGGCGTTGGCCAGCGCGGCACGGATCACCCGCTGCTGCGAGGGTCCGTTCGGCGCGGTCAGCCCGTTGGACGCACCGTCTTGGTTGACCGCACTGCCCCGCAACAGCGCCAGCACCTTGTGGCCGTTACGGCGGGCGTCGGACAGCCGCTCCACCACGACCATGCCCGCACCCTCGGCCCAGCCCGTACCGTCCGCATCCTCCGAGAACGCCCGGCAGCGGCCATCGGCAGACAGGCCCTGCTGACGGGAGAAGTCGATGAACGTACCCGGCGTCGCCATCACTGTCGCTCCGCCAGCCAGCGCCAGCGAGCACTCGCCCGACCGTACGGCCTGCGCCGCCAGATGAAGCGCCACCAACGACGACGAACACGCCGTGTCCACCGTCACCGCCGGACCCTCAAGACCCAGCACATACGACACCCGCCCGGACAGAACACTCGTCGCATTCCCCGTCAGCGAATGCCCCTCGGCACCAGAATCCCCCTGATTGGCGAGCGACAGCCCAAGCCCATACCCCGAGGTGAAACCACCGGCGAAGACACCAGTGGCACTCTCCTTCAGGGACGCCGGATCGATGCCGGCACGCTCCAGCGCCTCCCAGGACGTCTCCAGCAACAGACGCTGCTGCGGATCCATCGCCAACGCCTCACGCGGACTGATCCCGAAGAACCCCGCATCGAACTCAGCCGCCTCCCGCAGGAACGCACCCTGCGCAACATACGACGTCCCCTCGCGCTCACCCTCCGGGTCAATGAGGCCGTCCAAATCCCAGCCGCGGTCTGACGGGAAGTCACCGACCGCGTCGCCACCGGAGGCCAGCAGCTCCCAGAACTCCTGCGGGCTGCCCACCCCGCCAGGGAAGCGGCACGCCATACCAACGATCGCCAGCGGCTCATCCGCAGGGGCCGCCACCACGGTGACCGCCGCAGCACCAGTGGTGCCCGCCTCCCCACCGGTCAGCTCACCGCGCAGGAAAGCGGCCAGTGCCAGCGGAGTGGGGTAATCAAAGACCAGAGTCGACGGCAGCCGCAATCCGGTCGCCGCGTTCAGGCGGTTACGCAGCTCGACCGCAGTCAGCGAATCGAACCCCAGATCCTTGAACGCCCGACGGTCCTCCACCGCACCGGCCGAGCCATAGCCCAACACGACAGCGGCTTCCGCCCGCACCACCTCCGTCAACAACCGCTTCTGCTCCGAGCGGTCCAGCCCAGCCAGCTGACGGGCCAGCTCACCTTCCGCAGGCGCTACGGTGACCGTGTTCCCCGCCGCCGCGAGCAGCTGACGAATCTCGGGCAGGTCCCGCACCAACGGCCGCTTCAACAGTTCCACGGCCCCCGGACCGGAAGCCAGCTGCGCCCAATCGACATCCATGACGGCAACGACGGCATCCGGGCCCTGCAACGCCTCGGACAGCGCACGGACCGCAAGCCGCGGATCCATCGGCGGCATCGCACCCCGCTCAACCCGCGCCCGCACCGCACCACTCGACGCAGCCATACCACCACCGGCCCACGGCCCCCACGCCACCGCCAGGCCCGCCAGCCCACGACCACGCCGCTCCTCCGCCAACGCATCCAGAAAAGCATTGGCCGCCGCATAGTTACCCTGCCCCGAACCACCCAAAGTGGCAGCCGCAGCAGAGAACAGTACGAACGCATCCAGGTCCAGGCCCGCGGTCAGCTCATCCAGCAGCACCGCACCCTGCACCTTCACCCCCAGCACAGTCTCCAACCGCCCAGCGTTCAGGCGGTCCACCACACCGTCATCCAACACACCCGCGGTATGCATCACCGAGGACAGCTCCGGCCCGCTACGACCGATCCAATCCAACAAGCCAGACAGCGGCGCCCTTTCACTCACATCACACATCACCACCTCAACCGCGCTGCCCGCCTCCGCAAGCTCCGCGGCCAGCACCGCCACGCCCTCCGCCGCAGGACCCGAGCGGCTGGTCAGCACCAGCCGCTCAGCGCCCTCAGCACAGAGCCAGCGCGCCGTATGCCCCGCGATCGCGCCTGTCCCTCCGGTGATCAGCACACTGCCGCGCGGCGACCAGTTCTCACCGGAACCGTGTCGCGTGACACGCGCAAGCCGACGGCCCAGGATTCCGGACGGCCGCAGAGCCACCTCGTTCTCACCGCAACCGGCCAATACCGCACACAGCCGTGCGCCGGCCCGCTCATCGAGCGCCTCCGGCAGATCGACCAGACCACCCCAGCGCTCGGGGTGCTCCAGCGCTACGACCCGGCCCAGACCCCACACCTGCGCCTGCACCGGACGGGCCAGGGCTTCTTCAGCACCGGCCGCCACCGCACCGGACGTCGCCACCCACAGCGGCGCCTCGATTCCGGCATCACCGAGGGCCTGCACCAAGCCCAGGGTGGCAGCCAGGCCGGCGTTCACCACCGGACAGTCCGACAGCGGCGTCTCGTCCAGCGCCAGCAGTGACAGCACACCGGACACGGCCGCCACATCCGCTGCACCCGTCAGCAATGCCGCCAGCTCGGCCCGGTCCACCGTCCCAGCCGGAACCTCGACCGCCACGGCCTCGGCACCACGGGCACTCAGCGCCTCGATACAGTCCTGCGCCAGCTCCGCAGCGGCCGACTCTGCGGGGACGGCAACCAGCCACATACCGGACAGCACACGAGCGTCAAACTCGGCAATGGGCGACCAGACAGTCCGGTAGCGCCAGTCAGCAGTAGCCGAACGGTCCAGCTCGCGACGTCGCCAAGACGCCAGTGCGGGCAGCACCTGGTGGAAGGGACGGTCGCCGTCCACCGCCAGGGTGTCCGCCAGCTGCGTCACGTCACCGTTCTCGACAGCCGACCAGAACGCCGACTCGGCCGCGCTACCCGCTCCTTCCCGGCCGGTGCCCGAGGCACCGGCCGACAGCGCCGCCGGAGCCTCCGGCCAGAAGCGCTGGTGCCGGAAGGCGTACGTGGGCAGCTCGACCTGCTCACCGGCGGGCAGCATCGACGCCCAGTTGACCGGGGCACCGTTGACGAAAGCGCGGGCCAGACCGGTCAGCAGGGCCGCAGCACCTTCGTCGTCACGCCGCTGAAGTGCGACAAACGCCGCCTCCGCGCCGTCCACGCCGGCCACCGCATCCGGGCCGAGGGAGGAGAGTGAACCGTCCGGGCCCACTTCCAGGAAGACCGAGACGCCCTCCCGCGCGAGGGTGGCCACCGCGTCGGCGAAGCGCACGGTCTGGCGGGTCTGCGCGGGCCAGTAATCGGCCTGCGGATCGGACACCAGCTCACCGGTGAGGGCACCGGCCCACATCACCTCCGGGCGACGGAACTCCAATCCCTCCGCAACGGTACGGAGCTCATCCAGGACCGGGTCCATCGCCGGGGAGTGGAAGGCGTGTGAGACCCGCAGGCGCCGTACTCGGCAACCCCGGTCCCGCCACAGCTCCACCACCGCATCGACCGCCTCGGCCACACCCGAGATCACCACCGACTCCGGGCCGTTGACCGCCGCGACAGCCACCTCACCCGACACCGCAGCCGACACCTCGTCGAACGAGGCGACGACCGCCGCCTCAGCGGCGTTGACCGCCGCCATCGCCCCACCCCGGGGCAGTTCCTGCATCAGCCGGGCCCGGGCCGCCACCAGCGCACAGGAATCCGACAACGACAACACCCCCGCCACATGGGCCGCAGCCACCTCACCCACCGAATGGCCCACCACCGCATCCGGCACCACACCAGCAGCCTTCAGCACCGCCGCCAGAGCCACCTCGAAAGCAAACAGACCAGCCTGCGCATACAGCGTCTGATCCGCCAGCCCAGCAGCGGAACCGTCACCGTCGCCGTCACCCTCCAGGACCACGTCCCGCAGACGTACCCCGGCCCCCAGTTCCAGCTCCAGCAGCCCGCACACCCGGTCAAACACCTCAGCGAACACCGCACTGCCCGCATACAGACCACGGCCCATACCCGCCCACTGCGCACCCTGACCCGCGAAGACCAGACCCACCCGGGCATCCGGCCGGGCCACCCCCGACACCACCTCGGGCGAGGACATACCAGCGGCCAGCTTGTGCAGACCGGACAGCAGCACGTCACGCTCCGTACCGAGCACCACCGCCCGGTGCTCGAACGCCGACCGCGTCGCCGCCAACGACCAGCCCACATCGGCCGCACCCAACCCCGGACGCGCCGACACCCACTCCCGCAGCCGCCCGGCCTGCGCCGACAACGCCTCAGCCGTACGCCCCGACACCACCCACGCACCCGCACCCTCAAGAGCCCCGGCCGCTCCGGGACCGGCCTCGGCAGGCTCCCCGGCCTCGCCGGACTCCACCGGCGTAGCTTCCTCCAGGATCACGTGGGCGTTGGTGCCGCTGATGCCGAACGCCGAAACCCCCGCCCGGCGCGGGTGTTCGCCCACCGGCCACGGCACCGACTCCGTCAGCAACCGCACCTCCCCCGCCGACCAGTCCACATGCGACGACGCCACATCAGCATGCAACGTCCGCGGCAGCTGACCATGCTGGAGTGCCAGCACCATCTTGATGACACCGGCAACGCCGGCCGCGGCCTGGGTGTGACCGATGTTGGACTTCACCGACCCCAGCCACAGCGGCCGCCCCTCCGAACGCTCCTGGCCATAGGTGGCCAGCAGCGCCTGAGCCTCAATCGGGTCACCAAGCGTGGTCCCGGTGCCATGGGCCTCGACCACATCCACGTCCCCCGGCGCCAACCGCGCATTGGCCAACGCCGCACGAATCACCCGCTGCTGCGACGGACCGTTCGGCGCCGAAAGACCATTCGACGCACCATCCTGATTCACCGCCGTACCACGAACAACAGCCAGCACCCGATGCCCGTTACGCCGCGCATCCGACAGCCGCTCCACCACCAGAACACCGGCACCCTCAGCCCAACCCGTACCGTCCGCATCCTCCGAAAACGCCCGACACCGGCCATCAGCCGACAACCCCTGCTGCCGGGAAAACTCCACGAAAGAGGACGGCGTAGCCATTACGGTCACACCTCCGGCCAGGGCCATCGAGCACTCTCCGGAACGCACCGACTGCGCGGCGAGGTTGAGCGCCACCAGCGACGACGAACACGCCGTGTCCACCGTCACCGCCGGACCCTCCAGACCGAGCACGTAGGACACCCGGCCGGACAGGACGCTGGTCGCGTTCCCAGTCATCAGGTGGCCCTCGACGCCGGAGCCGCCTTCCCCAGCCGCTGCAGAGACTCCAAGGCCGTACCCGGTAGTGAAGCCGCCGGCGAAGACGCCGGTCGGGCTGCCGCGCAGGGACGACGGGTCGATACCGGCGCGCTCCAGCGCCTCCCAGGACGTCTCCAGCATCAACCGCTGCTGGGGGTCCATGGCCAGCGCCTCACGCGGACTGATCCCGAAGAACCCCGCATCGAACTCGGCCGCCCTCTGAAGGAAGGCGCCCTGAGCGACGTACGAGGTGTTCTCGCGCTCACCGTCCGGGTCGTAGATGCCCTCCAGGTCCCAACCGCGGTCGGTGGGGAAGCCGCCCACCGCGTCGCCGCCGGAGGACAGCAGCTCCCAGAACTCCTCGGGCGTGCTCGCGCCGCCAGGGAAGCGGCAGGCCATACCGACGATCGCCAGCGGCTCATCCGCAGCGGTGGTCGTGCCGTCCACTGCAGCCGGAGTAGCGGCAGTCGCGGTGTGGGCGGCGGTGTCCGGATGGTCGTCGATCAGTTCGCCGCGCAGGAAGGCGGCCAGCGCGGTCGGGGTGGGGTGGTCGAAGACCAGGGTGGCCGGCAGCCGCAGCCCGGTCGCCGCATTGAGACGGTTACGCAGCTCGACCGAAGTCAGCGAATCGAAACCCAGGTCCTTGAACGCCTGCCGCGCCTGCACCCCGTCCGCCGAATCGTGCCCGAGCACAACAGCAGCCTCGGCGCGGACCACGCCGGTCAGCACCCGGTCCTGCTCCGAGCGGGACAGCCCCGCAACCCGAGCGGCCAGTTCACCCTCCACCGACACCAAGGCCGGCGTACGGCCGGAAGCTGCGGACAGCTCCCGGATCTCAGGAAGGTCCCGCACCAACGGCCGCTTCAGCATCCCCGTGGCGCCGGCACCGGATGCCAGCTGAGCCCAGTCCACCTCCATCACCGTCACCACGGCATCCGGACCATCCAACGCCTCACCCAACGCCCGCACAGCCAACTGCGGATCCATCGGCGGCATCGGCATCCGACGCATCCGAGACCGAATAACCTCGCTCGACTCGCCCAGCCCGCCACCGCCCCACAGGCCCCAGGCCACCGCCAGACCGGCCAGCCCACGACCGCGCCGGTTCTCCGCCAGCGCGTCCAGGAAGGCATTGGCCGCCGCATAGTTACCCTGCCCCGGCCCACCGAGGGTGGAGGCGGCCGAGGAGAACAGTACGAACGCGTCCAGATCCAGGTCCGCGGTCAGCTCGTCCAGCAGCACCGCACCGTGCGCCTTCACCCCCAGCACGCTCTCCAGCCGCGCCGTGTCGAGGCGGTCCACCACACCGTCATCCAACACACCCGCGGTATGCATCACCGAAGAGAGCCGGGGACCGCTCGCATCGATCCGGCCCAGCATCCCGGCCAAGCCGTCCCGTTCGCTGACATCACAAGCAACGATCTCCACGGCGGAACCGGCCGCCGCGAGTTCGGCCGCCAGCGCGGCCGCGCCCACAGCCGCCGGGCCCGAACGGCTGGTCAGCACCAAACGCTCGGCACCCCGAGCGGCCAGCCACTGCGAGACATGCCCGGCAATGGCACCGGTACCACCGGTGAGCAGTACGGTTCCCCGCGGCGACCAGCTCTCGCGCACACCACGGCCCGAGACATGCGCAAGCCTGCGACCCAGGATTCCGGCCGCCCGAATGGCAACCTCGTTCTCACCGCAGCCGGCCAGCACCGCCACCAGCCACGCACCGGAACGCTCATCGAGCACCTCCGGCAGATCAACCAGACCACCCCAACGCTCCGGATGCTCCAGCGCAACCACCCGACCCAGGCCCCAGACCTGCGCCTGCACCGGACGGGACAGCGCCTCGCCTCGCCCGGCCGCGACCGCACCGCGCGTGGCCACCCACAGCGGCGCCTCGACCCCGGCATCACCGAGAGCCTGCACCAAGCCCAAAGTGACGGCCAGGCCGCCGGGCACCACCGGGTGGTCCGGCAGCGGCGTCTCGTCCAGCGCCAGCAACGACAGCACACCGGACACGGCCGACACATCCACCGCACCCGCCAGCAATACCGCAAGCTCAGCCCGGTCCGCCGTCCCAGCCGGAATCTCAACCACGACGGCCTCGGCACCCCGGGCGCTCAGCGTTTCGATGCAGTCCTGTGCCAGGTCCGCCGCAGCCGATTCCACGGGGACGACGACCAGCCACGTACCGGACAGCAGCCGGACATCCGGCTCGGCAATGGCCGACCAGCCCGTGCGATAACGCCAACCGGCAGTGGTCGAACGATCCCGTTCGCGACGCCGCCACGACGCCAGCGCCGGCAGCACCTCATTGAACGGACGCCCGCCCTCCAAGGCCAGCGTGTCACCCAGCCCGGACAGGTCTCCGTCCTCGACGGCCGCCCAGAACGCCGCCTCCGCGTCAGAGCTGGACCCGGCGGAACCGGCGGTCGTGGGACCGGGCATCGGCAGGACCAGCATGCCCTCCGGCCAGTACCGGCGACGCCGGAATGCGTACGTCGGCAGCTCCACCTGCTCGCCGACGGGCAGCACCGAGGACCAGTTCACCGACACGCCAGCGACGAACGCTTCGGCGAGCGAGGTCAGCAGGCGCTCGGCGCCGCCGCCGTCACGGCGGAGCGTTCCGCACACGGCAGCAGGCTCTCCACCCGTCTCCTGGGCCAGGTCCACGAGGGTGTCGTTCATCGCGCCCATCAGCACCGGATGCGGCGTCACCTCGACGAACACCTGATGACCACGACCCGCCAGCACCCGCACCGCGCGGTCGTAATGCACCGTCGCCCGCAGGCTGCGGAACCAGTACCCGGCGTCCAGCTCCTCACCGGTCAGGGTCTCGCCGGTCATCGCGGAGACCATCGGGACCCGGCCCCGGCGCGGGGAGACCTCAGCCAGGACGGTGGTGATCTCTTCCTCCAGCCGGTCCACCTGAGCCGAATGCGAGGCATAGTCGACCGCGACCATGCGGGCCCGGGCGCCCGCCGCCTCGAACTCCGCCTTCAGCTCCTCTAGGGCCTCCGGTTCGCCGGACACCACGGTGGCCGAGGGGCCGTTGACCGCCGCCAGCGCGGCACGCTCCCCGAAGCGGTCCAGGCGCTCCTGGACCTCCGATGCCGGACGGCTCACCGACAGCATCCCGCCCGCGCCCGCCAGCACCTTCAGCGCACGCGACCGCAACGCCACCACACGCGCGCCGTCCTCAAGCGACAGCATTCCGGCCACCGTGGCAGCGGCGATTTCTCCCTGCGAGTGGCCGACGACGGCTTCCGGGGCGACACCGGCCGCCTCCCAGACAGCAGCGAGGGAGACCATCACCGCCCACAGCGCGGGCTGGACGACATCCGCCGCCTCCAACGCGGGGGCACCTTCCGATCCCGCCAGGACATCGGTCAGCGACCAGTCCACATACGGGGCCAACGCCGCCGCACACTCCGCCAGCCGCGCCGCGAACACCGGGGAGGTACGCGCCAGCTCCTGTCCCATGCCCAGCCACTGCGAACCTTGACCAGCGAAGGCAAACACCGGACGGGCATTGGAGCGGGCCACGCCCGAAACGAGCGAGCCCGAGGGCACAGCGGACGTCAGGTCCCCAAGCCCCGCCAGCACCTGCTCCCGATCCCCACCCACGACCACCGCACGATGCTCGAAGACCGACCGCGTAGCCGCCAACGACCACGCCACATCAACCGGCCGAAGAGCCGGACGAAGCGACACCCACTCCCGCAACCGCCCCGCCTGCGCAGCCAACGCCTCAGCAGTCCGCCCAGACAGCACCCACGCACCGGCACCAGTAACCACCGGGGCTACCGGGGCTACCGGAACCACCGGTTCCCCGGACTCCTCGACAGCTCCGGCCTCCTCCGCTGCGGGAGCCTCCTCCAGAATGAGATGGGCGTTGGTGCCGCTCATGCCGAACGCCGAGACAGCAGCCCGCCGCACCCGGCCCCCATCGGACGACCAAGGCACCGGCTCGGTGAGCAGCCGCACCGCACCGGCTGACCAGTCCACGTGCGAGGACGGCACCTCGGCGTACAGAGTCTGCGGCAGCCGCTCATGCTGCAGCGCCAGCACCATCTTGATCACACCCGCCACACCGGCAGCAGCCTGAGTGTGACCGATGTTGGACTTCACCGACCCCAGCCACAACGGGCCACCCTGACCACGCTCCTGACCGTACGTCGCCAGCAGTGCCTGCGCCTCGATCGGGTCACCGAGCGTGGTCCCGGTGCCATGAGCCTCGACCACATCCACGTCCCCCGGCGCCAACCGCGCATTGGCCAACGCCGCACGAATCACCCGCTGCTGCGACGGACCGTTCGGCGCAGTCAGACCATTCGACGCACCGTCCTGATTGACCGCACTGCCCCGCAGCACCGCCAGCACCTTGTGCCCGTTACGGCGGGCATCGGACAGCCGCTCCACCACGACCATGCCAGCACCCTCGGCCCAGCCCGTACCGTCCGCATCCTCCGAGAACGCCCGGCAGCGGCCATCGGCAGACAGGCCCTGCTGACGGGAGAAGTCGATGAACGTACCCGGCGTCGCCATCACTGTCGCTCCGCCAGCCAGCGCCAGCGAGCACTCGCCCGACCGTACGGCCTGCGCCGCCAGATGAAGCGCCACCAACGACGACGAACACGCCGTGTCCACCGTCACCGCCGGACCCTCAAGACCCAGCACATACGACACCCGACCGGACAGAACACTCGTCGCATTCCCCGTCAGCGAATGCCCCTCGGCACCAGAATCCCCCTGATTGGCGAGCGACAGCCCAAGCCCATACCCCGAGGTGAAACCACCGGCGAACACACCGGTGGCACTCTCCTTCAGCGACGCCGGATCGATGCCGGCACGCTCCAGCGCCTCCCAGGACGTCTCCAGCAACAGCCGCTGCTGCGGATCCATCGCCAACGCCTCACGCGGACTGATCCCGAAGAACCCCGCATCGAACTCAGCCGCCTCCCGCAGGAACGCACCCTGCGCAACATACGACGTCCCCTCGCGCTCCCCCTCCGGGTCGTACACACTCTCCAAGTCCCAGCCACGGTCGGCCGGGAAGTCACCCACGCCGTCGCCACCGGAAGCAAGGAACTCCCAGAACTCCTCCGGACTGCCCACTCCACCGGGGAATCGGCACGCCATCCCGACGATCGCCAGCGGCTCATCCGCAGGCGCCGCCACCACGGTGATCACCGGAGCGGCCGTGCCCTTTTGCTGCCCGGTCAGTTCGTCGCGCAGGAAGGCAGCCAGTGCCAGCGGGGTGGGGTAATCGAAGACCAGAGTCGACGGCAGCCGCAATCCGGTCGCCGCGTTCAGGCGGTTACGCAGCTCGACCGCAGTCAGCGAATCGAACCCGAGGTCCTTGAACGCCCGACGGTCCTCGACCACATCAGTCGTGCCGTACCCCAGCACCACCGCAGCCTCGCCGCGCACCACGTCGGTGAGCATCCGCTCCTGCTCCGAACGGTCCAGCCCAGCCAGCTGACGGGCCAGCTCACCTTCCGCAGGCGCTACGGTGACCGTGTTCCCCGCCGCCGCGAGCAGCTGACGAATCTCAGGCAGGTCCCGCACCAACGGCCGCTTCAGCATCCCCGTGGCACCGGCGTCGGATGCCAGCTGCGGCCAGTCCACGTCCATGACGGCGACTGCGGCATCCGGGCCCTGCAACGCCTCGGACAGCGCGCGGACCGCGAGTTGCGGGTCCATCGGCGGCATGGGCATCTTCCGCATCCGGGAGCGGACCGCCTCGTTGGACTCGGCCATGCCTCCGCCGGCCCACGGGCCCCAGGCCACCGCCAGCGCGTTCAGTCCACGGGCGCGCCGGTTCTCCGCCAGCGCGTCCAGGAAGGCGTTGGCTGCCGCGTAGTTGCCCTGCCCCGGGCCGCCCAGGGTGGCAGCCGCAGCGGAGAACAGTACGAAAGCGTCCAGGTCCAGGTCCGCGGTCAGCTCGTCCAGCAGCATCGCGCCGCGCACCTTGACTGCCAGCACCGACTGCAGGCGGGAGACCGAGAGCCGGTCCAGCACACCGTCGTCCAGCACACCCGCGGTGTGCATCACCGAGGACAGCTCCGGACCACTGCGGCCGATCCAGCCCAGCAGAGCCTCCAGCGGGCGGCGTTCGCTGACGTCACAGGAGAGCACGTCCACGTGGACACCCGCGACGGCCAGCTCCGCGACCTGTGTCGCGACATCGGCTGCTGCCGGACCGGAACGGCCGGCCAACACCAGGCGCTCCGCACCCCGGCCGGCCAGCCACTGCGAGACATGCCCGGCAATGGCACCGGTACCGCCGGTGACCAGTACGGTCCCCCGCGGCGACCAGCTCTCGCGCACACCACGGCCCGAGACATGCGCGAGCCTGCGACCCAGGATTCCGGACGGCCGCAGAGCCACCTCGTTCTCACCGCAACCGGCCAGCACCGCCACCAGCCGCGCACCGGACCGCTCATCGAGCGTCTCCGGCAGATCGACCAGACCACCCCAACGCTCCGGGTGCTCCAGACCGGTCACCCGGCCCAGGCCCCACACCTGCGCTTGCACCGGACGGGACAGGACCTCTTCCGCACCGGCCGCCACCGCACCGGACGTCGCCACCCACAACGGCGCCTCAACCCCGGCATCACCGAGAGCCTGCACCAAGCCCAGGGTGGCAGCCAGACCGGCAGGCACCGCCGGGTGATCCGACAGCGGAGTCTCGTCCAGCGCCAGCAGCGACAGCACACCAGACACGGCCGACACATCCGCCGCACCCATCAGCAACGCGGCCAGTTCAGCCCGGTCCGCCGCCCCAACCGGGATATCAATTACCACGGCCTCGGCACCCCGGGCACTCAGCGCCTCGATGCAGCCCTGCACCAGCTCCGCCGCAGCCGACTCCGCCGGGACGGCAACCAGCCACGTACCGGACAGCACACGAGCGTCGGGCTCGGCCACGACTGCCCAGGTGGTGCGGTAGCGCCAGTCGGCAGTCAGGGAGCGCTCCAGATCGCGTCGCCGCCAGGAGGCCAGTGCCGGCAGCACCTCGCTGAACGGCCGGTCGCCGTCCACGTCCAGCGTCTCGGCGAGCCGGGTAAGGTCCTCTCCCTCGACGGCCGCCCAGAACTCGGCCTCCGCCTCGGTGCCCGCGGTGATCCGATTCGCGCCACCGGCTGTCGGGGGCATCAGCGAGACGATCCCCTCGGGCCAGTAGCGCTGGTGCCGGAAGGCGTACGTGGGCAGCTCCACCTGCTCACCGACCGGCAGCACACGCCTCCAGTCCACCGGCGCACCGTGGACGAAAGCACGGGCCAGACCGGTCACCGGGTCCGTGGCGCCGTCCTCGGTGCGCCGCTGAAGTGCGACAAACGCCGCCTCCGCACCGTCCACGCCGGCCACCGCATCGGGCCCCAGCGAGGAAAGCGAACCGTCCGGGCCCACTTCCAGGAAGACCGAGACGCCCTCCCGCGCGAGGGTGGCCACCGCGTCCGCGAACCGGACGGCCTGGCGGGTCTGCGCAGGCCAGTAACCGGCCTGCGGGTCGGACACCAGCTCACCGGTGAGGGCGCCCGCCCACATCACCTCAGGCCGGTGATAGACCAGCCCCTGCGCCACACCATCAAGCTCGTCCAGGACCGGGTCCATGGCTGGGGAGTGGAAGGCGTGCGAGACCCGCAGGCGCCGTACTCGGAAACCCCGGTCCCGCCACAGCTCCACCACCGCATCGACTGCCTCGGCCGCACCCGAGATCACCACCGACTCGGGGCCGTTGACCGCCGCGACAGCCACCTCACCCGACACCGCAGCCGACACCTCGTCGAACGAGGCGACGACCGCCGCTTCCGCTGCGTTGATCGCCGCCATCGCCCCACCCCGGGGCAGCTCCTGCATCAACCGGGCACGAGCCGCCACCAGCGCACAGGCATCCGACAACGACAACACCCCCGCCACATGAGCAGCGGCCACCTCGCCCACCGAATGACCCACCACCGCATCCGGCACCACACCAGCAGCCTTCAGCACCGCCGCCAGAGCCACCTCGAAGGCGAACAGACCAGCCTGCGCATACAGCGTCTGATCCGCCAGCCCAGCGTCCACCCCCTCCGCACCCAAAACCACGTCTCGCAGACGCACCCCGGCCCCGAGTTCCAGCTCCAGCAGCCCGCACACCCGGTCAAAGACCTCGGCGAACACCGCACTGCCCGCATACAGACCACGGCCCATACCCGCCCACTGCGCACCCTGACCCGCAAAAATCAGACCCACCCGGACATCGGGCCGAGCCACCCCCGACATCACCACAGGCGAGGACGTACCGGCCGCCAGGCTGTGCACGCCATCGAGAAGGGCATCACGTTCCGTACCAAGCACCACCGCCCGGTGCTCGAACGCCGAACGCGTCGCCGCCAACGACCAGCCCACATCGGCCGACCGCAGTTCCGGACGGGCCGACACCCACTCCCGCAGCCGCCCGGCCTGCGCCGACAACGCCTCAGCCGTACGCCCCGACACCACCCACGCACCAGCACCCGCCAGTACCGGCGCCACATCCGCCACCGATCCGGCCGTCCCGGTCGACTCGGCCGCTCCGGGACCGCCCCCGGCAGACTCACCAGCCTCGCCGGACTCCACCGGCGGCGCCTCCTCCAGGATCACGTGGGCGTTGGTCCCGCTGATACCGAACGCCGACACCCCCGCCCGACGCGGACGCTCCCCCACCGGCCACGGCACCGACTCCGTCAGCAACCGCACTTCACCCGCCGACCAGTCCACATGCGACGACGCCACATCAGCATGCAACGTCCGCGGCAACTGACCGTGCTGGAGTGCCAGCACCATCTTGATCACACCCGCCACACCCGCAGCAGCCTGGGTGTGACCGATGTTGGACTTCACCGACCCCAGCCACAGCGGCCGCCCCTCCGGACGCTCCTGGCCGTAGGTGGCCAGCAGCGCCTGGGCCTCGATGGGGTCGCCGAGCGTGGTGCCGGTGCCGTGCGCCTCCACCACGTCCACCTCGGACGCCGAAAGACCCGCACTGGCCAGCGCCGCCCGGATGACGCGCTGCTGGGACGGGCCGTTGGGCGCCGAGAGGCCGTTCGACGCGCCGTCCTGGTTGACCGCACTGCCCCGCAGCACCGCCAGCACCTTGTGGCCATTGCGCCGCGCGTCCGACAGCCGCTCCACCACCAGCATGCCGACGCCCTCGGCCCAACCCGTACCGTCCGCATCCTCCGAGAACGCCCGGCACCGGCCATCCGCCGACAGACCCTGCTGACGGGAGAACTCCACGAACGTCCCCGGGGAGACCAGCACCGTGACACCACCGGCCAGGGCCAGCGAGCACTCTCCCAGCCGCAGTGCCTGAACAGCCAGGTGGAGTGCGACCAACGACGAGGAACAGGCGGTGTCCACCGTGACCGCCGGGCCCTCCAGGCCCAGGGCGTACGACAGCCGGCCGGAGAGCACGCTGGTCGCGTTGCCGGTCATCAGGTGGCCCTCGACACCGGAGCCGCCCTCACCGGCTGCCCAGGAGAGTCCGATGCCGTATCCGGAGGCGAAACCGCCGGCGAAGACACCGGTGGCGCTCTCCTTCAGGGATGCCGGGTCGATGCCGGCACGCTCCAGCGCCTCCCAGGCCGACTCCAGCAGCAGGCGCTGCTGCGGGTCCATGGCCAGCGCCTCACGCGGGCTGATCCCGAAGAACCCGGCATCGAACTCGGTTGCCCCCTGCAGGAAGGCACCTTGGGCGACGTACGAGGTGTTCTCACGCTCACCGTCCGGGTCGTAGATGCCCTCCAGATCCCAGCCACGGTCGGTCGGGAAACCACCCACCGCGTCACCACCGGAGGCCAGCAGCTTCCAGAAGTCCTCCGGGCTGCCCGCGCCACCGGGGAAGCGGCACCCCATGCCCACGATCGCCACCGGCTCCGCCGCCTGCTCCTGCACCTCGCGCAGCCGGGCGCGGGCGTCCTGGGCGTCCGCGATGGCTCGCTTGAGGTAGCTACGAAGCTTGTTTTCGTCGGACACGGTCGGCTCCTTGCAATGATGTTTCAGCAGAGTCAGGGGTGGTCCGCCCCGCGTGGGACGGGGCGGACCGGTTCGGGCCGGGGGCCGTCAGGGCCGGGCGGGTGTCATTCGAGTCCGTCGACGAGGGCGAACAGCTCTTCGTCGGAGGCGGCGTCGATGTCGGCTGTCTGTCGCTTCCTGCCCTGGTCGGCGGCCTGTTCGCCGATGGTGTCCAGCAGTCGGCGCAGTCGGCTGGTGGCCTCCTCCCGCACCGGGTCGTCCACCGGCCCGGAGCGCAGGGCGGCCTCCAGCCTGTCGAGTTCGGCGAGGAGCGGTACCGCTGCCGTCTCTTGAGGGGCGAGCTCGGTGCGCAGCCAGCCGGCGAGCGCGGTCGGGGTGGGGTGGTCGAAGACCAGGGTGGCCGGCAGCCGCAGCCCGGTTGCCGCATTGAGACGGTTGCGCAGTTCGACGGCGGTGAGTGAGTCGAAGCCCAGGTCCTTGAAGGCCTGCCGGGCCTGCACTCCGTCTGCCGAATCGTGCCCCAGTACGGCGGCGGCCTCGGCGCGAACCACGTCGGTCAGAATCCGGTCCTGCTCCGAGCGGCCCGCCCCGGCCAGCCGGGCGGCAAGTTCGCCCCTGCTGTCGCTGCGGGTGACGCTGCCTGCGGCGGCCCGCTCCGCGGCCAGTCGGCGGATCTCCGGAATGTCCCGGACCAGCGGCAGATCCAGCTCGTCCGCCGAACCCGGTGCCGAGCCCAGTTGCTGCCAGTCGAAGTCCATCACCGTCACGGTCGGCTCCGGGCCGTCCAGCGATTCGCCCAGCGCCCGGACGGCGAGCTGGGGGTCCATCGGCGGCATCGGGAGCCGGCGCATCCGGGAGCGGATGGCTTCGTTGGATTCGCCGAGGCCGCCACCGCCCCACAGGCCCCAGGCCACCGCCAGACCGGCCAGTCCGCGGGCCCGGCGGTTCTCCGCCAGCGCGTCCAAGTAGGCGTTGGCGGCTGCGTAGTTGCCCTGGCCCGGGCCGCCGAGGGTGGAGGCGGCCGAGGAGAACAGTACGAACGCGTCCAGGTCCAGGTCCGCGGTCAGCTCGTCCAGCAGCGCCGCGCCATGCGCCTTCACGCTCAACACACTCTCCAGCCGCGGGGTGGTGAGGCGGTCCAGCACACCGTCGTCCAGCACGCCCGCGGTGTGCATCACCGAGGACAGCTCCGGACCATTGCGGCCGATCCAGCCCAGCAGAGCCTCCAGCGGGCGGCGTTCGCTGACGTCACAGGAGAGCACGTCCACGTGGACGCCCGCGGCGGCCAGCTCCGCAGCCCGAGCCGCGACATCGGCTGCTGCCGGGCCGGAACGGCCCACCAGCACCAGACGCTCGGCACCCCGGCCAACCAGCCACTGCGAGACATGCCCGGCAATGGCACCGGTACCGCCGGTGACCAGTACGGTTCCCCGCGGCGACCAAGGTGTGCGGGGGCTGCGGCGCGGCACCCGCGACATCCGCCGGCCCAGGGTCCCGGCCGTCCGGATCGCGACCTCGTTCTCCTTGCAGCCGGCCAGTACCGCCGCCAGCCGTGCGCCGGACCGCTCGTCGAGCACCTCCGGCAGATCAACCAGACCACCCCAACGCTCGGGGTGCTCCAGCGCAACCACCCGGCCCAGGCCCCAGACCTGCGCCTGCACCGGACGGGACAGCGCCTCGCCGCGGCCGGCCGCGACCGCACCACGCGTGGCGATCCACAGCGGTGCCTCGATCTCGGCGTCGCCGAGAGCCTGCACCAGACCCAGGGTGGCAGCCAGTCCGGCGTTCACGACCGGACGGTCCGGCAGCGGCGTGTCGTCCAGCGCCAGCAACGACAGCACACCGGAGACGGCCGACGGGTCCGCCGCACCGGTCAGCGATGCCACGAGCTCGGCCCGGCCCACGGTACCGGCCGGTACCTCGATCACCAGGGTCTCGGCGCCACGGGCGCTCAGCGCGGCCGCGCACTGCTGCGCCGCACCGCCGTCAGCCCCGGCCGCAGCCACCATCAGCCACGTACCGGACAGCACACGAGCGTCAGGCTCGGCGATGGCCGACCAGCCCGTGCGATAACGCCAACCGGCAGTGGTCGAACGATCCCGTTCGCGACGCCGCCACGACGCCAACGCCGGCAGCACCTCATTGAACGGACGCCCGCCCTCCAGAGCCAGCGCGTCACCCAGCCCGGACAGGTCTCCGTCCTCGACGGCCGCCCAGAACGCCGCCTCCGCGTCAGAGCTGGACCCGGCGGAACCGGCGGTCGTGGGACCGGGCATCGGCAGGACCAGCATGCCCTCCGGCCAGTACCGGCGACGCCGGAACGCGTAGGTGGGCAGCTCCACCTGCTCGCCGACGGGCAGCACCGTCTGCCAGTCAACCGGTGCGCCATTGACGAACGCCTCGGCCAGGGAAATGAGCAGGCGCTCGGCGCCGCCGTCGTCACGGCGGAGCGTTCCGCATACGGCGGCAGGCTCTCCACCCGTCTCCTGGGCCAGGTCCACGAGGGTGTCGTTCATCGCACCCATCAGCACCGGATGCGGCGTCACCTCGACGAACACCTGATGACCACGACCCGCCAGCACCCGCACCGCGCGGTCGTAATGCACCGTCGCCCGCAGACTGCGGAACCAGTACCCGGCGTCCAGCTCCTCACCGGTCAGGGTCTCACCGGTCATCGCGGACACCATCGGGACGCGGCCCCGGCGCGGGGAGACCCCGGCCAGGACAGAAGTGATCTCCTCCTCCAGCCGGTCCACCTGAGCCGAATGCGAGGCGTAATCCACCGCCACCATCCGGGCCCGGGCGCCCGCCGCCTCGAACTCCGCCTTCAGCTCCTCCAAAGCCTCCGGCTCGCCGGACACCACAGTGGACGAGGGGCCGTTGACCGCCGCCAGCGCGGCACGCTCCCCGAACCGGTCCAGACGTTCCTGGACCTCAGCCGCCGGACGGCTGACGGACAGCATCCCGCCCGCACCCGCCAGCACCTTCAACGCACGCGACCGCAACGCCACCACACGCGCACCGTCTTGAAGCGACAGCATTCCGGCCACCGTGGCAGCGGCGATTTCTCCCTGCGAGTGGCCGACGACGGCTTCCGGGGCGACACCGGCGGCCTCCCAGACAGCGGCGAGGGACACCATCACCGCCCACAGCGCGGGCTGGACGACATCCGCCACCTCCAACGCGGGGGAACCTTCCGTTCCCGCGAGGACATCGGTCAGTGACCAGTCCACATACGGGGCCAACGCCGCCGCACACTCCGCCAGCCGCGCCGCGAACACCGGCGAAGCCTCAGCCAGCTCCCGGCCCATCCCGGCCCACTGCGAACCCTGGCCGGCGAAAGCGAACACCGGACGGGCGCTGGAGCGGGCCATGCCGGACACCACCGACCCAGCCGGAACACCCGACGCCAGGCTCTCCACCCCACCGAGCAATTCGGCACGGCCCGTACCCACCACGACGGCCCGGTGCTCGAAGACCGAACGGCCGGCAGCCAGCGACCAGGCCACATCGGCCGATGCCAGCTCCGGACGCAACGCCGTCCACTCCCGCAGCCGGCCTGCCTGCGCCGACAACGCATCAGCACTCCGCCCGGACACCACCCAAGCGCTGGCGCCGATAACCACCGGGGCCACCGGTTCCCCGGAGTCCTCGACGGCTTCGGCGTGCTGTGCTGCGGGGGCCTCTTCCAGGATGAGGTGGGCGTTGGTGCCGCTCATGCCGAACGCCGAGACAGCAGCCCGCCGCACCCGGCCCCCATCAGACGACCAAGGCACCGGCTCGGTGAGCAGCCGCACCGCACCGGCCTCCCAGTCCACGTGCGAGGACGGCACCTCGGCATGGAGAGTCCGCGGCAGCTGCTCATGCTGGAGGGCCAGCACCATCTTGATCACACCGGCAACGCCGGCCGCGGCCTGAGTGTGACCGATGTTGGACTTCACCGACCCCAGCCAGAGCGCATCCCGCTCACCACGGTCCCGGCCATAGGTCGCCAGCAGCGCCTGCGCCTCGATCGGGTCACCCAACGTCGTACCGGTCCCGTGCGCCTCCACCACATCCACCTCGGCAGCGGACAGCCGGGCGTTGGCCAACGCCGCACGAATCACCCGCTGCTGCGACGGACCATTGGGGGCAGTCAGACCATTCGATGCACCGTCCTGGTTGACCGCGCTGCCCCGCAGCACCGCCAGCACCTTGTGCCCATTGCGGCGGGCGTCGGACAGCCGCTCCACCACGACCATGCCGGCACCCTCGGCCCAGCCCGTACCGTCCGCGTCCTCCGAGAACGCCCGGCAGCGGCCGTCAGCCGACAGGCCCTGCTGACGGGAGAAGTCGATGAACGTACCCGGCGTCGCCATCACCGTCGCTCCGCCCGCCAACGCCAGCGAGCACTCCCCCGACCGCACCGCCTGCGCCGCCAGATGAAGCGCCACCAACGACGACGAACACGCCGTGTCCACCGTCACCGCCGGACCCTCAAGACCCAGCACATACGACACCCGCCCGGACAGAACACTCGTCGCATTCCCCGTCAGCACATGCCCCTCGGCGCCAGAGTCGTCCTGACTCAGGGATACGCCGAGCCCATAGCCGGAGGTGAAACCGCCGGCGAAGACACCAGTGGCACTCTCCTTCAGGGACGCCGGATCGATGCCGGCACGCTCCAGCGCCTCCCAGGACGTCTCCAGCAACAGCCGCTGCTGCGGATCCATCGCCAGCGCCTCACGCGGACTGATCCCGAAGAACCCCGCATCGAACTCAGCCGCCTCCCGCAGGAACGCACCCTGGGCGACGTACGACGTCCCCTCGCGCTCCCCCTCCGGGTCGTACACACTCTCCAAGTCCCAGCCACGGTCGGCCGGGAAGTCACCCACGCCGTCGCCACCGGAAGCAAGGAACTCCCAGAACTCCTCCGGATTACTCACCCCGCCAGGGAAGCGGCACGCCATACCAACGATCGCCAGCGGCTCATCCGCAGGCGCCGCCACCACTGTGACTGCCGGAACGCCAGAGGTGTCAGGATCCCCACCGGTCAGCTCGCCACGCAGGAAAGCGGCCAGTGCCAGCGGAGTGGGGTAATCGAAGACCAGAGTTGACGGCAGCCGCAACCCGGTCACCGCGTTGAGGCGGTTGCGCAGTTCGACGGCGGTGAGTGAGTCGAAGCCCAGATCCTTGAACGCCCGACGGTCCTCCACCGCATCGGCCGAGCCGTACCCCAGCACCACCGCAGCCTCGCCGCGCACCACGTCGGTGAGCATCCGCTCCTGCTCCGAACGGTCCAGCCCGGCCAGCTGGCGGGCCAACTCGCCCTCGACATGTACGGCGGTGGCTGAACCGCTACCGGCCGCGGCCATGTCTCGAATCTCGGGCAGGTCCCGCACCAACGGCCGCTTCAACAGTTCCACGGCCCCCGGACCGGAAGCCAGCTGCGGCCAGTCCACATCCATGACGGCAACGACGGCATCCGGGCCCTGCAACGCCTCGGACAGCGCACGGACCGCAAGCCGCGGATCCATCGGCGGCATCGCACCCCGCTCAACCCGCGCCCGCACCGCACCACTCGACGCAGCCATACCACCACCGGCCCACGGCCCCCACGCCACCGCCAGGCCCGCCAGCCCACGACCACGCCGCTCCTCCGCCAACGCATCCAGAAAAGCATTGGCCGCCGCATAGTTACCCTGCCCCGAACCACCCAAAGTGGCAGCCGCAGCAGAGAACAGTACGAACGCATCCAGGTCCAGGCCCGCAGTCAGCTCATCCAGCAGCACCGCACCCTGCACCTTCACCCCCAGCACAGTCTCCAACCGCGCAGTGTCGAGGCGGTCCACCACACCGTCATCCAGCACACCCGCGGTATGCATCACCGAAGAGAGCCGGGGACCGCTCACATCGATCCGACTCAGCAGCCCGGCCAGGCCGGCCCGTTCGCTGACATCACAAGCAACGATCTCCACGGCGGAACCGGCCGCCGCGAGTTCGGCCGCCAGCGCGGCCACACCCTCCGCCGCAGGACCCGAACGGCTGGTCAGCACCAAACGCTCCGCACCCCGGCCAGCCAGCCACCGCGAGACATGCCCGGCAATCGCACCGGTCCCACCGGTGACCAGCACAGCCCCCCGCGGCGACCAGCTCTCCCGCACACCACGGCCCGAAACATGCGCAAGCCTACGGCCCAGGATCCCGGCCGCCCGGATGGCAACCTCGTTCTCACCGCAACCGGCCAGCACCGCCACCAGCCGCGCACCGGAACGCTCATCGAGCACCTCCGGCAGATCAACCAGACCACCCCAACGCTCCGGATGCTCCAGACCGACGACCCGGCCCAGACCCCACACCTGCGCCTGCACCGGACGGGCCAGCATCTCACCACGGCCGGCAGCAACCGCACCGGACGTCGCCACCCACAACGGCGCCTCAACCCCGGCATCACCAAGCGCCTGCACCAAGCCCAAAGTGACGGCCAGGCCGCCGGGCACCACCGGGTGGTCCGGCAGCGGCGTCTCGTCCAGCGCCAGCAACGACAGCACACCGGACACGGCCGGCACATCCACCGCACCCGTCAGCAACGCCGCCAGCTCGGCCCGGTCCACCGCCCCAGCCGGAACCTCGACCACCACAGCCTCAGCACCACGGGCCGTCAATGCCGCCACACACTGATGCCGCAGCTCCTCCGCACAACCAGCCGGCGCAAGCAGCACCCAAGCCCCGGAAAGCACACCAGCATCCGGCTCGGCAACCGGCGACCAAACGGTCCGGTAACGCCAGTCAGCAGTAGCCGAACGATCCAGCTCACGCCGCCGCCAAGACGCCAACGCCGGCAACACCGCACCCAGCTGACCCTCATCCTCCAAAGCCAGCGTCTCCGCGACCCGCCGCAAATCACCGCCCTCAACAGCCGCCCAGAACCCAGCCTCCGCCTCGGAGCCAGACCCGGCAACCGTCGCGACCGCCGATGGCATGAGCGGGAGAACACCCTCGGGCCAGTAGCGCTGGTGCCGGAAGGCGTACGTGGGCAGCTCGACCTGCTCACCGGCGGGCAGCATCGACGCCCAGTTGACCGGGGCACCGTTGACGAAAGCACGGGCCAGACCTGACAACAGGGCCGCAGCACCTTCGTCATCACGCCGCTGAAGTGCGACAAACGCCGCCTCCGCACCGTCCACGCCGGCCACCGCATCCGGGCCGAGGGAGGAGAGCGAACCGTCCGGGCCAACTTCCAGGAAGACCGAGACGCCCTCCCGCGCGAGGGTGGCCACCGCGTCCGCGAACCGCACGGTCTGGCGGGTCTGCGCGGGCCAGTAACCGGCCTGCGGATCGGACACCAGGTCACCGGTGAGGGCACCGGCCCACATCACCTCCGGGCGACGGAACTCCAATCCCTCGGCAACGGTACGGAGCTCGTCCAGGACCGGGTCCATCGCCGGGGAGTGGAAGGCGTGTGAGACCCGCAGGCGCCGTACTCGGCAACCCCGTCCCCGCCACAGCTCCACCACCGCATCGACCGCCTCGGCCACACCCGAGATCACCACCGACTCGGGGCCGTTGACCGCCGCGACAGCCACCTCACCCGACACCGCAGCCGACACCTCGTCGAACGAGGCGACGACCGCCGCTTCCGCTGCGTTGATCGCCGCCATCGCCCCACCCCGGGGCAGCTTCTGCATCAACCGGGCCCGGGCCGCCACCAGCGCACAGGCATCCGACAGCGACAGCACGCCCGCCACGTGGGCCGCGGCCACCTCACCCACCGAATGGCCCACCACCGCATCCGGCACCACACCAGCAGCCTTCAGCACCGCCGCCAGAGCCACCTCGAAGGCAAACAGACCAGCCTGCGCATACAACGTCTGATCCGCGAGCTCCGCCCCGTTGCCGTCCAGGACCACGTCCCGCAGGCGTACCCCGGCCCCGAGTTCCAGCTCCAGCAGCCCGCACACCCGGTCAAAGATCTCGGCGAACACCGCACTGCCCGCATACAGGCCACGGCCCATACCCGCCCACTGCGCACCCTGCCCCGCGAAGACCAGACCCACCCGGGCATCGGGCCGGGCCAGCCCCGACACCACCTCGGGCGAGGACGTACCGGCGGCCAGCTTGTGCAGACCGGACAGCAGCGCGTCGCGCTCCGTACCGAGCACCACGGCCCGGTGCTCGAACGCCGACCGCGTCGCCGCCAACGACCAGCCCACATCGGCCGACCGCAGTTCCGGACGGGCGTTCATCCACTCCCGCAGCCGCCCAGCCTGCGCCGACAACGCCTCAGCCGTACGCCCCGACACCACCCACGCACCCGCACCCTCAAGAGCGACAACCGGCTCCCGACCGGCACTTTCGCTCCGCGCCTCGATCGCGGGGGCCTCCTCCAGGATCACGTGCGCGTTGGTCCCGCTGATACCGAACGCCGAAACCCCCGCCCGGCGCGGACGCTCCCCCACCGGCCACGGCACCGACTCCGTCAGCAACCGCACCTCCCCCGCCGACCAGTCCACATGCGACGACGCCACATCAGCATGCAACGTCCGCGGCAGCTGACCGTGCTGGAGTGCCAGCACCATCTTGATCACACCCGCCACACCCGCAGCAGCCTGAGTGTGACCGATGTTGGACTTCACCGACCCCAGCCACAACGCATCCCGCTCACCACGATCCCGGCCATACGTCGCCAACAACGCCTGAGCCTCAATCGGGTCACCCAACGTCGTGCCAGTACCGTGCGCCTCCACCACATCCACGTCCCCCGGCGCCAACCGCGCATTGGCCAACGCCGCACGAATCACCCGCTGCTGCGACGGACCGTTCGGCGCCGAAAGACCATTCGACGCACCATCCTGATTCACCGCCGTACCACGAACAACAGCCAGCACCCGATGCCCGTTACGCCGCGCATCCGACAGCCGCTCCACCACCAGGACACCGGCACCCTCAGCCCAACCCGTACCGTCCGCATCCTCCGAAAACGCCCGACACCGGCCATCCGCCGACAACCCCTGCTGCCGGGAAAACTCCACGAAGGAGAAGGGGGTGGCCATTACGGTCACACCTCCGGCCAGGGCCATCGAGCATTCCCCGGAACGCAACGCCTGAGCCGCCAGGTTGAGCGCCACCAGCGACGACGAACACGCCGTGTCCACCGTCACCGCCGGACCCTCCAGGCCCAGGGCGTAGGAGACCCGGCCGGACAGGACGCTGGTGGAGTTGCCGGTCATCAGGTGACCCTCGACGCCGGAGCCGTCCTGGCCGGTGAGCGCCATGCCGATGGCGTAGCCGGAGCCGAAGCCGCCGGCGAACACGCCGGTCGGGCTGCCGCGCAGGGACGACGGGTCGATACCGGCGCGCTCCAACGCCTCCCAGGACGTCTCCAACATCAACCGCTGCTGCGGATCCATCGCCAGCGCCTCACGCGGGCTGATCCCGAAGAACCCCGCATCGAACTCGGCCGCCCCCCGCAGGAAGGCGCCGGAGTCGGTGTAGGAGGTCCCGGTGCCGTGCCGGTCCGGGTCGAAGAAGCCGTCCAGGTCCCAGCCGCGGTCGGTGGGGAAGCCGCCCACCGCGTCGCCGCCGGAAGACAGCAGCTCCCAGAACTCCTCGGGCGTGCTCGCGCCGCCAGGGAAGCGGCAGGCCATACCGACGATCGCCAGCGGCTCGTCCGCAGCGGGGACGGCGGAGACCGGCGCAGTGGCTGCGGTCTGTGACACCTGCCCGGTCAGTTCGCCGTGCAGGAAAGCGGCCAGCGCGACCGGAGTCGGGTGGTCGAAGACCAGGGTGGCCGGCAGCCGCAGCCCGGTCGCCGCATTCAGCTGGTTACGCAGCTCGACCGAGGTCAGCGAATCGAAGCCCAGGTCCCTGAAGGCCTGACGGGCCTGCACCTCGTCCGCCGAGTCGTGCCCCAGTACGGCGGCGGCCTCGGCTCGGACCACATCGGTCAGGATCCGGTCCTGCTCCGAGCGGCTCAGCCCGGCCAGCCGGGCGGCGAGTTCACCCTCGGCGCGGAAGGCCGGGCCGGTGCTGTTGTTGTCGGCGCGGGCGGCGGCCAGCCGCCGGATCTCCGGCATGTCCCGGACCAGCGGCATCTCCAGGACGTGCGCCGTACCCGGCGCCGCGCCCAGCTGCTGCGGGTCGAAGTCCATCACCGTCACCGCGGCGTCCGGGCCGTCCATGGCCTCGATCAGAGCTTCCACCGCAAGCTGGGGGTCCATCGGCGGCATCGCGGTCCGGCGCATCCGGGAGCGGATGGCCTCGTTGGACTGCGCCAGGCCGGCGCCGCCCCACAGACCCCAGGCCACCGTCAGGCCGGCCAGTCCGCGGGCCCGGCGGTTCTCCGCCAGCGCGTCCAGGTAGGCGTTGGCGGCTGCGTAGTTGCCCTGGCCCGGGCCTCCGAGGGTGGAGGCAGCCGAGGAGAACAGCACGAACGCGTCCAAGTCCAGGTCCGCGGTCAGCTCGTCGAGGAGCGTCGCGGCGTGGGCCTTCACCTCCAGAACGGGCGCCAACCGGGCCACCGAGAGTCGGTCCACGACGCCGTCGTCCAGAACGGCGGCCGTGTGCAGTACGGAGGAGAGCCGGGGACCGCTTGCGTCGATCCGGCCCAGCAGTCCGGCCAGCCGGGGCCGTTCGCTGACGTCGCAAGCGACGATCTCCACGGCGGAACCGGCCGCCGCGAGTTCGGCCGCCAGCGCGGCCGCGCCCTCAGCCGCCGGGCCCGAACGGCTGGTCAGCACCAGGCGTTCGGCGCCCCGTCCGGCCAGTCGCCGCGCGACGTGTCCGGCGATCGCCCCGGTTCCACCGGTGATCAGCACAGTACCGCGAGGCGTCCAGCCCTTTTCCGGGCCGTTGCTGTGCGGGACGCTCGACAGCCGGCGGCCCAGGATTCCGGCCCGCCGGACGGCGACCTCGTTCTCACCGCAACCGGCCAGCACCGCCACCAGCCGCGCACCGGACCGCTCATCGAGCACCTCCGGCAGATCAACCAGACCACCCCAACGCTCGGGATGCTCCAGCGCAACCACCCGGCCCAGGCCCCAGACCTGCGCCTGCACCGGACGGGTCAGCGCCTCGCCTCGCCCGGCCGCGACCGCACCACGCGTGGCCACCCACAGCGGCGCCTCGATCCCGGCGTCACCGAGAGCCTGCACCAGACCCAGGGTGGCAGCCAGTCCGGCGTTCACGACCGGACGGTCCGGCAGCGGCGTCTCGTCCAGCGCCACCAACGACAGCACACCAGACACGGCCGACACATCCACCGCACCCGTCAGCAATGCCGCAAGCTCCGCCCGATCCACCGTCCCAGCCGGAACCTCGACCACCACGGCCCCCGCACCACGGGCGTTCAGCGCCTCGATGCAGTCCTGTGCCAGGTCCGCCGCAGCCGACTCCGCCGGGACGGCAACCAGCCACGTACCGGACAGCAGCCGGACATCCGGCTCGGCAATGGCCGACCAACCCGTGCGATAACGCCAACCGGCAGTGGTCGAACGATCCCGTTCGCGACGCCGCCACGACGCCAACGCCGGCAGCACCTCATTGAACGGACGCCCGCCTTCCAAGGCCAGCGCGTCACCCAGCCCGGACAGGTCACCCCCTTCGACAGCCGCCCAGAACGCCGTCTCCGCATCAGTGCTCACGCTGTCCCCGGCAGCGGCAAGCGAGCCGCCCGTCGGCAGCGCCAGCATGCCCTCCGGCCAGTACCGGCGACGCCGGAACGCGTAGGTGGGCAGCTCGACCCGCTCACCGACGGGCAACACCGACGCCCAGTTCACCGACGCCCCGTTGACGAAGGCCTCCGCCAGCGACGCCACCAGACGATCCGCACCGCCGTCGTCACGCCGCAGCGTCCCGCAGACAGCTCCCGGCTCTGCCCCCGGGCCGGCCTCCTGGGCCAGGTCCACAAGGGTGTCGTGCATCGCACCCATCAGCACCGGATGCGGCGTCACCTCGATGAACACCTGGTGACCACGACTCGCCAGCACCCGCACCGCACGGTCGTAATGCACCGTCGCCCGCAGGCTGCGGTACCAGTACCCGGCGTCCAGCTCCTCACCGGTCAGGGTCTCACCGGTCATCGCGGAGACCATCGGGACCCGGCCCCGGCGCGGGGAGACCTCAGCCAGGACGGTGGTGATCTCCTCCTCCAGCCGGTCCACCTGAGCTGAGTGCGAGGCATAGTCGACCGCGACCATGCGGGCCCGGGCACCCGCCGCCTCGAACTCCGCCTTCAACTCCTCCAGGGCCTTCGGTTCGCCCGAGACGACAGTGGCCGAGGGGCCGTTGACCGCCGCCAGAGACAGCCGGACGCCGAACCGGGCCAGACGCTCCTCAACCTCAGCCGCCGGACGACTCACCGACAGCATCCCGCCCGCACCCGCCAGCACCTTCAACGCACGCGACCGCAACGCCACCACACGCGCGCCGTCCTGAAGCGACAGCATCCCGGCGACCGTCGCAGCGGCGATTTCTCCCTGCGAGTGGCCCACCACCGCATCCGGGGCGACACCGGCCGCCTCCCAGACAGCAGCGAGCGACACCATCACCGCCCACAACGCAGGCTGAACGACATCCGCCGCCTCCAACGCGGGGGCACCTTCCGCACCCGCCAGGACATCGGTCAGCGACCAGTCCACATACGGCTCCAACGCCGCCGCACACTCCGCCAGCCGCGCCGCGAACACCGGCGAAACCTCAGCCAGCTCCCGCCCCATCCCCACCCACTGCGAACCCTGACCCGCGAAGGCAAACACCGGACGGACATTCGATCGGGCCGTACCGGCGACCAACGCACCCGAGGGCACGCCAGATGCCAAGCCCCCAAGCCCCGCCAGCACCTGCTCCCGATCCCCGCCAACGACCACCGCACGATGCTCGAAGACCGACCGCGTAGCCGCCAACGACCACGCCACATCAACCGGCCGAAGAGCCGGACGAAGCGACACCCACTCCCGCAACCGCCCCGCCTGCGCAGCCAACGCCTCAGCAGTCCGCCCAGACAACACCCACGCACCGGCACCAGTAACCACCGGGGCTACCGGAACCACCGGTTCCCCGGACTCCTCGACAGCTCCGGCCTCCTCCGCTGCGGGAGCCTCCTCCAGAATGAGGTGGGCATTGGTACCGCTGATGCCGAAGGAGGAGATGCCCGCGCGGCGTACCCGGTCGCCGTCGGACGGCCAGGGCACCGGCTCGGTGAGCAGCCGCACCTCACCCGCCGACCAGTCCACGTGCGTGGACGGTTCCTCGGCGTACAGAGTCTGCGGCAGCCGCTCATGCTGGAGCGCCAGCACCATCTTGATCACACCAGCAACACCGGCCGCGGCCTGGGTATGACCGATGTTGGACTTCACCGACCCCAGCAGCAGCGAGCCGCGATCGCCGCGGTCCTGGCCGTAGGTGGCCAGCAGCGCCTGGGCCTCGATGGGGTCACCGAGCGTGGTCCCGGTGCCGTGCGCCTCCACCGCGTCGATGTCGGCGGTGGTCAGGCCGGAGTTGGCGAGTGCGGCGCGGATGACGCGCTGCTGCGAGGGCCCGTTGGGGGCGGTCAGGCCGTTCGAGGCGCCGTCCTGGTTGATGGCGGAGCCGCGGAGCACGGCGAGCACCGGGTGTCCGTTGCGGCGGGCGTCACTCAGACGTTCCACCACGAGCATGCCGGCGCCCTCAGCCATGCCCATGCCGTCGGCCTGGTCGGAGAACGCCTTGGAGCGGCCGTCCGCGGCCAGGCCCCGGGCGTGGGAGAACGCCAGGAAGCCGTCCGGGCTGGCCATGATCGTGACGCCGCCGGCCAGGGCCAGCGAGCACTCCCCGGTGCGCAGGGCCTGGGCGGCCAGGTGGAGCGCGACCAGCGAGGAGGAACAGGCGGTGTCCACCGTGACCGCCGGGCCCTCCAGGCCCAGGGTGTAGGAGACCCGGCCGGACAGCACGCTGGCGGCGTTGCCGGTCATCAGGTGGGCGCCGAGGTTCTCCAGTTCTTCCTCGTCGGTGACGCTGACGGCGAGGTAGGAGGAACCGTAGCCGCCGACGAAGGCGCCGGTGCTGCTGCTGCGCAGGGTCGCCGGGTCGATGCCGGCGCGTTCCAGTGCCTCCCAGGACGTCTCCAGCAACAGGCGCTGCTGCGGGTCCATGGCGAGGGCTTCGCGGGGGCTGATGCCGAAGAAGCCGGCGTCGAAGGCACCTGCGTCCTGCAGGAACCCGCCCACCTGTGTGTACGAGGTACCGGCGTGCTCGATGTCGGGGTCGTAGAGCGCTTCGAGGTCCCAGCCGCGGTCGGTGGGGAAGGTGGACAGGCCGTCGGTGCCGTCGGCGAGCATCTGCCACAGCTGTTCGGGGCTGGTCACCCCGCCCGGGAAGCGGCAGGCCATGCCGACGATGGCGATCGGCTCGTCCGCGGTGTACGCGAAGGTGGACTGCGGGGCGGCGGGGGCCGCGCCCTGCGGCAGGTCGTCGGTCAGCTGCTCGTGCAGCAGCCGGGCCAGAGCCGTCGGGTTGGGGTGGTCGAAGACCAGGGTGGACGGCAGCCGCAGCCCGGTCGCCGCGTTGAGGCGGTTACGGAACTCGACGGCGATCAGCGAGTCGAAGCCCAGGTCGGTGAAGGGCCGACCGGCTTCGATGGCGTCGCCCGAGGGGTGCCCCAGTACGGCGGCCGCGTGGCTGCGGACGAGATCGAGCAGGAGCCGGTCGCGTTCCGGGCCCAGCTGCGCGGCCAGGTGTGCGCGCAGTTGGTGGGAGGTACCGGCGCCGGGTGCGGCGGCGGAGGCGGCGGCGGCCGAGGTGACGGCGGCCCGGCGCGGGGCGAGGTCGTCGGCCAACTCCGTCCAGAGGGCGGGGATGCCGGTGGCGGCTGCCTGGGCCCGCAGCGCGGCCTTGTTCAGCCGGGCCGGGACGAGGAGCGCCTCGGTCCGTTCGAGGGCCAGGTCCAGCAACGTCAGACCCTGGTGCTCGTCGAGGGCGGTGAGGCCGGAGCCGGTCATCCGGCGCAGCATCACCTCGTCGAGGTCGCGGCCGATGCCGGCCTGCGGCATCCACGGGCCCCAAGCCAGTGCGGTACCGGCCAGGCCGGCGGCCCGCCGGTGGCCGGCCAAAGTGTCCAGGAAGGCGTTGGCCGCCGCGTAGTTGCCCTGACCCGCGCCGCCGAAGGCAGCGGCCACCGAGGAGAACAGGACGAAGTGGTCCAGGTCCAGGTGCCGGGTGAGCTCGTGCAGGTGCCAGGCGGCGTCCGCCTTGGGGCGCAGGACGGCGGCCAGCTGCTCGGCGCTGAGGGAGCCGATCAGGCCGTCGTCGATGACGCCGGCGGTGTGCACGACGGAGCGCAGCGGGCGGTCGGCGGGGATCGTGTCCAGGACGCCGGCCAGGGCGTCCCGGTCGGCCGCGTCGCAGGCGATCACCCGGACGTCAGCGCCGTGGGCGGCTATCCGGGCGGCCAGGGCGGCGGCGCCGGGGGCGGCCGGACCGGAACGGCTGAGCAGCAGGGTCTCGCTGGCTCTGCCGGTGGCGGCCAGGTGCCGGGCGACGACCCCGCCCAGGGTTCCGGTGCCGCCGGTCACCAGTACGGTGCGCGGGTGCGCCGCGGCGGGTGCGGGGGCTGGTGCGGTGCGGTCGGTGATGACGGGGCGGACCATACGCCGGGCGTAGCCGCTCTGTTGCCGTACGGCCAGTTCCGGTTCGCCGGTGGCCAGTGCGGCGGGCAGCGCGGCGGTGTCGTCGGCGCTGCCGTCCGCGGGGAGGTCGGCCAGCACGAAGCGGTCGGGGTTCTCCGTCTGGGCAGAGCGCAGCAGGCCCCAGAGGGCGCCCGCGGCCGGGTCCGCCACCTGCTCGCCGGGGAGCACCGGTACGCCGCCCCGGGTCACCAGGACGAGCTTGGCCGCCTCCAGCTCGGGGGTGGCGAGCCAGTCCTGCGCGAGGGTCAGGGCTTCGGTGGTGACCTGGCGGGCGGCCTCGGCGATGCCTTGGGCGTCCGTCCCGGCGGGTCCGCTGTGTGTGGTGGTGCCGCTGAGGCAGGCGAGCACGGTGCTCGGTACGGTCCCGCCCGCGACGACGGCAGCCACGAGTTCGGCGATTCCGGCATAGCCGCGCACCGGTGTACCGGCGGCGGTCAGCTGCTCGGCCACGGCGAAGCGGTCGGCGCCGATCAGCGCCCACGGCCCGTCCGGGGCCTGGGCCGGGGCCGGCCCCTGGGCCTGGGCCTGAGCCGGGGCCTGCGGGGAGTTGGGGGAGCCGCTGCGGTGCAGCGGAAGCCATTCCACGGTGAACAGGGCGTCGCGGGTCCACGCGTCGTCGCTCTGGAGCTGGTCGGCGGAGAGCGGCCGGGTCCGCACCGATTCCACCGAGACCACCATCGCTCCGGTGGGGTCGGCGGCAGTCAGTGCCAGGGTGTCGTCGGGGTTCCGGCGCAGCCTGACGCGCAGTACGGACGCGCCGGCAGCGTGCAGTTCCACGCCGCTCCAGGCGTGCGGCAGGCGGATCCGGTCGGGTCCGTCGTCCGTGTCCCGCCCCTGGGCCTGCCCGGCCACGCGGTCGGCGAGCAGGGCCGCGTCGAGCAGCACCGGGTGCAGAGCGTACGGGTCGGCGGCGCCGGCGTCCGACGGCAGTGCCACCTCGGCGAAGATGTCCGCGCCGCGCTGCCAGACAGCCCGCAGTCCCTGCTGGGCGGGGCCGTAGACGTCGGCCAGCTGGACGGTGTAGAGGTCGTCGATGTCCAGTGCCCGGGCGTTGCGCGGCGGCCAGGCGGTGAGGTCGGCCGGCGTCCGGACCGCGTCCGGTGCGGGGGTGCGGGCCGGGGCGACGACGGCGGTGGCGTGCCGGACCCAGCTGTGTTCCTCCTCCGAGCGGTCCGGGCGGGCGAAGACGTCCACCTGGCGGTGGCCGTCCTCGTCGCCCTCGCCGACGACCACCTGGAGCTGCATCCCGGGGCCTTCGGCGGGCAGCACCAGCGGCTCGTGCAGGGCGAGTTCGGTCAGCAGCGGGCAGCCTGCCTGGTGGCCCGCGCTGACGACCAGCTCCACGAAGCCGGTGCCGGGCAGCAACGTCACGCCGCCGACCGTGTGGTCGGCCAGCCAGGTCTGGTTGTGTGCGGACAGTCGTCCGGTGCACACCAGCTGGTCCTCACCGGCCAGCTCGACGACGGCGCGCAGCATGGGGTGGCCCACTGCTTGCAGGCCCAGCTCGGCGGGGTCGCCGGCGCCCGGCTTCACCGTGCCGGGCAGCGCCATCATGCCCTTGGGCCAGTACCGCTGGTGCCGGAAGGCGTACGTGGGCAGCTCGACCTGCTCACCGGCGGGCAGCACACACGTCCAGTCCACCGGCGCACCGTGGACGAAGGCGCGGGCCAGACCGGCCTCCAGGTCGGTGGCGCCGTCCTCGGTGCGCCGCTGGAGGGGGACGAAGGCGGGCTCGGTGACCTCCACGTCGGCCACCGCGTCCGGGCCGAGCGAGGAGAGTGAACCGTCCGGGCCCACTTCGAGGAAGACGGAGATGCCTTCCGCCGCGAGGGTAGCTACTGCGTCGGCGAAGCGCACGGTCTGGCGGGTCTGCGCGGGCCAGTAGTCCGCCTGCGGGTCGGACACCAGGTCACCGGTGAGGGCACCGGCCCACATCACCTCCGGGCGACGGAACTCCAACCCCTCCGCAACGGTACGGAGCTCATCCAGGACCGGGTCCATTGCCGGGGAGTGGAAGGCGTGTGAGACCCGCAGGCGCCGTACTCGGCAGCCTCGGTCCCGCCACAGCTCCACCACCGCATCGACCGCCTCGGCCGCACCCGAGATCACCACGGATTCGGGCCATTGACCGCCGCGACAGCCACCTCACCCGACACCGCAGCCGACACCTCGTCGAACGAGGCGACGACCGCTGCTTCCGCTGCGTTGATCGCCGCCATCGCCCCACCCCGGGGCAGCTCCTGCATCAGCCGGGCACGGGCCGCCACCAGCGCACAGGCCTCCGACAGCGACAACACCCCAGCCACATGAGCAGCAGCCACCTCACCCACCGAATGGCCCACCACCGCATCCGGCACCACACCAGCAGCCTTCAGCACCGCCGCCAGAGCCACCTCGAAAGCGAACAGACCCGCCTGCGCATACAGCGTCTGATCCGCCAGCCCAGCAGCGGAACCGTCACCGTCGCCGTCCAGGACGACATCCCGCAGACGTACCTCGGCCCCCAGTTCCAGCTCCAGCAGCCCGCACACCCGGTCAAAGACCTCGGCGAACACCGCACTGTTCGCGTACAGGCCACGACCCATACCCGCCCACTGCGCACCCTGACCAGCGAAAATCAGACCCACCCGGACATCAGACCGGGCCACCCCCGACACCACCACAGGCGACGGAACACCGGCCGCCAGGTCTGCCACTGCAGACAGCAGTTCCTCGCGCTCCGAACCAAGCACCACAGCGCGGTGCTCGAACGCCGACCGCGTAGCCGCCAACGACCAGCCCACATCAGCCGCACCCAGACCCGGACGCGCCGACACCCACTCCCGCAACCGTCCAGCCTGCGCCGACAACGCCTCAGCCGTACGGCCAGACACCAGCCAGGCGCCGGAGTCCGGCAGCAGCGGCTCGGCGGTGTGGCTGCCGGTGTCCTGAGGTGCGGTGTCCGTGCCGCCCTCGCCGTCCGTCCCGGCCTGCGCCTCTGCGGGCTCCTCCGCCGGGGCCTCCTCCACGATGACGTGTGCGTTGGTGCCGCTGACGCCGAAGGAGGAGACGCCGCCACGCCGGACCCGCTCCCCCAGCGGCCAGGGGTGGGCCTGGGTCAGCAGCTCGATGTTTCCGGCCGACCAGTCGATGTGCGGTGAGGGCTGTTCGGCGTGCAGGGTCTGCGGCATCTGCTGGTGCTGGAGCGCCAGCACCAGCTTGATCACGCCGGCGATGCCGGCGCCGGCCTGGGTGTGGCCGATGTTGGACTTCACCGAGCCCAGCCGGACCGGCTGGTCCTCCGCGCGGCCCTGACCGTAGGTGGCCAGCAGGGCCTGAGCCTCGATGGGGTCACCGAGCGTGGTGCCGGTGCCGTGCGCTTCCACCAGGTCGACATCGGCGGTGGACAGGCGGGCGTTGGCCAGAGCGGCGCGGATGACGCGCTGCTGGGAGGGGCCGTTGGGGGCGGCCAGCCCGTTGGAAGCACCGTCCTGGTTGATGGCGGAGCCACGGATGACCGCGAGCACCGGGTGTCCGTTGCGGCGGGCGTCGGAGAGCCGCTCCAGTACGACCATGCCCGCGCCCTCGGATATGCCCATGCCGTCGGCATCGGCGGAGAAGGCCTTGCAGCGGCCGTCCCCGGCCAGGCCCAGCTGCTTGGAGAACTGGGTGAACATGACAGGGACGGTGGTGACCGTGACGCCGCCGGCCAGCGCCAGCGAGCATTCCCCGGACCGCACCGACTGCGCGGCCAGGTGGAGCGCGACCAGGGAGGAAGAGCAGGCGGTGTCCACGGTGACCGCCGGGCCCTCCAGACCCAGGGCGTAGGAGACCCGGCCGGAGATGACGCTGGTGGAGGTGCCCGTCATCAGGTGGACGTCCAGATCCTCGTCCGTGCCGAAGCCGTAGCCGGACAGCGAGGCACCGGCGAAGACGCCGGTCTGGCTGCCGCGCAGGACGTGCGGGTCGATGCCGGAGCGCTCCAGCGCCTCCCAGGCCACCTCCAGCAGCAGCCGCTGCTGCGGGTCCATCGCCACCGCCTCGCGGGGGCTGGTCCCGAAGAACGCGGCGTCGAACCCGCTGGCATCCGTGATGAACCCGCCCTCGGGAAGCCGCGTACTGCCGTCCGGGTCCTGGACCCGCAACTGTTCGAGGTCCCAGCCGCGGTCGGTGGGGATGTCGGCGATCCCGTCGCGTGCGGTGGCGAGCAGGTTCCAGAAGTCCTCCGGAGTGTCGACTCCTCCGGGGTAACGGCAGCCGATGCCGACGACCGCAATGGGCTCGTGGCTGCGTTCCTCGACCTCACGCAGGCGCTGCCGCGTGTTGTAGAGGTCCGTGGTCACCCACTTGAGGTAGTCGCGGAGGGCCTCTTCATCTGCCATCGGATCTCACCATTCCAGTTCGTGAAACGCGCACGTGCTGTCCGCACCTGAGGGGGGCCGGTTACCGGCCGAGTTCTCGGTGGATGAACTCGAATATCTCGTCGTCCGTTGCGGATCCGATCTTGTCCGCGACTGCTTGGCTCTCTTGCGGGGCGCCGCTCTCCTTCCACTGGGCGAGGAGGTGGTGCAGGCGCTCGGTGACCATGTCGTACGTCTTCTCGTCCGGCGCCGCCCCGGTCAGCAGCGACCCGAGCCGGTCGACCTCCTCCACCAGGGACACCGCACCCGTACCGTCCTGGAACTGCTCGCTCCACAGATGGTCGGCCGCCGCTTGCGGGGTGGGGTGGTCGAACAGCAGGGTGGCGGGCAGTTGCAGGCCGGTGGCGCTGCTGAGCCGGTTACGCAGTTCGACCGAGGTCAGCGAGTCGAAGCCGAGGTCGCTGAAGGCGCGGGTGGCCTCGACGTCGCCGGGTACGGCGTAGTCGAGTACCGCGGCCGCGTGTTCCTGCACCAGCCGGACCAGCGCCCGGTGCTGCTCGGCACTCGGCAGCCCGGCCAGCTCCTCGCGCAGCGAGGCTCCCGCGGCCGGGTCGGTCGCCGGGACGGCCGCCTCCGCCGCCAGGGCCGCGGCGGCCTCGGGCAGGCCGGCGATCAGCGGGCTGGGGCGGCGCAGCGTGAACGGCACGGCGAATCGCGACCAGTCGACGTCGACGATGGTCAGCGGCCCCTCCCTGCCGTCCACGATGTGCGCCAGAGCCTGGACCGCGCGGTCCTTGTCCATCAGCGCCACGCCGCCACGGGCCAGCCGTCCGGCGGTCTCCGCGTCGGTCATACCGCCACCGCCCCAGGGGCCCCAGGCCACCGAGGTGGCGGGCAGGCCGCGGGCCCGGCGCTGCTCGGCGAGGCCGTCCAGGTAGGTGTTGGCGGCGGCGTAGGCGGGCTGCACGACGCTGCCCCAGATCGCAGAGATGGAGGAGAACAGCACGAACGCGTCCAGTTCCAGGCCGAGTTCGCGGGTGAGCTCGTCCAGGTGCCGGGCTCCGGCCGCCTTGGCCGCCAGTACCGCGTCCGTCTCGGCCAGGTCGGCCTCGGCCACCGTCACGGCCTGCCCGATACCTGCGGTGTGCAGCACCGTGGTCAGCAAGGGGCCCTGTGCGACGATCCGGCCGAGCGTCCCGGCGACCTGAGCACGGTCACTGACGTCGCAGGCCACGATGTCCACCCGGCTGCCCGCGGCCGCCAGTTCGGCGGCCAGGGCGGCCGCTCCGGCAGCGGCGGGCCCGGAGCGGCTGGTCAGCACCAGCCGCCGGGCGCCACGGCCGGCCGCCCAGCGCGCGACGTGTCCGCCGATGGCGCCGGTGCCGCCGGTGACCAGGACACTGCCGCCTGGAGTCCACGGCCGGTCCGGCAAGGCGGGCTGCGGGGCGTGGGTCAGCCGTCGGCCCAGGATGGCGGCCGCTCGGATCGCCACCTGGTCCTCACCACCGTAACCGGCCAGCACCGCGCCCAGCCGCGCCGCGATCTGCCCGTCCGGTCCGTCGAAGTCGGCGGGGAGGTCGATCAGTCCGCCCCAGCGCTCGGGGTGCTCCAGACCGACGACCCGGCCCAGGCCCCAGACCTGTGTCTGCAGCGGGCGGACCGGCGGCTCGCCGGGTGCGGCGGCCACCGCCTGGGACGTGGCTACCCACAGCGGGGCATTCACGTCGGCGTCGCCGAGGCCCTGCACCAGGGCGAGGGTGGCGGCCAGGCCCACGGTCAGCGACGGGTAGTCGGGCATCGGCGTCTCGTCCAGCGCGAGCAGGGAGAGGATGCCGGCGAACCCGTCCGTCGGCAGCGCCGCACGGGTCTGCTCGGCCACCGCCTCACGCGCGGCGGCCCCGGCCATCTCCAGCACCACCACGTCCGCTCCACGGGCGGTGAGCGCCGCACGGCACTGACGCGCCATCGGACCATCGGCCTCCGAAGCCGGTACGAGCAGCAGCCAGCGGCCGGTCAGCCGGGCCGGTGCCGGGTCGGCCACCGGCGCCCAGGTGATCCGGTAACGCCAGCCTTCCGTGGCCGAACGTTCCTGTTCGCGGCGCCGCCAGGACGCCAGCGCGGGGAGGACGCCGCTGAGTTGCTGCTGGTCCGTAAGGGCCAGGGTGTCCGCGACGCCGGACAGGTCGCCGCCTTCGACGGCGGCCCAGAACTGCGCTTCGGCGGCCGAGGACCCGCCGGCGGCAACCGCGGCGGCAGCTGTGGTCGCGGAGGCTTCCAGCCAGTAGCGACGGTGTTGGAAGGCGTAGGTCGGCAGCTCCACCACCTCACCGGTCGGCAGAACCTTGCGCCAGTCCACCGGCAGCCCCGCCACATGCGCCTGCGCGAAGGCGCGCAGCAGACCGGCCGCGCCCGCGTCGGACTGGGACAGGGTGCCGATGCTCAACACCTGCGCGGCGCCCGCATCCGCATCCTCAGCGGTTTCGGACACCGCAGCGGTCAGCACCGGATGCGGCGAGACCTCGACGAACGCTCCGTAACCGGCCTCCAGCAGACTCCGGACGGCATCCTCAAAGCGCACCGTCTGCCGCAGGTTCGCGAACCAGTACTCAGCGTTGACTTCCTCACCGGCCAGCCACTGACCCGTAACGGTCGAAACCATCGGGATGCGGCCAGCCTGCGGGACAACGCCCGACAGTTCCGCTTCGAGCTGGGCGGCAAGCGGCTCCACCGCCGCCGAATGCGCCACAAAATCCGTCGCCGGAATCCGCCAGCGCAGCACCTTGCGCGCCGCCAGCTCCCGCTCGAACGCCGCCAACGCCTCCGCCTGACCGGAGACCACCACCGACGCCGGACCGTTGACCGCAGCCACCGACAACCGGCCGTCGAAACCCGCCACCAACTCACGCACCACACCGGCCGGCATCACCACCGACACCATCGCCCCCGCCACATCCAGCCCCGACAGCGCACGCGAACGCACCGCCACCACCCGCGCCGCATCCTCCAGCGACAACATCCCCGCCACCGTCGCCGCAGCAATCTCCCCCTGCGAATGCCCCACCACCGCATCCGGCACAATGCCAGCCGCCTCCCACACCGCAGCGAGGGAGACCATCACCGCCCACAACGTCGGCTGAACAACCTCAGCCGCCTCCAACGCAGGGGCGTCCCCGGCACCCGCCAGCACCTCCGTCAGGGACCAGTCCACATACGGCGCCAGCGCCGCCTCACACTCCGCCAACCGCGCCGCAAACAACGGCGACGAGCCCAACAGCTCCCGCCCCATCCCCACCCACTGCGCACCCTGCCCAGCAAACACAAACACCGTACGACCAGTAGCCCGAGCAACACCCGACACCACACCCGGCGCCGCCGACTCACCAGCCGCCAGACCCCGAGCCCCGTCCAACAACCCTTCCCGACCACCGGCGACAACCACGCCACGGTGCTCCAGCACCGCTCGCGTAGCCGCCAACGACCACGCCACATCAACCGGACGCAGCGCCGGACGCTCCGCCGCCCACTCCCCCAACCGCCCCGCCTGCGCAGCAAGACCCTCCGCAGACCGACCCGACACCAACCACGCGGACGCCCCACCCACCGCAAGAACAGCAGGTCCATCCTCAGCCGGCTCAGGCGCTTCGCCAGCGTCAGCAGTCTCCGCCGGAGCCTCCTCCAGGATGAGGTGGGCGTTGGTGCCACTCATGCCGAACGACGAGACGCCGGCCCGGCGTACCCGGTCCTTGCCCGGCCACGGGGCCGCTTCGGTCAGCAGTCTGACGTCGCCGGCCGACCAGTCGATGTGCGGGGAGGGCTCGGCTGCGTGCAGGGTGCGCGGCAGCTCGCGGTGCTGGAGGGCCTGAACCATCTTGATGACACCGGCGACACCGGCAGCAGCCTGGGTGTGGCCGATGTTGGACTTCACCGAGCCCAGCCACAGCGGGTCGCCCTCGCCGCGGTCCTGTCCGTAGGTTGCCAGCAGGGCCTGGGCCTCGATCGGGTCGCCCAGCGGGGTGCCGGTGCCGTGTGCCTCCACCACGTCCACGTCAGCAGGGGTGAGACGGGCGTTGGCCAGCGCGGCACGGATCACCCGCTGCTGGGAGGGACCGTTGGGGGCGGTCAGGCCGTTGGAGGCACCGTCCTGGTTGACGGCGCTGCCCCGTACGACGGCCAGGACCTTGTGCCCATGGCGCCGCGCGTCGGAGAGCCGCTCGACCACCAGCATGCCGGCGCCCTCGCCCAGTCCCATGCCGTCGGCACCGGCCCCGAACGGCTTGCACCGGCCGTCCGGGGAGAGGCCCATCTGCCGGCTGAACTGGTCGAACAGCAGCGGGTTGGCCGCCACCATGACCCCGCCTGCCAGGGCCAGCGAGCACTCCCCGGAGCGCAGTGCCTGGCAGGCCATGTGCAGCGCGACCAGAGAGGAGGAGCACGCGGTGTCCACCGTCACTGCCGGACCCTCCAGGCCCAGTACGTAGGAGACGCGGCCGGAGACCACGCTGGTGGAGATGCCGGTCACCAGGTGGCCGTCGAGCTCCTTCTGCACCCCGGAACTCCAGCCGTAGCCGGAGGCGGAGGCACCGGCGAACACGCCTGTCGGGCTGCCGCGCAGCCCGGACGGGTCGATGCCGGAGCGCTCCAGCGCCTCCCAGGCCACCTCCAGCAGCAGCCGCTGCTGCGGATCCATCGACACCGCCTCGCGCGGGCTGATCCCGAAGAAGCCTGCGTCGAAGTGGGTCGCGTCGTAGACGAAGCCGCCGGAGCGGACGGGGCCCTGGGGGTCTCCCTGGCGGTCCTCGATGTCCCAGCCGCGGTCCTCGGGCAGTACGGAGATGGCGTCGGTCCCGGCGGTGATCAGGTTCCACAGTTCCTGCGGGCCGCTCGCGCCGCCCGGGTAGCGGCAGGCCATGCCGACGATCGCCAGCGGTTCGTCCGCGGCCGCCGCCAGAACGGGGGCGGTGCGCGACGCGTCGGCCTGCGTGCCGTCCGGTGTGCCGGTCAGCTCGGCCAGTTCGGCCAGCAGGAATTCGGCGGCGGCGCTGGGCGTGGGGGCGTCGAACAGCAGGGTGGCGGGCAGGTGCAGGCCGGTGGCACTGCTGAGCCGGTTACGCAGTTCGACCGAGGTCAGCGAGTCGAAGCCGAGGTCGCTGAAGGCGCGGGTGGCCTCGACGTCGCCGGGTGCCGCGTAGTCGAGGACCGCGGCCGCCTGGGTCTGGACGAGGGTGAGCAGGGTCCGCTTCTGCTCGGTGCGGGACAGACCCGCCAGTTGTCGGCGCCAGGAGGCTCCGGCCTGCGGGCCGGTTGCCGTGTCACCGTTGCCCGGGGTGGGCTGCCCGTCTGCGGCCAGCACCTCCTGGACCTCCGGCAGGTTCTCGATCAGCGGGCTGGGGCGGCGCAGCGTGAACGGCGGCGCGAACCGCTGCCAGTCCACGTGGGCGACGGTCATCTGGGGTTCGCCGCAGTCCAGGATCTGGGCCAGCGCCTGCACGGCGTGGTCCGGATCCATGACGATCAGGCCGCGGCGGATGCCTTGCGCCGCGCCGACCTCGTCGGTCATGCCACCGCCGCCCCAGGAGCCCCAGGCCACCGAGGTGGCGGGCAGGCCGTGGGCGCGGCGGTGCTGGGCGAGGCCGTCCAGGTAGGTGTTGGCGGCGGCGTAGGCGGGCTGCAGGCCGCTGCCCCAGGTGGCGGAGATGGAGGAGAACAGGATGAACGCGTCCAGTTCCAGGCCTAGTTCGCGGGTCAGGTCGTGCAGGTGCCGGGCGCCGGCCGTCTTGGCCGCCAGTACGGCGTCCGTCTCGGCGAGGTCGGTGTCCTGCACCAGGGTGGCCTGGTTGACGCCGGCGGTGTGCAGCACCGTGGTCAGCGAGGGGCCCTGCGCGGCGATCCGGCCGAGCACCGTGGCGACCTGGGCGCGGTCACTGACGTCGCAGGCCACGATGTCCACCCGGCTGCCCGCGGCGGCCAGTTCGGCGGCCAGAACGGCCGCTCCAGCGGCGGCGGGACCGGAACGGCTGGTCAGCACCAGCCGGGCGGCGCCGCGGCCGGACAGCCAGCGGGCGACGCGTCCGCCGATGGCGCCGGTGCCGCCGGTGACCAGGGCGCTGCCGCCGGGCGTGTACGGTCCGGCCTCGTCGCGGGGGCGGCCGGCCCTGCTCAGCCGGCGGCCGAAGATTCCGGCCGGCCGGATCGCGGTCTGGTCCTCGCCGCAGCCGGCCAGCACCGCGCACAGGCGCGCCGTGATCTGTCCGTCCGCGCCGTCCGGTCCGTCGAAGTCGGCGGGCAGGTCGATCAGTCCGCCCCAGCGGTCGGGGTGCTCCAGGGCGACGACCCGGCCGAAGCCCCAGGTCAGGCTCTGTGCCGGGGTGACGGGCGGCTCCTGGGCGGTGGTGGCGACGGCGCCGCGGGTCAGTACCCACAGTGGGGCCTCCACCCCGGTGTCGCCCAGCGCCTGCACCGCGGCCAGTGTGCCGGCCAGGCCGCCCGGGACCGCGGGGTGCCCCGGCACCGGCGTCTCGTCCAGGGCGAGCAGCGAGACGATGCCCGACGGCGCCGTGGTCTCCTGCAGTGCCTGACCGAGGACGGCCGCCATCGCGGCGCGGTCCACGGTGCCCGCGGGCACCTCCACGATGGTGGTGTCGGCACCACGGGCGGCGAGCGCCTGGGCGCAGGCCTGGGCCGGGCCGGTGCCCTCGGGGCCGGTGAGCAGCAGCCAGCGGCCGGTGAGGACGGCGGCGGCCGGGTCGGCCACCGGTGCCCAGGTGATGTGGTAGCGCCAGTCGGCGGTGGCCGACCGGTCCTGTTCCTGGCGGCGCCAGGAGGTGAGGGCAGGAAGTACCTCGCCCAGCGCGTGCGCGTCGTCCAGGTTGAGCACGTCGGCCATGTGGGTCAGGTCGCCGCCTTCGACGGCGGCCCAGAACCGTGCCTCGGCGGCCGAGGACCCGCCGGCGGCAACCGCGGCGGCAGCTGCTGCGGCGGAGGGCTCCAGCCAGTAGCGGCGGTGCTGGAAGGCGTAGGTCGGCAGCTCCACCACCTCACCGGTCGGCAGAACCTTGCGCCAGTCCACCGGCAGCCCCGCCACATGCGCCTGCGCGAAGGCGCGAAGCAGACCGGCCGCACCGGCATCGGTCTGCGACAGGGTGCCGATACTCAGCACCTGCACGGCGCCCGAATCCACGTCCTCAGCGGTTTCGGTCACCGCGGCGGTCAGCACCGGGTGCGGCGAGACCTCGACGAACGCTCCGTAACCGGCCTCCAGCAGCGTGCGCACGGCCTCCTCGAAGCGCACCATCTGCCGCAAGTTCGCGAACCAGTACGCGGCATCCGCCGCCTCACCGGCCAGCCACTCCCCCGTAACGGTGGAGACCATCGGGACGCGGCCCGCCTGCGGGACAATGCCCGACAGCTCCGCTTCGAGCTGGGCGGCAAGCGGCTCCACCGCCGCCGAATGCGCCACAAAATCCGTCGCCGGAATCCGCCAGCGCAGCACCTTACGCGCCGCCAACTCCCGCTCGAACGCCGCCAACGCCTCCGCCTGACCGGAGACCACCACCGACGCCGGGCCATTGACCGCAGCCACCGACAACCGGCCGTCGAAGTCCGCCACCAGCTCACGTACCGCGTCAGCCGGCATCACCACCGACACCATCGCCCCGGCCACATCAAGGGCTGACAGCGCACGCGAACGCACCGCCACCACCCGCGCCGCATCCTCCAGCGACAGCATCCCCGCCACCGTCGCCGCAGCGATCTCCCCCTGCGAGTGACCCACCACCGCATCCGGAGTGACACCCGCCGCCTCCCACACCGCAGCCAGCGACACCATCACCGCCCACAACGCAGGCTGAACGACCTCAGCCGCCTCCAACGCCGGAGCACCCTCAACACCCGCCAGCACCTCAGTCAGCGACCAGTCCACATACGGCGCCAGCGCCACCTCACACTCCGCCAACCGCGCCCCAAACAACGGCGACGAGCCCAACAGCTCCCGCCCCATCCCCACCCACTGCGCACCCTGCCCAGCAAACACAAACACCGTACGACCAACAGCCCGAGCAACACCAACAACCGTATTACCGGCAGCCGTTGCGGCAGCCAGGTTGTCCAGGCCGGACAGACATGCGGCGTGCTCGTCGGCGACAACCACGCCACGGTGCTCGAAGACCGACCGGGTGGCCGCCAGT
The DNA here is from genome assembly GCF_003865155.1 of Streptomyces paromomycinus. Classification (NCBI taxonomy): domain Bacteria; kingdom Bacillati; phylum Actinomycetota; class Actinomycetes; order Kitasatosporales; family Streptomycetaceae; genus Streptomyces; species Streptomyces paromomycinus. Next base: position 8,580,557 of record NZ_BHZD01000001.1, on the reverse strand, counting down.
GACCAGGCCACGTCGGCCGGACGCAGGGCGGGGCGCTCGGCCGCCCACTCCCGCAGCCGTCCCGCCTGCGCGACAAGGCCCTCCGCAGACCGGCCCGACACCAGCCAGGCCGTGGGTCCGCCGTCGGCGAGCAGCGCCGGGGCGGGGGCCGATCCGGCCTGCTCGTCCGGCCCGTGCTGCGCCGACTCGGCCAGGGCCTGCGCCTCAGCCTCACCTTCGCCTGCGTCCGTGGCCGGTCCGTCCGGTCCGGCCGGATCCATGGCCTCCTCGGCCTCTTCGGCCGGGGCCTCCTCCAGGATCACGTGCACATTGGTGCCGCTCATGCCGAAGCCGGAGACACCGGCCCGGCGCACCCGCTCGCCGCTGGGCCACGGCACCGGCTCGGCCAGCAGCCTGACCTCGCCCGCCGACCAGTCCACCTCGTCGGTGGGCTTCTCGACATGGAGGGTGCGCGGCAGGTTCTGGTGCTGCAGGGCCAGGACCATCTTGATGATTCCGGCCATGCCCGCGGCCTGCTGGGCGTGGCCGATGTTGGACTTCACCGAGCCCAGCCACAGCGGGCGGCCCTCGGGGCGCTCCTGGCCGTAGGTGGCCAGCAGTGCCTGGGCCTCGATCGGGTCGCCCAGCGGGGTACCGGTGCCGTGCGCCTCCACCACGTCCACCTCGGACGCGGTCAGGCGGGCACCGGCCAGGGCGGCGCGGATGACGCGCTGCTGCGCGGGGCCGTTGGGGGCGGTCAGGCCGTTGGAGGCACCGTCCTGGTTGACGGCGCTGCCCCGTACGACCGCGAGTACGCGGTGGCCGTTGCGCCGGGCGTCGGAGAGGCGCTCGGCGACCACGACGCCGACGCCCTCGGCGACGCCCATGCCGTCGGCGCCGACCCCGAACGCCTGGCACCGGCCGTCCGGGGAGAGCCCCAGGGAGCGGCTGAAGTCGGTGAACAGGACCGGGGTGGCCGCCACGTAGGCGCCGCCGACCAAGGCCATGGAGCACTCTCCCGCGCGCAGGGCCTGGCAGGCCAGGTGCAGCGAGACCAGCGCCGAGGAGCAGGCGGTGTCCACGGTGACCGCCGGGCCTTCCAGGCCCAGGGTGTAGGCGAGGCGGCCGGAGAGCACGCTCATCGCGTTGCCGGTCATGACGTGCCCGTCCAGGTCGCCCTGGGCGCCGCTGGCCCAGCCGTACCCGGAGGCGGAGGCGCCGGCGAACACGCCCGTCGGGCTGCCGCGCAGCGCGGACGGGTCGATGCCGGAACGCTCCAGCGCCTCCCAGGCAACCTCCAGCAGCAGCCGCTGCTGCGGGTCCATCGACACCGCCTCGCGCGGGCTGATCCCGAAGAAGGCGGGGTCGAAGCCGGTGGCGTCGTGCAGGAAGTTGCCTGCCTGGACCTCGGCGGCGTCCTGTCCGGTGCCGTCGTCACCCAGGTCCCAGCCGCGGTCGCGCGGCAGCGCGGCCACCGACTCGCGGCCCGCGTCCAGCAGTTGCCACAGGTCCTGGGGGCTGCGCACCCCGCCGGGGAAGCGGCAGGCCATGCCCACCAGGGCGATGGGCTCGCCGCCGGCCGCCTCCATCTCCTGCAGGCGCTGCCTGGTCTCGTGCAGGTTGGCGGTCACCCGCTTGAGGAAATAGCGAAGCTTCTCCTCGCTCATTTAACTCACCTCGTCGAAGAAGTCGCGGCGCTGGCCGGTTCAGTAGATTCCGAGTTCTTTGCCGATGAAGTCGAAGACTTCGTCGTCGGACGATGATTCGAGCTTCTCCGCGACTTCGGTTTCGGCGTTCTGGGCCTGGGTCTGCTTCCAGCGGGAGAGGACGAGCTCCAGCCGGCTGGTGATCTGGGCGGCGTCGCCGCCGGGCACTCCGGTGAGCATCTCCTCCAGCCGGTCCAGTTCGGCCAGGACGGGTCGGGCGGGGCTGCTCTCCTCGGTGAGGCGGTCCCGCAGGTGGCCGGCGAGTGCGGCCGAGGTCGGGTAGTCGAACAGCAGGGTGCTGGGCAGGCGCAGCCCGGTGGCGCGGCCCAGCCGGTCCCGCAGTTCCACGGCGGTCAGCGAGTCGGCCCCCAGGTCGCTGAAGGCCCGTTCGGCCTGTACCGACTCGGGGCCGGGGTGGCCCAGCACGGTGGCGGCCTCGGTCTGCACCAGTGTGATCAGCAGCCGGTCCTGTTCGGTCGGGGACAGGGCGGCGAGCTGTCGGGCCAGCGCGTTGCCTGCGGCCGACGCCTCGGGGGCGTCGCCGTCGTCGCCGCGGGCGGCCAGTGCCTGGACCACGTCGGGCAGGCTCTCGATCAGCGGGCTGGGGCGGCGCAGCGTGAACGGCGGCGCGAAGCGTTCCCAGTCCACGTCGGCGACGGTGAGCGTCGGCTCGTCGGCGTCCAGTGCCCGGGCCAGGGCGCCGAGCGCTGCCTGGGGGTCGATCAGGCGCAGGCCGCGCCGTTCCATGTGGCCGGTGGCTTCCTCGTCGGTCATGCCGCCGCCGCCCCACGGGCCCCAGGCCACCGAGGTGGCGGCCAGGCCGCGGGCCCGGCGGTCCTGGGCGAGGGCGTCCAGGTAGGCGTTGGCCGCCGCGTAGCCGGCCTGCATCGCGCTGCCCCAGGTGGCGGCGACGGAGGAGAACAGGATGAAGGCGTCCAGTTCCAGGTCGGCGGTGAGCCGGTCCAGGGTGGCCGCGCCGGCGGCCTTGGCCGCGAGGACCGCGGCCAGTTCCGGTACCGAGGCCTGGTCCAGCGGGGTCATCTGGCCGAGGCCGGCCGCGTGCAGGACGGCGGTCAGCGGCGGGCCGCCGACGCTGATCCAGTCGATCGCGCCGGCCAGCGCGGTCTCCTCGGCGGCGTCGCAGGCCAGGATGTCCACCTGTGTCCCGGCCGCCGCCAGTTCGGCGGCCAGCGCGACGCTGGTGGCGGCGCCGGGGCCGGAGCGGCTGGTGAGCACCAGCCGCTCGGCGCCACGGCCGGCCAGCCAGCGTGCCACGTGCCCGCCGATGGCGCCGGTGCCGCCGGTGATCAGGGCGGTGCCGCGCGGCGCCCACTGTTCGGCGCGTTCGCGCGGCTGCGCGGCGCGGGTCAGCCGGCGTCCGTGAATGCCGGACGGGCGGAGGGCGACCTGGTCCTCGGCGCAGCCTGCGAGTACGGCGCGCAGGCGCTGTGCGGTGTTCTCGTCCCACTGCTCGGGCACGTCGATCAGGCCGCCGCCGTGGTCGGGGTGTTCCAGGACGACGACCCGGCCCAGTCCCCATGCCTGTGCCTGCACCGGGCGGGCCGGTGCCTTTTCGGGCGCCACGGCGACAGCGCCGCAGGTGACGCCCCACACCGGGGCGAGCACGTGCTCGGCGACCAGGGCCTGCGTCAGGTTCTGGGAGCCGGCCAGGCCCTGTGTCAGCGCCGGGTGGCCGGGCAGCGGGGTCTCGTCGAGGGCCAGCAGGGAGACGACGCCGGCGACGCCGTCCGGGGGAAGCACCGCGGCGATCTGTGCTGCCAGCCGCTCGGGGTCGGCTGTCTGCGTGGCTTCCAGGGGAACGACCCGGGCGCCCCCGGCGGTCAGTGCCTGCGTGCAGTGCTCGGTCAGCGCCTGCGCGACCGGTCCGGCGGGGAACACCAGAAGCCAGGTGCCGCTCAGGTCTGCCGGGGCCGGGTCGGTGACCGGCTCCCAGTTCACCCGGTAGAACCAGTCGGCGGTGGCCGACCGGTCTTGCTCGCGGCGCCGCCAGGACGCCAACGCGGGCAGTGCCTGGGCCAGTTGCTGCGCGTCCTCCGCGGGGAGGGCGTCGGTGATACCGGTGAGGTCGCCGTCCTCGACGGCCGCCCAGAACCGGTCCTGCCCAGGGGCGGACGCGCTGTCGCCCCAGGCGTGCGGGAGGGTCTGTATGCCGTTGGGCCAGTACCGCTGGTGCCGGAAGGCGTACGTGGGCAGCTCAATCTGTTCACCGGCAGGCAGCACACGCGTCCAGTCCACCGGGACACCGTTGACGAAGGCACGGGCCAGACCGGTCAGCAGGCCTGCGGTGCCTTCGGTACTGCGCCGCTGGAGCGGGACGAAGGCGGGCTCGGCCCCGTCCACCGCTGCGACCGCGTCCGGGCCGAGGGAGGAGAGTGAGCCGTCCGGGCCCACTTCGAGGAAGACGGAGATGCCTTCCGCCGCGAGGGTAGCCACCGCGTCGGCGAAGCGGACTGTCTGGCGGGTCTGCGCGGGCCAGTAGTCAGCCTGCGGATCGGACACCAGCTCACCGGTGAGGGCACCGGCCCACATCACCTCCGGGCGACGGAACTCCAGCTTCTCCGCAACGGTACGGAGATCGTCCAGCACCGGGTCCATGGCCGGGGAGTGGAAGGCGTGCGAGACACGCAGGGGCCGCACCCGGCAGCCTCGGTCCCGCCACAGCTCCACCACCGCATCAACCGCCTCGGCCGCACCGGAGACGACCACGGATTCCGGACCGTTGACCGCCGCGACAGCCACCTCACCCGACACCTCGTCGAACGAGGCGATGACATCTGCCTCGGCGGCGTTGACCGCCGCCATCGCCCCACCCGACGGCAGCTCCTGCATCAGCCGGGCACGGGCCGCCACCAGCGCACAGGCATCCGACAGCGACAACACCCCAGCCACATGGGCCGCGGCCACCTCGCCCACCGAATGGCCCACCACCGCATCCGGCACCACACCAGCAGCCTTCAGCACCGCCGCCAGGGCTACCTCGAAGGCGAACAGACCCGCCTGCGCATACAGCGTTTGATCCGCCAGCCCAGCAGCTTCCGCATCACCCTCCAGGACGACATCCCGCAGGCGTACCTCGGTGCCCAGTTCCAGCTCCAGCAGCCCGCACACCCGGTCGAAGACCTCGGCGAACACCGCACTGCCCGCATACAGACCACGGCCCATACCCGCCCACTGCGCACCCTGCCCCGCGAAGATCAAGCCCACCCGGGCATCCGGCCGGGCCACGCCCGACACCACCTCGGGCGAGGATGTACCGGCCGCCAGGCTGTGCACGCCATCGAGAAGGGCACCACGCTCCGTACCGAGCACCACAGCGCGGTGCTCGAACGCCGACCGCGTCGCCGCCAGCGACCAGGCCACATCGGCCGCGCCCAGTTCCGGACGCGCCGACACCCACTCCCGCAACCGTCCAGCCTGCGCCGACAACGCCTCAGCCGTACGACCCGAAACCACCCACGCACCAGCACCAGCACCCGCAAGAGCCGCAACCGGCTCCGAACCGAAGCCCTCGCCCCCCGTCTCGGCCTGGACCTCGACCTCGGCCTCGACCGCAGGAGCCTCCTCCAGAATCACATGCGCGTTGGTACCGCTGATCCCGAACGCGGACGTACCGGCCCGGCGCACCCGGTCGCCACCGGAGGGCCACGGCACCGACTCCGTCAGCAACCGCACCTCACCCGCCGACCAGTCCACATGCGGCGAGGGCTGTTCGGCGTGCAGGGTGCGCGGCAGCTGTTCGTGCCGCAGCGCCAGCAGCATTTTGATCAGGCCTGCCATGCCGGCGGCGGCCTGGGTGTGGCCGATGTTGGACTTCACCGACCCCAGCCACAACGGCCGCCCCTCCGGACGCTCCTGGCCGTAGGTGGCCAGCAGCGCCTGCGCCTCGATCGGGTCGCCCAGCGGAGTGCCGGTGCCGTGCGCCTCCACCGCGTCCACCTCGGCGCAGCTCAGGCCCGCGTTGGCCAGGGCTGCGCGGATCACACGCTGCTGCGACGGTCCGTTGGGGGCGGTCAGGCCGTTGGAGGCACCGTCCTGGTTGACGGCGGAGCCGCGGATGACGCCCAGGACCCGGTGGCCGTTGCGCCGGGCGTCGGAGAGCCGCTCCAGTACGACCATGCCGGCGCCCTCGCCCATGCCCATGCCGTCGGCGTCGGCGGAGAACGCCTTGGAGCGGCCGTCCGCCGCCAGTCCGCGCTGCCGGGCGAAGCCGACCATCTCCCAAGGGGTGGCCATCACCGCGACCCCGCCGACCAGGGCCAGCGGGCACTCCCCGGAGCGCAGGGCCTGGGCGGCGGTGTGCAGCGCCACCAGCGCCGAGGAGCAGGCGGTGTCCACCGTCAGCGCCGGGCCCTCCAGGCCCAGGACGTAGGAGACGCGGCCGGAGATGATGCTGGTCGCGTTTCCGGTGACCAGGTGACCCTCCACCTGGGCCGCGCCGTCCTGGCCGCCGAGCTGCATGCTGGCCAGGCTGTAGTGCGAGGAGTAGCCGCCGATGAACACGCCGGTGCGCGAACCGCGCAGGGTGGCGGGGTCCAGGCCGGCGGATTCCAGTGCCTCCCAGGACAGTTCCAGCATCAGGCGCTGCTGCGGATCCATGGCCAGCGCCTCACGCGGACTGATCCCGAAGAAGCCGGCGTCGAAGCGGGTGGCCTGGTGCAGGAATCCGCCTTCGCGGGTGTAGGAGGTGCCGGCGTGCGAGGGGTCGGGGTCGAACAGGGCGTCGGCGTCCCAGCCCCGGTCCTGCGGGTAGCCGGAGATTCCCTCGCCGCCGGCGGCCAGCAGGGCCCACAGCTCCTCGGGGGTGTTCACGTCGCCGGGGAAGCGGCAGCTCATGGCGACGACGGCGATCGGGTCGCGGTCGGCGTGGCCCGTGAGGTCCGGGGCCGGGGCCGCGGCGGGGCCGGTGTCCGGGGAGCCGAGCAGCGTGGTGCGCAGGTGTGCGGCCAGGACCGTGGGAGTGGGGTGGTCGAACATCAGCGTCGCCGGGAGGCGCAGTGCGGTCCAGGTGGCGATGCGGTTGCGCAGTTCGACCGAGGTCAGCGAGTCGAAGCCCAGCTCGCTGAAGGCGCGGCCGGGTTCGACCTCGTCGAAGCCGGCGTGGCCGAGGACGGCGGCGGCCTCGGTACGGATCCGGTCCACCAGCAGCCGGTTCTGTTCGGCCCGCGACAGCCCGGCCAGCTGCCGGGTCAGTTCGCCCGCGGCCGGCTGGGCGCCGCCGTCGGCGTGCCGGGCCGTCTTGAGCTGCTGCACCTCTGCCAGGTCACGCAACAGGGGTGCGTCGAGGGCCTGTTGCTGCCCGGGGGCGGCGGCGAAGGCGGCGAGGTCGAGGTCCATGACGGTCAGTACGGTGTCCGTGCCGGCCAGGGCGGTGCCCAGGGCCTGGACGGCCAGCTCGGGGTCCATCAGGACTTCCCAGCGGTTGCGGCGCAGCCGCTGCCGGGCCGCCTCGGTGGCCTGGGAGACGCCGTCGCCGGACCAGGGGCCCCAGGCGATGGACAGGGCGGGCAGGCCGCGGGAGCGCCGGTTCTCGGCCAGGGCGTCCAGGAAGGCGTTGGCCGCCGCGTAGTTGGCCTGCCCGGCACCGCCGAAGGTGGCGGCCGCCGAGGAGAACAGGACGAAGGCGTCCAGGTCGCGGTCGGCGGTCAGGGCGTCCAGGTGGGCGGCGCCGGTGGCCTTGGCGGCCAGGGCGTTGGCCAGCCGGTCCGTGTCCAGCCGGTCGAGCACGCCGTCGTCCAGGACGCCGGCGGTGTGCATGACGGCGGTCAGCGGCGGTCCGTCGGCGGCGATCCGGTCCAGGAGCGCGGCCAGCTGGGTACGGTCCGCGCTGTCGCAGGCGCGGATCTCCACGGTGGTGCCGGCGGCGGCCACGTGCGCGGCGAGGGCGGCGGCGCCCGGGGCTCCGGCGCCGGAGCGGCCGGTCAGCACCAGCCGCTCGGCGCCGCGGCCGGCCAGCCAGCGCGCCACGTGCCCGCCGACGGCACCGGTGCCGCCGGTGATCAGGACAGTGCCGCGCGGTGTCCACGGCCGGCCGGTGGCGGGCCGCGGGGCCCGGGCCAGCCTGCGGGCGAGGATGCCGGCGGGCCGGATGGCCACCTCGTCCTCCCCGCAGCCGGCCAGTACCGCGCACAGCCGGACGGCGGCCCGCTCGTCCAGGGTCGCGGGCAGGTCGATCAGACCGCCCCAGCGTTCGGGCTGTTCCAGTGCGACGACCCGGCCCAGGCCCCAGGTGGCCGCCTGCACGGGGCGGGTCAGCCGGTCGCCGGGGGCGGTGGCCACCGCGCCGGTGGTCGCCATCCACAGGGGCGCGCTGATGTCGGCGTCGGACAGTGCTTGCAGCAGGGTCAGGGTGCCGGCCAGGCCAGCGGGTACCGCCGGGTGGTCGGCCAGCGGTGTCTCGTCCAGTCCGAGCAGCGACAGCACATCGGTCACCGGCGGCGGGGTGGCGGCGGGGTCTGCTTCGGACGGCGCGATGCCGACGGGGCGCAGGGCATCGGCCAGCGTGGCGCGCTCGGTGCCCGCGGCCACCTGGACCACCTGAGTCAGGGCGCCGCGCGCGGTCAGTGCGTCGGTGCACGCCTGGATGAGGTCCATGGTGCCGGGGGCCGGTGCGGCGGGGACCGCCACCAGCCAGGTACCGGACGGGCGGGCCGGGGCCGGGTCGTTCAGCGGGCTCCAGCCGACCCGGTAGCGCCAGCCGGCGGTGACGTCGCGGTCCCGCTCGCGGCGCCGCCAGGCCGCCAGCGAGGCGAGCACCTCGCCGAAGGGCTGGGCGGCGTCCACGGCCAGCGTGGCGGCGAGGCGGGATGCGTCGCCGTCCTCGACCGCCGCCCAGAAGCGGGACTCGGCCTCGGTGGCCGCGCCGGGCTGGGCGGGGGCGAGGGCGGTGGGGCCGGCCGGGAGGTCGGCGCCGAGCCAGTATCGCTGGTCGGCGAAGGCGTAGGTGGGCAGGTCGATACGGCGGCCGGCGGGCAGCACCCGGCGCCAGTCGACGGCGGTGCCGGCCACGTGCAGCTGCGCCAGGGCCGCCAGCAGCCGCCGCGGGCCGCCGTGCTCCCGTTCCAGCGTCGCGGCGACCACCGGGGTACCGGCCGTGGCCAGTTCCTGGAAGGTCTCCTCGATGGCGGCGGTGAGCACCGGCTGCGGGGAGATCTCGACGAAGGTGGCGTGACCGGCCGCGGCCAGCTCCTGCACCGCCTGTTGGAAGCGCACGGTGTGGCGGAGGTTGGCGAACCAGTAGCCGGCGTCCAGCTGGGGGCCGTCCACCCAACGGCACTCGACGGTGGAGTACATCGGGATGTTCCCGGCCTGCGGCCGGATGCCGCCCAGCCGCTCGGCCAGCGCCCCGGACAACTGGTCCACCTCGGTCGAGTGCGCCACGAAGTCACCGGCCGGGACCGGCCAGCGCATGGCGCGCCGGGCCGCCAGGGCGGCCCCGAACTCGGCCAGCGCCTCCGGCTGCCCGGAGACCACGGTGGTGGCGGGCCCGTTGACCGCGGCGACGGCCAGCCGGTCGCCCCAGGGCTCCATCAGTTCACGTACGGCCGCGACGGGCAGCACCACCGACAGCATCCCGCCGCTGGTGCCCAGGGCGGACAGCTCCTGGCTGCGTACGGCCACGACGGCGGCCGCGTCCGGGAGGGAGAGGATGCCGGCCACCGTGGCGGCGGCGATCTCCCCTTGGGAGTGGCCGACCACCGCGGCGGGGGTGACGCCCGCGGCCTCCCACACCGCGGACAGCGCCACCATCACCGCCCACAGCAGCGGCTGTGCCACCTCGGCGCGCTCCAGTCCCGGCGCGCCGTCGGCACCGGCCAGCACGTCGGCCGGCGACCAGTGCACGTGCGGGGCCAGCGCTTCGGCGCACTGGGAGAAGCGTTCGGCGAACACCGGGGAGGTGGCCAGCAGTTCGCGGCCCATGCCGGCCCACTGGGCGCCCTGTCCGGGGAAGACGAAGACGGGACCGGCCTCCTCGGCGCCTTCGGCGGCCGCGGTGGTGCCGGCTATCACCTGGGGGCTGCTCAGTCCGGCGGCCAGCGTGTCCAGTCCCGCGGTGAGTTCCGTACGGTCCGCGCCGCTCACCACGGCCCGGTACTCGTGCACCGTACGGGTGGTCGCCAGCGACCAGGCGATGTCCGCCGCCTGAGCCTCGGGGCGGGCCGCCAGGTGCTCCGCCAGTTGGGCGGCCTGCCGGCGCAGTCCGTCCGCCGTCCGCCCGGACACCAGCCAGGCGACGGGGCCAGGCGCCGCCCACAGCGCGGGCGGTGCCACGGCGTGTCCGCCGTCACCGGACGCGCCGGCGGGCAGGGCCTGCGGGTCCGGCAGGGCCTGCGGGTCCGGCAGGGCCTGGGCTGCCTCGGGGGTCTGTGGGGTCTCGGGGGCCGACGAGGTCTCAGAAACCTCAGCGGCCTCAATGGCCTCGGGAGCCTCTTCGAGGATGAGGTGGGCGTTGGTGCCGCTGACGCCGAAGGAGGAGATGCCGGCCCGGCGTGTCCGTGCGCCGCCGGCCGGCCAGGGCTGCGCCTGGCTCAGCAGCCGTACCGCGCCCGCGGTCCAGTCGACGTGCGGCGAGGGCTGCTCGGCGTGCAGGGTCTTCGGCAACTGCTCGTGCTGGAGCGCCAGCACCATCTTGATCAGGCCGCTGATGCCGGCCGCACCCTGGGTGTGGCCGATGTTGGACTTCACCGACCCCAGCCACAGCGGGTCGCGTTCGCCGCGGTCCTGGCCGTAGGTGGCCAGCAGGGCCTGTGCCTCGATCGGGTCACCCAGCGGGGTGCCCGAGCCGTGCGCCTCCACCGCGTCCACCTCGGCGCAGGTCAGCGAGCAGCCGGCCAGCGCCTCGTGGATGACGCGCTGCTGCGCGGGCCCGTTGGGCGCGGTCAGCCCGTTGGACGCCCCGTCCTGGTTGACCGCCGAGCCGCGCACCACCGCGAGCACCGGGTGGCCGTTGCGGCGGGCGTCGGAGAGCCGCTCCAGTACGACCATGCCGGCGCCCTCGGCGATGCCCATGCCGTCCGCGTCGGCGGCGAAGGACTTCGAGCGGCCGTCCGGGGCCAGTCCGCGCTGCTTGCTGACCCAGACGAACAGCTCCGGGGTCGAGGCGACGAACACGCCGCCGGCCAGCGCCAGGGTGCACTCACCCGAGCGCAGCGCCTGCGCGGCCAGGTGGACCGCCACCAGCGCCGAGGAGCAGGCGGTGTCCACGGTCATCGCCGGGCCCTGGAGGCCCAGGGTGTAGGCGAGGCGGCCGGAGAGCACGCTGGTCGTGGTGCCCGTCAGCAGGTGCGCCTCCAGGCCCTGGGCCGCCTCCGGCTGGGCGAGGCCGTAGCCGGAGAAGCTGGCGCCGGCGAACACGCCGGTGCGGCTGCCGCGCAGCGAGCCGGGGACGATGCCGCTGCGCTCCAGCGCCTCCCAGGAGGTGCCCAGGAGCAGCCGCTGCTGGGGGTCCATGGCGAGGGCCTCGCGCGGGCTGATCCCGAAGAAGCCGGCGTCGAAGCGGGTGGCGTCGTGGACGAACCCGCCCTGCCGCACATAGGCGGTACCCGGCGCGTCCGGGTCCGGATCGTAGAGGGCGTCCAGGTCCCATCCGCGGTCGGCCGGGAAGGCTCCGATCGCATCGGTGCCGCCGGCCAGCACCTGCCACAGGTCCTCGGGGGTCTTGACCCCGCCGGGGAAACGGCAGCCCATGCCGACGACGACCACCGGGTCGTCCTCCTCCGCACCGGCCCGCACCGGGACCGCGACGGCGGCGTCGGCCCCGGCGTCCGGGCTGCCCAGCAGCTCGGCGGCCAGGTAGCCGGCCAGCACCCTGGGGCTGGGGTAGTCGAAGAGCAGCGTGGCGGGCAGCGCCAGGCCGGTGGCGGCGGCGAGCCGGTTGCGCAGCTCCACCGCGGTCAGCGAGTCGAAACCCAGCTCGCTGAAGGCCCGGCCACTGCCGACGGCCTGTACGGAGGAGTGTTCCAGCACGGCTGCCGCTTCGCCCCTGACCAGGTCGGTCAGGGTGCGCTGCTGCTCGGCGGCGCTCTGCCCGGCCAGTCGGCGCAGCAGCGAGCCGCGCGCCTCGGGGACGGTTTCGGCCTCCTCGGCGGTGCCGGCTGCCAGCGCCGCCGCGACCTCGGGCAGGCCGGCGATCAGCGGGCTGGGGCGGCGCAGCGTGAACGGCGGCGCGAACTGCGCCCAGTTGACGTCCACCACCACTGGCCGGCTCTCGCCGCCGTCCAGGATCTGTGCCAGCGCTCCGGTGGCCGCCGGGGGGTCCAGCAGCCGCAGCCCGCGCCGCTCCAGCTGGACGCCGTCGTCTCCGGTGGCGGTGGTGCCCGCGTTCCACGGGCCCCAGGCCACCGCGAGAGCGGTCAGGCCACGGGCGCGCCGGTGCTCGGCCAGCGCCTCCAGATAGGCGTTGGCCGCGCTGAAGCCGGGCTGCCGGCCGCCGCCCCACACGGCGGCGACCGAGGAGAACAGTACGAACGCGTCCAGGTCGCAGTCGGCGGTCAATTCGTCCAGTATCGCCGCCGATCCGGCCTTGGCCGCCAGCACCTCGGCCAGCTGCGCCGCGTCCAGGTCGTCCACCGGCACGCTGTCGACGATCTCCGCCAAGTGCAGCACCGTGGACAGCTCCGGTCCCCGGGCCCGCGTCCACGCCAGTACCCCGGCCGTCTCGGCGCGGTCGCTGACATCGCACGCCACGACGTCCACCCGGCTGCCCGCGGCGGCCAGTTCGGCGGCGAGCGCCGCGACCCCCTCGTGCTCGGGAGCGCCGGTCAGCACCAGCCGCCGGGCGTCGCGCCCGGCCGCCCAGCGCGCGACGTGTCCGCCGACCGCCGTGGTGCCGCCGGTGATCAGGACACTGCCGCCCGGCGTCCACGGCTGGTCCGGCAAGGCGGGCTGCGGGGCGTGGGTCAGCCGTCGGCCCAGGATGGCGGCCGCTCGGATCGCCACCTGATCCTCACCGCAACCGGCCAGCACCGCACCCAGGCGTGCCGCGACCTGCCCGTCCGCGTTGTCCGGTCCGTCCGATCCGTCGAAGTCGGCGGGCAGGTCGATCAGTCCGCCCCAGCGCTCGGGATGCTCCAGGGCGACGACCCGGCCGAAGCCCCAGACCTGGGCCTGGAGCGGGCTGTTCGGCGCCTCGCCGGAGCCGGTGGCGACAGCGCCACGGGTGGCTACCCACAGCGGGGCGTCCACCTCGGCGTCGCCGAGGCCCTGCACCAGGGTGAGGGTGGCGGCCAGGCCCACAGTCAGCGACGGGTGGCCCGGCATCGGCGTCTCGTCCAGCGCCAGCAGGGAGAGAACGCCGGCGAACCCGTCCGACGGCAGTGCCGCGCGCACCTGCTCGGCCACCGCCTCACGTGCGACGGCCCCGGCTGTCTCCAGCACCACGACGTCCGCTCCACGGGCAGACAGCGCCGCACGGCACTGCCGGGCCGCCTCGCCGTCGGCCTCCTGGGCCGGTACGAGCAGCAGCCAGCGACCGGTCAGGCGAGCCGGTGCCGGATCGGCCACCGGCGCCCAGGTGACCTGATAGCGCCAACCCTCGGTGGCCGAACGTTCCCGCTCCCGGCGCCGCCAGGACGCCAGCACCGGCAGCACCTCAAGCAGCTGCCGACGGTCCTCGACGGCCAACGTGTCCGCGAGATCCGACAGGTCGCCACCTTCGACGGCGGCCCAGAACCGCGCCTCCACCTCGGTGGGTGCCCCGTCCCCGGCGCCGACGGCAGCAGAGGTCTCCAGCCAGTAGCGGCGGTGCTGGAAGGCGTAGGTGGGAAGATCCACCACCTCACCGGTCGGCAGAACCTTGCGCCAGTCCACCGGCAGCCCCGCCACATGCGCCTGCGCGAAGGCGCGCAGCAGACCGGCCGCACCGGCATCGGACTGGGACAGGGTGCCGATGCTCAACACCTGCGCGGCGCCCGCATCCGCATCCTCAGCGGTTTCGGTCACCGCAGCGGTCAGCACCGGATGCGGCGAGACCTCGACGAACGCTCCGTAACCGGCCTCCAGCAGACTCCGGACGGCATCCTCGAAACGCACCGTCTGCCGCAGGTTCGCAAACCAGTACCCGGCATCCGCCTCCTGCCCGGCCAGCCACTCGCCCGTAACCGTGGAGACCATCGGAACGCGACCCGCCTGCGGGGCTATCTCCGACAGCTCCTCCCGGAGCCGGTCGGCAAGCGGCTCCACCGCCGCCGAATGCGCCACGAAGTCCGTGGCCGGGATACGCCAGCGCAGCACCTTGCGCGCCGCCAGCTCCCGCTCGAACGCCGCCAGCGCCTCCGACTCACCCGACACCACCACGGATGCCGGACCATTGACCGCAGCCACCGACAACCGGCCGTCGAAACCCGCCACCAGCTCACGCACCGCACCGGCCGGCATCACCACCGACACCATCGCCCCGGCCACATCCAGCCCCGACAGCGCACGGGACCGCACCGCCACCACCCGCGCCGCATCCTCCAGCGACAGCATTCCGGCCACGGTGGCCGCAGCAATCTCCCCCTGCGAGTGACCCACCACCGCATCCGGGGCGACACCCGCCGCCTCCCAGACAGCAGCCAGCGACACCATCACCGCCCACAACGCAGGCTGGACAACCTCAGCCGCCTCCAACGCGGGAGCGCCCTCCGCCCCCGTCAGGACATCGCTGAGCGACCAGTCCACATACGGCGCCAGCGCCGCCTCACACTCCGCCAACCGCGCCGCGAACAACGGCGACGAAGCCAACAACTCCCGTCCCATACCGACCCACTGAGCACCCTGCCCAGCGAACACAAACACCGTCCGACCCGTGGCCCGAGCAACCCCCGACACCACACCCGGCGCGGCCGACTCACCGCCCGCCAGATCTCGCACGCCATCCAACAACCCCGCCCGGTCGCCAGCCACGACCACACCACGATGCTCCAACACCGCCCGCGTAGCCGCCAACGACCACGCCACATCAACCGGACGCAACGCCGGACGCTCCGCCGCCCACTCCCCCAACCGCCCCGCCTGCGCAGCAAGACCCTCCGCAGACCGACCCGACACCAACCACGCCGTGGGACCACCATCGGCGAGCAGCTCAGGCGCGGGGGCGGTGGCCACCGGGGCGGGGGCCCCGTCGGTGTCCGTCTCCTCGGTCTCCTCGGCCGGGAGCTCCTCGGCCGGGGCCTCCTCCAGAATGACGTGCACGTTGGTGCCGCTCATCCCGAACCCGGAGACACCCGCCCGGCGTACCCGCTCACCACCGGGCCACGGCACCGACTCCGCCAGCAGCCTGACCTCACCCGCCGACCAGTCCACATGCGGCGTCGGCTCATCCACATGCAGCGTACGCGGCAACCGCCCATGCTGAAGAGCCAGCACCGTCTTGATGACACCCGCAACACCAGCGGCTGCCTGCGTGTGACCGATATTGGACTTCACCGACCCCAGCCACAACGGCCGCCCCTCCGGCCGCTCCCGGCCATAGGTGGCCAGCAGGGCCTCAGCCTCGATCGGGTCGCCCAGCTTGGTCGCCGAGCCATGCGCCTCCACCACGTCCACATCACCAGGAGTGAGACGGGCATTGGCCAGCGCGGCACGGATCACCCGCTGCTGCGCGGGACCGTTGGGCGCGGTCAGCCCGTTGGACGCACCGTCCTGGTTGACCGCGCTGCCCCGCAGCACGGCGAGCACGTGGTGGCCGTTGCGCCGCGCGTCGGAGAGGCGCTCGACCACCAGCAGGCCCACCCCCTCGGCCCAGCCCGAACCGTTCGCGTCCTGGCTGAAGGACTTGCAGCGTCCGTCGTCCGACATGCCCCGCTGCCGGGAGAAGCCCACGAACACGGACGGCGCGGAGATCACCGTGGAACCGCCGGCCAGCGCCAGCGAGCACTCCCCCGCGCGCAGCGCCTGCGCGGCCATGTGCAGGGCCACCAGCGAGGAGGAGCACGCGGTGTCCACCGTCACCGCCGGGCCTTCCAGGCCGAAGGTGAAGGCCAGGCGGCCCGAGGTGACGCTGGTGGAGACGCCGGTCAGCAGATGCCCCTCCAGCCCCTGGGTCTTGACCGAGGGGCCGGTGCCGTAGCCCTGGCCGTAGGAGCCGGCGAAGACACCGGTGGAGCTGCCGCGCAGCGCGTTCGCGTCGATACCGGCCTGCTCCAACGCCTCCCAGGCAACCTCCAGCAGCAGCCGCTGCTGCGGGTCCATGGCCGCCGCCTCGCGCGGGCTGATCCCGAAGAAGTCCGCGTCGAAGTCGGTCGCGTCGTAGACGAACCCGCCGTGCCGCGCGTAGGAGGTGCCCGGACGGTCCGGGTCGGGGTCGTAGAGGTTCTCCAGATCCCAGCCGCGGTCGGCCGGGAACGGGCCGATCGCGTCGGTGCCGGAAGCCAGCAGCCGCCACAGGTCCGCGGGGCCGTTCACCCCGCCGGGGAAGCGGCAGCCCATACCGACGATCGCGATCGGCTCCTGGCTGCGTTCCTCCACCTCGGTCAGCCGGCGGCGGACCTGGCGCAGATTGGCCGTCACGAGCTTGAGGTAATCGCGGAGCTTGTCTTCGTTGGCCATCAGAAACCCGCCGTCCTGCCTGCCGAGATACGCCGCTCCGATCTCTGTGACCGCGATGCGGACTGCCCAGGAATTACGCCATACTTCGGTGCGCGGGCAGCGCGGGGGAAAACACCCGGGCCCGGCAGTGGAATACCTTCACGCTCTCTCTGCGGGAAGGACCCGTGGGCCCCTGCCGCTCAATGCGCCACCTCACGATTACCGTCAATACGTCCGGACGAAGAAACCGGGTGACGCTGAGAATTCCCTGAAGGTCGAGCCCACCGGTGACAGGAACCTATCCAGGGCCCACAGGGGTCGCAACGTGTCAGTTGAACGCCCCGTCAGGCAGCACACCAGCACCGACATCAGTGCCGGCACCAGCGCCGGCACGACGCCCGGCCGGGCACGGACAGCCCCTCACATCCGACCGCCACCCCGTCGAAGAGCGCCCCACGAAAAGCACCCACGCAAAAACCCGGCCCGGCCCGGAACGGCAACGGCAACGGCAACGGCAACGGCAACGGCAACGACAGACCGACAGCCCGACAGCCCGGCCGCCACCGCGGGAAAGAACGCCTCGCGGAAGGGAACCGGGCTGGGGGGTGGCGACGGCCGCTCCGCGGCATGAATACCGGCGCGGGGCGGCGTGACGGCTTTCCGCCGCCCCGCCGCCCCGCGCCGGTCTTGCTGCGCGATCCTGCTTCAGCTCTTCTCCGCAGCGCCGTTCTTGGCGTCCTCGCCGCGCAGCCACCGGCCCAGCGTCCGCCGCGGGTGGCGGACCACCACGTCACCGCCCTTGAGGAGCCCGGTGACGTACACCTCGTGTTCGACCGGCGCCTGCGCGTCGGAGGCGGGATTGCGGTACTTGACCTCGCCCACCTTCACGGTCAGGTCGTCGGTGTGCACCACGATGCCCGGCCGGACCACCAGGACCAGATTCCCGCCGACGCTGATCTGCACGTCGAGGTCCAGCCTGGCGTGGCGGAACTCGGCCTCGGTGAGGTCGAGTTTGACGTCCCCGCCGTGCATCCGTACCTCCAGGTGGCGCGGGACCTCCCAGGCACCGGAGCGGTGCAGGGTGCCCCACCGCTGGTCGATCTGCACGACGTCCCGGCCTCGCCCGGGCTGCTGCTCCCCGGAACCGGCCGGCACCGGGGATACGGGCAGATCACGGGTCAGCCGGGCGAGTTCGCCGACCGTACGGGCGCGCAGCGCGCTCTCCACCCGTTCACCGACCTCCTCCAAGGTCAGGCGTCCGTCCCCGGCGGCGTCCCGCAATATCTCCGCCACCTGCTCCCGGTCCGCGTCCGAGGCCCGCATGGCCGCCTGCTCGTCCTGCGTGCCGTCGTCGGTCGGCACCTTCTCATCGCTCATACCCCCACCCTCTTCCTCCCCCGGCGCAAACTCAAGGCACACCGGCCCGACGCCGCTGCCGGCCCGGCCACAACGGCAGCACCCCTCGGACGTTCAACTGCCGACCAGGCGCGCGTGAACGCCCCCGGACCAGGCAGGCCGCCCCCGGACCAGGCAGGTCCGTCACAGGTTGAACAGCACGTCCGCAGCGACGGTCCGTCTAGCGTGTGCCGCACAGACTGCGCCCGCACAGCAGCACCACCGCGCCTGGCCCGTACACCGCCCGGAACATCACCGCCGCCCGCAACGGCGGCGCCGCGTGCACCGGCCGCCCCGCCCCGCCACAGGCCGCCACCGCCCGCTCCGCCCGCGCTCGTACCGCCGGGACGGCACCAGACGGCCCACGGGACGGCCTTGGCGGGGCAGGGCGGCCGGGACACCGGCCCGGCATCGGCCACCTGCCGTGACGGCCATGACCGATTGGGGAACCGGAATGTCGTTGATGAACCTGCTCATGGGAGCCATGGCCTCCTCGGCCGTCGGCACCGCCGCCGAACTGGGCATCGCCGACGCCCTGGCCGACGGCCCGGCCACCGCCGACGAACTGGCCAAGACCGTCGAGGCGGACACCGACTCCCTCGACTCCGTCCTCCAGGCCCTGACCGCACTGGGTGTCTTCACCCGCGACGCGGACGGCCGCTACGCCAACTCCCCGATGTCCGAACCGCTCAGGAGCGACCACCCCGATTCGGTCCGCCACCTGGCGACCCTGCTGTGCGGCCTCTACGGGCAGGCCGCGACCGGCGGCCTCACCCAGGCCGTACGCGCCGGCACGTCCGTGATGCCTTGCACCTTCGGCGTCGGACTCTACGAGTACCTCGACAGCCACCCGGACACCGCCCGGATCTTCGACCTCGCCATGCAGGACTGGACCCGTCCGATCGCCACCCTGCTGGCCGACAACCTTCCCCTCGACGACGTGCACACCGTCGTCGACGTCGGCGGCGGCAACGGCACCCTGCTCCAGGCCCTCCTGAGCGCCCACCCGCACCTGAACGGCATCTGCGCCGACCGCCCCGACACCTGCGACCGCGCCGAGCACACCCTGGCCGAATCCCAGCAGGACGACCTCGCCCGCCGCCTCACCTTCCGGCCCACCGACATCCTCCAGGACGTCCCCACCGGCGGCGACCTCTACCTCATCAAGAACGTCCTGCACGACTGGAACACCACCACCAGCGTGCAGATCCTGCGCAACATCCGCACCGCCATGACCGCCACGCCCCGCACTTCCGCCGGAGCCCCGCCCAAGCTCCTGATCATCGACCCGCTGGCCGAGCACGACTCCGGAGCCGCGTTCCGCAACGTCATCAAGATGGTGGTCGGCGAGCCCCGGACCCGCTCCCGCAGCGAGGCGGACATCCGCCGCGAAGCCACCGAAGCCGGTTTCGACGTCCTGTCCATCACCCCGTGCCCCGCAGACCTCAGCGTCATCACCTGCGTCCCCACCTCCTGACCTCCGCACCAGCCGACACCACGCCCCGGCCGCAGCGGTCCCGGCCGCAGCGGTCCCGGCCGCAGCGGTCCCGGGCAGGCACAGCCCGGCCTCCGGCCCCCGCGCCAACCCACCAGCCCTGCCGTTCGTCTCACATGGCGAGACGAACGGCAGGGCTGGCTGCTGTCCGCCATGGCCTCTCGCCGTCGCCGGAATGCGTCGACGCGCGTCCGGCGGCTCACTAACTTTGCCGGGGCCGGGTGGTTCACCGGCGCGTTCGTGTGCCGGAGGTGCCCGTGGCTCCCGGCCCCTCCGTGGCGTTCGGCCGCGGCCCGAGCGTCCGTCATCAACGTTGAGCACCGTGCGGCAGCGCCCGTGCGGAGCGTGCGGGAGGAAGCAGTGACAAGCACCCCAGGCGTCGGCACGCTGACCGGGCTCTTCAGCCGCTCGGTGCGGCTCCACCCCGGCCGGATCGCCGTCAGTGACGACCGGCGGTCGCTCACCTACGCGGAGCTGGACCGGGAATCCGACGCCGTCGGCGCGCTGCTGCGCAGTCACGGTGTCGGCACCGAGGACCGGGTCGGCCTGTACGTCGACCGGTCCGTCCAGCTTCTTGTCGCGGTGCTCGGGATCCTCAAGGCCGGGGGCGTCTACGTGGCGGTGGACACCCGCTATCCGGAGGCCCGCAGGCACATGATGCTCGGCAGGAGCGGCGCCAAGGTCGTGCTCACCGAGGGCGGCTGGGAGGACCGGCTCGGCGGGACCGCCGCCAAGATCGTCGCCGTCAGCGACCGGTCGGCGTTCGAGGGCCGGCGCGCCGAAGCCGTCGTCGAGCCGCAGCACGCGGCCAGTGTGCTGTTCACGTCGGGGTCGTCCGGGGAACCGAAGGCGATCGTCCTGGAGCACCGCAACCTCGTCTCCTTCGCCGGCAACCCGGGCATGCCCGTGCTCCGGCCGGAGGACCGGACCGGGCAGGTCTCCAGCGTCTCCTTCGACGCCTTCCACTTCGAGATGTGGAGCACCTTGGCGGCCGGCGCGCGGACCGTGATCCTGCCGACGGTGCCGGAGTTGCTCGCCGCCGGCTTCCGGCAGCAGATGGAGCGGTACGGCATCACCGCGATGGTGGTCCCCACCATGGTCGTCAACCACGTCGTGCACGAGGACCAGGACGCCTTCGCGCCCTTGCGGGTCCTGGGCGCGGGCGGTGACGTCCTCCTGCCGTCCGCCTGCCGCTCGCTGCTGAGCGGCAGCTTCACCGGCAGTCTCTACAACTGCTACGGCCCCGCGGAGATCACCACCGGGTGCACCGCGCACCTGGTGACCCGGGAGGACGCCGAGAGCGACGTCGTGCCGATCGGCCGCCCGATCGAGGGTGCGACGGTCCGGGTCCTCGACGCCGGGCTGCGGCCGGTCGCCCCGGGCGAGACCGGCGAACTGTTCGTCGGCGGGCCCGGTGTGGCCCGCGGCTACCAGGACCAGGACGACCTCACCCGGGAGCGCTTCCTCGACGTACCCGACGAGGACGGCGCCGTTCTGCGGATGTACCGTACCGGCGACCTGGCCCGGCAGCGGGCGGACGGAGTCCTGGTCTTCGTCGGCCGCGCCGACGACCAGGTGAAGATCCGCGGCTACCGGGTGGAGCCCGGCGAGGTCGAACGCGGGCTGCGCCGCTACCCGGAGGTCCTGGAAGCCGTGGTGCTCGCCGACGGCGAGGGCAACGACCGCAGGCTGGTGGCTTTCGTGGTCCTCGATGCCGCGCTGGGCGTCGAGGAGCTGCGCGCCCGCGCCGAACGCGACCTGGCCGACTTCATGGTGCCCAGCCGGTTCGTCGTCCAGGACGGGATTCCGGTCACCGTGAACGGAAAGCGCGACGTGGACGCGTTGCGCGAGGTGCTCGCCGCGCAGCAGGCGGGCGGGACGGCGTACGCCGAGCCGCGGAGCGAGACCGAGCGGTACCTGACCGGGCTCTGGGAAGAGCTGCTGAATGTCGAGCAGGTCGGCCGGGACGAGGACTTCTTCGGCCTGGGTGGTCACTCTCTGCTGGCGTTCCGCATGCACCACCGCATCAATCGGGAGCTGGACGCGCGGCTGACCTTCCCCACGCTGCTGGACAACACCGTTCTGAAGGATCTGGCGGTGGCTGTCGACGCCACGCGTTAGGCACTGCCGTCACCCTCCCCCTGCCGTACGGGCCGTCATCGGCCGCTGTCCCCCTCCGTTCCCCCTTCCCGTGGCTCGCTCCGGCCTTCCCGCCCCCACGTCCAGAACACGGTGATCTCCCCATGCCCTCTTCCCCGCCCTCCCGTACACGTACCGGTCCGAATCCCTATGCGCACGGCGAGCGCATCGAGCAGGTGGTCGCTCATCACGCACGGCTGCGGCCCGCGGACATCGCGGTGCAGCAGGGGGACCGGCTGCTCACCTACGGCGAGTTGGTACGGCGGGCGGATCGCGTGGCCGCCGCTCTGCACGGGCGGGGCGTCAGGGCCGGCGGGCGGGTCGCCGTGCGCATGGAGCGTTCTCCCGAGCTGGTGGTCGCCCTGCTGGGTGTGCTGCGGGCCGGCGCGGCCTATGCCGCCACCGATCCGGAGTGGCCGCACGCCCGTGTCCTGGACAGTCTGCGGGGAACCGGTCCGGATCTGTTCATCACCGACGATCCCGTTCCCGGGGTGGACGGAGAGATCCCCGTGACGCCCTTCGAGGCGCTGCTCACCGGCGATCCGGCCGCCGCGCCCCCGCCGGAGGCCGACGGCACCCGTACCGCCAGCATCTTCTACACCTCGGGCTCCACGGGGAAGCCCAAGGGCGTCCTCTCCCCGCACCGCGGCACGCTGCGCACCCTGGTCGACTGCCCCGCCGTACCGCTGGACAGCGGCACGGTCTTCCTCCAGGCGGCGCCCCTCCCCTGGGACGGTATGTCGCTGGAGCTGTGGGCCCCTCTCCTCAACGGGGGCCGCAGTGTCCTGCTGGATGCGGGGTCGGCGGCGCTGGACGCCGAGCAGCTTGAACACGTCATAGGGCTTGGGGTCAACAGTCTGTGGCTGACCAGTTCGCTGTTCAGCGTGCTGGCCGAGGAACGGCTGGATCTCTTCGGCGCGTTGCGGCTGCTGCTGGTGGGCGGCGAGCGGGTCTCCGTCGCCGGCGCCCGGCGCGTGCTGCGCCGGTTCCCGGAGCTGCACATGGTCAACGGCTACGGGCCTGCCGAAGCGACCATCTTCGCCACCCACCACGTCATCCGCCCCGCGGACGTGGCCGAGGACAGCACCGAGATCCCCATCGGCACCCCGCTGCCGCGCACCCCGGTCATGCTGCTGGGCCCCGACGGCCGGGCCGTTCCCGACGGCGGGCCGGGTGAGGGGGAACTGGCGATCGGCGGCGACGGCGTGGCACTGGGGTACGCGAACAACCCCGAGGAGACCGAGCGCCGCTTCTTCAGCGCCGGCGGCAACCGCTACTACCGTTCCGGCGACATGGTCGTACGCGACGCGGCGGGCCTGCTGCGGTACCGGGGCCGGATCGACCACCAGTTCAAGATCCGCGGGATACGGATCGAGGCGGGCGAGGTCGAGTCCGTACTGGAGGCGCACCCGGACGTCACGGCGGCCTGTGTCCTGCCCGTGGAAGCCGTCCCCGGCCGCAGGGAACTGGTCGCGGCGTACGCCACCGGTGACGGGCGGCCACGGGACGCGGCGGAGTTACGTGCCTTCGCCGGCGAGCATCTGTTGGACGCCATGGTGCCGACGGTGTTCCACCACGTCGACCGCCTTCCGCTGACGGGTACCGGGAAGACGGACCGTAAGGCGGTGGAGCGTTCGGTGCGGGAGGTGCCCGGCCTGCACCCGGCACCGGAGCGCCCTCCGCGGGAGAAGGGCCCGGAGGCGGGCCCGCAGACAGACCCGCTCCTTGCCGAGGTGCGCGGCCTGCTCGGGCTGGCCGCACTCGGCATACGGGACGATCTCGTACTCGCCGGGGCGAACTCCCTCGACGTCATCCGGCTGGCGGCCCGGCTCGGCCGCCGTCTGGACGCCAGGCTGACGGCCTCGGACGTCTACCGGCTGCGCACGGTGGAGGACATCCGCGCCCACTGCTCGGCAGCCACCACCGTGGCCGCCGACGTGCTTCCGCAGCCCACCGGGCAGGAGGAGAGCGACGCACCGCTCTCGCACGCCCAACTGCGTTTCTGGCTGGGCGAGATGAGCGCTCCGGGTACTGCCGACAACCTGATCGTGCTGGCTTACGCGCTGTCGGGTCCCCTCAAGACGGAAGCACTGGCCGAGGCCCTTCAGGACACCGTCCGCCTGCATCCGGCGCTGCGCACCATGTATCCCTGGGTTGGAGATGCTCCTGTGCAACGGGTGCTGCCACCCGACGAGGCGGGCATCGACATGGAGCTGACCGAGGCCCCCGCCGACGCGGCCGGGGCCGGGCTCCAGGAATTGGCGGAGGCGGTGACCGCCGACTGGTGGGACCGGCCGTTCGCTCTGGAGACCGAAGTGCCGCTGCGCGTCCGGCTGTGCCGGCTGGAAGCGGACCGGCATCTGCTCTGTGTCCAGGTGCACCACATCGCTTTCGACGGCTGGTCGGAATCCGTGCTGGTGGCGGATCTGCAAGCCGCGTACCGGGCCCGGCTGGCCGGACGGCCGGCGGAGCAGCCCGGGGAGCGGCTCCCGTACGGCAGCTACAGCGCCTGGGAGAAGACCCGGCTCGCCGAGTGGGCCAAGGACGACATCCCCTTCTGGGAGCGCGAGTTGTGCCCGGCCCCGCCCCCCTTCCTGCCCGCCCCCACGGGTTCCGGAGAGGCCCGGCGGCTGGAGGCCGTGCTGCCGGTGGACGCCGGGACGGTGGACCGCCTGGTGCGGGTGGCGGCCCGGTACGGCGGCCCGGCCGTCACCGCGCTGGCCGCCGGAGCCGCACAGGCCGTCGCCGAAACCTTCGGGACCGGGTCCTGCACTCTCGGCTCGGTCACGGCGGGCCGCTTCGACCCCGCCCTGGAGACGGTGCTCGGCTACTTCGTCAATCCCTTCGGCATCCGTGTCCGTGACGCCGGGAGCGAGGACATCGCCGCGCTGGTGGGCCGGACGGCGGAGGGAATCGTGGCCGCCCTCGCCCACACCCGTACGCCTTTCGACGAGGTGGTGCGCGAGCTGGGCCCGGACCGCAGCCGGCACCCTTGGTTCCAGGCGTTCGCCGTCCTCCAGGCCGAGCCGCCGAGCGGCCGCCTGAGCGACGAGGTGACGGTGGAACCGGTGCGGGTGCGGCCGCCGCGTACCGCCGTCGAGCTGATGCTGGAAGCCGTTCCGGAACCCGGCGGATCGTGGCGGCTGGTGGTCGCGTGGCGGGCGGACGGCGTCGCGGAGAGCAGCGTCCGGCGTCTCGTGGAAGCGCTGCGTACAGCGCTGAACCGGATCGCGGTCCTCGCCGAGCGGCCGTCCCCCACGCGTTCCTGAAAGGTCCCCCCATGAGCTCCTTCCCCGCCCCGGAGGCCGTCGAACGCTGGCTCCGGCGATTCCACGCCCCGCCGCGCCGCCCCGCCGCCCGCCTCGTCTGCCTGCCCCACGCGGGCGGCTCGGCCGGCTTCTTCTTCCCCTTCTCCCAGGCCCTCGCCGGAGACCTCGACGTGCTGGCCGTGCAGTATCCCGGCCGCCTCGAACGGCACCACGAACCGCCCCTGACCGACATCGCGGAGCTGGCCGGCCAGGTTGTCGCCGCGCTGACGTCAGCCACCGCCGGCGCGGACGGCCTCCCGCTGGCGCTGTTCGGACACAGCATGGGCGCCCTGATCGCCTACGAGGCCGCGAGTGAACTCCAGGACCGGGGCACTCCGGTGCAGGCGCTGTTCGTCTCCGGGCGGCGCGCGGCCGGCTGCCCCGACGCCATCGTGCCGCTGCACACGCTGGACGACGACGCCGTGGTCGCCGAGTTGCGCGCGATGGACGGCACCGAGGACGAGCTGCTCTCCGATCCGGACATGCTGCGGCTGATCCTGCCCGCCGTCCGCGCGGACTACCGGGCGGTGGCGAACTACCGCTACCGGCCCCGTCCGCGGCTGACCTGCCCCGTGGTGGCCCTGACCGGGGACGACGACGCCCGGGTCAGCCTGGAACAGGCCGCCGCCTGGGCCGGCCACACCACGGGCCCGCACGAGCTCCGGGTCTTCCCGGGCGGCCACTTCTACCTCTCGTCGCCGCCGCAGCAGTCCGCGGTGACGGCTCTGCTGCGAAGCCGTCTGGTCGGCGGACACGCCGCCGCGGTACCGCTCTGACCGCCGGCGCCACCGATGCGTCCGGGCCGGACCTGCCCGCGGGGAATCGCCCCGACACCGCTTGATCCCAGGAGACAGACCATGCCACCCCGTTGGTCAGGAGCACCCTCATATGCCTGAGCCGCGCGCCTCGTCCCTGCGCCTGCTGTGGGGCGAGTCACGGCCCGTCCGGCTGATCGCGGCGGGCGCCCTGTCCGTCCTCATGGTCAGCGTCCTCGCCACCCTGGCCGGCCCCTGGCTGGTCCAGTACTTCGTGAACCAGGCGACCGCGGGCAGCGCCCAGTCCGTGCTGGTCACCGCGGCCCTCGGCTATCTGGCCGCCGCGCTCGTCGCCGGAGCGGCCCGGATCTGGGCCAGTTACCTGGCGGTCCAGGCGGGCTGGCGCATCGCCGACAGCCTGCGCGTCCGGCTGCTGCGCCACGCGGCGGTCGAGCAGCCCGTGCTGGACGTGGAGAGCCGGCCGGTCGGCGAGATCCTGGAACAGGTCGAGGGCAACGCCAACATCGTCGGCAAGGCCGTCGCCGAATCCGGTTTCCGCATGCTCAGCAACATCGCGCTCGCGGTCGGCACCGTCGCCGCGCTGTCCGTGGCCGTGCCGGCCGCCGGCCTCGCCATCTCGGTGCTGGTCGTCGCCGTGTGCTTCGTGCTCACCCGGCTGACCCGGCGGTCGATACGCCGCTGGCAGGCCGCGCGGGAGCAGCAGGCGGATCTCTTCGGCTTCGTCGGTGACTCCCTCAGCGCCCGGGACGACCTGCTGCTCGCGCGCGAGTCGGACTGGGCCACCGAGCGGACCCGTACCGATCTCGAAGCGCTGCTGCGCACCGAGGGCCGCGCCTACATCAGCGGCCGCGCTTTCTGGCCGTTGACCCAGTTGTGCTTCGCGGTCGCCTTCGGCCTCGGTTTCGGGTTCGGCCTCCAGCAGTTGCAGGCGGGTGCCATCACCATCGGCACGCTCACCATGATCTATCTCTACGTCGATCTTCTGCAGCGCCCGCTGGAGGAGATGTCATCCCAGCTCGGCCAGTTGCAGCAGATGATGGCGGTACTCAAGACGTCCGCGCGCAGACTCGGCCCTGAGGGACGGGCGAAGTCCACGCCGCCGGACGGGCAGGTGTCGCTTCCGGAGGGGCCGCTGGAGGTCGCTTTCGAGGGCGTCTGCTTCGGTTACGGCGACACCCAGGTGCTGAGCGAGGTGTCCTTCACGGTCGCGCCCGGCAGCAGTCTCGGCATCGTCGGCCCCACCGGCGCGGGCAAGAGCACGGTCGTCAACCTGCTCTGCGCGCTGGCCGAGCCCGGTGCGGGCCGGGTCCTCATCGGCGGTGTCGAGGCCGGCCGTCTCACGCCCGCCCAGTTCGCCGAACGCGTCACGGTGCTCAGCCAGCGCGCGCACGTCTTCTCCGCCACGGTCCGGGAGAACATCACCCTCTTCGACGATGCGGTGCCTGCCGAGCGTGTCTGGGAGGTGCTGGAGCAGCTCAACGCCGCCGACCGGGTGCGTGCCCTGCCCGAGGGGCTGGAGACCCGGGTCGGCGCCGGGGCGCGAGAGCTCTCGGACGGCGAGATGCAGGTTCTGGCGGGCGCCCGCGCGCTGACCCGCCCGTACAGCCTGCTGATCGTGGACGAGGCGGCGTCCCACTTCGACCCGGAGACCGAGAAGGCCTGGGCGGACATGCTGGACACGGTCATGCGGGACCGCACGGTCGTCATGGTCGAGCACCGGACCGGCACCCTGCGCGGCGTGGACCGGATCATGACGATGGAGAGCGGCCGGGTCAAGGAGATCACCGAGGCCGGCGTCACGGTCGACGGCGCCGGACGTTCCGGCGCTCTCACGCGAGGGGGGAAGCGGTGACCACCGGACAGGAAGCCCGGTTCGAGACCGTGGCGTTCAGCCGTTTCCTGCACCACTGCGGGAGCAGGCTGCGGGCGCTGTACTTCACCGCCATGGCGACCTGGAGTGCGATCTACGGTATTCCGCTGCTGATGGGCGCGGTCACCTCGGCCATGCTGGACAGCGCGGCCGGACCGCTGGAGGGCAGCGGCGTGTGGTGGCTGCTGGCCGCCGCCGTCGCGCTGATGGTGCTGCGCGCCGCGGCCTTGTGGGGCGGTCTGCAACTGACGTTCGTCCTGATCTTCCGTACCAGTGCCTGGATCAAGGTGACGGCGCTGGGCCGGCTGCTGCGGCGGCCCGGGTCGCGCGCCGCCGTACGCGGCAACGGAGAGATCCTCAACCGGCTGCGGGACGACAGTGACGAGATCGGCGGTCTGCTGGAGTGGACCACCGACCTGGTCTACCGTTCGGTCCTCCTCGTCGTCGCCGTCGTCGTGCTGGCCGTCACCGACCTCACGATGACGATCCCGCTGCTGTTGCTGCTGCTCGGCCTGTGGGCGTCCGTCGCCCTGAAGAACCGCGTCGCCCTGCTCCAGGCGGAGACGCGCGTGCGGCAGGGGGTCATCGGCTCGGAGGTCGCCGACACCCTGACCGGCATCCGCGACCTGCGGCTGTCCGGCGCGATCGAGGGGCGGCTCCACGGTCTGGAGCGGCGGTTCGCCTGGCGGCGCGGGGTGCAGCTGCGCCATCAGGTCTACCTCGACCTGCTGTCGGACCTGTTCCGCAACCTGGTCATGGTGGGCACGGCGGTGGTGCTGCTCACCGTCAGCGTCCGCGTCTCCAACGGCGACTTCTCCGTGGGCAAGCTGGCGCTGTTCGTGACGTACACCGGCTGGCTGGGCCAGCAGATGTACTTCTTCGGCAAGATCCTGGCCCGCTACCAGAGCGGCAAGGTCTCCTACGCCCGGCTTGGCGAACTCGCGCCTCCTGACGAGCCGTTGACCACCCGGGACAGCGGCCCCGCCGCGGGCCCCCTGCGCGAGCTGACCGTGACCGCGCTGAGTTGCGCCACCCCGGCGGGCGTGACCGCGCCCGAGCCGGTCAGCTTCCGGGTGCGCCCCGGTCAGCTCGTCGCCGTCACGGGCGACATCGGCTCCGGCAAGAGCACGTTCGTCCGCAGCCTGCTGGCGCTCCAGCCCGGGGTGCACGGCCAGGTGTGCTGGAACGGCGTCGATGTGACCGGGAACCAGGACTGGCTGAGCGCGCCCCGCGTGGGACACGCCCGGCAGCGGTCCCTGTTCCTCCGGGGAACCGTCCAGGAGAACCTGCTGCTCGGCGCCACGGAAGTGCGCACCGAGCACCTGGAGCGGGTGATGAACGCCGTGCATCTGCGGCCCGGCTCGCCCGAACTGCCCGACGGGCTCGGCACCCGGCTCGATTCGGGTGCGGCCAGCCGGCTGTCCGGCGGCCAGCGGCAGCGCCTGGCGCTGGCCCGCATGCTCTGCCGTCCGGCCGAGCTCTACGTCGTCGACGACTGCGACTCGTCCCTGGACGGCGCGACGGCCAGGTCCATCTGGCAGACCCTGCCCAGGCAGTGGCCCGGCGCGTGGGTCGTCGTCTCGCACAATCCGGACCTGCTGAAGGCAGCCGACACCGTGGTGACCCTACGGGCCGGCACCCATGAGGTCACGTCAGTCAACGGAGCAGAGAAGGAGGCCGCGTTGTGAGACCGACATCCGCCCTGCAGGAACTGTCCGACCCGGACATGTTCATCGACCTGTCCCCCTACCTCGGGCACGCGCTCCAGATGAAGTGCGAAGGCCTGAACCTCGGCGGCTCGATCAAGGTGCGGGCGGCCGCCTCGATGGTCGCCGCGGCCGAGCGCAGCCGCCTCCTCCGCGAGGACTCCGTGCTCGTCGAGTCCTCCTCGGGCAATCTGGGCGTCGCGCTGAGCGTGATCGCGGCCGGCAAGGGGCTGCGCTTCACCTGCGTCACCGACGCACGGTGCAACGCGGCCACGGCCGCCACCATGCGGGCCCTGGGCGCCGAGCTGGTGGTGGTCGAGACGCCCGACCCCGAGGGCGGCTATCTCAAGGCCCGGCTGGACCGGGTCCGTGCGCTGTGCGCCGAGGACGACCGGTACTTATGGCTGAACCAGTACACCAACCCCGCCAACTGGGGTGCGCACTACGAGTCCACGGCGCCCGCCATCCTGAAGCACCTGCCCGACGTGGACGTGCTGTTCGTGGGGGTGGGCACCGGCGGGACCGCGATGGGCTGCGCGCGCTACTTCCGCGACAGCGGCAGCCACGCCCGGCTGGTGGCCGTGGACGCCGCCGGATCGGTCACCTTCGGGCGGGACCCCGCCCCCCGGCTGATCCCGGGGCTCGGTGCGAGTGTGCCGCCGCCGCTGTTCACCCCGGAAGCCTTCGACCATCTCGTCCAGGTCGGTGAACTGGACGCCGTGCGGCTCTGCCGCACACTCGCCTCGCACGGCATGCTCTTCGGCGGCTCGACCGGCACGGTGGTCGCGGGCGCGCTCCAATGGCTGGATCGGTACGACCCGGGCCGGACGCTCAACTCGGTGTGCATCTCCCCCGACATGGGCGACCGCTATCTCACCACCGTCTACGACGACCGCTGGGTGCTGGACCACTTCGGCCCCGAGGCCCTGCGCCCGCTGCAACCCCTGCATCCCATCGGCCCGGTGGAACTCGTACGGAGCGGGGCGGGCGCGCCGGACCTCGGCTGAACGACGGGACACCCGACCGCATCAAGGAAGGACACGCATCATGTTCGAATTCACCGTTGTTCCGGGGCCGGCCGTACGCGACGTACTGGACGCGGACCGCCCCGCCGTCATCGACCTGGTACGCCGCACCTACGTGCACCATGAAGCCGGAGACTCCGTCAACCCGGACAGCTATTTCCTGCGGTTCCCCGACAAGCCCGACGCCCGCATCATCGCCCTGCCCGCCTTCCTGGGAGCGGACGTGCAGCGCGCCGGCATCAAGTGGATATCCAGTTTCCCGGCCAACACCGCCGCGGGGCGGCCCCGGGCCTCCGCGGTGCTCGTCCTCAACGACTACGAGACCGGCTACCCGACGGCCTGCCTGGAGGCCGCGACCATCAGCTCGGCCCGCACCGCCGCTTCCGCCGCCGTCGCCGCCACGGCGCTGCGCCCGGGCGGGTACGCGGGCAGCACGCTCTCCGTGGTCGGCGCGGGCATCATCGCGCGCAACATCTGCGACTACGTACATGCCGCAGGCATCCGCCCCGACACATACCTGGTGCACGACCTGGACCCGGCGTCCGGGCACGCACTGGTGCAGCACATCCGGGAGAACCTGGGGGTGCCGGCCGAGTTCGTGGCCGGCCTGGATGCCGCGCTGACGGCCGACACCGTGGTGTTCGCGACCACCGTGGCCACCCCGTACGTGCACACCCCCTTCAAGCCGGGCCAGCTCGTGCTCAACATCTCGCTGCGTGACCTCGCCCCCGAGGTCATCACCCAGGCGGCCAACATCTTCGACGACGTCGAGCACTGCATGAAGGCCAACACCTCGCCTCACCTCGCCGAACAGGCCACCGGTGGACGGGATTTCGTCACCGGCACGCTGGCCGCCGTGCTGAACGGCGAGGTGAAGCCGCCCACCGACGTGCCCGTGGTCTTCTCCCCGTTCGGGCTGGGTGTGCTCGACCTCGCGGTCGGTGCCCACGTCCTCGGCCGCGCGCAGGAGGCGGGCACCGCGGTGGAGATCCCCGGCTTCTTCGCGGAGACGCACCGCTGGTGACGGCGCCTCGCGGCCGAACGGCCGCGCCGACCGACCAGCCGGAATTCTCCTGAGGTGGACCATCAACATGATCACGCACTGGTGGCTCAACGAAATGCCACCGATTCCAGGTGTCCTGCGAGCCGTCTTCTACGCGGGCCTCCTGGTCATCTGTCTCGTCGACCGGCCGTCGCCGCTCGCCACCGCGCAGGTCGTCGGCACGACCCAGCCGGCGTTCTACACGCCGGTCGGCGTGCTGCGCCTGCTCGGCGTCCAGCAGGTCGGCCCCGGGCTGCTCACCCTCGTCACCCGGCTCACGGTGGTGGTGTGGGCCGCCGCCGCGGCCGGACTCCTCCAGCCGGCCACCGGCGCGCTGACGTTCCTGGGGTTCGCCTTCCTCCACGCGGTCAACGCCGGTGCGCTGGGCGCCAACCACTCCACACACTCGGCGCTCTACGCGCTGCTGTGCATGAGCTTCTCCGTCTCGTACGACTTCTCCCTCGACGGCCTGCTCGCCCAGCACACCGCCTGGCCCCTGCTGGTGCCGGAGAACTCCGTCCTCACTTCGGGTTTCGCCCCGGCGCTGCTGCTGGTCTGCCTCGCGTACACCATGTTCGCCGGCGGCGTGGCCAAGATCCGCTACGGCTGGTCCGGCTGGCGGGACGGCACCGCGCTCCGCTTCTATCTGGAGCAGTCGGCGCCCGTCGCCCGCGTGCCGTGGCTCTCCCGCCTGATGCTGGACAGCCCGGTCCTGTGCAGGCTCGCCGCCTGGGGCACGCTCGTCATCGAACTGGGCGCCGTCGTCGCCGTGTTCAGCAGCGAGGCGCGGATGCCACTGATCCTGAGCTGGGTCTGCCTGCACGTCGGCATCCTGTGCATGATGATGCCCGCCTACTGGGTGCAGATGTGGTGTTACCTGCTGCTCCTCGACTGGCCGTGGCTCACGTCCCTCGTCACCGGCGAGGAGACCGCCCGTCCTGTCTTCCCGGACGGCGGAGCCGGAGCGGTGGTGCTCACGGCCGTCGGCTGCCTCGTCGTCGCGGCCCTGGTGTACGTCCTGCTGTCCGAGTCCGAGCAGTGGCCTTTCACCAGTGTGCCGATGTACTCCAACGGAACGCGGGGCGCCGACCGGATCGTGCTGCCCGGCCGCTCCGAACTGCGCGCCCGTGCGCTGCGGGCCGCGCGCGGCCGCCACCGCGCCTGGCAGCGCGCCTGGGTCGACCAGGAGTACATGGAAGACATCTGGGTCCGCCCGGCGGACGACGGGGCCGAGCCCCAGCGCCTGTTCCACCTGATGCACGAACGCGGCGCCGTGCCCCCCGCGCGCTGGTCGCAGTACGCCAAGGTGGTGCGCGAGAACGCCGTCGAGGACATCGTGGCCAAACCGGCGGACCGCCCGGAACACACCGAGGAACAGGAATACCCCGCCGCCCGGTTCCTCCGCGAGGTCGTGCCCCTGGTGCGGAACGCGCTGCCCGGCTGGGAGCAGTACCGGGCCCTGGAACTGATCTGCCGTACCGAGTGCGGAGGCGTGGTCATCGCCCGCGCCGAACTGGCGGACCGGCCTGTCGGGGAGCCCGTCCGGTGAAGCCTTCATCCCTCCCCGGACCGCAGCCGACCGTCCCCCCGAAGAGTGAGGAAGCCCTGCGCGTGGACAGCAGCCCGAGCCCGCACGAGATCACCCGCGCTCCGACCGCCGACTGGTACCCGCTGTCGTCGGGACAGCTCTCGATCTGGCTGACGACGCAGGCGGGCGGCGCCCACGGCGCCTATACGGTGCCGGCCGTCTACCGGCTGAGCGGCGCTCTCGACGCCGACGAGCTGCGGCGGGCCTTCGAGGCCCTGCTCGCCCGCCACGAGTCGCTGCGCACCGCGTTCGCGGTGGTGGACGGGATTCCGCGGCAGCGCCCCGTCCCCGACGCCCCGCTGGACTGGACCCATGCGGTGGCCGAAGGTGACGCGGAGCACCTCGTCGAGGCGTTCACCGCCGGGGCGTTCGACCTCGCGGCGGGCCGTCTGCTGCGCGTCCTTCTGGTGCGCACGGGCGTGGACGAGCACGTCCTGGCGGTCGCCGCGCACCACATCGCGGTGGACGGCTGGTCGATGACGGTACTGCTCGACCAGGTGACCTCGGCCTACGACGCGCTCGTCCGCGGCGAGGAGCCGGAGTCCGGGGCACCGCAGCTCCAGTACAAGGACTATGCGCGCTGGCAGCAGGCCCACCTGCACGGCGGGTCCTTCGACGCGTCACGCGCGTACTGGCAGGAGCGGTTCCAGGAAAGCGTCGTCCCGCTGGACCTGCCTGCCGACCGGCCGCGCCCCGCCTCCCGCAGCTACCGGGGAGCCGTGACCGGCCGCGACATCGGGCAGGACACGCTCCAAGCACTCAAGGCGCTGTGCCGGCAGGAGCGGGTCACGCTCTTCGCGGGGCTGTCCGCCGCGCTCCGCGTCCAGCTGCTGCGGTACACCGGCCGGCGCGACATCGTGCTGGGCACCCCCGCCGTGACACGGCCGGTGCCGGAGCTGTACGACCAGATCGGCTGCTACATCAACAGCATCGCGCTGCGCGACACCGTACAGCCGGGTACCAGCTTCCGCGCACTGCTGCGCACCGTCCAGGACACCCTCCAGGGCGCACTGCGGCACCACGAGTACCCGTTCGACCAGGTCGTACGGGACGCCGGTGAGGCCACCGAAGCGGGCCGCAACCCGCTGTTCGACGTCATGGTCATCTTCGACCACGGCTGGGGCCGGCCGACGGAACCCGCGGCCGGGCTGCGCTTCGACGCCCTCAAGGCGGGCAACGGGCACAGCAAGATGGACCTGACCGTCTTCTTCGAGGAGACGGCCACGGGCCTGCGGGTCACGGCGGAGTACTCCACCGAGCTCTTCGACGCCGACCGCGTCGAGCGGCTGCTGGAGCACTTCGGCGTCCTGCTGGAGGACGCGTCGGCCCGCCCCGACCGAGCCGTGGAAACCGTCAGGCTGATGGGCGAGCAGGAACGCCACCAGGTGGTGCACGGCTTCAACCGCGCCGGGACGCACTACGACCTCGGCACCCCCCTCCCGCAGCTCTTCGAGCAGCAGGCGGCCCGCACCCCCGCCGCCGTCGCGACGGTCGACGAGCACGGATCGCTGACCTTCGCCGAGCTCAACTCCCGCGCCAACCAGCTCGCCTGGACCCTGCGGGAGATCTACGGAGTCGGCGCCGGCACCCTGGTCGCCCTGTATCTGGAACGCTCGGTGGACCTGACCGTCGCCGTTCAGGCCGTACTCAAGGCAGGCGGCGCCTATCTGCCCGTCAACACCGCCGACCCGCTGGACCGGGTGCGGACCGTCCTGGAGGACAGCGGCAGCAGGCTGGTGCTGACCCGAGGCGGCGGGGCTGTACCCCTGCCCGACGGCCTGCCGGAACTGGACATCACCGGACCGGCCGCCCTGTCACCGCGTACGGACGATCCGCCGCCGCTGGCGGGCCCCGGCGACCTGGCGTACTGCATCTACACCTCCGGCTCGACCGGCCGCCCCAAGGGGGCGCTCATCGAGCACCGCGCGATCGTCAACCGGCTCCGCTGGATGACGGACGACCTCGGGCTGGGCACGGACGACGTCTTCCTCCAGAAGACTCCCTACTCCTTCGACGTCTCCGTGTGGGAACTGCTCCTGCCGGGGCTCCTCGGCGCCACCCAGGTCATGCTGCCGCCGGGCGGTGAGTCCGACCCGCGGCTCATCCGGGCGACCGTCGAGCGGCACGGCGTCACCGTCGTGCACTTCGTTCCCTCGATGCTGAGCCAGTACCTGGCAGCCGTGCCCGACGCCTTCGCCGGCGTGCGCAACTGCGTGTGCAGCGGCGAGGAACTGGATCGCGACCTCGCCGGCCGCTTCCACTCCGCCACCGGCGGTACGGGCACGCGCCTGTTCAACTACTACGGTCCCACCGAGGCCGCCGTGGACGTCACGACGCTGCACGTCGAGGACGGGGAGCGGCCGGTCACCATCGGCCGCCCCGCTCCCGGCAACCGCCTCTACGTCGTCGACGAGGCGGGACAGCCCTGCCCCGTCGGCGTCACGGGCGAACTGTGCATCGGCGGCGTGCAGCTGGCCCGCGGCTACCTCAACCGCCCCGAGCTGACCGCCGAGCGGTTCGTCACGGCCGCCTTCCTCCCGGACGAGCGGATCTACCGCACCGGGGACCTGGCGCACTGGCTGCCCGACGGCGAGGTGCGCTACCTGGGACGGCGCGACAACCAGGTGAAGATCCGCGGCCACCGCGTCGAACTGGGCGAGATCGAGCAGGCACTGCGCGACCAGCCGGCGGTGACACGCGCCGTCGTACTCCCCCGGCGCGACGCCCTCGGCACGGACCTCCTGTACGCGTATGTGGAGGCCGGCCAGGACTGCCCGCCCGCCGACCGGCTGCGGGACGCACTGGAGCAGCGTCTGCCGCGCTACATGGTGCCCTCGCACTACATCCGCACGGACACCTTCCCCGTCACGCGCAACGGCAAGGTGGACCGCGCGGCGCTCGTCCAGCTTTCCGGCGCGGAAGTCGCGACCACCGAGTACGTCGCGGCGTCCACGCCGACCGAGCGGACCCTGACCGGTATCTGGCAGTCGTTGCTGTCCGTCCAACGGGTCGGCGTCACGGACGACTTCTTCGTGCTCGGCGGGCACTCCCTGAGCGCACTCCAGCTCAACAGCCGGATCAGCGAGCACTTCGGGCTGGACCTGCAAGCGGCGGCGATCTTCACCCACCGGACCGTAGCCGCGCAGGCCCGGCTCGTGGACGGTGCGGCCGCGGGTGCGCGGGCGGCCCTGGAGCCGGTGGCCCGCGCCGGGCGGCACGTCCTGTCGTACGCCCAGGAGCGCATGTGGTTCCTGTACATGCTCGACCCGGAGAGCACGGCGTACCACATCCCCACGCTCGCCACGTTCCACGGCCGGCTCGACACCGAGGCGCTCCGGGCCGCGTTGTCCGACCTGTTCGAGCGGCACGAGATCCTGCGGGTCGTCTACGACTCCGAGGACGGGCAGCCCTTCCAGCGGCCCCTCGACGGCCTGGCACTCCCCTTCTCGCAGACCGACCTGTCACACCTCGGCCCGCAGGAGGCGGAGGAGGCCGTCGCCCGTGCGGTACACGAGGACGGTGCCCGGCCGTTCCGGCTGCGGGAAGAGTCCCCGGTGCGCTTCCGTCTGTTCAAGGTGCACGAGACCGAACACCGGCTGCTGACCACACTGCACCACATCGCCGGCGACGGCTGGTCGACGCGGCTGATGATGCGGGAGCTGTCGGCCCTCTACACCCGGCGTACGGGCGGGGCCGGCGAACCGCTGCCCGATCTGCGGGTGCAGTACATCGACTACGCCACAGCCGTACGTGACGAGGGGCACCGCCAGGCCGTCGACGCCGATCTCCAGTACTGGACGGAGCGGCTCGCCGGTGCGCCCACGCTGGAGCTCCCGACCGACGTTCCGGGCCCGGAGGCCGCCGACAGGTCCTGCGGCAGGACCGCGCTGGCCCTCCCCGCCGCCACCGCCCGCAAGCTGCGCGAGCTGGCCGTACGGACCTCGACGACCCCGTTCGAGGTGACCATGGCGGCCGTCAGCCTGCTGCTGTCCCGGCTCGGTGACCAGCAGGACGTGAGCGTCGGCTACCCGGTGGCCAACCGGCAGAGCGTCGAACTGGAGGGGATCATGGGTCTCTTCCTCAACACGCTGGTACAGCGCACCGACCTGTCCGGCGAGCCGGTCTTCACCGACCTGCTGAAGCGGGTGAGCACCGGCGTCCAGGAGGCGTACGCACATCAGTCGGCGCCCTTCGAGCTGCTGGTCGAGCGGCTCAACCCGGCCCGGCAGCTGGACCGCACCCCCGTCTTCGACGTGCTGCTCAACTATCTGGGCAGCCTGCGCGAGGAGGCCCGGATCGAGGGACTGGAGGTCGAGTTCGACGACCAGCTCTTCGAGCCGGAGGCCAAATTCCCGCTCACTTTCTACGTGTGGGACGAGCCGGACGACGCGGGCGGCGAGCGCCTGCACATCGAGCTGGTGCACAAGTCCAGCCTGTTCTCCACGGCCCGCGCCGAGACGATGGTGCACCAGCTCGGCGCCCTGCTGGCGCAGATCGCCGACGCACCAGAGCGGCCGCTCGCCGCGTACTCGCTGGTCCTGCCCTCGCCCGCCGGTGCGGAAGCGGCCTTGCGCACCGCGATCGAGGAGCCCCCGCAGCCGCCGGTCACCGAACTGATCGCGGCGCAGGCCGCGCGCTCCCCCGGGCGTCCGGCACTCGTCCAGGGAAGCCGCTCCCTGTCCTACACGGAGCTGGTGCGGCGCTCCGAGGATCTGGCCCGGCGTCTGGTCGCCGAAGGGTGCGCGCCCGGCCGGGTGGTGGCGGTGACCGGACCGCGCGGCCCCGGGTTCTACGTGGCGATGCTGGGCGTGCTGCGCAGCGGCGCCGTCTTCTTCCCGCTGGACCCGGCGTTGCCTCCGGGCCGCCGTGACCACCTGCTGAGCGCCGGCCGGCCCGAGCTCGTGGTGCGGGCCACCGATCTGTTCGCCGACAGAGCCGACGGAGCCGACACTGCCGTCGGCACCGACGACAGCGGCCTGCCGGTGGTCCTGGTGGACGCGCACACCGGAACGCTGACGGAGGAGGCCCCGGACGCGGAGCTTCCCGCCGTCGCCCCGGACGCGCCCGCATACCTCTTCTTCACCTCCGGCACCACCGGCACTCCACGTGGCGTGCTGGGGCGGCACGCGTCGCTGAGCCACTTCCTGCGGTGGCAGAGCGGCGAGTTCGGCATCGGAGACGGGGACCGGTGCGCCCAGCTGACCAGCCCCTCCTTCGACGTGATGCTCCGCGACACGCTCCTCGCCCTGGTGTCCGGCGGCACCACGGTGGTGCCCGAGCCCTCGGACCTGCTGGGCGGCAAGGCGGTGTTCGCCTGGCTGGAGCGCGAGCGGGTCAGTGTGCTGCACGCCGCGCCCACAGTGCTCCAGTCCTGGCTCCTGGACGTACCGGCCACGACCCGCCTGCCCGGACTCCGGCTGGCCTTCCTGGCGGGCGAACCGCTGAAGGCGGCCCTGGTGGAGCGATTGCGGCAAGTGCTCCCGGAACACGGGGAGATCGTCAATCTGTACGGCCCCACCGAGACCACGATGGCGAAGTTCGCCCATCGCGTCCCGGCGGGCGAGACGCTGCCGCCGGTGCTGCCGGTCGGTACGCCGCTGCCGCAGTGCCAGGCGTTCGTGCTGCGCGGCGACGTCGTCTGCGGTGTCGGCGAACCCGGCGAGATCGTCATCCGTACGCCGTACCGGACCCTGGGCTGTCTGAACGCTCCCGATTCCGCGGCCTTCTACCCGAACCCGTACCGTGCCGACGAACGGGACCTCCTGTACCGCACCGGGGACGTGGGGCGGCTGCGTCCCGACGGACTGCTGGAGATCGTCGGGCGGGCGGACCACCAGATCAAGATCAGTGGCGTCCGTATCCACCCGGCCGAGATCGAAGCGGCGCTGGTGGGCCACCCCCTGGTGTCGGGGTGTGTCGTGACGGCCCACAAGACCCCGCAGGACGAGTACCACCTCGTGGCCTACGTGGTGCCGGACACCGGTGCCGAGGGCGACGGGCTGGGCGGACGGCTGCGGCAGTACCTCACCGGACAGCTTCCGCAGGCCATGGTCCCCGGCGAGTTCGTCGTGCTCGACCGCATCCCCACGAACGCGAACGGCAAGCCGGACCGCCGGGCCCTGCCCGCGCCCGCGTTCCTCGACGACTCGCCCGTCGCCGGCAAGGCCCCCCGGACCGCGGCCGAACTGCGGATCCAGGAAGCCTGGCAGTCGGCCCTGGGCCGCCGGGTCTCCGGTGTCGACCAGGTCTTCTTCGAGCTCGGCGGCACCTCGCTGAAGCTGCTGAGGCTCCACGCACTGCTGGAGGAGGAGTTTCCCGCCGCCTTCCGGGTCGCGCAGTTGTTCAGCCACCCCACCATCGCTCTCCAGGCGCAACTGGCCGAACCGGCGGCTGCCCGGGAGACCCAGGACCCCACGGAAGACGAGGTTTCCGAGCATGACTTCTGATCAGTTCCCGGCGGCCGCCGGTGCCCGGGACATCGCCGTCGTCGGCATGGCCGTACGGCTGCCCGAGGCCGACGACACCCGTCAGTTCCTGGCGAACCTGCGCGACGGGCGGGACAGCGTCCGCGAGATCTCCGCCGAACGCCGGGGTCGCACCTCGATGCCGCTGGACGAGAACTTCCAGCTCAACGGCTACATCGAGGACATCGACTCCTTCGACCACGCCTTCTTCGGCATCTCGCACGGCGAGGCCCAGGTGATGGCCCCTGAGCACCGGCTGCTTCTCCAGACCGCCTACCAGGCGGTGGAGGACGCGGCCCAGCGCCCGGCCGCCCTCAACGGCCGCCGCGTCTCGGTGTACGTGGGCGACACCCGGATCGCGTACCACCAGCTCGTCCGCGCCATCGAGGCCCCGATGGTGATGGGCGTGCACGTGGCCGCCGCGGCCGGCCGCATCGCCCGCTTCTTCGGGCTGTCCGGGCCGGCCGCCATGGTCGACTCCTCCTGCTCCTCCGGGCTGCTCGCCGTGCACCACGCGGTCAACGACCTGGTGCTCGGCGACGCCGAGATGGCGCTGGTCGGCGGGGTGAACCTGAATCTGTTCGGCGACCCGGTCCAGGACGACGCCGGCCTGGACCTGGGCATCCGGTCGGCGGACGGCAAGACCCGGGCCTTCTCCGCCGAGGCGGACGGCACCGGGTCCGGCGAGGCCGTGGTCGCCGTCCTGCTCAAGCCGCTGGACGACGCCCGGCGCGACGGCGACCCCGTGCACGCCGTCATCAAGGGCATCGCGGCCAACAACGTCGCCGACCGGTCCAGTTCCCTGACCGCTCCCGACAGCTCGGCGCAGGCGGAGGTGATCACGCGGGCCTGGCGCAAGGCCGGCGTCGACCCCGCCACGGTCTCGTACGTCGAGGCCCACGGGACCGCCACCCGGCTCGGCGACCCCATCGAGATCGAAGCCCTCGACCTGGCCTTCGGCCCGACCGCCGCGGCGAAGCACTCCGTCGCGCTCTCCTCGGTGAAGAGCAACATCGGCCACACCTGGAGCGTCTCCGGGCTGGTCGGCCTGGTGAAGGCCGTGCTGGCGCTCCGGCACCGGCAGCTCTTCCCCAGCCTGCACACCGAGGCACTCAGTCCTCTGATCGACTTCTCGGAGTCGGCCGTCTCGGTCACCCGGCAGCTCACGCCCTGGGAACGCGAAACCGGGATACGCCGGGCCGGGGTCAGCTCCTTCGGCGTCATGGGCACCAATGTGCACGCGGTCCTGGAAGAGGCACCGGCGCCTGGCGAGGCTCCTGCGGACACGCCGCCCGACGGTTACTGGATCCCGTTCTCCGCCAGAACCCCGACCGCGCTGGCCGCGAACATCGCCGCGCTACGCGCCCGGATCGAGAGCGACCCGCAGCTGCGGATCGCGGACATCCAGCGCACCCTGGCGGAGGGACGCGACCACCACCCGTACCGGTACGCGGTGACCGCCGACGATCTCGACAGCCTCTCCCGGGCCCTGGCCGAGCCGCCGACCGGCCCGTCGGCCGTCGGCCCGGTGACCGTTCTGCTGGTCTCCGGGCGCTGCCCCGCCAACCCCCGCCAGGTCTCCGCCTTCCGCGCCGCCCATCCCCGTTTCGGCGAGCTCTACGCACAGTGCGAGCGGGCCGCGGAAGCCGACGGCACGGAAGCCGACGGGCAGTTCGCCTTCCAGTACGCCCTGCACGGGCTGCTGCGCGAGATCGGCTTCGACTTCCGCCACGTGGTGGGAGAGGGTGCGGGCAAGCACGTGATCGACGCCGCGGCCGGCCGGGTGCCGCTCGCCGAGGCACAGCGCCTGGCGCACGCGGAACGCGCCGCGCAACCGGCCGAACCCGCCGATCTGGACGCGCGCGTCGACCGGCTGCTCGGCAAGCTGGTGGGCGCGCAGCCGGTGCTCTTCGTCGAGGCCGGCCCCCTGTCCACGGTCTCCGGCGCACTCGTCGCACGGGGCGGGGCCGGGTACCGGGTCGTGTCCGTGACGGAGGGGCCCGCCGCCCTGCTGCGTGATCTCTACACCGGTGGCGCCGACTGGAACTGGGCGAGCACCGCGGGCGCAGGACGGCGGATCGAGCTGCCCGCCTACCAGTTCGACAAGGTCCGCTGCTGGCTGGACGACGCCGACCTGGCGCCCGCGAGGGGCGCCGCGGCTGCCCCGGCCGAGGAGGCCGGAGCGTCGGGAGCAGCCGGGCAGCGGTCCGGTCCGCCCCCCGCCGACGTCCTGGAAACAGTGACGGGAGTCTGGCGGGACGTCCTCGGAACGGAGGCCGTCTCCCCCTCGGACTCCTTCTTCGACCTGGGCGGCGACTCCATCAGCGGCCTCCAGGTGGTCAACCGGGTCCAGAAGCTCTTCGGCGTCGAACTCGACGTCCTGACCCTCTTCGACTACGACACCCCCGAGGACCTCACCGGCCACCTCGGCACGCTCCTGGCCCCGGAGCCGGACACGGCACCGGACGCCGTCGAGGACACTGCCGAGGAGGCCGCCGACGAGGCCGCTGCCCCCGCCGCACCCGGCTTCTTCCCGGCCTCCGCGGCCCAGCTGAACGTCTGGCTGGCCTCCCAGTTCGAGGGCGGCTCGGTCGCCTTCAACCTCACCCGGAGCTTCGAGCTCACCGGCCCGGTGGACACCGCCGCGCTCCAGAAGGCGGTGGACGGCCTGACCGCCCGCCACGACGGCCTGCGCGCCGGGTTCCGGCTGGCGGGCGAGCAGCTCGTCCAGCAGGTGGCACCGGCCGTCCCGGGGACGGTCGCCGTCGAGGTGCGCACCGAAACCTCCGCCTTCCCGGCGGGCCCCGCGGCCGTCGGCCTGGTCAGGGAGTTCGCGGCGCGCCCCTTCGACCTGGAGAACGGCCCGTTGCTGCGCGTGCGGCTCGCCGGCTTCCGGGACGAGCGCCACCTGCTCAGCCTCAGCACCCACCACCTCGTGGCCGACGGCTGGTCCCTGGGACTGCTGGTACGCGATCTGTCCGAGCTGTACGCTGCCGCCGTCGCGGGTACGGAGGCCGCGCTGCCGCCGGTGGGCGCCGACTACCGTGAGCACCATGTGCGGGAGGCGCAGCGCGCGCAGGACCGGCGTGCGCAGGCCGCCGCGTACTGGCTCGACACCTTCGACTCCGTACCCCCGGCGCTCTCCCTGCCCACCCGGGCCGGCGCCGCGGAAGGCCGTGCCTACACCGGCGCGTACCGCGACTACGCCCTGCCCGCCGCCCTGTGGCAGCGGCTCAAGTCCTTCGCCCGGTCCCGTGGCGGCACCCCCTTCACCTCCGTGGTCAGCGCCTTCGCCGCGGTCCTGGCCCGGTACAGCGAACACGGTGACCTGGTGCTGGGCACCTCGGTGGCGGACCGCGGCGAGGAAGCCCTGGAACAGCTCGTCGGCATGCTGGTGCGGACCCTGCCGCTCCGGCTGAGCGTCGATGCCGAAGCGGGCTTCGACGCCCTGTACCGGCAGGTGCGCGGCACCTTCAACGACGGTCTGCGCCACCTGTCCCACCCGTACGAGGAACTGGTCCGCGACCTCCAGGAGCGGGGGCGGACGCATACGCCGGACCTGTTCGACGTCCTGATCGAGTTCGAGCAGTTCGCCGGTGCCGGTACCGGGCCGCTGGAGGCGATGGCCGCCACCGGACTGGGCGTCGAGCAGGTCGACGTGACCCTGGAGACGAGTGTCTTCCCCCTCAACATCATGCTGGCCGAGCAGCAGGGCACGCTGGGGGCGGCCGTCCGCTTCGACACCCGGCTCTTCGACCCGGCCACCGTCGACGGGCTCTGGGAGGCGTTCGAAGCCCTGCTGGACACGGCGCTGGCCGATCCGGACACTCCCCTGGGCCAGCTCCCACTGCTGACCACCCGTGAAGAGCAGCGGGTACGCACCCTGGGCCACCGAGAGCTGGAGTTCGACCGCGGTTTCCAGATCCACCGGGCCATCGAGCACTTCGCGGCGACGACGCCCGACCGGCTCGCCCTGTCCAGTGCCACCGATCCGGCCGGCCGGCGCACCTTCGCCGAG
The DNA here is from genome assembly GCF_003865155.1 of Streptomyces paromomycinus. NCBI lineage: Bacteria > Bacillati > Actinomycetota > Actinomycetes > Kitasatosporales > Streptomycetaceae > Streptomyces > Streptomyces paromomycinus. The sequence continues at coordinate 8,537,520 of NZ_BHZD01000001.1, read as the reverse complement.
CTCAACACCCGGGCCAACCGGCTCGCCCGGTACTTCACCGACGAGCTGGACGTGACCAGCGGCGAGGTCGTCGCGCTGGTGATGGACCGTTCGGTGCTGATGGTGGAGTCCGTCCTCGCCCTGTGGAAGTGCGGTGCGGCCTACCTCCCGGTCGATCCCGGTTACCCGGCCGCCTTCGTCCGCGGGATGCTGGAGTCCTCGGACGTACGGGTCGTGGCCCTGGATCCCCGGCAGGCGCCGGAGGGGCTGGCGGCGCACATTCCCACGGGATGCCGCCAGGCCGTGCTGACCGAGGAGACCGGTCAGCACGGTGACAGCAGCGATCCGGGGCTGGAGGTCGACGAGTCCGGGCTCGCCTACGTGATCTACACCTCGGGTTCGACCGGGAAGCCCAAGGGCGTGATGGTCGAGCACCTCGGCATGCTGAACCACCTGCACGCCAAGATCGCCGACCTGGGGATCACCGAGGACAGCGTCGTCGTCCAGAACGCCTCCAACAGCTTCGACATCTCGCTGTGGCAGATGTTCGCCGCTCCGTTCACCGGCGGCCGCACCGTCGTCGCGTCGGAGGCGCTCCAGCTAGACCCGGTCCGCTTCGCCGAGCGCGTCGAGGCCGAGGAGGTCACCGTCCTGGAGGTGGTCCCGTCCTATCTCGAAGCGATGCTCGACGCCTGGGACCGCGCCGACCGGCCGGTCACGCTGGAGCACCTGCGGCACCTGATGGTCACGGGTGAGGCGTGCCTGCCGCGTCAGGTGAACCGGTGGCTGCGGGCCTACCCGAGGATTCCGGTGGTCAACGCCTACGGCCCGACCGAGGCGTCCGACGACATCACCCACCACGTGATGGACCGGCCCGTGACGAGCGAGACCGTGCCCCTGGGCCGTCCCGTTCCCAACACCCTGATCTACGTGCTGGACGAGCATCTGCGGGTCGTCCCGCAGGGCGCGCGGGGCGAGATCTACGTCTCCGGCATCTGCGTGAGCCGTGGATATCTGAACGCGCCTGAGCAGACGGCCCGCGCGTTCCTGACCGACCCGTTCGAGCCGGGGCGGCGGATGTACCGGACCGGTGACAACGGCCGCTGGACGGAAGAGGGGAACCTGGAGTACTTCGGCCGGACCGACAGCCAGGTCAAGGTGCGCGGCTTCCGCGTCGACCTCGGGGAGATCGAGCGGCGGGTGGACGGAGCGCCCGGCGTCAAACAGGCGGCGGTGGTCGTCAAGAAGCTCGCGGGGACGGGGCAGGACAAGCAACTCCACGCGTATCTCGTCCTGGAGGACGACGGCACGGTGGACGGCTGCCGCGACCACGTGCGGCGCGAACTGCCGCACCACATGGTGCCGAGCGAGTTCATCGTGCTGGACCGGCTGCCGCTCACCTCGAACGGCAAGGTCGACCGCCCGACGCTGGCCGGTCTGCGCGCCGAGCGGAGCACCGAGGTCGCGGTCGCTCCCCGTACGGACGCCGAGCGGGTGCTGGCCGAGATCTGGGCGGAGGTGCTGGGGCTGGACTCGGTGGGGGTGACGGACCGCTTCTTCGACATCGGCGGCAACTCGCTGCGCGCCATCCAGGTGCTGGCCAGGATCCGCGGCCGGCTGGGTGCCGACCCCGGACTGGAGCGGTTCTTCTCCCGTCCTACCGTGGCCGGGCTGGCCGCACTGCTGGACGGGGCCGCCGGTACCGGCGAGCAGGGGACGATCCGGTCCCTCGGCGGCCCCGGCACTTACGCGTCCGCGCCCACCCAGGGCCTGCTGCTGGCCGTCGAGGAGCGCTACACGCACGCCCAGCGCGCCGCGTTCAACCGCAACGACCTCATCGAGCTGTACGGCCCGGTGGACGAGACCCTGCTGGAACGCTCCTTCGCCGCCTTGGCGGACCGGCACGAGAGCCTGCGGACCACCTTCGGCACGAGCGTCCAGCCACCGGTCCAGACCGTGCACGCGGCAGGTGCGCTCACCCCGGCGTTCCGGGTGCACGACCTGACGGGCCGGCCCGACCCGGACGGCGCCGTACGGGAGTTCGTCGCGGCGCGTGTCCACGTGCCGTTCGACATCACCGCGGAGCCTCTGGTGCGGGCCGATCTGCTGCACACCGGCGAGGACCGGTACGTCCTGCTGACGTCGGTGCACCAGCTGGTCTCGGACGGGATCTCTGCCGTCGTGCTCCACCGGGAGTGGCAGGAGCTGTACGACGCGCTGGTCACCGGCCGGCCGGCCGCGCTGCCGGAGCTCCCCGTCCAGTACAAGGACATCGCGGCCTGGCGTGACGAGCGGCTGACAGCGCAGGTGCGGCGCGAGCACCTTGAGTACTGGAAGCGCGAGCTGGACGGCGCCTCGCCCGACGTACCGCTGGTCACCGACTTCCCCCGGCCGCCGGTGAGCGCCCTGTCCGGTGTCCGGCTGCGGCGTCCCCTGGACGCCGGCCTGGCCGAGCGGTTCGCCTCCCTGGCGAGCCGGCAGGACGTCACCGAGTTCGTGGTCGCCCGCGCCGCCGTCGGCCTCCTGCTGCTGGGCGAGACCGGGCAGTCGGACATCACCATGGGCACCTACACCAGCGGCCGCGACCGGCTGGACCTGGAAGGCCAGATCGGGTTCCACGTCAACACCGTTCCGCTGCGGTTCCGGCTGCTGCCGGGCGACAACATAGGCAGCGTACTGAGCCGTACCCAGCAGGACATGCTGCGGGCGTTCGAGCACCAGGAGTACCCGTACGGCTGGATCATGCGCGACCTCGGCTGGGAACGCGGTCGTGACCGCAGCCCGCTGTTCGACGTGATGGTGGCGATGGACCAGCTGGACGGCGAGGAGGAGCCGCAGCGCAAGGGCGGCGTCCTGTTCCAGGCACGGGACCTGCCGCGCCGCTCGAAGGAGGCGGACCTGCAGTTCGTCTTCATCCGCTCCGGCCGTGGACTCGAACTCGCCTTGACCTACAACAGCGAGATCCTCACCGAGGAGCGCGCGCAGGGTCTGCTGGACAGGCTCTGCTCTATTCTCGACTCCATGATCGACGAACGGCCGATCGCCGGCATGGTGACGTGCGAAGGGAACGCGACCGCGTGAACAGCGAGAACATTCTGGCGGGGCTCGACGAGGAACGCCGGGCGTCAGGTGAGGATTCCGGGAAGGGCGTCGTCCGTGAGCTCGCGACGGACGGCTCCGAGTGCCGGATCGTGTACGCCCGCTGCGCTCCCGAGGAGCTGGACGACGTCATCCGGGAGGAGACCGCACTGGCGCGGTCGGGCAACTACACCCTGGAATGGAAGTTGTACGGCCACGACACCCCGGCGGACCTGGCCGGCCGGCTCACCGCCGCCGGGTTCGAGCCGGACGACCAGGAGAGCGTGCTGGTCCTGCCGCTGGACGGCACGGACCTGGCCTCCTTCGACTCCGCGACCCGGGACATCCGGCCCGTGACGGACGAGCAGGGGCTGGCGGACTACGCGCAGATCGCCCGCGCGCTCGGCCGCAAGAACGCCGAGGAGGAGCGGCAGCGGCTCGCCGCCGAACTGCGGGACGACCCGGAGGCGTTGAGCATCCACATCGCCTACGTCGACGGGCAGCCGGCCTCGTGCGGCCGGGCCTACTTCCGGCCCGGCGGCAGCTACGCGGAGCTGGCGGGCGGCCGGACCGTCCCGGAGCACCGGCGGCAGGGGCTGTTCACCGCACTGGTCGGCAGCAGACTGCGGCAGGCGCGGGAGCGGGGCCGTACCCATGTCTTCGTGGACGCGCTGCCGACCTCCGAACCCACCTTGCGCAAGCTGGGTTTCGAGGTCGTGACCTGGACCAGGCCCTTCGTGTACGAACCCGGCTCCTGAGCCGGCCCGGAGAGCGGGAGAGGCAGGGCGCAGACACATGACAGCGGATGTCGTCGTGGTCGGCAGCGGGCCGAACGGCCTGTCGGCTGCGGTCACCATGGCACGGGCCGGCCTGAGCGTCGCGGTGTACGAGGCGGCGCCGGACGCCGGGGGCGGACTGCGGACCACCTCCCTCTTCCAGGAGGACGTGGTGCACGACATCTGCTCCGCCGTGCATCCGATGGCCACCGCCTCCCCGTTCTTCCGGGAATTCGACCTGCGCGCGCGGGGCGTGGAGCTGCTCCAGCCGGAGATCAGTTACGCGCACCCGCTCGCGGACGGGCGGGCGGCGCTCGCCCATCACGACCTGGACGCCGCCTGCGCGGGCCTGGGGCGGGACGGGCGGGCCTGGCGGTCGCTGATGGCACCGCTGCTGGCACACAGCGGGCCGGTGGTGGATTTTGTCCTCAACGGGCAGCGCCGCCTCCCGGAGAACCTGCTGGCGCCGTTGCTGCTGGCACGGGGCATGCTCGGGCACGGCACACCGCTGGCCCGGCGGGCCTTCGCCACGGAAGAGGCGGCGGCGCTGCTGGCCGGCGTCGCGGCCCACGTGGTGGGCCGGATGCCCACCCTCGCGTCGGCCGGGACCGCTCTGCTGCTGGGCCATCTCGCGCACGGCACCGGCTGGCCGGTGCCGCGGGGCGGCAGCGTCCGGATCGCCGAGGCGCTGCTGACGGACGTGGCGGCGCACGGCGGTACGGTCACGACCGGGCAGCGGATCACCGATCTGCGGGAACTGCGGGGGGCACGGGCCGTGCTGCTCGACCTCGGCCCGAAGGAGTTCCTGGCGGTGGCGGGCCCGCTGCTGCCGCGCGCCTACCGGGCGGGGCTGCGTTCCTTCCGCTACGGCCCCGGCGCGGCCAAGGTGGACTACCTCGTGTCGGGCCCGGTGCCGTGGGCCGAGCCGATGGTGGGCCGGGCCGGAACCGTCCACCTCGGCGGGCGGCAGCAGGAGGTTTTCCGCCAGGAGTCGCTGACCGCGCGGGGCCGGCGCGGGCCGGCTCCGTTCGTCCTCGTGGTGGACCCGGCCGCCACCGACCCGGGCCGTACCGGGGCGAACGGGTACCGGCCCGTGTGGGCCTACGCGCATGTGCCCAACGGTGACCCGACCGACCCCGGCGACCTGGTGACGGCACGGATCGAGCAGTACGCGCCGGGCTTCGCCGACACGGTGGTGGAGCGGCGGTCCATGAGCGCCGCCGCTCTGGAGCGGTACAACCCCAACTACGTGGGCGGTGACATCGCCGCGGGGGCCATGACGCTGAAGCAGACGGTGTTCCGCCCGGTGCCGCGCTGGGATCCGTACCGCACTCCGCTGCGCGGGGTGTATCTGTGCTCCGCGTCCACCCCTCCGGGGCCCGGCGTGCACGGCATGGCCGGCTACCTGGCCGCGCGCTCGGCACTGCGCAGGGAGTTCGGGTTGCGCGCCGCGCCCCCGCTGTCGCCCGCCGGCCCGCACGGGAGCTGTCGGGCGCGAGCGGCCTGACGGGTCAGGCCGCTCCTTCTTGTGCCAGGTCGTCGTCGCCGAGCCAGCCCCGGCGGCTCAGTTCGAGAGCCGCCTGGAACCGGGTCTGTACGCCCAGCCGGTCGAGCAGGGTGGAGATCAGCCGGCTGAGGGTGCGCGGGGAGACACCCACTCGCCGGGCGATGGTCTCGTCCTTCATGCCTTCGGCCAGCATCCGGATCACCGCTTCCTCCACAGCGCTCAGCCGCTGGGACGAAGCGCCCTCCGCCGCGTGTGCGCCGGCCGCCGAAGCGGCCATCCAGCAGTGGTCGTACGCAGCGCGCAGGGCGGGCACCAGCTCGGTTCCGTGCACGGCCCAGAAGCCCTGCGTGCTGTTCTCCGGGTCCACCGGGACGAGCGCGAGATCCCAGTCGATGATCAGCATGCGCTGGGGCAGGTGGGAGGCGAAGCGCACCTGGGCACCCGCGTGCGCCAACTCCTTCACATGGCCCGAGACCAGGCGGTCGCCCGCCTGCTGGTGCAGGAACAGGGCACGGACGGCGACACCTGAACTCAGCATGCCCAGGCACCGCAGGAGCATTTCGTCCAGGAACTCGGCCGAGGACGTGGGGCCCCCGTGCATCAGCCAGACCTCCTGGCGCGCCACGTCGGCCGCACGGTCCAGGAAAGACTCCTCGTGCTCGGCGGTGGGAAGCGCTTCGATGGCCAGCGTACGGGCCGGGGACGAACGGACGCCCAGGTAGTCCCGTGCGACGGAGATCATGGCCTCACGTGTGTGCGCCAGTTGTTCCTGGTGCCGGGCGATCTGGTGGCCCTCCTGCGCGAACAACCGGCTCAGCGCGACCTCCGGCGCCACGACGGCATAGCCGCTGGACTTGCGGGGAGAGGGGCGTAACAGCCCGACGTTCTCCAGACCGTCCGTGGCCTCCTCGATCTCCTCCTCCGCGGCGCCCAGCAGGGCGGCGGCCTGACGTGTCGTCCAGCTTCCCTGCTGCAACGCGAGTTCGTAGAGCCGCTGTTGCAGCTCCTCGGGGGTCGGGTTTCCCCTCACCATCCTCGCTCCGATCCACAATCACGGCCCACCCCGGACAGTGGGGGACGGACTCAGCAAGCGATCATGACCCGAATGGAACCTTTCATGGCACACACATTCAGACAAGGCGGGATCCGGACACGTTCATGTTGAATCGCAAACAACAATACGTAATACGGTGTTTCGCCTCTGTGAATTGCCGTTCGCAACTGTTACCCTGCCCAGCCGCTCCGGGTGAGACACCCGGCCTGCCTGGCGGCCTGGCGCCATGGCCGGTCCCCGTAGCCGAAAGCCCTGCTCACCTCCCTCGGCAGCCAGAACAATGCGGGCAACGATCGCCGCTCACGGCAACACGGGCGGGCCCGCCCCTGCCGTGGCGCCGGAACAGGAAGTCAACTACGGAAGGGCTGTACCTGTGAACCGAGTCGGTGTTGCACTGGTCGGCCCCGGAGGCTTGAACCAGCGGCACGTCGAAGCCATCTCCCGCGTGGACGGCGCGGAGTTCCGCGGCGCCCTGCAGCAGAGCCCCGGAACCGGACTCCCCGGCCCCGCCGCCGAGTACCTCTCCTGGGAGCAGTTGCTCCGCGACAGCACCGTGCAGCTCGTGTCCTTCTGCGCCCCGGGGAGCACCCAGAGGCGACTTGCCCGGCAGGCCCTCGAAGCAGGCAAGGCAGTGCTGCTGGAGGGCATCGCGACCCACTCGACCGCCGAGCTGGACCAGCTCGTGGCACTGTCCGAGCAGGCCGGCCAGCCGGCCGGAGCCATGCTGCCCCTCCGGTACTGCCTCCCGCCGGACGTGTGGCACGGACGGTGGCGGAGCAGCGCCACGGCCACCGTGACGGTCTCGCGCTACCGTCCCCCCGCGCCTCCCGGGCAGTGTCCCCAGTGCGGTACGGCCGAGGCCTTGTCCAGGCTCGTCACCCGCCCGGGCACGCACTACCTCGACCTCGTCTGCCAGTTGCTCGGCCCGTCGGCCGACGTGCACGTCGAGGGCCTGCAAGGACCGGCAGGGGGCACCGGGGGCCGGGTGGCCGGAGTGGTGCGCTTCGCTTCCGGCGGCGTACTGAGCTTCTCGCTCACCTGCGAGTCCCCCACCCGCCTGGAGCGGGTCGCCGTCCTCGACGTGGACCAGAGCCTGATCATCGAGGACGGCCGCCTCGTCACCGACGGAGCCGACGGGCCCGTGGACCGGCCTGCCCTGCGCCTCCCGGAACTGCGCACCGAGGTGTACCGCGACATGACCGAGGCCATCCGCACCGGCCGGCCACCCCACCGGTGCCGGCTCTCCCGCACCCGGGCGGTGACCACGATCCTCGAACCGATGCACCGGCAGTTCGCGACCGTGCCAGGCGGTTCCGGCCAAAGTGCGGAGGCGATCCCGCCAGAAGACACGCACCGTCAGTACGTCGACCGGCGGCCCTTGTGATCACTAACCCGCCCATTCCGCCCTCTTCGACGACGCACGCTCCGGGCGGACGCCCGGCCGCCTCAGGCAGGTTGAGGCGCGGTCGTGGATGACTGAACAGTTGCTGCAGCACATCCGCCGCCGAGGCGGGGCGGGCGCGGGGTAGGCGGCGAGGAGCCGACAGCAGCAGGAGGAGGACGCGCATGGTCTTCAACAGCAGCCCCGTGGGCTGATCCTCCACAGTCACCCCGAGTCCGGAACGCGTTCCAGCCTCTCGTAGCAGTCGTAGTTCCGCTGGGCGCGGATCCTGCCGTCCCGGAACTCAAGGAAGACCGCGATGTGCGCTCGCAGTACATGGCCGGCCGGCAGGGTTCCCATCGGGACGGCGAGGGTTCCGGACCACGTCACCTCCACGGCTACCTGGTCGCCGGCCGCGACCGCGTTGTGGATGTCGAACCGCTGATGGCTGAGAAGCGCCCGGCCCCGCTCTGCGCTCTCCAGTACGTCGGACAGGCCGCGTCGGACGCCATCGGGGAACAAGGCGTTGGGAAACTCCTCCTGCACCACGTACTCGTCGAAGAAGCGGGCGAGTTCCTCGCCCACCGCCCCGTGGGCGACGGCTTCGTGGTAGCGGACAGCGGTTTCGACATGGGGGTGCGGTGGCAGACCCGGCATGGTGGACAGGGTAGTTGAGCTCGCCCGGCGAGGCAGCGGTCCGCTCAGCCGGTCAGGCCGGCGTCGTGGGTGAGGATGGCCAGCTGGGTGCGGTTGTCGAGGTCCAGCTTGGTCAGCGTCGAGGAGACGTGGGCTTTGACGGTGGCCACGCTCAAGAAGAGCGCGCGGCTGATCTCGGCGTTCGAGCGGCCCTGGCCGACCGCGACGGCCACCTCCTGCTCCCGGCGGCTCAGCCGGGTCGGTGCCGCCGGACGTGGGACCCGGTGGCGCCCACGTGCGCGATGAGCTGCCGGGTGACCGTCGGGGACAGGATCGGATCGCCGGCGGCGACCCGGAATGCGGCGTGCAGGATCTCGGCAGCCGGGGTGCCCTTGAGCAGGAATCCGCCGGCTCCGACGCCCAGCGCACGCAGCACGTGTGCGTCGGCGCGGAAGGTGGTCAGCACGATGATCTCGGGCGCTCGGGGCCGGGCGCGCAGCGGCTTTCACCTGGTCCTGGGCCGGCAGGTCTGCCGGCGCGCCGCCTCCCGCCAGGAGAGCCCCGCACGGTCGGTGGTCTGCGACAGCGGCTGACACCGGCGGCTACGCGAGGCCACCGTTGCTCATCAGCAGCTGACCGTTGATCCACTCACCCTCTCTGGAGCACAGGAAGTCCACCAGGTGCGCGGTGTCCTGCGGAGTGCCCAGCCGGCCGAGCGGGGCACTGCGGACACAGTGCTCCCGGACGTCCTCGGGCATCCAGCCGGTGTCGACCGGCCCCGGATTGATCACGTTGGCGGTCACTCCGAGATGGGCGAGTTCGTGGGCGGCGGCCAGGGTGATGCGGTCCATGGCCCCCTTGCTCGCCCCGTAGGGCAGGTTGCCGACGGTGTGATCACTGGTGAGGCCGATGATCCGGCCGGTTCCCCGTTCCGCGGCGAACCGGCGCCCGAACTCGCGGATGAGCAGCCAGGTGGCGCGCGCGTTGACGGCGAAGTGCCGGTCGAAACTCTCGACGGTGGTGTCGAGCAGTCCGGAGTCGACGGATTCGCAGTGACACATCACCAGCGCGGTGACGTTGCCCATCCGCTGCTCGACCTCGTCGAAGACGCGTGCCGGGGTGGCAGGGTCGGCGAGATCCGCCTCGGTCGCGAAGGTGGACGCGCCCTGTTCGGCGAGAGCTCGGCCGATCGCTTCGGATGCGCCCGGCTCCCTGCCCCAGCTCATACGATCGTCATAGGGACTCCAGCAGGTGAAGGCGATGTCCCAGCCGGAAGCAGCCAACCGGCGGGCGATGCCTGCGCCGATACCGACGGTGCGGCCCACGCCGGTGATCAAGGCGAGTGGCCGGCCGGCCGCAGGGCCTTGCCGACTGGCGCGTTCGTCATGGTCGGTGCTGGTCGTCACGGTCCGGAATCGTCCACGAACGTCACCGGACCGTCAATCGCTTTCCGCGTCCGCGCGTCTTCGTACCTCCGCGGCTTCGCACCTCCGCGTCTTCGCACTTCCGCCAGAAGCGAGGCCGAGGGGTGTTGCGATATGCGTTCTACGAGTGTTGTCCTCGGCTTACGGCGACCGCTCTTGGGATCCTGACGTGGTTGTATCGCCCACCCTGGAGCACGCATGCGCCATTTCGTCACCGCGTCAGCCTTCGTCACAGCTTTGGCCCTGTCCACGCCGTCCGCGATCGCGACACCGTCGACACCGATCCAAGGCGACGGGAAAGTCTGCTTCTACGCGGAGCCCCGGTACCGGGGCACGTCCTGGTGCTACCGCCCGTCGGGCTACGCCGAGGTACCGGATCGGCTCCACGGCCGTGTCCGGTCTTTCAAAGCCACCTCCAGTGTGATCGTGTACGCGATCGACCACGGCCGCGGCGGCCGGTGTTCCGCCCGGAGGATCTGGGTCGACTCCTGGTCCCCCGACTGGGCTTGGGGCAGCAGGATGGACGGCGTCGGTACGGACGATCAGGGCTGCCGAACCGGCTGAGGCATCGGCTCCGGCAGCGGGGCCAGATGCCGTTCGGTTCGGGGTTCGGGGGTCGTAGGCCCACAGTGAGCCGCCGCCTTCCGTGGACGCTTACGACGTCGTGCTGCGACGCTGCCGAGAAGCGGGGGCGACCGCCCTGTTCCAGCCCTGTTCGTCCACTCCGACAGCGGGGCCATCGACCTGCTGGGGCGGGCACGGGACCGCGGTCTCACCGTGCCCGGCGACCTGGCCGTCCTGCGGCGGCGAGGACCGGACGCGGGTGCGGTGACGGCCGCGCCGGCCGGAGCGGCCGTGGCGGCGGCCACCGGCAGGAAGGTCGCGACGGCCGCGGCCCCCGCGGCGGAGCTGCTGGCTGCCCGGTCGGCGCCATCGCCAACAGCCTCGTCTTCGAGGCCGACGGCGCACCGCTGCTCATCGTGGCCGGCGGCGGTCACCGGGTGGACCTGAAAAGGCGGCGGCCCACGTCGGCGTACGCAAAGTCCGCCGCGCCGACCCGGAATTCGTCCTGCAGGCCACGGGCCAGGAAGTCGGCGGCGTGGCCCCCGTCGGCCACCCCGCGCCACTGCGGACCCTGGTGGACACCGCGCTGGCCGACCACGACCGGGTGTGGGCGGGCGGCGGGGTGCCGCACGCCATGTTCCGCACCACTTTCGCGGAACTGCTCGCCCTGACAGGTGGCGAGGCCGTCGCCGTGGGCGCCTGACCGGTGCGGTTCGGGGGTTCGCTTACGTGCGCCCCCGTACCCGGGCCGAGTCCGGCGAGATTTCCGCGGAGAAATGATGTGGAGCACCGGTGGCAAGGACGTCGTGAAGGAGGAAGGCAACGTGCTCGCGACGTTGAGGAAATCGCTCAATTACGTGTACTCGGTGAAGCCGGAAGAGAGCTGCTTCTCCCTCACCCATGATTTGGCCTTCCCGGCGGCCGAAAGCGGCCTCCAGTTCTCGGCCCTGCCGTCCCGGTAGGACCGAGCCGGTTCCTCTCATCCCAACACACGGCGCCACAGGCAGCGTTGAGCGCCGGACCGAGAACGGCAGCCGGATCGCGTCATCTTCAATTACCTCATCGCCCGTCGGCCGAACAGACGACCTGCGCTGTCTCAAGGGGCGGTTGGTGCCAGTGTGGCTAGTTCGCTCTCTTGCGATGCTTACGTTCATGGGTCGGTGGCACGTGCAACTGCACACCGCAAGCAGCAAGGGAGACTCATGCACAGCAGTGTTGCGTCACCGAAGCACGAGTCCGCCAGCGACGGCCTGTACGCACCGGGCGTCGACCACTACACCTCGCCGCACCGTCGTGATCCCGTCAAGAAGCTCTGGGAGGAGCCGGTCACTTTCGCCATCCTGCAGGCCGCGCTCGCCGAGGTGCCGCAGCGGCAGGACCTGAGCGTGATGGACATCGGGTGCGGCGCGGGTGAGGGACTGCACCTGCTGCGGGCCCTGAGCGCGACCCGCGACCTGTCCGGTCTGCCCCGTCTGACCTACCGCGGACTCGACCTCGACGAGGGGCTGCTGAGCCTGGCGGCCCGCACGCATCACGAGGAGGACGACGCCGAGTTCTGGCACGGTGACGTCCGTACCGACCTGCCCGAGACGCCGTTCGACCTCTATCTGTCCTGCGGCGTGCCGTACTCGCACCTGACCGAGGACGAGCTGCGGGCCACCTTGACCCGGCTGTTCGACATCGTACGGCGCAACCACACCCGGTCCGTGGCCGTCATCGACGTGCTCGGCCGTCACTCCCTGGAGTGGCTGCCCCAGTGGGGCCGCAGCCGCTGGCCGTACCGGATGAGCTTCTTCCAGAGCGACCAGCAGACCCAGGACGTCCCCATGACCTTCTGGGACGCCCACCACCTCAACGCCTGCATCAGCGCGGCGGCGGCGGACGCGGGCTGCCGGGTCCAGCGCCGCCGGCTGTTCGACCGTTCCATCATGGTCGGCCGCCACACCGCCACCGGCCACTTCAACCCCGGGCTGCCGCCGTACCGCTCGCTGATCAACCAGTTGGAGTCGGGGACGATGGTGCCCTTGGAGCAACTGCGCGCCCCGCGGGTGCCGGACGACTCGCCCGAGGCGGTGCGGGCGTTCTTCGGCCGGTTCCGTGCCCAGTGGAACGCCGTCCTGGACGCGGCCGCGTCGCAGGCCCCCACGAGACTCCTGCCGCCCGACGTCGCCGGGCCGATGCTCGCCCGCGGGCTGCGGGCCGTCGAACACCGGCTGGCCTGCGGCCTGGGCGTCGGGCACTCACTGACCGCCGTGATCACCGTGAGCGAGAGGACGTGACATGCACCGCCTGCTCGAACGCCGCGAGCTGAGCAGCATCACCGGCCACGCGTACGACGTCGACGCCGTGTGCGACCTCGGGTACGCCCGCTACGAGCACGGCTACCCGGCGGACCTGCTCGCCACCGTCCTGGACGAGGCCCGCGCGCTGGCCCGTACCGAATGGGAGGCGCAGAGCTCCGACCGCTACCTGGGGCTGCGTCACCTGCGCGCCGCCCACGAGGCCATTCCGGCGGTGAAGACGCTGATGCACGACCGGGACCGGTTGCGCGCGCTGAGCGAACTGGCCGGTACGGAACTGGAGCCGTACCCGATCACCCGGGCCGCCTCGCACATCAACTTCTACCGTCCGGGCGAGGTGCCCATCGACCACCACACGGACGGGGCCGCCCTGGTCGAGCTGATCCCGCTGCACACCGCCGGCCCGGACCGGGGCGGCTCGACGCTGATCTTCCGGGGGAGCCCGGAGCGCGGCCGTCAGCTGCTGGCGCAGGGACGTCGGCTCGCCTGCGAGGAACACGCCGCCGTGCCGCAGCGCACCGGGCACGCGGTGCTCATGCAGGGGCGGCGGCTCCTGCACACCGCCCAGCCGCTCCACGACGGGGAGCGGATCACGTTGGTGCTGGTCATGCGCTCGGTCGCCGAGCCGTGGAAGGACGGCAACAGCCTGGCCCGGCTCCTGCTCGACGACCCGCTGGCGGCCGTGCACGACGAATGGGTGCGTGACCAGGAACATCAGGCGGCACGTTTCCGCGCCGCCGCCCGCTGACGTACACCGAGGAGGAGCAGTGACGACCACACTCGCCACCGAAGAGACACGCGTCGCGACGATCACCACCGGCCTGGACCGGCTCCGGCGGTCCCTGCACACGGGGTCCCGCATCGCGGCGCCGTACCGGGCCGCGGCGGAACCCGCCTGGCATTCGTCCTATGTCGCTCCCGCAGCGGAACGGCCTCCCGTCACGGCCCGGATGGCCTCGTTCGGCTACCGGGAACGCGAACTGCACGGCCGCGCGGACCTGGTCGACGACCTCGCCATGACCGGTCCCGTACGGCTGCTGACCCCGGACGGCGCCGCGGCGCTGCGCGGCATCTGCCAGAACCTCGAAGCCAGCGCCGTCCACAACGACTACGTCGTCTCCCGGCGCCTGCGCGGGGTCGAGTCCCTGTCCCCGTTCGTGCACGCCATGGTCCGCGACCCGGTCTTCCTGGACACCGTCTCGCGCCTGGTCGGGGTACCGCTGATCCCGCACCCGCTGCGCGACGCCGGCGTGCAGATCAACTACTACGAGGCGGCCGCCGACGCCTCGCGTGCGCCGCTGGTGGCCAAGTGGCACCTGGACGGCATGAACTACGTGTTCACCATGACCCTGTCGGACCACGCGGAGCACCAGGGCGGTGACTACATCTACTACCGCGGGCACCCGCGGGACTTCGCATCCCGGCGGGAGGAGATCACCGCGCAGGGGGCCCGGCACCCCGATGTGCACATCGCGCCGTTCCAGCACGTCGGCGACACCATGTTCACCCGGGGCAGCAGGGTCTACCACGCCGTCACCCCGGTCACCCGCGGCCACCGCATCACGCTCGCCGTCTCGCTGTTCTGCCCGCTCCTCGGTGACCAGGACGAGAACCGGTTCTGGCACAGCGCTCCCGACGACGGGCTGGTCCGCACCCTGAACAACTGGAACGCGCTGCGGCGCGCCGTGCGCCGCCCGGCGTCCTACTGCCGCCGCGAGGACATCCCGATCCGTCCGCTCGCCCGCCGTTCCGCGGCGCGCGACTGACCTTCCTCCCCGAGCGGCCCGCGCCCGCGGGCCGCTCACCGGTTCTCCGTCGCCAGCCAGCCGGCCAGGCCCCACATCGCGACGGCGGTGACCAGGTCTAGGCGCCGCCGGGTGCCGCTGCCGATCCCCGCTTTCTTCAGCCGGCCCCCGAGGGCGGCATATCCCCAGGCGCAGCAGAATTCCACCGCGATATAGGCGAGGCCCAGGGCCAGCAGCGGAGCGGTGACCCGGTGGGCGTCGCGGGACAGGAACTGCGGCAGGAATACGGCGAACAGGATCAGCGCTTTGGGATTCGTCACCGCCACGATGAACTCCTGCCGTGCGAGCCGCCAGCCCGGCGCCCTCCGGTGCGTGTTCTGTTCCTCTTCGGGGCCTTCCGATTGTCCGTTCCCGGCGTTTCCGGCGTTTCCGGGCCCGGGTTCCGGATTGTTCTTCGCGCGCAGTGCCGTGCGCAGGGTCTGCAGCCCCAGCCACAGCAGGTAGACCACCCCGCACCACTTGATGACGTTGAATGCCACCGCTGACCTGGTCAGGACGGCGCCCAGCCCGGCGGCCACGGCGATCACCATCAGGGTGAACGCGGTGAACCGGCCGAGCGAGGCGCCGAGCGCCGGACGTAACCCGTGCCGGACGCCGTTGCGCAGCGCCAGCAGCTGATTGGCCCCGGGCGTCGCGGCCAGCAGCAACGCGGAGGGAAAGAAAGCCGCCCATGAAACGTCGGAAAACATGAAGGACGTATACCCGTACCGGCTCGTGTCTCTCACCCGGGTGTTTTCCTTGCCCGGGGCGCCGTGACGGTTTTCGCCGCACCGATCCGGCGCAGCAGTTCCGGCGCGTCGAAATCCGTGTGTTCAACGGTCAGCAGCCGCCCCGAACGGACGGCCTGCGGACACCCGCGGGCGGCCGCGCCGGTGACCGCGATACAGCGCATTCCCGCCCGTAGAGCCGCGACGACCCCCGCGGTGGCGTCTTCCACGACCACACACGCGTCCGCCGGAACCGACAGCCGCCGTGCGGCCTCCAGGAAGACGGCCGGGTCCGGCTTGCCCCGGGGAACGTCCTCGGCCGAGACGCACACGCTGAAGAGCCGGTCCAGACGGCCGGCCGTCAGCACCGTGTCGATCACCTGGCGCGAGGACCCCGACGCCACCGCCAGCGGCACCCCCGCTTCGTGCAGGAGTTCGGCCAGGTGCACGGTCCCCCGGTGGAGCGGCACCGAGCGCCGCATCCCGGCCAGGTACAGCCGGTTGCTCAGCTCCAGCAGCTCGTCGGCGCCGGCCGCCACGCGGCGCGTCGCCACGACACGCTGCCACATCTCCCGCATGCCCACCCCGACGAACTCCGCGTGGTCGGCGGCGGTGAAGTGGTGATACCCGAAGTGCGCGAGGGCCTGTTGCTCCGCCGCGAGGTACGCGCTCTGGCTGTCGACCAGCGTGCCGTCCAGATCGAAGATCACCGCCGCCGGGGAGTCCGGTGTCGTCGCCATCGGCATCGCGCTGCCTTCCTTGTCGGTGACCGCGGCCGAGCCGCTGTTGCGCGTATGCCCGCGTGCACCCGACGCCCTCCCCCGTCCGCACCATGGCGAGAAAATTGGCGTGAACATGCCGTCCGAGCCCTGGCGCCTCCGCCCGCCGGGGGCACCGTCGGGCACACCGGTCTCCCTCCTGCGAGCGGAGCGCGAGCGCACGCTGACCGGCACACCGCCGCAGCACAAACGGCGGTAACCCTGACGGGCTACGCCGACGGCGCGAAAACCCGGATTCTCGGATCGCCGGACTGTTATCCTCTGCCGCTGTCTCCGGGCGTGGCCGCGTTTCCCGGCCGCCGAAATATCACCACGCCGGGCCTTCGCCCGTACACCAAGGGCCCGTTGCGCGTAACGCCTCGCCCGCACGGAACCGGAATGGGGCCCCGGTGCGCCGATTGTTCTCCGCCGCCTTCCTGGTGATTGCCATGACCGCACGCAGGAAGGCACAGGACATACAGGTGTGGCCGTCACCGCAGCGCCCGGCGCCGGCAGGAAGGCCGCTGCGGTGCACAGAATCAGGGTGCGGGTCCAGAAGCGCGCCGGGGCAAAAGTCAGCTTGTCATGCCTTCCGGTGTGTCACCGCGCGGTATTCTTCGGGTACTTGCCGTGCGGCAAGGTCACGAGGTGTCGGCGTGAGGCACAGGTGTGCGCGCCTTTGAGGCAGGGACCACAGCGCCGTCGTGCCCTGCGCAGGGGGTCCGGTAAGTGGAACGAGGTCGGGGCATGGCTGCAGAGACGGCGGACGACAACGCACGTCCGGTGTCGCGGACGAGGTCGGGGCGTACGGGAGGCAGGGTCGGGGAGCCGGATCTGCGGCAGCTGCTCGCGGGGCTGACGGCCGTTCGCGACGGGAACTTCGGGACGCGGCTCCCGGAGGACGACGGGCTGCTCGGCGAGATCGCGACCGTCTTCAACGGCATGGTCGACCAGCTGTCCCGGTTCACCTCGGAAGTGACCCGGGTGGCGCGCGAGGTCGGCAGCGAGGGCCGGCTCGGCGGGCAGGCCGAGGTTCCGGGCGTCTCCGGCACCTGGGCCGATCTGACCGACTCGGTGAACGTGATGGCCGGCAACCTGACCACCCAGGTGCGCGACATCGCGCAGGTGGCCACCGCGGTGGCCCGCGGCGATCTGTCGCAGAAGATCGACGTCGATGCGCAGGGCGAGATCCTGGAGCTGAAGAACACCGTCAACACGATGGTCGACCAGCTCTCCGCCTTCGCCGACGAGGTCACCCGCGTCGCCCGCGAGGTCGGCAGCGAGGGCCGGCTCGGCGGACAGGCCGAGGTGCCCGGCGTCGGCGGCACCTGGCGGGATCTGACCGACTCGGTCAACTTCATGGCCGGAAACCTCACCTCACAGGTACGCAACATCGCCCAGGTGACCACGGCGGTCGCCCGGGGCGACCTGTCGCAGAAGATCACCGTGGACGCCCGCGGCGAGATCCTGGAACTGAAGACGACCATCAACACGATGGTCGACCAGCTCTCCGCCTTCGCCGACGAAGTCACCCGCGTCGCCCGCGAGGTCGGCACCGAAGGGCGGCTCGGCGGCCAGGCTCAGGTGCCCGGCGTCGGCGGCACCTGGCGGGATCTGACCGACTCGGTCAACTTCATGGCCGGAAACCTCACCTCACAGGTGCGCTCGATCGCGGCGGTCGCGACCTCGGTGGCCCAGGGCGACCTGTCACAGAAGATCACCGTGGACGCCCGCGGCGAGATCCTGAAGCTGAAGAACACCATCAACACGATGGTCGACCAGCTCTCCGCCTTCGCCGACGAGGTCACCCGGGTCGCCCGCGAGGTCGGCACGGAGGGACGGCTCGGCGGACAGGCCGACGTCAAGGGCGTCTCCGGTACGTGGAAGGACCTGACCGAGTCCGTCAACGTGATGGCGGACAACCTCACGGCGCAGGTGCGGTCCATCGCCGAGGTCACCACCGCGGTGGCGCAGGGCGACCTGTCGCAGAAGATCCGCGTGGACGCCCGGGGCGAGATCCTGGAGCTGAAGAGCACCATCAACACGATGGTCGACCAGCTCTCGGCCTTCGCCGACGAGGTCACGCGGGTGGCCCGTGAGGTCGGCACGGAGGGCAATCTCGGTGGCCAGGCCACGGTGCGGGGCGTGTCGGGTACGTGGAAGGACCTGACCGACAACGTCAATGTGATGGCCTCCAACCTGACCGGCCAGGTGCGGTCCATCGCCCAGGTGGCCGCCGCGGTCGCCAAGGGCGACCTGTCGCAGAAGATCATGGTGGAGGCGAAGGGCGAGGTCGCCGCGCTGGCCGGCGTGATCAACACGATGGTCGACACGCTGTCGGCGTTCGCCGACGAGGTGACGCGGGTGGCGCGCGAGGTCGGCACCGAAGGGATGCTGGGCGGCCAGGCCCGCGTTCCGAACGTGGCCGGTACCTGGAAGGACCTGACCGACAACGTCAACTCGATGGCCAACAACCTGACCGGTCAGGTGCGCAACATCGCCCAGGTCACCACGGCCGTGGCCAACGGTGACCTGTCGAAGAAGATCGATGTCGACGCCCGGGGCGAGATCCTGGAGCTGAAGACCACCATCAACACGATGGTCGACCAGCTCTCCTCCTTCGCCTCCGAGGTCACCCGCGTCGCGCGCGAGGTCGGCAGCGAGGGGCGGCTCGGCGGACAGGCCGAGGTCGAGGGCGTGTCGGGCACCTGGAAGCGCCTGACGGAGAACGTCAACGAGCTGGCCGGCAACCTCACCCGGCAGGTACGGGCCATCGCCGAGGTGACCAGCGCGGTCGCCGAGGGTGACCTGACCCGCTCCATCACGGTGGACGCCTCGGGCGAGGTCGCGGAGCTGAAGGACAACATCAACTCCATGGTGCGGTCGCTGCGCGAGACCACCCGTGCCAACCAGGAGCAGGACTGGCTCAAGAGCAACCTGGCCCGCATCTCCGGGCTGATGCAGGGCCACCGGGACCTCGCGGTCGTCGCCGAGCTGGTCATGGACGAACTGACGCCGCTCGTCTCGGCCCAGTACGGCGCCTTCTACCTGGCGGAGGAGAACGGGCAGGGCACCGTGCTCCGGCTCGTCGGCGCGTACGGCCGGCCCGCCGGCAGCCCGGGGCACGACCGCTTCGGGCTGGGCGAGTCCCTGGTGGGCCAGGCCGCCCGCAGCCGCCGGACGATCGTCGCCGACGGCGTGCCGGCCGGCTACATCAGCATCTCCTGCGGCCTGGGCCAGACGGCGCCGGGCAGCCTGATCGTGCTGCCGATCATCGTCGAGGACCAGGTCCTCGGCGTCATCGAGCTGGCGTCCTTCACCCACTTCACACCGGTGCACCAGGACTTCCTCGAACAGCTTATGGAGATGGTGGGCGTCAACGTCAACACCATCGTCGCCAACGCGCGTACCGACGAGCTGCTGGACGAGTCGCAGCGGCTGGCCGGGGAGCTGCAGGCCCGCTCCGGGGAGCTGACCCGGCAGCAGGAGGAGCTCCAGCGCTCCAACGCGGAACTGGAGGAGAAGGCGGAGCTGCTCGCCTCGCAGAACCGCGACATCGAGACCAAGAACCTGGAGATCGAGCAGGCCCGGCAGGAGCTGGAGGACCGGGCGCGGCAGCTGGCGCTGGCGTCGAAGTACAAGTCGGAGTTCCTGGCCAACATGAGTCACGAGCTGCGGACGCCGCTCAACAGCCTGCTCATCCTGGCGCAGCTGCTGGCGCAGAACCCGACGCGCAACCTCACGCCCAAACAGGTCGAGTACGCGGGCATCATCCACTCCGCCGGCTCGGACCTGCTCCAGCTCATCAACGACATCCTCGACCTGTCGAAGGTCGAGGCGGGCAAGATGGACATCACCCCGGAGCGGGTGGCGCTGCGGCAGCTCCTGGACTACGTCGAGGCGACGTTCCGGCCGCTGACCACACAGAAGGGTCTCGATTTCAGCATCAGTGCCGCGGCCGGGGTGCCGGTGGACCTGCTGACCGACGACGCGCGGCTGCGTCAGGTCCTGCGCAACCTCCTGTCCAACGCGGTCAAGTTCACCGAGCAGGGCGGCGTCGAGCTGCGGATCGAGCCCGCCGCCGACCGGGAACTGCCCGACACCGTCCTGCGCGGCGGCCCCGTGGTCGCCTTCCGCGTCCAGGACACCGGTATCGGCATCGCCGAGCAGCAGCTGGACGTGATCTTCGGGGCGTTCCAGCAGGCGGACGGCACCACCAGCCGCAAGTACGGGGGCACCGGCCTCGGCCTGTCCATCAGCCGCGAGATCGCCCACCTCCTGGGCGGTGCCGTGACCGCCGAGAGCACGCCCGGTCAGGGCAGCGCCTTCACCCTCTATCTGCCGGTCGCGCGCGCCGACTTCCAGGAGCAGACCGGCGCGGTACCGGCCCAGGAGGCGGCGGCGCACGCGCAGGACGAGGAGCGCGAGAGCCAGCCGCGTACCCCCGTCGCGGCCCCCGCGCAGCCGCGCCGACTGCTGGTGATCGAGGAGCGGGCCCGCGGGCTGCTCTCCCATGTGGCCGACAGCGCGGTCGCCGAGTTCACCGGCGGCCAGGACCTGAGCGACCGTCAGGAGAACATCGAGGTCGTCTCCGCAGTTGGCGCCCAGGAGGCCGCCGGAGCGCTGGCCGCCGGGCCGTTCCACTGCGTGGTGCTCGACCTGGACATGGCCGACGGCGAAGCCCTGCGGTTCCTGGACGCGATGGACGGTGACGCCGCCGTACGGACCGTCGCCGTCCTCGCGCACAACAGCAGGCGCCTGGAGGCGGAGCAGGAACGCACCTTGCAGGCGCGCGCCAGCGCCCAGCCGCTGGAGCTGCTCTCCAGCCTCGACGAGTTGCGTGAGCGCATCGCCCTGCACCTGTCCGCCGAGCAGCCCGGTGACGTCCTGCCGCTGGTACGGCCGGAGGAGCCCGTACAGCACGCTCCGCAGCCCGTCGACGACAGCCTCAGCGGCCGTACGGTCCTCGTCGTCGACGACGACGCGCGCAATCTGTACGCGCTCAGCAGCATCCTGGAACTGCACGGCCTGAACGTCCGCCACGCGGAGGACGGGCGCAAGGGGATCGAGACGCTGATCGAGCATCCGGACATCGACCTCATCCTGATGGACGTGATGATGCCCGAGATGGACGGCTACACCGCGACCGCGGAGATCCGGCAGATGCCGGCCCACGCCCATCTGCCCATCATCGCCGTCACGGCCAAGGCCATGCCCGGGGACCGCGAGAAGAGCCTCGCCTCCGGCGCCACCGACTACGTCACCAAGCCGGTGGACACCAACGACCTGATCGCCTGTGTCCGCCGGTGGCTGACCTCCTGAGGGCGGTGCCCGGCCGACCGGGCGCCTCCCCCGACCTGCTCACGAAACGCACCTCTCGCCTCGAAGAATCGGCAGCATCATGAGCACTTATGAGCACGTCGGCACCCCGTCCGGGGACGGCGTCTCGCCGGGGTCCGGGTCCGGCCGGGACCAGGGCCCGGCCGACGCCCGGCCCGGTCAGATATCCGCTGTCGGCCGTCTGGCCGCCACGGTCGAGCGGCTGCGCAGCGAAGTCCAGGCGGCGCACGCCGCCGCCGACGGGCGGGCGCTGATCGAACTCGCCAAGGGCATCATGATCGAGCGGCTGCACTGCGGGCCGGCCCAGGCGACCCGGCAGCTCGCCGAGCTCGCGGAGCAGGCCGCGGTCTCCCAGCTGGAGCTGGCCGTGGACATCATCAACCAGGCGGCCCGCGACCGCGTGGCGGACCTCGCCGACGCCTTCCTGCGCCGCACCCGGGCCGGGCACGACGAGACGGGCCCGGCCGTCGCGGTGCGGCTGCGTACCGCCGAGAGCGCCGCGCTGGCGGCCGACGACACCCAGGCCGTCGCCGACTCCCTGCTGCAGCACGCGCTGGCTCCGCTGGGCGCGACGGCCGTCGCCATCTGGGCCGCGGGCCCGGACACGTCCCTCACCCTGGCCGGGCACGCGGGGTTCCCCGCCGACGAGGCGGTGCGCTGGCGCTACGTACCCCCCGGCGTGGTCACCGTCGCCCGCCAGGCGCTGACCGAACGGGACACCGTCCGGTTCGTCTCCCTGGCCGAGACGGGCATCCCGTCGATCGGCCGTACGCACCATCCGCACGGCGGCCGGGTGGCGCTGCCGGCCGGCACCGGCGGCCGCATCCACGGCGTCCTGGAGATCTGCTGGCAGCAGCCGCTCCCCCCGCAGCCGCCGGTGATCATGCGTCAGATCGAGGCGCTGGCGCAGCTGTGCGCGCACACCCTCGAAGGCACCCCGGAGGCGCGTGGGCACGGCCTGTCCGCCGCCCCGCACTCCCCCGCCGTGGCCGAGCTGGTGGACTTGGCGGACGGGCTGCACGACCCGGCGCTCGTCCTCACTCCGCACCTCGCGGCCGACGGTCACCTGAGCGACTTCCGCATCCACCACGTCAACGGGCGCTTCATGGACCCGGCGGGCCGCCCCCGCAGCTTCGTCAACGGCGCGCTGCTGCTGGAGGCGTACCCGATGGCCGCCGACGAGAGCGAACTGTTCGACAAGGTCCAGCGCGTCTACGCCACGGGAGAGCCCTTCCGCGCCCAGCGGACGACCCTGACCGCGCTGGTGGACCAGGTGCCGCTGGCCGCCGTCGCCGACATCAGCGTCAGCCGGCACGGGGACAGCGTGCTGCTCATCTGGCGCATCGAGGACGAGACCGCCCGGCTGGCCAGCCTCCTCCAGCACGCCCAGCGCCTCGGCCGGATCGGCGGCTTCGAGGAGAATCTGCTGACCGGCGAGATCACCTGGAACGGGCAGCTCTTCGCCCTGTACGGCCGGCCGGCCACCGACGCCCCCGTGTCCCTGCACGAGCTGACCGCCCACGCGCACCCGGACGACAGCGTCGCCATCGGCCGCTTCCAGCGCGCCGTGCTGCACCACCGGCGCCCGGCCTCGGCCAGCTTCCGCCTCCGGCGTCCCGACGGCGTCACCCGGCACATCCGGGTGATCGCCGAGCCGGTCCTCGACGCCGACGGCGGGCTGCTCTCCGTACGCGGCGCCTACCAGGACATCTCCTCCCAGCACTGGACCGAGGTGGCGCTCGCCGCCACCCGCGACCAGCTCGCGCACACCGAGCAGCAGTCGGCCGAGCGCAACCGCCTCGCGCTCCAGCTCCAGCAGGCCATCATGCCGCCGAGCCGCGGCCCCATGGACGCCCCGGGCCTGCAGATCGCGGTGCGTTACCGGCCCGCGGAGACCGAGTCCCTGGTGGGCGGCGACTGGTACGACGCCGTCGTGCTGCCCTCGCAGCGCGTGCTGCTGTGCGTCGGTGACATCGCGGGGCACGGCATCGAGGCAGCCACCGGCATGGTGGTGCTGCGCAACGCCCTGCGCGGCCTCGCCGTCACCGGGGCCGGCCCCGGCCAGCTGCTGTCCTGGCTGAACATCGTGGCCCACCACCTCACCGACCAGGTGTCCGCCACGGCCGTCTGCGGCGTGTACGACCCCTGGACCCGCACCCTGCGCTGGGCGCGGGCCGGGCACCTGCCGCCCGTGCTGGTCCGCGGTCACGAGGCGAGCAGGCTGCCGCTGGTCCGCGGGCTGCTCCTGGGAGCGCTCCCGGAAGCCACGTACGAGGAGGCGGTGCTCCAGCTGGAGGCGGACGACACCCTCCTGATGTACACCGACGGCCTGGTCGAGCGGCGGGACACCGCCATCCACGAGTCGCTGGCCCAGCTGCTCGCCACCGCGCAGGCTCCGGCCGCCTCTCTGGAGCACCGGCTCGACCGCCTGCTGACCCACAGCAAGTCCGACACCGACGACGACACCTGCCTCATCGGCGTCCAAGTGGTCTGAAAGCCGTGTGGTGGCCGGGGCGGCGGGCGCCCAAAGGTGCCGTCGGGGCCGTCCGGTGAGGAGACCGGCGCCGCCCCGCCCTCCGTCGGCCGGGGCGATGCCGGTCTCCGCCGTCACACCCCCGGGACGGCCGGGAGGCCGAACTGCGCCTCCAGGGTCCGGAAGAGGACCTGCCAGCTCTTGAATTCGATGTTGGTGTGCAGGGCGATCGTCTGTTCGCCGTCGGGGGTGCCGACGGCGGCGAAGTGGGAGCCCTGCATGCTGCCGCCCAGGCCGCGGAGCGTGTGGCCGCCGGTCACCGCCGGGTCCAGTTCGAAGACCCCCAGGCCGTACGAGGCGTGCGGCATCCAGTGGGCGCCCTCGGTGGAGACCAGGGACCACATCGCGCGGTGCTGGGGTTCCGGCAGGAGGCTGCCGGAGACGAAGGCGTTGCACACCTTGATCATCTCGCTGGTCGTGGAGACGACGTTGCCGGCCGACCAGGCCCAGGAGCTGTTGTACTCGGTGGTGTCCAGGAGCGGCAGGCCGGGCTCCTCGAACATCGACTTCCAGTTCTCCGCGGTGACGTCGGCGGGGTCGACGCCGTCCTTCAGGAACAGGCTGGAATACGCCCGCGGGTACGGCTCCGGGTAGCCGGTCTCGTCGGCGGGGCGCACATAGGTGTGGGTCAGGCCGAGGGGCTCGGCGATGGTGCGGGCGACCTCCTCCGCGTAGGTGTTGCCGGTGACCTTCTCGATGATCATGCCGGCGAGGTAGAAGCCGCCGTTGGAGTAGGCGAAGGCCGTGCCCGGCTCGTGGAGGGGAGGCTGGGACACCGTCAGGGCCAGCAGTTCGTCCACGGTCCAGGAGTCGAAGCGGTGCTCGGCGAACTTGGAGCGGGTGGCGTAGCGCTCCGACAGCTCCGGCGCGAGGCCGGTGATGAACAGTCCGCCGGTGTTGCTGAGCAGGTGCCTGATGGTGATCTTGTTGCCGTCGTAGCCGTTCACGTCCAGCGCGCCGGGCAGCCACTTCTCGACCGTGTCCGCGATGCTCAGCCGGCCCTCGGCCTCCAGCTGGAGCACCGTGGCGGCGGTGAACGCCTTGGCGGCGCTGCCGACGTGCAGGTGCTCGCCCTCCTGGCGCGGGCGCCGGGACTCGATGTCCGCGACGCCGGCCGATCCGAACCAGGTGCCGTCCGCGTCCCGGACCTCGGCGACGATGCCGGGCACGTCCACCTCGGCCACCAGCCGGTCGAGCACCTGCTGGAGCTTCTCGCGCCGGATGGTCACGGAGTTCGTCATGTCGGTTCCTTCCCCTCGGGCGCCGCGGTCCCCTCCTGGGGGCCGGCTGTCCGCCCTCTTCTCGGTACGGGGAAGACGGTGCCGCCCGGCGATGACAGGGCTCTGACCGTCCGCTGACAGCGCGGCCGGGCCACCGTCAGGGGCCGTCAGCCGCCGTCGGCCACCGGCCGCAGACGGTCGAGCGCCTCCTGCCGCGGTGTGGCGGCGCCCCGGCCGTACGCCGTGTCGTACGCCGCGCGGCCGAGCCGCCGCACGAGTTCGGCGGTGAGTTCGCGCAGCTCGGGGTCGCCCTCGTCGAAGGCGCCACGGATGGCTCGGCTCGTGCCGAGCGCGGTGGCCGCGCCCGCCGCGTCCCCCTCCGCCAGCAGCAGCTTGGCAAGCTGTTGCGCCGCCGGTGCGACGTCCCGGTGTGCGAAGGCGGCTTGTACGGTCCTGGGCAGCAGCTCCCGTGCACGTACGGCGTCACCGGCCGTCAGAAGGTTCGCCATCCGGGCCGGCACGGTCCAGTCCGCCACCGCCTCGTCGGCCAGGCAGGCCGCGCGGCCGACCGCCGCCATCCGGTCCAGCTGCCGGTCGGCCTCGTGCAGTTCCCCGGCGCGGCGGTGCAGGTCGGCCCGGCAGGCCAGGGCCCCGATGCGCAGGAGGTCGTCGCCGCGGTCCCGGGCCGCCTGTTCGGCGGTGTCGATGTCGTACCGCGCGCTCGTCAGGTCGCCGCCGCGCATCCGCTCGGCGGCGAGCCCGAGCCGGTACTGGATCTCGTCCCGGGGTACGAGGGCGAGTCCGCGCCGGTAGGCGGCGACCGCCTGGTCGTGGTCGCCGCGGACGGAGTGCACCTGCGCCGTGCCGGCCAGCGCCATCGCCGTGCACCAGGGGTCGCCCGCCGCCTCGAACTCGCGCAGGGCGGCAGTCGTGGCGCTCGCCCGGCCTGCCCAGTCGCCGCGGTCGTGCCGGGTGAAAGCCTCCACGAGGTACGTGCACCCGACGGCCCAGCGGTCCCGGCGTCCGCGGACCTCCCGCATCAGCTGTCCCACCAGTTCGTCGAGGCCGTACAGAAAGCCCGTCGGCAAGATCACCAGGAGCAGCATCGGATAGCGCTCCAGCGCCCCGGTGCGCGCGCACTCCTCGATCAGGGCACGCACCCGCTCGGCGTCGGGGGCCGGACCGCCCGTGCCGGTCAGGAGGCGGATCGCGGTGAAGGCGGTACGGGCGTCCTCGGGCAGCGCGTCGCCCAGTTCGCACACCCCGGCCACGAGGGCTTCGGCCCGCGCGTCGTGGCGCAGCGTGTTCCAGTACCAGTACAGCGGGCCGAGGAGCCGGGTCGCGGCGTCCGCGTCCCCTGCGTCGACGGCCGTCCGCAGCGCGAACACCAGGTTGTCGTACTCGGCGGTGAACAGCGCGAAGGAGTCCTGCTGGCGGGCGGAGCGCAGCAGCGGCTCGTGATGCCCGGCCACATCGGCGAAGTGCCGCACGAGGCGGTCCCGGACCGCTTCCCGCTCGCCCGCCCGGAGGAGCCGCTCCGCCGCGTACGCCCGTACGCTCTCCAGCATCCGGTAGCCGTCCCCGGCCTGTTCCACGAGGGACTTGTCGACCAGTGAGCCGAGGACGTAGGGGACGTCCCCGGCCGTCAGCGGCCCGCCCGGACAGACCGCCTCGACGGCCTCGGCGCCGGTCGTCGCCGGAAAGACCGCCATCCGCCGGGCCAGCGCCTGCTCCTGGCCGGTCAGCAGTTCCCAGCTCCACTCGATCACCGCGTGCAGGGTGCGCTGGCGCGGCTGCGCCGCCCGGTTGCCCGTGGACAGCAGCCGGAACCGGTCGTCGAGCCGCCGGGCGATCTGTTCCGCGCTCATCGACCGCAGCCGGGCCGCGGCCAGTTCGAGGGCGAGCGGCAGGCCGTCCAGCCTGCGGACCACCTCGGTCACCGCGCCCAGGGCGGACGCGTCGGGGGTGAAGCCGGGGCGTACGGCCGTCGCCCGGTCGACGAAGAGCCGTACGGCGGCCGACGCGGCGGCCTCGGCCGGGTCCGCGCCCCGGGGCGGCAGGGGCAGCGGGCCGAGGCGGCAGAGCGACTCGCCCATGACGTCCAGGGGTTCCCTGCTGGTGGCCAGGACGGTCAGCCGCGGGCGCCGTTCGAGGATGCCCTGCGCGAACGCGGCGACGGCGTCGACGGCCTGCTCGCAGTTGTCCAGGACGAGCACGGCCTCGCCACCGCCGAGCAGTTCGGCCACCTGGTCCAGCGGTTCCGTACGGCTGTCACCGGACGGCCGTGGCGCGTGCGGGGTGCTGAGCGTCCCCAGCACCGCGTCGGCCACCTCGTCGGCCCCGCGCGCTCCGGCCAGCGGGACGAGCCACAGCCGGCCCTGCCGGTGGGCCCGGTGCCGGGATGCCGCCTCCACGGCCAGCCGGGTTTTGCCCACACCGCCGGGTCCGACGACCGTGACCAGCCGGGACGTCCCCAACAGCCGGTCGAGCAGCGCCGTCTCACGGTCCCGGCCGACGAACGAGGTGAGCCGGGCCGGCAGCCGGCCGGGCGCCGGACCGGACCGTACGGCGGGCGGCTCCGCGCCGCCGCGCAGCACGGCGAGGTGGGCTTCCCGCAGTTCGGGCGACGGGTCGACGCCCAGCTCGTCCGCGAGCCTGCCGCGGACGTCCTCGAACACGGCCAGCGCGTCGGACTGCCGGCCCGCGGCGTGCAGGGCGCGCATGCGCAGGGCGGCGAGCCGTTCCCGTAGCGGATGGTCCGCCGACGCCGCCTCCAGGTCGGCCAGGACCTCGGCGTGGCGGCCGAGCCGCAACTCGGCCTCGCAGCGGTTCTCGAACGCCGTGTTCCGCAGTTCCTCCAGCCGGTCCCCGGCCGGACCGGCGAACGGAGCCTCCCTTACGTCGGCCAGCGCGGGCCCCCGCCACAGCGCGAGCGCCTCGCCGAGCAGCGAGGCCGCTTCCTCGGGCGCCCCCGCGGCGAGTTCGCGTCCGCCGCGGGCCGCCAGCGCTTCGAAGCGGGCGGCGTCCACGTGCTCTTCCGGTACCGCGAGGCGGTAACCGGCTCCCGACGATTCCAGCAGCTCGCCGTCGGGAAGGGCTTTGCGCAGCCGGTAGACCAGTGCGTGCAGCGAGTTGAGCGCGTCGGCGGGAGGCCGCGTGCCCCACAGGCCGTCGATCAGCGCGGCGGGTGTCACCAGGTCGCCCGCCGCCAGCGCAAGTCGGCTGAGCAGCATGCGTGGTCTGGCGCCCCCGATGCCGACCGGTGTCCCGTCGCCGTCGAAGACCCGTACCGGTCCGAGCACCGCTATCCGCATTCCCACCGGCTCAGTATCCCGGACCGGTGGGCGCGCGGTGCGGCGGGGAGCGCCGCCGACGCGGCGGCCGGTGTGCCGTTCACGGTGTCCGCCGGGCCGGCTTTTCCCTGCAATGCCCTCTGGGGAAACATTCACGCAACGCACCCGCTCTCCGGGTTCGCGCGTAACCACTGTTCATGCGGCGGCCTTTCGGCAATGCTGGTCCGGCCGTGTCTTTTCCGGCAGCGAGCCGACTCGGGGGAAGCGTGTTCTACAAACGCGAAGTGATCAATGTCCAGGTGAGCCGGCGGATCCTATGGGTCGGCGCCGCGGCGTATCCGCTGCACAACATCGCCTGCGTGACGACCACCGAGCTGAAGCCCAGACTCTGGCTGATCCTGAAGCGCGTCGGGCCTTGGGGGTTCGGGGTGTGCGCCGTGTTCATGGGAATGATGCTGTACAGCACCGGCGGGCGCGTCGCCCTCGCCACGCTCGTCGGTCCACTCGTGCTCGCCGGAGCGGCCGTGCTGGTCATCTCCGTCCTCATGCGGCTGACCATGGCGGCGACACGCAGTACGCTGCACCGGCTCAACATCGAGACGGCGGGCGCGCCGTACGCCGTACTGACGAGTCCCGACAAGAATCTGGTGGCGCAGATATCGCACTCCATCATGGATGCGATCGACAATCCGCAGGCGGAGTTCCAATTCCAGGTGGAGAACTTCCATGTCGGCGACAGCATCAAGCAGTTCGGCAACCAGAACACGGGCAAGGTGACCCGATGAGCGAAACATCGCCGCACTTCGGCGACAAGATAATCCAGGTCGGCGACGGCAATGCGGGCAAGGTGCAGGGGCCGGTGACGTACGGCGATGTCGTGCGGTCGCAACTGGCCTGGGGCGACGGCGCGGAGAACACCGCCCGGAAGGCCGGGCGGAAGATCGCCCCGGAATTCGAGGACCTGGTCGAAGCCGTCGCCGACACCCTGCGCCGGCTGCCTTCACTGGCCGTCGCGGAAGAGGTTCTGGACGACGCCGCGGCCATCGAGACGGCCATCCTCGACGAGGCGAGCCGGGACCGACCGGACCGCGGCGCGGTACGGCGCGCGGTGGCGGCGCTCAAGGGCATCCTGGCTCCGGTCGCCGTCGGCGCGGTCACGGCCGGGGCCGCCGCGGGCGGTGACGAGACGGCGCGGGTGCTGATCGAGCGCCTCGGTGGCGCGTTCTGACCGGAGGACGTCCAGGCTCCGGCACACGGCGCGGGCGACACCACAGCGGCGACCCGCGCGCCATCGGCCATGGCGCGCGGACCACCAGGACAATCCGGGACTGTCAGGCCTGTCAGGACTGTCAGAGCCAGACATTCGGCTCCCAGTAACTGGCGGGCTTGTCCCAGATGATGCGTCGGATGGCAGCGATCATGTTATTCACCTCCTCTCGTCAGCGTGGGCTGAACGGGGGCCTTGAGGTCGCGGCGCAGGGTGAAGGGCCGGGGCAGGACGGAGCCGGACACCAGGGGCCGGGCATCGCCGCCGCTGACGGTCAGGCGGGCGTCCTGGGCCAGGGCGGCGACCGCCTCGGTGGCCATGCTGTGTGCGACGGCCGCCCCGGCGCAGGTGAACGGGCCCGCGCTGAAGGGGAGGTAGGGGCCTTGCCCGCCTGGTTCGCCCCAGCGTCCGGGACGGAACGTCTCGGGTCGGTCCCAGCGGTGCGGGTCGTGGTGCAGCAGATAGGGGCTGACCGACAGGATCGTGCCCGCCGCAAACGGCAGGCCGCCGAATTCGAGGGCGTGGGGAACGGGCCGGCCGACCATCCAGACGAACGGGCGGTGGCGTGCGGCCTCCCGCACCAGCCAGTCGGCGGGCCACGGCCACGGCGGGCCCGGCGGGTGGTGAAGACAGGCCAGCAGCAGCGACCACGCCACCGCATAGCCGATGTTGCCCACGATCGACTGGAACAGCAGCACATACAGGTTCGCCACGGTCCGGTCGGTGAGTTCCTCGGGTCCGGCTCCGATCACGGCGTCCAGGACGTCCTGGGGCTCGTCCGCCGTGGAGCCCTGCGCCCGGCGGTCGTGGACGTGCTCGATGATCGTGGCCAGCAGCTCGGGACGCAGCAGTTCCGCCCGCGCCCGCCGGCGCATGGACGGCTGGCGGGCGGTCAGGCCGGCCGCCACGGCTTGCGCCAACCGCCGCCGCAGTGCCGGCGGGGCACCGGGGCGCAGCAGCACGTCCGCCGTGCACCGGTGGACCAGCAGCGGCCCCGCTCCCGGCCACTGGCTGACCGGGCCCAGCCCGGCCGCTGCCTCGGCCATCCGCTGACGGTAGGCGGGCAGGTACGCCCGCATCAGGTCCCGGACGGCGCGGCCGAGGGCGATCTGGGCGGTTCGCGAGGGCAGCATGTCCCCGAAGAAGGTGGACATGCCGCGGTGAAAGGCCGGGTCGCGCAGCACGGTGAGCGCCAGCTCGGTGTCCCGCACGCACCAGGCGCCCCACGGGAGCCGGAACACCGCTGCCGGACTCCGGCGTGCGCAGTCTTCGATGTATCGCAGCGGATCACGCCGGAACCGGCGCATTTCTCTCACGCTCACCGCACGCCCTTCCGAGGGCCGTCAGCCGGGGCACCCAAGTCGCCACCGTGCCCGGTGTTTTCCCGGCGGCAATCGCCCCCAATGCCACGAGGACGCCACTCCACCCGTAAAGGTGAACACACCGGACACCGGGCCCCGCCACCCGCCGACGCACCCGCGATGGTTCAGTGCGTGTCAGGGGTGAGGAACAACAGGCTCAGAGCACATCCGCGAGCACCGTCGCGAGTTCCCCCGGATCGTGCGGGCCGACGTGCGGGCGTCCAGAGTGACGACGTCGAAAGGGTGGTGCGGGGTGAGCGCGTCGGCCTCGGTGATCATGTGGTCCTGGAGGGCGGGCGGAATGGCGCGGTCCGCGCCGAAGCGTACGCAGGTGCGCGGGACGCTGCCCCATGTCCCGGCGTCGCAGCGGGCGTCGGGCCGGCCGATGGCGGCGGTCTCGTCCAGCGCGTAGGTGTTCAGCAGGGCGAGGAACGCGGCCTCCGGGTAGCTCGCGGCGTACGCCACGCGGACCGCCGCCTGTGCCCGCCGGTCGCCGGAGCGCCAGTTGCCCCGCATGACGCCCAGTTCCTCCGGAGTCTTCAAGGCCGGCAGCTCCGCCAGCAGGCTCTCTTGCCTCTCCGCGCGCCTTCGTGACGTAGTCGACGGCAGAGGGCAGCGTCACGCAGGCGAGCGCCCCGTACCCGCGCAGGGCCGGTTCCCGTACGACTCCTGCCCAGTCGGCGGACGAGCCGTTGCCGCCGTGGACCAGGAGGAACGTGGGTGAACCGGCGCCGTGGGACGGTGGCATGGCGGACCTCCCTGTACGCGGGGCGCCTGCACGCGCGGGGCAGGCCGGCCTGCCCCGCCCACCCTGCGCTCGTGTGCCCGTGCCCGCTTCCGGAGGCCACCTCACGGTGCGGGGGCTGCCCGTACGGCAGTTCTCAGCCCCCGCACACCCCGTCGCAGTTCTGCTGCCACAGCCACCCGCAGCCCGAAGCTTGCGGGGTGCAGGGCACGGAGTTGCCGCAGGAACTGCAGCCGCTGGCGCCCTTGTGGCAGTCGCAGTTCATCAGCAGGCGGGAGTTTCCGGAGGCGGCCGGTGCGGGCGACTCGGCCGGGCCGAGCACCCCGAGCGCGGCGAACGACACGTCGGGGCCCAGGACCGCCGCCGACTCCTCCCGCAGCCGGTCGATGTCCGCCGCCGGCCAGGCGCCGGACCCGGCGAAGACGGCCGGTACCGCCGCGGTGACCTTCTCCAGCATCGCCGACCGCGGCGCGGACAGCTCGGGGTGCGCCGCCCGGTAGCGCTGTACGTGCTCCAGCCACAGGCCGGCCTTCGCACGGTCCGGGATACGGGCGTACACGGCCCTGCGCTGCGCCATCGGCAACGCGGTCACTTCGCGGTAGCCGGTGGGAAGCCGTTCGAGCCCGGCGGCCCACTCCTCCGCGGCGGCCGCCGTCATCCGGCGCCCGGGCGAGGCCATGGCCGGAGCGGCCAGCCCGCCGGAGACCAGGAACGCGCCCAGGGCCAGGCCCGGCACGGCCTTGAGCAGTCTGCGCCGGTCGCCGTGCACGAGCACGTCGGTCCGGTTCAGGGCCCGCACCACCCGCAGGGAGCCGGCCGGCCCCAGCAGGCGGCACAGCCGTACCGACAGCGCCGGGCCCGTCCACGCCCGTACCCGGTCCCCCTGCACGGCCAGCAGCGTGGGGACGAACGGCGGGTCGTCGCCCAGCGCCTGCCGCCGCAGGGCGCGTACGGGCGCGTCCCCGAGCCCCACCATCGTCAGCCGGTCCGCCAGCAGGCCGCCGATCTCCCCGGCCACCTCGCCGCACGCGCCACAGCCCGCGTCGAACGCCAATAACCACTCCGTCATGGTCACTCCCCTGCTCGCACCGGCACTGCCGCCCCATGCATACCCAGCTTCCCCGCGCGCCAGCCGTGGCAGCACGCACCAGGTTCAGGCCCAGGGGCCACGCACCGGCTTCACGCACGCGGCGCGGTGTCACGGGGTGTCAGGAGCATGTGGATGTCGTCCCGCGCCCAGAGCACGAAGCGTTCGACCGGTGTCACCCGGTGCCCCGGCGCGGGCCGGAAGCGGAAGCGTTTGAGCAGGACAGCCAGGACCAGTTCGGCCTCGACCATGGCGAGCTGGGCGCCCTCGCAGCTGCGCGGCCCGATGCCGAACGGGATGTAGGCCAGCCTCGGCCGCCCGGCCACCTGCTGCGGGGTGAACCGCTCGGGGACGAACTGCTCGGGCTCCGGCCAGTGATCGGGGTTCATGTGCACGGCCCAGAACGGGTAGAAAACCGTCGTCCCGGCCGGGAGTTCGTAGTCGCCCAGGACGAGCGGCTCGGTCGTCTCCCGCGCGCCGTACGGGCCGGGCGGGTAGAGCCGCATCGCTTCCTTCAGGACCATGTCCAGGTAGGTGAGGTGCCGCAGGTCGGCGTACTCGGGCACGGCGCGGTCACCGAGGACGCGGTCCAGTTCGGCGGCGACCCGCTCGGCCGCCTCGGGGTGGCGGCCCAGGAGGTGCAGGGTCCAGGAGACGGCCACCCCGGTGGTGTGGTGGGCGGCCAGCAGCGTCACCATGACGGTGTCGCGGATGCGCGCGGGCCGCTCACCGGCCTCCACGAGTGCCCCTATGAGATCGCTGCGGTCCGCGCGCCCCCCGGAGTGGTGCGCCGCGACCACCCGGTCGACCGTCGCGCGCAGGTAGGCGAGGGCCCGGGCCGCCCGCTCGGCGCGTTCCTCCTCCGTGCCCGGAACCGGCACCTGGTAGAGCCGCCCCAGGTACTCGGTGAGCACCTCCTCGAAGGCCGTGACGACGCCCTCCGGGTCCGCGGCCTCGCCCTCCAGCGCGTACGCACAGATCATCCGCAGCGACAGCGCGGTGAGGTCCTTCTGCAGCGCGACGGGCCCGTAGCGGGCCTGCTCGCCCCAGTGGTCGGCGAGTCCGGCCGCCAGCGCGGTGAACCGCTCGAAGTGCCGCTCATGTGACGGGCGCCCGGCCAGCACCGACAGCAGGACGCGCCGCCACGGGGTGTGCTCCTCGGCCGGCAGCACCTGCAAGTTGCCCGCCTCGCACAGCGGGGCCAGGAACGCGAACAGCCGCTCCGGCCGTTTGTCGATGTGGGCCGTGGCCTCCAGCAGTACGGGGTCGGCGACCGACACGGCCGTCTCCGCGCCCGGCAGCTGGAACCGTACGACGGGCCCGTACTCCGCGTGCAGGCGCAGCTGGTAGGTGTGCAGTCCGCCCGCCGCGGCGACCGCCCCCGCCCCGCCGTCCGGCCGGGGCTCGGGTCCAGGGATCCGCATGGCCAACGCCTCCTGACTGACAGCCCGGCCCCGCCGTGCGGAGTGGCCCGCGCGGCGGGAGTGCGCCTCCATCATCGTCCGTCACCGGCGGCCGGGAGCCTTCCGGCTCGCCTCGTCCGCGTAGATCTGCTGGTAACTGTTCCGGTCGAAACAGGCGGCGCCCGAGTCCTTGATCTGCCGCTCCTCTCGTGTGCCGGGGGGCCGGCCGACGGTGGGGAAAGAGCCCGATCACGGGCCACATCGGTCCCAGGACTCCCGTGCGCCTCACCAGCCGAGGGCCCGAAGGCTCGAACCGGCCACCGGGTCCGGCGAGTGGATCTGTGGCAGGACCGTGCCGAGCCGTACCGACATGACATGTTTGAAGCGGGGCACGGGCGGTGTGCTGCACGGCAGGATCGCTGGTGGCAGGCTCCCGCGGGCCGCGGGCCCGTACTGCACACATCCCGCGCCCTGTCAGCGGCACCAATCGAGACAACCACACAGACCTCTCTGTTGCGGTGGCGCGAACACCTCTACGCTGATGTGCGCAGTCGGTTCGCGCCACTCTCCGTGGGGCGTCGTAAGAGGGAACCCGGTGGAAATCCGGGACTGTCCCGCAGCGGTGAGTGGGAGCGAAAGCCGCCGATACAGCACCGGACCCGGTCCAAGGGTGCGGGAAGCGGTGGCCGGTAGTTGTTGCCGGAAGGCCCGGCCGACATGCCCATGAGTCCGGATACCTGCCACTGCGCGCGTGCGAGCGAGGACCGGCGTACGCGCTGTCCACGGTGACCTCGAGGGCTGGGTCGGCGGTGCAGGCGGAGCAACGCGCGTCCCGGCGCGGCCGCCCTCTCACTCACCGGTCGAGATCCTCGGGCCGGGTGCGGCGAGAGAGGGCGTGTTCGTGACCGAGGAATACCGCAGGGAAAGTCTCCGGGGCGGCCGACGGCCGGGCCCGGCAGGGCCGTTGTGCGGTGCCCGATGCTGACCACCCCCGTCGGCGCGCCGGCACGGTGGGTCTCCGGCGTCTGCCAGGGGACGCTGGGCGAGTTGTTCCAGGGCCCGCTGCGCCCCGGCGGTGACGCGGACATCGCGATCGTCTCGTTCCCCGTGGACCGCCACTCCTGGGTGTACTTCTCGCCGGACGCCGGCCCCGGTGACGCACCGCCCGACGCCCCGCCCCACGCACCACCTCTCGGCGCGAAGGCGGCCACGGCCGCGCGGCTCTTCCTGGAGCACTTCGGCCGGACGCTGCCGCCGGGCCGCTGGAGTTCCCACTCGGACCTGCACGTCGGGGTGGGCATGGCCAGTTCGACGGCGGACATCGTGGCGACCCTGCGCTGCCTGTTCCGGCTCTTCTCGCTGCCGTACGACACCGGGGCCGTCCTCCGCGTCCTGTCGGCGATAGAGCGCGCCGACAGCGTGTTCCTCGACGAGTTCGCGCTCTATCTGAGCGGACGGCACCGGGTCGTACGGCGGCTGGGCACCGGCATCGGCTTCCACACCGCTTTCGTCATGGAGCCGGGCACGGTGGACACCGCCGCGGTCACGCCGGTGCTGCGGCGCCACTACCGGCGCTGTGCCACGGAGTACGAGAGGTGCCTGACCGACCTGCTGAAAGGCTTCGCCTCCGGCGACCCGGCGGCCGTGGCCCGGGCCGCGACCTTCAGCAGCGTGCTGTCCCAGGAGGTGCTGCCCAAGCACACCTTCGAGACCGTGCTGGCCCACCGCGAGGAGTTCGGCGCGGACGGCGTCTTCGTCGCCCACACCGGATCGCTCGTCGGTTACCTCTTCAGCGGCCGGCCGGCGCCGTCCCTGAAGGGGGAGCTGTCCGCCTTCTTCCGTTCGCTCGGTCACCAGTGCTCTTTCGCCCAAGGAGGCTACGCGTGACACATCCCCACACGGCCGACCCCCATCCCCACATAGCCGACGCCCTCAAGATCCCCGACCTCGTCCGGCTGTCGGACGGCATGGTGCTGCTGCGCTTCGAGTCGATGAAGATCTACTCCGCGCTGGCCGCCGTCCGGCACCTGCTCGACCGGGGCACCGTCCGTACCGGACAGACCCTGATCGACAGTTCCAGCGGCATCTACGCCTACGCCCTGGCACTGGCCTGCCACCGCTACCGCCTGCGCTGCCACATCGTGGCCTCGACCACCGTGGACGCCACCACCCTCGCCCAACTGGAGATCCTCGGCGCGACGGTCGAGCAGGTCAGACCGTCGAAGAACCTCAAGCTCGACCAGGAGCTGCGGGTCCGGCGGGTCCGGGAGATCCTCGCCGAACGGCCCGACGTCCACTGGATGCGCCAGTACCACGACGCCATCCACTACCTGGGCTACCAGGAGGTCGCCGACCTGGTGACCGCGGCCCTGCCGGACCGCACCCTGACGGTCGTCGGCGGCGTCGGGTCGGGAGCCTCGACCGGCGGCCTCGTGCAGCATCTGCGCCGCCGGGATCCCGGCGTCCGGCTGGTCGGGGTGCAGCCGTTCGGCAGCGTCACCTTCGGGAGCCAGGACCACCACGACCCGGAAGCCATCATCGCCGGTATCGGTTCCTCGATCCCCTTCGACAACGTCCGCCACCAGCTGTACGACGCGGTGCACTGGATGGACTTCACGCACGCCATGTCCGGCGCCGTCGCCCTGCTGCGCGAGCACGCCGTCTTCGCCGGGCTGTCCACCGGCGCCGCCTACCTGACCGCCACCCACGAGTCCCGCCGCCACCCCGACCGGCTCCACCTGGTGATCGGTGCCGACACCGGCCACCGCTACGTGGAACGGGTCTATGCCCGCCACCGGGAGGCCGTGGACCTGGCCGCACTGAAGCCGGCCGAGGTCGGCAGTCCCGAGGAGATGACCATGCCCTGGTCGACGATGGCGTGGAACCGCGCCGCCTGGCCGTCCCGCCGTGCGGAGGCCCGCGCATGACCGTGGTCTGCCTGGAAGCGCTCACCTTCGGGCTGGGCCACCTGACGCGCGCCGCCGCCCGGCTGGGCGAGCCGCTGCGGCTGCTGACCCGCGATCCCGCGTACTACGCGTACGAGCTGGAGCGGCTGCCCGCGGGCGCCCTCGACGTGGTGGAGACCGACACCTTCGACACGGAACTGGTGGCGGAACAGCTCGGCCGGACCCCGGACCTGCGGGGGCTGATCAGCTCGACCGACACCTGGATGCTGGTCGGCGCCGAACTCACCGCCCGCTTCGGACTGCCCGGCCTCGACGCGGCGGTGCTGCGGCTGACCCGTGACAAGGCCGCCGTACGGGACCGGCTGTTCGCGGCCGGGCTGACCCGGGCCCGCGCGGCGGAGGCGGACAGCGGCGACCCGGCGACGGCAGCGCTGCTGGTGAAGGCGGTGGGCCTGCCCGCGATCCTCAAGGACACCGCGGGCACCGGAAGCCAGAACGTCTGGCTCGTACGGGACGAGCGGGAACTGGACGCGGCGCTCGCCGAGGCCGCCGGACGGCAGCTCAAGGGCCGCCTCTTCGCCGAACCGTACTTCTCCGGACCGGTGTACAGCGCGGAGACCCTCACCTGGGCGGGGCGGACCCGGCTGCTGGGCGTCTCCAGCCGGCTGATGTCGCCCGAGCCGCACTTCCGGGAGGAGATCACCGCGTTCCCCGTCGCCTTCCCGCAGCCGCGCCGGGACGCTCTGGAGCGGTGGCTGGACGATGTGCTGGCCGCCGTCGGCTACACCGACCGGTTCGCCCACGTGGAGTTCGCCCTGACCACCGCCGGCCCGGAAGTGGTGGAGATCAACCCGCGGATCGGCGGCGCGCTCGTCGGTGAGGGGCTGTGCCGGGCCCTCGGCGTCAACGTGTACGAGGCGATGGTGGAAGCGGCCCTCGGCAGCCGCCCCGGAC
The DNA here is from genome assembly GCF_003865155.1 of Streptomyces paromomycinus. NCBI lineage: Bacteria > Bacillati > Actinomycetota > Actinomycetes > Kitasatosporales > Streptomycetaceae > Streptomyces > Streptomyces paromomycinus. Next base: position 8,499,442 of record NZ_BHZD01000001.1, on the reverse strand, counting down.
TCATGGACGCGGCGCTGCCCGGCGGCCCCGCCTCGGCCTTCGTCCTCGGGTACCCCGCGGAACCAGGGGTGTTCACCGGCGTCGACGGACTCGACCGGCTGCCGGACATGCCGGGCTCGCCCGCCTGGTACCCGGTCAAGCGGACCGGCGACCCCGTCGAGCACCTGGGCGACAGCCGCGGTTACGCGGGCATCGTCTACGCGGAGGGCGAGACGGCCGAACTGGCCACGCACTGCGCGGTCGCGGCGGCCAACGCCGTACGGGTGCGGACGGAGCCGTTCCGCGTGGCGGGGACGACGGACGGGGCAGGCGTGCCGGACACGGCCGGTACGGCGGGCGCAGCCGGTACAACGGGCGCGGCCGGTACGGCGGCGGACGCTACGGCGAGCCAGGCGGGCCAGGGCTCCGGTGACTGAACGCACAGACGGCGGCCCGGGGCTCCGCACCGCGCTGTCCACCCTCACCGGGCCGCTGCGCTTCCTGCTGCTCAGCTCCTTCCTCATCCCGCTCGGCAGTTTCATGGTCCTGCCGTTCATGTCGGTCTTCCTGCACGAGCGGCTGGGCATGGGGCTCGGAGCGGTCGGTGTGGTGCTGGCCGCCGCGTCCCTCGTGCAGTTCTCGGGGGGCGTTCTCGGCGGGGCCCTCGCCGACCGGGTGGGGCTGCGGCGCACGATGCTCTGGGCGCTGGTGATCCGTACGGCGGGCTTCGCGGCGTTCCTGGCGGCGCTGCGGTGGCCGCCGGTTGCGGTGGCGGCGCTGATCCTGACCTGCTGCGGCGCCGCGCTGTACCTGCCGGCCAACAAGGCGTACCTGGTGCACGGTGTGACCGAGGAGCGCAGGCCCGCGTTCCTGTCCGCGGGCAACGCGGCGCTCAACGCGGGGATGGCCGCGGGCCCGCTGGTCGCGGGTCCGTTCGTGCTGTCGACCCCCGGTCCGCTGTTCCTCGTCGTGACGGCGCTGTTCGCCGCGGTGGCCGTGGGGCACGCCCGGCTGCCGGCGGTGGGGCCGGAGAAGGAACGTTCCGGCAGCGCACCGGCGGCCGGCCAGGGTCTGCTCACCGGAATCGCCGTCCTCCCCTTCGTCGCCAACGGCCTGGCGTTCTACCTCTACTTCCACTTCCAGCACTACCTCGCCGTGTACGCCGTCGAGCGCGCCTCCAGCGAGTTCTACAGCCTGGTGCTGCTGACCTGCTCCGTCCTCGTCATCGTCGTCCAGCCGCTCGCGTCGGGTGCCATCCGGCGGATGCGCTATCCCGTCGCCCTGGCGGTCGGGTTCACGGGGCTGGCCGCCGGGATGGCGGTCCTGGCCGCCGGAACGAGGCCCGCCCTGCTGGCGGGCGGTGTCCTGATCACGCTCGGCGACATCGTGCTCTTCCTCAAGAACGACCTGGAGGCGCTGCGCCGCAGTTCCCGCTCGGACGCCGTGGTCTTCGGGCAGCAGCGGCTCGCCGCGGGTCTGGGCGCCTGTGCCAGCGGCGTGCTGGGCGGGCAGCTCTACGGCTTCGGCGAACGCGCCGGGCACGCGGGCTGGTTCTGGCTGTTCGCCGCGGCCCAGTGCGTCCTGCTGCCGCCGCTCCTGCTCGCCCTGCGGCGGAAGCAGGGCACCGCTCCCGCCGCCCCCGACGGCCTCACGGCGGAACGGAACGCAGCTCCCCCGGCTCCGGCCCCCGACGGCCTCACCCCCGCCACCCCCCTCACGGACCTCACGGGTCTCAAGGACCTCAAGGAAGGAACTCCGGTACCCGATGACGCACACGGGCGGATTCCAGGACGATGACTTCTGGACCGAGTTCTACGACTTCCTCTTCTCCGACAGCCGCTACGCCCAGGCCGAGGAGCTGCTCGACACCTCTCCCCTGCTGTCCTTCCCGGCCGGGGCCCAGGTGCTGGACCTGTGCTGCGGCCCGGGGGTGTTCACCGTCCCGCTCGCCCGCCGGGGCTTTGGTGTGACGGGCGTCGACCGCAGCCCGGCGATGCTGGACCGGGCCCGGAAACGGGCCGCCGACGCCGGAGTCACCGCCCGCTACGTCCAGGCCGACATGCGGGAGTTCTCCGAGCCCGGGGCCTTCGACGTGGTCCTCAACATGTTCACGTCGTTCGGCTATTTCGAGGACCCCGCCGACAACGCCCGTGTGCTGCGCACGATGCACGACTGCCTGGCGCCCGGCGGGACCCTGCTTCTGGACATGGCCGGAAAGGAACTGCTGGCCCGTAGGGTCACACCGCCGAAGGTCGTACAGCGCGGCGACGACCTGCTGGTGCAGACCGACACGGTGCTGGACGACTGGGCGCGGCTGCGCAGCGACTGGGTGCTCGTGCGGGGCGACCGGGTGACACGTACGAGCCTGGTCTGGTTCGTCTACAGCGCCGTGGAGTTGCGGCGGATGGCCGGGGAGGCAGGCTTCCAGGAGGTCGAGGTCTTCGGCGGCTTCGACGGCCGCCCGTACGACCAGGACGCCGAGCGGCTGGTGCTCCGGGCGGTCCGCGCGGCATGACCGGGGCGCCGGGCCGTACGGCGCGGCCCGGCGCCCGTGCACCGCGGACGGCGCGCGGAACCGTACGCGCGCCCTTTGCCCCCGGTCCGACCGACCGTAATATCACCTGGTCATCACCGCGACGGGAGACAGGAAGCCGGTGCGAGTCCGGCGCGGTCCCGCCACTGTGACCGGGGAGTGACCTTTCATCAGGCAGTTCGGGCCACCGCGCGCGGCGCGGGACGGCCGGGGGAACGTCGATCCGGGAGTCAGGACACTGGCCTGTCGCGGGCCCGTTCCGAGGAGCGCGGACTCCGCAGGAGGCTCTACGTGTACGACGGCACGACCCGTCCCCCCTTTTCTCCCCCCGCCACCCGGCGGCGCCGGTTCCGGCGCGCCACGGCACCGGCGGTGGCCCTGGCCCTGTCCGCCGCACTGCTGGGCGGCTGCGGCACGGCGCGGGACACCGCGGGTGACGCGGAGCCCGCGGCCACCGCGGCGAAAGGTTTCCCGGTCACCATCGACAACTGCGGCATCCGTACCACCTACCGGAAGCCGCCCTCCCGGGTGCTCACCATCCACCAGCACCCCGCCGAACTGATGCTGGCGTTGGGGCTCAAGGACCGGATGATCGGCACCGCCTTCCCCGACTCGTCCGTCCTGCCGCACCTGCGCAAGGACTATGAGGCGCTGCCGCAACTGGCGAAGAAGGAACCGTCCTTCGAAACCGTTCTGGAAGCCGGTCCGGACCTCGTCTACGGCGGCTACGCCAGCGCCTTCGCCGAGAACGAGGGCCGCTCGCGCAAGGCGTTCGCCGACGCCGGGATCAACACCTACCTCAACCGCGAGTACTGCGGGAAGAAGCAGGTGTCCATGCAGGACACGTACGACGAGGTCCGCACGATCGGCAGCATCTTCGGCGTACGGGACCGCGCCGCCGAGCTGGCCGCCGACCTCAAGGCGCGGGTGGACCGGACCACCGAGGCGGTCAAGGGCGCCCCCGCCGTCCCGGTCTTCGTGTACGACAGCGGCGACAAGGCGGCCTTCACCGCCGGCGGCAAGAGTCTCGGCACCGAGATCATCCAGCGCGCGGGCGGCCGGAACGTCTTCGCGGACCTGGACAAGGTCTTCGGTGACGCGTCCTGGGAGCAGGTCGTCGACCGGAAGCCCGAGGTCATCGCGATCTACGACTACGCGGGGGCCGGGAGCGTCGAGCAGAAGAAGAAGTTTTTGCTGTCGCAGCCCGCGCTCGCCGACGTGCCCGCGGTGAGGAACAAACGGTTCGTCGTGCTGCCGCTGACCGCGACCCTGGTGGGGGTGCGGCCGCCGTACGCGGTGGAGGAGCTGGCCCGCGCCCTGCACCCCGAGCGGTTCCGGTGACCGCCGCCGCCGGGACGGCGGTCACCCGCGAGCACCGGCCCGATACGCCGCCGCGCCGCCGGTCCTTCGCCGTCACCCTCGTCGTGCTCGGCGTGTTGCTGCTGGTCTCCGCCACGGCGGGGATGGCGATCGGGTCGGTGCACGTGCCGCCCGGCGAGGTGTGGGGCATCGTGACCCACGCGCTCGGCGCCGACCTGGCGGACCCGGGGTGGTCCCGGGCGCGCGAGACCATCGTGCTGGACGTACGGGCGCCGCGGGTGGCGCTCGGCGCGGTGACCGGCGCGGGGCTCGCGGTGATCGGTACGGCCATGCAGGCACTGGTCCGCAACCCGCTGGCGGAGCCGTATCTGCTGGGTGTCTCCTCGGGTGCGTCCCTGGGCGCCGTCATGGTGATCGTCTTCGGGGTGAGCCTGTTCGGTCCGGTGTCGCTGTCGGCCGCCGCCTTCGCCGGAGCACTGCTGACCCTGCTGCTCGTCTACACGACGGCCCGTACCGGCGGGCGCATCACCTCGGTACGGCTGGTGCTGTCGGGGGTGGCGATGGCGGCGGTCCTCACGGCGGTGATGGACATCCTGCTGCTGACCTCCGACCGGGGCAACGAGGCCCGGGCCGTGCTCGCCTGGACCCTCGGAGGCCTCGGCGGGGTGCAGTGGGGCACGCTGTGGCTGCCGGGCCTGGCCCTGCTGCTGGGCATCGCCGTCCTGCTGGTCCAGGCCCGGTCGCTGAACCTGCTGCTGGCGGGCGAGGAGGCCGCCACGACGATGGGGCTGGACGTGGCCCGGTTCCGGGCCCGGATGTTCGTCCTGCTCTCGCTCGTCACCGGCGTCCTGGTGGCCGCGGCCGGGCCGATCGGCTTCGTGGGCCTGATGCTGCCGCACGTGGTGCGCCTGTTCGTGGGTGGTGACCACCGCCGGGTGCTGCCCGCCGCCGCACTGGCCGGCGCGGTGTTCCTGATCTGGGCCGACATCGCGGCACGTACCGTCGCCGCGCCCATGGAGATCCCCGTCGGTGTGCTGACCGCCCTGTGCGGCGGACCGTTCTTCCTGTGGCTGATGCGCCGGGACGCCCGCCGTACCGTGCACCGAGGAGTGGCATGAGCGCGACCGAACTGACCGTCGACGGCCTCACGCTCACCGCCGGGGCCCACCGCCTGGTGCGCGACGTCTCCCTGACCGCCCGGCCCGGTGAGGTGGTCGGCCTGGTCGGGCCCAACGGCAGCGGCAAGTCCAGCCTGCTGCGCGCCGTCTACCGGGTGCTGCGGCCCGACGCGGGACGGGTCCGGGTGGACGGCACGGACGCCTGGTCGCTCCCGGTACGGCGGCTGGCCCGCACGGTGGCCGCCGTGGTGCAGGAGTCGGCCGCCGACTTCGACCTGACCGTGCGCGAGGTCGTCGCGATGGGCCGCACCCCGCACAAGCGGCTGCTCGACGGCGACAGTGCCGAGGACGCCTCTCTGGTGGCGTGGGCTCTGGAGTCGGTGGACGCGGCCGGGCTGGCGGACCGGTCCTTCGACCGGCTCTCCGGCGGCGAGCGCCAGCGGGTGCTCATCGCCCGCGCCCTGGCCCAGCGGCCCTCCCTGCTGGTCCTCGACGAGCCGACCAACCACCTGGACGTACGGCACCAGCTCACGGTGCTCGGCATCCTGCGCAGGCTGCCCGCCACGGTCCTGGTGGCGCTGCACGACCTGAACCTCGCCGCGTACTACTGCGACCGCCTGTACGTCCTGTGCGAAGGGCAGGTCACGGCGTCAGGGCCGCCCGCCGAGGTGCTGACCGAGGGACTGCTGGCCGAGGTGTACGGCGTGACGGCCGAGGTCACCGTCAGCCCGCGTACGGGGGCGCCGCAGGTGTCGTTCCTGCCCGGGGAGCGTGACCGGCCGGCTGTCGCGGTGCCGGGTCAGTCAGGTTTCTGAGAGGTGGGGCGGTGTCGCTCCGGTTCCTGGTGGGGGCCGGGGCGGTCACCGGTCACTCCGGTTCCCGAGGGGCTGGACCGGTCACAGGTCACTCAGGTTCTTGACCGGCCGGGGCGGTCGCGGGCGGCTCCTCCGGCCGGGGCCGCCCGCCGTCGTGACCGGAGAGGACCACGGCCAGCAGCCCGACGATCACGGCGGCGGCCGCGACCCGGCCCGCGGCCCGGGCCGTCCAGCGCAGCGGCGCGGCCTCCCCCTGCCGTCCGGGCGCCCCCAGACGCTCGGCCCGCCGCGCGGGACGCAGCAGCCGGAGCAGGAGCAGCACGGCGACGGGCAGTTGCAGCAGCCACAGGACGGTACGCGGCCACTCGTCGTACCAGACGTTGGTCCCGTACAGCAGCGTGTGCCAGACGCTCAGCACGTACACGACGATGACGAAGCGGTGCAGCCGGCGCCAGGCGTTCGCGCCGATGCGGTGCCGGACGTAGAAGAGCAGCCCCAGCGGGACGGCGAGGTACAGGGCGCCCTGGCCGATGGGGATGGCCAGCTTGCCGGTCCCCGAGTCGTACCAGCCCGGCACGAACGTGTCGGCGAACGCCGACCACAGGCGCGCCAGCCAGGCCGTCCCGCCCGCGTCGCGCACCAGTTCGGCCCCGAACATCAGGGCGTGCGCGAACATCAGCGCCATCGTCGTCAGGCTCGTGGTGCGGTGCCAGCGCTCCAGCACGGCCCGGGAGACCGGCAGCCGGCCCGGCCGGGGGCCGGACAGCAGCAGCCCGAGCATGACCGTCCCCCACGACCAGAGCAGCCCGGACCAGCCGAACGCCTGGCTGAGCAGGTACATCCAGTAGGTGCCGGGGTCGTTCATGAAGGGCATGACCGCGACGGTCGCGGACGCGCCGGACCGCATCCGCAGATACAGGAAGACGAACACGGCGACGGTGACCACCACCGCGGCACCGGCGTCGGGGAGGGCCGCCCTGAGGTCGGCGCGCAGCGGGACGCGGCCGGTGGTGCGACTGTCCCGCACCGGCGCCGGCGCCGGCGCCGGCGTACTGTCGTGGCCTGTTGTTTCGGAGTGCATCAGGGGCCCTTCGGACAGTTGTCACCAACGCGTTGTACGTGCCGTACAAGTGTGGCTGGAGAGGCGGACGTTGTTGAGGAGCTATCCAGCCAGAGGAGCTGTCATCCGGCCGTAGCTGCCGTTCGTGCCGTCCCTGCTGTCGCTGCTGCCCCTGCCTGCGGTCCCTGCTGTCCTCCTTGCCGTCCGCGGGCCGGGCCGCCTCCCCTGTGGATGTACGGGGAAGCGGTCCGGCCGTCCTCAGGCGTCGTGCGCCGCGGTCACTGCTTGCGGGCCTGGTTGAACCGCAGCATGTTGCCGGACGGGTCGCGGAAGGCGCAGTCGCGGACGCCGTACGGCTGGTCGACCGGTTCCTGGAGCACCTCGCCGCCCGCGGCGCGGATGCGCTCGAAGGTGGCGTCGCAGTCGTCGGTCGTGAAGATGACGGCCCGCAGCAGGCCCTTGGCCAGGAGTTCCGTCAGGGCCTCGCGGTCGGCGGGCGAGGCGTTCGGGTCCGCGAGGGGCGGTTCGAGAACGATGTTCACGTCGGGCTGCGACGGAGCGCCGACGGTCACCCAGCGCATCCCCTCGAAGCTGACGTCGTTGCGCACCTCCAGGCCGAGCACGTCCCGGTAGAAAGCGAGCGCCTTGTCGTGGTCGTCGACGGCGATGAAGCAGGTCGAAAGGCTGATGTCCATGCGCACCACGCTACGGGCGGGGAGCGGGCCGCGCTTCTCCGTTCCTGACCGGTCGCGTGTAGATCTTGGCGTAGCAGGCGGGGATGGCGGCGCCCTCGTCGTGGCTGCGGGCCCGGTACGCGCTCGGGCTCTCGCCCACCAGCTCGGTGAACCGCGAGCTGAACGACCCCAGGGAGGTACAGCCGACCTCGAAGCAGACCTCCGTCACCGACAGGTCGCCCCGCCGCAGCAGCGCCTTGGCCCGCTCGATGCGGCGCGTCATGAGGTAGCTGTACGGCGTCTCCCCGAAGGCGGCGCGGAAGCTGCGGGAGAAGTGGCCCGCCGACATGAGCGCGGTGCGCGCCAGCGCGGGGACGTCGAGCGGCTTCGCGTACTCGCGGTCCATCAGGTCACGGGCCCGGCGGAGCCGGACGAGGTCCTCCAAGGTCACGGGGCCATCATCCCATGGCGGGGGGCGGGCGGCAGGGCCGATGTCCTCGGGAGCGCCGAGGTGGGGCAGCGTGTTGCCTTCCTTGAGCGCCTCGACGCCTTCTCCCGGTGCTGCGGCGTGGTTGCGGGGACGCGGAGCTGCAGAGGCACGGTGACGCGGAGCCCTCAAGCCCTACAGAAGAGACATAACACCTGAACACATGTACACTTGTCGAACGAAGCCCCGTGGTTCCCCCGTCCACGGGGCTTCGTCGCGTCCACACGTCGTAAGGCGGTGGAAGCCGGAACCGCGCGGTGCCAGAGTCCCGTCATGACTCCTGCCGACGGCCCCTTCCGTTCACCCGGCACCGCCCCCGAAACTGCCGACGTCCCCGCAGCCTCCGTCGACCGCAACTCCGCCGCCTTTCCCGAGCAATACGCCCGTACCCGGCGCTTCTCCCTCGGCGTGCCGCGTCAGTTCGGCGTCTCTCCGGACGGCCGCCGGGTGCTCTTCGTCCGTACGGGCGGGAGCAGCGACCCCGTAGGCCGGCTGTGGGTGTACGAGGGTGGCGTGGAGCGGGTGTTGATCGATCCAGTGGCGTTGGGAGCCGACCCGGCCGCAGAGACCGCCAAGATCACAGAGGCCGCAGAGTCCACTCAGGCCGGGGAGGGGCGGCTGCCCGAGGCCGAGCGGGTGCGGCGGGAGCGGGCGCGGGAGTTTTCCACCGGTGTCGTCGCGTATGCGGCCGACGCGGCGGCGCGCGTGGTGGCCTGCGCGCTCTCCGGCGCTCTGTGGGTGGTCCGCACGGACGGGGGCGCCCCCGTTCACGTACCGGCCGCCGGGCCGGCCGTCGGTCCCCGGCCCTCTCCGGACGGACGGCTGGTCGCGTATGTGACCGGTGGGTCGCTGCACGTCGTCGCGCTGGAGGACGGGAAGGACCGGCAACTGGCGGCCCCCGAAGGGCCGGACGTCACCTACGGCCTGCCCGAGTACGTGGCCGCCGAGTCGATGGGCCGCTCGCGCGGCTACTGGTGGGCCCCGGACAGCCGTCACCTCCTGGTGGCCAGGGTGGACACGTCCGGCGTGGAACGGCGCTACATCAGCGATCCGGCACACCCCGAGCGGCCGCCGCGCGCGGTCGCCTACCCCGCGGCGGGGACGGCCAACGCGGAGGTGTCGCTGCACATCCTGCCGGTGGCCGCCTCTAGGGCGGTGGCGCCTTCCGGGGCGGTGGCTGCTTCGAGGGCGGTGGCTCCTACCGGGACGGTGGCCGCTTCCAGGGCGGTGGCTCCTACCGGGACGGTGGCCGCTTCCAGGGCGGTGGCCGCTTCCGGGACGGTGGCCGCTTCCAGGGCGGTGGCGCCTTCCGGATCGGCGGCCGACGCCGGGGAGCGCCGCGTCGACGTGGCGTGGGACCGGGCCGCGTACACCTACCTCGTCAGCGCCGGCTGGGACAACCACGGGCCGCTCATCGGCGTACAGACCCGCGACCAGCGGACGCTGCGCACCCTGGCGGTCGATCCCGGCACCGGCGCGACCCGGACGCTGCACGAACGCACCGACCCGGCCTGGACCGAGATCGTGCCCGGGACCCCGGCCCGTACGGCGTCCGGGGCCCTGGTCCTGCCCGAGGACACGCCCGGCACCCGCCACCTGAATGTGGGCGGCACCACCGTGACACCGCCCGGACTACAGGTACGGGAGGTCGTCGCCGTGGAAGGCGAGCGGGTGTGGTTCACCGGCGGCGAGGAGCCGACGGCGGTGCACGCGTGGCGGTGGGCCCCGGCGGACGGCCTGACCCGGCTGAGCGACGGGCCGGGACTCTTCACGGCCGCCGCCGGGGGCGGCACGGTGGTCATCAGCGGGCTGACACCGGAGGGGCCGGTTGCCGAGGTGCGCTCCGCCGGGCCGGACCGGCCGGTGACTCGCGTACGCGGTTCCGGACCGGACACAGCCGACGGACCCGCCGGAACCGTCAGGACGATCGGGACCATCGCCTCGCTCGGCGAGGATCCGGTCGTCACCCCACGCCCGGAACACCTCCTCCTGGGACGGCGGGAATTGCGCGCCGCGCTGTATCTGCCCTCCTGGTACGAGCCCGGTACGGGCACGCTGCCGGTGCTCCTCTCCCCGTACGGAGGCCCGGGCATCCAGCTCGCCGTACGGGCCCGCACCTGGTTCGCCTGTGTGGCGCAGTGGTTCGCCGAGGAGGGCTTCGCCGTACTGGTCGCGGACGGCCGCGGAACCCCCGGCCGGGGCCCGGCCTGGGAAAAGGCCGTCCACGGCGATCAGCTCACGCCCGCCCTGGAGGACCAGACCGACGCCCTGCACGCTGCCGCCGCGCGCTTCGCGGACCTGGATCTGTCACGGGTGGCGATCCGTGGCTGGTCGTTCGGCGGCTTCCTGGCCGCCGCTGCCGTCCTGCACCGTCCCGACGTCTTCCACGCGGCGGTCGCCGGCGCCGCGCCCACGGACCAGCGGCTGTACGACACCCACTGGAAGGAACGCTTCCTCGGCCACCCTCGGGAGACGCCGGACCACTACACCCGTTCCTCCCTGGTGGGCCACGGACATCTGCTGCGCCGTCCGCTGCTGCTCGTCCAGGGGCTGGCGGACGACAACGTGGCCCCCGCCCACACCTTGCGCTTCTCCGCCGAACTGCTGGCCGCCGGCCGGCCGCACAGCGTGCTGCCGCTGCCCGGAGCGGGACACGCCCCCACCGACCCGGCGGTCAACGCGAACCTGCTGCGCTTCGAACGTGATTTCCTGCGCTCGGCACTCGACAAGAACTGAACACGCGCGCCCGCCCGCCCGTATGGAACTTCCACAACGCCCAGGGGACGCACACGCCACGTGACACGCACCGCTCACGGCACCCGGCGGCCCCTGGGCCACCGACAGTTGGAGGCACCCCATGACGCAGCAAGCATCGGCAGGGCGGCGGACGAACACACGGACGGGCGCGCGGACGACACGCCGTACGGTCGTCACGGCGGCCGGCGCGGCGGGACTGGCCGCCGCGCTCGCGGCGTGCGGGAACGGCTCGGACGGGTACGGCGACAGCGCCTCGTCCGCGCCGCCCGACGCGTCGGGGAGCACCGGGGGCGACGGGTCGAAGAACGGCGACACGGAGCCCGGCGGCAAGGACCCGGGGAGCGCGGGCGCCGGTGCGGCCGGGGGCGTGCTGGCCCGGACCGCGGACATCCCCGAGGGCGGCGGCAAGGTCTTCAAGGACCGCAAGGTCGTGGTGACCCAGCCCGCCAAGGGCGAGTTCAAGGCGTTCTCGGCGGTCTGCCGGCATCAGGGTTGCCTGGTGAACGAGGTGGCGGACGGCACCATCAACTGTCCCTGCCACGGCAGCAGCTACGCCATCGCCGACGGCAGCGTACGCAACGGGCCCGCCACTCAGGGGCTCGTCGCGGCGAAGGTGAGCGTGGAGGGGGACTCGATCAAGCTGGGGTGACCGGGCCCGTAGCCGGGGCCGAGGGGCCCCGGGCGGGCCTGGTGGCGGGCCCGGTGGCAGCCCGGTGGCGGGCCTGGTCGCGGGCCCGGTGGCAGGCTGACGGCCGGGCCGGTGACGGGCTGGTGGAAGGCCCGGTAGTGGGCTGGTGGCGGGCTGATGGCGGGCTGGTGGAAGGCCCGGTAGTGGGCTGGTGGCGGGCCCGGTGGCCGTATCCGCCGGCCGGTCACTCGGCCGCGGTCCGGAAGCCGGGCGTCCGGCTCCGCGTCCCGCGCCAGCAGGCCAGCAGGTCACCGGTGGTGGTGACGGTGGCGACGAGAGCGAGGGTGTGCCGGACCATCGCCGCCGTGTAGTCGGCCGGCACGCCGGCGATGGCGTCGGCGGGCACCACCGCCGTGTACCCGAGGTTGACCGCGTCGAAGACGGCGTTCGGGATCGCCACGTTCGCCGACACCCCGACGATGACGAGGGTGCGGCACCCGAGATTGCGCAGCAGCGGGTCCACGTCCGTACCGGCGAGCGGCGACAGCCCGTGCAGCCTGCGGACGATCAGGTCGCCCTCGGAGACGGGCACCGGGTCGGCGACCCGTACCGCGGTCGTCCCGACGGTCTGCTGTACGGGCAGCCGCTCGGCGGCGGCGAACAGGCGCGCGTTGCGGTTGGCGCCCCGGCCGTCCGGGCGGCGCTCGGCGACGGCGTGCAGCACCTGCACCCCCGCGTCGTGCGCGGCCCCGACCAGCCGCGCCACCCGGGCGAGCGCCCCGGACGCGCGGACCGCCGCGGCCAGTTCCGGCAGCGCGCCGTCCGGCCCGACGACGCCGCGCTGGCACTCGACGGTGAGCAGGGCCGTCGTCGCCGGATCGGTCTGTGCCAGGAGGCGGGCGTCCGATGCCATCGTCTCGTCCCTTCCCGGGGTAGGTGATCGCGAAGTCGGTCGTCACACGTTGAAACCGCGTCGCCGTACCGAGCCGCAGCCGTGCCGCCGTACCGCCGTGCCGAGACACAGCCGTACCGCCGTACCAAGGCGTCGCGGTGCCGGCGCGGCGTCGCGCCGAGCCGCGCGAGCGTAGCCGCCATTGCGCCGGCACGGAAGAGACCGGATGATTCCTGGCACCTGTTCCTGACTTTCAGTCAGGCCGTACGGCGGAGGTGGACGACGGATGACCGGCACACAGCGGCGCGGGCGCCGCATCATGATGACGCCGCACGAACGGGACGCCTTCCTGACGGAGCAGCGCACCTGCCGGGTGGCCACCGTGGGCGCGGACGGTACGCCGCACATCGGCGCCCTCTGGTTCGCCTGGGACGGCACGGCCTTCTGGCTGTACTCGATCACCCGCAGCAAGCGCTGGGGCCAGCTGCGCAAGAACCCGCGGGTCGCGGTGGTCGTCGACGACGGGCACGACTACGGACAGCTGCGCGGGGTCGAGCTGACCGGCAGCGCGGACTTCGTCGGCGAGGTACCACGAACGGGTGACGCCTGCGCGGAACTGGACGTGCCCGAGCGGCTGTTCGCCACCAAGTACTTCGGTCTGGAACAGATGCCGCACGACGGCCGGCACGCCTGGCTGCGGCTGGTCCCGGAAGCCGTCGTGTCCTGGGACTTCCGCAAGATGCCGGGCTGAGCGGACCGCGCCGGACACCCGTCGCGACCCGGTGCGGGCACCCGGTGCGACGGGCCGGCCGCACTCCCGCGCGGCGGCGCCCGACCGCATTGTCGGTGGTCTCTGACACAGTGGTGGGGTCGGCCCGTTCCAGCAGGTCCGGGGCGGCACCGACGTGCGACGAACAGAACGAGGGAGACCTGGTGAACGTGCTCTTTCCGGCGCTGAGCGACGCGTCGCCGCAGCCCGCGCTGCGCTTCGGTGAGCGGGCGCTCAGTTACCGCCAGTTGGCCGCGGTGGCGGGCCGGCTGGCCGAGCGCCTCGACGGCGAGATCCGGGTGGCGGTCTGGGCCACGCCCACCCTGGAGACCGCGGTCGCCGTGGTGGCCGCGCTGCTCGCCGGGGTGCCCGCGGTGCCCGTCAACCCGAAGATCGGCGAGAGCGAGCTGGCGCACATCGTGTCGGACAGCGGGCCGACGCTCGTCCTGGCCGAGCCGGACGCCGAGCTGCCCGGCGCGCTGGCCGCCCTGCCCCGCCTCGACGTCGATCCCGCCACCGCCGACGAGGAGGTGCCGCCCCTCCCGTACGAGCCGGGTCCCGAGACCGCCGCCCTCATCGTCTACACCTCCGGCACGACGGGCCCGCCCAAGGGCGTTGTGCTCCCCCGCCGGGCGCTCGCGCACACACTGGACGCGCTGGCGGAGGTGTGGCAGTGGACCGCCGACGACGTCCTCGTGCACGGTCTGCCGCTGTTCCACGTGCACGGCCTCGTGCTGGGTGTCCTCGGGCCGCTGCGGCGCGGCGGCAGCGTGCACCACCTGGGCCGGTTCAGCACCGAGGGCGTCGTCCGGGAGCTGACCGCGGACGGTACGATGCTGTTCGGCGTACCGACGATGTACCACCGCCTGGCCGTCGAAGCGGGCGAGAATCCCGCGCTCGCCAAGGCCCTGGGCCGGGCCCGCCTCCTGGTGTCCGGCTCGGCCGCACTGCCGCGTACGGACCACGAGCGGCTCGCCGCGGCCGCCGGATGCCGCGTCATCGAGCGGTACGGCATGACCGAGACGCTGATGAACACGAGTGTGCGGGCGGACGGCGAGCCCGCGCCGGGCAGCGTCGGCGTGCCGCTGCCCGGTGTGTACGTCCGGCTCGTCGACGAGTCCGGCCAGGCCGTCGAGGCGAGCGACGGCGAGACGGTCGGCGAGATCCAAGTCCGCGGCCCCAACCTGTTCGTCGAGTACCTCAACCGCCCGGACGCCACCGCCGCGGCCTTCGACGGCGGCTGGTTCCGTACCGGCGACATGGCCACCCGCGACGCGGCGGGCAACTACCGCATCGTGGGCCGCAAGGCCACCGACCTCATCAAGAGCGGCGGCTACAAGATCGGCGCGGGTGAGATCGAGAACGCCCTGCTGGAGCACCCGGGCGTCGGCGAGGCCGCCGTGACGGGCGAGCCGGACGAGGACTTGGGCGAGCGGATCGTCGCCTGGATCGTGCCGGCGCCGGCGGCCGAGGGCGTCGCCGTACCGTCCGGCACCGAGCTGATCGACCACGTGGCCCGGCAGCTGGCACCCCACAAGCGCCCGCGCGTGGTCCATTTCCTCGAAGCCCTGCCCCGCAACGACATGGGCAAGGTGCTGAAACGGGACCTCCGTGCGTAGCGAGGGACCGGGGAGCGGGCCCGGTGAGGTGGGCGGCGCTGACGTCGGCAGCGGGGGCGCGGGCGGGCGGCCCGCCCCCGCCGGGCCGTCGCCGCGCTGGTCCGCGCGCGAGGCGATCGCCGTGGTGACGGACGACTTCTCGGAGTTTGCCGCGCCGGAGGCGGAGCGGGCAGAGTGGAGTGCGGCGTCGGCACCGGGGGCCGAGCCGGCGGCCATGGTGCCGTACGACAACGGGCCGCTCGGCTGGGACGGCTACGGCTCCGCGCGGCAGCGGGCACGGGAGCGGACCGGGGAGAGCGAGTCCGTAGTCTGCGGCACCGCCCGTGTCGCCGGGGTGGAGACCGTCCTGGTCTCCTTCGAGTTCGGCTTCCTCGGCGGCTCCCTCGGGGAGCGTACGGGTGATCGGCTGGTGTCCGCCTGGGACCGCGCCCGGGAGCTGCGCCTGCCGGTCGTGTCCCTGATCGCCACGGGCGGCAGCCGGATGCAGGAGGGCATGCGGGCCCTGACCCAGCTCCAGCGGGTGGCCGGCCGCTCCGCGCTGAACCGGGCCGCGCGGCTCCCCCAGATCGCCGTCCTCCGCGATCCGACGACCGGCGGCGGATGGGCGACGCTCGGCGCGGGTGCGGATGTCGTGCTCGCGCTGCCGGGCGCACAGGTCGGCTTCGCGGGCTCACGCGTACGGCCGGCGGACGCCGACCCGTACGCGTACAGCGCCGAGGGCCAGGTGGCGGCCGGACAGGCCGACGCCGTCGTCCCGCCGGACGAGGTGCGCACGGTGCTCGGCCGCTGGCTGCGACTGCTGTCGCCGGGAGGCGATGGGGCAGCGGCGGGGGTTGTGTCGCCGTACGGGGCAGCGGCGGCGGACGTGTCGCCGCGCGCGGCAACGGCGGCGGACGCGACAGCGGGTGCGACGACGGGCGCGACAGCGGGCCAGGACGTGGCCGCCGGAGCAGCCGCTGCCGGAGCGGTACCCGCCGCGACAGAGCCGGCCGGAGCGGCCCCCGGCGCGGCAGGCCCGGCCGGAGCAGCCCCCGCCGCGACAGACCCGACCGAAGCGGCCCTTGCCTCGACAGACCCTGCCGGAGTGGCCCCCGCCGCGACAAACCCGACCGAAGCAGCCCCCGCGTCGGCAAACCCGGCCGGAGCGGCCCCCGGCGCAGCGGACCCAGCCGGAGTCGTCCCCGGCGCAGCGCTCCCCGTCACAGCCGACGCCCCACCCCCGTACGCGCTCGGCACCGCCGAACTCCCGGCGTCCGGGTGGGAGGCCGTGCGTTCGGCCCGCGATGCGCGGCGTCCGCGCGCCGTGGCGTATCTGGAGGCGTACTTCGACTGGCGCGAGGAGATCAGCGGCGACCGCTGCGGCGGCACCGACTCGGGCATACGCTGCGGATTCGGCCGGCACGACGGGCGCACGGTCGCGTTCGCCGCCCAGTGCGGCACGGCCGTGCGCCCCGCGGGCTTCCGTACGGCCGCCCGGCTGATCCGGCTGGCGGACCGGCTCGGCATACCGGTGCTCACCCTCATCGACACGCCGGGCGCGGCCAACGACGCGGCCGCGGAACGCGCCGGCGCGGGCGCCGCCATCGCTGACGTCTTCGCCGCGCTGGCCTCGGTCCGTACGCCCGTCACCTCACTGCTGATCGGGGAGGGCGGTTCCGGCGGGGCACTGGCGCTGGCCGCACCGGGCCGGCTGTGGGCGACGCCGGACAGCTACTTCTCCGTCATCGCCCCGGAAGCCGCCGCCGCCATCCTCAAGCGCGACGCGGACGCGGTACGCGACACGGCCGACCAACTCCGGATACGTCCGCAGGACTTGCTGGAACTGGGGCTGATCCAGGGCATCGTCCCGCCTCCCGCATCCCAGTGACGCGACGCGGCCCTTGCCTCACCATGACCCCATGGCCCCCCACCTCACGAAAACCCTCCACATCCGCCCCGCCCGCCCGGACGATCTTGAGGCCGTCGCCGCACTCCGATGGCAGTGGGTGCAGGAGACCGACGAGGCGCCGCCCGTCACCCCGCGCGATGCGTTCGTGCGTCATTTCGTGGCGTGGTCGCAGGAGAACGCATCCTCGCACCACTGTCTGGTCATGGTCCGTGGCGACGTCGTCATCGGCATGGCGTGTCTGGCGGTCACCCGGCGTGTACCGAGCCCACGCGCGCTGGAGCGGGCATCGGGTGATGTGCAGTGCGTGTACGTCGTACCGCACGAGCGGGAAGGAGGCCTGGGCGGGCGGCTCATCGACGCAGTACTGGAACTGGCTCGCGAGCAGGGACTTGAACGCGTGAACGCGTGACAGTCCACTCCAGCGTCCAGGCGGTCCGTGCTTACGCGCGACACGGTTTCGGCACATCGCCCCTCCTGTTACAGGCCGACGCGCCACCGCCAACCGACCGGCCAGCAGCCGCCGCCCCACCCCTACTCCCGGAAGAAGACCTCCGGTAGCCGACGCGGCCCGACCACGAGGAAACTACGGGCCGCCCGAAGCCGTCAGCGCCCTTCGATCTCCTCGCCCGCCGCGCGCAACGCGGCGACCGCGGCACGGATGGACGGCCTCCGGTCGGCGTCGGCGCGCCAGATCGCGTAGACGTGCCGCCGCATCGTGTGGCGTACGGGCACCACGCGCACCCCCGCCGGCACCGGCCCGCGCCCCAGCCGGGGCGCCACCGCGACGCCCAGTCCGGCTCCGATCAGCGCCAGTTGGGTGTGGTGCTCCTCCACCATGTGCGCGATGCGCGGCTCGATCCCCTGGCTGCGCAGGGTGAACATCAGCCAGTCGTGACAGAACTCGCCTTGTGGCCAGGAGACCCACTCGTCGTCGGCCAGCTCTGCCAGTTCGACCGAGTCGCGGTGCGCCAGCGGATGATCGGCCGGCATCGCGACGTCGGCCGGGTCGTTCAGGATCGGCACCTTCGCCAGCCCTTCGGGGAGCGACAGCGGCCGATTGTGCCAGTCCAGCACGACACCCAGGTCGATGTCGCCGCGCACCACGCACCGCACCGAGGCCTCGGGCTCCATCTCCCGCAGCAGCGGGCGGAGTTGGGGGTGCTCGGCGCGGAGACCGGCCAGCGCGGCGGGGAACAGCCCGCGTGCCGCGGTAGGGAAGGCACCGAGCCGCAGTTCGCCGACGGCCTGACCGCGGTGGGCCTCCAGCTCCGCCTGGGCCAGCTCGACCTGCGAGAGAATCCGTACGGCATGGTCCGCCAGCAGCCGGCCGGCGTCGGTCAGCCGCACGCCGCGCCCGTTCTTGGCCAGGAGCTGCTGACCTGTCTCCCGCTCCAGCTTGGCGAGCTGCTGCGAGACGGCGGATGTCGTCACATGCAGCCCGTCCGCCGCCGCACTCACCGAACCGTGCCGGGCCACCGCGCTCAGCGTCCGCAACCGATCAAGGTTCAACATGTAAGCAATGCTAAGCGATACCCCCTACGAAAACTCGCTTGTGCTACGAAATTATGGAGCCGCATCGTAGTCGCATGAGCACCGCCGCCCCTTCCGAAACAACTGCAACTCCCTCGCCACCGTCACCCCCACCCCACTCTCGAACCACCCTCGGTACCGCCCCGGCTTGTCCCACGACTTCACCCCGAACCGCCGCGCACCGGGGCAGGACACGCCGCGCCCTCGACTGGCGCCTGCGGTTCGGCATCCTGTGCCTGGTCTGGGGCTTCAGCTTCCTCTTCATCAAGGTCGGCACACAGGGGTACGCGCCCCTGCACGTCACCTTCGGCCGCGTGGCGAGCGGTGCGGCGGTGCTCGTCGCCGTACTGGTCGCCAAGCGGGAGCGACTGCCCCGTTCCGCGCGGACCTGGGGTCATCTGACGGTCGCCGCGTTCTTCCTCAACACCCTCCCCTTCTCCCTCTTCGCCTACGCCGAGCTGACCATCCCCTCCACCCTGGCCGGCATCTGCAACGCCAGCTCCCCGCTGTGGGGCATGGCCCTCTCCCTGGTCGCCCTCTCCGAGGACCGGCCCACCCGCCGTCGCGTCGCGGGCCTGGGCCTCGGCTTCCTGGGCGTACTGACCGTGCTCGGCGCCTGGCAGGGTTTCTCCGGAACGGACCCGACGGGCACCGCGATGGCCCTGGGCGCATCACTGAGCTACCCCGTCGGCTGGATCTACGTCCGGCGCACCCTGGCCGGTGCCAAGGCCTCCAACGTCGCCCTCTCCGGCACCCAGATGCTCCTCGCCACCGCCCAGGTCGGCCTGGTGACCGCGCTCTTCACCTCCGCCCCGACCGCCTACCCTGTCGTCCCCCTCCTCGCCGTCGCCGCGCTCGGCGCCCTGGGCACCGGTTTCGCCTTCTTGTTGCAGTACGGGTTGGTGGCTGAGGTGGGCCCCACCACCGCCCAGATGGTCACCTACTTCGTCCCCGTGATCGCCACCACGGCCGGTGTGGCCCTGCTCGGCGAGCAGCTCAGCTGGAACACTCCCGTCGGCGCACTGATCATCCTGGCAGGCGCCGCACTGACCCAGAGCCGGCCCCGCCGTACCACCTAGTGCTGTGACCGGGAAGGTTTGCCGGGTTGGTGGTCAGGTCGCGGCAGGCGATGGTCTGCCGCCCCAGCGGACGCCTTTTTCGCTGCGGATGCGGGCGCGTTCGCGTCGTTGGGCGGCGAGGATGTCGGGGTGACGGGTGTGCTGGTTGCGCCAGCGCAGGTAGGCGTGCAGGGCTCTGGTCTGGACGGTGTGGTTTGGATGGTCGGAGTTGGCGAGGGTGAACTGCCGCAGGGGCCCGAAGTGGGCCTCGATGGGGTTGGCCCACGACGCATAGGTCGGGGTGAAGCACAGCTCGACGTTCTTGCGGGCTGCCCACCTGCGGATGCGCCAGTTCAGGTGGGCGGAGAGGTTGTCGAGGATCACGTAGACCGGGGCGCCGTCGGGGCGGGCCGCGCGGATCGACCGCAGGGCGGCCCAGGTGTGGTCGATGCCTTTGCGCTTGCGGTTGACGCCCCACAGTTTGTCGTCGCCGACCGAGTAGCAGCCGTGGAAGTAGGTGATGCCGTGGGTGCGGCGGAACGTGGCCGGCAGCCGCTCGGGCCTGCCGCGTCCGGCCCAGCAGGAGCCGGCAGTGGGGCGGATGCCCAGCGGCCCGAACTCGTCGAACGCGAACGTGCGGTCCGCGCGCTCATTGAGCGCGTACTCGATGTGTTCCAGCTTGGCGTCGAATGTCGGGTCCGGGGACTCCTTCCAGGTCTTGGTGCGCTGGAAGGAGATCCCCCGGCGGGCCAGCAGGCAGCGCAGTGTCTCCCGGCCGATCCGGACGGGCCTGGCGGCGTCGCGGCGCAGGTGATCGGCGAGTTTGCGGATCGACCAGCGGGTGAAGGGCTTGCCCAGCACAGTGGGGCGGGTGGCGGCCGTCCGGACGACGAAGTCCTCGTCGTCACCGCTCAGCAGGCGGGGACGGCCTCCCGTCCACTGAGGGTCCAGGCATGCGAGCCCGATCTCGTTGAAGCGGTGGATCACGTCACGGACGGTGTCCTCGTCCGCCTGGACCAGGTGCGCGATCACTGGGACCGTGCTGCCGCCGGCCGAGGCCAGGAGCATCATCGCCCGCCGAAATCGCACAGAGTTCGTGCTGCCCCGCCGAACGACGTGCTGGAGCTTCTGTCCTTCCTGCTCAGTCAGCCTGCGGACCTTGACCGGTAAAGCCATACCCGCCTCCCATGCCAGTCGGCGTCCTCACACCCGACTAGCACAACCGACAACCCGGCAAACCTTCCCGGTCACAGCACTAGCGAGGGTCTGACCCAATGGCCTGCTCGGTCATCTCGGCCGTCACCGCCCACCGTTCGTGGTCGCGCCACGCGCCGTCCACGTACTGAAAGCGCGGGGAGTGGCCCTCCAGCCGGAACCCCAGCCGCTCGACGAGCCGGACGGAGGAGACGTTGCCGGGCTGGATGTTGGCTTCCAGCCGGTGCAGCCCCAGCTCGGTGAAGGCGTACCGGACGACGAGGCGGAGCCCTTCGGTCATATAGCCGTGCCCGGTGGTGGACGCGTAGGCGACGTAGCCGAGGGCTCCGCTCTGGATGCCGCCCCGCACGATGTTGTTGATGTTGACGCCGCCGACGATCGCACCGCCCTCCCGGAGGCACACCACGAAACCCTCATGGGTGGGCTGGTCGAACTTGGCGACGTACGCGCGGAACGCCTCCTCCGTGGTGTCCCGCGCGGGGATCCACGGGTGGTGCAGTGCGGCGCTCTCGCGGGTGAGGGCCGCGATCTCCTCCCGGTCCTCAAAGGAGATCCGCCGGACAGCCACCCGCGGACCACGGACAAGAAAGCTCTGATCAGGCATCGTGCGATCGTAACCAGCACCGTTCCCCCTCCTTCAGCCAGTCGGTCGATCAGCCGGTCCGGCAGTCGACCGAACGGCAATTCACCAGTCGGCCAGTCCGGCAGTCGGCCGATCGGCGAATCAACCAGCCGGTCGGCCAGTCGGCCAGCCGGTCGGTCAGTCGGCCAGTCGGTCAGACAGTCTGTGAGCGCCTGCCAAAATGCGGTGCCCCGTCAGCCGGCCCTCACGGCCGCCCCGTGGCCGCAGCTCTGCCCCGCTCTCCCTCCTCCCCCGCTCCGGCGAACATCTCAGTCGTAACGGCGCGCCTCCTGCGGTTCGACGGCGGAAGCGACGACGTCCGCCAGTGTCGGCAGTTCCTCCTCCGCGAGGCCCGCGATGGTGATGCGTATGCCGGGCGGCGAGTCCATACGGAAGCGCGCTCCGGGCGCGACGGCCCAGCCCGCGTGCAACAGCCGGGCGACCGCGCCGGTTTCGTCGGGCACCGGAATCCATACGTTCATCCCGCTGCGCCCCCGTGCCCGGATGCCGCGGGCCGCCAAGGCGTCGATCAGCGAGTTCCGGCGTCTGCCGTAGGCGTCCGCGACGGTCTTCGGGTCGACCGCTCCCGTACGCCACAGGTGCACCACCGCGTCCTGCAGGAGGTGACTCACCCAGCCGGGTCCGAGCCGCTGGCGCCCGCGCACCCGGTCCACCGTCACGGCGTCCCCGGTCAGCACGGCGAGCCGCAGGTCGGGGCCGTACGCCTTGGCCGTGGAACGGACCAGCGCCCAGTGGTCCGTGGCGCCCGCGAGCGGATGCAGCGGGAGGTCGACGATGTCGTGGCCGTGATCGTCCTCCACCAGCAGCACGTCCCGATGGTCCGCCAAGACCTCGCGCAGCTCCCGGGACCGGGCGGCGCTGAGCACGGCACCCGTCGGGTTCTGCGCCCGGTCCGTGACGACCAGGGCGCGGGCGCCGTCGCGCACCGCCCGGCCGACCTGCTCGGGCAGCGGCCCTTCGTCGTCCACCGCGACCGGAGCGGCCCGCAGCCCGAGGCCGGGAATCAGGTCCAGCAAACTCCCCCAGCCCGGGTCTTCGACCGCGACCGTGTCACCGGGGCGCAGATGCACACCGAGCACCCGTTCTATCGCGTCCAGCGCCCCGGAGGTGACGGCGATCGAGCCGCTCGGCACCCCGTCGGCCTCGAAGGCGGCGCGGGCCATCCGCTCCAGCTCCGTGGTGACGGCAGGGGCCCCGTACAGCGTCGGGCGCTCCGCGCTGCGGGCGGCGGCCGCGGCCAGCGCCCGCCCGAGGGCGGGCAGCAGCGCGGGGTCGGGATTCCCCGCGGCCGCGTCGCGCACGCCGGGCGGCAGGGGCCCCAGCACCGCCTCGCGGACCGTACTGGCCGGCCGCGGACGCACCCGGCTGCCGCGGCGGCCCGCGGTCTCGATCACCCCCCGGTCCCGCAGCGTCCGGTACGCGGACGCCACCGTGTTGGGATTGACCTCCAGATAGACGGCCAACTCCCGCATCGGGGGCAGGACTTCGCCCGGTTGGAGCTCGCCCGCACCGACGGCTCGCTCGACGCTGGCGGCAATTTCCGATGCGCGCCGCCCTTCGATCCGATACTCTCCTAGCACAAAACAAATTATGCACTAGTGCAATGGAGTACGCAATGCCCCAGGCGCCCAAGGAACTGTCCTTCACCCGGACGGAGCGCACCGTACCGACCCGCGCCCGCGAGCGCGCCGCCTACGACCACGAGACCGTGCACGCCATCCTTGACGCCGGTTACCTGTGCCACCTCGGTTTCGTCCGCGACGGCGCCCCCGTCGTCCTGCCCACGCTCTACGGCCGCGTCGGCCACCGCCTCTACCTGCACGGCTCGACCGGTTCGCGCCCGCTGCGCATGGCCGGCGAGACGGCCGACCCCGGCCTGCCCGTGTGCGTCACCGTCACCCATGTCGACGGTCTGGTCCTGGCCAAGTCGGCCTTCCACCACTCGATCAACTACCGCAGCGTCGTCGTCCACGGCACCGCCCACCAGGTCACCGACCACGACGAGAAGACGGCCGCGCTCGACACGCTGGTCGACCAGGTCGTGCCGGGCCGGGCCGCCGACTCCCGGCCGGCGAACGCCAAGGAGCTGGCCGCCACCGCCGTCATCCGCCTCGACCTGGACGAGGTCTCCGCCAAGATCCGCACCGGCGGCCCGAACGACGAGCCCGCGGACCTCGCCCTCCCCCACTGGAGCGGCGTCCTGCCGGTCGCCCCCCGGTACGGGACTCCCGTCCCGGCCGACGACCTCGCGCCGGACATCGCGGAACCCGCCTACCTCTCGGCCCGCTGAAGGAGGAGCGCATGCTGATCCACCCCTGGGACGCGCCCACCGACGACACCGAGTGGCAGGACTGGCTGGCCGGCCACGACTTCGGCCAGCTCGCCGTCAACGGACCGCCCGGCTCCCCGCCCCTCGTCCAGCCCCTGCACTTCGCCTACGACCCGGCCCGCCGCGAAGCCGTCACCCACCTCGCCCGCCCCAACCCGATATGGCACGCACTGGAGACCGCCCCGGCCGTCCTGCTCAGTGTCGTGGACGACTACGTGTTCATACCGGGGCCGTGGCAGGCCGCCGAGGAGGAACCGCCCGAGCACGGCGTCCCCACCAGCTTCTACACCGCCGTCCAGCTCACCTGCACGGCCCACGTCGTGGACGACCCGCAGGAGAAGGCCGCGCTGCTGGCGCGGCAGGTCGGGCACTTCCAGCCCGAGGGCGGGTCGGCGCCGGTCACCGCGGACGGCCCGCCGTACGGACGCCAGCTCCCCGGCATCCGGGGGCTGCGGCTGGAAGTCACGGACGTACGGGCCAAGTTCAAGTACGCGGGCAAGCGGAGCGGGACCGTACAGCGGCGCATCTCGGAGCGCCTGGCCGAGCGGGCCGCACCCCGCGACGCCCAGGCCCGCACCCATCAGCTGCGACGGCTTGCGGCCGACCGCGGCTGACGGTCCTGCGGACCGGCGGACCGGCACAGCCGACGGCCCGTGTTCAACAGGCAGCCGGGCGCCCGATGGCGGAGGCCGGGTCGAAAGCCAGGGGCCAGGTCGCCCCTCCGCGAGCCGGGCCCCGCCCGGCCCGGCCTGAGCCGTTCAGCGCACCACCGCCGCCCCGCCCGCCCCGTACGGGCCGCCACCGCTCCCCGTGCCTCGGCCACGGCCAGTCCCGCCACGGCCATGAGCAGCACACACGTCGACGGCCGTGCCCGCCGTCAGTGCCTCGCCCAAGTGCCTCCGACGGTACGCCAGAAGGTGAGTGCCGGACGGCCGAGGCCACTGCTGCCGAAGAGGAGGGAGGCGGCCGCGCTACGCGGCGGGAAGGGCAGCACAGCCAAGCGCATGATCGGCACCTTAGGAGGCGCGCCGGCCGGCCGACGAGCCCCGGCCGTCTTCGTCTAGTCCGGAAGTGCCGCCCTCGGGTGCGTCAGCCGTGTCGGTCACGCGATGCGTCGCCGCCCGATGCGGACGTGTCAGATGTGGTCCCGCACGATGCGGACCCGCTCATCGGGACTCCCCCGCCCGTACAGGCGACGCGTCTCCCCCGCCCCCACCCTCGTCACTCTCGTCCGTCCGACCCGCCCGACCCGCCTGCCCCACCTTCGGAGTCGTCTTCAGAGCCGTCTTCGGGATCGCCTCTGAGGTCGCCCTCGGAGTCGCCGCCTGCGCGACGAACGCCCCGGCCAGGACCACCAGTCCCCCCACGACCTGCGGCACGGTGAGGTGCTCGCCGAGCAGCACCCACGCCAGTACGGTCGCGATCACCGCCTCCAGACACGCCACCACCCCCGCCACCTGCGGCGACAGCCGACGCACCGACAGGACACCGGTGACGTACGCCAGCACGGTGGCGACCAGCACGATCCACACGAGCAGCACTACGGCGGGCACCCGGGTCCCGTCCAGGTAGGCGCTGCCGCCGAGCACCGGCCAGTCCGTCTCCCAAGGGCGCGCGACCACGGTCAGCACGGCCGCGCCGATCAGCAGCCCGTATGCGATCACACCCAGCGGGTCCGCCGCGTCCGCACCGTCGCTCCCGTGGTCGGAGAGCACGAAGTATCCGACCTGGCAGCAGGCGGCGCCGAGAGCCAGCGCGAGTCCGACCGGATCGAGACGGAGGCCGGACCACACCTCCACCACACACGCCAGCCCGCCGACGGCCAGGACGACGCCGACCGCCGCGGCCCGCGTGACCGGCTTGCGCTGGACGAACCGCACCCAGCCGAGCACCAGCGCGGGCGCGAGGTATTCGATGAGCAGCGCGACCCCTACGGGGATGCGCGAGAGCGCCGCGAAGTAGCACGCCTGGACGCCGGCGACGGCGAGCAGACCGAAGCCCGCGAGAAGGGCGGGGCGGCGCAGCGGCAGTCGCCGGTGGCGCCAGGCGACGGGCAGCATGACGAGCGCGGCGCCCGCGACCCGCAGCCAGGTGACGTGCAGGGGTTCGAGGCCGGCTGTGATCAGGGGTTTGGCGGCCACACCCGAACCGCCGAAGGCGAACGCGGAGATCAGCGCCAGGGTGAGCCCGACCTTCCGGCTCCCGCCGGTCGGACCGCCGCTCGCCCGCCGTTCCGCCTCCCAGGACTTTCTCGGGCAACCCGGAGCCCACGGAGTCTGCGAGCTCTGCGAGGCTCGCGAGACCTTCAAGCCCCGCGAAGCCCCCGGCTCCCCTGGCTTCCCCGTCTGCCCCGGCTCGCCCAGATTCCCACCGGCCCCCGGGTCCGCTGCACTCCCCGTAGACGCGCGCATCGGCACATCATGACAGGAGCCGTCAGCAGCGTCACCCCCGTTGCGCCTGTCATTCCTGGCCGGAGCGGTCCCCGTCCAGCCGGGCCGCCAGCTGTTCCGTGTCGACCGCGGCCCGACGCAGCACCTCGACCGCGCGCGACTCGGGATCGTCCACGAGGGCCGCGAGCAGGTCGAGGCAGGCGGCATGGGTCGCGTACCGGGCGTGCGCGCGGTCGAGTGCGCCGTCCAGGGCGGCGGCCGCGGCAGGCGACCAGCCCGGTACGACCCCTTCGGTCACCATCGGGACCGCGCCGGAATCCTCGACGGTGCCGTGCCACTGGAGGCCGTACCCGATGCTGCGCTGGACGAGATAGCCGAGCAGCCGGGCGATCTGCGCCCCGCCGTCGAACACCGCCCGCACCGACGGGTCCGACTCCAGAAGTCCGTGCAGCAGGTGGGCCGTGTCCACCTGCCGGTCACCGTCCCGCGTGGCACGCCTGCGGGCGGCGGAGACCACCGACGCGAGCTCCACGGTGAGCCGCGTTTCGAGGTCCTCGCGTGGCGAGCCCCCTCCACTGTTGTACGCAGTACGGTTTTGCACAGTCCCCACCCCACCAGCAGCTGACGTCCGGAACATCCCCGGCGGGAAGCATTTGCGCATCCGCCCGTGGTTGGGCACGCCTTTCCGGAATCTCATCCTTGCGAAGGAGAGACGACGCACCGCCCCCGACACCGAGTAGGACACACACCACCACCCCAAACCTCCGGAACGGGCACCGGTCCGCCCGGACGCAAAAGGGCCGTGACCCGGTGCCCCGGTCACGGCCCTGCGGAACTCACCCGTCATCGTCGCGCCTCAGCCCCCCGCGTGCGACGGCGAGCGGCTCACTCGTCCTCGGCGAGGATCAGGTACAGCTCCTTGCGGGCCTTGTTGACCACCGAGATGGCCTTCTCCCGCTGCTCCGGCGTACCGGTGGCCCACACCTGCCGGAACGCCTCGACCAGGCCGCCACCCGCCTTGCGGATCTCGTTCATGGCCTCCCAGTCGACGCCGCGGCCGGCTTCCTCCCAGGGCGCGTCGGCGACGTTCTCCGCCTCCGTACGTCCGGCCTCGGTCAGCGAGAAGAGCTTCTTGCCGCCCTCGCTCGCACTGCTGATCAGCCCCTCGTCCTCCAGGAGCTGGAGGGTGGGGTACACCGAGCCGGGGCTCGGCTTCCAGGCCCCGCCGCTGCGCTCGGCGATCTCCTGGATCATCTCGTAACCGTGCATCGGCCGGTCCTTCAGCAGGGCCAGGATCGAGGCGCGTACGTCGCCCCGCCGCGCCCGGCCACGCGGCCCGCCGCGGCCCCGGCCGCCGAACGACGGCCCGCCGAAAGGCGGCCCGAACGGCCCGAACGCGGCTCGCCGCTCCTCGAACCGCCCTTCATACTCGCCGCGGCCACCGCGTCGGCCGTGTCCGTGGTGCTCGTGTCCATGGGAACGCATCAGGCGCTCCTTCCTTCTCGTGGCGGTATCTTTGATCAATCGCGACATCACTTTGATCGTTCGCGATGCTTCAACGATATATCGGGACTGTTCGGATGGCAATGCCCGAGGTCGGCGTGTCTTTGTCCGTCGCCTACGGCAGCGAGTGCCAGGGAGGGGCGAGAAGGCGGACGTCGAGTGGCGCGTCCGGTGCCCGAGACCGGCCACGGCCGGGAGCAGACCCCGACGGCCGGCCGCAGGCCGCCATCAGTCCTCTCGCGACGCTCGGGACGCTCGCGCCCTGCTGTCCTTGCGCAGGAGCCGGTGAGTCATGAGGAACAGGAGAGGGAAGTAGACCGTGCCGATGCCCGTCCACGTCAGGGTCCAGGCGCTCGGCTGCTCCTCAGTCAGAGTCAACGCGAACGAAACCGCTTCGAGCAGGAAGAAGGCGACGAAGGCCCGACGCGCCCAGCGGAGACGCCCGACCATCCGATCGGGAAGGGGATGTCGCGTACGCCACTGCATCCGCACCCCCATCCGTACGATGCCCCGGATTGCCGCAGTTGCCGCAGTTGCCGCAGTTGCCGCAGCACCAGTGACCGGCCCCGAACGACCCCGGCCCCGGCCCCGCCCCCCGTCGAGCCCTGAAGGGCGCCGCCCCGCCGGCGCCCCCACGGGTCAGGACTTCGCCTCCAAGTACCCCACGAGGGCGCTACGGCTGCGCTGGAGGTCGCCGATGCGTTCGTCGGTGTCAGCAAGTACCCGGTTCAGGACGGTTCGAACGTCCACGCACATCTCGAACTCCGGCTGCTCGCCCCGGGCACACGGCAGCACGGCGCGGATCACCTCGGTGGTCAGCCCCGCGTCCAGGAGGGCGCGGACCTGGCGCACGGTGACCACCGTGTCCTCGTCGTAGCAGCGGTACCCGTTCGTGCCGCGCTCGGCGTTCAGCAGGCCCTGCGCCTCGTAATACCGCAGCAGCCGCGTACTGACTCCGGTCCGCCGGGACAACTCCCCGATCAGCATGTGCCCCGCCCCACTGCCCCGCCCCATTCGCGATTGACCTTCTCACTGATGTGAGGCCTTAACGTCCCCCACAGGGCCGGCATTCCGCGCCCGCTGTCCATGATCCGGACGGCGGGCCGCTGCCGCCAGCCCCTGTTCCTGTACGAGCGCTTCCCCGTACGAGCTGGAGTGATGTCATGACCTCTTTCATTGTCCAACGTGACGGCCGGGCGGCGACGGCCGGGGACCTGGCGCCGCTCGCCTTCGCGGGCTACGCCCACTTCACCGCCATGCAGGTGCGCGGGGGCCGGGTCCGGGGGCTCGACCTCCACCTGGAGCGGCTGCGGACCGCCTCGGAGAAGATGTTCGGCCGGGCGGTGGCCGAGGACCGGATACGGGGCTACCTGAGGACAGCGCTGGAGGCGGGACCGGCCGACCTGTCGCTGACGGCCACCGTGTACTCGCCGGCGGGCGAATTCACCGTGGCGGGGGCCGAGGTGGAGCCCGAGGTTCTGGTCCGTACGGGCCCGGCCGCGTCCGGGCCGCAGGGGCCGCTGACGCTGGCGACGGTCGAGCACGAAAGGACCCTTCCGGCCGTGAAGCACGTGGGCGAGGTGGGCAAGACGTACTTCCTCCGGGAGGCCGTGAGGCAGGGTTTCGACGACGCCGCCTTCGTCGACCGCCGCGGCCGGCTCAGCGAGGCGTCCATCTGGAACCTCGCCTTCTGGGACGGCACTTCGGTGGTGTGGCCCGAGGCCGAGATGCTGGGCGGCACCACGATGGGCATCGTCCGGCGGCAGCTGGACGGACTCGGTGTCCCCCAGCGCGTCCAGGAGGTCACGCTCGCCGACCTGCCCGCGCTGGCCGGCGGAGTGGTCATGAACTCATGGACGCCTGGCGTGGCCGTACACCGGATCGGTCCGGCTCCCTTGCCGGACGCACCCGGCTTCCTGGCGCTGCTGCACCGCGTGTACGAGGCTGAACCGCTCGTCGCGCCCTGAGCCCAAGAGGGGGCGGGCGACAGCGATTCGGCTGACGGGGACTGGCGGCTCCTTCCGACTGGCGGCTCCTTCCGACTGGCACCTATCGCCTCCTCCTGCGAGATGTCCACTTCTTTCGCCATGGCCCCGACGTGACCCACGACGGCCCGAAAAAGAGTCCACTCTCATCCGATTGGCCTTGGTCGTGCGCGAGGTGGACTCCTAAGCTCCAGGCCATGAGGATTCGTATCGTTGACGCCTTCACCGACCGCCCCTTCGGCGGCAACCCCGCCGGTGTCGTCCTGTTCGACGCCGACGGCTTCCCCGACGACGCCTGGCTCCAGCGGGTGGCCGCCGAGGTCAATCTCTCGGAGACCGCCTTCGCCCACCCGCTGCCCGCGGGCGGTGACGCCGACTGGGCGCTGCGCTGGCTCACCCCGGCCGCCGAGGTGAACATGTGCGGTCATGCCACCCTGGCCACCGCGCACGTCCTGCACACCACCGGGACCGCCACCGGCACGGTCCGCTTCAAGACCCGCAGCGGCGTACTGATCACGACGGCCGACGACAGCGGCACGGTCACCATGGACTTCCCGACGGCCCCGTTGACGGCGGTCGAGGTACCGCCGGCCGTCGCCGCGTCACTGGGCGTGGAGATCCTCGGTGCGTACGACACCGGCGAGAACCTCGGCGACCTCCTCGTCGAACTGGCCGACGAGAAGGCCGTACGGGCCCTGGAGCCGGACCTGCGGACCCTCGCCTCGCCCGGCGGCCGCGGGGTGATCGCCACCGCGGCGGCCGACGCCTCCGACAGCGGTTACGACTTCGTCAGCCGCTGCTTCTTCCCGGCCGTGGGCATCGACGAGGACCCGGTGACGGGCAGCGCGCACACCGCGCTGGCGCCGTTCTGGTCGGCCAGGCTGGGCCGCGCCGAACTCACCGGCCTCCAGGGCCCCGCCCGCCGCACCGGTCTCGTACGGACCGCACTGCGCGACGACCGTACGCTGCTCACCGGCTCGGCCGTCACCGTCATCGACGGCGAACTGCTCACCGCGCCCTGAGCCGGGTCACGGGCGGGCTCGCCCGGCCGCGGCACTCGGGCGAACCATGCCGTGGGCCCGGGTGGACCCTGCCGTGGGCCCGGGTGGACCCTGCCGTGGACCCGGGTGGACCCTGCCGTGGACCCGGGGCGGGCCCGCCCGTCACACCGTGGGCAGCCACCCCACCTTCCCCGCCAGCAGCGCGTATCCGAGGAACGCCACGATGTCGATCAGCGCGTGCGCGGCGACCAGCGGGCCGACCCGCCCCCAGCGCCGGTACAGCAGGACGAAGATCACGCCCATCACCATGTTCCCGACGAACCCGCCGATGCCCTGGTAGAGGTGGTACGAGCCACGCAGCACCGCACTCGCCGCCAGCGCGGCCACCGGGGTCCACCGCAGCTGCCCCAGCCGCCGCAGCAGGTAGCCGACGACGATGACCTCCTCGACGACGGCGTTCTGCACCGCCGAGGCGATCAGCACCGGGAACTTCCACCACACGTCGGGCAGCCCCTCCGGCACCACCGTCAGGTTGAAGCCGGCCGCCCGCGCGCCGAGGTAGAGCAGCAGACCGCTGCCGCCGATGACCGCCGCCACGCCGGCGCCGCGGCTCATGTCGAACCCGGGCCGGCGTCCGTCGAAACCCACCGCCCGGAGGCCGCCGACCCGCTCCCGGATCAGCAGATGCGCCACCAGCGCGACGGGGACGAGCGCGGTGGCGATACCGAACAGCTGCCAGGCGAGGTCGAGCCAGGGGCGCCCCGGCGCGTGCGAGGAGTTCAGCATCGCGGCCTGGTCCTTGAGACCGCCGGGCCTGGTCAGCGCCCCGATGAAGCTGATGAGCGCGGAGACGCCGCTGGCGCCGAGCGAGAGCGCCAGGACCAGCACCGTCTCGCCGCGCAGGATCCGTAGCGAGAGCCCACCGTCCGGCCGCCCTTCCGGGCCACCGCCCAGGCCACCGTCCAGGCCGCCGTCCACGCCGCCGTCCCGCCCCTCGCCCGGGTCCCGCCGCTTCCGGCCAGGGGATTCCGCACCGGTCACGGGACTCGCGTCCGACTGCACAGCTGCCTCCAGTTCCGTACCGCGTAAGACGTCACGACGAAAACGTCACGACCAGGACGTCTTAGCTTGCCCGACGCCGCCCCCGCCGGGCCGCCCGGCCCGCCTGAAGCACGCCGACGGTGGCTCCGCGCGTCCGCGGAACGCGTACGGCGCCGGGCCCGCCGGAACCCACCCGGCCGTCGCAGACCGCGGCACCGTCCCGGACCAGCCCGACGCCATGACGACCGTCGCTGGTTACCGCCTCGACGACGTCGAGACCGAAGACCCCTGTCCCTTCAGCCCTGCCCCCTCACCCCCGCCACCGGCGCGGCGGTCCACTCGACGGGCCAGGCGTGGACCGGCTCCCCCGAGTGCATCAGCTCGCTGTAGCGCTGGGTCATCGCCGCCAGCGCCGCGCCGCGGTCCAGGCCGCGTCCGAGCGCGTGGTGGTACGCCGCGACCTGCCAGGACGCTCCGTTGACGCGGCGGCGGCAGCGCGCTTCGATCACGCCGAGGTAGTGGTCGCGGTCGACCGGTTCGACGCCCCAGGCGTTCAGGCCGGCCGCGGCCATGGGCAGCAGTTCCTGGCGTACCAGGCGTACGGCGGAGACTTCGCCGAGGCCGCCGGAGCGGCCGCGGGGCCACTTCAGTACGGCGTCGATGCCGCGGCGGCACGCGGTGTCGAAGTTCTCGGCGGCCGCGGCGAACGGCATACGGGTCCACACCGGCCGCGGCTCCTCGGCCAGCGTCCGCACCAGCCCGTAGTAGAAGGCCGTGTTGGCGATGACGTCGGTGACGGTGGGGCCCGCGGGCAGGACCCGGTTCTCGACCCTGAGGTGCGGGACGCCGTCCGCCACGCCGTACACCGGGCGGTTCCAGCGGTAGACGGTGCCGTTGTGCAGCACCAGTTCCGCCAGGCTCGGGATGCCGCCGTCGTCCAGGACGGCGAGGGGGTCCTCGTCCGCGTGGATGGGCAGCAGGGGCGGGAAGAACCGCAGGTTCTCCTCGAACAGGTCGTACGGGGCGTCGATCCAGCGTTCCCCGAACCAGGTGCGCGGACGTACGCCCTGGGCCCGCAGCTCGGGCGGCCGGACGTCGGTGGCCTGCTGGAAGACCGGCGGGCGCGATTCGCGCCACAGTTCGCGGCCGAAGACGAACGGCGAGTTGGCGCCGACCGCGATCTGGACGGCGGCGATGGCCTGGGCCGCGTTCCAGACGGCGGGGAAGCGGTTCGGGGTGACCTGGAGGTGCAGTTGCACCGAGGTGCACGCGGCCTCGGGCGCGATGGAGGCCGAGGAGGAGACCAGCCGCTCGACGCCCTCCAGGTCGATCTGGAAGTCCTCGCCGCGCGCGGCCCGCATCTGGTCGTTGAGCAGGACGTAACGGTCGATCTCCGAGAGGTTGGAGGCGACCAGGTCCTCGGCGGCCAGGGTCGGCAGAATGCCGATCATCACGATGCGGGCGGCCACTTCGGCGGCCTTGCGGTCGGCATAGGCCAGCCCGGTGCGCAGTTCCTCGGCGAGCTGGTCGAGGACGCGTCCGGAGAGCCGATGCGGAAGAATATTTACTTCAAGGTTGCACTGGGCCAGTTCGGTCTGGAAATCGCGGCTCGCGATGCGCTCCAGAACCTGCGAGTTCATCATGCGCGGCATACCGTCGGGACCGGCGAGATTCAATTCGATCTCCAGCCCCATCAGGTTCTTGGGGCGGTCGAACCGCTTCTCGTTCAGCAGCCTCTGCAATCCCGTCAGACACTCGTGCAGCTTTCTTCGATAGCGTTGCCGGTCGGTGAGACCGGTGCCGCCCGCCGCAACCTTCTCCCCCATCGGAGCGTCCCTCCTCGTGTCGACGGGCCCGGGCCGGCAGGCCGTCCGGGGCCTTCCGGCAGCGCCCGGTCCGCCGGGCTCCCCGGTGGGCCCGGCGATCGCGCTACGGTCGATGATGCCCGGCAATCCGATCGACAACGCCTCGGACGTGCGCCGGAACCGGTAGGCTCCGGGAGACGGAGGAGCTGGCACATTCCGAGGGCATACCGACGGGACCGGAGGCCGGCTCATGGTGTCGCAGGAAAAGCCGTCGAGATCCGCTAAATGACCGTCCGGATCCGGCCTACCGTGTTCACGGCGGAATACCAGGCCGCGGCGCCGGGCACCGCACAAAGGCACCGAAAATACCGTTCGGAGGGGTCTGGATTCCGCCTTGTCGGCAATCCGCGGAACGGCTAGCCGAAACACCTGGTGAACACACGTCGTATAAACTTCGCTGACGAGGCAGAGAGTTGGCGCCCAGCGTTGCGGTGTTCCACCGGGGCTGCGGCACAGCGGCTGACCCCCGCCGGGCCGGCATCCCCGGTCGGCCATGTACTGGCGCTCTGACCCCGCACGCTGACGACGTCGTCCGCACCATGCCCAGCACCACCGTGTCTCCCAAGTGAGAGGCGACCCACCATGCCGCTGCATGTCCCCCCTGCCCCCGCGCCTGCCCTCCGCAGCGTCCTCGCCGCCCTCGGTTCCCCCACCGCCGTGCGCGAGGCCCGCACCCCCGCCCTCCGTGCCCACCAGGGCCCACTGAGTGCCGAACTCCCCTTGCCCGTATACGTGTTGGACGATGTCAGCCACCCCGCCGGGCCGCCCCGTACCCGGCTCACCGGCTGGCGGTTCCTGATCCGCAGCGGCGAGCGGTCGGTGGCGACCGCGGAAGCCATGCTCACGGCCGACGGCTGGACCTTCTCGCATTTCTGCGAGGGTCCCTACGTCACGTCGACCGAACGGGCACTGCGTCAGGCGGAGTCCGTACCGACCCCGTACCAGCCACGGCTGCTGTCCGTGCCGGAGCTGTACATGCTCACTTTGTGGCTGCACCACGACGTCTCGGCGGACGGCTCCGAGGGGGTGCCCGCCCCGGGTGACGTCCTCGTCCCGCTGGCGCCGGCCCCGCCGGGCATCGCCGCCCACCGGCCGCACCGGGTGGCGGATCTGCTGCCCCGGCTGACCCTGCGCCTCGCACCGGTGCCCCTGCTGGGGTCGCCGGCCTGAGACCCGGCAGGGGGTCCTCCACGGCGACCGGCCGACGCCGTACGACGCAACCGCGCACCGGAGCACACCGCCCCACAGGAACGCGCCCCGCGCCCTTCCCGGACGCGGGGCGCTCCACTGCGCTCACCCGCGCGGAGTACGCGGCCGCCCGGCTCCCAACGCCCCGTACCGGGGACGCACTTGAAATGAACCGACCGCACGGGTGATGCGTCATTATCTAGTGAGTGCCGCTGCAGCCAAATCCCTGCGGAATCCGGCCCGTGGGGCAACACTGGTATCGACCTACTGAAACGGGGGAGCGGCCATGAGCATCTCGTCGAGCCGCAGGACGAATCAGACCACATCGCAGCGAAAGACATCATCCATGTGCCAGCACCAACCACCGTGCCCGACCGCAGACTCCGCCGACCGGGAGGCCGCCCATCTCGTGGCGCACCACCCGGAGCAGGGCTGGAGCCTGCTGTGCAACGGTGTCCTCCTGTTCGAGGACACCGGTGAACTGCTGCCGGACGGCCAGGTCATCGCGCCGCACCGGGTTCTGGGCACGCCGCACGTGGCCACCGCCGCCTGATCACCTCAGCGCACGCAACCACGCGGAACCGCACAGCACGGCACGGCACCGACCGACCGCCGGCTGACAAGAGAGCACAACGGACAACAGGGCCCCCGGCGTCGACGCCGAGGGCCCTTCACATGCCGCGCGACCGCGAGCGGTGCCCGCCGACGGCGGATCAGCCGTCGTACTCCTCCATGGGCGGGCAGGAGCACACAAGGTTGCGGTCACCGAACGCACCGTCGATCCGGCGCACCGGCGGCCAGTACTTCTCCGCCGCCTCGACGCCGGCCGGGAAGACCGCCTCCTCGCGGGTGTACGGGTGCGTCCACTCGCCGCCGAGCGCCGCCGCGGTGTGCGGGGCGTTGCGCAGCGGGTTGTCGTCCTGGTCCCACTCCCCCGAGCCGACCTTGTCGATCTCCGCGCGGATCGCGATCATCGCCTCGCAGAAGCGGTCCAGCTCGTGCAGGTCCTCGCTCTCGGTCGGCTCGATCATCAGCGTGCCGGCCACCGGGAAGGACATCGTCGGCGCGTGGAAGCCGTAGTCGATCAGCCGCTTGGCGACGTCGTCGATGCTCACCCCGGTCGCCTTGGTCAGCGGCCGTACGTCGATGATGCACTCGTGCGCGACCAGGCCGCCGGGGCCGGTGTAGAGCACGGGGTAGTGCGGCTCCAGGCGCTTGGCGATGTAGTTGGCGCCGAGCACCGCGACCTGGGTGGCGCGCGTGAGCCCCGCGCCGCCCATCAGCCGGACGTACGCCCAGGAGATGGGCAGGATGCCCGCGGAACCCCACGGCGCCGCGGAGATGGGGCCGACTCCCGTCTCCGGGCCCGCGGTGGGCTGCAGCGGGTGGTTGGGCAGGTACGGCGCCAGGTGGGCGCGCACGCCGACCGGGCCGACGCCGGGACCGCCGCCGCCGTGCGGGATGCAGAAGGTCTTGTGCAGGTTCAGGTGCGAGACGTCGCCGCCGAACTTGCCGGGCTCGGCGAGGCCGACCAGCGCGTTGAGGTTGGCGCCGTCCACGTACACCTGACCGCCCGCGTCGTGCACGGCCGCGCAGATCTGCGTGATGTGCTCCTCGAACACGCCGTGCGTGGACGGGTAGGTCACCATCAGCACCGCGAGCTGGTCCCGGTACTGCTCGATCTTTGCGTGCAGGTCGTCGGTGTCCACCTCGCCGTCCTCGCCGGTCTTGACGACGACGACCTTCATGCCGGCCATCACGGCGCTGGCGGCGTTGGTGCCGTGCGCCGAGGAGGGGATCAGGCAGACGGTGCGCTGCTCGTCGCCGTTGGCGCGGTGGTACGCGCGTACGGCCAGCAGGCCGGCCAGTTCACCCTGCGAACCGGCGTTCGGCTGGATGGAGACCTTGTCGTAGCCGGTGACCGTGGCCAGCCGCTCCTCCAGCTCCGCGATGAGCGTGAGGTAGCCCTGCGCCTGCTCGACCGGCGCGAACGGGTGCAGCTGCCCGAACTCGGGCCAGGTGACCGGCTCCATCTCGGTCGTCGCGTTCAGCTTCATGGTGCACGAGCCGAGCGGGATCATGCCGCGGTCCAGCGCGTAGTCCTTGTCCGACAGGCGGCGCAGGTAGCGCAGCATCGCGGTCTCGGAACGGTGCTGGTGGAAGACCGGGTGCGTCAGGTACGCGTCGCCGCGCAGCAGCTCCTCGGGCAGCGCGTCGGCCACGGTCGCGTCGAGCTGCTCGATGTCGGCCTGGACGCCGAAGGCGCCCCACACCGCGTGCACCTGCGCGCGTCCGGTGGTCTCGTCGCAGGCGACGCCCACCAGGTCGGCGTCGACCAGCCGCAGGTTGACCCCGGCCTCGCGGGCCGCGGCGACGGCCTCGGCGGCCCGGCCCGGCACCCGTACGGTCAGCGTGTCGAAGTAGCCGCCGTGCACGACCTCCACCCCGCCGGCCCGCAGGCCCGCCGCGAGTATGGACGCGTAGCGGTGGGTACGGCGCGCGATGGCGGCGAGGCCGTCCGGGCCGTGGTACACGGCGTACATGCCCGCCATCACCGCGAGCAGCACCTGCGCGGTGCAGATGTTGCTGGTGGCCTTTTCCCGGCGGATGTGCTGCTCACGCGTCTGGAGAGCGAGCCGGTACGCCTTGTTCCCGTCGGCGTCCACCGACACGCCCACCAGCCGGCCGGGCAGGCTGCGGGCGAACTTCTCCCGTACGGCCATGAATCCGGCGTGCGGGCCGCCGAAGCCCATCGGGACGCCGAAGCGCTGCGTGGTGCCGACGGCGATGTCGGCGCCCAGCTCGCCCGGCGAGGTCAGCAGCGTCAGCGCCAGCAGGTCGGCGGCGACGGTCACGATCGCGCCCAGCTCGTGCGCCTGCTCGATGACGGCACGCGGGTCCCGTACGGCGCCGGAGGCACCCGGGTACTGGAGCAGCACGCCGAAGACACCGCGCTCGGCGGCCTCCGCCGGGATGCCCTCGGACAGGTCGGCCACCACGACCTCGACGCCGGTCGGCTCGGCGCGGGTCCGGATGACGGCGACGGTCTGCGGCAGACAGTCGGCGTCGACCAGGAAGACGCCCTGCTTGACCTTGCCCACGCGCCGCGAGAGGGCCATCGCCTCGGCCGCGGCCGTGCCCTCGTCCAGCAGCGAGGCACCGGAGGTGGGCAGTCCGGTCAGGTCGGCGACCATGGTCTGGAAATTGAGCAGCGCTTCGAGCCGGCCCTGCGAGATCTCCGGCTGGTACGGGGTGTAGGCCGTGTACCAGGCGGGGTTCTCCATCACGTTGCGCAGGATCACCGGCGGGGTGAACGTGCCGTGGTAACCGAGCCCGATCATCGGGGCGAGCACCTGGTTGCGGTCCGCGAGCGCCCGCAGCTCGGCGAGGACCTCGGCCTCCGTACGGCCCTGGGGCAGGCCCAGCGCCTCCGCGCTCTTGATCACGTCCGGTACGGCGGCCGCGGTCAGTTCGTCCAGCGATCCGAACCCGACCTGCGCCAGCATCTTGGCCTGGGCCTCCGGGCCGGGGCCGATGTGCCGCTGCTCGAACGGGGTGCCTCGTTCCAGCTCGGTCAGGGAGCTGCGGGTGGTGGTCATCTGCGGGGGCCTCCTGGTCGTTTCGACCTACGCGGGGCACCACGGCGCTGGTGCCCGGACGGCCTCCCCCTCTGTCATCTCAACCTGAGAGCTTCACCGGTCCCGCACGCGGTACCGGCTTTCACCGTCGGTGAGGAAGGGTTCCGGCGCTGTGTCCGCCCGTGGCCCGCCCTGCTTTCCAGAGTGACCTCGTCCATGCGGTACGTGAGCCTGAGAGATTCCGGGGAGGAGTTGCTCCTTCGGCGCCTCCGCCAAGATCGACGAAGGACTCTCCCGCATGGGGTCGACAGCCGCTCGCCAGCCTACCAGCGCGGCGAACGGACGTTCCTTCGAGTGGCCGGGGCATGAATTGTGCCGTTTGGTAGTTGTCACAAGGCAGTTGCGACCACTAGGAGGGACCGTGCAGACCGATATCGATCCCCGCAGCTTGATCGGCCGCAAGGCGTTCGACAAGAACGGAACCAAGATCGGCACCGTCGACGAGGTGTACCTGGACGACGCGACCGGTGAACCGGAATGGGCGGCCGTACGCACCGGGATCTTCAGCCGGGACGCGTTCGTGCCCCTGGAGCCCAGCGATCTGGTCGACGAGGCACTGCACGTCCCCTACGACCGCAAGCTGATCAGGGACGCGCCGGACTTCGGGGTGGGCCGCCACCTCTCGCCGGAGCAGGAACTACAGCTCTATCACCACTACCGTCTGGACATCCCGGCCCCCGATCCCGCGCCCGGCTCGGACGCCGCGCCGGCCGACACGGAGTTCGGGCGGGTGGCCGGCGCGGAGGACTGAACACCGGGCGGAGAGGGAGGAGCCTCACGGCCGCCGGACGCCTCCGCCACACCGTCGCCGGATTCGTCGGGTTCCTCCAGCATGTCGCCGCCGGGTCCGTCGGGTTCCCTCAGCATGTCGCCGCCGGGCCCGTCGGGTTCCCTCAGCATGTCGCCGCCGGGCCCGTCTGGCTCCTTCAGCACGTCGCCGCCGGGCCCGCCGGGTTCCCTCAGCACGCCACCGCCGGGCCCGCCGGGCTCCTCCAGCACGCCACCGCCGGGCCCGCCGGGACGGCCGGCGCCCCCGGACCCGCCGGGCTCGTCGGCTTCCCCGGACCCGCCGGGGCCACCGGCCTCCCCCGATCCGCCAGGCCCGTCCACCTCCCCGGCCTCGCGCTCACCACGACCGCCGGACCCGCCCGCCCCGCCGGGCAAACCGCCGGGCAGACCGCCCGGCAGCCCGTCGCGCCACCCGTCCGGCGGACCGCCCACCAGCGGCAGCGGCTCACCGGGCCGCAGCGCGGGGTCCTCGACCGGGAACGTGCGCACCCGCCCGGGCCCGGACCACGGCTGCTCGAACCGTACGGTCACCCGGCCCACGCCGCTGCCCTGCACCCAGCCCGCCCCGTGCTCGTCATGGATCACGTCGAGCCCCGGGAGCCAGCGTCGGGGCCGCTCGGGCTCGTCGGCGGCCAGCCGCGCGGCCTCGTCGGCCGCCCGGCGCGCCCGCTCGGCCTCCTCCTCGGCCGCCTTCTCCGTCGCCACCTGGGCGAACAGGTCCTCCTGCGTGAAATCCGCGAGGCCGGTCACCCCCACACCCAGCAGCCGTACGCCGCCCGTCGTGTCCACCAGGTCCAGCAGCCGGGCCGCGGCCTCCCGCACCACGCCCTGGTCGTCCGTGGGCCCGCGCAGCGTCTCCGACCTGGTCAGCGTGGAGAAGTCGTAGTTACGCACCTTGATCACGACGGTCCGGCCGGACCGCCCGGCCGCCCGCAGCCGTTGCACGCACCGGTCCGCCAGCCGCATCACCTCGGC
This sequence comes from Streptomyces paromomycinus, assembly GCF_003865155.1. Lineage (NCBI taxonomy): Bacteria > Bacillati > Actinomycetota > Actinomycetes > Kitasatosporales > Streptomycetaceae > Streptomyces > Streptomyces paromomycinus. The sequence continues at coordinate 8,459,753 of NZ_BHZD01000001.1, read as the reverse complement.
CCGCACCCGTGTCCGGTCCGTCAGGTCCACCTCGAAGGTGTCCTCGACCGATATCGACTTCGCGTCCCGCTCGGCCACCACGGGCCGGTCGTCCCGGCCCAGCGCCATCGCGTACAGCCCGGCGCCGTGCGCCCTGCCCAGCAGCCGTACGAGCTCCGCCTCGCCCGCCTCCGCCGTCTCGGCGACCGTGTGGATGCCCGCCCGGCGCAGCGTCTCCGCCGTGGCCGGGCCGACGCCGGGCAGCGTACGCACCGTCATCGGGCCGAGGAGCTCCCGCTCCGTGCCGGGCTCGATGACCACGAGGCCGTCCGGCTTGGCCTGCTCCGAGGCGATCTTGGCCAGCATCTTGGCGCCGGCCAGTCCCACCGACCCGGTCAGCCCCGTCCGGCGCCGGATGTCCCGTCGCAACCGCTCCCCCACCGCCCGCACCGCCGCGGTGTCCGCCGCGACACCGCCCGCTTCCAGGTCGACGAACGCCTCGTCCAGGCTGAGCGGCTCCACCAGCGGCGACAGCTCGTGCAGCAGCTCCATCACCACGTCGCTGACCTGGCGGTACAGGGTGAAGCGCGGTGTCAGGTACGCCGCGTTCGGACAGCGGCGGCGGGCCTGCGCGGTGGGCATGGCGGAGCGCACCCCGAAGACCCGGGCCTCGTACGAGGCCGTGGAGACCACACCGCGCGGACCGATCCCGCCGACCACCACGGGTTTTCCGCGCAGGCTCGGCTTGGCCGCCTGCTCGGCGGCCGCGAAGAACGCATCCATGTCGAGATGCAGGATCGTCGGCGCACGTCTCACACGACTGATGCTCCCCCACACCACTGACAATCGCGCCGGCCGTCCTCGCCGGACGGCCTGAGAGCCGCTGTACGAGGCCCCCGGCCCGCTCCGTGCCCCGTGAGGCCTCGGGTGCGTCCTGGTACGACAGAGGCGCAGGAGACCGCCGTAACGGGCGTACGCAGCAGCCGGGCGCCGTCTCCGTACGCCCTGCCGCTGCCGTTCTGCGCTTTTCGCGCCGTACGCCCCGCTCAGCCCGCCCGGTTGCGCCGCCGCGCCAGCTCGTCGTGCGGGTTGTGCCGGACCAGCGTCTCGCCGGTGTCCACCCGCTCGCCGTGGAGCTGCGACAACGCGCCCTCCACGTCGCGCCACACCACGCCCACCGCGATGCCGAAGACACCCTGCCCGCCCTGGAGCAGGTCGACGACCTCGTCGGGCGAGGTGCATTCGTAGACCGTCGCGCCGTCGCTCATCAAGGTCATCCGCGCCAGGTCGGACAGCCCGCGGGAGCGCAGGTGCCGGACGGCGGTGCGGATGTTCTGCAGGGACACGCCGGTGTCCAGCAGCCGCTTGACGATCTTCAGGACGACGACGTCCCGGAAGTTGTAGAGCCGCTGGGTGCCCGACCCGTAGGCGGGCCGCACGCTCGGCTCGACGAGCCCCGTACGGGCCCAGTAGTCGAGCTGGCGGTAGGTGATCCCCGCGGCCGCGCACGCCGTCGGGCCGCGGTAGCCGATGGTTTCCGCCCCGCGGTCCCCCGGCACCTCGGCGGCCTGTGCCGGGGTGCGGTCAACAGCCCCGGGGTGGAGCGGCAACGCCCCTTCCGCCGCCGTACCGTCGCCGGTGATTGCCACGCCGACCTCCGTCCTCCACGTCCCGGACGGGACCTGCCCTATCGACGGTATGCAGTCACTCGGGGTGCGTCAACGATCGCCGCGCTCGCCACGCCGAGTGATAATCACCCTGCGAGTGGTTTCTCGTGCCCCCGGACGGGGAAAGGCTACTCGAATGCGCGGAAGACGGCCCTCCGCGCACCCGGCTCACTGACTGTTGGTGCCGAAGTCCTCGGGCGAGATCTGGTCGAGGAACTCGCGGAACTTCTCCACCTCGTCCTCCTGCTCGTCCGGGATGGCGATGCCCGCGTCGTCGAGGACCCCGTCGGTCCCGTAGATCGGCGTACCGGTGCGCAGCGCCAGCGCTATGGCGTCGGACGGACGGGCGCTGACCTCGACACCACTGGCGAAGACCAGTTCGGCATAGAAGACCCCCTCGCGCAGGTCCGTGATGCGGACCTGGGTCAGTTCCTGGCCCACCGCTTCCAGCACGTCCTTGAAGAGGTCGTGCGTCAGCGGCCTGGCAGGGGCCATCCCCTGCTGGGCGAAGGCGATGGCGGTGGCCTCCCCCGGCCCGATCCAAATGGGCAGGTAACGGTCGCCTCCTACCTCCCGTAGGAGCACGATCGGTTGGTTGGAAGGCATTTCCACCCGGACACCCACGACATCGAGCTCGTTCACACAGCAACCCTAGGACGTGCCCGGGCGGTTTGGGTAGTCGGGCCACCCATTGCTCACGTCGGCCGGACCCGCAGGGCGGACTGGACCAGCGCCGCGTGCAGCCGTACGGACAGCGTGGCCAGCTCTCTGGCCGTGGCCTCGGCGTGCTGCCTGGTCTGCGGATTGCGGTGCCGGCGCAGCGGCGCGACGACCTGCTCGACGAGGTTGGCCTCCCGTTCGGCGGCCGCCTTGACCGCCCGCAGATGGCGGGGTTCCAGGCCGAATCGCCCCAGTTCGGCGACGAGCCTGGCGACCGTCACGGCCTCGATGTCGTACCCGCCGTCGGCGTCCGGGACGATGAGTCCGTACGCCTCCCAGTCGGCCAGCTCGGACTCCTCGACCTCCGCGGCGGCCAGCAGCTCCGCCCGGCCGATGCGGGCGGCCGTGGGCAGGTCACCGGCCGACTCGCCGAGACCTTCGAACAGCTCCCCCGCGGGCGCGGCGGGAGCCGGCAGCGACACCTGTTCGCCCCGCGCGAGAGCGTCGAGGTGCTCGCGGATCACTTTCAGCGGAAGATAGTGGTCACGCTGCATCCGCAGGACGGCCGCCAGCCGGGCGACGTCGTCCGCGCTGAACTTGCGGTATCCGGACGGGGTGCGCCGCGGCTCGACGAGCCCCTCGGCCTCCAAGAAACGGATCTTGGAGATGGTGACCTCGGGGAACTCGTCGCGCAGCGCGTTGAGCACCGTACCGATGCTCATCAGCTTGCCGTCCGAGGTGGTGCCGGCGGACCCGGCACCACCCGGCGCAGTGCGGTGCATATGCCTTCCTTGGCCGGTCAGAACCCGACGCCCCGCTGGCTCGCGTAGAAGACCAGCCGGAACTTGCCGATCTGGACCTCGTCACCGTTGGCGAGCGGCACCGAGTCGATCCGCTCACGGTTGACGTACGTGCCGTTCAGGCTGCCGACGTCGGCGACGGTGAAGCCGTCCTGGCCGCGGCGGAACTCCACGTGCCGGCGCGAGACCGTCACGTCGTCCAGGAAGATGTCGCTCTGCGGGTGCCGCCCGGCCGTCGTCAGGTCGCCGTCCAGCAGGAAGCGGCTGCCCGAGTTCGGACCGCGGCGCACCACCAGCAGGGCCGAGCCCATCGGCAGCGCCTCGACGGCCGCCTGGGCCTCGGGGGACAGCGACGGCACCGCCGTCTGCCCCGTCGTCTCCGCGTCGTACGCCTCCAGCCCCGAGATGGAGATGGTGGAGGTCGTCTCGGACGCACGCTCGGCCTGCGCCCCGGGGCGCAGCGGCGCTCCGCAGTTGGAGCAGAACCGGCTCGCCTCGGCGTTGCGGTGACCGCACCTCGTACAGACCGGCAAGGCAACCCCTCCACCCGTGTTCGCGGCCGACGGTCCCTGGGAACCTATGCGGCCGGGCACGGAGGGGTCAACAGAATGAGCACCCGGCGCTCCGGGGCCACCGACCTGGTCACGGAAGAGCGGACGCTCTCCGCCGGCGCCGCCCTCCTCGGGCTGGCGCGAGGCACGGTGCTTGGCCGAGCCGCTGCCGCCCTCCTGGCGTGCGCTCTTGCCGAACAGCTTTGCAAACAACTTCACGGGCGATTCCCCTTGAACGAAACAGACCCGCCCGTGGGGCAGGACGAACCCTCGATGCACACACCGGCCGATCCGGACATCTTGTTAACGTCCGTGGCCTTCACACAGTTTCCACCACGCACCACCCGTACGGTGCGCCGACCCCCCGCTACCTCATGACCGACCCGAAGCGTCCGCATTCGTCGCCGGCTCACCGCGATGACGACCGAGCGTAGTCAGGCCGCTTCGCCTCCCGCAAGGCGTCCACGATGATCTTCTCGTCACGGCTCACCGACACAGTGGCCTGCTCCTTCTCCAAAGTCTGCACCACACCGCCAGGGATGTTCAGCGCCGGTTCCAGGTCCTCGGGCTTGCCGATCACCTTGAAACGGTACGGCTGGGTGACGCGTCTGCCGTCGACCTCCACGCCGCCGCGGACGTCCGACAGGTACGAATCGGCCACGATCCGTACCTCGTTGATCTGAATGGCCTCGGCACCGGCCGCCCGCAACTCCTGGACGGTGTCCAGGAGTTTGTCCGCCTCGACGGAGTGCGTCGGATCGTTGATGGTGAGGTTGATGCCCGGCCCCTGGGCCGCCACCGTCCCCGCCAGCACGCCGAGCTGCTGCTCCTTCTCCACGGTCTGCTTCCGGGCCTCCTCGGCCTGGTCCGAGCTGTTCTCCAGCTCGGTCTTCTGGCCCTCCAGCCTGCGCTGTTCATCCGTCAGGCGTTGCGAACGGTTGTCCAATTCATCCAGGATGCGCACCAGGTCCTCCTGCCGCGCGCCCCGTAGTGCGCTGTTGTCACTCGTGGAACGTACCTGAATTGCCAGGCCGAGACCGAGAATGAACAGCAGCAGGGCCACGATCAGTTGGGCCCGGGTCAGCCGCGGCGGCCACAGACCGGCCACCAGACGCTGCCGTCCGGTCACCTGCGGCTCCGCCGCACCGGGCCCGGCCGTCTGGTCCGTACCTGCCGCCGGCGCCTCGTCAGCGGCGCTCCCAGCGCCGTCCTGCCGGTCCTGGGACCGGCTCTCCGGAGGCATCGGCCGCCGGTCGGCCGGCCGGTCCGCCCCACCGGGGCCGTGGTCCGCACCGCCGGACCCGCCGGGCGGCACCTTCCGCGGCTCCCCGCCCGGCTCCGGCGGCGTGCCGTCCGGCCCGGGAATGTCGTCCGTAGCCATCGGCATCAGGCCCTGAAGACGTGCCGGCGGATGGCCGCGGCGTTGGAGAAGATGCGGATGCCCAGTACGACGACCACACCGGTGGACAGTTGGGCGCCGACGCCGAGCTTGTCCCCGAGGAAGACGATGAGCGCGGCGACCACCACGTTGGACAGGAACGAGACGACGAAGACCTTGTCGTCGAAGATGCCGTCCAGCATCGCGCGCAGACCGCCGAAGACGGCGTCCAGCGCCGCGACGACAGCGATCGGCAGGTAGGGCTCGACCACCGTCGGCACCACGGGTCGGACCACAAGCCCGACCACGACTCCCACGATGAGGCCCAGTACGGCGATCACGATGTGCCCTTCCCTGTGTCGGCGCCGCCCGCGGCACCGGCCTTCGGCTGTGCTGTACGTACGATCAAACTGGGCGCGGGCGGCAGCCTGACCTCGTTCTCGGCGGAAATCTTCGTACGAATCCCGTAGTTCTTGCGCAGCACGTCCAAGTACTGGCCGTCCGCACTGTCCTGGAACGCGGTCGCGAGCTTGCGCCCGTCCCCCACCGCCAGCACCGTGTACGGCGGCACCAGCGGTTTGTTGTCGACCAGTATGGCGTCTCCCGCGGCCCGGATCGCCGAGAGGGACGTGAGCCGCTGCTCGTTGACGGCGACCGCCTCGGCGCCGGACGCCCAGAGGCCGTTGACGACCCGCTGCAGATCGCGGTCGCGCAGCCGCCCGGTGTCCGAGAACCCGGTGCTCTCCCGCGGCCCCCCGCCGCTCGACTTGGCCGACTTGGCGTCGTCGACGACGAGTTTCACCCCGGGGCCGGTCACCTGCGTCGAGCCTGCCAGCAGTGCCAGCAGCTCGGCCCGGTCGCCGCCGTGCTTCTTCAGCGCCTCGCGCTGCATCGCCCCCACGTCGTCGCGGAGCGCGTCGACCCGCTTCTGCACCGCGTCGGCGTCGGACGTACCGTGCTCGATACGGTTGATCAGCTCTTCGCGTTCCTTCGCCAGGGTGGGAGCCGATATCCGCGCCTGGGCGGCACCGACCGTCACCACCACCGCGGCCAGCACCAGGCCCGCCGCCAGCCCCAACTTGGCCCGCAAGGTACGGGGCAGGCCGCGCGTCCCCGCCGCCGCCTTGCGCTCCGCCGCTTCCGCGTACCCGTCGTCGAGGGCGTGGTCCATGACGTTGGTCAGCAGCGACATCGAGGCGTCGGGGCGCGATGCCTGGTGGGGGGTGCTCCGATCGGGGCGCTGCTGCGACATGCCGCACATCGTCGCACGTCGGCGCCGCAGTCACCCAATGGCCCCACCGGCGTGCCGAATCGCGGCGCGCCGGTGGGGCCACGGAACGGTACGGACGTCCGTACCCCCGCCGTGGATCAGCGGCCCGCGCTGTCCACCACCGCCGACCATTCGTCCAGCAGCTGCTGGGCCGAGGCGTCGTCCGGGCCTTCCGCCCACAGATGGGTGACGGCCTCCGCCGGGTCCGGCAGCACCAGCACCCAGCGCCCGTCGGCCTCCACCACCCGAACGCCGTCGGTGGTGTCCACCGACCGGTCGCCGGCCGCCTCCACCACATGGCGCATGACCAGGCCCTTGACCGCCCACGGTGTCGCCAGGTCCCGCTTGAGCACATGCGCCCGCGGGATCCGCGCGTCGATCTGGCTGAGCGTGAGCTGCGTACGGGCGACCAGCCCGATCAGCCGTACGAACGCCGCCGCGCCGTCGAAGACGCTGCTGAACTCCGGAACGATGAAGCCGCCGCGGCCGTCACCGCCGAAGATGGTGTCGTCCCCGCGGCCCACCCGGGTCAGATCGTCGGGCGAGGTGGTCGTCCACTCCACCTGCGTGCCGTGGTACGCGGCCACCTGCTCGGCGATACGGGTCGTGGTCACCGGCAGGGCCACCCGGCCGCTGCGCCGCTCGGCGGCCACCAGGTCGAGCATGACCAGCAGCGCCCGGTCGTCCTCGATGATCCGGCCGCGCTCGTCCACCAGCGACAGCCGCTCACCGACGGGGTCGAACCGCACCCCGAAGGCCGCCCGCGCGGAGGCCACGATCTCCCCGAGCCGGACCAGCCCGGCGCGCCGGGCGTCGGCGGTCTCCGTCGGCCGGGACTCGTCCAGGCCGGGGTTGATGGTCAGCGAATCGACGCCGAGCCGCCCCAGGAGGCTGGGCAGCACCAGGCCGGCGCTGCCGTTGGAGGCGTCCACGACGACCTTCAGACCGGACTCGCCGATGCCCTCGGTGTCCAGCGACCGGAGCAGCGACCCGGTGTACGAGTCGTAGACGCTGGAGGGGAAGTGCAGGTCGCCGATCTCGCCGGGGAAGGCCCTGCGGTACTCCTGGCGTGCATAGACCCGGTCCAGCTTGCGCTGGCCCGCCAGCGAGAGGTCGGCGCCGCGCTCGTCCAGGAACATGATGTCGACGGAGTCCGGCACGCCCGGTGTCGTACGGACCATGATGCCGCCGGCGCTGCCCCGGGCCGTCTGCTGCCGGGCCACCGGAAGCGGCACGTTCTCCACGTCCCGTACGTCGATGGCGCTGGCCTGGAGCGCGGAGATCATCGCGCGCTTCAGCGCCCGGGCACCCCGGGAGTGGTCCCGGGCGATGGTGACCGTGGACCCCTTCTTCAGGGTCGTGGCGTACGCGCCGGCCAGCCGTACCGCGACCTCGGGGGTGATCTCGACGTTCAGGATGCCGGAGACGCCACGGGCGCCGAACAGGTGCGCCTGGCCGCGGGACTCCCAGATCACCGAGGTGTTGACGAAGGCGCCGGCCTCGATGGTCTTGAACGGATAGACCCGGACATTGCCCTGGACAATCGATTCCTCACCGACGAGGCACTCGTCGCCGATGACGGCTCCGTCCTCGATCCGGGCCGCCCGCATGATGTCGGTGTTCTTACCGATCACACAGCCGCGCAGATTGCTCTGCTGACCGATGTACACGTTGTCGTGCACCACGGCCTTGTGCAGGAAGGCGCCGCTCTTGACGACGACGTTCGACCCGACGATGGTGTGCTCGCGCAGTTCCGCGCCGGCTTCGACCTTGGCGTAGTCGCCGATGTACAGCGGGCCGCGCAGTACGGCGTCCGGGTGCACCTCGGCGCCCTCGGCGACCCAGACGCCCGGCGAGATCTCGAAGCCGTCGATGTCGACGTCGACCTTGCCCTCAAGGACGTCGGCCTGGGCCTTCACATAGCTCTCGTGGGTGCCGACGTCCTCCCAGTAGCCCTCGGCGATGTAGCCGTAAACCGGCTTGCCTTCCTTCATGAGCTGGGGGAAGACGTCACCCGACCAGTCCACCGGGACGTCGGGTTCCACGTAGTCGAAAACTTCGGGCTCCATGACGTAGATGCCCGTGTTCACCGTGTCGGAGAAGACCTGGCCCCAGGTCGGCTTCTCCAGGAAACGCTCGACCTTGCCTTCCTCGTCGACGATCGTGATACCGAATTCCAGAGGATTGGGGACCCTCGTGAGGCAGACGGTGACGAGCGCGCCCTTCTCCTTGTGGAAACGGATCAGGTCGGTGAGATCGAAGTCGGTGAGCGCATCTCCGGAGATCACGAGGAAGGCGTCGTCGCGGAGCGCCTCCTCGGCGTTCTTCACGCTGCCGGCCGTCCCGAGCGGTTTTTCCTCGTTGGCGTAGGTGAGCTCCATGTCGAGCTCTTCCCCGTCACCGAAGTAGTTCCGGACGAGCGACGCCAGGAATTGCACGGTCACTACGGTCTCGCTGAGCCCATGCCGCTTCAACAGCCGCAGCACATGCTCCATGATCGGCCTGTTGGCCACGGGCAGCAGCGGCTTGGGCATACTCGACGTCATGGGGCGAAGGCGAGTGCCTTCACCACCGGCCATCACAACGGCCTTCATGTCGGAAGCGTCCTCCTCGAAACAGACGACGGTCCTGCCGACTTCGCCCGTCCGGGAGAGTTTCCGTTCTCCGTCTTCGCACCCGGTGGGCCGGGTGCGAGGACTTTCGGCGAGTTCAGTCGGCCTTGGTGTCCACCTTGATGATCCGGCGGACCTGGACCACATAGAGAATCCCTGCCCACCAGTACAGTGCTGTACCCCATCCGGCGAACGCCCATCCGAAAATTTCAGCGAGCGTGTGGAGCCAGCCTTCTCCGTCGCTGAGCAGCAGCAACGGGAAGGCATACATCAAGTTGAATGTAGCCGCCTTGCCCAGGAAGTTCACCTGGGGAGGGCCGTACTTGTGGCGGGCAAGGGCCGCGACCGCGATCAGCAGCATCAGTTCGCGCGCCAGGAGGGCCGCGGTGACCCACAGCGGGAGGATTCCGCGCCAGGTCAGGCCCACCAGGGTGGAGAGGATGTACAGCCGGTCGGCGGCCGGGTCGAGGATCCGGCCCAAGCTGCTGATCTGGTTCCAGCGGCGGGCCAGCTTGCCGTCGAGGTAGTCGCTGACGCCGCTCAGCGCCAGGACCAGCAGTGCCCAGTACTTGGTGTCCGGGCCGCCGAACTCCTTCCACAGGATCAACCACAGGAACACCGGCACGCCGACGAGGCGAGCCATGCTCAGAATGTTCGGGATGGTGAGGACACGATCCGTTTGGACGCGCGTCTCCTGGACCTCCACCCGGGGGCCTCCTGTGGGAACGTACCGACGATGCCCCCTGACCTTACCTGGCCGCTCCGGCCCGGCACACCGCGGGTCCCTTGTCCGGATACCGCACGACAACACGCACATAACCGGTGGCCGGCCCGCGGGAGCTGCCGGACGCCTTCCGGACTCCCGCCGGCACCGGGGCACAAACGCAGAAAGCCCCGCACCATACGGTGCGGGGCTTCCCACTATCAAAAGGAGTTCGGCGGCGTCCTACTCTCCCACAGGGTCCCCCCTGCAGTACCATCGGCGCTGAAAGGCTTAGCTTCCGGGTTCGAAATGTAACCGGGCGTTTCCCTAACGCTATGACCACCGAAACACTATGAAGATAACAACTCCAGCCGACAAGGCGAGTTCGTTACTTCAGAACTAACACAGTGGACGCGAGCAACTGAGGACAAGCCCTCGGCCTATTAGTACCAGTCAACTCCACCCGTTACCGGGCTTCCATATCTGGCCTATCAACCCAGTCGTCTACTGGGAGCCTTACCCTCTCAAGGAGGAGGGAGCCCTCATCTCGAAGCAGGCTTCCCGCTTAGATGCTTTCAGCGGTTATCCTTTCCGAACGTAGCCAACCAGCCATGCCCTTGGCAGGACAACTGGCACACCAGAGGTTCGTCCGTCCCGGTCCTCTCGTACTAGGGACAGCCCTTCTCAAGACTCCTACGCGCACAGCGGATAGGGACCGAACTGTCTCACGACGTTCTAAACCCAGCTCGCGTACCGCTTTAATGGGCGAACAGCCCAACCCTTGGGACCGACTCCAGCCCCAGGATGCGACGAGCCGACATCGAGGTGCCAAACCATCCCGTCGATATGGACTCTTGGGGAAGATCAGCCTGTTATCCCCGGGGTACCTTTTATCCGTTGAGCGACGGCGCTTCCACAAGCCACCGCCGGATCACTAGTCCCTACTTTCGTACCTGCTCGACCCGTCAGTCTCACAGTCAAGCTCCCTTGTGCACTTACACTCAACACCTGATTGCCAACCAGGCTGAGGGAACCTTTGGGCGCCTCCGTTACTCTTTAGGAGGCAACCGCCCCAGTTAAACTACCCACCAGACACTGTCCCTGATCCGGATCACGGACCCAGGTTAGACATCCAGCACGACCAGAGTGGTATTTCAACAACGACTCCCCCGCCACTGGCGTGACGAGTTCACAGTCTCCCACCTATCCTACACAAGCCGAACCGAACACCAATATCAAGCTATAGTAAAGGTCCCGGGGTCTTTCCGTCCTGCTGCGCGAAACGAGCATCTTTACTCGTAGTGCAATTTCACCGGGCCTATGGTTGAGACAGTCGAGAAGTCGTTACGCCATTCGTGCAGGTCGGAACTTACCCGACAAGGAATTTCGCTACCTTAGGATGGTTATAGTTACCACCGCCGTTTACTGGCGCTTAAGTTCTCAGCTTCGCCCTGTCGAAACAGAGCTAACCGGTCCCCTTAACGTTCCAGCACCGGGCAGGCGTCAGTCCGTATACATCGCCTTACGGCTTCGCACGGACCTGTGTTTTTAGTAAACAGTCGCTTCTCGCTGGTCTCTGCGGCCACCACCAGCTCAGAGTGCAAGACTCATCACCAGCAATGGCCCCCCTTCTCCCGAAGTTACGGGGGCATTTTGCCGAGTTCCTTAACCATAGTTCACCCGAACGCCTCGGTATTCTCTACCTGACCACCTGAGTCGGTTTAGGGTACGGGCCGCCATGAAACTCGCTAGAGGCTTTTCTCGACAGCATAGGATCATCCACTTCACCACAATCGGCTCGGCATCAGGTCTCAGACTTCATGCACGACGGATTTGCCTACCGTGCGTCCTACACCCTTACCCCGGGACAACCACCGCCCGGGCTGGACTACCTTCCTGCGTCACCCCATCACTCACCTACTACAAGTCTGGTTCGTCGGCTCCACCACTCCCCTACGCTCCGAAGAGCTCAGGGCGGCTTCACGGACTTAGCATCGCCTGATTCGATGTTTGGCGCTTCAAAGCGGGTACCGGAATATCAACCGGTTGTCCATCGACTACGCCTGTCGGCCTCGCCTTAGGTCCCGACTTACCCTGGGCAGATCAGCTTGACCCAGGAACCCTTAGTCAATCGGCGCACACGTTTCCCACGTGTGTATCGCTACTCATGCCTGCATTCTCACTCGTGAACCGTCCACAACTACCTTCCGGTGCTGCTTCACCCGGCACACGACGCTCCCCTACCCATCACAGTCCCCGTTAGGAGTACATACTGCAATGACACGACTTCGGCGGTGTGCTTGAGCCCCGCTACATTGTCGGCGCGGAATCACTTGACCAGTGAGCTATTACGCACTCTTTCAAGGATGGCTGCTTCTAAGCCAACCTCCTGGTTGTCTCTGCGACTCCACATCCTTTCCCACTTAGCACACGCTTAGGGGCCTTAGTCGATGCTCTGGGCTGTTTCCCTCTCGACCATGGAGCTTATCCCCCACAGTCTCACTGCCGCGCTCTCACTTACCGGCATTCGGAGTTTGGCTAAGGTCAGTAACCCGGTAGGGCCCATCGCCTATCCAGTGCTCTACCTCCGGCAAGAAACACACGACGCTGCACCTAAATGCATTTCGGGGAGA